>NZ_CP119147.1:5062500-6262500 GCF_029167645.1 Streptomyces sp. AM 2-1-1 | reverse complement strand
CGGGCGGTGGTACGACACGGCGACGGGCCGGTCGTACGAAGGCCCGGGGCGGGTGACGGTCGAGGCGCCGCTGTCGCGGATCGCCGTGCTGGCCCGCGCGGGGGCGGTGATCCCGGTACGGGGGGCGGACGGCGGGCCTGAGATGGAGGTCTGGGCGCCGCGCCGGGGGCGCCGCGGTGGCGGGGTGCTGGTGCGGAGCGCCGTGACGGCGCCGGGGAAGCCGCTGCTCGAGCGTTTCCGCACCCGGTGGGAGGACGGGCGGGTGGTGGTGGAGCGGGAGGGCCATGACGGGTCGGTGCCGTACCCGGTGCGGGTGCGGGGCGACTGAGGCGTGTCCGGCGGATCGCGGGGGTCACCTCCCGGTGGCACCCGGGTCTTGCGTCCGGATCGGGTGCAGCGGTCGGCCGGAGGATCAGGCGTAGCGGCCGGCGAACCAGGCGCGGACGGCTTCGGTGTGCAGCGGGAAGGCCAGCTCCCCGGCCGTGCGCAGCACGTCGTACCCGGCCGTCTCGTCGGTGGGCGCGGACGGCGGGAGCAGGTGGACCGGGCGGGCCGGGAGGAGGCCGAAGAGGAGCAGATGGCCGTCCGGCGAGCTGAGCGCGTCGGCGAGGGTCACTTCGTCGGCGCCGGCCTCGATGCCGGTCTCCTCGCGGAGTTCGCGGACGACGGCGTGCCGCCAGTCCTCGCCGTGGTCGACGAATCCGCCGGGGAGGGCGAGTCGGCCGCGGTGCGGGGGGATGGTGCGGGTGATGACGACCAGTCCCTGAGTTCCGTCCGCGGCGTCGGTGACGGGGAGCAGGGCGACGGCGACGGGGAGCGGGTTGCGGTAGGCGGTCGTGCCGCAGGCGGCGCAGGGTCGGGGCCAGGCGCCGGCGCGGAGGACGGCGGCGTCGTACGGGGCTCCGCAGGCGGCGCAGTGGGAGTCGCGTACGGGCGGGGTGGCGGGCGGGGTGGACTCGGACACGGGCCGGACTGTATCCGATCGCGCTTCCCCGGCGGGCCGGAACCTGATAGCGATGTGCGCATGACAACCCTCACCTCCTTCGGTACCGCGCTCCGCGCCCTCACCGTCGCCGCCTGCGCCCTGCTCGCCGCGACCGTCGCCACGCCGGCGGCGCGTGCGCGCCCCGAACCGAAGGCGCCGGACGGCTTCGTCGCGCTGCGTTCCGTGGACCCGACGATCATCGAGGAGATCCGGTACGCCACGCCGCACACCTTTCTGGGTGTCGCGGTGGACGGGTACCGGCAGCCGATGTGCGTCCTGACGCGCCCGGCCGCCGAAGCCCTGCACCGGGCGCAGACCGCGCTGCGGCGGGAGGGCTACTCGTTGAAGGTGTACGACTGCTACCGGCCGCAGCGGGCGGTGGACCACTTCGTGCGCTGGGCGAAGGACCTCGACGACCAGGCCATGAAGGACGAGTTCTACCCCCGCGTGGACAAGTCACGGCTGTTCGAGGACGGTTACATCGCGGAGAAGTCCGGGCACAGCAGGGGCAGTACGGTCGACCTGACGCTGGTGCGGCTGCCGGCCGCACCGACCGGGGCGTACCGGCCGGGCGAACCGCTGTCCCCCTGCTTCGGGCCCCGCGCGGAGCGGTTCCCCGACAATTCGGTGGACATGGGCACGGGTTACGACTGCTTCGACACGCTCTCGCACACCGACGACCCGCGCGTCCAGGGGATCCAGCGGGAGAACCGGCAGGTACTGAAGGGGACCCTCACCGGCCTCGGCTTCGTCAACCTGGCCGAGGAGTGGTGGCACTACACCTTCAAGCCGGAACTCTTCCCGGACACCTACTTCGACTTCCCGGTCGCCCGGCGCTCACTGTCGGGCCGCTGAGGGAGGCGGCCCGTGCGGCCGGCACCGCCCTCGCGGGGCCGGCCGCCGGACGGTGTCCCCCGACGGCCGGAGCCGTTACCTTGCCCCTATGACGCAGCAGACGTTCGATTCGTACGATGAGTTCTGGCCCTACTACGTCGCGATGCACTCGAAGGCGGCGACGCGGTGGGTCCATCTGACCGGAACGCTGACCGGGCTCGCGCTCACGGTCTACGGGCTGGCGCGCGGCCGGAAGCGGTACGCGGCCGCCCTGCCGCTCATCGGTTACGGGACGGCGTGGCCCGCCCATTTCCTGATCGAGGGGAACAATCCGGCAACCTTCGGCCACCCGGCCTGGTCGTTGCGCGGAGACGCGCGGATGATCGCGACGATGCTCGCCGGGCGCGACGCCGAGCTGGCGGAGACCGCCGCGAAGTGGCTCGCGGAGAACACCGGCCGGAACGCCGCCGGATGACCCCACCGGTCGCGGCGCCCGCCGCCCGGGCAGAGCGGTGGGACCGGTGCGGAGGAACATCCACCGTGTCCGGGGCGCTTTCCCGCCGGCGGCGGCTGTCTCAGGCGTCGGCGGGTTCCCGGGGACGCGCGGCCCGGGCGAGCGCGTGCTCGACCAGCTCCACCAGGACGTCGCGGACCGAGGACCGGTCACGGGCGTCGCAGAGCAGGACCGGGACGTCCCGCCCGAGGTCGAGCGCGGCCCGCACGATGCCGGTGGGGAAGGTCTCCGCCCCTTCGAAGCAGTTGACGGCCACCGCGAACGGGATCGACCGGCGTTCGAAGTAGTCGACGGCCGAGAAGCACTCCTCCAGGCGGCGGGTGTCCGCGAGGACGACTGCGCCCAGCGAGCCCTGCGCCAACTCGTCCCAGAGGAACCAGAAACGTTCCTGCCCCGGGGTGCCGAAGAGGTAGAGCACCAGCTCCTCGCGGAGGGTGATGCGCCCGAAGTCCATCGCCACGGTGGTGGTCCGCTTGGTCTCCACCCCGGTGATGTCGTCGACGGGCCGCCCGGCCTCGGTGAGGTGCTCCTCCGTGCGCAGCGGTCTGATCTCGCTGACCGCGCCCACCAGCGTCGTCTTGCCCACGCCGAAGCCGCCCGCCACCAGGATCTTCAGGGTGACGGGCGCGGCGGTCCGCCTGCGGCGGTCAGAGCGCCCGAAGGCCATTGATCACCTCGCGCAGAAGGTTCACGTCCGGCAGCTCGGCCGGCGGAACGGGTCGGGTCACCTGCACCAGCGCCTCGTCGACGAGATCGGCCACCAGGACCCGCACCACCCCGACGGGGAGGTCCAGACCGGCGGCCAGTTCGGCGATCGACTGGGGCACGGCGCAGCAGAGTTCGACGATCTCCACGTGCTCCGGGGAGAGGGTCGCGTCGCGGTCCGGGTCGTCGGCGGCGGGCTCGGGGACGACGACCGCTATCAGATCGAGTCTCAGGCGGACGGCGCCGCCGGTGCGTCCCCGGGTCATCGCGTACGGGCGCACCACCGGCCCCGCGTCCGCGTCGAACCAGGGCAGGGAGCGGACGCCGGAGGCGGCGGCCGGCGATCCGGGGACGGTGTCCCCGGCCGGGTCTGCGCTCATGCCATCCCCTCACCCTCCGGAGGACGTACCGGAGGTTCGGGGTGCGTTGACCAGGTGGGCCCCCACGCGCTTGACCATGAGCGTCATCTCGTACGCCACCTGGCCCACGTCGGAGTCCGCGTCGGCCAGCACGGCGAGGCAGCTTCCGTCGCCGGCCGCGGTGACGAAGAGGAACGCCTCGTCGAGCTCGACGACCGTCTGGCGCACCTGGCCCGCGTCGAAGTGACGGCCGACCCCCTTGGCCAGGCTGTGGAAACCGGAGGCGACGGCGGCGAGGTGTTCGCTGTCCTCCCGGCTCAGGTCCCGGGATGTGCCGGTGGCGAGTCCGTCCCGCGACAGGACCAGCGCCTGGCGGATGCTGGACACCCGGTCGACGAGTTCGTCGAGCAGCCAGTTGAGTTCGCCCGACCCCCTGCGTTCGGAGTCGTGTGCGGCGGCGTGCGGTGCGGTCATCGACCGTCCCCTCCCGGTGGTGGTCCTGGGTCTGAGTCGCCCGTGTCGGTCGTCTCGCCTGCGTTCTGCCGGCGTCCTCGCTGCCAGCCGCGCTGGAGCGAGGCCATGCGGTCGCGTACGTGTTCGGCCTCGCGCTGGACGTCGTCGCGTTCGGTGGCGGGGGCCTCCTGCGCGGTGCGGTCCTCCGCCTCCTCGCGGAGCTGCGGCACGAGGCTCGCCTGGCGGATGCGCCGGGGCAGGCCACCGACGGTGTCGTGGGTGGCCCGGACCGACACGGGCTCGGCGTCCGGCCACGACGGCGGGGGCGCCGGAGCGGGGGCCGGGGTCAGGGAGGGGGCCGGGGGCACGGCCGGGGCCGCGTCGGCTTCCCGGGGGACCGAGCGGGTGGGCCCGCCGGGCCGGGGGGCGCCGATGCGGCGGCCGTGCTCGGCGACGAGGGAGGGCGGCGTGCGGCGGGGCAGCGGCGCGGGACCGTCGAACCGCATCGGGCGGACGGCCGGCGCGGGGCCCTCGCGCTCGTCGCCCGCCTGCTGGTGCTGCTCCGGTTCGTCTCCCCGGCGCGGGGCACCGCTGCGGCGCGGGGACCGGGCGCGGAAGAGGCCGCCGCGCTCGCTCTCGCTGTCCTCCAGATCGCCGAGGCCGTCGAGGACCGGGGAGAGGGCAGGGTCGAGCGCCCGGTCCCGGTCGCGGGCGGCCGACGCGCGTTCGCGCGGCCCCACCGGCGCCTCCAGCTCGACCGGCCCGTCGATCGGCACGTTCCCCCCCGGAGCCGGGGAGAGCGGGGACGGTGAGCCGGGGGTCCGCTGCTCGCGGCGCGGCCCGGGCAGGGCGCGCTCGGTCCTGCGGTCGAGCCGGAAGCCGGTGCCGTGCGTCTCCGGTGCCTCGGTGAGCAGCGCCGCGGGGATGAAGACGACCGCCGTGGTGCCGCCGTACGGGGACTTCTGCAGCGAGACGCGCACCTTCTGGCGCTGGGCCAGCCGACTGACGACGAAGAGGCCGAGCCGGTCGGTGTCGGAGAGTTCGAAATCGGGGGTCTCGGCGAGCCGCAGATTCGCGTCCAGCAGGATCTCGGGGGTCATGCCGAGTCCGCGGTCGTGGATCTCGAGCGTGAAGCCGTTGGAGACGCGTTCGCCGTGCACCTGCACGCCGGTGTGGGGCGGGGAGAACGCCGTGGCATTCTCCAGCAGTTCGGCGATGAGGTGGGTCAGGTCGGTGACGGCCGGTCCGCCGACGCCGATGCGCGGGAGCCTGCGCACCTCGATCCGCTCGTAGTCCTCGACCTCCGCGACGGCTGCTCGCACCACGTCCATCAGCTGGACCGGCTTGCGCCACTGGCGGGACGGAGCGGCGCCGGAGAGGATCACCAGGCCCTCGGCGTGCCGGCGCATGCGGGTGGTGAGGTGGTCGAGGCGGAAGAGGTCGGCGAGCTCCTCGTCGCTCTCGGTACGCCGCTCCATCGCGTCGAGCAGGGTCAGTTGCCGGTGCAGCAGCACCTGGTTGCGGCGGGCGAGGTTGACGAAGACCTCGGAGACCCCGCGCCGCATGTCGGCCTGCTTGACGGCGGCTTCGACGGCGGCCCGCTGGAGGGTGTTGAGCGCCTGGCCGACCTGCCCGATCTCGTCGGGTTCGTAACTCAGGTGCGGTGCCTCGGTCTCCACGTCGATCTGCTCCCCCGCCGCGAGCCGGCGCATGACGCCCGGCAGGCGTACCCCCGACGCCTCGTGGGCCTCCTTGCGGAGCCGGGAGAGGTCGCGGACCAGCTCGCGCCCGATCCGTACCGAGACGAAGACCGAGACGAGCAGGGCCAGGAAGCCGAGGACCCCGGCCACTCCGGCGAGGGCGAGCACCCGGTAGCCGGCGGGTTGGGCCCGGTCCTGGAAGCGGTTGGTCATCTCGGTGTAGTCGTTGGCCAGCCGGTCCAGGACCGGGGGCGCGGCGCGCTGCCAGCGTGCCGGGTCGATGCCCGCGCGGTCCCGGGCCTCGCCGCCCGCGACGAGGGCGTTCTCGGCGGTGCGCAGGGGCTCGGTGTCGGGAGAGGCCCAGAACCGTTCGACGCGCAGGCGCTCGGCGGCGGGGAGCATGTCCAGGTTGACCTGGTAGAGCAGTTCGCGCTGGGCGACGAGGGCGGCCACCTGGCGCAGATCGGCGTCGGTGAGCCGTGAGGTGAGGAGGCCGGAGGCGACCAACGCGTCTTCGCGGGAGAGGAGTTCGCGGGCCCGGGAGACCCCGACCAGCGCGCGGACCTGCTTGTCCAGGGAGACGTGTTCCATGGTGCGCAGACCGGTGAGGAAGCGGTAGGCGGGGTCGACGAGACGGTCGTAGAAGTCCAGGGCGCGCAGTCGGGTTATGCCCCGGTTCTCCACCGACCGGCGGAGCGCGGGGAGACCGTCGGCCGCGCTGAGTACGGCGTCGAGGCGGCCCTGGGCGTCGCTGCTCAGCTCTTCGCGGATGTCGTCGCGGCCGGCACCGTCGCGGATCTCGGCCACCGTCCGGTCGGTGACCGCGTGCTGACGGCGCAGCAGCGGCAGCGCGTCGGAGGCCCGGGGGTCCGCGAGGAAGACGAGTGTCTGGCGGCGTTCGTCCTGGAGGGAGCGGACCGCCTCCTCCAGGGGGTGGCCCACCTTCTCGACGATGGCGCTCGCGTTCATCAACTGGTTGGCCTGGCGCCCGGTCACGTAGGTGGCGAACGCCCAGAGCGCGGTGAGGGAGACGAGGGGCACGAGAAGCAGTGCCGCGATCTTCCTGCGGATGGACTTCCCGCGAAAGCGCATGGCCTCCCCCAGCTCGACCCCCGCACCCCGGGGGCGTGTCCGTCGGTCCCGCGTCTGCAAACGGCGCGAGCCTACTACCGACACTCTGACAACTCGAAGGACCGTCCGGGCGATTTTCGGCCTTCTGGTGGGGAGTTGACGCGAATCGCTCCCCATTTCCCGACGCGGAACCCGGCACCGGAAATGCGCGGAAGTCCACGTGAACGGGAAAGCCGGGACTCCGCAGCGGGAAATCCGGTACCGGACAGTTGGCCGGAACCCTGTGTTTCGTGACCCTTGAACGGGTGATTCGTTGCCCACTCGGGGAATCTCCGCGCCCGCGCATTCGTCCTTCCGTACGGGGCAGGAGTCACGCCGGAGGCCGGTGCGGCAGAACGGCAGTCGCCGCCGCCACGGACGGCCCGGCCGGTCGGCGTAGAAGCGCGGGAAGCCGGGCAGTCACCCTCAAGTCGTTCAGCGGTGGGGAGTTGAAGGTCCTTTGAGCACTCGGGAACGCCGGGGCGCCGCGTCGTCGGACGCCGCACCCGTACGCGAGGCGCGCGTGCCACGCCAACTGTGGGTGGAGGAGGAGGCGGACCGCAGACGGATGCCCGATCCGGTCCGCACGGCGGCGGTCCGCGCCGTGATCATCGTCTCGCTGACGCTCATCCAGGCGATGGTGGCCTTTCTGTGCACCATGGCGGGGTCCTGGCTCGCCTTCCCCATGGCGCTCGGCGCGGTGGCCGGCACGGTCGGGGCGACGTGGTCGGTGCTGGACGTCTGGGTGACCCGTCAGGTGTGGAACCAACGGCACGGCGTGGTGTCGGTACCGAGCAGCACCGCGCGCCGGATGCGGCGCGAGCGCCGACGGGCCCGGCGCGCGGAGCGCCGGGCGCTCCGCGAGGGCGCCGCGGGCATACGCCGGCACAGCGGGGCGGGCCGGCTCTCCCGGGTCTGAACCGGGATCCCGTCCGCGCGCCACCGGTGCCCCGGGCCCGGATGGCGCGCGGACGGGATCCGGCCGGGAGTCACCCGGCCGGAAGGCTCCACGGGCACGTCCCGTGGAGCCTGCGCGCGTGAGCGGCCCGCCCGTCAGGCCGGCCCCGGCTCCGTGCTCCGCCTGAACATCCGGGTGGCGGTGATCTCCCCGTGCACGGTCTCCCCCCCGGGGTCCTGCTGCGGCAGTCCCGGCCGCAGGTGCTCCTCCACACTGATGTACTTGAGCCCGGCGCGCAGGTCGGCGTCGTTGCGGAGCCTGATCACCAGCGGGAACTCGGCGAGCGCCGTCGTGTCGAACAGGCCGGTCGTGTAGAGGAGTTGGACGCCGAGCGCGTCCGACACCGCGCGCTGGAGCTCCAGCAGGTAGGTGGCGTTGGCGCGGCCGATGGGGTTGTCGAGGAAGAGCGTGCCGGCGTGCCGGTGCCGGTCGCGGCCCCGGTCGTTGCTGCGGAGCGCCGCCATGGTGCAGTACAGCGCGATGGCCGCGGTGAGCAGCTGGCCACCGGAGAACACGTCCCCCATCTGCCCCACGGGTACGCGCTCGGCGCGGAGCACGGCGTCCGGCTTGAGGATCTCCACGGCGATGCCCTTGGGCCGGAGCGCCGCCTCCACCCCGCGCAGCAGCAGGGACATGCCGTCGCGGCGCAGGTCGGCGTTCTTCTTGAGCGCGGAGTGCGTCGCCTCGTCGATGACCTCTCCGAGCCGCTCGCTCAGGGTCGCCTGGTCGGGTTCCTCGAAGCGGATGCGCAGGAACTCCTGCCCGGACCACTCCCCCAGTCCCTCGGGGAGGCGGGAGAGCCGCTGTGCGGAGCGCAGGGTGGCGAGGGAGGACTCCACCAGACCGCGCAGCCGGTCGACGATGGAGTCCCGGTTGCGTTCCAGCTGGGCGAGTTCGTCGGTCAGGACGCGGAGCCGGGGGGCGAAGGCGTCCGCCCACTTCTGCGCGTGGTCGGGCAGGGCCGAGGCCGGGAGTTCGCGGATCTGCTGGCGGGCGGGGGTGCGGACCTGCTCGTAGCGGGTGGAGTTGGCGTGCCGTACGAGGATGTCGCTCGCCTCCCGGACCGCGCTCTCGGCGGCGGAGAGGTCGGCCGCGCAGCCGCGCAGTGAGCGGCGCGCCTCGGCTGCGGAGGTCCGGGCCTCGTCCAGGGTGCCGGGGTGGGGCTCGGGTGCGTCCTCCTCGTCCTCCGTCCCGTGGTCGCGCAGGAGATCGCGCAGGAGGGCGGCGGTCTCGTCGAAGCCGCCGGCGGAGTCCTCGGCGGTGCGGTGGGCGCGCAGCAGCTCGGCGTGGGCGGCGCGGGCGGTGTCCAGGGCCGCGGTGGCGGCGGAGAGTTCGCCGGTGGCGGTGCGCAGCAGGGCCTGGGCCCGCTCCGCGTCGGCCGGGACGAGTTCCTCGGGCAGTTCGGTGTGGTGCGGGGCGTGGTCCTCGGGCGCGAGGCGTTCGGCCTCGCCGCGCAGCCGGCCCAGCTGCTCGCTGGCGGTGGAGGCGCGGGTCTCCAGGAGCTGGACGAGCGATTCGGCGCGGGTGGCCGCCGCCTGCCGGGAGGGGCCGTCGGCGCCGTCGGTGCCTTCGAGGAGCTGGGCGGCGCGGGTGCGGACCTTGTTGCTGAGGCGGTCGAGTTCGGAGAGGGCGGCGCTCTCGTCGCTCTCGGCCCGTGCCTGTTCGGCGCGGAGGTCGGCGCCGACGCCGACCTTCTCGTACAGCTGGGAGGCCGCTCGGTAGGCCTCGCGGAGGGTGGGCAGCGCCTGTCGGGCGGTGCGTTCGTCGGGCTCGGGCAGGGTCTCCGGCGCGCCCGCGATCTCGGCGCGCTCGGCGCGCAGGGCGCGGGCGGTGCGGCGGGCGTCGTCGGCGGCGCGCTGGGCGGCCCGGCGGTCCTCGTCGGCGGCGCGGGCGCGGTCCAGGTACGTCTGGGCGCGGGCTTCCGACTCGGCGCCCTCGTCGAGGAGTTCGCGGAGCCGGATCTGCCAGCCGGCGCGCTCGCGGAGCCGGTGGGCGAGACCGGCCAGGGCGTCGGCGACGCGGCGGGCGCGCTGGGCGGCCTCCTGGCGCTCCTCACGGACCCGGGCGGTGTCGGCCGCCGCCTCGTCCGCCTCGGCGCGGACGGTACGGGCCTCGGCGAGCGCCGCTTCGGCGGTCTCGGCGGCCGTACGCGCGGTGGCGGCCGCGGTGGCGAGCTCGGCGAGGGTGCCGGGCGGGCAGTCGGCGCGCCAGGCGCCGATGCGGGCGGCGAGGGCGCGGTCGCCCGCCAGCCGGGTGGCGAGGACGCGGATGTCCTCGTCCCGGTCCGCGGTCCGGGCGCGCAGCGCCTGCCGCTCCTCGTCGGCCGCGAGTTCGTCGTGCATGGCCGGGTTCGGCGGGACGAGGAACACGTCGTCGCTGCCGGTGCCCGCGTCGGGCACCGGGGCGAGCAGGGCGGCCGCGGTGCCGACCGCCACGGTCGAACGGGGCAGCAGGGCAGCGCCGCCGAGCACCTCGCGGGCCCGGGTGTGGGCGCCGGGGTCGGTGATGACGACACCGTCGACCAGTTCGGGGCGGGCTGCGAGAACGGCGGCGTGGTCGGCCGGGTCGACGGCCTGGGCGAGGTAGCGCCAGCCGGGGAGGGCGGGGATGCCGTGCTCTCCGAGGTACTCGACGGTGGCCAGGACGTCCGGGCCGGGCGGCAGCAGTCCGCCGTCGCCGAGGGCGCCGAGGATGCGGGAGTCGTCGGCGGCGGCCGTACGCAGGTCGAAGAGGCGGCGTTCGGCGGTCGCGATGCCCTGGTCGAGCAGATCGCGCAGTTCGTCGGCGCCGCGGTCGAAGTCCTCGGTCGTCAGGGGCCGGACCGTGGCGGTGCGCCGGTCGGCCACGGCGGTCCGGCGGTCCGTGTCCGTCCCGGCGGACCCGCCGTCCGCGGGGGTGACGGCGCCGTGGGGTGCGGCGTCATGGGGTGCGGCGCCGTGCGGTTCGTCGGGGCCGGTGCCGCTGCGGGGCTGGGGGACGCCGGCGCCGGAGGGCAGGCCGAGCAGGTCGGCGAGGCGGCTCTCGGAGGCGAGGGACTCGGCGGCCGCGCGCTCGTCCTCGTAGGACTCCTGGGCGGCCCGGGCGGCGTCGGCGGCGCGGGCGGCGGCGAGTTCGGCACGGCTCTCGGCGGCGGCGGCCTCACGGGCGTGGTCGGCGGCGTCGCGGGCCGCGTCGCGGGCGGTGTCCCAGGCGGCGACGGCTGCCTGTTCGGCGTCGTTCGCGGCGAGGGCGGCGCGGGCCGGGTCGGCGTCGGGGGCGGTGTCGTCGAGCCAGCCGGCCCGGACGGCCTCGGCGGTCTCCTGCTCGACCTCGGCGAGGCGCTGGCGGAGGTGGCCCGCCTCGCTGCGGGCGCGCTGGGCCTCGGTGGCGGCGGTGGTGGCATCGCGGTGGGCGCGCTCTCCCTCCGCCTGGAGGGTGTCGGAGCGCTCCTCCTCCTCGTTGGCCACCCGCTCGCCGTCCTCGGCGGCCGTGTGCAGGGCGCGTACCAGGTCGGCGGCGGCGGTGGCGCGGGCGGCGAGCGCCGGGGCGGCATCGCGTTCGGCCTCGCGGATGGCGGCGGCGACGCGCGCCGAGCGGTCGGCGGCGGCCCGGTGGCGCAGCACCGCCTCGGCGGCCTGCCAGGCGGAGTGCAGCGTACGGGCGTCACCCAGTTCGCGGCGCTGGGCGGCGGCGGCCTTCTCCGCGGCGGCGAGCGCGAGGGAGGCGTTGCGGTAGGCGAGTTCGGCCGCGACGAGGGCGCGGTGGCCCCGGGCGCGTTCGGCCTCGGTGACGGTGTGGGCGGCGGCGGTGACGCGCTGGGCCAGCTCGGCGGTGCGGCCGCGCTCCTCGGTGGCGCGGGCGGAGAGGCGGCGGGCGAGGGTGCGGGTGCGGCGTTCGGCACCGGCGTGGACGTCCCGGCAGCGGGCGCGGGCGGCGGTCGCCTCGACGATGCGTCCGAGGAGGTCGGCGGAGCCGGCGGTGAAGTCGCGTTCGGCGGTGAGTTCGGCGCGGCGGCCGAGCTTGTTCCCGAAGCCGCTGACGAGGTCGGCGAGGCCGTCCGTGTCACGGGTGTCGGTCACGGCCCGCAGCAGCAGGTCGGTGAAGTCGGAGTCCTTCTTGACCGCGAAGAGTCCGGCGGCCTCGCCCTCGTCGGCGTTCATCTCACGCTGGTAACGGAAGAGTTCGGGGTCGAGGCCGAGTTCACCGAGGTGTTCGTTCCACCGGTCGTGGATCTCCTCCCAGTGCACGTCGAGGTGCTGGTAGTACTTGCCGGCGTCCGTAAGGGCGTCGCGGAACCCCTTCATGGTGCGGCGGCGTCCCCGGGCACCGGAGGTGCCCTCGGCGGGACGGCCGACGGCGGTGGCCTCGGCGACGGGGAGGTTGTCGAGGCTGAGCCCGGGTCCCGGGCGGAAGGAGTACCACGCCTCGGCGAACCGGCGTGGGTCGTTGGAGACCTGGTGGCCGCGCCACTCGCTGACCTTCCCGACGACGACGCACTCGCCCGTGAGGGTGTGCTGCCACTCCAGGGCGACGTGCCCGCAGTCGTCGGCGAGCAGGAACTTGCGGAGCACTCCGGAGCTGGCGCCGCCGAGGGTGTTGCGGTGGCCGGGGAGCATCACCGAGAAGATCAGCTTCAGCAGGACCGACTTGCCACCGCCGTTCTCCAGGAAGAGGACGCCGGCGGGCGCGGGCCGGCGCGGCGGCCCGACCGGTTCGTCCTCGAAGAACTCCGCCTGCGCCGGGGCGGGTTCGGGCACCGGCGCGCCGACGCCGCGCAGATCGAGAACGGTGTCGGCGTAGCGCGCACCGGCCGGTCCGATGGAGTAGAGGCGGACCCGGGACAACTCGTACATGGCGGCGGACTCTCGTCGTTCGTGAAGCGGAACGGGCAGAACAGGCGGAACGGGCGGATGCGCGGTGGTCGGTGCGTCACCCGTGGAAGGGCAGACCGGCGTCGGCCGCGAGCTCCAGGTCGTCGGTGTCCCGGGGTGGCAGCAGGGTGGCGCTGCCGTCGGTGACCGGGACGACCCCGAGCTCCAGCAGTTCGGCCATGGCGGCACTGCCCGCCAGGTCGCGGACCTGGAGCTGGTAGCGCGCGGTGGTGCGGTAGGCGCCGCCCGCGTCGTCGCCGGTGCGCTGGAGGAAACCGGAGTCGGTGAGGAAGGCGACGGCCTTTCCGATGATGCCGGTGGTCGAGCCGGCGAGGCGGCGGGCGTCCTTGGTGGCGCCGGTCGCGCTGCGACGGGCGTAGACCCGCCAGCCGGCTTCGAGACCGGGGGCGTCGCTCGTGGGGTCGGTGTTCTCGCCCTGCTCGGCCGCGCGTTCCTCCAGCCGCAGGCACGCCTGGCGGACGAACGCGTCGACGCCGTTGACGGTGATGCGTCCGATGTAGGCGTCGTCGACGAGGTCTTCGGGCCGGGGGAACGCCATGGCGGCGACGGCGAGGTGGGCGAGGCCGTGCAGGAACCGGTCGGCGGCGTCGGAGGAGGCGCGGCGGGCGTAGTCGCCCATCCGCACCGCGAACACCGAGTCCTCGTCGGCGGTGACGGCCATGCCGGCGCGGGTGGAGACCTCCAGGACGACCAGGCCGAGGCCGGTGGCGACGGCGTCCGCGAGCCGTCCGAAGGCGGGTTCCTCGCGGTAGCGGCGCAGCAGGCCGGCGTATTCCGCGTCCCGGGCGGGCACCAGCTTGGGCTGGAGACCGAAGGAGACCAGTCGGGCGGCGTCGGCGGCGTCGGCCGGGGTGACGGAGACCGGCCCGGCGGCGGGAGCGGGCTCCACGGCGGGGATGACGGCGGGTTCGTCCCACGCGTCGGTGTGCTCGGCGCGCTGGTCGCTCACGGCTGGGGCTCCTCGGTGCGGAGTTGCTTCGGTACGGATACGGGTGCGGGGGCGTCGGACCGGGCGCCGCTCACGACGCCTCCTTGCGGTCGGCGGCCATGCCGGCGGCGTCGAGCAGGGCCGTGCCGACGACGAGGTCGGCGCCGCCGAACTCGGGGTCCGTCAGCTCGGTGCCGTCGTCCACCGCGAAGAGCAGGCGCCGCTCCCCCTGGCGGTAGGCGGTGCCGACCGGAGGGCTGGCCGCGTGGACCGCCAGCAGGGCGACGAGGTAGGGCAGTTCCGGATCGCCGGTGGCACGGGCCTCGGCCAGCAGTCCGGAGAGCCGGCGCGGAGCGTCGTACTCCAGATCGAGGAGCGCCGTCGCGACGGCGAGCTGGTCCTCGCTGAACCGGCTGTCGTCGGGGGTGGCGATCACGTCGGGTTCGGGCATCAGGGCGCCGAGGTGCTCGCGTTCCACGGGCGGGGCGAGCAGCAGGTCGACGAGGTCCCCGACCCTTACGGAGGTGGGGGTGCGCACTCCGGTGCCCCGGGCGAAGAACGCGTCGGTGGCCCGGATGGAGTGCTCGACGGGGAGTTCGAGCAGCGGGGCGAGGAGCTGGCCGTAGAGGTCGAGTCCGGTGCGCGAGGCCGGAGTGGCGAAGGCCTGCCGGTCCTGTTCGGCGCGGAAGAGGGGGCCCGCTTCGAGGAGCCGGGACTGCAGTTGGGTGTGGCGGCGGATGCAGTCCTTGACGATGTCGACGAGTTCGGCGGCGCGGCGCTTGTTCTCGGGTTCCTCGGCCTCGTCGCGCGCCTTGCGGATGTTGGTGAGGATCGCGTTCTCGTGGCGGTAGCGGTCCGCGACGTGGTCGAGGGCTTCGGCGATCATGTCGGGGACGGCGTTGAGCCAGTCGACGGCACGGACGTTGCGGCGGGTCGCCTCCAGCGTGCGGCGGAGTGTCTCGGCGTACTGCACGGTGCGGTAGCGGGCCTGTTCGGCGGCGAGTTGGGCGTCGGCGAGGCGGCCCCGGCTGACCAGGACCTCCAGCTTCACCTCGGCGGCGATCTGCGCGCTGGTGACGTCGGTGTCGAGGGCGCCGACGAGCACGTTGACGGCCTCGTCGGTGGCCCGGAGGAAGACGGTGCCGCCGTGGCCGGGGACCTCCTCGACGAGCTTGAAGTCGTAGTCCCTGCGCACGTACACGCCGTCGGATCCGAACGTGCCGTAGACCGCGCGGAATCCGCGGTCCACGCTGCCGACGTTGATGAGGTTGTCCAGCACCCAGCGGGCGACCCGCTCGTGTTCGGCGGCGGGCCGGTCGGGAGCCTGGGCGTGGACCCGGGGCAGCAGCTTGGTCACTATCTGTTCGTGGTCGGCCCCGGTGTCGAAGTCCATGTGCAGGGTGACCGCGTCGATCGCGGCGAGGGCGACCTCGGCCATCGCGTAGACCGTGTACTCACCGGCGAGGTTGGCCTTGCGCACGTCGAGATCGTGCAGCGGCGCGGTGCAGGCGAGCGCGCGGAGCCGCCGCGCCAGCCCTTCGTCGGCGGCCGGCCCGGGGGCGGGTCGCCGCCCCGCGCTGAGCTGGGGCGCGGCGTTGTCCGTGTCGGCAGGCGAAGTCACGCTGCACAGATTAGGTCCTCACCCCGACAACGGTCGAAACGGCGCAGATCCGACCGCCTCGCCCAGGACTCCGCGGCCCGCTCCGGAAGGGTTCCCGGCCCGCGCGGTGGTCGCCCTCCCCGGGGGGCTGTCCCGTCGGTCGCGGGTCGTCGCGCCGCGTCCGGCACCCGATCGCCCCCGAGCGCCGGTCCGCGCACGCACGGTGAGCGCCCCGGGGGCCGGTCCACCGGCGGCGGCCGGGGTCGTGTCCGGCTTCGCGGTGGCCGCGCCCGAGTTGGTCGAGGGCGGGCGGTGCGCGGTCCGCCGGAAGCGGGGGTGCCGAAGTCGGCGATCCTGAGCCCGTTCACGCGGCGGGCCGCCCGGGCCGGCGCGGGCCCCGGGTTCTCACGGTCCCCGGGGCGCCGCCGCGCGTACCGGCCGGGTCAGACGCCGGTCGCCTCGGGCTCGATGCGGCTGCGCACCGCCGTCTGCACCTCGGCCTCCTCGGCCGGGTCGGCGGCGAGCCGGCGCAGGCGTTCGGCGACGCGGATGTCACCGGTCTCGGCGTGCAGCGCGGCGATCTCGCGGGTGGTCTCCTCGCAGTCCCACAGGCATTCGACGGCGAAGCCGGTGGCGAAGGAGGGGTCGGTGGCGGCGAGCGCGCGGGCGGCGCGGCCGCGCAGGTGCGAGGAGGTCGTCTCCCGGTAGACGTGGCGCAGGACGGGGGCGGCGCAGGCGATGCCGAGGCGGCCCGCTCCGTCCACCAGCGGTCCCAGGCGCAGGGGGTCGGGCCCGTGGGCGTCGGACCGGCCCGCGCGCACGGCCTCGCGCAGCGCGCCGAGGACGAGGGGGGCGTCGGCGGGACCGCCCCGGCGGGCGAGGGTGCCCGCTGCCGAGGCGCCCAGCGCGTCGGGCCGGTGCGCCCAGCGCCGGGCCCGCTCGACGGCGGCTCGGCCGGGCATCCGCTCGAAGGCGGCGACGGCGGCTTCGGCGACGGTGCGGGACGGGTCGGCGGCCGCGGCGTCGATCAGGTCGAGGGCCGCGGGGTCCTCGGCCTCGGCGAGGTAGTGCAGGGCGGCGCAGCGGGCGCCCTCGGGTCCGGCGGCGGCGGCCGCCACGATGTCCGGCCGGTCCTCGGCGCCGGCGACGGCGGCGAGGCAGCGGGCTGCGGGGACGTGCAGCACCTTGCCGCGTTCCCACGCCTGCTGGGCCCAGTCCAGGACCGCCCGGACGCTCCAGCCGGGGCGGGGCCCGCCGGGTGCCATCTGGCGTTGCCAGCGGTCGAAGGAGCCGCGCTCGGTGGCGGTCCGGATACGGGCGCCGACGGCCGCGCGCGGGTCGTCCGCCCACAGTCGCCACGGTCGCGGCTCGAAGGCGTCGCGCACGGCGGCGGCGAGCTCGGCGGCGCCCTCGGGGGTTTCGGCGAAGCGGGCGAGGACGGGCAGCGCGAGGGAGCGCAGGCCGGCGTCGTCGTCGCGCAGGGCCAGCTCGTCGAGGGCCCAGGCCCAGTTGGCGCCGGTGGCCGCGTACCGCCGCAGCAGCGCGAGGGCGTCGGTCCGTCCGTACGAGGCGAGGTGGCCGAGAACGGCCAGCGCGAGGCCGGTGCGGGAGTCGTCGGTGTCGAGGTGGTCGTCGGGATCGGCGAGGTGGCGCTCGATCTCCTCAAGCCCGCCGTCGAGGTCGAGGTAGAGCCGGGCGTAGTAGAGGGAGCGGTTCTCGACCTGCCAGTCGTGGCGGGGATCGCTCAGAACACAGTGGTTGAGTGCCGCGAGCGCCTCGGTCCGGGGCGCGGCGAGCGCGTGGAGCGTGCCGTCGCCGCGGCCCCTCTGCAGCAGGCCGAGCAGGGTGCCGCTCGGCGCTATGAATGGATCGAACATGGAAAAAGCCTCACATCAAGCTGTCGACGCAACCGGGACTGTGCAGTTCCTGGGTGGTTTCCGGCCGGTCAAGGCCGGGGAAGGCGCGGGCCCGGCACCCCGTGAGGCGCCGTGGCGTCCTCGTCCCGGAGGCTGGTCCGCAGGTGACCACCTGGGCCGTGTCTGGGTCTGACACGGCCTAGTGCCGGAGCACTATGCCGCGCAGCGACATGATCGGCCGACCGCCGTCCTGTGCCTGGTGCCGAGCATCTTCCTCTGCCTCTCGTCGGTGGTCCTGAGCGGACCCGCGACGTCATGATGACCCAGCCATTTCGCCACCGCGACCACATTTCCGACGGACCGGTCTTCCCGGGCCCTGCCGCCCGCGCGGGCGGTCGTCTCAGCGCGCACCGAAGAGTTCCAGCAGGTCGGCCTTGCCGAACATGCGCGCGGTCTCCACGGCGGAGGGCGTCCCTCCGGCCGGGTCGGCGCCCGCGGCGAGCAGCGCCTCGACGACCGGGGTCTCGCCCTTGAAGACGGCGCCGGCGAGCGGCGTCTGCCCCCGGTCGTTGGCGCGGTCGGGGTCCGCGCCCCGGGCGGCGAGGGCGGTGACCGCCGACGCGTGGCCGTGGTAGGCGGCGAGCATCAGCAGGGAGTCGCCCCGGTCGTTGGTGAGGTTGGCGGGCACTCCCGCGTCCACGTGGGCGGCGAGGGCGTCCGTCTCGCCGCGGCGGGCCAGGTCGAAGACCTTGGTGGCCAGCTCGACCACCTCGGGGTCGGGGGTTTCGCTCATGGAACGGGCCGCCTTCCTTGACCGCTGTCGTTGCCCTGGCCGTCGTCGCAGGCGTGCCGGGGTACGGCTCGTGGGGCCGTACGGGTAAACCGACAGGATACCGCCCTGCCGCCGGGCGGGGCGGGGACACCGGGAGGTAGGGGCCGGGGTGGGCGGGCGGGAGTCCGGCGCTCTCCGACGCACCCGCGGGTGCGTTCTTCCTCACATCGGGACCGGGGAGCCTCGGGCCGTGTCCGCCCGAATCCCCCGCCCCGGTGTCGGCGGGAAGTGCCGGCGACGGCCTAGCACCCGACGGACGGCCGGGCGGCCACCTTTCCTGGTCCGGTCGGGTGAAATCGCCCGGTTCTCACTCCAATGCACCTTTTATCGTATAGATACATCGGGTGAGCCTGGAAGGACTCATGGTGACCGTCCCCCTCAACCAGGAGAAACGCTCATGATCCTCTCCATCTCCGGCGTGGTACTGCTCGGCATCATCGCCTTCCTCTTCTTCAAGAAGGACGGGATGAAGGCCTCCCACGGCCTGATCTGCGCCCTGTTCGGCTTCTACCTGGCCGGCACCGCCATCGCTCCCAGCATCACGGCGGGCGGGGCGAGCCTCGCCGGTCTGCTGGGCGGGATCAAGTTCTGAGCCTGCGCACCCGATCCCCCCACCCCCTCCAGGAGACAGACGTGGCCCGGCGACCTCTCCCCCGCATTCTGACCAGCGGCGGCGCTTCGATCACTCGCGGCCGCGAGTTCGCGCGCACGGCCGCCGACAGCGCCGCCGACGTCCTCCACCCGCTGATCACGATCACCCGTGGTCTGGGGCTGCTGGCCGTCGCAGGACGGCAGAGATGGGCCGCGACGCCCAAGGACCGGCGCGGTCCCAGGCTGTTCCTCGTCGCGGCCTGTGTGACGGTGGTGGCGCTCATCCCGCACGGGCCGGTCCTGGCCCTGATCGCGGTGATGGGCGCTGCCGCGTGGAAGGGCCGCGGCAGGAGCCCCGCGAAGACCGGCCCGGACGAGGCCGGAGCCGCCCGGCTGCGCACCCTGTACGAGGCGCTGGTCCCGTACTTCTCCGTGGCCGACGACCCCGCACCGCTCTTCGCCCACGGCGGCGACTGGGAGAGTTCCTTCAGCGGGTACGCCTTCGACGGCGACGGCCGCCTCACCCGCCTCCGGGTGAGCTACCCGGCCTGGTTCACCGACGGCGAGGGCGTGGCGCGGGACCGGATCGAACAGGTCGTGCACGCCAAGTCCGGCCGGGGGCGCGAGTACCACTTCGCGTGGGACGAGGAGGCCAACCAGTTCTCCATGACCGTGCTCGACCCGCTCCCGGCCACGATCGCCGCCCAGCGATTCGTCACCGGTCCCGGCGAGACCGTCCTCGGCTTCACCGACCCGGGCGCGGTCCGGCGCACCGTCCCGGTACGGGACGGCGACGCGACCCGTGACGCCTCCCCCGTCGTCTGGCGGACGGGCCCCCGCTCCCCGGAGCCCCATCTGCTCGCCGTCGGAACCCCCGGCAGCGGTACGACGACCCTTCTGCGCTCCCTCGCGCTGCAGGCCCTCCGCGACGGCGACGTGCTGATCGTCGACGGCGGGGGCAGCGGCGAGTACGGCTTCCTGAGCGGGCGCGCGGGTGTCCTCGCCGTCGAGTGCGGGCTCGCCGGGGCGCTGGCGACCCTGGAATGGGCGGCGCACGAGACCGAGCGGCGGCTCATCGACGCCAACCGGGAACGCCAGGCGGGGCGCCCCGTCGCCGAGAGGGGCGAACGCCCGCTCTGGATCCTGCTGGACCGCCCGTCGGTCCTCGGACACCTCGCGGCGGCGGCCGGCCGGCCGGACCCGCAGGAGCTCCTCCAGGTGCCGCTGCGGCACGGCCGGGCAGCCGGGGTCACCGTGGTCCTCGTCGACCAGTTCGACACCGTGGAGGGCGTCTCTGAGGCCGTACTGGCCCACACCCGGGCCCGAGCCGTACTCGGCGGGGCCGACCGGGAGCAGGTCGCGGCCGTCCTCGGCGCCGAGCCGCACACCACACCGGTCGCCGGGGTGCCCGCTGGACGCGGCTACGCCCGGCTGGGTGCCGGGGAGGTGCTGCGGCTCCAGGTACCGGCCACCCCCGACCCGTACGACGAGTCCGCGGCGGACGCGGACCGGCAGGCGGTGCTCGCGCTGCTGCCGGAGCGGACCGCCGGGGGGACTGACCCCGAGGCGGCCGCGGACCGGTCCCTCGACGAGCGGGAGGCGCTCCGCGCACCGCAGCCGGCGGTCGCGGAGGGCTGACCGGCGCGTCGCGCCCCGACGGGCAGGGGCGCGCGGCTCGTTCCGCCGGGGCCGTGCGGGCCCGCACGGCCCCGCCTCCGGCTCACAAAGGCGGTCTCAGGCCACGAAGGTCCTCGGCGCGTCGGTTCCCGCCCCGGCGCCGGCCCGGACCAGGGCCGCTGCGGCGGCCAGCCGTGCCGCCGCCTCGTCCGCCACCGGACCGCTCACCGTGAACGGCAGCCGGACGTATCCCTCGAACGCCCCGTCCACGCCGAAACGGGGCCCGGACGGCACCCGGACGCCCACCCGCTCGCCCGCCACCGCCAGACGCGAACCGGAGAGTCCGCCGGTACGCACCCAGAGCGTCAGACCACCGCGCGGCACCTGGAACTCCCAGTCGGGCAGCTCCCGGCGCACCGCCTCGACCAGTGCGTCGCGGTTGCCCCGGGCCTGCTCGCGCCGGAGCCCGACCGCCTCGGACCAGCCGCCCGTCCGCAGCAGCCAGTTGATGGCGAGCTGCTCCAGGACGGGCGTCCCCATGTCCGCGTAGGCGCGGGCGGACACCAGGCTGCGGATGGTGTCGGGCGCCGCCCGGACCCAGCCGATCCGCATCCCGGCCCAGAACGCCTTGCTGGCCGACCCCACGGTGATCACGGTGCTGCCCGCGGGGTCGAAGGCGCAGACCCTGCGGGGCATCTCCACGTCCTCGTCGAGGGCGAGCTCGTGCATCGTCTCGTCGACGACCAGGACCGTGCCTGCCGAGCGTGCCGCCTCCACCAGGGCGCGCCGCTGCTGTTCGTCGGCGAGCGCGCCGGTGGGGTTGTGGAAGTCGGCGACGACGTAGGCGAGACGGGGGGCCGAGTCGCGCAGGACCTGGCGCCAGCGGTTCACGTCCCAGCCGCCCAGCCCGTCCCTCATGGCGACGGGCACCAGCCGGGCGCCCGCCTCCCGCATCAGCTGGAGGATGTTGGCGTAGCTCGGCGACTCGACGGCGATGCGTTCGCCGCGCCCGGCGAAGAGGTGGCAGATGGCGTCGATGGCGCCCATCGCCCCGGTGGTCACCATGATCTGCTCCGGCATGGTGGGGACGCCGTGCTCGGTGTAGCGGTCGGCGATCATCCGGCGCAGGGCGGGCAGTCCGGCGGGGTAGTCGCCGTGCGTGTGGGCGTAGGGCGGCAGTTCCTCCAGCGCTCCCTGGACGGCCCGGGTGAGCCAGGGTTCCGGGGCCGGCAGCGAGGCACAGCCCAGGTCGATCATCGAGCCGAGCGCCTCGGGCGGCAGCGGTTCCAGGCCCCTGGCCGGCAGCGGGTTCCCCGCCGGGACGGCGGTCCAGCTGCCCGCACCTCGCCGGGACTCCAGGAAGCCCTCGGTGCGCAGCGCCTCGTAGGCGGCGGCGACGGTGGTGCGGCTGACGGCGAGGGCCAGGGCGAGCTCGCGCTCCGCGGGAAGGCGGGCGGCGACGGGTACCCGCCCTTCCAGCACCAGGAGCCGGACCCCGTCCGCGAGCGCACGGTAGGCGGGCGGTTTCCGGATGCCGGGGAGCACCGGCCGGGAGAGCGGGGCCTGGAGCTGGCGCGCGAGCTGCGCCGCCCCGACCGTCGAAGTCCACTGAGCCATGAAATCAGTCCACCTTCCTCGGATTGGCCATGGCTGACGGCCAATCCCCCGCCCCAGAGTGACATGAGCCGGTCCACCACCACCACAGCAGGGGTTCTCGTATGTCCGCCACCGCCGTCCCGCACCACGCTTCTCTCGTCCGCCGACTGGTGCGGCTCTACGCCGGCCTGGTGCTGTACGGCGTGAGTTCGGCGCTCCTCGTCGTCGCTGGGCTCGGGCTGGAACCATGGGGCGTGCTGCACCAGGGGATCTCGGAGCTCACCGGCGTCGCCATCGGGACCGTGTCGATCGGGATCGGGGCGCTCGTGCTGCTGCTGTGGATCCCGCTGCGGCAGCGCCCGGGGCTGGGCACCGTCTCCAACGTCTTCGTGGTGGGCCTGGCGATCGACGCCACCCTCGCGTGGGTGCCCGAGGCGCACGGGTGGCCGGCCAGGATCGCGGTGATGGCGCTGGGGGTCGTACTGAACGGGGCGGCGACCGGCCTCTACATCACCGCCCGCTTCGGGCCGGGGCCGCGAGACGGTCTGATGACCGGTCTGCACCGGGTGACCGGCCGGTCGGTGCGCCTGGCGCGGACGGCGATCGAGGTGGCCGTGGTGGCGGCAGGGTTCGCGCTCGGCGGATCGCTCGGCATCGGGACCGTGGTGTACGCGCTGGCGATCGGGCCGCTCGCCCAGCTCTTCCTGCGCCTGTTCGCCTCCCCCGCGTCGCCGGGAGCGACCGGGGTCGTCGCCGGACGGTCGTCGGGGGCGGCCATACTGCGGCGGTGAACTCAGGACGCCACCCGTATCTGGACCATCCGTCGACGATCCCGTTCGCCCATCGCGGCGGCGCGGCCGACGGGCTGGAGAACACCGCTGCCGCCTTCCGCCGGGCGGCGGCACAGGGGTACCGCTACTTCGAGACCGACGTGCACGCCACGGCGGACGGCCGGCTGGTCGCCTTCCACGATCCGACGCTGGACCGGGTCACCGACGCCGGGGGGCGGATAGCGGAGCTGCCGTGGAGCGAGGTCCGGCGTGCCCTTGTGGACGGCAGGGAGCCCCTGCCCCTCTTCGAGGACCTGCTGACCGAGTTCCCGCAGGCCCGTTGGAACGTCGACGTGAAGGCGGAGTCCTCGCTCGGACCCCTCCTCGCCCTGATCCGCCGGACGGATGCCTGGGACCGGGTGTGCGTGGGCTCGTTCTCGGAGGCCAGGGTGGCCCGGGCCCAGCGGCTCGGTGGCCCCCGCCTCGCCACCTCGTACGGGGTGCGGGGCGTGCTGGCCCTGCGACTGCGCTCGCTCGGGATCCCGGCGCCGCTGCGCGCCGGGGCGGTGTGCGCGCAGGTACCGGTGAGCCAGAACGGTGTCCGGGTCGTAGACCGGCGCTTCGTCCGTACGGCGCACGCCCTCGGCCTCCAGGTGCACGTCTGGACGGTCGACGAGGCGGCACAGATGACCGAGCTCCTCGACCTCGGGGTGGATGGCATCATGACCGATCACATCGCAACGCTGCGTACGGTGCTGAGCGAGCGCGGGGCCTGGTCCTGACGCCGCTTCGGCCGGGCACGAGCGGGACGGACCGGGCAGGGGGCGCGGGTTGAGCACGGAGACCACGGGGAAGGCGACACCGCCAGAACGGCCGGCGGACGCGGCGGGGGCCCTCGCGCGCAGACGGGAGCAACGGGGCTGGTACTTCTACGACTTCGCGTGCTCGGTCTACTCCACGAGCGTGCTCACCGTCTTCCTCGGGCCCTATCTGACCTCGGTGGCGAAGGCGGCCGCCGATTCCGAGGGGTTCGTGCATCCGCTCGGCGTGCCGGTGCGGGCCGGATCGCTCTTCGCGTACGCGGTCTCCGTGTCGGTGCTCCTCGCGGTGGTGCTCATGCCGCTGGTGGGCGCGGCGGCGGACCGTTCCGGCCGCAAGAAGCCGCTGCTGGCCGCGGCGGCGTACACGGGGGCGGCGGCCACGACCGGGATGTTCTTCCTGGACGGCCACCGCTATCTGCTCGGCGCCCTCCTGCTGATCGTGGCCAACGCGGCGATCTCGGTGTCGATGGTGCTCTACAACTCCTACCTCCCGCAGATCGCCGGGCCCGAGGAGCGGGACGCGGTCTCCTCCCGGGGCTGGGCGTTCGGCTACACCTCGGGCGCGCTCGTCCTCGTGCTCGACCTGATCGTCTACACGGGGCACGACTCGTTCGGCCTCTCCGAGTCGGACGCCGTGCGCATCTGCCTGGCCTCCGCCGGTCTGTGGTGGGGCGCCTTCACCGTCGTGCCGCTGCGGCGGCTGCGCGACCGCCGGGTGGCACCGGAGGGGGAGGGCGCCGTCGGCTCGGGGTGGCGGCAGCTGATCGCCACCCTGCGCGACATGCGGCGCCATCCGCTGACGCTCGCGTTCCTGCTGGCGTACCTCGTCTACAACGACGGGGTGCAGACCGTCATCTCGCAGGCCTCCGTGTACGGCTCCGAGGAGCTGGGCCTCGATCAGACGACGCTGATCACCGCGGTCCTGCTGGTGCAGATCCTGGCGGTGGCGGGCGCGCTCGGGATGGGGCGGCTCGCCCGGACCTACGGCGCGCAGCGCACGATCCTGGCGTCCCTCGTGGTCTGGACGCTGATCCTGGTGGCCGCCTACTTCCTGCCGGCCGACGCGCCCGCCTTCTTCTACGTCCTGGCGGCGGCGATCGGTCTCGTCCTCGGGGGCAGCCAGGCACTCTCCCGTTCCCTTTTCTCGCATCTGGTCCCGCGCGGCAAGGAAGCCGAGTATTTTTCCGCGTACGAGATGAGCGACCGCGGACTCAGCTGGCTGGGGCCCCTGGTCTTCGGCCTGGCGTACCAGCTGACCGGCAGTTATCGGCAGGCGATCATCTCGCTGGTGGTGTTCTTCGTCGTCGGCTCGGTGCTGCTCGCCAGGGTGCCGTTGCGGGCCGCTGTGGCCGCCGCGGGCAACCCCGTGCCGGAGCGGATTTAGACGTTGAAGTAAAAGGCCGGTAGTGTACGCCTTTGGCCTGCCCGGAAAGACCGTTACTGCGAGTGGATGACATCAGATTGTTGAGTGACGAATCCGTTCAAAGGGTGACAGTCCGGGCAGCGGTGGGTATTCAACCCTGACACAGCAGCGGCACGACGGGCGACGCATGGCCGGCAACGGGAATCTTTACCGCTGAGCGGACGTTGACCGGATGACGACGACAGCGACACCTGTCCTGTGGGCGACAAGCCCGGGAGGCACGATTCATGAGTGAGCGAGCTCTCCGCGGCACGCGACTCGTGGTTACCAGCTACGAGACGGACCGCGGCATCGATCTGGCCCCGCGCCAGGCGGTGGAGTACGCATGCCAGAACGGACATCGATTTGAGATGCCGTTCTCGGTAGAGGCGGAAATTCCGCCGGAGTGGGAGTGCAAGGCGTGTGGCGCCATGGCACTCCTGGTGGACGGGGATGGCCCCGAGGAGAAGAAGGGCAAGCCTGCGCGTACGCACTGGGACATGCTCATGGAGCGGCGCACCCGCGAGGAGCTGGAGGAGGTGCTGGCCGAGAGGCTGGCGGTTCTGCGCTCCGGAGCCATGAACATCGCCGTGCATCCGCGGGACAGCAGGAAGTCCGCCTGATCCGCGCGAGCACCGAACGGACGGCCGCACCGCATGCGGCCACGACAGCCGCGGGCCGTGACACATTCCCTGTGTCACGGCCCGCGGCTTTCCGCGTGGCGCCGCCGCACGTGGCGGCGGGCGGCGCCCGGGCGCCCACCGGGTGTCCGGCGGGCACTGCCGGGGCGCGAGGTTCAGGGGGTCAGCGGCGGCCGGGGGCCTCGCGGCCCGTCGTCGCCGCCCGTGGGCGGCCGCGAGCCGTCCTCGCGGATGACCTCGCCCTGGACGACCTTCCCGTCCGGGTGGTGCATGCGGGCCTGCTGGAAGGTTCCGGCGAGGCTTCCTGCGGCGGCGGCGCGCATCCGGCGTTCCAGGGACCGCTCGGTGGACCGGCTGAGCGCCGTACGGACGGGCGGCACCAGGAGCAGCAGGCCGGCGAGGTCGGAGAGCATGCCGGGAATCATCAGGAGGATTCCGCCCAGCATCAGGAAGCCGTTGCCCCGGGCCGTCGGCTGCGGCTCCGGCGGCTCGCTCGTGCCGCCGGGCTGACCGGGCGCCTGCCGGAGGGTCTCGGTGAGGTGGGAGAAGGCGCGGCGACCGGCCTTCTTGACCACCGCCGCGCCGAAGACGAAGCCCGCCGCCAGGAGCAGCAGGACGGTGAGGCCCCCGGCCGCGCGCGCCACCAGGATCAGCAGCCAGACCTCCACCACCAGCCAGGCGGCGAAGCCGAGCGGGAGGAATCCGCGGACGCGCGAGCGCCGGGGACGGTTCGGGGGCGGGGTGCCGGTCGTCATGTCACCAGTGTGCCCGTACGGCGGGGCGAGCGGGACGGGCGGGGCGAGCGGACGGTCCGGGGGCGCCGGGCGGGGTGCGCCTCAGGAGGGGTCGGCGTCCGGCGGGGTCTGGGCGGCGGACGCCTGAGCGTGGCCGCCCCCGTCGTCGGGAACGGGCCGGAGCGGGGCGTGCGGCCCGTCGTCCGGAGCGCCGGTTGCGTCGGGACCGGAAGCGGCGGCAGGGCCGGCGACCGGGGCGGGCCTGCGGCCCAGCACCTTGTCGGTGACCTTGTTCGTCCGGGCGGTGATGCCCCACCCGGTGACCCGGAACAGGGCCTCGACGAGGATGTCGCGGCTCATCTTGGAGTCGCCGATCTCGCGGTCCACGAAGGTGATCGGCACCTCCACCACGTGAAATCCGGCCTCCACCGCGCGGCGGGCCAGGTCGACCTGGAAGCAGTACCCCTGCGAGGCGACCTCCTCCAGACCGAGTCCTTCGAGGGTGCCGGTGCGGAACGCCCGGTAGCCGCCGGTCACGTCGCGGACGTCGAGGCCGAGGGCGAGCCGGGAGTAGAGGCTGCCGCCCCGGGAGATGATCTCGCGGCTCCTGGGCCAGTTCACCACCCGGCCGCCGGGCACCCAGCGCGAGCCGAGGACGAGGTCGGCGCCCTTGAGGGCGGTGAGCAGGCGGGGCAGTTCCTCGGGCTGGTGGGAGCCGTCCGCGTCCATCTCGACGAGGACGCCGTAACCGTGCTCGGCTCCCCAGCCGAAGCCGGCCAGGTAGGCGGCGCCCAGCCCTTCCTTGCCCTTGCGGTGCAGCACGTGCACCTGGGAGTCCTCGGCCGCGATCTCGTCGACGATCTTGCCGGTGCCGTCGGGGCTGTTGTCGTCGGCGACCAGGATGTCGGCCTCCGGGACGGCGACACGTACCCGGTCGACGATCGGCTTGATGTTCTCGGCCTCGTTGTAGGTCGGGATGATCACCAGGACTCTGCCGAGCGGGTCGTACCGCCGCTGACCGCCGTCGTTCACTAACTGCCCCTTAAGGTCCGTACGCAGAGGGACACCATATCGAGCGCGCGGCACCCGCCGGGCGCCCCGGGCGTGCGGCGGTGTCCGGAGCGCGGGACAGAACCTCAAAAGTACGGACAGATCAGCGGCGGGCGAGGTGGCCTTCGCGTGAACACCCGGCGAACCCCGCGCACCGGCCGAGTCCGCGCGGGGGCGGGTCTGCGGATCGGGGCCCGGCGCCCTTCGGGCCGACCTGGCGCCCGCTGGCTGCGGGTCGACCGAAAGCCGTTGTCTACTGAACGTCCGGGCCCCACCCGGGTCGCACCCGCCGGCCGGTGAAACCTTCCCTCGCCCCCGAGGCGCGGGCGCTGAACCTGGCTGTCAGTGGTGGTGAACCGGTGCGGTTCACCACCCCGTGACCCAGCGGCGTTCGACGACTGCGTGGAGGTTCGACCGGTCGGACGTCCTGTGGTGGACCCGGCCGAACCTACCGGCCCCCGACCACTTTCTGTCAACACCGCCCCGACCTGCGGATTCGCCTCATCGTGCCTGGTCAGTGCGGGAGATCGGCGGGTCTTGCCCGACCGTTCCCCCCATCGATCGGCGGTATGGAACGCCGACTCGTCACTCGTTCGGTCGTACGTAGACGCTCTGCCCGCCCACGACGGTCCGCAGGCAGACCGGAAGGTCGGCCTCCGGAGAGAGATCGGGCAGGCCAGGGGTGCCGGACCGGGGGTCGGTGGACCACCGGGCGACCCGGTCGTCGGGGGCCTGGACGAGCAGTTCGGAGGTACGCCAGATCGCGTAGTCGGCCGGGGCACCGGGCACCAGGGTTCCGGCGTCGTCGCGGCCCGCGGCGCGCCAGCCGCCCCGGGTGTGGGCGGTGAATCCGGCGCGCACCGAGATCCGGTGCTCCGGGGTGCGGTGGTGGGCCGCGGCCCGCACGGTGCCCCACGGGTCGAGCGGGGTGACCGGGCTGTCCGAGCCGAAGGCGAGCGGCACCCCGGCGCGCAGCAGCGCGGCGTAGGGGTTGAGCGTCGCGGCCCGCTCGGCGCCCAGTCGCTGGGCGTACATGCCGTCCTCGCCGCCCCAGGCCGCGTCGAAGGCGGGCTGCACGGAAGCGGTGAGCCCCAGTTCGGCGAAGGCGGCGATCGTCACGGGGGTGAGCATCTCCGCGTGTTCGACGCGGTGGCGGGCCGCGCGGACGCGGGCCAGGCCGACCCGCCCGGCCGCGGCGCGGAAGCCGTCGACGACGGCGGTGAGGGCGGCGTCGCCGATGGCATGGAACCCCGCCTGGAGGCCCGCCTCGGTGCAGGCCGCCACGTGGGTGGCGATCCGGGCGGCGTCCAGGTGGGCGGAGCCGGTGTGCGGGGCGTCGGCGTACGGCTCGTGGAGGCAGGCGGTGTGCGAGCCCAGCGAGCCGTCGGCGAAGAGGTCCCCCGCGGCGCCGAGGGCGCCGAGTCGCCGGATGCGCGCGGCACCCTTGTCGTCCTCGACGTGTTCGGCCCAGAGCCCGAGGACCCGGGGGCCCATCTCCTCGCCGGCCAGGGCGAGCAGCGAGGTGAAGTCGTCCTCGCCGGAGATCTCGGGGCCGCCGCACTCGTGGACGGTACCGATGCCGAGCGAGGCCGCGTGGCGCAGGGCCGCGCGCTGGGCGTCGGCCCGCTGCCGCGTGGTGACGGACGCGTGGGCGGCCGCCCGGACCGCGTGGTGGGCGTCGCCGGTCAGCGGGCCGTCGGCGCGGTAGCCGGACATCGCGGTGACGCCGGGGACACGGTCCAGCAGGGCGGTGGTGACGACCGCCGAATGCACGTCGACACGGGTCAGGTAGAGCGCCCTGCCGCCCGCCGCCCCGTCCAGCTCCCGGCGCGAAGGGGGCCGCAGGCCGGGCCACCGTGCGGCGTCCCAGCCGTGGCCGAGCAGCACCGCGTCGGTGGGCCGGCCGTCCGCGAAGGCACGGACCCGTTCGAGTGCCTCGGCGAGGTCGCGGGCGCCGGAGAGGTCGAGCCCGGTGAGGGCGAGACCTGTGGAGGTGGTGTGCACATGGGCGTCGGTGAAGGCGGGGGTGACCAGGGCGCCTTCGAGGTCGACGACCTCGTCGACGCCGCTCGCGAAGGCGTCCGCGGCCCCCTCGGAGCCCACCCAGGCGACGTGCCCGCGTTCGACCACCATCGCGGTGGCGAAGGGGTCGGCGGGGCTGTGGACGTCCCCACCGCGCAGCAGCACGGTGCGGTGGTCGGGGTCGCTCTGGCGGGCGGTGCTCTCGGTCATGGGACCAGTCTCCCGCGTGCCCCGGCACGGGCGTTCCGCGCCCCTCCCGAAAGGGCGTGGGCGCGGCCCGGGCGGCCCTCTCAGACGCGCGGGGGCCGGGCTTCGTACGGGGTCGACAGGACCACGGTGGTCCGGGTGGAGACCCCGGCCAGCGAGCGGATGCGGGTGAGCAGGTGCTCCAGCTCCAGCGGGGTGGCCACCCGCACCTTGAGGATGTAGTTCTCGTCCCCGGCGACGCTGTGGCAGGCCTCCAGTTCGGGCACGCCGGCGAGCCGCTCGGCGATGTCGTCCGGGGCGCTGGGGTCGAACGGTTTCACCGAGATGAACGCGGTCAGCGGCAGGCCCACGGCCTCGGGGTCGACCACGGCGGCGTAGCCCCTGATCACCCCGCGCTGCTCCAGCCTGCGGACGCGCTGATGAACGGCCGACGTGGACAGGCCCGTGGCCTTGCCCAGGTCGGTGTAGCTCATCCGCCCGTCCTTGACGAGCAACTCCACGATCTGACGGTCCAGCTCCTCCATGCGGTCAACCTATTGCCCCGGGTACCTCCGGGCACAGTCCGGGGGCCTCCGGAAGGGCCCCGGCGGGCACCATGTGACCAAGGCCACATGTTTACTCCCTGTTGGCTACCCGCGTAGCGGTTACGACGGAGCGGTGGGGGGAAGTGCTTGCTGTGGTCGAGGCCATCGCGCCTTGTCGGCCCACTGAGGGGGGACTTTCCCATGCAGAGCCTGAAGCTCACCGGTCACAGCGAACCGGAGCCCGTCGATACGGACGAGGACAGCGTGTCCGACGCGTACGACACCTTCGAGATGTACCGGGTCGTCTGCCCGGACTGCGAGCAGCCGATCGCGCTGCTCGCCGACGAGTACGTGCTCCCCGAGCACGCGCTCTGCCCCACCCCCTGGAACCCGTTCGTGCTCACCGTCTGCGCGGGCACCGGCCGCGACGCCGCCGAAGCCGAGCCCGCCGACGAGACGCTCGAGGCGCAGGAGCAGGAGACCGGGCTGCTGCTGACGCTCCCTCAGGGACTCGACTGGCGCATGCAGCCCTTCTCGCACGCCGGAGGCGCCGGCTCGCACCCGATGCGCGTACCGCAGATGCGCCGCGCGGCCTGAGCGCCGCCACCGCCACGGAAGTACGTACCCACGCACCCGACGGCGCCGCCGGCGAGGTGCGGGTACCGGTGAGAGCCCGGGCCCCGCAGGGCCCGGACCCGACCGAACGCGCACACGAATCACTCGTACGGTGACCCGGCAACGCCTCGCGGCGTTGGTCCGGTATGACCCCCACGACCAACGCGGACACCGCGGCGGGCTCAGGTCGTCGCCGTCTGGTCGCCCCGCCCTCCGCGCAACCGCTCCCCCGCCCCGCGGCCCCACCGCTCCCGGCGCAGGACCGCTTCGCCGGGGCGGCAGGCCCCGGTGCGCCCACTTCCCCGGTGGGGACGCCCGGCGCGACCGGGCGGCCCTCCGTTTCGTCCCCGCCCGCGGCGGAGCCCGCCGATCCGCCCATCTACGTCGCGCTGCTGCGCCACTGGGAGGGCTCCGGACGCACCGTGCCGGGCCGCCACGACCAGGAGTGGAACAGGATCGTGGCGGCGCCGGTGTGGGCGCGGCTGCCGCAGCGGATCAGTGCGACTCGGGGCCGGCGAGGTGGCGGGCGATGACCATCCGCTGGATCTGGTTGGTGCCTTCCACGATCTGGAGCACCTTCGCCTCCCGCATCAGGCGTTCGACGGGGAAGTCCCGCGTGTAGCCGTAACCGCCCAGTACCTGCACGGCGTCGACGGTGACCCGCATGGCCGCGTCCGTGCAGAACAGCTTCGCCATGGCGGCCTGCCGGGAGAAGGGCTGTCCGGCGTCGCGGAGCCGGGCCGCCTCCAGGTAGAGGGCCCGGCCGGCCTCGATCTGGGTGGCCATGTCGGCGAGGAGGAAGCGCAGCCCCTGGAAGTCCGCGATCGGACGGCCGAACTGCCGCCGGTCCGTGGCGTATCCGAGGGCCTCGTCCAGCGCGGCCTGGGCGACGCCGATCGCGCAGGCGGCGATGCCCAGGCGGCCGGAGTCGAGCGCGGAGAGCGCGATGGCGAACCCCTGTCCCTCCTCCCCGATGCGTCGGTCGTCCGGGATCCGTACGCCGTCGAAGTGGAGCTGGGCGGTGGGCGAGCCGTTCATGCCCATCTTCCGCTCGGGGGCCGCCGCGTTCAGCCCTTCGGCGTCGCCGGGGACCAGGAAGGCGGTGATGCCCCGGGGACCGTCGGCCCCGGTGCGGGCCAGCACGGTGCAGAAGTCGGCGATGCCGCCGTGGGTGATCCACGCCTTGGTGCCGGTGAGTACCCAGCCGTCACCGTCCCGCACCGCCCGGGTGTGCAGCGAGGCCGCGTCGGAGCCGGAGGCGGGCTCGGAGAGGCAGTAGGCGCCCAGCAGCCCCCCGGAGAGCATGCCGGGCAGGTGCGCCTTCTTCTGCTCCTGGGTGCCGAAGCCGGCGAGCGCGTGGCAGGAGAGCGTGTGCACGCTGACGCCCAGCCCCACGGTGAGCCGGGCGGCGGCCAGCTCCTCCAGGACCTGCAGGTAGACCTCGTACGGCTGGTCGCCGCCGCCGAAGTCGGAGTCGTACGCCAGGCCCAGCAGGCCGGACTCGGACAGGAGGGTGAAGAGTTCGCGCGGGAAGTGGCCCGCCTCCTCCTCGTCGGCCGCCTTCGGCGCGATCTCGTTCGCGACGATGTCACGGACCAGCGCGAGCAGTTGTCGGGACTCCTCGGTGGGCAGTCGGCGTTCCACCGGTTGCGGGGCTCGGTCGGGCATGACGGCGCTCTCCTCCCTGTCGGGCGTGACGGCGAGCGCGCCCGGGGTGAGGGCCGCGCCGCCGAGTGGTCCGGGCGGGGCCCGGCACAGGCTGTGCGTGCCCAACCGATCCTGCCCCTCCGGATCGCGGAAGGTGCCGGTCAGCGGCTGTGGCGCACCGAGTATGCCCGATCGGGGCGCCCCCGTCACGGGGCGCGGAGGCCTTTGATCATCCGGCCCGGAAGGACCGTCGGGCCGCCGCGCCCCGCCGCGCACCTCACATCAGGCCGGCGCCGGTGACGAAGAGGGCGAGGACCACGACGAGGGTCCAGCCCAGGACGTGTTCCAGGATCTTGGGGCCCTCGTCGTCGTCGTGGGGGCCGCCGGTACGGGCACGGGGCGCGCGGCGGGAGAGGTGGAGCTTCTGGGCGGCTGCGGCGGTCGCGGTCATGGCATCTCGCTCGGTCGTACGGCGGTCGGACGTCCCCCCCGACCGCACCACCGTGCCCGAGAAAGGGCCTTCGGTGGAGGAGATCTCCGTCACCGGGCTCCTCGCGCGGGGCCTCCGGGCGAGGGAGACGCCAGCCACCGCAAGGGACGGAGCCCGGGGTGGTGTCCGCCGGTGTGCCCGACACCACAGGCGGCGGGAGCCTCAGGCGCCGGGTGAACCGTCCGGGCCGGACGGCGCGTCGGGCTGGGCTCCGTACGGCGCTTCGAGGGCGACGAGTCCGCGGCGCAGCAGGGCGAAGGCGTGGTCCGCGTCGGCGACGGCCTCGGGCCGGACCTCGGCAGTGGTCCTGCCGTCCACGATGCGCTGCCAGTTGGTCAGGGACAGGATGCGCAGGGTGGCGACCAGTTGCCCGGCCAGGACCCGGGAGGTGACCTCCCGGGCCCCCTCGCCGAGGGTGCCGGCGAGGGCGCGGGCCAGTTCCTCCTCGGCCCGGGCGAGGTACTGGGCGGAGCGCGCCACCAGGCCGGGGGTGGAGTGGAGGAGGCGGTGGAAGGCGAGGACGCCCTCGTGGTCGTTGAGTCCCGTGATGGGGTCGCCCGCTTCGAGCCCGGCCAGGAAGTGCTGGTGGAGCGCGTCGACCGGCCCCACTCCGGACGGCCGGTTCCGTACCACCCCGGCGCTCTCGTCCTGGTGGTCGGCGAAGCGCTGGACGACCAGGTCCTCCTTGGTGGGGAAGTACCGGAAGAGCGTCGGCTTGGAGACCTCGGCGGCCGCGGCGATGTCGGCGACGGAAACCTGGTCGAAGCCGTGTTCCAGGAAGAGCGCGATCGCGACCTCGGAAATGGTCTCCCGCGTCCGCAGCTTCTTGCGCTCTCGCAACCCCATCGACCGGTCCACGCGCCAAGTCTAGAGGCGCCCCTTACCGGCAGGGTCGAGTGGCCCGGCCGGCGGATCGGCCCGGTGGGCGTCCCTGCGCGGCGGGGCGGGCGGTGCGGCCGGGTTTCTCCGGGGCGTCCCCACCACGACCACCTGGTCCCCGGCGCCCCATACGCGCCGCTCGCCCTTGGGCGGGTTGAGCCGCACTCCGTGGTCCGTACCGGCCTCCGTCCGGTCCCGGCAGCGGTAGCCGATCGCGCAGTCGCCCCGGTCGCGCGCGGCGGCGACGACGGTGGCGAAGGTGGCCTCGGCGCCCGGGCGGACGTACGTACCGGCGGGGCGCAGGAGGACGTTCGCGCCGTCGCCGGAGAAGAGTTCGTCGAACACCGGGGCCAGATGCCGGTTCTGGGTGATCTGGGCCATCAGCAGACCGGTCAGCTTCCCGCTGACGATGACGTCGGAGCCGCGGTTGACGGGGGCCAGCGGCCGGTTGCGGTCGTCGGTGAGCTCGGTGACGACGCGCAGTTCCCGCCCGGCGCGTTCCTCCAGCAGCCGCAGGGCCAGCAGGGTGACGAGCGTCCAGTCGTCGGGGTGGTCCGGCCCGTCGCCCGGGTCCGGTCCGAGGACGACCACTCCGTCGTACGGGGTGAGGTCGAGCCCGAGCAGGGCGTCGGGCCGGGACAGCGCGGCGGACCGGAACCGGACGGCGGCGCCCGCGGGCGTCCCGTCCGCGGGCCCGTGCGGGGTCGGCGTACCGCTCCGCGGATCCCTCGGCTCGGGGACGGCGGTCTCGGTGATCACGTCCAGGAGGGATCCGGGGCGGGCGGTGTCCCGCAGCTGACCGACGACGAGCGGCGCGCGCCGGTTCCAGCCGAGGACCAGGAGGCGGGTCGGGTCGTCGGGCGGGGGTCCGTCCGTGGCGATCACGGCGGGATCGACGAGGTGCCGGCACTCCTCGGTCCTGGTGCTGTCGTCGTCGAGGGCGAGCACGATCAGGCGGCTGCCGGGCTCGACCGGGGTCCCGGCCGGCGGGTTGAGCAGCGTACGGCCCTCCGGCGTGAGCAGTCCGACCGCACAGGAGTTCGGGTGTCCCAGGAGGGCCGTGCCGAAGGTCTCGCCGTGGAAGGCGGTGGCGTCGACGAGGTGGAACTCGTCGCCCGCGAAGTCGAGGAGGTCGCGGAGGACGAGGGAGAGGCCCGGCCCGCCCACGCACTGCGCGATCAGCCGGGCGCTGACGGTGTCGGTCTCCAGCACCGTGCCGCGCGGGCCGGCGGCGAGCCGGGCCGGGGCGCGGTAGCGGTCGTCCCGCACCGCGGCGAGGACCGGCGGTCCGTCCGGCCCGTCGCCGAGCACCGCGCGCAGCGCCAGCAGGACCCGCAGCACCTCCGCGTCGGCCGCCGGTCCCCCCGAGGGCAGCACCAGTACGGTGCTCGCGGTGTGCGGGCCGACGAGGGCGAGCACGTCGGGATCGCTCGCGGGGCCGCTGCGGCAGATGATCCGCCCCCGGGCGGCCGGCGGGAGGTGGGCGGCGAGTGTGCGTTCCATCTCTGCCTTGTCCCGGTCGGCGAGGAGGACGACGGCACGCGGCCGGCCCGGCGCCTGGGCGGCCACCAGCTCGCTCACCACCGTGGTCACCTGGTCCGACCAGCCGAGCACGACGACGTGCCCCTGTTCCAGGACGGTCGAGCGCCCCCGGCTCAGCTCCGTCATCCGGTCGGCGAGACCGGTGGTGACGACGCCGACGAGGGTCGACACGCCGAGCAGGGCCACCAGTCCGAGCATCGCCGAGAGCACCAGGCGCAGCGGGGCGCCGGTGGCCGAGCCCAGGCGGAGCGTCTCCGCGCTGGTCCGCCAGACCGCCGTCAGACGGTCGGCCAGCGACCGGGGTGAGCCCGGGTCGGTCCACACCAGTACCGCGCTCACCGGGATCACGACGGCCAGGCAGGTGAGGACGAGCCAGCCCATCAGCGTGCCGGTGGAACGCGCCAGTGTCCGGTCGAACCGGTAGCGCGCCCGCTCCCGCAGCGATGCCGGCGGGCGCCCCTCGACTGGTTCCACGGTCTCTCCCCTCGTGCCCGTTCCCGCGCCGCCCGCGCGTTCCACGGTGGGACGGCCCCACCCGTCCCGTAGGCACCGTGGTGCCTGCGGAGGCGGAACACGCCGTGTTCGAGGTCCGGTTCATCCTTTCGGGCGGGTGTGCCCCGCCGACGACCGTCACCGGCGGGACGCACCCGGCCCCGGCGCCCCCGGAAAGCTGCCGGATGCCTTGACGCCTCGTCACCCCGTCGTCATATTGCTTTTGGGTCAACCGGTCAGTAACCAGTGACCCCTGCAGCGCCTCGCGGGAGCGTCGACGGGCGGTCGGGACCGCCGGTCCGGCGCGGCCGCGCACCGGCCGGCTCCACCCGGAGCCGCCGGTGGATCCTTCTCCTTCTCGTGAGAGGCACGGCCATGCGATCAGCCGGAAAGAGCCGCACGACCCGTCACGTCCTCAGTGTCACCGCCGCGACGGCGGCGCTGACCGCCGTCGCCACGCTGGGCGGAGCCCCCGCGTCCGCGGCCCCGTCCGTCGGCCGCTACGTCGCCCTCGGGGACTCCTACGCCTCCGCCGCCGGGGTCCCCACCCAGACCGACAGCGCCTGTACCCGCTCCGACCGGAACTACCCCACGCTGGTCAAGGCGGCGCTGGCGCCGACCGCCACGACCGACGTCACCTGCGGCGGTGCCACGACCGTGCACATGACGACCTCCCAGAACTCCTCCGCTCCGCCGCAGTTCCAGGCGCTGACCGCCGACACCGGCCTGGTCACGCTCACCGTCGGCGGCAACGACATCGGCTTCGCCGACATCATCGTCCGCTGCGTCACCCTCGGTCTCTTCGCTCCGTCCGGTTCGCCGTGCCGGACGAGCTACACCTGGACGGGGACCGACCGGCTGGCGGAGACCATCGACGCCACCGCCCCGAAGATCGCCGCGACCCTCGACGGCATCCGCCAACGCTCCCCGCAGGCCAGGATCCTGATCACCGGGTATCCGGCGATCCTCCCCGACGACGGGTCGAACTGCCCCGGCGTCGTGTCGATCGCGAAGGGCGACGCCCCCTGGCTGCGCGACACGCAGAAGCGCCTCAACACCATGATCGCCACCCAGGCCGCCGCGCACGGAGCCGTGTACGTGGACACGTACGCCAAGTCCGTCGGCCACGACCTCTGCAAGCCGGCCTCGACCCGGTGGACGGAGCCGCTGCTGACCACCGCCGCCGCCCCCTTCCACCCGAACGCGGCGGGCGAGCGGGCGATGGCCGACGCGGTCCTCGGCGCTCTGGGCTGAGCCGTCGCCGGCCGGGCCGGAGTCGTCGCAGCGGGCGTGTGGCCCAGCCGTCGGCCGGGCGCCTTCGTGGACTTCGAGTCCCCGGCCCTGCGCTCTCGGACCGCGATCGAGCCGGGTACGGGTCACCACGGGCCGTACCCGACCCGCACCGCACCGACCCGCACCAGGAGGAAGTGCGACTGCCTGCCCGGAGCCCCACTTCCGTGGCCTTCCGGTCACGAGATCGCCCGACCGAACCGGTGGACTCGAACACACGAGGACCAAGACCGGTGGAGCGAGCACTGCTCGGCGCTCTCCGCGTACTCAGCGCACGAAGTCCGTCACCGTGCCGTGGTTGTCGGAAGAGGTCAGGCCCCAGAGGATCAGCGCCACGACGATGACCAGCAGGATGAGCCCTGGCACGTTCTCGGCTCCCCAACCGAGGGACTGCCGAACCGGTGGGCCGGGCGTGGCGTCGCCACGTGCGGTGTCGGAGTCGGCGCGCTGCCAGGGGGCGACCTCGGCCTCCCCCCGGGCGATCCGCGCGGCCACGCGGTGCACGTCGGCCTCGTGGTACGACGGCTCGCGGGTGAGGTCCGGGGAGGGCGGAGCCGACGTACGTACGCTGTTGGCCCGCGCCACGGCCCTGATGCTGTTCGGTCCGATCTGCGGCCAGATCTCCTGGACTTCGGCCTTCGTCAGCCAGCCTTCCCCGTCCGCGAGGTCCCGCTCGTCCGCTGTCCCCATGCGAAGTCCCCCCAGCTCGCCGGTCGCTCAAGGCCTGATACCCGGACCACCGCGAGAGCACCCGGCCGGGCGGTCGTATTCGGACTGAGGCGATCGGTGGAGGAGCGGCTCCCGCATCGATCCGAGCCGAGCACCGGAGTGGGGTACGCGGACGGATGTCGAGGGCGAGCGCGATGACGAGGCGGCTCCTCATCGATCCGAGTCCGACATGACGTCATGCTATCGATAACATGAGCCGCACGAGCGGCATGACCGGTAGCGCCGGCGCGCGGAGCGCGAAGGCGCGCCCGCCGCACGCCCCGCCCGGCGGTGTGCGGCGGAGGCCGCGCGGCTGTGCGGTGGAGCCGCGCGCCCAGAGGGGGACGGCGACGGGCGGCCCCTCCACGTCGCTCTCCCCCCGGAGCGGCAACCCGACGGCCGCCGCACCGCAGCCGTGGAACTCCAGGCAGGCGGCCCTCGGAAGGAGGCGGTGCGCAGCAGGCGGCCGGCGTGATGTCGTCCACGCTCACCGGGGGACACGTCGTCGGGCGCCGACCGGCCGCCTCCGTCCGTGGTCGGCTGCACCGGCCTTCTCGGCCTCACCCTGTCCACGTCGCTCACCACGCTGCCGCTTCCGGGACGGGCTGCCGGACCCCACCGGCCTTGTCGGCGATGTCATCGATAACATACGCTCCCGCCGTGACTGAGCCGCTCTCTCCACCCATCCCCTCCGCGGACCCCACGGGCGAGGCGGCGGAGGCCCGCGCCACCGCCGCCCTGTCGTGGCGCGAAGGCCGCATGTACCGCAACGGCGTTCCGCACCGCATTCTGTCGGGAGCGCTGCACTACTTCCGGGTGCATCCGGATCTCTGGCGGGACCGCATCCGGCGGATCGCCGATCTCGGGCTCAACACCGTGGACACGTATGTGGCCTGGAACTTCCACCAGCCCCGCGAGGACCGCACGCCGGACTTCGCGGGCCGGCGGGACCTCGAAGGGTTCATCCGCACGGTGGGAGAGGAGGGCCTCGACGTCGTCGTCCGGCCCGGTCCCTACATCTGCGCGGAGTGGTCCAACGGCGGGCTGCCCGCCTGGCTCACCGGCCGTGACCTCGCCCCGCGGAGTTCGGACCCGGCGTTCACCTCGGCGGTCGGCACGTGGTTCGACGAGCTCGTCCCCCGTGTCGCGGCGCTCCAGGCGTCCGAGGGCGGCCCGGTCGTCGCGGTGCAGGTGGAGAACGAGTTCGGCAGTTACGGTGACGATCATGCCTACATGCGCTGGAGCCGCGAGGCCCTGACCGGGCGGGGCATCCGGGAACTGCTGTTCACGGCGGACGGTCCCACCGAACTCATGCTGGACGGCGGCAGTCTGCCGGGCACCCTCATGGCCGCCACCCTGGGCTCCAAGCCGGAGGCCGCCCGACAGCTGCTCGCGTCCCGGCGACCCGAAGAGCCCTTCCTGGTCGCCGAGTTCTGGAGCGGCTGGTTCGACCACTGGGGCGAGCGCCACCACGTGCGCGGGGTGGAGAGCGCCGTGCGCACCCTGCGCGGCATCGTCGCGGACGGGGGCAGTGTGAGCATCTACATGGCGCACGGCGGCACCAACTTCGGTCTCTGGGCGGGCGCCAACGAGACGGACGGACGGCTGGAGCCGGTGGTGACCAGCTACGACTCCGACGCGCCGATCGCCGAGGACGGCACCCTCACCCCCAAGTTCTTCGCCATGCGCGAGGCGCTCGGCGCCGAGGGCCCCCTCCGGTCGCCCCTGCGGATGCCGGTGCTCCCGCCCGCCCGCGTCCCGCTCACCCGCCGGGCCGGTCTCCTCGCCGGGCTGCGCGCCGTGACGCCCCTGACCACCGTGACCGCTCCGCGCCCCGCCACCTTCGAGCGGCTGGCGCTCGACGCGGGCATGGTCCTCTACACCGCGCGCCCGCGCATCCCGGCGGGCACGCACCGGCTCACCCTCACCGATGTGCGGGACCGCGCCCTGGTCTTCGTCGACGGCACCTTCCTCGGTGTCGCCGACGCCGACTCACGGGAACTGCCGGTGGAGGGGGCGGGCGAGGTCGTGACGGTGGAGGTCCTGGTCGAGAACCTCGGCCGGATCAACTACGGGCCCGCGGTGGGCGGGAAGAAGGGCCTGCTCGGCCCGGTCCTCGTCGACCGGCGCACGGTGCAGGGCTGGGAGAGCGCGCCGGTCGCCCTCCAGGAGTGGTCGGACGCGGAGCTGTCGCAGGCGCTCGCCGCAGAGGCGGAACGGGCGGAATCACGCGCGGACGCCGGGATCGTGAGCGCGTCGGAGGCCGTGAGCGGGTCGGGAGACGGGAGCGGGCCCGGGACCGTGAGCGGGTCGGAGGCCGTGAGCGGGCCCGGGACCGTGAGCGGGCCCGGGACCGTGAGCGGGTCGGAGGCCGTGAGCGGGCCCGGGACCGTGAGCGGGCCCGGGACCGTGAGCGGGTCGGAGGCCGTGAGCGGGCCCGGGACCGTGAGCGGGCCCGGGACCGTGAGCGGGTCGGAGGCCGTGAGCGGGTCCGGCATCGCGACGACGTACGCGGCGCCGGCGGAGGCGACCGCCGTGACCACGTCGACCACGCCCGGCACCGCGACCGCCGGGTTCGCGGTCGCCCGGCTCCACGTCGGCACTCCTGCCGACACCTTCCTCGCCCTGCCGGGTTCTCGACGAGGGTTCGTCTGGGTCAACGGCTTCATGCTCGGTCGCTACCGGGAGGCCGGGCCCCAGGTCACCCTCTACTGTCCGGCCCCGCTGCTGCGGTCCGGCGACAACACCGTCACGGTGCTCGAACTGGAACGGCTGGGCGAGGAGGTGGAGTTTCGGGATCGACCAGAGCTCGGACCTCCGCAGGAGTACATCGAGGAGTTCGACTGACCGGGGCTACCGGCGCCGCCCCCGGCGGTCCGAGTGGGGCCGTACTCGACTCCGCCGTGCTCGGATCCCGGGACGGCCTCCGGTCAGTCGTCCGTGCAGGCCTGGAGGAACGTGGGACCCGCCTTCTCCCTCGCGGCAGGGATCGCGTGTTCACCGCCCTCGTGTCCATCGTGACCCGCCGCACCACGAGATCGGGTCGTTGGTGGCCTTCGCCTGGACGGCCCCGTAGCCGCGGGACTCGGAGCACGGGACCACGTGGGTTCGTGGACGAGCCGCGGCAGGGCCGGCGTGCGGATCGCCTCGCGGCACGTCGGCCGGCGGTCGTCGACGCGGCACGCGGCACGCGACGACGGGGCGGCGTCCAGCGCTACCGGCCGTGTCCGGGGTCAGCGCATCCGCGCCGCCGCGCTCGTCCCGGACGACGCGGGTCCGTGTCCGTGCGCACACTGGATCAGCGCGTGCGTGCCGCTCGTACGCCACGCGGCCCCGGACGCTTCGAGGGTGTCCAGCGTTTCCTGCTCCAGGCCCACGACGACGTCGGACTTCAGGGTCCGGAGCGCTGCGACGGCTCCCGGGAAGTAGGCGGTCAGGCGGGCGAAGGGCTCCGTCGCGTTCCACCGCCGGTCGCCCACCAGGCGGCGGTAGTTGAGGTCCCCCTTCACAAGGGTGAGCGCGGCTCCCGCGAACTCCTGCCGCAGGTCATCGGGCATCTCCTCGTACGGCAACGGGGCGCAGAAGAACGGGTGGGTGCGGACCTCCACCGCTCCCCCGGCCATGGCCGTCCAGAGGCGACGGCCGATGCGGCCGGCTTCGCCGGGGGCCTCGACGAGGCGGCGGAAGCAGTCGACCACGTCGGCGGTCATCGCGTCGGAGACGAAGTACGGGGCGGGCTTGACGTGGAGCAGGACCCGCTCGGCGTGGCCGTGTGTGAGGAGGTGGTCGATGAGGACGAGATCGGGAATCAGCTCGCGTCCGGCGTTGTCGGCCACCACGGCCACGGTGGCCGACGTCGTGACGGGCAGCAGCCGCCACAGCGCGGCGCTGTCGTCGGCGACCAGCCCTGGGGCGACGGCTTCGCCCGCCATCGGCCCGGCCGCCGAGATGCGGAAGCCGAGGTCCGCGCGGTTGCCCCAGAGCGAGGCGTGCAGGAGGGCGGTGCCCCGCTGACCGGCCGGAGCGTCGGCGAGCGCGTCCAGGGCCCGCAACTCCTCCCCGACCGCCTCACCCCTCAGTTCGGCCCGCTTGAACGGCGCGAAGGGGTCGACTCCGCGCCACGGTCCGGTACCGAAGTATCCGACGGCGCCGAGGAGCCTCCGGTAGAAGTAGTTCTCGGCCCACAGGAACGGGGCGTCGTACCACGAGCCCCCGAAGTACTCCCGCCCCCAGGCCGCCCAGCTCTCCTGGTCGTGGTCCGAGTCGGCGGGGGTGAGCGGGCCGACGACGTCGTCGGTGATCTCTCTCAGCAGGATGTCGAGGGCCTCGTGCTGGCGACGGCCGTACGGGAAGGCGTCCCGTACCTGCCGGATGAGGGCGGGGTGGCGGTCGGCCAGTACGCCCCAGGGGAACGAGCCGGGCACGTTGCTCCGGACGACCGGGGCAGGGTCGGGCCCACCCATGGATCCGGAGCCGGGGCCAGGGCCAGGGCCTGTGCCGGTACCGTCGAAAGGTGCTTCGCCCGAGGCGCGGGGGGTGTTCTCGTCCATGGGGTGCGGGCCCTTCGCGTCTCGGTCGGTCACGTGACCATGATCGCAGGGGAACCGCCGTCGCCGGTTCGGCTCGTCGGCTCCGGGAGGGGACAGGGGGCGAAGTCGGCGAGTTCGCTCGGAGGAGGGACACGAGGCTCGGACTCAGGAAGCTGAGGGGCGGTTGTTCAGGGAGCGGATGAGAAGCGCACTCGCACGGCAAGGAGGTCCCCCGACGCGTCCAGATCGGCGGTCACTGGGAAGAAGCCGTCGCCCCAGCTCGTCATCGCGCACAGCACTCGGGCATCACCGAGTTCCACGGATCCGGCTTCGACGTGCGAAGCCCGTACCTGGCGCATGATCTGCCAGTGATGGGAGTGGGGTCGGAAGTCCACCGCCATGCGTCGTCCGGTCTCGTCCTTCCATCGGGAGAGCGCACGTGCTCTTTCCACCGCCTTCGGGACCGGCAGGGCAGTCCACCCGCGAACGCTCTCCTCACCGGGCTCCCGCCATTCGGGTGGGGAGAACATCGTGGCGGCTTCCTCCGCCGCGGCCCCCCAGAACGCCACGTCGGCCAGGCCGTCCATCGAATCCTCGTGCTGCCACGCGCTCAGGGCGTCGACATCACCGAAAAGCACACGTGCCCAGTCCACTCCTACGTCACCCAGGGAAAGCGACGACGCGGCCTCTCCCTCACGCATCCGGATCGAGATCTCGGACCAGCGAGCGCCGACACCGTCGCCGTAGTCGGACCGGGTGGCCCGCACGGGCAGGTGCCGGCTTCTGGGGACGCCGCCCACGGCGACGACGGGCACCCCGAACATCAAAAAGCCGCCTCCGCCCTCCTCGGCTGTCCGACGGGCTCGGTGGGCATGGGTTTCCCGGAGTGGCAGGGCCTTCAGTCGCGCGTCCAGGCCGGCGGATCGGCAGTGATCAGCGAAATTCTCCTCGAACGCGGCGGCTTTCGAGGACGGGATGTCATGGAGCCTGGCTGCCTGTCGAAGGTCCGGACCGCTTCGGCGGCGTCCGGCCCGGTGACCTCGAAGTCTAGGGCGCCCGTGACGTCGGCGGCCCGTGCGGAGTCTTCGATACTCAAGGCGGCCGGATCGACGTCCGCCGGCGACCGTTCTCCGCTCCACAGACCCAGGTAACCACCGTCGATGATCACGAGAGTTCCGGACGGGCAATTGATGGTCCCCAGTTCGAACATCTCTTCCATGGCGCGCGAGTCTATGGCCTCCCGAAACGCCTTCCTCCGGGCGGGCGGCCCGTGGACGGTCAGTGAAGCCTCCGCATCGCGCGGACAGGGAGTGCGCCACGTCGACGAGGACGTCCGGCATGACGGGCAGACCGTGACGGCCGTACGGAAGTGCGGCAGCTCCTCCCCGTCGGTGACGGTGACCTCCGCTGCTTCGGCGGGTGACAAGGGCCGACCGGACCAGCGGTACGGTCCGCCCTCCCGCGCGACCGCGGCGTTCTCTGGCCGCTTCCGACAGCGGCGCCCCCGCCGCCGTATCAGAAACCGTTCCGCACGGCGGCGAGCGGCAGGCCCCGTACGGGCAGGTGCATCCACCCCTCCACGGCCGCCAGCTCACGCTCCTCGGCGGTGGCGGGCGGATGGGTCATCCCGCACGCCGCGGCCCGCGCGACGACCGCGGAGATCAGGGCGTCCAGATCGTGGTCGCTGCGCGTGCACCGGTCGCGCTCCCGCTCGCGGATGTCGATGCCCAGACCGTCGACGAGGCCGGCGAGGATGGCGGCGCGCGCGAGGAGGGCGGCGGGCTTCGAGTTCTTGTAGCTGTCCTCGCTCGCCAGGCCCCACTGGATCAGGGCGAACGCCGGGTAGACCTCCACGACGGAGCCGGAGCCGTCCCGCGGAATGGCGGGGCCCTCCTCCGCCAGGCGGTCCAGCAGATCCACCGCGCGCATGGCGACGATGCCCAGCTTGTCGGCGGCGACCGAGAGAGGGCGCCGTCTCCCCGCCCCGGTGCGCTTCCATGCCACGTCGTCGGTCAGACGGTGGGTGAACCGCCCCAGCCCTTCACGACCGTCCGAATGCGGTGCGTACCGGCTCCGCACCGGCAACTCCGTGCCGGCCCGATGGGCGGCGAGCAGGGACGTGAAGGCGACCGGCCAGCCGATCGGCGAGTCCAGACCTGTCTTGTCCGCGGTCCGGACCGCCGCCAGCAGATCGTCGTCGCTCCGGGCGTCGAGGATGTCGACGACCGGCCGTTCCGCCCAGGTGATGCGGCAGACCCCGGTCGTACCGGTGTAGCCGGCCAGGTCGATGCCGACCGTCACCATGGGCGGGTCCGCCACGGTCCTGGTCCGGCCGCTCGCAGCCATCTACCGCTCCCTCCCTCCGGACATCGGTTCCCACGGCCCCCACCGTCCCACCCCGGACACGGGCCCAGGGTCCGATACACCGGCTCCGCCTGCTATCGACCCTCAACGCCCTTGCGGGCAACAGGTGTTGGCAGCGGCCGTTCTCAACTCTCACTCGAGTCGGGCCATTCGCCGGCCGGGCCGGCAGGCATCCGGGAGGTGGTACGGCAGGCCTCCGGAACGTGGTACGGCATGACGCGGTGACACAGCCTACGGGGTCCGCCGCCGCTCACACGGCGAACACTCGACGCGTTCGGGATCAGCAGCGGCACCGTGGTTCCACAGGCATCGGCTTTGTCGCCGCAAACTCTCACATCACCTTCCGCCATCGCGACGGAGCGGGTCGGCGTTCCGCCGGACGACGTCGAATCCATGGCCGAACCCACGGTCGAGACCGCGGCCGAGGCCGTTGCCGCCCGGCACGCATGCACGTGGCAGCCCGCACCCCCGGCCGCCCGCAGCGCCAGAGCACCTCCCGCCCGTACGGTACCCATCACCTCGCCCTTCCTCCCCCCACGAAGCGGCCGCCGTCCATCCGCGGGAGGACCGGACACCCACCGCGCATCCCCATGTCCGCACTCGGGGAGGAGTCGATGGGTACGACTCCGGCGTCGCGCGCACCTCCGCCGCCCGGCCACCCGTTCGACCGGCCGTGCACGCCTCTCGATGCGCAACAGCGAACACTCACCCGCTCTCGTCCCGCCCCCGGGGCCGATCCCCCACCCCGCCAATCGGAGGTCGCGCCTCCGCCCATCGCGGGCGGAGGCGAGAGACAGCGCGGGCGGAAGCGCGGGGCAGCGCGGCGCCTCGTTCCGGCACACGAACGCAGCCGGCCACAGGGCGACGGCCACATCTCCCCCCAGGCGCTCTTCCCGTGGGCCAAAAAGCCTCCCACCGGCAGGTTCTGCCGCCGCCGACGCGTTCGGCGCCCCCCTCGCCGCCCGCCAACAGCACCTGTGGGAGCGCCCGTTCAACGTGTGGTCGCGTTAACGCGCTGGAAAGCCAGTTGTGATTTAAGTCTTGACAGGTGCGCATCACCGCGCCACCTTGGGAGCGCTCCCACACCCAGTACCTGCACAGTCCACCTCACCCCCCTCTTCCCCACCCCACCGGGTGGAGAAGAGGGCGTGGCACGGCGCGGAAGCGCCCGGCCACGCTCCATGCTGCCCGGCAGAGGAAGGCGTTTGCCATGAGCTCGGTGACGCGCTGCAGACACAGCCGCTCCGGAGGACTACCGGCCCTCCTGGTCGGAGCCATGACCCTCGCCCTCGCCCTGGCGGGCGGACCGGCGACCGCTGCCCAGCCGGGCACGCTCCACGAACTCGCCACCGCGAAGGGCAGGTACTTCGGCTCCGCGACGGACAACTCCGAGCTGGCCGATGCCGCCTACGCGGCCACCCTCGGGTCCGAGTTCGGACAGATCACCCCCGGCAACTCCATGAAGTGGGACACCACCGAGCCCGTCCAGGGCCAGTTCGACTTCGCCAAGGGCGATGTGATCACCGATTTCGCGGCGCGGCACGACCAGACCGTGCGCGGCCACACCCTCGTCTGGCACAGCCAGTTGCCGAACTGGGTCAGCGCCCTGCCGGCGACCCAGGTCGAAGCGGCGATGACCCGTCACATCACCGAGGAGGCCTCGCACTACCGCGGCGCGGTCACCGCCTGGGACGTCGTGAACGAGCCGTTCAACGAGGACGGGACCTTCCGCAGCAGTCCCTTCTACGACGCCTTGGGCACCGGCTACATCGCCACCGCTCTGCGCGCCGCCCACGCCGCCGACCCGGACGCCAAGTTGTACCTCAACGACTACAACATCGAGGGACTCGGCGCGAAGAGCGACGCCATGTACGCCCTGGTCCGCGACCTGCTCGACGAGGGCGTGCCGCTCGACGGGGTCGGGATGCAGGCGCACCTGGCCGTGCAGTACGGCTTCCCGTACCAGATGCAGGCGAACATGAAGCGGTTCGCCGACCTCGGACTCGACGTGGCCGTCACGGAGCTCGACGTCCGTATGCAACTTCCCGCCGATGCGGCGAAGGCCGCCACGCAGTCCACGTACTACCGGCAAGTGGTCGAGGCCTGCCTGGCGGTGGAGCGCTGTGTCGGCGTCACGATCTGGGACTACACGGACAAGTACTCCTGGGTCCCGAGCACCTTCCCCGGCCAGGGTGCGGCCAATCTGTACGACGAGAACCTGCTGCCGAAGGCCGCCTACGCCGCCGTACGCACCGCTCTGGGCGGCGAAGACGGCGGCGGCGACGGCGAGCCCGGGACGCTCACCGCGCAGTACCGGAACAACGACCGGTCGGTCGGCGACAACCAGGTGAAACCCGGACTCCAGCTGGTGAACTCCGGCACGACGCCGGTCAGCCTCTCGGACGTGACGCTCCGGTACTGGTTCACCTCCGGCAACGGCGCCTCCACCTACCACACATGGTGCGACTGGTCGCCGATCGGCTGCTCCACCGTGACGCACCGGGTGGTCGCCATGGGTACCCCGAAGGCCGGCGCCGACCACTACCTGGAGGTGGGTTTCGGCAGCGGCAGCCTCGCCCCGGGCGCCACGACGGGCGAGATCCAGCTGCGGCTGAACAAGACGGACTGGTCCGCCTTCGACGAGTCGGACGACTACAGCCACGGCACCGGCACCTCGTACGCGGACGCCCCGAAGGTCGCCGTCTACGTGGGCGGCGAGCAGGTCTGGGGTCTCGCCCCCTGACCCCCGGCCGCCCCGGCCGCCCGCTCGCTCACCCCGCTTCCCCGCTCCACCTCCTTCTCCCCTGCCTTCCCCTTCTGCGCCCACCTTCCCCCCAACGACGCCCGCCGGCGGAGGATTTGTGTCGATTTCACGGAGAACGTTCAGTAGTGCCCTGGGCGGCAGCCTGCTCGCCGCCGGTATGGCACAGGGCATCGCCGTCGCCAAGCCCGCCTCGCAGACGGCCGGCACCACTGCCGGTGCGGCTGCGGCCGACGACCCGTACACCCAGGCCTTCCTGACCCAGTACGGCAAGATCAAGGCTGCGGCCAACGGTTACTTCAGCCCGGGCGGACTGCCCTACCACTCGGTCGAGACCCTGATGGTCGAAGCCCCCGACCACGGTCACCAGACCACGTCGGAAGCGGTCAGCTTCTGGATGTGGCTGGAGGCCGCGTACGGCAGGGTGACCGGGAACTGGGCTCCCTTCAACGCGGCCTGGGCCGTGGCGGAGAAGACCATCATCCCCCAGCACGCGGACCAGTCGACCGCCGACTCCTACAACCCGTCGGCTCCCGCGACCTACGCCCCGGAGCACCCGCTGCCCAGCGGCTACCCCTCTGCCCTGAACGGCACGGTCAAGTCCGGCGCGGACCCTCTCGCCACCGAACTCGCCTCGTCCTACGGGACGATGGACGTCTACGGCATGCACTGGCTGATGGACCTGGACAACGTCTACGGTTACGGCAACAAGCCGGGCACCGGTGGCGAGTCCGGGCCGGGCGCCGGGGCTTCCTTCATCAACACCTACCAGCGCGGTGCGCAGGAGTCGGTGTGGGAGACGGTCCCGCAGCCCACGACGGACCTGTTCAAGTACGGCGGCCCCAACGGATACCTCGATCTCTTCGTCGGCGACTCCAGCTACGCCAAGCAGTGGAAGTACACCAACGCGCCGGACGCCGACGCCCGCGCGGTGCAGGCCGCCTACTGGGCGTACCGCTGGGCCACGGCCCAGGGCAAGGCGAGCGAGGTCGCGGGTTCGCTCGCGAAGGCTGCCAAGATGGGCGACTACCTCCGGTACGCCATGTTCGACAAGTACTTCAAGCGGGTCGGCGACTGCACCGACCCGGTCTCCTGCCCGGCCGCCTCCGGCCGTGACTCGCAGCACTACCTGTTGTCCTGGTACTACGCGTGGGGAGGTGCCGCGGCCGGCAGCGGCGGCGGATGGGCCTGGCGCATCGGCGACAGCGCTTCCCACCAGGGCTATCAGAACCCGCTGGCGGCCTGGGCGCTCTCCAACGTCCCCGCGCTGACTCCCAAGTCGGCCACGGCCAGGGGCGACTGGTCCAAGAGCCTGACCCGGCAGCTGGAGTTCCTGACCTGGCTGCAGTCGAGCGAGGGAGCCTTCGCGGGCGGCTGCACCAACAGCTGGGAGGGGAGTTACGGCAAGCCGCCGGCCGGTACGCCGACCTTCTACGGCATGGCGTACGACTGGCAGCCGGTCTACCACGACCCGGCGAGCAACAACTGGTTCGGCTTCCAGGCGTGGGGCATGGAGCGCCTCGCGGCGTACTACCACGAGACCGGCAACGCGTCCGCGAAGGCCGTGCTCTCCAAGTGGGTCGCATGGGCCTCGTCCGAGACGACGGTGGGCGCCGACGGCAGCTTCCGCTTCCCCTCCACGCTCAACTGGTCGGGCCAGCCGGACACCTGGAACGCGGCGTCCCCCGGAGCCAACGCGGGTCTGCACGTCACGGTGCTGGACTACGCCAACGACGTCGGTGTGGGCGCCGCGTACGTCAAGACCCTCACCTACTACGCCGCCAAGTCCGGCGACAAGAACGCGGCGGCACTCGCCAAGGCGCTGCTGGACGCGATGGCGCTGAACGCCACCTCCAAGGGCATCTCGGTGCCGGAGACCCGGCGCGACTACAACCGGTTCGACGACGAGGTGTACATCCCCGCCGGCTGGTCGGGCAAGATGCCGAACGGCGACCCCGTCAAGCCGGGTTCGACCTTCATCAGCATCCGCAGCTGGTACAAGAACGACCCGGACTGGCCGAAGGTGCAGGCCTACCTGGACGGCGGCGCCGCGCCCACGTTCACCTACCACCGCTTCTGGGCGCAGGCGGCGCTCGCCCTGGCCTTCGCGATCTACGCGGAGCTGCTGGTGGAGGGCGGCAGCGTGCCCAGTGGGGACACCCAGGCGCCGACGATCCCGGCCGGGCTCACCGTGACGGCGACGACCGCCAACAGCGTCTCGCTCTCCTGGACCGCGGCCACCGACAACGTCGCCGTGACCGGCTACGACGTCTACCGCAACGGGGTCCTCGCGGGGAACGCGACCACCACGGCGTTCACGGACCCGGGTCTCGCCGCTGCGACCGTGTACAGCTACACGGTCGCCGCCCGGGACGCGCGCGGCAACACCTCGCCCCTGTCGGCGGCGGTCACCGCCACCACGAAGACGGGCGGCTCGACCGGCACCGGGGCGGTCAAGGTCCAGTACAAGAACACCGACTCCTCCGCCACCGACAACCAGATCAGGCTGGCCCTCCAGGTGGTCAACACGGGCAGCGCTCCGATCGACCTGTCGACGGTGAAGCTGCGGTACTGGTTCTCCTCCGACGGCGGTGCGAGCACCTTCGGCACGTACTGCGACTACGCCGCGCTCGGCTCGTCCACCATCACCCACGCGGTGGTGGCCCTCTCCCCTGCGAAGACGGGCGCCGACCGCTACCTGGAAGTCGGTTTCACCGGCGGTGCGGGCACCCTGGCCGCCGGCGCGTCGACGGGCGAGATCCAGCTGCGGATCAACAAGAGCGACTGGTCCAACTTCAACGAGAGCAACCACTACAGCCGCGGTACCAACACCGGGTACGCGGACTCGTCCAAGGTCGGCGCCTACGTCGCCGGCGCCCTCGCCTGGGGGACCGCCCCGTGATCCACCGCCCGGGGGCCGACCGCGCGGCGGAACACCGCCACCGCGCCCCCGCACCGTGACCGGCCACTGAGCCGCCGGCCACCCACCCACTCCCGATGGCGGGTCACCCACCGCCCCGCGGTACCCGCCATCGGGTAGCACCACCGTCCCCCAGCACCACGACCCACCGCAGGCCCCGTCCTCACCGACGGCGGCCCGACGGGAGCAGTCGGCCCCGACCAGGCGGGCCGCTCCCGATCGACACCCCCGAACCCGTCCGCGGGGCGCACCCGCAGGCGTACGAAAGGAACACGGAGCCGCAATGAGTAGCAGAGGCACCACCAAGCACGGGCTGCGCCGGAGACTGGCCGCAGTCTCCGCCCTGGCCATGGGCGCGGCGCTGGCCGTCGCCGTCCCCGCCCCCGCATCGGCCGCGGCGGCGGCACGGGTCGACAACCCCTACGTGGGTGCGACCGCGTACGTGAACCCGGACTGGTCCGCCAAGGCGGCGGCCGAACCGGGCGGCGCCGCCATCGCCAACACGCCGGCCTTCGTCTGGATGGACCGCATCGCGGCCATCGAGGGCTCCGCCACGGCGAGGAGCCTGCGGGGGCACCTCGACACGGCGCTGGCCCAGGGCGCGAACCTGTTCCAGGTCGTCATCTACGACCTGCCGGGACGGGACTGCGCCGCGCTGGCCTCCAACGGTGAACTCGGTCCCACCGAGCTCGACCGCTACAAGAACGAGTACATCGACCCGATCTCGGACATCCTCGCCGACCCGGCCTACGCGAGCCTGCGCATCGTCACGATCATCGAGCCCGACTCGCTGCCCAACATCGTCACCAACGCGGGCGGCACGGCGGGTTCGACCGACGCCTGCGCGACGATGAAGGCGAACGGCAACTACGAGAAGGGCGTCGGCTACGCGCTGCACACCCTGGGCGCCATTCCCAACGTCTACAACTACATCGACGCCGCGCACCACGGCTGGCTGGGTTGGGACAGCAACATGGGCCCGGCCGTGACGGAGTTCAAGAAGGCCGCCACGTCCGAGGGCGCCACGGTCAACGACGTCTCGGGCTTCATCGTCAACACGGCCAACTACTCGGCTCTCAAGGAGCCGAACATCAAGGTCACCGACTCGGTGAACGGCACCACGGTGCGCCAGTCCAAGTGGGTCGACTGGAACTACTACGTCGACGAGCTGTCGTTCGCCCAGGCGCTGCGCACCCAGCTGGTGGGCCAGGGCTTCAACTCCAACATCGGCATGCTGATCGACACGGCCCGCAACGGCTGGGGCGGCACCGCGCGTCCCACCGCCCCCGGTCCGCTGACCAGTGTGGACGCCTATGTGGACGGCGGCCGGGTCGACCGGCGCATCCACGCGGGCAACTGGTGCAACCAGAGCGGCGCCGGCATCGGCGAGCGTCCCACCGCCGCCCCGGAGCCGGGCATCGACGCGTACGTCTGGGCCAAGCCCCCGGGCGAGTCGGACGGCAACAGCGCCCCCGTCGCGAACGACGAGGGCAAGGGCTTCGACCGGATGTGCGACCCGACGTACACCGGTAACGGCCGCAACGGCAACAGCATGACCGGCGCCCTGCCGAACTCCCCGCTCGCGGGCCACTGGTTCTCCGCGCAGTTCCAGGAGCTCGTGCGCAACGCCTACCCGCCGATCACCGGCGGTGGCACCACCGACACGCAGGCGCCGACCGCTCCGACGGCCCTGACGTCCACGGCGAAGACCAGCAGCAGCGTCTCGCTCTCCTGGACCGCGTCGACCGACAACACCGCCGTGACCGGCTACGACATCTTCCGCGGCGGCGTCAAGGTCGGCTCCTCCACCACCACCTCCTACAGCGACACGGGCCTGACCGCCTCGACCGCCTACAGCTACACGGTCAAGGCCAAGGACGCCGCCGGTAACGTCTCGGCCGCCTCCAGCGCCCTCTCCGTCACCACCTCCGCGGGCGGCGGCACCACCGACACCCAGGCGCCGACCGCTCCGACGGCCCTGACGTCCACGGCGAAGACCAGCAGCAGCGTCTCGCTCTCCTGGACCGCGTCGACCGACAACACCGCCGTGACCGGCTACGACATCTTCCGCGGCGGCGTCAAGGTCGGCTCCTCCACCACCACCTCCTACAGCGACACGGGCCTGACCGCCTCGACCGCCTACAGCTACACGGTCAAGGCCAAGGACGCCGCCGGTAACGTCTCGGCCGCCTCCAGCGCCCTCTCCGTCACCACCTCCGCGGGCGGCGGCACCGGGACGGGGTCGCTCAAGGTCCAGTACAAGAACACGGACTCCTCCGCCACCGACAACCAGATCCGGATGTCGCTCCAGCTGGTCAACACCGGCACCACCGCGGTGAACCTGTCCACGGTGAAGCTGCGCTACTGGTTCACCCCCGAGGCGGGTGCCTCCACCTTCGGCACCGCGTGCGACTACGCGGTCATCGGCTGCGGCTCCGTGAACCTCGGTGTCACGGCCGGCGGTTCGGCGGCCGGCGCCAGCCACTACCTGGAGGTCGGCTTCGGCAGCGGCACCCTGGCGGCCGGTGCCTCCACCGGTGAGATCCAGCTCCGTCTGAACAAGAGCGACTGGTCCAACTTCAGCGAGGCGGACGACTACAGCCGCTCGACCAACACCTCCTTCGCCGACGCGGCGAAGGTCGGCGCCTACGTGGCCGGCACGCTCTCCTGGGGCACCGCCCCCTGATCCCGCCACCCACTCCCCCGCTCCCCCGCTCCCCCGCCACCGTGACGCGGTGACGGATCCGGACCGAGGTTCCCTGTGACACCGCCCCCTGCCGGACGACCGGCAGGGGGCGGTGTCGTGTTCCCCACACGGGTGACGACGGGGTGGCCATGGGCCGACGCGGGCGAGCAGGTCACCAGGGGTGCGAGGGTCCACGGCTCCCCGAGGAGGGACCGCGGTCACTGCCCGGAGAGTGGGAGACTGGGCAGACCATTGCCCTGGTGGCCCCCGCCGGGGGCCCGTCGCACCGGTACGGCTCCTTCGGACTGAGTCCCGTGTGATCTCCGCGGCACATGCGTCGATTCGCGGACCCTTGTGGTCGTGCACCTGTGGGGACAAGAGATGTCGGAAGAGTGGAACGTCGCGCGGTCGCTGACCGGGCTGCTGGAGGCCAGTCACACGGCCCCCTTCGAGCGGTTGCCCCGCTTGCTCGACTCCGCGGCGAAGGAGGCCGGTGCGGGAGGGGCCCGGTTGTTCGTGGCGGATCTCCAGGAGGAGGTGCTGCGCGAGGTCACCGGCATCGGTCTGAGCGCAGGCGAGGAGGGCGAGGAGTTCCGGATCGAAGGAACGCTGCCGGGCCGTGCCTACCAGATCGCCGAAGTCGTCGCGTCCGCGCGTGGCGGGGCGTGCTGGGTGCCGGTGCGGGACGGCGCCGAACGCCTGGGGGTCCTGCAGATCGTGCCAGGTCCCCGCGACGGGGGCAGGCCCGACGACGAGGTGATGCGGGCGCTGGCGTCGGTGGCGGGGCTGCTGCTGGTTTCCAAGCGGGCCAACAGCGACTCCCACGCCCGGCTGATCCGCACCCGGCCGATGGGGATACCGGCGGAACTGCAGTGGAGCATGATGCCGCCGCGCACCTTCTCCGACCGGCGGGTCACGGTCAGCGCCTTCATGGAACCGGCCTACCAGGTGGCGGGGGACGCCTACGAGTACGCGGTGGCCGACGACGTCCTGCACCTGGCGGTCTTCGACGCGATGGGCCACGACACCTCCGCCGGCCTGACCGCGGCCCTGGCGATGGCCACCTGCCGCAGCCACCGCCGCGCCGGGGCGACCATCCCCGACGCCAGCGCAGCCATCGAGGACACCCTGGTCGAGCAGTTCGGGCACAGCCGCTACGCCACCGGTATCCTCGCCGACCTGGAACTGGACACCGGCAAGTTCAGCTGGGTCAACCGCGGTCACCTGCCACCGGTGCTGATCCGCGGCGGCCGCTGGGCCAGTACGCTCCACTGTCCGCCTGCCGGACCGATGGGCTGCGGGTTCAACCTGCCCATCAAGCAGTGCACCGAACAGTTGGAGCCCGGCGACCGGCTGCTGCTGTTCACCGACGGCATCACCGAAGCCCGCGGCACGGACGGCCGTGAGTTCGGTGTGGAGCGCTTCACCGACTTCATCATCCGCCACCACGCCGACAACCTGCCGGTCGACGAGACCCTGCGCCGTCTCATGCACGCCGTCATGGAGTACCACCAGGGACAGCTGGACGACGACGCCACCGTCCTGTTCTGCGAATGGAACGGTGCGGACACCTCGGCGGAGTGAAGCGGCCGGACCGGGTGTCGGACACCCGCCCCGGACAGCGGCTTCCCGAGGGGGACGCACGTCGACGACGTGGTCCGGCCCGACCGTTCGCGGCCACCCCTCACCTTGACGAGCGGTGGCCCGCTCCACGGGGTGACCCGATGGGTTCGGGCACCGCTCGCCCAAGGTGACGGTGGACCCCTACGGCCGACTCACGGGGGACGGGCGCGACCGCCGCCGTCGCGCCGTCGGAGCGGCCGCGGGACCTCACATGCTCACGCCAGTCCGAGGGACTTCAGAACGCGGCGCTGGGCGGCAGACGGATCGGCCGGCCAGTAGAGGTAGCAGACCCCGCCCGTGCCGCTCCTGACCTTGCCGGCCGCGTCGTACCGCTTGGTCCGGAGCCAGATGTTCTCCCACTCCGCGCGGGCGTAGACCCGGCGCACCGCGTCGTTGTCCTTGGAGGCCGGGTCGTTGGCGACGACGTCGCCGTCCTCGGTGAAGCCGATCACCGTCATCAGGTGGCCCGAGGTGCCGTACCCGGCGCCCGTCAGCTCCTCCTTGAGGAAGGACTGCGAGGTGATGACCGGGATGCCGGCCCGGACGAGGTTCTCCACGTCGGTGAGGGAGCCGAGCCGGGTGACGGCGGAGGACATGTCCCGGTAGGTGGCGGCGTAGGCGGCGTTGAAAGGCCAGTTGCCGCAGCCGTCGTACTGGTAGTCGAAGGTGTAGCGCGCCGCGTGGCAGATCTGGGGGTCGGCGAGGCCGGGCTTGACCCAGGCGAGCTGTTCCGCCGTGGGCTTGCGGCCCCAGTACTCGATGATCATCTGCGAGGAGGTGGGGCTGCACCATGCCTCGCCGCCGTTGTCGTACTCGGGGTACTCCCCCGCGTGGAGGTTCTGGGAGTAGCGGGGCACCGCGAGTTCGTGGCCGCTGCCGGCGCCGGGGGTGCTCGCCGGGACGGTGAAGCGGTCCGGGACGTCCGAGGCCATGGCGCCGACACGCCACACCGTCGGGGTGAGGCGGGTGCCGGGCGTGCGGTGGAGGGTGAGGCGCAGCCGGTAGTGGGTCAGGCGCAGGCCGCTCGCCGCGTCGTCGACCGAGAAGGTGTCGGTCCAGACGGAGCTCTTGCCGTCCGTCTGGTCGTCCACCGAGGTGCGGCGGATGTCCGTGTCCCCCGCCGCCCAGCGGCCCATCACGTACCAGGGGGTCTCGGTGCCGTCGGAGTAGCGGCCGAGGAGTTCGATCTGGATCCAGGTGCCGTCGGGGGTGTCGGCGTTCCAGGAGGCGATCACCTCGGTGGCCGGTACGGCGCTGCGGTGCGCCGGTGAGGTCCAGGTGGCGTACTCCCAGGCGGCGGTGGTCCCGGTGTGCGGGTCGGTGTGGTCGGTGGTGCCGGCGGGGGCGCCGATCACCAGGCCCGGCCTGTGGCCGGCGACGGCCCGGGTGCCGGCGGCGGAGCCGGAGCGCCAGTCGGTGTACGTGGTCCAGAAGTGGTTGTCCACAGCGCTCTCCGGGGCCCTGGTGGGACGGGCACCGGGGCGGGAGGCGGAGCCCGCGGCGGCGGAGGCGGGTCCGGCGGAGGCCACCGCGGAAGTGGCGGCGACGGCCGCGAGGGCGGCGAGGACGGTCCTGCGGTTGGTCGGTCCGGTCATGGTCGGAACTCCCGGGTCGGGGGCGGGCGAGGGTGCGCAGCGGGTGCGGGGCGCGGGTACGACGGCGATCAGTGCGCCAACTATCGCGGGTCCCGCCCCCGCCGGGCCAGTGATTCGCCCCGCGCGGACGGAGCAACATGGGACTGGACCACTGGCGTGACCTGCGGCGGCTTCCGTGGGGCCGGGTGGGGTCCGGCCCCGACCCGGACCGGTCTCTCCCGGGCCCCGTACCCTGGGGGGATGAACGACCTGGCCGGGCGTGCCCGCGGCCTCCTCTCCCTCCCGCCGTCCTGCGGTCCGGTACGGCTCGTGGCGATCGACGGGCACGCGGGTTCGGGGAAGAGCACCCTGGCGACCCGGCTCGCCGAGGCTCTGGGCGGCGCTCCTCTGCTCCGGCTGGACGATCTGGCCACCCACGCGGAGTTGTTCGCGTGGACGGACCGGCTGCGCGAGCAGGTGCTGCGGCCGCTCTCGCGCGGGGAGCCGGCGCGGTACGCCCCCTACGACTGGACCGCCCGGCGGTTCGGGCCGCCCCGTACCCTGGCGCCCGCTCCGGTGGTGCTGATCGAGGGGGTGGGGGCCGGACGCCGTCTCCTGCGGTCCCGGCTGGCCGCGTTGTGGTGGATGGAGATGGACCGCGACACGTCCTGGGAGCGCGGCCGGCGGCGGGACGGGGCGGCACTGCGCGGTTTCTGGGACGGCTGGACGGTCGCGGAGGAACGGCACTTCGCCGAAGACCCCTCCCGGCCGTACGCGGATGCGCTGGTACGCCAGGTGTCCGAGGGATACGAGTGGCTGGACGGGCCCCGGGTGGCTGCGGCCGCGCCCCGGAATCTCACGGAGGGTGAAGGCGGCAGGTCATCCGGTTGAGGCACTGGAAATCGCCAGGCGCATGTTCCAACTCGGCTTGACCGGCGGGGCTTACAGGTCTTACGTTCTCAATGTGAGGCTTTTCGGAGCCCTCCCAGGACACGAAGCCCCCGGTTGTTCCCCCGTGATCGGGGGCTTCGTTCTGTCCACCGCTCCCCCGCACGCGCACCACACGGACCCCTTCCTTCACCGTCCGTCACGAACGGCACCGTTCCCGTGTCCTTCCGCGCTGGGTACGATCTCCGACGACTCGGTCAATTCCCTTCCGCGAAACGGTGATTCGGAACGCCTTCGTGGGCATGCTGTGCGGGCGGGACATCCTGGGGCACAGTCGTGTGGGGGACCTGATGGACATCGGCACGCAGGGCGCGCACGCCCCTGCCGAACTGGCCTGGCTGCGGGGAGTGGACGCCTACACCATGGGCGCGTACCCCCATGCCGAGGAGGAATTCCGGGCCGCGGTACGGCTCGATCCCGGCATGGCGGACGGCTGGCTGGGCCTCCACGCGCTGCGGATCGACACCACCACCGCCCTGCTGAACATGTACCGGTACCGCGACCGCTTCGGCGAACAGCGCACCCGGCACAAACGCACGCTCAACTCCTGGTACTGGCTCGGCTGGTGGGTGCAGCCCGTCCTGGAGACTCCGCGCGAGCTGCTGCTGGCCCACGCCTCGCACTGGCTGGACGGTCGCCACGTGCCAGAGCTGGACCGGGCGCTGGCCGGGCTCGGGCCGGTCGACACGGACGCCCAGGTGCGCTTCCTGCACGCGTGCCGGGCCTACCTCGCCAAGGACTGGGAGCAGTTGGTCCGTTGTACCGAGCGGCTCGTCGACGATCCGCTGCTCGGGATCGAAGCGCGTCTCTTCGGCGGTATGGCCCGGGTCCGGCTGGAGATGTACGGGCAGGCCGAGCCCTTGCTCTCCGCGGCCCTGATGCGCTGTCGCAGTGAGCAGCCGCAGCGCAAGGAGCTGCGGTACTGGCTGGCGCGGGCGCACGAGGGGACCGGGCGCAGCGCAGCGGCGCTGCCCCTGTACCGGGCGGTGCACCGGGTGGACCCCTCGTTCATGGACACCTCGGCCCGGCTGGCGGCCATCACCGATCACGACGCGTTCGACGAGCCGGCCGGACTCGCCCCGGCCGCCCTGAGCGGTTACGGCACGGACGAGGTCGGCGCCGAGTCCCAGCCGGAGGGCGACGCGCTGCTCGGGACGGATCGGGGGGACGGCCGCGATCCCTGGCTGGGCGGCGAGCAGCTCGGGCCGGTCTCCCCCGTGGCCACGGCCGCCCCGGAGGGTGCGCGTGTCAAACGCGCCGGCCCCGGCCGCACGGGGCGTACGGTGCTGCCCGCCGGGCCGAGCGATCCGGCCCTGCTGGCCGAGGCGCTGGCCGAGCTGGAGCGGATGGTCGGGCTGGATCCGGTCAAGCGGCAGGTGAAGGCGCTCTCCGCACAGCTGAACATGGCGCGGCTGCGGGCCGAGCAGGGGCTCCCCGTCCAGCCGCCCAAGCGGCACTTCGTGTTCTCCGGCCCCTCGGGTACGGGGAAGACGACGGTGGCCCGCATCCTGGGCCGGGTCTTCTACGCCTTGGGTCTGCTGGGGGGCGACCACCTGGTGGAGGCCCAGCGCTCCGACCTGGTGGGCGAGTTCCTCGGTCAGACCGCGGTCAAGGCCAACGAGCTGATCGACTCGGCGCTGGGCGGGGTGCTCTTCGTGGACGAGGCGTACAGCCTCGCCAACTCCGGTTACAGCAAGGGCGACGCCTACGGCGACGAGGCGCTCCAGGTCCTGTTGAAGCGGGCCGAGGACAACCGCGACCATCTCGTGGTCATCCTCGCCGGCTATCCGGAGGGCATGGACCGGTTGCTGGCCGCCAACCCGGGGCTCTCCTCGCGGTTCACCAGCCGGGTCGACTTCCCGAGCTACCGGCCGCTCGAACTCACCGCGATCGGCGGGGTCCTGGCCGCCGCCGACGGCGACCGCTGGGACGAGGAGGCGCTGGACGAGCTCCGCAGCATCAGCGGTCACGTCGTCGAGCAGGGGTGGATCGACGAACTGGGCAACGGCCGTTTCCTGCGCACCCTGTACGAGAAGAGCTGCGCCTACCGCGACCTGAGGCTCTCCGGGTACGCCGCGACCCCGACGCGGGACGATCTGGCGACGCTGCGGCTGCCGGACCTCATGCAGGCGTACGGCGAGGTGCTCTCCGGCCGGGGACCGGTGGGACGGGGCCCGACGGAGGCACCCGGCGCGTGAGGCAGGTACGCCGGACGGGCCCGGGTCCCGGGTCCGTCCGGCGTACCCCGTCAGCCGATGTCGGCCATGGCCTTCGGCTCGTGCGGCAGGTGCCCGGGGGGCACGTCGACCGTCCGGCGCGGTACGGACACCCGGTGGGCGGGGTCGCGGACCTCGCCCACCAGCGTCTCCAGCACGTCCTCCAGGGCGACGAGTCCGAGGACCTTGCCCTGCGCGTCGGCGACCTGGGCGAGATGGGTCGCCGCCCGTCGCATCACGGTCAGGGCGTCGTCGAGCGGGAGCTCGGCCCGTACGGTCGCCATCGGGCGCCAGACCTGCTGGGGCACGGCGCGCTCGCCGTCCTCCAGGTCGAGGACGTCCTTGACGTGCAGGTAGCCCATGAACGGGCCGCCGCGCTCGGCGCGGACCGGGAAGCGCGAGAAGCCGGTCCGTACGGTGAGCTCCTCGATCCGGCGCGGGGTGACGGACGGGTCGACCGTCACCAGCGAGGCGTTGTCCAGGAGCACGTCGGTGACGAGCCGGCTGCCGAGCTCCAGGGCGTCTTCCAGACGTTCCTGTGCCTCCGGCTCCAGCAGTCCGGCCTGACCGGAGTCCTCCACCAGGCGGTTGAGCTGTTCGCTGGTGAAGACGGCCTCGACCTCGTCCCTGGGCTCGACCCGGAAGAGCTTCAGCACCAGCCGGGCGCAGGCGCCGAGCGCCGCGGTGACCGGGCGGCAGAGGCGGGCGAAGCCCACCAGGGTGGGGCTGAGCCAGAGCGCGGTCTTCTCCGGGGCGGCCATCGCGAGGTTCTTGGGGACCATCTCGCCGATGACGAGGTGGAGCACGACCACGAAGACGAGGGCGAGGGCGTAGCCGAGGGGGTGGACGAGGCCCTCGGGCACGTGTGCCGCGTGGAAGAGGGGTTCCAAGAGATGGGCGACGGTCGGCTCGGCGACGGCGCCCAGGGTGAGGGAGCAGACGGTGATGCCGAACTGTGCGGCGGCCATCATCTGCGGGAGGTTCTCCAGGCCGTACAGCACCTGGCGGGCGCGGGCCGACCCGCTCGCGGCGAGCGGTTCGACCTGGCTGCGGCGGACCGAGACGAGCGCGAACTCGGCGCCGACGAAGAAGCCGTTCGCCAGGACGAGCAGTCCGGCGAAGACCAGTTGGAGCAGGCTCATCGGGTGGCCTCCTGCAGGGTCCGGCCGGGGGCCGCGGAGCGGGCGTCGTCCGGGAGGTGCGTACCGTCCGGCTGTCCGGACACGTCCGCCGTGCGGACGAAGCGGACCTGTTCGGCGCGGTAGTGGCCCACTTGGCGGACGGCGAGCCGCCAGCCGGGCAGTTCGGTGCGGTCGCCGGGGGCCGGGATGCGTCCGAGCAGGTCGGCGACGAGTCCGGCGACGGTCTCGTACGGCCCGTCGGGCACGTCGAGGCCTATCCGGCGCAGGCTCAGGACACGGCAGCTGCCGTCGGCGTCCCACGCGGGGCGGCCGTCCTCGCCGGTGACGGGGACCAGCTCGGGCCGGTCGGCGCCTTCGCCGTCGTGCTCGTCGCGGACCTCGCCGACGAGCTCCTCGATGATGTCCTCCAGCGTGACGACCCCGGCGGTACCGCCGTACTCGTCGACGACGACGGCTATCGGCTGCTCGTTGCGGAGCCGCTGGAGCAGTTGTTCGACGGGCAGCGACTCGGGGACCAGCAGCGGCGGTACGGCGATCCGGCCGGCCGGCGTGCGCAGCCGGTCGGCGGCCGGGACCGCGAGGGCGTCCTTGAGGTGGACCATGCCGACGACCTCGTCGATACGTTCCCGGTAGACCGGGAAGCGGGAGAGGCCGGTGGCGCGGGTCAGGTTGAGGACGTCGGCGGCGGTGGCGGACGACTGGAGGGCGCTGACCCGGACCCTGGGGGTCATGACGTGCTGGGCGGTGAGGCCGCCGAGCGACAGGGTCCGTACGAAGAGGTCGGCGGTGTCCTGTTCCAGGGTGCCGGCCTCCGCGGAGTGCCGGGCCAGCGAAACCAGCTCGCCGGGCGTGCGTGCGGAGGCGAGTTCGTCGGTGGGCTCGACGCCCAGCAGACGGACCAGCCGGTTGGCGAGCGTGTTCAGCGCCGTGATCACCGGGCGGAGCGCGGTGGTGAAGCGGCGCTGGGGGCCCGCCACGAACCGGGCGACCTGGAGGGGCTTGGAGACGGCCCAGTTCTTGGGCACCAGCTCGCCGATGACCATCTGCACGGCGGAGGCGAGCAGCATGCCGATCACCACGCTGACGGTGGGCACGGCCCCGGAGGGCAGGCCCGTGGCGGTGAGCGGTCCGGTGAAGAGCTGGGCGAGCGCGGGTTCGGCGAGCATGCCGACGACCAGCGAGGTGATGGTGATGCCGAGCTGGGTGCCGGAGAGCTGGAAGGAGAGTTCGCGCAGCGCCTCGACGACGGTGCGCGCGCGCCGGTCGCCTTCGTCGGCCGCGCGTTCGGCCTCGGGTCGCTCGACGGTGACGAGGCCGAACTCGGCCGCCACGAAGAACCCGTTGGCCAGGATGAGAAGGAATGCCGCGATGAGCAGCAGCAGGGGGGTGGTCATGCCGCCGCCTCCGGGGAAGGGGCGGCGCAGATACTACCGGACGATCCGTCCATTGCTGGAAGGAGTCACTCCTCGGGTCGCAGGAAGAGCCCCGCCGGTCTGCGGACCGTATGGGCGGGGCGGGGCGCCACTCGGCGCCGCCGGACTCCAGAGTAGTCAACAATCGGCGCGTCCGGGCAGGGGGCTCACGGCCATCCGCCGGGCGCCCCGTGCACAACCGGGCGCGGTGCCCCCGCCGGTCGCACGCTTCGACCGCGGGCCCCGGGCGGGGTCCGCGCGCGTCAGCCCGCTTCGACGGCGGTGCCCCGCGACGCGACGAGGCCGCGGAGGGCTTCGGCGTCCTGGACGGCCCGCCGCTTGGAGAGACCGGGCTGGATGCCGAGCGCGGGCAGGCTGGTGCCGTCGCTGAGGCCGAGGAAGAGCCAGGGGTCTCCGACCCTCAGGTTGACCTGGAGGATCTGCTCCCAGGCGAGCCGGTGCGTCCGGGTGAGATTGACGACGGTCACCCCCTCCTCGTCGGCCGTGATCCTGGGCCGGGCGAGCAGGACCAGCACCCCGGAGAAGAGGGCGGCGAAGACGACGAACGTCACCCGGTCCCCCGGACCGAGGCTCTCCAGCATCAGTGCCACCACCGTGATGACGGCGAAGAGCGCCAGCGCGATGGCGAGCAGGACCAGCCGGGTGAGACCCGGCCGGAAGGTGACCGGGAGGGCGGGGGTTTCGGTCCGGGGAGCGGAAGCGGACATCGGATCCTTCTGTCCTCTACTCGGGTTCGGGTGCGGGCCCGGCCTGTCGTCAGAGCCGGCAGGCGTGGATGGCCGTGGTGAGGATGGCGCGGGCGCCGAGCTCGTACAGGTCGTCCATGATCCGCTGTGCCTCGCGGGAGGCGACCATGGAGCGGACGGCGACCCAGCCCTCGTGGTGCAGCGGGGAGACGGTCGGCGACTCCAGGCCGGGGGTGAGGGCGACCGCGCGCTCCAGGTGCTCGACGCGGCAGTCGTAGTCCATCATCACGTACGTCCGGGCCACCAGGACGCCCTGGAGGCGGCGGAGGAACTGCTGGACCTTGGGCTCCTCGGCGTCGGCGCCGGTGCGGCGGATGACGACGGCCTCGGACTTCATGATCGGCTCGCCGATCACCTCGAGCCCGGCGTTGCGCATGCTGGTGCCGGTCTCGACCACGTCGGCGATGACCTGGGCGACCCCGAGCTCGATGGCGGTCTCGACCGCGCCGTCGAGGTGGACGACGGAGGCGCTGACGCCGGCGTCGGCGAGGTGCTTGGCGACGATGCCCTCGTAGGAGGTGGCGATCGTCATCCCGTCGAAGTCCTGCGGGCCCTCGGCGGTCCCGGGCTTGGTGGCGTACCGGAAGGTCGAGCGGGCGAAGCCGAGCTGGAGGATCTCCTCGGCGTCGGCCCCGGAGTCGAGCAGCAGGTCGCGGCCGGTGATGCCGATGTCGAGACGGCCGGAGCTCACGTAGATCGCGATGTCCCGGGGCCGCAGGTAGAAGAACTCGACCTCGTTGACGGGGTCGACGAGGACGAGCTCCTTCGACTCCTTGCGCTGCTGGTAGCCGGCCTCATGGAGCATCGCCATCGCAGGCCCGGAGAGTGAACCCTTGTTGGGAACGGCGATGCGCAGCATGAGCTCGGGTTTCCTTCGTACGGAGGAGCGTGCGGACGGTTCTGCGGGCGTGCGGAGGCGCTGCCGGGGTGCGGCGGCGGTGTCGTGCGGGGCGGTGCTCAGAGGTGGGCGTAGACGTCGTCGAGGGAGATCCCGCGCGCGACCATCATCACCTGGACGTGGTAGAGCAGCTGCGAGATCTCCTCGGCGGCGGCTTCCTTGCCCTCGTACTCGGCGGCCATCCAGACCTCGGCGGCCTCCTCGACGACCTTCTTGCCGATGGCATGGACCCCCTTGCCCACCAGTTCGGCGGTGCGCGAGGTGGAGGGGTCGCCGTCCGCGGCCTTGAGCGTCAGCTCGGCGAAGAGTTCTTCGAAGGTTTTGTTGGCCATGATGGTCCCTAGAATACGGGGTCTTCGGCCGCCCTCAGCGCCAGGGTTCGCTGACGCTGCGCAGCGTGGTGGCGGTGGCGACGGCGGCGGTGACCGCTTCGTGGCCCTTGTCCTCCGCGGACCCTTCCAGGCCGGCCCGGTCCAGCGCCTGCTCCTCGGTGTCGCAGGTGAGGACGCCGAATCCGACGGGGACGCCGGTGTCGACGGTGACCTGGGTGAGGCCGACGGTGACGCCCTGGGAGACGTACTCGAAGTGCGGGGTACCGCCGCGGATGATCACGCCGAGGGCGACGACCGCGTCGTAGCCGCGTCCGGCGAGGACCTTGGCGACGACCGGGAGCTCGAAGCTGCCCGGGACGCGCAGCAGGGTCGGCTCCTGGATGCCGAGTTCGCCGAGCGCGCGCAGGGCGCCGTCGACGAGTCCGTCCATGACCTTCTCGTGCCACTGGGCGGCGACGACCGCCACGCGGAGGTCCTCGCAGTTGCTCACGGACAGTTCGGGTGCGCCCTTGCCGCTCATGTCTCTCCCTTTTCCGTCACTCTGGTCGGTGGGGTGGTGGTGGGTCTACTGGTTGCCGCAGGTCGAGGCCGGCACGCCGTCGAGCCAGGGCAGGTCGTGCCCCATCCGGTCGCGCTTGGTGCGCAGGTAGCCGAGGTTGTGCTCGCCGGCCTGGACGGGCATCGGCTCGCGGCCGTTGACGACGAGTCCGTGCCGGACCACCGCGGCCGTCTTGTCGGGGTTGTTGGTCATCAACCGCAGGCTGCGCACCCCGAGGTCCTCGAGGATCTGCGCACCGGCGGCGTAGTCGCGGGCGTCGGCGGGCAGGCCGAGTTCCAGGTTGGCGTCGAGGGTGTCGGAGCCGCGCTCCTGGAGTTCGTACGCGCGCAGTTTCTGGAGCAGGCCGATGCCCCGGCCCTCGTGGCCGCGGAGGTAGACGACGACGCCCCGGCCCTCGGCGGTCACCCGCTCCATGGAGGCCTGCAACTGGGGGCCGCAGTCGCAGCGCTGGGACTGGAAGATGTCACCGGTGAGGCACTCGGAGTGGATGCGGACGAGGACGTCCGCTCCGTCGCCGAGGTCGCCGTGGACCAGGGCGACGTGCTCGACGCCGTCGGTGAGGGAACGGTAGCCGTGGGCGGTGAAGTCGCCGAAGGCCGTCGGCAGCCGCACCTCGGCCTCGCGCCGGACGGTCGGTTCGGCGCGGCGGCGGTACGCGATCAAGTCCTCGATGGAGATGATCGTCAGCCCGTGCTTGCGGGCGAACGGCACGAGTTCGGGCAGCCGCAGCATGACGCCGTCCTCGCCCGCGATCTCGACGATCGCGCCGACCGGACGCAGACCGGCCAGCCGGGCGAGGTCGACGGCGGCCTCGGTGTGGCCGTTGCGGACGAGTACGCCGCCGGCGCGGGCGCGCAGCGGGAAGACGTGGCCGGGCCGGACGAAGTCGCCGGGGCCGGCCGTGCCGCCGGCGAGCATCCGCAGGGTGGTGGCGCGGTCGGCGGCGGAGATGCCGGTGGTGACGCCGTAAGCGGCGGAGGCGTCCACGGAGACGGTGAAGGCGGTCTTCATCGACTCGGTGTTGTGCTCGACCATCTGCGGGAGTTCGAGCCGCTCCAGCTCGTCGTTCTCCATGGGTGCGCAGATCAGGCCGCGGCACTCGCTCATCATGAAGGCGATGACCTCGGGGGTGGCCTTCTCGGCCGCGATGACGAGGTCGCCCTCGTTCTCGCGGTCCTCGTCGTCGACGACCACCACGGGGCGGCCCGCGGCGATGTCACGGATCGCCTGCTCGACGGGGTCGAGCGCGAGGTCACGCTCGTGGTGCTGCGGGTTGGTGGACCGGGCGGTCATGCGGCGGCTCCTTCCAGACCGGGGGTGCGCGTACGCAGCCACCAGTCGCGCATGCCCCACAGGACCAGGGCCCCGTAGATGACGTAGACGAATCCGGAGAAGGCGAAGCCGTTGGCGAAGTTCAGCGGGACGCCGACCAGGTCCACCAGCAGCCAGGCGAACCAGAACTCGACCATGCCGCGCGCCTGGGCGTACATCGCGACGATGGTGCCGACGAAGACGTACGCGTCCGGCCACGGGTCCCAGGACAGCTCGGGGAAGGCGGTGAACAGGCCGCCGACGGCGAGGGTGCCGACGACCGCGCCCGCGGCCAGCACGCCGCGTTCGCGCCAGGTGGCGAACCGTACGGCTATGGAACCGTCCTGGGCCCGCTGCGTGCCGCGGGTCCAGGAGTACCAGCCGAGCAGCGAGACGACGATGACCACGAGCTGCTTGCCGGCGCTGCCCGAGAGGTGGGCGGAGGCGAAGGCGAAGAGCAGGATCGCGCCGGACAGCAGCTGGGCGGGCCAGGTCCAGACGGAACGCTTCCAGCCGAGCGCCAGGGCGGCCAGGCCGATCGTGTTGCCGATCATGTCCGACCACTTGATGTGCTGGTCGAGGAGGGTGAAGGCCTCGGAGTTGAGCCAGTCGGCGGGATTCACCGCGCTCCCTCCCCGTCCGCGTCGCGCTGGTTCTCCACACGGTCGCCGAGCAGGCGCTCGACGTACTTGGCGAGCACGTCCACCTCCAGGTTGACCGGGTCGCCGGGCTGCTTGAGGCCGAGCGTGGTCAACGCGAGCGTGGTGGGGATGAGGCTGACGGTGAAGTGGTCGGGCGCGGCGTCGACGACGGTCAGGCTCACCCCGTCGACGGTGATCGAGCCCTTCTCCACGACGTACCGGGCGAGTTCGGCGGGGAGTGAGACCTTGACGATCTCCCAGTGCTCCGACGGGGTTCGGGCGACGATGTGACCGGTGCCGTCCACGTGGCCCTGCACGAGGTGGCCGCCGAGCCGTCCGCCGAGCGCCATCGGACGCTCCAGGTTGACCCGGGAGCCCGCGGTGAGTGCGCCGAGACTGGAGCGGTTGAGCGTCTCGGCCATGACGTCGGCGGTGAACTCGTGCTCGCCGGTCTCCACGACGGTCAGGCAGACACCGTTGACGGCGATGGAGTCACCGTGCTTGGCGCCCTCGGTGACGACGGGGCCGCGCAGCCGGAAGCGGGAGGCGTCGTCGAGCTTCTCGACGGCGGTGACCTCGCCCAGTTCTTCGACAATTCCGGTGAACACTAGTTTCCCTTCCGAGCGGTGGAAGCCGCGGGGGCGGTGGTGCGGACGAGGGTGGTTCGGAGGCCGGGGCCGACGCGCACGGTCCCGGTCACATCGGGCCGCAACGCCCGGACGGCCGTGGGGATTCCGGTGAGGTGCGCGGCGCCGGCGCGGGCCTGTCCGCCGGTCCGGCGCGGAGGGCGCGTCCGGGTGCGCGTTCCGGGGGCGCTGCGGTGGAGTCGCCGCCGGCCGGCTGCGTCGGCGGGGACGCGTGCCACGACCGGGGCGGGGCGGTCGGCGGCGCATACGCCTGCGACGACCGGGGCGGGGCGCGGGGAGCCGGGGCCGCGGGTGGCGAGCGGGGTCGCTCGTCGCACGGCGGTGATGTCGGCTGCGGGTGCCACCGGGTCCTCCTGCCTCTTCGGGCACGGACTCCGGGGCCTGTCGGTGACGACAGAAGAAGCGGAACGCGACGGGAGAAACGCCTGGTCCGCGGGAATCCGGACGCGTGGGCCGGAATGCTCCGGAACCCGCGTCCGCCCACGGCGGCATACCCGATACGGCCCGCCGCGCACTGCCTCCCATCCGGACTTTCACCGTCGGTCCAGGAATCTCACCTGGTCAACCGGCCGCTGGATGCGGACGGGTCGCGGACTATAACCGCCGGTTCGGAATTACACCGACCCCGGAGTGCGCTGCTGCTGGTACCCCATCAGTCTGCCACGAGTTGCCCCGGGCCAGCAGGGGGGTAGCTGTGCGCTGGCTCACAGCGCACGTTCCGTGACGTTTCCCGGCCCCGGCCGGTGCGCCTCCGTCGCGTCCGGCCGGGGGTCAGGGGGCGGCCGGGGCGAAGAGCGCGTCCTGCGCGGACTCCCGGGCCGTGAAGAGGGCGCCGCGCAGGATCGCCGTACCGCCCAGCTCACCCGCCCTGACCTCGGTGCGCAGCGGGGACATGGTGGCGAGCCGGTCCTCGACCAGGGCGGCGAGCCCGGTTCCCCCGGCGTGCCCGACCTCTCCGGCGAGGACCAGGCAGCCGGGGTCCACGACCGAGACGACGGAGGCGGCGCCCAGGGCGATGCGCTCGGCGAGGGCGCTCAGGAAGCCGTCCCCGCCCTTCGCCCCGGCGAGGGCGTCGTGGACGGCCGCCGCGGCTGCGAAGCCCTGCTCGGCGCCGGTGACCGCGTACCGCGCCTCCGGGGTGTCGGGGCGGGCGCGCGGCGGTTCCATGCCGTGCGAGACGGCGAGCGCGCAGATGGCCTCCGAGCCCACGAGCGAGTGGAAGCCCCCTTCGCAGGTGGCGGCCGAGAGAGGGCCGACCGCCCCGGGTACGGGCATGAAACCGATCTCCCCGGCACCTCCGGAGGCGCCCCGGCGCAGGGTGCCGTCGAGCATGAGGGCGGCACCGACGGCGTGGCCGAGCCAGAAGAGGGCGAACGTCGACCGGTCGCGGGCGGCTCCGACCCGGCGTTCGGCAACGGCGGCGAGGTTGGTCTCGTTCTCCACGAGCACCCGTGCGGAGAGGTGTTGCTGGAGGGAGGCCACCAACTCCCGGTGCCAGGAGGGCAGTCCGATGGTGACCCGCAGCTCCCCGGTGGCGGGGTCGATCAGTCCGGGGGCGCCGATGCCGACGCTGTGCAGGGGGGCGTCACCCGCCTCGCGGGCGGTGCGTTCCAGCAGGGCGACCGCCCGCTCGACGGCGGTGCCGGTGTCGCCGATGGGCACGCTCGCCTCGGCGAGCGTGCGGCCGAGGAGATCCGCGACGATCACCGAGACGCTGCCGGTGCGCACGTCGAGCGCGGCGAGCTGGGCGCGGTCCGCGACGATTCCGTAGAGCCGGGCGTTGGGCCCCCGGCGTTCGGCGCCGGCCTCGCCGACCACTTCGATCAGGCCGGCGTCCTGCAACCGTTCGACCAGGTCGGCGACGGTCGGGCGGGAGAGCCCGGTCGACGCTTTGAGCTGAGTGGCCGTCAAGGGGCCGTCCTGCTGGAGGAGCCGCAGGGCGAGCCGGTCGTTGATGGCCCGGGCGGTGCTCGGGGAGGCGGGCATGGCGGAATCCTTCCAGATCACCGTGGCGTCCTCCGACGCGGGCTTTTTATCAGGCAAGGTTCCTGATAGTTTACGGCTCGATCCTGGGACAGGAGAGACGGCCGCCCTGCGGGCGCGCATGGGAGGGAACCCGGACATGGCATCGGACTCGATCGCGACAGCCTTCGACCCCGCGCAGGTGAAGCGCGCCAGATACGCGGTCGCCGCCGTGTTCACCGTGCACGGCGCGGTGACCGGCAGTTTCGCCACCCGGGTCCCCTGGATCCAGGACCACGCGGGGGTCAGCGCGGGACAGCTGGGCCTCGCCCTCGCCTTCCCGGCGATCGGCGCCTCGCTGGCGATGCCGGTGGCCGGCCGGATCAGCCACCGGTTCGGCGCCCGCAACGCGCTGCGGGTCCTGCTCGCCCTCTGGACGCTGGCGCTGATCCTGCCGGCGCTCGCTCCGAACCTGCTGACGCTCTGTGCGGCCCTCTTCGTCTACGGCGCCTCGGCGGGCATGTCCGACGTGGCGATGAACGCCCTGGGCGTGGAGGTCGAGAACCGCCTCGACCGCTCGATCATGTCCGGTCTGCACGGCATGTGGAGCGCCGGCGCCCTGATCGGCTCGGCGGCGGGCACGGTGGCGGCCCACGTCGGTGCCGACGCGCGGCTCCACCACACCGTTGCCGCGCTGGCCCTCACCGTGCTGGGCGTCGTCGCGGTCCAGGGCGTACTGGACCTGCGCAGCGAGCCGGACGAGGAGCCGCCGCCGCGCTTCACCCTGCCGCCCAGGTCGGCGCTGGTGATCGGTGCGATCGGCTTCTGCGCCGTGTTCGCCGAGGGGGCCTCCATGGACTGGTCGGCCGTCTACCTGCGGGACGTCGTCGACACCTCGGCCGGTCTCGCGGCCGCCTCCACCACGGCGTTCGCGCTGATGATGATGGTGGCGCGGATCGCCGGGGACAAGATCGTGGACCGTTTCGGTGCCGTCCGCACGGTGCGGGCCGGCGGCACGCTCGCCACGGTGGGCGGCGCCCTGGTGGTCCTCTCCCCGGGCGCGGTGGGTGTGCTCTGCGGGTTCGGCCTGCTCGGCCTCGGGGTCGCGGTCGTCGTCCCGCTGGCCTTCGCGGCGGCGGGGCGCAGCGGACCGAACCCGAGTCAGGCGATCGCCGGCGTCGCCACCATCACCTACACCTCCGGGCTGGTCGCGCCGTCCGCGATCGGATCGCTGGCGGAGGCGACGTCGCTGGTCGTCTCCTTCGGCCTGGTGACGGTGCTGGCCTTCGGCCTGGTGATCGGGGCCGGTGTCCTGCGCGGCGCCGACCGCAAGGTGGCGGACCGGGTGCCGGCACCGGGCCCCGTGGTGGCGAAGAGCCCGTCCGAGGGCTGAGGAGGGGCGGTCGGCAGGGGTGCGGCGGCCCCGGCCGGCGCGCGGTCCGGGCTTCGCGCCCTCCTCGACGACCGTCGTACGGACACAGGCCGAGGCGTCGCCGTCGTCGAGCGGCCGGAGCCCCTCGGCCCGCCCGGGCGACTCCTCCAACCGGGGCGCGTGCGGGGCGCCCCCGAACGTCCGCACCCGTTCCAGCCCGTCAAGGGGATCGCGCGCGGCGAGCGCGAGCCGCGCGGAACCGGCCGGGGTGTCCCACACCCCGAGCGGGCCCGGCACGGGGCTTGAGGAACATCCATGCCAGATCGTGCGCTAAGCCCGGATTGCCGCTGGTCGGCACCTGACGGAGCGTCGGCGCCGGAACGGCGGTGAAGTCTTCCGCAGATAACGCCCTATTACCTGCGGTATCACTGAGCGCGACCTGCGGGGACGCCTTCCGCACGCTGCGTGAGGCGACCCGGTTATCTGCGGCAAGGGAGAGGCAGTGCCCGCGGTCCTGCTACTGCCGACCGGGAAGGCGCTGGCCGTCCCGACAACGGCCGACGCCTTCCTTGACTCGCTCACCCACCCGGACACCGTCCGGAACTTCGGCCCCGCCCTCGGGAAGACCGCCGAGCGGATCGGCGAGAACCGGCCGCTCGCCTCGGTCGAGGACGACGAGATCGGCGAGGCGAGGAAGTTCTGAGCGTCAACATCGAGGACTTGGACTTGGCCGGACGCCACTGCCCGGTAAAGGCGAAGGGCGCCCAGCCGAAGGTTCGTCGCTGCGGTGTCGCCCGCGAGGACTACGTTCTGGAGACGGTGTACTGGGACGCTGGTACCGCCCGGCTGCTCAAGGGCCGCACCTGCGGGCCGGTCTTCGTCACGCATCGCCGCCCGGGCCCGGGGAAGGTGCTCGCCCCTCGCGACGTGTGCCCGGACACTGGGCTCGCCCGCCTCTCCTACGGGCAGGCCCGCGCCGCTTGATGAGCACACCGCGATGCGAGGGCCAGGCACTGGCTGGGAGCCTGCACGAGTACCGCCACTCCGGCCTGACCCACCTTGATGAGGCCGGGGCCAGCCTGCTGATGCTGATGGCGAAGTCGCGGCACGAGAAGACGGAGAACGTCCGCCGCTACTTCAAGCCGTCCCCGGAGGCAATCTCCGAGGTGACCAGACTGCTTACGCCCGGCAACAGCAGGCGCTGATGACCTGGTTCTCCGGAGAAACGGTGTCAGCCCGCACAACTAAGGTGGCCGGTCACTGACCTCAAGGGGATCCATCATGGGCATTCATCCAGATGTAGCCGTATTGCTCGATCTCGTACCAGCAGATCTTGCGGGCGGCGAGCGGATCGACTGGGCGGCGGCCGAAGCTTTGCTGGGCACCAAGCTTCCGAGCGACTACAGGGCACTGCTGGACACCTACGGCGTGGGCGACATCGGAGAGCTTGTCATTCTGCCCCCACTGCCGAGTGACGTGCGTGGGTGGGAGGGGTGTCACATCGGCAGCATGACGGCTGGTCTGCGCAGACTCTGGGACGAGGACGCAGGTGTCCTTGGCGTGACGCTAGGTGCTGATGCTGTCCTGCCCTGGGGCTCAGGAATGAATGCCAACGAGATGGCTTGGCTGATGAACGACCCCGAACCGGACAAGTGGCCAGTCGTAGCCTGGCGGCGGCACTACTCGTCGGGCGAGTCGCCGTGGGCCCTGTTTGAGTGCGGCATGGCCCAGTTCATCGCACGCATGATACTGGGCCGGTTCGATGCCTGCCCACTCGGTGATGCGTCGCTCTGGAACCAGCCAGACACCTTCGTCAGCTGGCGCGAGCAACGTCGACGGCTTCTTGCCGGCCTGGACCCGCAGACCGGCGAACCCAGTCCTTACGCCGACATGTTTCCCATCACCGAGGACTGGCCCTGAGTGGCGGGGCCGCCCGGGGCGAATCTCAATCCCCGCGCGACCCGACCACTGAAGCTTGCTCAGCCCATCCCGGAGTCGTATTCGCTCGGGTGCCAGCAGCTCACCGGAGCACGACCGCGACGTCGCATCGTTCGAGGAGTCGCACGATCTCCTCGAAGTAGGAGAGCTGGCCATGCGGATTCTCCACAATGTCCGCCAGTGCGCGGCGTGCGATCTCGGAGTCGTGCCAGGTCAGGGTGAAGGGCGGAGCCACTCCGAATCCACCGCCCAGGCAGTCCTTGAAGGCGTTCCACTCCCGGCCGTAGTAGCGGCCGGGCCCGAGCAGGGCCTCGGCGATCGCGCAGTGCAGACCGGGAACGTCAGTGATGAACCGGCCGTCGAGATGGTGCTCACCGCCGGACCGATCCGGCTGGGGCGCGGGCACCCTCCAGGCACGAGTGGTGAGGTCCAGCCACTCGGCCCTGCCCTGCGAGTCGTACGGCGCCCAGAGGTTGGGCTCTGCCGGCGGGCCCTGATACCACTGCGCCCAGATCGGGCGGGCCGCCGACGATGGCCGACCGTCTCCACCATCGGTGAGGGTGATGTCGACGAGCGTGCCGCCGAGCACGGACGGACGCGCTCCGGTGATGGCCAGGCCCACGGTGCGGGAGGCCATCACGGCACCATGGCGATCCAGAACCAGGAGGTAGGCCCAGTCCCGCTCCGACCGACGGGGCCGTCGCAGCGCCGCGAGCAGGGGCTCCGCAGGCTCGCAGCCGATCAGCTCCATCGGAACGGGGACAGGGTCCGCTCGCGCCTTGAACAGGCCGTCCACGGCGGAGCACCGGCCTGCACTTGCCGCAGCGACCGTCGTCCCCGCGAAGAGCTCGAAGCGTGGCACCGCAGGCAGTTCGAAGAAGCTCTCCTCGTTCCTGACGCCGGCGCCGAGCACGATGTCGTACCGCGCCGGGTCGGCCGGGTGGGGCTGATGGGCCACCACGACCGCATCGACGAGTGTCCACCACTGCACGGGCTTCTCGTCGTCCCAGACCTCGACGCACACGTCACCCATACCCCGCAGCGAGACGTCGGGCTCAGCCAGGATGTTGCTCAGGAGACCGTCGGGGCGGCATCCGCGGAGAGTGAGGACCTCCCGTGCCGGCGGGACCGGGTCGACGAAGAACCCTTCGACGCCCGCACACCTCCCCCAGAGCTGTTCCACGCCGTCCTCGTCCTCCTGAACCAGGAGGTAGTTCACCAGAAGCCCCCGGTCGTGATCTGCGGTGCGCACCCAACCCCCGAACGTGTGAGCAGCCTTCGCGCCTACGATACGACCCGCCTGGCCCGGGGAGGACGGAGGACGGTTGTTCGCGCTCGATCACATGTCGTCGGCGGCGCTCAGATCACGCAGGGGTAGCAAGCCGCCCGGCAGTTCCGGCAGCCGGAACGAGTACCGGCCGAGCATGTTGACGTGGTGCCGCACGAACGGGGAGAGCCGGGCGACGTCCTTCTCTCGGGCGTCGAAGCCGTCGGCGCGGAGCTGGGCAACGGCGGCGTCCATGTACCGGGTGTTGAAGAGCACCAGGGCGTTGAGGACCAGGCCGAGCGCACCGATCTGGTCCTCCCTGCCGTCGTGCTAGTGCTGGTAGAGCTGCCCGGCCCTGCCGTGGAAGATCTTCCGGGCGAGAGCATGGCGGCCTTCCTGCAGGTTCGCCTGCGTCTTGATCTGCCTGCGGTAGCCGGGCTCGTCGGCCAGCCGCAGGATGTGCAGCGACTTCGAGACCCGCCCGTAGTGCGCGATAGCGTCGCCCAGCGGGGTGGGCCGGCCGTCACGGGACAGCACCCGGATCACATCGTAGGCCCGCACCGCCCCGGTGTGGTCGAGCCGATCATCCGCAGGATGTCCTCCCAGTGCCGCACGATGCGCACCAGGTCGACCCGGCCGCAAGCCGCATCCTGGAAGGCCCCGTAGTCGGCAGCGCGATCCACGCGCCACACCGGCGCCCCGTAGAACGACCCGTACCGCGCCGCCTGCTCATCCGTGAGAAACTCGACCGCCCCAACGGCCCTCCGAAGATCGACAACATCGATCCGCGAAGGTTCAACCGCACGATCAGCCCTGGTCAACGGCCTCCCGGAGTCGGCTGGGCCTTAGCGCACGATCTGGCATGGATGTTCCTCAAGCCCCGGCACGCTGGGTCCGCCGCGTCCGAGGAGCGGCCCGGCCCGTGGGCCGTGAAGCGGGCGCGAGGACCCGCGTCCGGTCCGGCCCGACCGGCCGCCCCGCCGCGGCTCGGCTCGTACCCCTCATGGCCAGGTCCCCGTCCTGTCGTGGTGCCCCGTCATCGTCCCGTGCGGGCCGCTCAGCGGGCGCCCGCGCGTCCCCGGGCCGGGTGGAGCGGGTGCGGGTCCGCGGCGACCGGCGTCCCGCGGGTCAGCCGCGGTCGTACCCCGGGTTCTCCGGCTCCCGCAGGGGTGGTTCGCCGGTCATGTGTGCCGGGGCGAGGACCCGCAGGACGTGGTAGCCGAGGACCACCACGATCGTTCCCAGCGCGATGCCGCTGAGCTCGAAGTTGTCGGTGAAGGTCAGGCTGACGTTGCCGATCCCGACGATGAGCCCGGCCGCCACCGGCACCAGGTGCAGCGGGTTGGCGAGGTCGACCCCGGCGCGGACCCAGATCTGGGCACCGAGCAGGCCGATCATGCCGTAGAGGATGACGGTGATGCCGCCGAGGACCCCGCCGGGGATCGCCGCCACGAAGGCACCGAACTTGGGGCAGAGTCCGAAGAGGATCGCGAACCCGGCCGCGCACCAGTAGGCGGCGGTGGAGTAGACGCGGGTGGCGGCCATCACACCGATGTTCTCCGCGTAGGTGGTGGTGGCGGGTCCGCCCACGGAGGTCGCGACGACGGTGGCCACGCCGTCCGCCATGATCGCGGTGCCGAGCTGGTCGTCCAGCGGATCGCCGGTCATCTCCCCGACGGCCTTGACGTGACCCGCGTTCTCCGCGATGAGGGCGATGACCACGGGCAGCGCCACCAGGATCGCCGAGCCGGAGAAGCTCGGGGCGTGGAAGTCCGGCAGTCCGATCCAGCTCGCGTCGCCGACCCCGGACAGGTCGAGGCGCCAGTGGTCCACGGACTCGGTGCCGCCCGCCGGGGAGTGGATACGGCCGAAGACCCGGTCGAGCACCCAGGACAGGACGTAGCCGAAGGCCAGCCCGAGGAAGATCGCGATACGCGACCAGAAGCCGCGCAGGACGACCAGGGCGAAGCCGGTGAAGACCATGGTGAGCAGCGCCGACCACTGGTCCTGCGGCCAGTAGGTGCCTGCCGTCACCGGGGCGAGGTTGAATCCGATGAGCATGACGACCGCGCCCGTGACCACCGGCGGCAGGACGAGGTGGATGATCCGCGCGCCGAGTGCGCGCACCACCGCCCCGCAGAGGAAGAGGACGGCTCCGACGACCAGCAGCGCGCCGGTGAGGGTCGACGCGTCGCCGCCCTGGGTCGCGATCACGGCGGCGACGCCGACGAACGACAGGCTGCTCCCCAGGTAGCTGGGGATACGTCCCCGCGTGAGGAGCAGGAAGAGGATGGTGGCGACGCCCGAGGCCATGACGGCGAGGTTGGCGTCCAGCCCCATCAGGACCGGCGCGACGAAACACGCGCCGATCATGGACACCACGTGCTGGGCGCCGAGCCCGGCCGTCCGGCCCCAGGTCAGCCGCTCACCGGGCTTGACGACCTCCCCCGGCCGCAAGTGCTTGCCGTCACCGTGCAGCTTCCAGCCGAAGCCCGCCATGCTCACCCCTCCGCTCGGGTCACCCCTCCGCACGGTGAGGGGTCGCGGCCGCGCCGGGCTCCGGCACCGCCGACCACCCTGCGCAACGATGACCGAAAAGATCCTTTGTAGCCGACACCGTCCGGCGGCGCCAAAACGTTCATCCTCGCGTACGGGTGATCCACTCGCGGGAACTCGGTCCGGCGGGCCGGTGGGAGAAGCCGGTCACCCCGTGGCGAGGGCGTACGCGTACTCCGGGCTGAACGCGCCCGCCTCCGCCGAACAGCCGTCGGATTCCCCCGGCGACTTCACCCACAGGTACGCGTCGATCCGGGGCTCGCCGGTACGCGTCGTCGGGGCGCGGCCGAGGGCCCGCCCCGGCGGGTCGCACCAGGCGTCGTCCGCCGGGGCGCCGTTGCCGTTGCGGCTGGTGTCGATGACGGCGCCGAGGCCGGGCGGACCACCGAGGGCGTCCAGCACCCGCCGCGCGTAAGCGGCTTCCTCGGCCGTGGCGCGGAAGTTCGAGACGTTGGTGAAGATCCCGTCGCCGTACCGGGCGGCGCCCGCCGCCCGCAGCAGCGCCGCCTGTTCCGCCGCGCCGTGCCAGGCGGAGTGGCCGCCGTCGAAGTACACCCGGGCCCGCGGGTTCGCGGCGTGCAGGGTCCGGGCCGCCCGCGCCAGCGAGGCGAACCGGGCGGCCCGGCCGTCCGGCGTGAGGCAGTCCGCGTCCGCCACCGCGTCCGGTTCCAGGACGACGATCACCGGCCCGCCGCCGAGCCCCGCCGCGAAGCCGCGCATCCAGGTGTCGTAGGAGCCGAGGTCGGGGGCGCCGCCCCCGGAGGCGCCGCCGCAATCGCGGTCCGCGATGGCGTACGGCACCAGGACGGGGGTGCGGCCCGCGGCCCCGGCCGCCCGGGTCACGGCCGAGACGCGGCCGGTGACCGTGGCCGGGTCGTACGAGGTGAACCAGACGGCGGCCGGCCGGTCTCCTATCCGGGATGCGACGACCGGGCGGCGCGGATCGCCCGGGTGAGCGGCGATCCACTCCAGCAGCGGGGAGTCCGGGGAACGGTAGAGCTCCGGGAGCGCGGCCGGCTTCCCGCCGGCGGGCGGCGGCGGGGTCTTCGACGACCGGGCCGGGACCGGCGACGGGTCCGCCGCGGCGCCCGGTGCCGGACCCCGCGGGACCCGGGTCGCGGAGGTCTCCGCAGACGGGCCCGGCCCGGCGGTGGGTCCACCCGGGAGCGGCCCCGGGACCGGGCTGCCGGTCGGTCGGGGCAGGTCCGCGGCGCGGTCGTCGCCGCCCGTGGCGGCGGTCAGCGCCGCGAGGCCGGCGGCGGCCGCGACGAGGGCGGCGGCGGCGCTCATCGCCGCGTGGCGCCGGGCGGCGCGGCGCCGGGTACGGGCGCCCGCGCGGTGTCCACCGGACCCGTGTGTGGGCCCGGTGGCCGTGCCTCCGTGGTCGGGCACCCCTCACCATCCTTCCGGCGCACCGGGGTTCGTCCGATCCGATGAACCGCGGCCCGGTCGGCGCCGCGTCGAGCCTACGGCTGGGACGCTGCTGCCATGGCGCAGTCGGAGCAGATCGCGGTCCCGGTCCCCGAACACACCGAACACACCGAGCACACCGGGAGCACGGACACCGCGGGGGACGCGGCCTCCACCGGCATCACGGACGTGATCGAACGCATGCGCGCTCTGGGGGTGCGGTGTCCCGGCGGCGACGGCGTGGGGGTCTTCAACGAGGTCTACCTGGCGGTCACCGAGGCCATCGGCGCGGAGGTGGCGGCGGGCGGCTTCGCCGACCGGGCGGCCACCTCGGCGCTGGACGTCCGGTTCGCCGAGCGCTACCTGGCGGCGATCGGCACGGCCGACGGCGGCGGTCTCCCGCCGGAGTGCTGGCGGCCGCTCCTGCAGTACCGCCGGCATCCGGGTGTACGCCCGATCCAGTTCGCCCTCGCGGGCATCAACGCCCACATCGGCCACGACCTCGCGCTGGCGGTGGTGGACACCTGTCGTACCCTCGGCTGCGCTCCGCCGGAGCTGGAGGATGAGTTCGAGCGCGTGGGCGACCTCCTCGTCCTGTTGGAGGAGCGCATCCGCGAGGAGCTGATGCCCGGACCGGATCTGCTGGAGATCGCCGATCCGCTGACCCATCTGCTGACGTCCTGGAGCCTGCAGCGGGCCCGGGAGGGTGCCCGGTCGGCGGCGAAGGTGCTCTGGCGGCTCCGGTCGGTGCCGCCGCTGGCCGAGGAGTTCCGCGGGCGTACGGACGCCGCGGTCGGCTTGGTGGGCCGTTTCCTGCTGACGCCCTGCGGTTGATCCGCCGCCCCCGGCCGGGGACCGGGAGGCGGTGGCGGGGTCAGTCCTCCGGCAGTTCGACCGGTGCGATCTCGTCGAAGAGGTCGCCGGGGCCCGGGTTGGTGGGGTCGGTGGAGCCGCCGAACTGGGTCATCACGCCCCACACGGCGTTCAGCGCGGTCTGCACGGCCCCCTCGGCCCACCCGGCCGTCCAGGAGATGTCGTCGCCGGCCAGGAAGATCCCGCGCTTGTCGGCGGGCAGCCGGTCCTGCATGAAGTGGGTGAACAGGCGCCGCTGGTAGCGGTAGTGCCCGGGCAGGTTCGCCTTGAACGCGCCCATGAAATAGGGCTCGTTCTCCCAGGAGACGGTCACCGGGTTGCCGATGACGTGCTTGCGGATGTCGACGTTCGGGTAGATCTCGCCGAGCGACTTCAGCATGACGTCCATGCGTTCGTTCGGGGAGAGCGGCAGCCACTTGAGGCTGTCGTCGCACCAGGTGTACGAGAGGCAGATGACGGCCGGCTCGTCGGGCCCGTCGTCCAGCAGGTAGGTGCCCCTGGTCATCCGGTCGGTCAGCGTCATCGACATGGTGTCGCGGCCGGTGACCTCGTCCTTGTCCAGCCAGAACGGGCGGTCGACCGGCACGAACAGCTTGGACGACTCCATGTAGTGGGTGCGCTCCATCGCCGTCCAGTGGTCGATCGGGAAGAGCGCGTCGTCGCAGGCGATCTTGGAGAGCAGCAGCCAGGACTGTCCGGTGAAGACGACGGCGCGGTAGGTGCGGATGTCACCGCCCGCGTCCGTGACCGTGACGCGGTTGCCCGCCGTGCGGTCGAGCCGGGTGACGGCGGGCCGGGGGTCGCCGGCGTGCAGGGAGGAGAGCGAGGTACCGAGCGGCCAGTGGACCGGCTTGCGCGGCTCGCGCTCCCACAGACGCAGTGGGAGCTGCTGGCTCCCTCCGACGATCCCGCGGTGGTGGTCGTCGGCCTCGGTGTAGACGACCCGCAGGATCTCCAGGATGGAGTTGGGGAAGTCGGTGTCCCAGCCGCCGGTGCCGAAGCCGACCTGGCCGAAGATCTCGCGGTGGCGGAAGGACCGGAAGGACTCCGACGCGCACAGGAAGCCGTAGAAGGTCTGGTTGTCGAGCTGCTCCACGAGCCGGGCCCAGATCTCGCGGATGCGCGGGACGTCCCGCTCGCGCAGGGCGCGGTTCATGTCGGAGAAGTCGGCGCCCTCCTCCAGGCAGGCGTTCCAGGCTGCCGCGACGTCGCGGTAGACCTGGGGCAGGTCGTCGATGGTGCGCGCGTAGTGCGACTCGCCCTTGAGGTCCACGACGGTCGAAGGGGTCGCCGGAGAGAGCGGGTTGGGGAACGGCCGGGTCTCCAGGTCCACCAGGTCGATGTAGTGCTGGAGCGCCGTGGACGAGGGCGGGAAGCGCATCGCGCCCATCTCGGCGGTGAGCTTGGGGTCGCAGCCGTCGAAGCCGACGGTGCGCAGCCGCCCGCCGATGCGGTCGGCCTCGTAGACGACGGGCCGCAGGCCCATCTTCATCAGCTCGTAGGCGGTGATGATGCCCGAGAGGCCGCCGCCGATGACCGCGACCTCCTGCCCGTGCTCGGTGGCGGGTATCTGGCCGAGGCCCGCCGGGTGCGCGAGGAAGTCGTCGTACGCGTACGGGAAGTCCGGGCCGAACATGGTGATCGGCGGGGCGGTGTCGGCGTGCGGGACGGCGTTGGGCACCGTGGACGTCATGGGGTACGGACTCCTTGCGGGTACGAGCGGGAGGTGCGCGGAAGCGGAGGGCCTCGGGCGGGCCGGCCTCAGGCGGGGCGGGCGAGCGCGCCGTACAGCTCCGGGCGCCGGTCGGCGAGGTACGGGTTGGCGGCGCGCGAGGCGGCCAGGAGGCCGGGGTCCACGTCGCCGCTCACGAGCTCCTCGCCGTGTCCGGCCCGGGCGCGCACGGTGCCGTCCGGACCGGCCAGGCAGCTCAGCCCGACGAACTCGAACTCGCCTTCCGGGCCGGTCCGGTTGACGTACGCGACGTACAACTGGTTCTCGAAGGCGCGGACCGGTACGACGGACTCGGCGACGAACTGGAAGGGGTGCATCTGCGCCGTCGGCACGAGCAGCAGGTCGGTGCCGGCGAGCGCGTGGGCCCGGACGTTCTCCGGGAACTCGACGTCGTAGCAGATCAGCAGCCCGACGCGGACACCGCCGACCTCGGCCTGGACGACGGTCCGTTCCCCGGGGGTGAACCAGGCGTGCTCGAAGTCGCCGAACAGGTGGGTCTTCCGGTAGTGCGCGAGGACGGTGCCGTCGGGGCCGACGAGCTGCGTGGCGTTGTGGACCAGCTCGCCGGCGCGCTCCGGGTAGCCGTACAGGACGGCGATCCGGTGGCGGGCGGCGAGGGCGGCGACGGCCCGCGCGCCAGGACCGTCGGCGGTCTCGGCCAGGCGGGGAACGGCGTCGCCGAGGGCGTAGCCGGTGAGGTACATCTCGGAGGTCACCAGCAGCTGGGCTCCGTCGGCGGCGGCCCGCGCGGCGGCGTCGTCGAGGGCGCCGAGGTTCGCCGGAACGTCCCCCGGGGTGCCGGAGCTCTGGAACAGGGCGGTGCGCAACGACGGCATGGCTGACCTCGGACGGAAGCGGCGGGGGACGTATCCGAAGGTACGGTCCGCGCAGACCCCCGACAAGGCGCGAGCGTTGCGCACCGACCGTCGATCCGTTGCGCCGGACCGCCCTTGCGCGGCGATTCGTTGCGTTCGTCGTCGCCGCAGGTCAGGCGGGTGATCCTGGTCTCGCTCCCGAGGCGGGCCGGGCTACTCGACGGGCGGTCCGGAGACGTACCGGCGGACCAGCGGGGAGAGCACCAGGACGGACTTGGTCCGCTCGACGTACGGTTCCCCCGCGATGCGTTCGAGTACCTGCTCGAAGTGGCGCATGTCGGCCGCGAAGACCTGCACGACGGCGTCCGCGTCGCCGGTGACGGTGGAGGCGGACGCGATCTCGGGGTAGCGGGACAGTCCGCTCCTGATCGCGTCGGGAGAGGTGTTGCGGCTGCAGAAGATCTCGATGAAGCCCTCCGTCTCCCAGCCCAGGGTGGAGGGGTCGACCCGTACGGTGAAGGCGGTGATCGCCCCCTGGTCGCGGAGCCGGTCGACGCGGCGCTTCACGGCGGGCGCGGACAGGCCGACGAGCGCGCCGATGTCGGCGTAGGAGCGTCGGGCGTCTTCGGCGAGGGCGTGGACGATGCGTTCGTCGAGGTCGTTCAGGCGCACGGGGGGCGGTTCATTTCTCTGCGAGGGGCTGCCGGCGGGGGCGGCGGTGCCGCCCCCGCAGTAGACCACGGGCGCCCCTCGCCGGGGCGCCCCTCGCGTGGCGGAGCGGTCAGAAGGGGAACCGGGTGCGGCCGCGCTGGACGGAGATCCACTTCTGGGTGGTGAAGGCGTCGATCGTCGCCTCGCCGTTGAGGCGCCCGAGGCCCGAGTTCTTCACTCCGCCGAACGGGACGATGGGCTCGTCGTTCACGGTGCCGTCGTTGATGTGGATCATTCCGGTGTGGATGCGCTGCCCGACGCGCACCCCGCGCTCGATGTCGCCGGTGTGCACGGCGCCGCTCAGGCCGTACGGGGTGTCGTTCGCGATCCTGACCGCCTCGTCCTCACCGTCGAAGGGCACGAGCAGCGCGACGGGACCGAAGATCTCCTGCTGGAGGACGGGCGAGTCGGCGGAGAGGCCGGTGAGCACGGACGGGCTGACCAGGTTGCCGTCCGTGGTGCCCCGCAGCAGCGCGGTGGCGCCGCCGGCGACGGTCTGCTCGACCAGCTTGGTGACGGCCTCGGCCTGGGTGGAGTTGATCAGCGGGCCGATCTGGGTGGCGGGGTCGGCGGGGTCGCCGACCGTCAGGGACGCGACCTTGGCGACGAACTTCTCGGTGAACTCGGCCTCGACGGACCGGTCGACGAGGATGCGGTTGGCCGCCATGCAGACCTGGCCCTGGTGGACGAAGCGGCTGAAGACCGCCGCGTCGACGGCGTAGTCGATGTCGGCGTCGTCCAGGACGATGAGCGCGCTGTTGCCGCCGAGCTCCAGCACGACCCGCTTGAGGTGGGCGGCGCCGACCGTCGCGACGTGCCGGCCCACCTTGTCGGAGCCGGTGAAGGAGATGACCTGCGGCACCGGGTGCTCCAGCAGGGCGTCGCCGATCTCGGCGATGTCGGTGACCACGACGTTCAGCAGACCGGCGGGCAGACCGGCGTCCTCGAAGATCTTGGCGATGAGCGTACCGCCGACGACCGGGGTGTTCTGGTGCGGCTTGAGGACGACCGCGTTGCCGAGGGCGAGCGCCGGTGCGACCGACTTCAGGGAGAGCAGGAAAGGGAAGTTGAAGGGGCTGATGACGCCCACCACGCCGACCGGCTCGCGGTAGACCCGGTTCTCCTTGCCCTCGACCGGCGAGGGGAGCAGCTGGCCGGTGGGGCGCAGCGCGATCTGGATGGCCTCACGGAGGAACTCCTTGGCGAGGTGCAGCTCGAAGGCGGCCTTGAGGCGGGTGCCGCCGAGTTCGGCGACGATCGCGTCACCGATCTCCGGCTCCCGCTCCTCCACGATGCGCAGCGCCTGCTCCAGCACACCGCGCCGGCTGTAGGCGTTGGTCTCGGCCCACGACCGCTGGGCGCGCTCGGCGGCGCGGTAGGCCTGGTCCACCTCTTCGGCCGTGGCGACGGGGATGGAGGCGAGCTTCTCCCCGTCGAACGGGTTGAAGTCGATGATGTCCCAGGAGCCCTTGCCGGGCCGCCACTCGCCGTCGATGTACTGATGGGCCAGGTCAGTGAAGAAGGACATGAGATCCCTTACCGCAGAGTGGGCGGGTGACTGAACGGAGCTCATATTACTTACGTCGTACTGGAGTTGAAGCGGCAGACCGGCCAGGACCCCGTCGTGGCCGGAGTCGGGGCCCACGGCCGGTCCGCCACCCGCCGACGGCGTACGACCGAGCCCCCCACGGGGATCGTCGTGGGGGGCTCGGGAGTTGTCCGGGCCGGGGGCGGCCCGTCCGGTCAGCTCCAGCTGGCGTGCAGGGGCTTGCCCTCCGCGTACCCGGCGGCGCTCTGCACGCCCACGACAGCCTTCTCGGCGAACTCCTCCAGGGAGGCGGCGCCGGCATAGGTGCAGGACGAGCGGACGCCCGCGATGATCGAGTCGATCAGGTCCTCGACGCCGGGCCGTGTCGGGTCCAGGAACATCCGCGAGGTGGAGATGCCCTCTTCGAAGAGCGCCTTGCGGGCCCGGTCGTAGGCCGACTCGTCCGACGTGCGGTTCTTCACCGCACGCGCCGAGGCCATGCCGAAGGACTCCTTGTAGTACCGGCCGTCCGCCGACTGCTGGAGGTCTCCGGGCGACTCGTACGTACCGGCGAACCAGGAGCCGATCATCACGTTGGAGGCGCCGGCCGCGAGGGCCATGGCCACGTCGCGCGGGTGGCGGACGCCACCGTCCGCCCAGACGTGCTTGCCGTACTTCTTCGCCTCGGCGGCACATTCCAGGACGGCGGAGAACTGGGGCCGGCCGACGCCGGTCATCATGCGCGTGGTGCACATGGCGCCGGGTCCGACGCCGACCTTGATGATGTCCGCCCCGGCCTCGACGAGGTCGCGCACGCCTTCGGCGGCGACGATGTTCCCCGCGACGATCGGCACGTGCGGGTCGAGGGCGCGCACCGCGCGGACCGCGCTGATCATGGATTCCTGGTGGCCGTGGGCGGTGTCCACGACGAGGGTGTCCACCCCGGCGTCGACGAGCTGCTTCGCCTTGCCGGCCACGTCGCCGTTGATGCCGACGGCGGCGGCGACGCGCAACCGTCCCCGGGCGTCGGTGGCGGGCTTGTACAGGGTGGCGCGCAGCGCCGCCTTGCGGGTGAGGATGCCGACGAGCCGGCCCTGGGCGTCGACGGCGGGAGCGAGCTTGCGGTTGGCGTTGTCGAGCCGGTTGAAGGCCTCGCGGGGGTCGATGTCCGCGTCGAGCACGACCAGGTCCCTGGACATGACCTCGGAGAGCTGGGTGAAGCGGTCCACGCCGGTCAGGTCGTGGTCGGTGACGACGCCGACCGGCTTGCCGTCCTCGTCCACCACGACACCGGCGCCGTGGGCGCGCTTGGGCAGCAGTGAGAGGGCGTCCGCGACGGTCTGGCCCGGGGCCAGCACGATGGGGGTGTCGAGGACGAGGTGGCGCGTCTTGACCCAGGAGATGACGTCGGTGACGACCTCGATCGGGATGTCCTGCGGGATGACGACGAGGCCGCCGCGACGGGCGACGGTTTCGGCCATCCGCCGTCCGGCGATGGCGGTCATGTTGGCCACCACGAGCGGGATGGTCGTCCCGGTGCCGTCCGGCGCGGAGAGATCCACTCCTTGGCGCGATCCGACCGCCGAACGCCCCGGAACCATGAAGACGTCGTCGTACGTGAGGTCGTACGGGACGGACGGGGTGTCTGAGTAGCGGCCGGTGCCAGGTTCGAGAAAACGCATGTCACCCATGGTTCCACGGGAATCGCCGCAGGTCGCCCCGGAAAAGGAACAGCGATGGCCGCGCTCGCTCGTAGGTTCCTCCAAAGGCGTGTCGGCGGCCTCGCGCGAGGCACGGTCCGACCGGCGGAACCTACCCCGATCCCACGGCGGGCACACACCACCGCCAGACAATCGAACAGGATTCGAATACGGGATGATCTCCCAGGCTGGACCAGGTGACAAGCAGTCAGGTAGTTTCACCCACCGCAGGTGTAGGCCGTGTCCGACGAGCAGCGCCGGATCGGCGGTAACCGCCCGACACGGCCTGGGGGTACCGGGGGCGCCGTGAGCGCGTTCCCGGCCGCCCGTCACGCGAATGACCGGAGAGGACCCGGATCCGCCCGTGGAAAGTGAACTGCCGGACATTTACTGCCCGTTCCCCCAGCGCACGAATCCGCACGTCGGTCACACCCGCAGACATCTCGCCGAATGGACGCGCCGCACCGGGCTGGTGCACCGCGAGGCCGCGCGCCAACGGTTCGAACAAGCCGACTTCGCCGCGTTCGTCGGCATGGTGCACCCCACGGCGGACCCGGCGCGACTGGACCTGGTGGCCGACTGGTTCGTCTGGCTGTTCCTCGTCGACGACCAGCTCGACGACGGCCATCTCGGCCGTGATCCCGAGCGGGTGCGGAACGTGGTCGACCGGATGCGCGCCGTGGTGGACGGCAGTGCCCCGGACCCGGAGCGGGAGGAGGACCCGCCCCGGGCCGTGGTGGCCCTGGCCGACCTGTGGGAACGCACGGTTCCCGGGGTCGCCCCGCACTGGCGCACCCGCTTCGCCTTCCACCTGGTCGCCTACCTGACCACGGCCACCACCTGGGAGGCGGGAAACCGCGCGGACGACGTCGTGCCGTCGGAGGAGACGTACATCGCCAAGCGGCGCCACACCGGGGCGATACAGGTCTGCATGGACCTCATAGAGATCGTCGCCGGGATCGAGGCGCCCGAGTCGATCCACAACGACCCCCGCTTCATCACCGCCCTCGAAGCCTCGTGCAACGTGGTCTGCTGGGCCAACGACGTCTACTCCTACGAGAAGGAGCAGGTCCTCGGCGAGATCCACAACCTCGTCCACCTCGTCCGCCACCACCGCGGGCTCGGTGAGCAGGAGGCGCTCGACCTGGTCGCGGAGCGGATCGCCACGGAGACCGAGCGGTTCCTGACGGCGGAGGACGAACTCCTCGACCTGTACCCCCAGTTGTCCCCCCTGCTCGTGCCCTACCTGGACGGGATGCGCAGCTGGATGCGCGGCAACCTCGACTGGTCCCGGCAGACGCCCCGCTACGACTCCGCCAGCGTCGGCCAGTACCAGGAGCCCGGCAGGTACCTGGAGGAAGCGGTCCTCGGCATCGCGGCCGACCACGCGGCTCAAGCCGCCGGCAACGGGCGGGGCTGACACCTCTCCCGCGCACGTCGAAGAGGCCGGCCCCCACGACGGGGGCCGGCCTCTTCGACGTGCGGCTGCGGTCAGTGGCCGTCCGGGTCGGCCCGCTCCAGGGCGGGCCGGATGCCGGCGGCCGACTCGGTCAGCAGGTAGTCGGCGGCGGCGGTGTCCGTCACGAGGCTGGTCACCAGGCCCGAGCGGAGCACCGCTCCGATCGCCGCAGCCTTGCGCTGGCCGCCCGCGATGGCGACGACCTCCGGGATGCGGCGCAGCCGGTCGGCCTCCACCGTGATGCACCGCTCGCCCAGGTCCCGGCCGACCCGCCGCCCCTCGGCGTCGAAGAGGTGGGCGGACATCTCGGCCGCGACGCCGAGGGAGGCGTAGTGGGCGCGCTCCTCGTCCGACAGCATGTCGTGGACGGTGGAGATGCCCGGCTCCCAGGAGCCGATGGAGACCGCGGCCACCGTCACCTTGTCGAAGTAGTCGAAGGCGCGCGCGATCCCGGTCTGATGGCGGAGCGCGGCGGCGGTGGCCGGGTCCGGCAGCAGCATCGGGGCGTAGATGGGGTGCGCCTCGCCGCCGGAGACCTGCGCGGCCCGCCGGACCGCCTCGACGGAGCCGCGTTCGGCCGTGCCCGCGTCGTACACACCGGTCAGCTGGACCACCGTGCACGGAGGCAGCTGGTCGAGCGCCGCCGCCATGTGGATGGTGGACCGGCCCCAGGCCAGTCCGAGGACATCGCCCTCGTTCACCAGTTCGCCGAGCAGATCGGCCGCGACCTCGCCCAGGTTCTCCGGGTCGGGAGCGTCGTCCTGCTCCTCCGCCGGGGACTCCACGACGACCGCGTGCCGCAGCCCGTACCGGGAACGCAGCGCGTCGGAACGCTCCGCGTCCAGCTCGGCCGGTACCCGGATCTCGATGCGCACGAGATCACGCTCGAGCGCCGTCTCCAGGACCCGCGCCACCTTGAAGCGGCTGACGCCGAACTCCTCGGCGATCTGGATCTTGGACTTGCCCTCCAGATAGAACCGCCGAGCCATGGCCGCCGCCTGCACGAGCTCCGCGGGGCCCATCCGCATGGCTGACCGACCCGCCGAGATGCCAGACACCGCGATCTCCTCACTGCTGTTCACATGCCCGCTACGCCGCTCATCCTGTCAGATCCGGCGAACTTGATCGGCCTCGTCGGGCCGCGTTCATCTGCCCTTGGCTCAGTGGCCGCATGCCCAGGGCGCCGCGGCGGTCGCCTTCTCCGCCTTGGCCCGCAGCGCGCGCACCGCCTCGGCCGGGTCGGCCGCCCCGTACACCGCGGAACCCGCGACGAACACGTCCGCGCCCGCCTCGGCGCAACGCTCGATGGTCTCCGCGGAGACCCCGCCGTCGATCTGCAGCCACAGGTCCAGACCGCGCCGGGAGATCAGGTCACGGGTGCGACGGATCTTCGGCAGCATGATGTCGAGGAACGCCTGCCCCCCGAAGCCCGGCTCCACGGTCATGATCAACAGCATGTCGAGTTCGGGGAGCAGGTCCTCGTACGGCTCGATGGGCGTCGCCGGCTTGAGCGCCATCGACGCCCGCGCGCCCTTGGCCCGGATCTCCCGCGCGAGCCGGACCGGAGCGGCCGCCGCCTCCACGTGGAAGGTGACGGAACCGGCACCCGCCTCGACGTACGCCGGGGCCCAGCGGTCCGGGTCCTCGATCATGAGGTGACAGTCGAGCGGGGTGTCGGTGGCCCGGCTCAGTGACTCCACGACGGGCGGACCGAGGGTCAGGTTGGGTACGAAGTGGTTGTCCATCACGTCGACGTGGAGCCAGTCGGCGCCCCGCACCGCCTTCGCCTCATCGGCGAGACGGGCGAAGTCGGCGGAGAGAATGCTGGGGTTGATCTGGGCCATGCCCCCAGCCTGCCATGCTCCGGAGCGGTTCCCCGCCACGGGGAGCCCCAAAGCCTCACGGGGTGGTCACGGTTCGGGCAACCCGCGTCCCTCCGCCGCCCCTCCGCCGGAGGGAAGGGCCGCGCGCCGCGCCCCCGGAGGCGGGGCCGGCCGTTCAGCCCGTACGCCGCAGCACCGCGAGGTACATCGCGTCGGTGCCGTGCAGATGGGGCCAGAGCTGGACGTCGGGGCCGTCACCCAGTGCGGGAACGCCGGGCATCAGGGGACGGGCGTCCACCCATTGCGCCTCGACGGGGTCGCCGCCGCGCCCCTTGAGGACGTCCTCCACCACGGTCCGGGTCTCGGCGAGGTGCGGGGAGCAGGTCGCGTAGCCGACGACTCCGCCCACGCGGACCGCCTTCAGCGCCTCGCGCAGCAGCCCGCGCTGGAGTGGGGCGAAGCTCTCCAGGTCCTCGGGCCGGCGGCGCCAGCGCGCCTCCGGGCGGCGGCGCAGCGCGCCCAGCCCGGAGCAGGGCACGTCCATCAGGACGCGGTCGAAGCTGCCGGGCCGCCACGGCGGACGGGTGCCGTCGGCGGTGATCACCTGGTAGGGACCCGGGTTGCCGGCCAGCGTCCGCTCCACCAGGCGCGCACGGTGCGGCTGCTTCTCGGCGGCGAGCAGGGCGGCGCCGCGACCGGCGGCGAGCGCGGCCAGGAGCGCGGCCTTGCCGCCGGGACCGGCGCAGCCGTCGAGCCAGCGGGTGTCGTCGCCCTCCAGGGGGGCGTTGGCGAGCGCGGCGGCGACGAGCTGGCTGCCCTCGTCCTGCACACCGGCCCGGCCGTCCCGCACGGCGGCCAGGGCGCCGGGCTCGCCGCCCTCGGCCATCCGCACGGCGTACGGGGACCAGCGGCCGGGGAGGGACTGCTCCTCGCCCAGCGCTTCGGCCAGTTCGTCGGTGGTGGAGCGTCCGGGGCGGGCCACCAGGGTGACCTCGGGGCGCTCGTTGTCGGCGTCGAGGAGGTCCTCGATGCCGGCCCGGCCGCCGCCGAGGGAGTCCCAGAGGGCGGAGACCACCCAGCGCGGGTGCGAGTGGACCACGGCGAGGTGCGCTTCGGCGTCCTCCTCGAAGGAGGGGGCGACCTGGTCGAGCCAGGCGTCCAGGTCCTTCGCGGTGACCTTGCGCAGCACCGCGTTGACGAACTTGGCCCGCCCCTCCCCCAGCACCACACGCGCCAGTTCGACACTGGCGGAGACCGCGGCGTGGGTGGGGATGCGGGTGCCGAGCAGCTGGTGGACCCCCATGTTGAGGACGTCGAGCACGGGCGGGTCGACCTCGCGCAGCGGCCGGTCGATGCAGGCCGCCACGATCGCGTCGTACGTGCCCTGCCGGCGCAGCGTCCCGTAGACCAGCTCCGTCGCCAGCGCCGCGTCGCGGCTGTCGAAGTCGCCCTTGGCCCGGGCCTTCTTCAGCAGCGGGGGCAGGACGAGGTTGGCGTAGGCGTCACGCTCGTCGACGGCGCGCAGGGCCTCGAAGGCCAGGAACCGCACCGGGTCCTTCTTGGGGCGGCGGTGGGGCTGGGCGGGACGGCGACGCGGCTGGTCGTTCACGTGAAAGGTGCTCCGCTGATGGTGAGGGGGCGAACCCATCCACCCTACGCCGCCGTCCACCCGGTGACGGAACGACGACTCTCACGCTCCGAGCAGCTCGCCGGGGAGGATACGGACACCGCGCGCCCAGTCGGCGGCCTGCATGGGCTTCTTGCCCTGGGGCTGCACCCAGAGCAGTTCGACGGCGTGCGAGCCGGTGCCCACGTACACGTTCTTCTTGGCGGCGGAGATCTCGCCCGGGGCGAGGTCACGGCGGTCGAGCACCGGGGCGGCCTGGACGATCTTGAGGCGCTCGCCGCGGAAGAGCGTCCAGGCACCGGGGGCCGGCGTGCACCCGCGCACGATCCGGTCGACCCGCAGGGCGGGCGCCGACCACTGCACCTGGGCGTCCTCGACGGTGATCTTCGGTGCGAGGGTGACCCCGTCGGCCGGCTGGGGAACGGCGTGCAGGGTGCCGTCCTCGATGCCGTCCATCGTCGCGACGAGCAGCCCCGATCCGGCGAAGGCGAGCCGGGTCAGCAGGTCACCGCTGGTGTCGGTGGGCCGCACCTCCTCGGTGAGGACCCCGTAGACGGGTCCGGAGTCCAGACCCTCCTCGATCAGGAAGGTCGAGGCTCCGGTGACCTCGTCCCCGGCCATCACGGAGTGCTGCACGGGGGCCGCGCCGCGCCAGGCGGGGAGCAGGGAGAAGTGCAGGTTGACCCAGCCCCGGGCGGGGATGTCCAGGGCCGCCTTGGGCAGCAGCGCGCCGTAGGCGACGACCGGGCAGCAGTCGGGGGCGATCTCGCGGAGCCGCTCCAGGAAGGCCTCGTCGCGCGGACGGGCCGGCTTGAGGACCTCGATGCCGGCCTCCTCGGCCCGCTCGGCGACCGGGCTGGCGACCAGTCGCCGTCCCCGGCCCGCCGGTGCGTCGGGCCGTGTGACCACGGCGGCCACCTCGTGGCGGCCGGAGGCGATCAGAGCGTCCAGGGCGGGGACTGCGACCTCGGGGGTGCCTGCGAAGACGAGCTTCATGGGTGGCTGACTGCCTCTCGGGCGGGCGTACGGGGACGAGCAGCGCACCAGTCTATGACCCCGGGTGCGGACGGGCTGCGGGCGCCGGTTCCGCGGGCCGGGCGCCGCCGGAGCGCGGGCCCGGCCGGCCCCGCGCGGAGGGCCGCGGAGCGAGGAGCCGGGCACGGGCGCCCTCCGAGGGGGCGCACGCGCTGGCGTACGCCGGGCGCACATGCGGAAACGCCCGCAGAGCGTGACCAGAAGGGCGGGTCGGGCGTTGGTCAAAGGAGATTGACCGAAGCGAGTCGCCGCGCTGCGGCGGCCCGATCCCTTTCAACGCCGGTTCGAGAGGCTTCTTCATGGCCGACCACGCAACGCACGACGCCCAAGCGCGGGCCAGTCTGCATCTCCTGGTGCGGGACATCGAGCGGGTCAGGCGGCAGGTGGACGCCCTGCGCACCCTCACCGCGCAGCTGGGCAACGTCTACCGTCCGCGCCGCTCGGGTCCGTCCGCGGGCTTCGTGGTGTACGGGCGGGCCCCGGCCCCCACGGTCCGTCTCGCCCAGGAGCTGCGGGACAGCGTCGAGACCCTCGTCACCGCTGCGGTCGACTTCGACCGTTCGCTGGGCTTCTCCTGGGACGCGGTGGGGTCCGCCCTCGGCGTCACCAAGCAGGCGGTGCACCGCCGCTACGGCGCGCGCCGGACGGCTCCGCAGCCCGCCGGGGAGGCCGCCGAACCGGCGTCCGGGCGCTCCGCGACGGCTCCGGACGAACCGGCGCCCTCGCCCGCCGCGGGCGCGCCGATGCCGACCGTCCCCGCCGCCCGTTCGATGCCGCCGCAGTCCTCGCCGGGCGGCGCACCCCTGCGTGCGGAGCTGCGACCGGGCGCCTTCCCCGGTCCGCGCAACGGCTGACGCGGGCCGGCGTTCAGCCGATGTCGGGCGGATCGATCCGGATGCGTACGGGCTCCGCCCCGCCCCGGGCGGTCCGCGCGGCCTGAGCCGCCTTCAGCGCGGCGGCGAGAGCGGCACCCCGTCCGGGAACCACCCGGATCAGCAGCCGCTCCCACGTCTCCCCCTGCGGCGCGTCCCCGGTCCGGCGGGGCCGGCCAGGTCCGGCGGAGTGCACCGGTACCGGTCCGAGGACCTCGGCCTCCGGCGGCAGCCCCGCGCTCTCCAGGAACGCGGTGAGCGCCCCGGGAGTGCCCGTCACCGAGGCCATCCGGGAGACGGGCGGGAAGCCGAGTTCGGCCCGCTCGGCGAGCTCCCGGCGGGCGAACCCGGCCGGGTCCCACCGCACCAGCGCCTGGACGGGCCCGAGCGTCGGTTCGGCCACGACGACCACGGTGCCGCCCTCCTCCTGCCCCCGGACCAGCGAGGCGGCGGAGATCCAGCGGCGCAGCGCCTCCTCTCCCGCCCGGAGGTCGGGCCGGCCGAGCATGGCCCATCCGTCGAGGAGCAGCGCCGCCGCGTAACCGCCTTCGGCGACGGGCTCCGCCCCCGGTGTGCTCACCACGAGGGCGGGCTCGCCCGGTACCTCGTCCAGGATGTGGTCGCGGCCCGAGGTGCGGACGGGCACGGCGGGGAAGGCGCGGCCGAGCTCGTCCGCCGTACGCCGGGCCCCGACGATCCGGGCGCGCAGCCGGTCGCTCCCGCACGCGGCGCAGTGCCACCCGTGCTCGGGGCGTCCGCACCAGGCGCAGTCGAGTTCCCGCTGGTCCTGGGCCTGGAGCGGTCCTGCGCAGTGCCGGCAGCGGGCCGGCGTACGGCAGCGTTCGCAGGCGAGGCGGGGGGCGTAGCCCCGGCGCGGGACCTGGACCAGGACCGGGCCGTCGCGCAACCCGTCACGGGCGGTCTGCCAGGCGAGGCTGGGCAGCCGGGCGGAGCGGGCGGCACCGTCCCGGGCGAGCTGCTCGTCGCCGACCGTACGGACCAGAGGGGCGCTGCGGCGCACCTGCTCGCGGGGCGCGGCCAGCGGCAGCGCCCAGCCGGTCTCGACGAGCTGGGCGGCCTCCACCGTGCAGCCGGTGGCGCCGAGCAGGAACCCGCAGCGTCCGTGGGCGGCCCGCAGCTCCAGCACCTCCCGGACGTGCGGGAAGGGGGCGTTGTCGTCGCTGTGGCTGGAGTCGCCGTCCTCCCAGATCACGACGAGCCCCAGGTCCGCGACGGGGGCGAACATCGCCGCCCGGGTCCCGACCACCGCGCGGACCGAGCCGCGCCGCACGGCGAGCCACTGGCGGTAGCGGGCCTCGGGGCCGGACTCCGCGGTGAGCAGGGCGTGCAGGCCCGGCCCCAGCAGAGCGGTCAGCGCGGCGTCGACCCGACCGGCGGCCCGCCCGTCCGGGACGACGACGAGCGCGCCGCGCCCCGAGGCGAGGGTGGCCGCGACGGCCCGGGCGATCTCGTGCGGCCAGTGCGGTCCGGGCAGGGCGGTCCACACCGCCCGGGGCGATCCGCCCTCGGCGAGGGCGCGCAGGAAGCCGGGCCCCTGGGCGTACCGCTCCCAGCTGCCCGCCTCCGGGGCCGGGGGCGGCGGCAGCGGCTCGGGCGAGGGCCTGCTCTCGGCGCGGCCGTTGCGCGGCGGCACGGCGAGCTGGAGCACGTCGGCGAGGCTGCCCGCGTACCGGTCGGCGACCGCGCGTGCCAGCGCCAGCAGTTCCGGCCCGAGGACCTGCTCCGGCGAGACGACGTAGGCGAGCGCGGCGAGCGCCCCCTGGTAGTCCGACTCGGCCCGGCGCTCGACGAGGAACCCGTCGATCAGGCCGCCGCCCTCTCGCCGGCCGCCCCGGACCTGGCGCCCGCCGGCGCCGAAACGGACCCGCACCCGGACCCCCGGCTGCGCGTCGGCGTCGAGCTCCTCGGGCACCGCGTAGTCGAAGTACTGGTCGAGGTGGAGCACGCCCTTGTTCACCAGGACCCGGGCGACGGGCAGCTCGGCGGCGAGCGGCGCCCCCCGCCAGGTCCGCGGTTTGGCGCGCGGGACCTTCGCCCGGCGCACGGTCTCCCGGATCAGCTCGAGCTGTTCCGGCATGCCGTCCCCCGGCTCGTCCGCCCGCCCGTCGTCGCTGCTCACAGCCACATTCCTACCAGAGGGGTCCGACAGCCCGCGGCGCACGGCACAGGGCCGGGGCCCGCACACCGTGAGGGTGTGCGGGCCCCGGCCCTGTGTACGGGAAGTCCGCCGGAGGCGGTGTCCTACAGGCCGGCGGCCGCGCGCAGCGCGTCCACCCGGTCGGTGCGCTCCCAGGTGAAGTCGGGGAGCTCGCGGCCGAAGTGGCCGTACGCCGCCGTCTGCGCGTAGATCGGACGGAGCAGGTCCAGGTCGCGGATGATCGCGGCCGGGCGGAGGTCGAAGACCTCACCGATGGCGTGCTCGATCTTCTCGGTGTCCACCGCGGCGGTGCCGAAGGTCTCGACGAAGAGACCGACGGGCTCGGCCTTGCCGATCGCGTACGCCACCTGCACCTCGCAGCGGGCGGCGAGCCCGGCTGCGACGACGTTCTTGGCCACCCAGCGCATGGCGTACGCGGCGGACCGGTCGACCTTGGACGGGTCCTTGCCCGAGAAGGCGCCGCCGCCGTGACGGGCCATGCCGCCGTAGGTGTCGATGATGATCTTGCGGCCGGTGAGGCCGGCGTCGCCCATCGGGCCGCCGATCTCGAAGCGTCCGGTCGGGTTCACCAGCAGGCGGTACCCCTCGGTGTCGAGCTTGATGCCGTCCTCGATGAGCTGGGCCAGCACGTGCTCCACGACGAACTCGCGGATGTCGGGGGCGAGCAGCGAGTCGAGGTCGATGTCCGAGGCGTGCTGCGAGGAGACGACGACCGTGTCGAGCCGGACGGCCTTGTCACCGTCGTACTCGATGGTGACCTGCGTCTTGCCGTCGGGGCGCAGGTAGGGGATGGTGCCGTTCTTGCGGACGTCGGAGAGACGGCGGGAGAGCCGGTGCGCCACGTAGATCGGGAGCGGCATCAGCTCGGGCGTCTCGTCGCAGGCGTACCCGAACATCAGGCCCTGGTCGCCCGCGCCCTGCTTGTCGAGCTCGTCGTCCTCGACGACCGCCGCACCCAGCACCCGCTTCTCGTACGCGGTGTCGACGCCCTGGGCGATGTCCGGGGACTGCGCTCCGATGGACACCGAGACGCCGCAGGAGGCGCCGTCGAAGCCCTTCTTGGAGGAGTCGTAGCCGATCTCCAGGATCTTGTTGCGCACGAGGTTGGGGATGTCGGCGTAGGCCTTGGTCGTGACCTCACCCGCGACGTGCACCAGACCAGTGGTGATCAAGGTCTCGACGGCGACGCGCGAGGTGGGGTCCTCGCGCAGGAGCGCGTCGAGAATCGTGTCGCTGATCTGGTCAGCGATCTTGTCGGGGTGACCCTCGGTGACGGACTCCGAGGTGAAGAGACGGCGGGACACATCGCTCCCTGGGGTTGCAGCGGCTGCTGGCTGATCATGGGTGGAACGGTCGGGAGCTGCGCCCGGCACGTTCCGCGACCAGTTTATCGGTCGCTTCCTGCGGTTGGGCCACGCGTCTCGCCCCTTGGAGCGCTGTGACGTGCGGCACCGAAGAACCCGGGGTGCGGTTCCTCCCGCGGAAGCGTGGTGAAGGCCTATCTTCTCCTTCGCCCCTTCCACGGGCTCGGCGGGGGTGAATCTACTCCGGGAAGCGTGCGACGACCAGATCCCACAAAGTGTCCGCCAGACCCTCCTTGGGCCCGTAGGGCACGGCCGTCTCCGTGCCGTCCGGGGCCAGGACGACCGCTTCGTTCTCGGCGGAACCGAAGGTCTTGTGCTCGCCCACCTCGTTCACCACGAGGAGGTCACACCCCTTGCGGCGGAGTTTCTCGCGCCCGTTGGCGAGCACCTCGTCGGTCTCCGCGGCGAATCCCACGACCACCTGTCCGGGTGCGGCCCGTTCGGCGGAGACCTCGGCGAGGATGTCCGGATTACGCACGAGCTCAATGACCGGATCCGCGCGGTCGTCGCGCTTCTTGATCTTCCCCTCGGCGTACGTGGCGGGCCGGAAGTCGGCGACGGCCGCGGCCATCACCACCACGTCCGCGTCGGCCGCCGCCTTCAGCACGGCCTCCCGCAGCTGGACGGCGGTGCCCACGTGCACCACGTCCGCGCCGGCCGGGTCGGGCAGGCCGGTGTTGGCCTCGACCAGCGTGACCCGGGCGCCCCGGGCGACGGCGGTGCGCGCGAGCGCGTACCCCTGCTTGCCGGAGGACCGGTTGCCCAGGAAGCGGACCGGGTCCAGCGGTTCGCGGGTGCCACCGGCGGAGACGACCACGTGGCGCCCCGCCAGGTCGGGGCCGGCGGCGCCCCGCGCCAGCACCCGGCGGCAGACCTCGAAGATCTCGGCGGGGTCGGGGAGCCGGCCCTTGCCGGTGTCCGCGCCGGTGAGGCGGCCGACCGCGGGTTCGACCACGACCGCTCCCCGGCGGCGCAGGGTGGCGACGTTCTCCTGGGTGGCGGGGTGCTCCCACATCTCGGTGTGCATCGCGGGCGCGAAGACGACCGGGCAGCGGGCGGTGAGCAGGGTGTTGGTGAGCAGGTCGTCGGCGAGGCCGTGGGCGGCCTTGGCCAGCATGTCGGCGGTGGCCGGGGCGACCACCACGAGGTCGGCGCTCTGCCCGGTCCGCACGTGCGGGACCTCGTGGACGTCGTTCCAGACCTCGGTGGAGACCGGGTGGCCCGAGAGCGCGGACCAGGTGGCGGCGCCGACGAAGTGGAGGGAGGCCGCGGTGGGCACGACTCGTACGTCGTGTCCGGACTCGGTCAGCCGGCGCAGCAGCTCGCACGCCTTGTAGGCGGCGATGCCGCCGCTGACCCCCAGAACGACCTTCGGCTTCTCCACTGCGTCTCCCCGCACTCGGCTCGGTGTCCCTCCATGCTGCCCCACCGCCCCCGCCCGGGGTCCGGCGGCCCGGTGCGACCGGCCCGCGGACGCACCCCGGGCCCGGCGGATGATCCGCCGGGCCCGGGGTGAAGGTGCGAGCTTCCTGCTCTCGGCAGGATGTGGTGCCGCTTACTGCGCGGGGCCCTCGATGGCCTCCGAGGTCAGCAGGCCGGCGTTGATCTCGCGAAGCGCGATCGACAGCGGCTTCTCGTGGACGTGGGTGTCGACGAGCGGACCGACGTACTCGAGGAGGCCTTCACCGAGCTGCGAGTAGTACGCGTTGATCTGACGCGCGCGCTTGGCGGCGTAGATCACCAGGCTGTACTTCGAGTCGGTGGCCTCGAGGAGCTCATCAATCGGCGGGTTGATGATGCCCTCGGGCGTGGTGATGGAAGAGGACACTCTCTGCCTTCCGAAGGGGGTGTAGATCAAAGAGATCTTTGATGCTGCGGCTGCCGGCCGGCGCTGATCCGTGCGGTGCGACTGAACACTCGGCGGTGGCCCGGGGGGCCGATCGCGTCGTTTCCTCAGTTGATCTCAGTCGCTCGTGGCACGGTGGTCGGAAGCCTGAAGCATCAACGTTAGCAGCTCGCGCGCCACGTCCTCGACGGAGGTGTTGACGAGGGTGGTGTCGAACTCGGCCTCGGCGGCCAGCTCCACCCGTGCGGCGGCGAGCCTGCGCTCGATCACCTCGGGCGGTTCGGTGCCCCGGCCGGTGAGCCGGCGGACCAGTTCGTCCCAGCTCGGAGGGGCGAGGAAGACGAGCCGCGCGTCGGCCATCGACTCGCGGACCAGCCGGGCGCCCTGGAGGTCGATCTCCAGCAGCACCGGCTCGCCGTTCTCCAGGCGGTCGAGGACGGCCCGGCGGGGGGTGCCGTAGCGGTTGCCCGCGAACTCCGCCCATTCGAGCAGCTCGCCGTTGGCGATCAGCTTGTCGAACTCCTGGTCGTCCACGAAGAAGTAGTGGACGCCGTTGGTCTCGCCGGGGCGCGGCTTGCGGGTCGTCGCCGACACCGAGAGCCAGACCTCGGGGTGGACCTTGCGCATATGCGCGACGACCGTGCTCTTGCCGACCCCGGAGGGGCCGGAGAGCACGGTCAGCCGCGGACGTACGTCCGGGGGTACGGGGGACGTCCCCCGGGATGTTGCAGCCATGCAGCGATTATCCAGGTTCTCAGGAGTGCCTGAGAACGTCAGGCGGCGGAGCCGCCGAACTCTCGCTCCAAGGATGCGATCTGGTTGGAGCCGAGACCCCTGACCCTGCGGCTCTCGGAGATCCCGAGACGCTCCATGATCTGCTTGGCGCGGACCTTGCCCACGCCCGGCAGGGACTCCAGGAGTGCGGAGACCTTCATCTTGCCGATGACGTCGTTCTCCCGGCCCTGCTTGATGACCTCGTGGAGCGAGGCGCCGGAGTGCTTGAGTCGATTCTTTACCTCGGCCCGCTCCCGGCGAGCCGCGGCGGCCTTTTCGAGCGCGGCTGCGCGCTGTTCAGGGGTAAGGGGCGGAAGAGCCACGCCTACGTCACCTCGGATGTCGATCTGTCGGATACGGACCGGTGAGGAACCTGTTGCCCCACACCTGGCGAGCCACGAACAACAACCTGTGCTCGTTGGCTCTCGACGGAGACTAGCGGCCAACTGCCCCGGAGTCAGCGAGAACGAACGAAAAGTCCTGGTCAGCTGTGGCCGACCAGGACATTCGCGACATAAAGGCCGGGATTTTCCTCAGGAATTCGTCAACGCGCTGTTATGTGTCGCATTCAACTATCCGTGAACGGCCGTACGGATCTCGTCGGCGAAGCGTTCGGCGGCGCCGCGGAGCCCCGCGGCGTCCGGTCCGTGGCGCAGGACACCCCGGCTCACGCTCGGCACCACGTTGTTCACCGCGTCACCGAACACGGCCGTCAGGTCGGCCGGGGTGGCGCCCTGGGCACCGATGCCCGGAGCGAGCAGCGGCCCGTTGATCGCGAGGTCGGCCCCGGCGTCCCCGAGGGTCGCGCCGACCACGGCGCCGACCGACCCCATCGGCTCGGCCCCGGCGTTCTCGGCGGCCATGTGGTCGAGCATCAGCTGGGCCAGCGAACGGCCGTCGGCGGCGGTGGCGCGCTGCACCTCGGCGCCCTCCGGGTTCGAGGTGAGCGCCAGCACGAAGACGCCCGCGCCGGAGACCGCGGCGGCGTCGAGCGCCGGGCGCAGCGAGCCGAAGCCGAGGTACGGCGAGACGGTGACGGCGTCCGAGAAGAGCGGCGAGTCCTTGTCCAGGTAGGTGGCCGCGTAGGCGCCCATGGTCGACCCGATGTCACCGCGCTTGGCGTCCATGAGTACGAGCGCGCCGGCCGAGCGGGCCTCGGCGACGGCCGTCTCCAGCACGGCGATGCCGCGGGAGCCGAAGCGCTCGAAGAACGCGGACTGCGGCTTGAGGACGGCGACCCGGTCGGCCAGGGCCTCGACGACCGTACGGGTGAAGCGCTCCAGGCCCGCGATGTCGTCGGGCAGACCCCAGGAGGCGAGCAGCGTGGCGTGCGGGTCGATGCCGACGCAGAGCGGCCCGCGGGTGTCCATGGCGTGGCGCAGGCGTGCGCCGAAGGGTTCGGGGGTCACTGGGCGGCCTTCCGGGTTCCGGCGCCGACTGCCTCGGCGAGGGTGGCGTAGGGGGACGCGGCCAGCCGGGCGGCCAGCCCCTTGTGGATCGCGCGGGCGTAGAACGGACCCTCGTAGATGAAGGCGCTGTACCCCTGGACGAGCGTGGCACCGGCGAGGATGCGCTGCCAGGCGTCCTCGGCGCTCTCGACGCCGCCGACGCCCACCAGGGTGATCCGGTCGCCGACGCGCGCGTACAGGCGCCTGACGACCTCCAGGGAGCGCTCCTTGAGCGGGGCGCCGGAGAGTCCGCCGGTCTCCCCGGTGAGGGAGGCGGGCGAGCGCAGACCGAGGCCGTCGCGGGCGATGGTGGTGTTGGTGGCGATGATGCCGTCGAGGCCGAGCTCCACGGCCAGGTCGGCGACGGCGTCGACGTCCTCGTCCGCGAGGTCCGGGGCGATCTTGACGAGCAGCGGGACCCGCCGGTCGGTCACGGTGCGGTCGGCGGCCTCGCGGACGGCGGTCAGCAGCGGGCGCAGTGCCTCGGTGGCCTGGAGGTTGCGCAGGCCGGGGGTGTTGGGCGAGGAGACGTTGACCACGAGGTAGTCGGCGTGGGCGGCGAGGCGCTCGGTGGACTTCACGTAGTCGGCGGCGGCCTCGGCCTCGTCCACCACCTTGGTCTTGCCGATGTTGACGCCGACGGTGGTGCGGAAGACGGCGGTGCGGGCGCCGAGACGTGCGGCGACGGCGGCGGAGCCCTCGTTGTTGAAGCCCATGCGGTTGACGAGCGCGCGGTCGGCGACGAGGCGGAAGAGCCGCTTCTTCGGGTTGCCGGGCTGCGGCTCACCGGTGACGGTGCCGATCTCGACGTGGTCGAAGCCGAGCATCGCCATGCCGTCGATCGCGACGGCGTTCTTGTCGAAGCCGGCGGCGAGCCCGAAGGGACCGTGCATGCGCAGCCCGAGGGCCTCGGTGCGCAGGCTCGCGTACCGGGGAGCCAGCGCGGCGGCAACGAAGGTCCGCAGGACGGGGGTACGGGCGGCGAGGCGGATCCACCGGAAGGCGAGGTGGTGGGCCCGCTCCGGGTCCATCCGCTTGAAGACGAGCTGGAAGAAGAACTTGTACATCGAAGGTGTCCTCACGAAGAGGGGGACACCGCTTGACCGGTGCCCCCCTTGCCTGGCCGGCTCCGGGACCGCGCGGGTCCCGGAGCCGGTCGTACCCCGCTCCTAGTCGCGGATCGCCGTCAGGTGCTCGGCGTGCTCCTGGAGGGAACGTACGCCGACGTCCCCGTGCTTGAGCGCGTCGATGCCCTGGACCGCGGCGGCGAGCGCCTGGACGGTCGTCAGGCACGGCACGGAGCGGGCCACCGCGGCGGTCCGGATCTCGTAGCCGTCGAGACGGCCGCCGGTGCCGTACGGCGTGTTGACGATGAGGTCGACCTGGCCGTCGTGGATGAGCTGGACGATGGTCTTCTCGCCCTCCGGCCCCTCGCCCTCGGACTGCTTGCGCACGACGGTGGCGTTGATGCCGTTGCGCTTGAGGACCTCGGCGGTGCCGGAGGTCGCCATCAGCTCGAAGCCGTGGGCGACGAGTTCCCGGGCCGGGAAGATCATCGAGCGCTTGTCGCGGTTGGCGACCGAGATGAACGCACGGCCCTTGACGGGCAGCGGGCCGTAGGCGCCTGCCTGGGACTTGGCGTAGGCCGTCCCGAAGGCCGAGTCGATGCCCATGACCTCGCCGGTCGAGCGCATCTCCGGGCCGAGGACGGTGTCCACCCCGCGGCCGTGGATGTCGCGGAAGCGCGACCACGGCATGACGGCCTCCTTGACGGAGATCGGCGCGTCGAGCGGCAGGGTGCCACCGTCGCCGTGGGCCGGCAGCAGGCCCTCGGCGCGCAGCTCGGCGATGGTCGCGCCCAGCGAGATGCGGGCGGCGGCCTTGGCGAGCGGGACGGCGGTGGCCTTCGAGGTGAAGGGGACGGTGCGGGAGGCGCGGGGGTTGGCCTCCAGGACGTAGAGGATGTCCCCGGAGAGCGCGAACTGGATGTTGATCAGGCCGCGGACGCCGACGCCCTTGGCGATGCCCTCGGTGGAGATCCGCAGGCGTTTGATGTCGTGGCCGCCGAGGGTGATCGGGGGCAGCGCGCAGGCCGAGTCGCCGGAGTGGATGCCGGCTTCCTCGATGTGCTCCATGACGCCGCCGAGGTAGAGCTCGGTGCCGTCGTAGAGCGCGTCGACGTCGATCTCGATGGCGTCGTCGAGGAAGCGGTCGACCAGGACCGGCCGGGTGGGGCTGATCTCGGTGGACTCGGCGATGTACGTGGAGAGGCGCGTCTCGTCGTAGACGATCTCCATGCCGCGTCCGCCGAGGACGTACGACGGGCGGACGAGGACCGGGTAGCCGATCTCGTCGGCGATGGCCTTGGCCTCGTCGAAGGTGGTGGCGGTGCCGTGCTTGGGCGCGGGCAGGCCGGCCTCGGCGAGCACCCGGCCGAAGGCGCCGCGGTCCTCGGCGGCGTGGATCGCCTCGGGCGACGTGCCGACGACGGGCACGCCGTTGTCCTTGAGCGCCTGCGCCAGGCCGAGCGGGGTCTGGCCGCCGAGCTGGACGATGACACCCGCGACGGGGCCGGCGAGGGTCTCCGCGTGGACGATCTCCAGGACGTCCTCCAGGGTGAGCGGCTCGAAGTAGAGCCGGTCGGAGGTGTCGTAGTCGGTGGAGACGGTCTCCGGGTTGCAGTTGACCATCACGGTCTCGTAGCCGGCGTCGCTGAGTGCGAAGGAGGCGTGGACGCAGGAGTAGTCGAACTCGATGCCCTGGCCGATGCGGTTGGGACCCGAGCCGAGGATGATCACCGCGGGCCTGGTGCGGGGCGCGACCTCGCTCTCCTCGTCGTACGAGGAGTAGAAGTACGGCGTCTTCGCGGCGAACTCGGCGGCGCAGGTGTCGACCGTCTTGTAGACCGGGCGGATCCCCAGGGCGTGGCGGACCTCGCGGACGACGTCCTCGCCCAGGCCGCGGATCCCGGCGATCTGCGCGTCGGAGAAGCCGTGGCGCTTGGCCTCGGCGATCACGTCGGCGTCGAGGCGCTGGGCCGAGGCAAGCTCGTCGGCGATCTCCTTGATCAGGAAGAGCTGGTCGACGAACCACGGGTCGATCTTCGTGGCGTCGAAGACCTCCTCGGGGGTGGCCCCGGCCCGGATCGCCTGCATGACGGTGTTGATGCGGCCGTCCGTGGGGCGGACCGCCTCGGCGAGCAGGGTGTCCTTGTCGCCGGGCTCTCCGGTGAAGGAGAACTGCGAGCCCTTCTTCTCCAGCGAGCGCAGCGCCTTCTGCAGCGCCTCGGTGAAGTTGCGGCCGATCGCCATGGCCTCGCCCACCGACTTCATGGTGGTGGTGAGGGTGGAGTCGGCGGAGGGGAACTTCTCGAACGCGAAGCGCGGGGCCTTGACGACGACGTAGTCGAGCGACGGCTCGAAGGAAGCCGGGGTCTTCTCCGTGATGTCGTTGGGGATCTCGTCCAGTGTGTAGCCGACGGCCAGTTTGGCAGCGATCTTCGCGATCGGGAATCCAGTGGCCTTGGAGGCGAGCGCCGAGGACCGGGAGACACGCGGGTTCATCTCGATGACGATGATCCGGCCGTCGCTGGGGTCGATGGCGAACTGGATGTTGCAGCCGCCGGTGTCGACGCCGACCTCGCGGATGATCGCGATGCCGAGGTCGCGCAGGCGCTGGTACTCGCGGTCGGTGAGCGTCATCGACGGGGCGACGGTGATGGAGTCGCCGGTGTGGACGCCCATCGGGTCGAAGTTCTCGATGGAGCAGACGACCACGACGTTGTCGTTCTTGTCGCGCATGAGCTCCAGCTCGTACTCCTTCCAGCCGAGGATGGACTCCTCCAGGAGCACCTCGGTGGTCGGGGAGAGGGTGAGGCCCTGTCCGGCGATGCGGCGCAGCTCCTCCTCGTCGTGGGCGAAGCCGGAGCCGGCGCCGCCCATGGTGAAGGAGGGGCGGACGACGACCGGGTAGCCGCCGAGGGTCTCGACGCCCTGGATGACGTCGTCCATCGTGTGGCAGATGACCGAGCGCGCGGACTCGCCGTGGCCGATCTTCTCGCGGACGGCCTCCACGACGCCCTTGAAGAGGTCGCGGTCCTCGCCCTTGTTGATCGCCTCGACGTTGGCGCCGATCAGCTCGACGCCGTACTTCTCCAGCACGCCGTTGTCGTGCATGGAGATGGCGGTGTTGAGCGCGGTCTGGCCGCCCAGCGTCGGGAGGAGGGCGTCGGGGCGCTCCTTGGCGATGATCTTCTCGACGAACTCGGGGGTGATCGGCTCGACGTAGGTGGCGTCGGCGATCTCCGGGTCGGTCATGATCGTGGCCGGGTTGGAGTTGACCAGGATGACGCGCAGGCCCTCGGCCTTGAGCACGCGGCACGCCTGGGTACCGGAGTAGTCGAACTCGGCGGCCTGGCCGATGACGATCGGGCCGGAGCCGATGACCAGGACGGACTGGATATCGGAGCGCTTAGGCACGCTGGCCCTCCATCAGGGTGACGAAACGGTCGAAGAGGTAGGCGGCGTCGTGCGGGCCGGCTGCCGCTTCGGGGTGGTACTGGACGCTGAAGGCAGGCTGGTCGAGGAGGTGCAGTCCTTCGACGACCTGGTCGTTCAGGCAGACGTGGGAGACCTCGGCACGGCCGAACTCGGTCTCCGAGACCCTGTCCAGGGGCGCGTCGACGGCGAAGCCGTGGTTGTGCGCGGTGACCTCGACCTTGCCGGTCGTACGGTCCTGGACGGGCTGGTTGATGCCCCGGTGGCCGTACTTCAGCTTGTACGTGCCGAAGCCGAGGGCACGGCCGAGGATCTGGTTGCCGAAGCAGATGCCGAAGAGCGGCGTCCTGCGCTCGAGCACGGCGCGCATCAGCGCCACCGGGCCCTCGGCGGTGGCGGGGTCGCCGGGGCCGTTGGAGAAGAACACCCCGTCGGGGGCGACGGCGTAGACCTCTTCGGCGGTCGCGGTGGCGGGGAGCACGTGCACCTCGATGCCGCGCTCGGCCATCCGGCGCGGGGTCATGCCCTTGATGCCGAGGTCGATGGCGGCGACGGTGAACTTCTTCTCGCCGACCGCCGGAACGGTGTAGGCCTCCTTGGTGGCGACCTCCTCGTACAGGCTGGCGCCCGTCATCTGCGGCTGCGCCCGGACCCGGGCGAGCAGTTCGGCGTCGGGGGCGAGTGCCTCGCCGGAGAAGACGCCGGAGCGCATCGCGCCGCGCTCGCGCAGGTGGCGGGTGAGGGCGCGGGTGTCGATGCCGCAGATGCCGACGACACCCTGCCGTGCGAGCTCCTCGTCCAGGGGACGGCGCGAGCGCCAGTTGGACGGGATGCGGGCGGGGTCGCGGACCACGTAGCCGGAGACCCAGATGCGGCCGGACTCGTCGTCCTCGTCGTTCCAGCCGGTGTTGCCGATCTGCGGCGCGGTGGCGACGACGATCTGGCGGTCGTATGAGGGGTCGGTCAGCGTCTCCTGGTAGCCGGTCATGCCGGTGGAGAAAACGGCCTCGCCGAACGTCTCCCCCACGGCCCCGTAGGCACGGCCGCGGAAGATGCGGCCGTCCTCCAGGACGAGTACGGCGGGAGACACCCTTTTCCTCTGCGAGGCGTGCCCCGGATTGGAGATCGTCATCGTGCGGTGCCTTCCGTAGTGCTGGTGAGAGAGGTGAGGGTGTCGATCCAGGTCTGGTGGTCGGCCGCCCGGTCGGAGCGGAACCCGGAGTCGATCAGCTTGTCGCCGTGGGCCCAGGTGACGACCAGCAGGCCGCCCTCGGGGAGGACCTTGCCCGCGAGCGCGCGCTCGTGCCGGGCCCCGCGCAGCGCCTCGGCGGGCACGAAGAACCCGGCGGCTCCGGGGCGTACGACGTCCAGGCCCTGCTCCGTGAGCGTGAGCACGACCCGGCTGCGGGTGCCGAGGCCGTGGGCGACGATCCGGTCGAGCCACTGCCCGGCGGTGGTCGAGCCGTGGTAGCGGCCGGTGAGCTCCAGCAGCGGGGGGCGGTCCATGAAGCCCTCGGGGGTGGTGGCGAGTTCCGGCAGGTCGGACTGGAGGCTGCCGCGCCACTTCCATCCCTGGCGCATCAGCCAGTAGACGAAGGCCACGAAGACCAGTATGCCGACGACCCAGCTGATCCGGGCGGACCAGTCGGTGACCTCGGCCGACTTCTGATCGGCGGCCAGCAGGTACAGGGGGATCGGATGTGTCACGTGAGCTTCCCGTCGACGACCGTGGCGCGGCCCCGCAGGAAGGTGTGGGTGACGCGGCCCGGCAGCTCACGGCCCTCGTAGGGGGTGTTGCGGCTGCGGGACGCGAAGCCCGCGGGGTCCACGGCTCCACGGTATGCCGGATCGACCAGGACGAGGTTGGCGGGCTCACCGACCGAGACGGGCCGGCCGTGACCGTCGAGGCGGCCGATGGCCGCGGGGCGGAAGGACATCCGGTCGGCGACGCCCGCCCAGTCGAGCAGACCGGTCTCGACCATCGTCTGCTGGACGACGGAGAGCGCGGTCTCCAGGCCCACCATGCCCATGGCGGCGGCGGCCCACTCGCAGTCCTTGTCCTCGTGCGGGTGCGGGGCGTGGTCGGTGGCGACGCAGTCGATCGTGCCGTCGGCGAGCGCCTCGCGCAGGGCCATGACGTCGGCCTCGGTGCGCAGCGGCGGGTTCACCTTGTAGACCGGGTCGTACGAGCGCACCAGCTCGTCGGTGAGGAGCAGGTGGTGCGGGGTGACCTCGGCGGTGACGTTCCACCCCTTGGACTTGGCCCAGCGGACGATCTCGACGGAGCCGGCGGTCGAGAGGTGGCAGATGTGCACCCGGGAGTCGACGTGGGCCGCGAGCAGCACGTCGCGCGCGATGATCGACTCCTCGGCGACGGCGGGCCAGCCGACGAGGCCGAGCTCGGAGGAGACGGTGCCCTCGTTCATCTGGGCGCCCTCGGTGAGGCGGGGCTCCTGGGCGTGCTGGGCGACGACCCCGTCGAACGCCTTCACGTACTCCAGGGCGCGGCGCATGATCACGGCGTCGTCGACGCACTTGCCGTCGTCGGAGAAGACCTTCACCCCGGCGGCCGAGTCGTGCATGGCGCCGAGCTCGGCGAGCTGCTTGCCCTCCAGGCCGACGGTGACGGCGCCGATCGGCTGGACGTCGCAGTAACCGGACTCCTTGCCGAGCCGCCAGACCTGCTCGACGACTCCGGCGGTGTCGGCGACGGGGAAGGTGTTGGCCATGGCGTGCACGGCGGTGAAGCCGCCGACCGCCGCCGCCCTGGTGCCGGTCAGGACGGTCTCGGAGTCCTCGCGGCCGGGCTCGCGCAGGTGGGTGTGGAGGTCGACCAGGCCGGGCAGCAGGATCTGGCCCGCCGCCTCGACGACGGTGGCGTCCGCCGCCTCGATGCCGGTGCCGATCCCGGCGACGGTCCCGCCGTCGATCAGGACGTCCGCGACGTCGCCCCCGAGGATCTTCGCGCCGCGGATAAGGATCTTGCTCATGATTACTTGTTCCCCTCGGGACGGGCGGAGGTGGCGGGTTCGGAGCCGCCGAGCAGCAGGTAGAGCACGGCCATGCGGACGGAGACGCCGTTGGCGACCTGCTCGACGGCGGTGCAGCGGTCGGAGTCGGCCACTTCGGCGGTGATCTCCATGCCGCGGTTCATCGGGCCGGGGTGCATGACGATGCTGTGCCCGGGCATCTTCGCCATGCGGTCGCCGTTCAGGCCGTAGCGCCGGGAGTACTCGCGCTCGGTGGGGAAGTACGCCGCGTTCATGCGCTCGCGCTGCACGCGCAGCATCATCACCGCGTCGGACTGCGGGAGCACCTCGTCCAGGCCGTAACTGACGTCGCAGGGCCACTGCTCCACGCCGATCGGCAGCAGGGTGGGCGGGGCCACCAGGGTGACGTGGGCGCCGAGCGTGGTCAGCAGGTGGACGTTGGAGCGGGCCACCCGGCTGTGCAGGACGTCGCCGACGATGGTGATCCGGCGGCCGTCGAGGTCGCGGCCGAGGCCCTGGTCGGCCCCGACCAGCCTGCGGCGCATGGTGAAGGCGTCCAGCAGGGCCTGGGTGGGGTGCTCGTGGGTGCCGTCGCCGGCGTTGACCACCGCGCCGTCGATCCAGCCGGAGGTGGCGAGGCGGTACGGGGCGCCCGAGGAGTGGTGCCGGATGACGACGGCGTCGGCGCCCATCGCCTCCAGGGTCAGGGCGGTGTCCTTGAGGGACTCGCCCTTGGAGACGGACGAGCCCTTCGCGGAGAAGTTGATGACGTCGGCGGAGAGGCGCTTGGCGGCGGCCTCGAAGGAGATGCGGGTGCGCGTCGAGTCCTCGAAGAAGAGGTTGACGACGGTCCGGCCGCGCAGGGTCGGGAGCTTCTTGATCGGCCGGTCGGCGACCCGGGCCATCTCCTCGGCGGTGTCGAGGATGAGGACGGCGTCGTCGCGGGTGAGGTCGGCGGCCGAGATGAGGTGGCGCTTCATCTGGGTGTTCTCCGGGGTGGTGGAGGTGGCGTGCGGGCGTGCGGCAGCGGCCGTACGAGCCGGGTGGCGGGCCGTACGGGAGCGCTAGTGCGGGAAGGGTGTCGGTGCCGTGGCCTGTCGCGGCACTACTGCCCGCCCACCGCGGTGGTCCGCCGGTCGCCGAGCAGCACGGCGTCGCGGCCGTCCTCCTCGGACAGCTGGACCGTGACCGTCTCCCGGTGCGACGTCGGGAGGTTCTTGCCGACGTAGTCGGCGCGGATCGGGAGTTCGCGGTGGCCCCGGTCCACCAGGACGGCGAGCTGCACGGCGCGCGGCCGGCCGATGTCGCCGAGGGCGTCGAGGGCGGCGCGGATGGTGCGGCCGGAGAAGAGCACGTCGTCGACGAGGACGACGAGGCGTTCGTCGATGCCGTCGCCGGGGATGTCGGTGCGGCCCAGGGCGCGCGCGGGACGCATCCGCAGGTCGTCGCGGTACATCGTGATGTCGAGTGATCCCACCGGGATCGCGCGGCCGGTGATCTCTTCGAGCTTCGCGGCCAGTCTGCGGGCCAGGAAGACGCCCCGGGTGGGAATGCCGAGGAGCACCACGTCGTCGGCGCCCTTGGCGCGTTCGACGATCTCGTGGGCGATCCTGGTCAGTGCGCGGGCGATGTCGGGGGCTTCCAGAACGGGCCGTGCCGCGTTGCCGGTGCCGTCGTGCTGTGCGTCCATTGGAAACGGACCTCCTTCTCCGCCTCACGGGACGGACCTTAAAGGACGTCGGAAATTCTGAAAACTACGTCGTCAACGGTACCAGGGCCGCTCGGGAGTCCCGTCCCCGCCCCCGTCAGGAGCCGCTGTGGACCTTCCGGCTTGACGCATCCACGTAACGCTGCGTAACCTCACAGTGAGTCACCAGCCACGCGGCGGCGCCGCATCTTGTTCGAGCGTCCGGGGAGCCTTATGTCCAGCGAATACGCAAAACAGCTCGGGGCCAAGCTCCGCGCCATCCGCACCCAGCAGGGCCTCTCCCTCCACGGTGTGGAGGAGAAGTCGCAGGGCCGTTGGAAGGCCGTCGTCGTCGGCTCGTACGAGCGCGGCGACCGTGCGGTGACCGTCCAGCGTCTCGCGGAGCTGGCGGACTTCTACGGCGTTCCCGTCCAGGAGTTGCTGCCCGGCACGACCCCCGGCGGCGCGGCCGAGCCGCCGCCGAAGCTCGTCCTGGACCTGGAGCGCCTCGCCCACGTGCCGCCGGAGAAGGCCGGACCGCTGCAGCGTTACGCCGCGACGATCCAGAGCCAGCGCGGCGACTACAACGGCAAGGTCCTCTCCATCCGCCAGGACGACCTGCGCACCCTCGCGGTGATCTACGACCAGTCGCCGTCCGTGCTGACGGACCAGCTCATCAACTGGGGTGTGCTGGACGCGGACGCGCGCCGGGCCGTCGCCCACGAAGAGGGCTGAGCCCGCGGGGACCCCGGTCCCCGCTGCGGAACACGCGTCGCCGGGCCGGCGGGGCGGACCGGAGACGGTCCGCCCCGCCGGCCCGGCGTCGTTTCCGGCCCCGCCGTCCGCGGCGTGCGCCGCGGGCTCCACGGAACTCCCCGGAAGGGCCGGGCCGGACATGCCGAAGGCCCGCGGTCTCACGACCGCGGGCCTTCGTCGGCTGAACACCGCGCGTTCCGGAGCTACTGCTCGCGGCGCAGGTTCGGCTTGAGGTCCTTGAAACGGGCCAGCATGCCGTTGACGAAGGACGGGGAGTCGTCCGTGGAGAACTCCTTGGCGAGCTGGACCGCCTCGTCGATGACGACGGCGTCCGGCGTCGCGTCCATCCAGATCAGCTCGTACGCGCCGAGCCGGAGGATGCTGCGGTCGACGACCGGCATGCGGTCGATCTCCCAGTCCACGGCGTACGTGACGATGAGGTCGTCGATGCGGTCCGCGTAGCGCGCGTACCCCTCGACGAGCTCCATCGTGAACTCGCCGACGGGGGGCTGACGGTCGTCGGTCCGCGAGTGCCGGACCCAGTCCGCGAGGACCGTCTGCACGGATTCGCCGCGCTGGTCGGCCTCGAAGAGGATCTGGAAGGCGCGCTTGCGGGCCTTGTTCCGGGCAGCCACGGTTAGCTGTTCACCCGGCCGAGGTAGTCGCCCGTACGGGTGTCGACCTTGATCTTCTCACCGGTGCTGATGAAGAGCGGCACACCGATCTCGTAACCGGTCTCCAGGGTGGCGGGCTTGGTGCCACCGGTGGAACGGTCGCCCTGGACGCCCGGGTCGGTGTGCTGGATGGTCAGCTCGACGGCGGCGGGCAGCTCCACGTAGAGCACCTCGCCCTCGTGCTGGGCCACCGAGGCGGTGAAGCCCTCGATGAGGAAGTTCGCGGTGTCGCCGACGGACTTGCGGTCGACCATCAGCTGGTCGTACGTGCTCATGTCCATGAACACGAAGTACTCGCCGTCCATGTACGAGAACTGCATGTCCCGGCGGTCGATGGTGGCCGTTTCGACCTTCACGCCGGCGTTGAACGTCTTGTCGACGACCTTGCCGGAGAGCACGTTCTTGAGCTTGGTGCGCACGAAGGCGGGGCCCTTGCCGGGCTTGACGTGCTGGAACTCGACGACGGACCAGAGCTGGCCTCCGTCGAGCTTGAGCACCAGGCCGTTCTTGAGGTCGTTCGTGGAAGCCACGGTTGCGGAGTCTCCTGGACTGAAAGCTGGTGGACGGCCAGGAGAACACGCGCTAGAGCGCGAGCAGCTCCTTGGTCGTAATGGTGAGTAGCTCGGGTCCGCCGTCCGCCTCGGGGCGCACGACGAGCGTGTCATCGATCCGGACACCGCCCCGGCCCGGGAGGTGGACCCCCGGTCCGACGGTGACCGGCACGCAAGCGTCCAGTTTACCCATGGCTGTCGGTGCCAACTGCGGGTCCTCGACGATTTCGAGTCCCACCCCGTGCCCGGTACTCGGCTGGAGCCCTTCGCCGTGCCCCGCCGAGTCCAGCGGATGGCGGGCCGCGTGGTCCACCTCACGGTAGGTGGCGTCGGGCAGCAGGGCCTCCCGACCCCCGCGCTGAGCGGCGAAAACGAGTTCGTACAGTTCGATCTGCCACTCCGCCGGGGCCGTGCCGATCACGAAGGTGCGGCCGATCTCGCAGCGGTACCCGCGGTAGCTGGCGCCGAGGCAGACACTGAGGAAATCGCCTTCCTCGACCCTGCGGTCGGTCGGCCGGTGACGCCCCTGGCCGGAGTGGGGCCCGGTGGCGACGGAGGTGGGGAAGGCCGGCCCTTCGGCACCGTGGTCGACCAGCCGGCGCTCCAGCTCCAGGGCGAGGTGGCGTTCGGTGCGGCCGACGAGGATCGACTCAAGGAGTTCGCCCAACGCCTGGTCGGTGATCTCCGCCGCGATGCGCAGGCAGGCGATCTCCTCCTCGTCCTTGACCACCCGCAGTTGCTCCACGGTGGTCCCGAGGTCGGCGAGGCGCAGCCGGGGGGCAGCGGTGGCCATGGCCCGGTGACGGGCCACGGTGAGGTCGTGCTCCTCCACCGCGAGGCGTTCCGCACCGTGCGCGGCGGCCAGGCCCGCGGCGGCCACGGCCGCGTCCCCGCGCCCGCCGCCCAGGACCGAGACGCGCAGCGCCTCGTCCGGCTGCCCGTGGGACGGATCCGCGACCGGGGCACGGGGGCACAGCAGGACGTCCTCTCCGGAGCCGAGCAGCAGGACGGCGCCGGGGGGCGCCCCGCCGGCGAGATAGCGGACGTTGGCGGGGCGGGAGACCAGGGCGGCGGCCGATCCTGCGGCGGCGCACCGGTCGCGGACCAGCCCGCGGCGGACGGCGTACACCTCTGACATGCCCCGAGCGTACGAGCGCATCCGCCGGGCCGCGCGTCAGCACTGTCCGACCGGGGGCGGCCGGGAAGCCCGGTCCGCCGGGACCCGGCACGCCCGGACCGCCGGGAGCGGGGTACGCCCTACCAGGCGGGCGGGCTGGCCAGGGCGCGGGCCAGGACGTCGTCGAGGACGCGGGCGGTGGTCTCGACGTCGTACGCCGAGTTGTCGATGATCGGCAGCCCGGAGCCGTACCACCCGGCCATCCGGCCGTGGATGCGGGCGACCTCCTCGTCGGAGAGGCGGCGGTTGCCGGTGCGGGCGGCGTTGCGCTCCAGGACGATCTCCAGGCCGGGCAGCAGGACCACGGGGAGCAGACCGGGGCCGACGTGGCGCTTCCAGCCGCCGAGGCCGATGACCGGGCGGTCGGGGAAGACGGCGTCGTCGAGGATGCAGGAGATGCCGTTGGCGAGGAAGTTGCGGGCGGCGAAGCCGCAGGTGCGGCGGGCCAGCCGGTACTGGGCCTCGGACTGGTCGTTCCAGCCGGCCTGCGGGTCGGCGAAGCCGGAGCGCACCCACTCGCGTACGTCGTCCAGCGAGACGTGGGCGGTGGGCACCCGGCGACGGGCGGCCCACAGCTTGGCGACGGTGGTCTTGCCCGCGCCCGCCGGGCCGATGAGCAGGACGGCGAGGGTCGCGGCGCCCGTGCCGGCCTCGACGGGCCCCGCCGGCACCGGCACGAGGCCTCCGGGCGGCAGCCGGAAGTGGCCGGTGACCTCGCGGGAAGGGGGCGGGGGCTGCTGGTCGGAGTCGGAGCCGGCCCACCCCTGAGCGGGGGGCGCGGTGGGCGCCGGGGGTATCGGGGGCGGCGGCACGGGGCTGCTGCCGGGGTGCCGGCCGTCGACGGGGCCGTGCCCGGGCCTGTGGGGCGGCGGCAACGGAGCCCCCACTGCGTGCTGCATCCGGTGCCACTCCGTCTCGTGCGGTCAACTGGCGCTGGTCGGACGGCTACCGTACCGCCCCGGGCCTTCCCCGGGGGAACGGCCGTCACCGGGTGAACGGCCCGGGACGGCGCCACTTGCCCGCTCCCCGGCCGAACGCCCGACGGGAAGGCCCGACCGCGGGGAAGGCCGCCCGAGCCAGAGGCCGACCGCGGGGAAGGCCACCCGGAGGAGTGGCCGGGCGACGGGGAGGGCCCGCGGACTCGGCCGGGTGCCCGGAGGCGGGCACCCGGCGGGTGGTGACGCCGGGTCAGTCCGTCAGCTCGTCGGCCAGCGCGCGCAGGGCCAGCCGGTAGGAGCCGATGCCGAATCCGGCGACCGTCCCGGTCGCGACCGGTGCGACCACGGAGTTGTGCCGGAACTCCTCGCGTGCGTACGGGTTGGAGATGTGCACCTCGATGAGGGGCGCGGTCCGCTGCGAGGCCGCGTCCCTCATTCCGTAGGAGTAGTGGGTGAAGGCACCGGGGTTGATGACGACCGGCAGCGAACCGTCCGCCGCCTCGTGGAGCCAGCGGATCATCTGGCCCTCGTCGTTGGTCTCGCGGACCTCGACGTCGAAGCCGAGCTCCTTGCCCAGCGCCTGGCAGGTCTCGACGAGTCCGGCGTAGGAGGTGGCCCCGTAGACGTCGGGCTCGCGGGAGCCCAGCCGGCCGAGGTTGGGGCCGTTCAGCACGAGCACCCTGCGGGTCACGCGGAGACCTCCCCGTAGGCGGCCAGCAGGATGGCCGGGTCCGGGCCCTCCAGGACGGTGGGCTTGCCGAGGGCGTCGAGCACGATGAAGCGCAGCAGGTCGCCGCGGGACTTCTTGTCGAGCTTCATGTTCTCCAGCAGGCGCGGCCACTGGTCACCGCGGTAGGTGAGCGGCAGCCCGACCGAGGCGAGGACGGTGCGGTGGCGGTCGGCGGTGGCGTCGTCGAGCCGGCCCGCGAGCCGGCCCAGCTCGGCGGCGAAGACCAGACCGATCGAGACAGCGGCGCCGTGACGCCACTTGTACCGCTCGTTCTTCTCGATCGCGTGGCCGAGGGTGTGGCCGTAGTTGAGGATCTCGCGGAGTCCGGCCTCCTTGAGGTCGCTGGAGACGACCTCGGCCTTGACCCGGATGGAGCGCTCGATCAGTTCGGCGGTGTGCGGTCCGGTCGGCGTACGGGCGCCCTCCGGGTCCGCCTCGACGAGGTCGAGGATCACCGGGTCCGCGATGAAACCGGCCTTGATGATCTCGGCCATCCCGGAGACGTAGTCGTGCACCGGGAGCGAGTCGAGGGCGGCCAGGTCGCAGAGCACCCCGGCCGGCGGGTGGAAGGCGCCGACGAGGTTCTTGCCCTCGGCGGTGTTGATGCCCGTCTTGCCGCCGACCGCCGCGTCGACCATGCCGAGCACCGTGGTGGGTACGGCGATCCAGCGCACCCCCCGCAGCCAGCTCGCCGCGACGAACCCGGCGACGTCGGTCGTGGCTCCCCCGCCGACCCCGACGATCACGTCGCTCCGGGTGAAACCGGTCTGGCCGAGCGCCTTCCAGCAGTAGGCCGCGACCTCGATGGTCTTGGCCTCCTCGGCGTTCGGCAGCTGGATCGCGATCGCCTCGTACCCCTGGGCGGCGAGGTCCTCGCGGACCGCCTCACCGGTCTCGGCGAGCGACTCGGGGTGCAGTACGGCGACACGCTTGGCACGGTCGCCGATCAGCTTCGGCAGCTCGCCGAGGAGCTGCCGGCCGACCAGCACGTCGTACGGGTCGCTGCCCGCGGTGCCGGCGACCTGGATGCGGGTGGGTGCCTGCTCGGTCATTGCTGTCTTCTCCCGGCCGGGCGTCGTGTCGCGTTCCGGCAGGGCCAGCGCGTCGATGATCGCCCGGGCGATGTCGTCGGGGGTGCGGTCGTCGGTGGCGACGGTCACCCGCGCCACCTCTTCGTACAGGTGACGGCGGAGCTCCATCATCTCGCGCCACTGCCGTCGGGGGTTGACCGCCAGCAGCGGCCGGGCGGCGCCCAGTCCGACGCGCTTGACCGCCTCTTCCAGGTCCATGGAGAGGTAGACGACCGCGTGTCCCGCCAGCAGGGCACGGGTGTCCGCGTCGAGTACGGCTCCCCCGCCGAGTGCCAGCACACCGGAGTGCCCGGCGACGGCCTCACGGACGGCGCGGCGCTCCAGTTCGCGGAAGCGCTCCTCGCCCTCGTCGAAGAAGATCTCCGAGATGGGTTTGCCCGCCGTCTCCACCACGTCGGCGTCGGTGTCGCGGTACGGGGCCCCGAGCTGCTCGGCGAGGAGCTCACCGATCGTGGACTTGCCGACCCCCATGGGGCCGACGAGGACGACCAGCGGCGCACTCATCGGATCTGGAGGTTGTCGAGGTACCCCCGCACGTTGCGGCGCGTCTCGGCCACGCTGTCGCCGCCGAACTTCTCCGCGACCGCGTCGGCGAGCACCAGGGCGACCATCGCCTCGGCGACGATTCCGGCAGCCGGCACGGCACAGACGTCGGAGCGCTGGTGGTGGGCCTTGGCGGGCTCGCCGGTCACCACGTCGACGGTGGCCAGGGCGCGCGGCACGGTCGCGATCGGCTTCATCGCGGCACGGACCCGCAGCAGTTCGCCGGTGGTGAGGCCGCCCTCGGTGCCGCCGGCCCGCCCGGAGGCGCGCTTGATGCCGTCCTCGGTGACCAGGATCTCGTCGTGGGCCTGGGAGCCGGGCACCCGGGCGAGGTCGAAGCCGTCGCCGACCTCCACCCCCTTGATCGCCTGGATGCCCATGAGGGCGGAGGCGAGCCGGGCGTCGAGCCGGCGGTCCCAGTGCACGTGCGAGCCGAGTCCGACCGGCACGCCGTACGCGAGCACCTCGACGACGCCCCCGAGGGTGTCGCCGTCCTTGTGGGCCTGGTCGATCTCGGCGACCATCGCCTTCGACGCGTCCTGGTCGAGGCAGCGGACCGGGTCGGCGTCGAGCGTCGCCACGTCGGCCGGGGTCGGCAGCACACCGTACGGCGCCTTGGCGGCGGCAAGTTCGACGACGTGGCTGACGATCTCGATGCCCGCGGTCTCCTTGAGGTAGGAGCGGGCGACGGCGCCCAGTGCGACGCGGGCGGCGGTCTCCCGGGCGCTGGCGCGCTCCAGGATCGGCCGGGCCTCGTCGAATCCGTACTTCTGCATCCCCGCCAGGTCGGCGTGGCCGGGCCGGGGGCGGGTCAGCGGGGCATTGCGGGCCAGTGCGGCCAGCTCGTCCTCGGGAACCGGGTCGGCGGACATGACCTGTTCCCACTTGGGCCACTCGGTGTTGCCGACCATGACGGCGACCGGCGAGCCCATGGTGAGGCCGTGGCGCACCCCGCCGAGGAAGGTGACCTCGTCCCGCTCGAACTTCATCCGGGCACCGCGGCCGTAGCCGAGCCGCCGTCGGGCGAGGGCGTCGGCCACCATCTCCGTGGTGACCGGGACGCCGGCGGGAAGACCCTCCAGCGTCGCCACGAGTGCGGGGCCGTGCGACTCCCCGGCAGTCAGCCAGCGCAACCTGCTCAACGGTGCTCCTCATGCTCGCGCGCAAACTGCGACGGCGCGGCCGGGTGCGCGGCCCTGGCCCGCCGCCCCCGATCCTCCCACGATCCGGGGACCGGTCCGGCCCCCGGTCCAGAAGACGGACGTTTCTTCCGGTCCCGGGGGGGCGCGGTCCGGTGGGAGGCGCACGCCCGACGGCCCCCCGGCGGTCCGCTCGGCACGGCGGGGTCCCCGCACCGACCGGGGCCTCCGGACCGGCTCCGGGAGATGTCGGCGGGAGACGAGGGGGACGCGAAGAGCCGGTGACCGGCTGACCGACGGCCCGGGAGCTGTTCGCCGCGACGAGGAGCCGCGGACGCCGGGGAGCTTGCGGGGAGCCGGGGAGCCTGCGGACGCCGAGGGCTGTCCTCCCCTCGGCTCCCCGCGCCGGGCCGTGCGAGGTCCTGCTCCGATGATGAGCCCCGCCTGCGGCGGCGGGGCCTCAGCGAGCCGCGAGCGCGGCTTCTCCCGCCGCCCGCATCGCGGCCAGCGGCGCCGGGGAGCGGCTGGTCATCTGCTCCACCTGGAGGACCGCCTGGTGCACCAGCAGGTCGAGACCGCCGACCACGGCCCCGCCCCGGTCCGCCCAGGCGGCGGCGAGGGCGGTGGGCCAGGGCTCGTAGAGCACGTCGAAGAGCGTGCCGGGCGCGTCCGGCACGGCTGCGGCGAGGGTGTCCGTGGTACCGGCCGGGGTGGTCGCGACGACGAGCGGGGCGGCGAACGCCCCGGCGGCCTCGGCCCAGTCGGCGATCCGGACGTCCACGCCGAGGCGTTCGCCCCAGCCGCGCATCTCGTCGGCCCGGGCGCGGCTGCGCACGTAGGTGGTGACCGGTCCCGTGCAGAGCACGGCGAGGGCGGCGAGCGCGGAGGAGGCGGTCGCGCCCGCACCGAGGACGGCGGCGGACTCCACCTTCTCGACGCCCCGCTCCCGCAGGGCGGCGACCATGCCGGGGATGTCGGTGTTGTCCCCGACCCGCCGGCCGTCCGCGGTGAGGACGAGCGTGTTCACGGCCCGGACCGAGGCCGCGGTGTCGCTGATCTCGTCGAGCAGCGGGATGACCGCGCGCTTGAGCGGCATGGTCAGCGACAGTCCGGCCCAGCCGGCGTCCAGCTTCTCCACGAAGGACGGCAGTCCGGCCTCGTCGACGTCGTGGCGCTCGTACGACCAGTGGTCGAGACCGAGCTCCGCGTACGCGGCCCGGTGCAGGACCGGGGAGAGCGAGTGGGCGATCGGCGAGCCGAGGACCGCGGCGCGGCGGGGTCCCTCACTGGAGGTCATTCAGCTCCTTCCACTTCTGGTTGAGCTCTTCGTGCTCCTCCACCGTCTTGGTGAAGTCGGTCTTCTTGCCGTCGAGCGAGATGAAGAACATCCACCCGTCGGAGGTCGGGTTGAGGGAGGCGCTGATCGCCTCGTCCCCCGGGTTACCGATCGGACCGGGCGGCAGACCCGCGTGGTAGTAGGTGTTGTAGAGGTCCGGGTTGGTGCGGATCTCGTTCGAACCGATCTTGATCTCGCTCTGCTTCTTCAGGTAGTTGAAGGCCGAGTCGAATTCGAGCTTGCGGTTGGTGATCGTGTTGTCCGGCTGGAGGCGGTTGTAGACCACCTCGGCCATCTTGCGGAAGTCGTCGTGCGAGATGCCCTCCGCCTGGACCAGGCTGGCGACGGTCAGGACCTGCCAGGGACCGTCCAGGTCGTACTTCTTCGCAGCACCGGCGAGGTCGAGCTTGCTGTACTCCTCGTTCGCGCGGTCGACCATCCGCTTCAGCGCGTCCTCGGGCTTGGAGCCCTTGGCCACCGGATAGGCCGCGGGGAAGAGGAAGCCCTCCAGCGGGTCCTTGAGATCGGGGTGGTTCGTCGCCCAGTCCGGCAGACCGAGGTCGGCGGCCTTGGCCCGGGCGACCTTCTGGGTGGTGCCCTCGTCCAGACCGATCCGCTGGTCGATCATGGCGTAGATCTTGACGTTACGGGTGCCCTCGGGGATCACCAGGGCGTTCTGGCTCTTCGGGTCGAGCATCATCTTGACGGCGTCGGCCGCCGACATCTCCTTGTTGAGGAGGTAGACGCCCGCCTGGATCGAGTTGCCCTTGGGGTTCGCGTTCTGCGCGGAGACAAAGGCGTCGACCGACTTGACCACGCCCAGCTTCTTCAGCTTGTTGGCGATGTCGTAGCCGAGCGCGTTCTTGGGGACCTCGACCTCGATCTGCGGGCCGGTCCCCATCCCCTCGTAGTCCTCGGGGGCGCCGAACTGCTGCTTCCAGTAGGTGTACCCGAAGTAGGAGACCCCGCCGAGTCCGCCGACGAGGACCAGGGAAACGACGAGGCAGGCGCAGCCGCTGCGGCTCTTCTTCTTGCCCTTGGTGCGTCCGCCGCGCCTGCCGGAGCCCGGGTCGTCGTCGTACTCGGAGTCGGCGCCGTCGTCAGGGTCGGAGTCCCGGCCCGGCTCGCCGGCGCCGTTCGTGCCGCGCCCGCGCCTCTCCTCGGGGGTGTCGGCGCCGGTGAAGAAGGGGTGCGTCTCCTCCACCGGTTCGTCCGGGTCCCAGTCCGTCTCCGGCCGGGGCTCGGCCTCCGGTGCGGTGCGGCGGCCCGGGGGCTGCGGCGGCGGGAAGGCCTCCGCGGTGGCGTACTGGTCACCGGGGGCGCCGTAGCTCTCCGCCGGGTAGTCGTACGGGTCGTGCGGCTGGGCGCCGTAGGGCATGACCGGTCGGCCGCCGGTGTCCCAGCCCTGGTCGTAGCCGGGCTGCTGCTGGTGGTCCTGCTGACCGTAGGGGGTCTGCTGCCCCGGGTGCTGCTGTCCGTAGGGCTGCTGCGGGTCGTAGGACTGCTGCTCGTAGGACTGCTGCTGCTCGTAGCCGCCCCGGTGCTGCTGCTCGTAGGGCTGCTGCTCGTAGCCGCCCTGGTGCTGCTGCTGGTGTTGCTGGTGCTGCTGATGCCCGTAGGGGTCCTGGGGATTGCCGTAACCCTGCTGGGGGTATGCCTGGTGCTGGGCGTACGGGTCCTGGGGGTCGCCGTAGCCCTGCTGGTGCTGCGGGGCGTACGGGTCCTGCGGATACGGCTGCCCGGGTGCGTGCGGGTCCTGCGGATGGCCACCGTAGGTGTTCTGGCCCTGCGGCCCTTCCTGGGAATCCCAGCCCTGGTCCCCCTGGAGGGGATCCTCGGGATGCCACGGTTCGGGGCCTGCGCCCCGGCCATACTCAGTCATCGATCCCCTAGAGCCGCGAGACGCGCTGTCCGTCTCTTCGCTTCGCCGTGCGGGCTGTTCGAACACCGCAGCATCGCGCGGAACGTTACCGTATCGCGATCACAGCACCACTTCGACGCCCTCGCCAGGTGCATGCCCTGACGCCCGTTCGGACTCCAGCGCGTTCTGCAGGATCACCACGGCAGCGGCCTGGTCGATCACCGACCGCCCCTTCTTGGACCGGACGCCCGAGGCGCGCAACCCCTGGGTGGCCGTCACCGTGCTCATCCGCTCGTCCACCAGCCGCACGGGCAGCGGGTGGACCGCTCGGGCGAACGCCTGGGCGAAGACGCGGATCTTCGCCGCGGCGGGACCCTCACCACCGCCCAGGGACCGGGGAAGGCCGATGACGACCTCGATCGGCTCGTACTCCTCGACGATCTGCCCGAGCCGCCGGTGGGCGGCCGGGACGTCACGTCCCGGCACGGTCTCCACCGGCGTGGCCAGGATGCCGTCGGGGTCGCACGAGGCGACCCCGATCCGGGCGTCCCCGACATCGATCGCGAGCCTGCGTCCGCGACGCATCGGGGCCCTCTCCTCGGTCATGCGGTCTCGGTGACCAGGCGTTCGACGGCGGCGACGGCGTCGCCGATGGCGTCGGGGTTCTGGCCGCCGCCCTGGGCGACGTCCGGCTTGCCGCCGCCACCGCCACCGAGGGTCTTGGCGGCCGTGCGCACCAGGTCGCCGGCCTTGAGGCCGCGCTCGCGGGCGGCCTCGTTGGTGGCGATGACCGTCAGCGGGCGGCCGTTGGCGGTGGTGAACAGGGCGACCACGGCGGGCCGGCCGCCCTGGATGCGGCCGCGTACGTCGAGCACCAGGCGGCGCAGGTCGTCGGCGGAGGTGCCGTCGGGCACCTGGCCGGTGACCAGAGCCACACCGCGTACGTCCTGGGCGGACTCGACCAGCCCGGCGGCGGCCTGCAGGACCTTCTCCGCGCGGAACTTCTCGATCTCCTTCTCGGCGTCCTTCAGCTTGCCGAGCATGGCGGATACCTTCTCCGGCAGCTCCTCGGAGCGGCCCTTGACCAGCTCCTGGAGCTGGGCGACGACCGTGTGCTCCTTGGCGAGGAAGTTGTACGCGTCGACGCCCACCAGGGCCTCGATGCGACGCACGCCGGAGCCGATGGAGGACTCGCCGAGCAGCTTCACCAGACCGAGCTGCGCGGTGTTGTTCACGTGCGTGCCGCCGCACAGCTCCTTGGAGAAGTCGCCGATGGTGACGACCCGGACCCGCTCGCCGTACTTCTCGCCGAACTCGGCGATGGCGCCCTGCTTCTTGGCCTCGTCGATGGACATGACCTCGGCCTGGACGTCGAGCTCCCGCGAGAGGACCTCGTTGATCTTCTGCTCGACGTCGGTGAGGACCGTGCCGGGGACGGCGGCGGGCGAGCCGAAGTCGAAGCGGAAGCGGCCCGGGGAGTTCTCCGAACCGGCCTGGGCGGCCGTGGGGCCCAGGGCGTCACGCAACGCCTGGTGGGTGAGGTGGGTGGCGGAGTGGGCGCGGGCGATGGCCCGGCGGCGCGTGATGTCGATCGTGGCGTAGGCGGAGGAGCCCACGGTCACCTCGCCGACCTGGACGACGCCCTTGTGCACGCTGACACCGGGGACGGGCTTCTGGACGTCGCGGACCTCCACGACGGCGCCGCTGTCGAGGCGGATGCGCCCGGTGTCGGCGAGCTGGCCGCCGCCCTCGGCGTAGAAGGGGGTGCGGTCCAGGACGACCTCCACCTCGTCGCCCTCGGAGGCGGCGGGCGAGGGGACCCCGTTGACGAGGAGGCCGACCACGGTCGACTCCCCCGTCGTGGTGGTGTAGCCGGTGAACTCGGTGGCGCCGGCGGTGTCGGCGACCTCGCGGTAGGCGGAGAGGTCGGCGTGGCCGGTCTTCTTGGCGCGGGCGTCGGCCTTGGCCTTGTCGCGCTGCTCCTGCATGAGGCGGCGGAACCCGTCCTCGTCGACGGCCAGGCCCTGCTCGGCGGCCATCTCCAGGGTCAGGTCGATCGGGAAGCCCCAGGTGTCGTGGAGCAGGAACGCCTTGTCACCGGCGAGGACCCGGCCGCCGGCGGCCTTGGTCTCGGTGACGGCGGTCTCCAGGATGTTGGTGCCGCCCTTGAGGGCCTTCAGGAAGGCGGTCTCCTCGGCGAGCGCGACCGTCTCGATGCGCTTGCGCTCGGTCAGGAGTTCCGGGTACTGCCGGCCCATCGTGTCGATCACGACATCGATGAGCTGCTGCACCACGGCGCCGGTGGCACCCATGAGGCGCATGTTGCGGATCGCGCGGCGCATGATGCGGCGCAGCACGTAACCGCGGCCCTCGTTGCCCGGGGTCACGCCGTCGCCGATGAGCATGACGGAGGTGCGCATGTGGTCGGCGACCACGCGCATGGAGACGTCGGTGGAGTGGGCGGCGCCGTAACGGACACCGGTGAGCTCGGTGGCCTTGTCCATGACGACGCGCAGGGTGTCGGTCTCGTACATGTTCTGCACGCCCTGCAGGATCATCGCGAGGCGTTCGAGGCCGAGACCGGTGTCGATGTTCTTGGACGGCAGGTCCCCGAGGATCGGGAAGTCCTCCTTGCCGTCGCCGGCGCCGCGCTCGAACTGCATGAAGACCAGGTTCCAGATCTCCACGTAGCGCTCGTCGTTGACGGCCGGGCCGCCCTCCACGCCGAACTCGGGGCCGCGGTCGTAGTTGATCTCGGAGCAGGGTCCACAGGGACCGGGGACTCCCATGGACCAGAAGTTGTCCTTCTTGCCGAGGCGCTGGATGCGCTCGGAGGGGACGCCGATCACGTCGCGCCAGATCGTCTCGGCCTCGTCGTCGTCGAGGTAGACGGTGATCCAGAGCTTCTCCGGCTCCAGGCCGTAGCCGCCGTCCGCCACGGAACTGGTGAGCAGTTCCCAGGCGTACCTGATGGCGCCTTCCTTGAAGTAGTCGCCGAAGGAGAAGTTCCCGCACATCTGGAAGAACGTGCCGTGGCGGGTGGTCTTGCCGACCTCTTCGATGTCCGGGGTACGGACGCACTTCTGCACGCTGGTGGCGCGGGGGGCCGGGGGCTTGGCCTCACCGAGGAAGTACGGCTTGAAGGGCACCATGCCCGCGTTGACCAGCAACAGAGTCGGGTCGTCCGCGATGAGCGACGCCGAGGGGACGACGGTGTGGCCGCGCTCCTCGAAGAAGCTCAGCCAGCGGCGGCGAATTTCGGCCGACTCCATCAGTGGTCCTCATTCCGGTTGTTCGGGTTGTGGGGGAGGGTGCGGTACAGGGGCGCCTCGTCCGCGCGGCCGGCGGGTCCGGCCGCCCCGACGGCGCGCGGGCGCTGCGCGGAGAGCTCCGGGCCGACCGGTGCGTCGAGGCCCAGCGCTCCGCCGAGTTCGGCCTCGCGCCGGACCATGCCCTCACGCACGTCGAGGGCGAAGTCCTTGATCCGGTGGCCCGCCTCGATCGCCTTGTCGGCCGCCTGCGCCGCGAGGCTCTCGGGGCTGAGCTGCTTGATCTTGCGGTTCACCTTGGTGGTGGCCCACACGCCGGCGGCTGCGCCGGTGGTGAACCAGAAGGTACGGCGGAACATCGCTGGTTCAGTCCTTCTGTCCGCGGGAGCTGCGCCCGCCGCGCTTCTTGCGGGCGGACGGCACGGTTCGTCCGACGACAACGGTACGGCGGGGGGCCGGGGCCTCACGGGCGGGCTCGGGCACGGTCCGGCGGCCGAGGGCCTGGCGGACGCCGTAGCCGAAGGCCGCCACCTTCACGAGGGGGCCGCCGAAGGTCGAGGCGACGGTGGTGGAGAGGGCGGAGGCGTTGGAGGTGACCTCCTGGACGTCCGACGCGATGGCGTCGACCTTGTCCAGCTGGGTCTGGGCGGAGCGCACGGTCGCGGAGGCGTCCGCGAGGAGCGGCACGGCCTGCTCGGTCACGTCCGCCACCAGCTTGGTGGTCGCCTTGAGCGTCTGGGCGAGCCTCACCAGCACCACGGCGAGGAACGAGACCAGAATCGCCCAGAAGACGGCCACCAGGATCCCGGCCACCTCTCCACCGGACACTGTGCACCGCTCTCTGCTTGTCGCTCGCCCCTGAGGGCCTGTCACCGTCCGGAGCCGGCCGGGGCGCCGGGGCGGGGGCCCGTCACTCGGCCGGTCGTCGTCGCCACGAGCCTATCGCGCCGGGCGTGACGCCCCGTACCGCATTACCCGTGCCCCGGCCAGGGGTCTTCGAAGAAATTTTGTACGGCGCGCTTCCGGATGAGTACCCTGCGTGTTCATGCGACGTCTTCAGGACCGTGCTCCCGGACCCGACGATCGGGCCTCCGGGCCCGCCCCCCGCCCCCGCGGATTGCCGGCGGAGCTGAACCCGTTCGTCGGACGCCTCGACGACCTGGCCGCCGTCGGCGGGCTGCTGGAGGAGAACCGGCTGGTCACCGTCGTCGGTGTCGCCGGTGTCGGCAAGAGCCGGTGCGCGGTGCGCGCGGCCTCGCTCGCGGAGAAACGGTACTGCCACGGGGTCGGGATCGCCGAGCTCTCCGGCCTCGGCGATCCCGACCTCCTGGAGCACGCCGTGGTCGATGCGCTCGGGCTCACCGACCACACCCGGCGCCCGCCCCGGGCCGTCCTCGTCGACCACCTCGCCGACCGCGAGCTGCTGCTGGTGGTCGACGGGTACGAACAGCACGTCGGGGCCTGCGCGGACCTGGTCCTGGAGCTGCTCCGCCGGGCCCCGCGTCTGACGGTGCTGGCGTCGGGGCGGCTGCCGCTGCGGGTGGACGGTGAGGTGCTGTTCCCGCTGGCGCCGATGAACGACGAGGACGCGCTGGAGCTGTTCGCCTCCCGGGCGGCGGCGGTACGGCCCGGCTCCGCGCTCACCGGCGCGGCCCGGGACACGGCGCGGGAACTCTGCCGGCGCCTCGACCGGATCCCGCTCGCCCTGGAGCTCGCCGCCGGACGGACCCGCGCGCTCGCGCCGGAGCAGATCCTGCAGCGGCTGGACGACCGGTTCCGGCTGCTGACCGGCGGCAGCCGGAGCGCCCCGCCGCGCCACCGGACGCTGCGCACGGCCATCGGCTGGAGCCACGAACTGTGCGCGCCCGCGGAGCGGCTGCTGTGGGCGCGGCTCTCGGTCTTCGCCGGCCACTTCGACCTGGAGGCAGCGGAGTACGTCTGCGGCGGTCCGGACCTGCCGGCCGACACCGTGCTGGACGTGCTGGACGGGCTGCTGGCCCAGTCGGTCGTGCTGCGCGAGGACTCCCCCGCCACGACCCGTTACCGGCTGCTGGACACGGTCCGCGAGTACGGGGCCCAGTGGCTCTCGGCGACCGGGGACGCGGAGCGGCTGCGGCGGCGGCACAGGGACTGGTTCCTGGGGCTCGCGACCATGTGCGAGCTGGACTGGTTCTCCCCCCGGCAGGAGGAGGTGGCGGCCCGCGTCGAGTCCGAACTCCCCAATATCCGCAGGGCGATGGAGTTCTCGATGGAGTCGGTGGACGAGGTCCACCTCGCGCAGTACCTGGCAGGAACCCTCTGGTACTTCTGGGCCGGCTGCGGGCGGCTGGCCGAAGGCCGGTACTGGCTGGAGCAGGTGCTCGACGAGGAGGCCACGCACGATCCGTCGCGCCTCAAGGCACAGTGGGTCCTCGGGTACGTGGCGGTGCTCCAGGGCGACGCGGCCGGTGCGATCTCCGCGCTCCAGAGCTGCCGGGAGGGGGCGGAACGGTCCGGGGACGGGGTCGCGGCCGCGTACGCGGTGCACCGCACCGGCTGTCTGGCCCTCGTCACCGACGACCTGGCGCGCGCGGGGGAACTGCTGCGGGAGGCGCTGGCGCGCTACCGCGAGGTGGGCGAGCTGAACAGCAACGTCCTGATGGCCCAGGTCGAACTCTCCATGACTCTGGCGTTCCGGGGAGACCTGGCGGGCGCCGCCGCGACCTGCCGTGAGGTCGAGGAGATCTGCGACGACCACGGGGAGCGCTGGGCCCGCGCGTACGCGCTCTACGTCCTCGGCTTCGTGGCACTGCGGCGGGGGCGCACCGGGCCGAGCCGCCGGATGGTGCGGGAGGCGCTGACCACCGGCCACCGGTTCCACGACCTGCTGGGCACCGTCCTCTGCCTGGAGCTGCTGGCCCTGCTGACCGCGGTGGAGGGCGACGCGGAGGAGGCCGCCGTGCTGCAGGGGGCCGCGTCGGTGATATGGCCCTCCGTGGGAGTGCCCGTCTTCGGCTCGGCCCACTACGGCGCTCCGCGCGCCGAGTGCGCGGAGCTCGCCCGCGGGGAGCTGGGGGACGACGCGTACGGTGCCGCCCTGCGCGCGGGGGCGCTGCTCGACCACGACACGGCGGTACGGCGGGCGCTGGCGGCCGGCGCCGCACCGTCCGCGGAGGGGCCGCCTGCGGCGGGTGTACAAGCGGCCGGGGAAACGCGAAGGCCCGCCGCCTCCCGGATGAACGGAAGGGGCGGGCCCGAGCTCTGATGCGAGCGCTGCGCCTGGATCAGCGGGCGTAGTACTCGACGACGAGCTGCTCGTCGCAGATGACCGGGATTTCCTTGCGGTTCGGGTCCCGGTCCAGGCGGAAGGCCAGGGCCTTCAGGTTCACCTGGAGGTAGCGCGGGGTCTCACCGTCGGTGTCGTAACCACCCTCGCGGGCCACCTGGAAGGGGACCTTGGTGCGGCTGCGCTCGCGGACCTGGACGACGTCGTCGGGGCGCACGCGGAACGACGGCTTGTCGACCTTGCCACCGTTGACCTCGATGTGGCCGTGGACGACCATCTGACGGGCCTGGTAGATGGTGCGGGCGATGCCCGAACGCAGGACCAGGGCGTCGAGGCGACGCTCGAGCTCGACGACGAGCGCCTCGCCGGTCTTGCCTTCGGCCTTCTTGGCGCGGTCGTAGGCACGCGCCATCTGGCGCTCGCTGATGTCGTACTGCGCACGCAGGCGCTGCTTCTCCAGCAGACGGACCTTGTAGTCCGAGTTCTGCTTGCGGCCACGGCCGTGCTCGCCCGGCGGGTACGGACGCGCTTCGAAGTACTTGACAGCCTTGGGCGTCAGAGCGATGCCGAGGGCACGCGACTTCTTGACCTTGGGACGCGACTGGTTAGGCACGTTCTCCAGACCTCCGTTGTAGGGGTTTACCTCACTCGAGAGATCGCGCGTCTCGCCCTGGGAACACCACACACATCACGGACATCACGAAGAAGCGACGGCACGCACGAGGGTGCCGTTACGACGGAAGGCCGATCTGATCGTGGTCAGCCGCGTCCCAGCGGGCTTGAATATCGTCCGGCTGCCGTCGAGCAGGCCGTACGCACACGAACTCCTCTACAGAGTACCTGCTCCGCGGAGCTGCTCTTACCGGGGTCTCGCCGGGGCCGGTCAGCGCTCCTGCGCCGCGGCGTCGCCGTCCGTGCGGCCGAGGCGTTCGCGGACCCGGTCGGCGACGTCGGCGTAGCGGGCCTCGGCGCCGTACCGGGTGGGGGTGTAGTAACGGCGGCCCCGGACCGCCTCGGGGGCGTACTCCTGGGCCGCGATGCCGCCGGGGACGTCGTGCGGGTAGACGTAGCCCTGGGCGTGGCCCAGCTTGGCGGCGCCCGCGTAGTGGCCGTCGCGCAGGTAGGCCGGGACCGGGCCGGCCAGGCCCTTGCGGACGTCCTCCCGGGCGGCCGTGATCGCCAGGGTGGCCGCGTTCGACTTGGGGGCGAGGGCCAGGGCGATGGTGACGTGGCTGAGGGTGAGGGCGGCTTCGGGGAAACCGATCAGGGCGACGGCCTGGGCGGCGGCCACGGCCGTCGGCAGCGCGGTCGGATCGGCCAGCCCGATGTCCTCGCTGGCCGAGATCATCAGTCGGCGGGCGATGAACCGGGGGTCCTCCCCCGCCTCGATCATGCGCGCCAGGTAGTGCAGGGCCGCGTCCACGTCCGAGCCGCGGATCGACTTGATCAGCGCGCTCGCCACGTCGTAGTGCTGGTCGCCGTCGCGGTCGTACCGCACGGCGGCCCGGTCGACGGTCTCCTCGACCGTCGAGAGGGTGATCTCCGCCTCCTGCTTGGCGAGGGCGGCCCCGGCGGCGGCCTCCAAGGCGGTGAGCGCGCGGCGGGCGTCGCCGCCCGCGATGCGCAGCAGGTGGTCCTCCGCGTCCTCGGGGAGCGTCACCGCACCGCCGAGACCGCGCTCCTCGGTGAGGGCGCGGTGCAGCAGGGCGCGCACGTCGTCCTCGGTGAGCGACTCCAGGGTCAGCAGCAGCGAGCGCGAATGGAGCGGCGAGATGATGGAGAAGTGGGGGTTCTCGGTGGTCGCCGCGATGAGGGTGACCCAGCGGTTCTCCACGGCGGGGAGCAGGGAGTCCTGCTGGGCCTTGGAGAAGCGGTGGATCTCGTCGAGGAAGAGGACGGTCTCCTTGCCGAAGCCGCCGGAGGCCCGGCGGGCGCTGTCGATGACGGCCCGGACCTCCTTGACCCCCGCGGTGATCGCCGAGAGTTCGACGAAGCGCTTGTTGGTGGCCTTGCTGACCACGTAGGCGAGGGTGGTCTTGCCGGTGCCCGGCGGCCCCCAGAGGATCACCGAGGACGGACCGGCCGGACCGCCGCCGGCCTCGCCGACGAGCCTGCGCAGCGGGGAGCCCGGCTTCAGCAGATGCTGCTGGCCGACGACCTCGTCGAGGACCCGTGGGCGCATCCGGACAGCCAGGGGGCTGCTCGACGGGTCCTTCTCCTGGCGTTCTTCGGCTGCGGCGGTGAAAAGATCGGGCTCCACGACAGGAAGCCTAAGCGACCGCACCGACAGAGCGGCCGGCCCGGCCGCGGGCGTGCGGTCCGGGCCCCCGGGGACGCGCGCCCGGCGCCGGTCAGCTGGTCCAGAAGTCCCACCAGCGGGTCAGGATGAGCATGCCGATGATGCCGATCCAGAGCACCGGGGGCGCCCAGTGGAACTCGGTGAGTCCGCTGCGCAGCCAGGACGGCGCGGGCAGGATGCGGTGCTTGACGTTGTGGATGGTGACGTAGCAGAACATGAAGATCGTCGCGACCCAGGCCAGGCAGCACCAGAGGCAGAGCGAGTTGATGTTGTACAGCGACTGGTACTGGAGCCAGGTGCAGAAACCGACGCCGAAGAGGGTCCCGGCGTTGAGGCCGAGCCAGTACCAGGAGCGGAACCGGGCTCCGGCGAGCAGCGCCATGCCGATGCCGATCACGATGGAGTAGGCGACGAGCCCGATCATCGGGTTGGGGAACCCGAAGGCGGACGCCTGCTCGCTCTTCATCACGTTGCCGCAGGCCACCACCGGGTTGAGGCTGCAGCCCGGGGTGAAGCCGGGGTCTTCCAGGAGCTTGAACTTGTCGATGGTGATGACCCAGGCGGCCAGCAGTCCGGCCGCTCCCGTGATCACCAGCAGCAGCGCGAGGCCGCGCCCGCTCCCGATGGTGCGTCTACCGCCGTCCCCGGCCTGCGTCGAGGAGTGGTGATCTACCGCTGCAGTCGTCATATCGCCGTTCCATCACTGAGAGTCCAGCCGGGCACCGTCATTGTGCCGTACCACCGTTCGGGTCTTCAGTTCGATGCGCATAAGGATGTGCGACCCGAGGGCGACCCCTTCCCCGGTCTCTCGGGGGCGCCGGGGCTCTGGTGAGGCAGAACGCGTCCGGCGCGACCTCATGCGGCGCGGCGGAAGATCTCCGCGTGCGCGCGGGGGGATCACCCGGGCGAACGACCTCCGGAACGCGACGTTGACTCCCGGAGGCCGGAAGCGCCGGGGCTGGATGCGCCGGGGCCGGACGTGCCGCCGCCGGATGTGCCGATACGCCGAGGGGCGGCCCGGTCGGTTCGACCGGACCGCCCCTCGGCGGTGTGCCACTGAGGCCGCTCAGGCGAGGCGGGCGCGTACCGCGTCGGCGATCCCGTCCAGCGGCACCGCGGTCTGCTCGCCCGACTCCATGTCCTTGAGCTGTACGACGCCCTCGGCGAGGTCGCGCTCGCCGGCGACGATCACCCACGGAGCCCCCGAGCGGTTGGCGCTCTTCATGGCGCCCTTGAGACCGCGGCCGCCGAACGCGAAGTCCGCCGCGATCCCGTCCCTGCGCAGGGCGGTCACCACGCCGAAGAGCACCCGGCGGGCCTCCTCCCCGAGCGGCACCGCGTAGACGCTGGTGGCGGCGGGGATGTCCAGCTCGATGCCTTCGGCCTCCAGCGCCAGGACCGTGCGGTCCACGCCGAGCGCCCAGCCGACCGACGGCAGCGCCGGTCCGCCGATCATCTCGGAGAGGCCGTCGTACCGGCCGCCGCCGCCCACCGCGGACTGCGACCCCAGACCGTCGTGGACGAACTCGAAGGTGGTGCGGGTGTAGTAGTCGAGGCCGCGGACGAGCTTCTCGTCGTCCTCGAACACGACTCCGGCGGCGGTCAGCAGGCCGCGCACCTCCTCGTGGTACGCCTTGCAGGCGTCGCAGAGGTGGTCGCCGAGCTTCGGGGCGCCGACGAGTTGCTTCCGCACCTCGGGCCGCTTGTCGTCGAGCACCCGCAGCGGGTTGATCTCGATGCGGCGGCGGGTCTCCTCGTCCAGGTCGAGATCGCGCAGGAAGCCCTGGAGCGCCTCGCGGTAGACCGGCCGGCACTCCTTGTCGCCGAGCGAGTTCAGCAGGATGCGGAAACCGGTCAGGCCCAGCGAGCGGTACGCCTGGTCCGCCAGGATGATCAGCTCGGCGTCGAGCACCGGATCCTCGGCGCCGATCGCCTCGGCCCCGACCTGCGAGAAGTGGCGGTAGCGGCCCTTCTGCGGGCGCTCGTAGCGGTAGTACGAGCCGGAGTACCAGAGCTTGACCGGCAGGTTCCCGGCCTTGTGGAGGTTGGCCTCCAGCGCGGCGCGCAGCACGGAGGCGGTTCCCTCGGGGCGGAGCGCGAGTTCGTCGCCGCCCTTGGTGGTGAGGGTGTACATCTCCTTGGTGACGATGTCGGTGGACTCGCCGACGCCGCGCGCGAAGAGGTTCACGTCCTCGAAGCCCGGAGTCTCGACGTAGCCGTAGCCGGAGGAGCGCAGGGGTGCGGCGATGGCCTCACGGACCGCCAGGTACTTCGCGGAGTCCGGCGGGATGAGGTCGTAGGTGCCCTTGGGGGCCTGGAAAGTGCTCACAGCGAAATCTCTCGTCACATTCCTCGTCGCGGCGCGTCGAGCCCGTTCAGGAACGGGTTGGCGGCGCGCTCGCGGCCGATGGTGGTCTGGGGGCCGTGGCCGGACAGCACCACGGTCGAGTCGTCGAGCGGCAGGCACACGCGGGCCAGCGATTCGAGGAGTTCGGCGTGGTCGCCGCCGGGCAGGTCGGTGCGTCCGACGGAGCCGGCGAAGAGCAGGTCGCCCGAGAAGAGGACCGGCGGTACGTCGGCGGCCCCGGGCATCCTGAACGTGACCGACCCCTTCGTATGGCCGGGCGCGTGCGCGACGCCGAACTCCAGCCCGGCCAGCTCCAGACGCGCGCCGTCGGTGAGTTCCTTCACGTCGTCGGGCTCGCCGATGGTCAGCTCGCCCATGAGCGGCATCCCGATGGAGCGGCCGAGGGCCTTCTCCGGGTCGCTCATCATGTAGCGGTCCCGGGGGTGGATCCAGGCGGGGACGTCGTGCGCGCCGCAGAGCGGGACCACCGAGGCGACGTGGTCGATGTGTCCGTGGGTGAGCACGACGGCGACGGGCTTCAGCCGATGCTTCCTGAGTGCGTCCTCGACGCCCTGGGTGGCCTGGTGGCCCGGGTCGATGATCACGCACTCCTCACCGGCGGCGGGGGCGACCAGATAGCAGTTGGTCCCCCAGGCCCCGGCGGGGAACCCGGCAATGAGCACGATCGTCCTTCGTTCGGTACGGGCGAGACGGCGAAAAGGGGCCGCGGCAGCCGATGCGGCGGATCAGAGCCTACCGGCGCTCCTCATTCCACAGCTAACCCATATACGGTACGGGCAGCCCAGGCCCGACCCACACGACTACAAGGAGACCAACCGGTGGTCAGCAGCGATCAGCGGCGGCGGCAGCTCGCCCGGGAGAAGTACGAGCGGCAGCAGCAGCGGCGGGAGGAAGCGCGCCGGCGCACCAGGCGGCTCACGATGATCATCTCCTCAGCGGTGGCCGCGGCCGTCGTCATAGGCGGGGTCGCGTTCGCGACCGTGGGGAACGACGACGACGACAAGAAGCCGGCGGCGAAAGCCTCGGCCTCCCCGTCGCCGTCCGCGAGCGAGAGCGCGGAGCCGGAGCCGGAGGTCACCATCGACAAGACGGCGACGTACGCGATGGACCTCAGGACGAGCCAGGGCGAGCTGAAGTTCACCATGGACGCGTCGAAGACCCCGCACACGACGAACTCGTTCAAGTACCTCGCGGACAAGGGGTTCTTCGACGGTACGAAGTGCCACCGCCTGGTGACGGAGGGGATCTTCGTCCTCCAGTGCGGCGACCCCAAGGGTGACGGCACCGGCGGTCCCGGCTACACCATCCCGGACGAGAACCTCGACGCCCTCGGCAAGGCGGGCGCCGACGGCACGGTGACGTTCCCGGCCGGCACGGTCGCCATGGCCAACACCGGCCAGGAGCACACCGGCGGCAGCCAGTACTTCCTCGTCTACAAGGACTCCAAGCTGCCCCCGACGTACACCCCGTTCGGCACGATGGACGCCGCCTCGCTGAAGGCCGTCCAGGCGATCGGCAAGGCCGGTGTGGACGGCGGCGCGACCGACGGTGCGCCGAAGAAGGCCGTGGACGTGTCGAAGGTGACCGTCGAGAAGAAGTGACCCGCTCGGTTCCCGGGAGCCCCGGCGGCCGTCCTCTTGGCCGCCGGGGCTCGGTGTGTTGCCGAAATGCCGGGAGGGTGGCCGGAGATCACCCGGGCCGAAAGCCCGCACCGGAGAAATCCGGCCGTGCTGAGTGCGGACAGCCGGGCCGCCGGTCGCCTAGATTGGCGGGGTGCAGGGCGGGCGCTGCCCGCCCCAGGAAACTGTGGACGATGCCCGGGGGGCCCACCCCCTCGCAGGCATCAGGTGGAGGAGGCGCTGTGAGCAGCGACCCGTGGGGCCGCGTCGACGAGACGGGCACCGTGTACGTGCGTACTGCCGAGGGCGAGCAGGTCGTCGGATCGTGGCAGGCCGGTTCGCCCGAGGAGGCGTTGGCCTATTTCGAGCGCAAGTACGAGGGCTTGGTGGTCGAGATCGGCCTCCTCGAGAAGCGGGTGAAGACCACCGATCTGTCGGCCAAGGACGCCACGGCAGCCGTCGACCACCTGCGGACGCAGGTCGACGAGCACCACGCCGTGGGCGACCTGCAGGCGCTGCGCACACGGCTTGACGCGCTCGTCGCGACGGTCGACTCGCGGCGCGAGGAGCGCCGGGTCCAGAAGGCGAAGCAGGCCGACGAGGCGAAGCTCGCCAAGGAGGCGCTGGTCACCGAGGCCGAGGAACTGGCCCAGAGCGAGCAGTGGCGCTCCGCCGGGGAGCGGCTGCGGGCCCTCGTCGACACGTGGAAGGGCCTGCCGCGGCTGGACCGCAAGTCGGACGACGAGCTGTGGCACCGCTTCTCGCACGCCCGGTCCGCTTTCTCCAAGCGCCGCAAGGCCCACTTCGCTTCGCTGGACGCCCAGCGCGAGGACGCCCGCAAGGTCAAGGAGAAGCTGGCCGTCGAGGCCGAGTCGCTCTCCGGCTCGACGGACTGGGGCGGCACCGCGGCCCGGTACCGCGATCTGATGACGGAGTGGAAGGCGGCGGGCCGCGCCCAGCGCGAGGCCGAGGACGAGCTGTGGGCCCGTTTCCGCGGGGCGCAGGACGTCTTCTTCGCGGCCCGGGGCGAGACCTTCGCCGAGCGGGACGCGGAGCAGGGCGAGAACCTCAAGCTCAAGGAGGAGCTCGCCGCCGAGGCCGAGAAGCTGGTGCCCGTGACGGACCTCAAGGCGGCCCGTGCCGCCTTCCGGGCCATCAACGAGCGCTGGGAGGCCATCGGTCACGTGCCGCGCGACGCCCGCCCGAAGGTGGAGGGCCGGGTGCACGCCGTGGAGCGGGCGCTCCAGGAGGCCGAGGAGTCGGAGTGGCGCCGGACCAACCCCGAGGCGCGGGCGCGTGCCGCGGGTCTGACGGGGCAGCTCCAGGCGGCCGTGGACAAGCTGCGCGGACAGATCGACACCGCCCGCGCTTCGGGCAACAACGCCCGTGCCGACAAGCTCGCCCGTGAGCTCGAAGGCCGGCAGGCACTGCTCGACCAGGCGCTGAAGGGCCTGCAGGAGTTCGGCGGCTGACGGCCCTTTCGGGAGGGGTCCGGCGGATCGGAGCCGGACCTCTGCCGGACGGAGGAGGGGGCCCGTACGCGTCTCGCGTACGGGCCCCCTTCTCGTGTCCGCGGGTGCGTCTCAGGGCCGGCGGGCGGAGGTGACCCGGTAGACGTCGTAGACGCCCTCCACACCGCGTACGGCCTTCAGGACGTGCCCCAGGTGCTTCGGGTCGCCCATCTCGAAGGTGAAGCGCGAGGTGGCCACCCGGTCGCGGGAGGTCTGCACGGCCGCCGACAGGATGTTGACGTGCTGGTCGGACAGGACACGGGTGACGTCCGAGAGGAGCCGCGAGCGGTCCAGCGCCTCGACCTGGATGGCGACCAGGAAGACGGAGGACTGGGTCGCCGCCCACTCGACCTCGAGGATCCGCTCCGGCTGCTGCGAGAGCGAGTCGACGTTCACGCAGTCCGCGCGGTGCACCGAGACGCCGCTGCCCCGGGTGACGAATCCGATGATGGGGTCGCCCGGTACGGGGGTGCAGCAGCGGGCCAGCTTGACCCAGACGTCGTCGACGCCCTTGACCACGACGCCGGGGTCGTTGTTCGCCCGGCGCTTGCTGCGGCCCCGGGAGGGCGGCGCGCTCTCGGCGAGGTCCTCGTTGGCGGCGTCCTCGCCGCCGAGGGCCTGCACCAGCTTCTGCACGACGCCGGCGGCGGTGACGTGGCCCTCGCCGATCGCCGCGTAGAGGGACGAGATGTCGGGGTAGCGCATCTCGTGCGCGAGGGTGACGAGGGAGTCGCCGGTCAGGATCCGCTGGATCGGCAGGTTCTGCTTGCGCATCGCCCGGGCGATGGAGTCCTTGCCCTGCTCGATCGCCTCGTCGCGGCGCTCCTTGGAGAACCAGGCCCGGATCTTGTTCCTGGCCCGGGGCGACTTGACGAAGCCGAGCCAGTCCCGGGAGGGTCCGGCGCCGGCCGCCTTGGAGGTGAAGATCTCCACCAGGTCGCCGTTGTCGAGCGTCGATTCGAGCGGAACGAGCCGCCCGTTGACGCGCGCTCCTATCGTGCGGTAGCCGACCTCGGTGTGGACGGCGAAGGCGAAGTCGACGGGTGTCGCGCCGGCCGGCAGCGCTATCACGTCGCCCTTGGGCGTGAAGACGAAGACCTCGTTGCGCGAGAGGTCGAAGCGCAGCGATTCCAGGAACTCGCCGGGGTCCTCGGTCTCCTTCTGCCAGTCGAGGAGCTGGCGCAGCCACGCCATGTCGTTGACGGTGTCCTGGTTCCGGCCGCCGCTGGTGCTCTTGGGCACGTCGGTGCGGACCTTGGACGCCCCGGCGACGGCCTCCTGCTTGTACTTCCAGTGCGCGGCGATGCCGTACTCGGCGCGGCGGTGCATGTCGAACGTGCGGATCTGGAGTTCGACGGGCTTGCCGCTGGGGCCGATGACCGTGGTGTGCAGCGACTGGTACATGTTGTACTTCGGCATCGCGATGTAGTCCTTGAACCGGCCCGGGACCGGGTTCCATCGCGCGTGCACGGTGCCGAGCGCCGCGTAGCAGTCGCGGACGGTGTCCACGAGGACGCGGATGCCCACCAGGTCGTAGATCTCGGCGAAGTCGCGGCCCCGCACGATCATCTTCTGGTAGACGCTGTAGTAGTGCTTCGGCCGGCCGGTGACGGTGGCCTTGATGCGTGCGGCCCGCAGGTCGGACTGGACCTCGTCGGTCACTATGGCGAGGTACTCGTCGCGCTTGGGCGCCCGCTCGGCGACGAGGCGGACGATCTCGTCGTACATCTTCGGGTAGAGGATCGCGAAGGCGAGGTCCTCCAGCTCCCACTTGATGGTGTTCATGCCCAGGCGGTGGGCGAGCGGAGCGTAGATCTCCAGCGTCTCGCGGGCCTTCTTCTCCTGCTTCTCCCGCTTGAGGTAGCGCATGGTGCGCATGTTGTGCAGCCGGTCGGCGAGCTTGATGACGAGGACCCGGGGGTCCTTCGCCATCGCGACGACCATCTTGCGGACGGTCTCGGCCTGCGCGGCCTCGCCGAACTTCACCTTGTCCAGCTTCGTCACGCCGTCGACGAGCAGCGCCACCTGGTCGCCGAAGTCACGGCGCAGGGTGTCCAGGCCGTACTCGGTGTCCTCGACGGTGTCGTGCAGCAGCCCCGCCATCAGGGTGGCCGGATCCATACCCAGCTCGGCGAGGATGGTGGTGACCGCGAGCGGGTGCGTGATGTAAGGGTCGCCGCTCTTGCGCTTCTGCCCCCGGTGCCAGCGCTCGGCGACCTGGTACGCCCGCTCGATCTGCCGGAGCGTGGCCGACTCGATCTTGGGGTCGTTCTGGCGCACGGTGCGCAGCAGCGGTTCGAGGACCGGGTTGTACGGGCTGGAGCGCTGCACGCCCAGTCGGGCGAGGCGCGCCCGCACCCGGTTGGAGGAGCCGCCACCGGTGCGGGCCGCCGGGCCGGCCGGTGTGGCCGGCTTCACGGGCCGCGTCGGGTTCTTCGAGGCGGGCGGCGCCGGAAGGGCGGGAGCGGGCTGCTTCACGGCCCCCGCGCTGTCCGACGCGGCGGGCCGCTTCTCGGGCCCCTGCGTTGTCTCGCCGGGGGATGTGGCGGGACCGGGCGCGGCGGACTGCGCCGCGGGCTTCTCCGGCTGCGGCGCTCCGGCTGCGTTGGCCTCGTCTGGCAAGGGCACTCCTCGTGCGTATCCGGACTACCCGGAAGGCCATGGTATCCAGTGCCGGGAACCGGCACGGTCGGCCCCGTCCGGGGACCCTGGAGGCCCTCACAACGCGCGCGGGCACCCGGTTGTTCCCCGGATGCCCGCGCGTGGTCGTGCCAATCACTCAGACCGTGATCAGGGCCTCCAGCGGGGCGCCGCGGAGCGCGGGCTCCAGGCGGCCGCGCCCGGCGAGGAAGCCGAGCTCCATGAGGACCGCGACGCCCGCGACCCGGGCGCCCGCACGCCGGATGAGCTCCAGCGAGGCCTCGGCGGTGCCACCGGTGGCGAGGACGTCGTCGATGACCATGATCCGGTCCTCGGCGGTGATGTCCTCGGCGTGCACCTCGATCTCGGCGGTGCCGTACTCCAGGTCGTAGGCCTGGCGGAGCGTGGCTCCGGGCAGCTTCCCGGCCTTGCGCACGGGGATGAAGCCGAGCCCCGCGCGGACCGCGACGGGCGCGGCGAGGATGAAGCCGCGCGCTTCGAGGCCGACGATCCGGGTGGCGCCGTGCTTCACGCACAGCTCCGCGAGGGCCTCGGTCAGCGCCGTGAAGGCCACCGGGTCCGCGAGCAGCGGGGTGATGTCCTTGAAGAGGACGCCCGGCTTGGGGTAATCGGGTACGTCACGGATGCGGCTGAGGAGCAGCTCCCGGACGGATTCGGCGGTGGTCATCGGCGGTTCCCCGGGCCGCGGCCGGTGCTGTCGCCGGGCTGGCGGCGCTGTCCGATCACCGGGGAGGAGCCCGCACCGGCGCCCGCGGGGACGGAGCCCTGCGGGTCGTCGTCGTCCTCCTCGGACTCGCCCTTGGCCGCGGCGGCGGCACGCTTGGCGAGGATGCGCTTGGTGAGCGCCTTCATCTGCGGCTCGCGCTCCTTGAGGTCGGTGACGAGCGGCGTGGCGATGAAGATCGAGGAGTACGCACCGGCCGCGAGACCGACGAAGAGCGAGAGGGAGATGTCGTTCAGCATGCCGGCGCCGAGCACACCGCCACCGATGAAGAGCAGACCGGCGACGGGCAGGAGCGCGACCACGGTGGTGTTGATGGAGCGCACCAGCGTGCTGTTGATCGACTTGTTGGCGATCTCGCTGTAGGTGTACCGGGTCTGCTTGGTGATCCCCTTCTGGCCCTCCTTGAGGCTGTCGAAGACGACGACCGTGTCGTAGAGGGAGTAACCGAGGATGGTGAGCAGACCGATCACGGTGCCCGGGGTGACCTCGAAGCCGACCAGGGCGTAGACCCCGACCGTGATGGTGATGTCGTGGATCAGCGCCACCAGGGCGGCGACGGCCATCCGCCACTCGAAGGCGATGGCCAGGTAGACCACCACCAGGACCATGAAGATCCCGAGGCCGGTCCACGCCTTGTTGGCGATCTGCTCGCCCCAGCTCGGGCCGACCAGGTCGGCGTTGATCTTCGCCGCGGGGATGCCGAGGTCCTCGGAGAGCTGCTTCTTGATGCCGTCGGCCTTGGCCGTGTCGACCTCGGTGATCTGGATGCGCAGACCGCCGTTGCCGAGCTCCTGCACGATCGCCTCGTGACCGGAGGCCTCCACGGCCGCTTCCTGGGCCTGGGAGGTGGAGATCTTGGCCTTGGTGTCGGTCGTGAAGACCGCGCCGCCCTTGAACTCGATGCCCATGTTGAGGCCACCGACCGCCAGGCCGAGGATGGCCGTGATGGTGATCAGGATCGAGACGCCGTACCAGATCTTGCGCTTACCGATGAAGTCGTAACCGACCTCGCCGCGGTAGAGCCGGGCGCCGATGTTGCCGAGTCGCGACATCTCACGCCTCCTTCGGGTCGGTGGAGGGGGTGGTACGGCGCGAGCGGCGCAGCGGCGGCTTCGCGCCGAGCCGCTTGGGGTCCAGGCCGGACCACGGGTGCCCGCTGGAGAAGAACTTCGTCCGGCCCATCAGCGTCATGACCGGCTTGGTGAAGAGGAACACCACGACGACGTCGAGCACGGTGGTGAGGCCGAGCGTGAACGCGAAGCCCTGGACCTTGCCGACGGTGACCACGAAGAGCACGGCGGCGGCGAGGAACGACACGAAGTCGGAGACCAGGATGGTGCGCCGGGCACGGGGCCAGGCACGCTCGATGGCCGGCCGGAGGGTGCGTCCCTCGCGGATCTCGTCTCTCACCCGTTCGAAGTACACGATGAACGAGTCGGCGGTGATGCCGATGGCCACGATGGCGCCGCAGACGGCGGGCAGGTTCAGCGCGAAGCCGATGGCCGGGCCGAGCAGGGCCATGATCGTGTACGTGAGGATGCCGGAGGCCAGGAGGCTGAGGAGCGCGATGAACGCCAGGCCGCGGTAGTACGCCACGAGGTAGATGACGACCAGCGCGAGGCCGATGGCGCCGGCGATCAGGCCCGCGCGGAGCTGCTCGCCACCGAGGGCGGCGGTCACCGTGGTGACGCTCGCCTCCGTGAAGGTGAGCGGCAGGGCGCCGTAGGACAGGATGTTGCCGAGGTCCTGGGCCGACTGCTGGTCGAAGTTGCCCGAGATCTGGGCGTTGGCGCTGAGCGCGGTGGCGACCGAGGGCGCGGAGACCACTTCGCCGTCGAGGACGATCGCGAACTGGTTCATCGGCGAGGTCTGCTGCGAGAGCGTCGACGTGATCTTGTTGAACTTCTTGGCACCGCCGGAGGTGAACTCCATCGACACGATCCACTCACCGGTGGTCTGGTCGATGGTGCCCTGGGCGTTGTCCACGTCGCTGCCGGAGACCGCGGCGGGGCCGAGGACGTACTTCTCGTAGCTGCCCGGCGTGTTGGAACCGCAGGCGACGATGGTGTCGGAGGCCTTGGCGTCCTGGCCGGCCTCTGCGCGCTGCTTCGGGTCGGAGCAGTCGAGGGCGGCGAACTCGGCCTGGAGCTTCGCGGTGGCGGGGTCGGCGGAGGCGCTCGCCGACGGGTCGGCGGTCGCGGCGGCGTCGCCGGTCGCGGTGGCCGACGGGCTCGGGGTGGTGTCCGCGGTCAGCGCGCCGGTGACGGCGCGGCCCTGCGTGGTGGTGCTCGGGGAGGGAGTGGCGGAGGAGCCGGCGTCGTCACCGTCGGTGGCCGTCTCACCTTCGGTGGCCTTCGCGGAGGCGGAGGCCGAAGCACTCGGGGAGGCGCTGCCCGAGGGGGTGGCGGTGGCCGGGGGGGTCGCGTCGGAGCCGCTGGCCTCGACGGTCAGAACGGGCCGGAAGTAGAGCTGGGCGGTCGTACCGACCTGCTCCCGGGCCTGCTCGGAGTTGGTCCCCTTCGGGATGTTCACGATGATGTTGTTCGAGCCCTGGGTCTGGACCTCGGCCTCGGACACACCGAGACCGTTGACACGGCGCTCGATGATGTTCACCGCGGTGTTCATGTTGGTCTCGTTGATCGCGTCCGGCTTGCCGGGCTGGCTCTTGGCCTGGAGCGTGATCGAGGTTCCGCCCGCCAGGTCGATGCCCAGTCTCGGAGTGGTGTGGCCGGACAGGAACATCCCGCCAGCGAGCGCGACCATGGCGATCAGGATGAGAGCCAGGGAACGCCCCGGCCTTCCCTGACCGCCGGCCGGCCCTCGGCCCTTCTTCGGTGCTGCCACCTTGTCGTTTCTCCCTGTCCAACCGCCCCGCGCCGGGTACGCGCCCGAGCGGCCACGAAGTGATGTGGGGACCCGCCCCCGCAGAAGACCGGACGGTCCGGGAAGACCGCGCGCCGGGTGGGCGGGCGGTGTCCCCGTGTCGTGCGACTACTTCGCGCCGGTGTCGCCGTCGTCCTTGGCGTCCGCGACCGGAGCGTCCTTCGCCGGGGTGCCCTCGGCGTCGTCGTCCACGGGCTTCTTGCCGAGGTCGATCTTCTCGACCTCCACCGCGTGGTCACCGGTGAGCGACGAGGCGTCGTCCGGAACGACCGGGGTGTCGAGCTCCTCCGTGTCGCCGTGGACGATGCGGTTGTACTCCGCGTCCTCCAGGACGGCGCCGATGGCGTTCTTCGCGTAGATCGCGTGGACGCCCGGAGCGACCTCCAGGAGGACGGTGTCCTCCTGGATCTCCTTGACCGTGGCGTACATGCCACCGATCGTGCGGACACCGGTGCCCGGCAGCATCTCGTTGCGCATCTGGGAGGCCGCCTGCTGCTTCTTCTTGGCGGACCGGGTCATCAGGAACATGGCCCCGATGATCACGATGAAGGGGAGAAGAAATTGGAAGCTCACGGGACGGTTTTCCTTCGCACGACCGCGCTGGAATGCGGCCTGTATCTACGGGGGTGGGTACACCGACCTTTTAGGGCGGCATCGGCGGAGTCTAAGCGAGTCCGCATCGCTGGAACAACGCCCAGCATCGCACCCCGGTTCCGTAAACGTGAAAGCTGTGACGCATCACGCCCCGAACAGGCCCGCTTGTCCCTTTGCGCCGTGCTGCGGCGGAACAAGGCCCAGATGGGCCCAGGCGGCCGGTGTGGCCACCCTTCCGCGCGGCGTCCTGGCCAGCAGTCCCTCCCGTACGAGGAAGGGCTCGGCGACCTCCTCGACCGTCTCCCGCTCCTCCCCCACGGCGACGGCGAGGGTGGAGAGGCCGACGGGACCGCCGCCGAAGAGCTTCAGCAGCGCGCCGAGGACGGCCCGGTCGAGCCGGTCGAGCCCGCGGGCGTCGACCTCGTACACCTTGAGCGCCGCGGCGGCGATCTCCCGGTCGATCACGCCGTCCGCCTTGACCTGGGCGTAGTCGCGGACGCGGCGCAGCAGGCGGTTGGCGATGCGGGGGGTGCCCCGGGAGCGGCCGGCGATCTCGGCGGCGCCCGCGGTGTCGATGGCCACGTCGAGGAGTCCGGCGGAGCGGTGCAGGACGCGTTCCAGCTCGGCGGGGGCGTAGAACTCCATGTGACCGGTGAAGCCGAAACGGTCCCTCAGCGGGGGCGGCAGCAGGCCGGCCCGGGTGGTGGCGCCGACCAGGGTGAACGGGGGAAGTTCGAGGGGGATGGCGGTGGCGCCCGGTCCCTTTCCGACGATGACGTCGACGCGGAAGTCCTCCATCGCCATGTAGAGCATCTCCTCGGCGGGCCGGGACATGCGATGGATCTCGTCCAGGAAGAGGACCTCGCCCTCCTGGAGGGAGGAGAGGATCGCGGCGAGGTCGCCCGCGTGCTGGATGGCGGGTCCGGAGGTGATCCGGATGGGCGCGTTCATCTCCGCTGCGATGATCATCGAAAGAGTGGTCTTGCCGAGACCGGGTGCCCCCGAAAGGAGCACGTGGTCGGCGGTGGCACCGCGGGCACGGGCCGCCTTGAGGACGAGGTCGAGCTGTTCGCGGACCTTCTCCTGGCCCACGAACTCGTCGAGGTCCTTGGGTCGCAGGGCGGCCTCGACGGCGGTGTCCTCGCCGTCCGCAACGCCGGTGACCAGCCGGTCGTCGTACGCCGCCGCGTCGGCCGCCCGCTCGTCGGTGTCGGGTCCGGTCTCGTCCCAGTTCATCGGGTCTGTCCTGCCTCGGGGTTCGGCGCCGGTCAGCGGGTGCGGTTGAGGGTCTGGAGGGCGGCGCGCAACAGCTGCGGCACGGGCGGCCGGACGCCGTCCGCGAGGGCCGCCTCGGCCTGCGGGGCGACGGCGGACACCGCCTCCTCGGCCTCCCTCGGGGCGTAGCCGAGACCGATCAGGGCGGCCTGCAGCTGCTCGCGCCAGTCGGCGACGGCCGCGGCTCCGGGCGTCTGCCGGCCGATGAGGGCCCCGAGCGGGGCGCCGAGCCGGTCCTTGAGCTCCAGCAGGAGCTTCTGGGCGCCCTTCTTGCCGATGCCGGAGACGGCCATGAGGGCCTTCTCGTCGCCGGTGGAGACGGCCTGGCGCAGTGCGTCCGGGCTGTGGGTGGCGAGCATCGCCTGGGCGAGGCGGGGTCCGACCCCGCTGGCGGTCTGGAGCGTCTCGAAGACCTGCCGCTCGTCGTCGTCGGCGAAGCCGTAGAGGGTGAGGGAGTCCTCGCGGACGACGAGCGAGGTGGCGAGCCTGGCCTGCTGTCCGATCCGGAGGTCGGCGAGGGTGCGCGGGGCGCACTGGACGGCCATGCCGATGCCGCCGACCTCGATGACGGCCGCGGCCGGGGAGAGGGCGGCCACCGGGCCGGAGAGGAAGGCGATCATGCGGTGCGGCCTTTCAGCGTGCGTTGGGCGGCGACGGCCTGCTGGAGCCGGTTCTGCGCCGGGGCCCGCCAGATGTGGCAGATCGCGAGGGCGAGGGCGTCGGCGGCGTCGGCGGGCTTGGGGGGCGCGTCGAGCCGGAGCAGCCGGGTGACCATGGCGCCGACCTGGGCTTTGTCGGCGCGTCCGGAGCCGGTGACGGCGGCCTTGACCTCGCTGGGGGTGTGCAGGGCGACGGGGATGCCGCGGCGGGCGGCGCAGAGCATGGCGACCGCGCTGGCCTGGGCGGTGCCCATCACCGTACGGACGTTGTGCTGGCTGAACACGCGCTCCACGGCGACGTATTGGGGGCGGTGTTCGTCGAGCCACTGCTCGATGCCCCGCTCGACGGCGACCAGGCGGTCGCCGAGTTCGGCGTCGGGCGGGGTGCGCACCACGCCGACTCCGATCATGGTCAGCGGGCGGCCGGCGACGCCGTCGACGACGCCGACCCCGCACCGGGTCAGCCCCGGGTCCACGCCGAGTACGCGCATGGAGCGCCCCCTGTCCTCACCACTCGGTCAACTGTTCTGGCAGGTTATCGGGCGGCTGTGACAACACGACGGGCCGACAGGGGTGTGTCCCCGTCGGCCCGTCGCGTCGTCACGGCCGAAAGCCGCCGGGATCAGGCGGCGTCGAGCTTCTCCATGACCTCGTCCGGAACCTCGAAGTTGGCGAAGACGTTCTGCACGTCGTCGCTGTCCTCCAGCGCGTCGATGAGCTTGAAGATCTTGCGCGCGCCCTCTTCGTCGAGCTCCACCTGCATGGTGGGCAGGAAGTTGGCGTCGGCGGAGTCGTAGTCGATGCCCTCGTTCTGGAGCGCGGTGCGGACCGCGACCATGTCGGTGGCCTCGCTGACGACCTCGAAGGTGTCGCCGAGGTCGTTGACCTCTTCGGCGCCCGCGTCGAGCACGGCGCCGAGCACGTCGTCCTCGGTCAGGTCGCCCTTGGGCACGTGGATGACGCCCTTGCGGTGGAACAGGTACGAGACGGAGCCCGGGTCGGCCATCGAGCCGCCGTTGCGGGTCATCGCCACACGCACGTCCGAGGCGGCGCGGTTGCGGTTGTCGGTGAGGCACTCGATGAGCACCGCGACACCGTTGGGACCGTACCCCTCGTACATGATCGTCTCGTAGTCGGCGCCGCCCGCTTCGAGACCGCCACCGCGCTTGACCGCGGAGTCGATGTTCTTGTTGGGGACGGAGCTCTTCTTCGCCTTCTGGACGGCGTCGACGAGCGTCGGGTTGCCGTCGAGGTCGACGCCGCCGGAGCGGGCCGCGACCTCGATGTTCTTGATCAGCTTCGCGAAGAGCTTGCCGCGCTTGGCGTCGACCACGGCCTTCTTGTGCTTCGTCGTAGCCCATTTAGAGTGGCCGGACATCTGCCTTCTCCTTCGCGTCACCAAAATCGATCCGAACCCGAGAGATCCTACCGGGATCGGTCAGAGCGTCGCGCGCACCATCTCGACGAAGAGCGCGTGGACACGGTGGTCGCCGGTCAGCTCGGGGTGGAACGAGGTCGCGAGCGCGTTCCCCTGGCGTACGGCCACGATGTGGCCGCGGTGCTCGGCGAGGACCTCGGCCGAGGCGCCCACCGACTCCACCCAGGGTGCCCGGATGAACACGCCCTCCACCGGTCCGCCGGTGGACTCGTCGATGCCGCGGACGGTGACCGAGGCCTCGAAGGACTCGTTCTGGCGGCCGAAGGCGTTGCGGCGCACGATCATGTCGATTCCGCCGACGGTCTCCTGGCCCGAGCGCGGGTCCAGGATCTTGTCGGCGAGCATGATCATGCCGGCGCAGGTGCCGTAGACCGGCATGCCCGCCCGGACCCGTTCGCGCAGCGGCTCCATCATGCCGAAGAGCACGGCGAGTTTGGACATGGTGGTGGATTCGCCGCCGGGGATGACGAGACCGTCGACCCCGGCCAGTTCCTCGGGGCGCCGGACCGGCCTGGCCAGGGCGTCCGCCGAGGCCAGGGCGATCAGGTGCTCGCGCACGTCGCCCTGGAGGGCGAGCACCCCGACCACGGGAGTGTCGGTCATCGGGGGTTACCAGCCGCGGTTGGCGTAGCGCTCGGCCTCGGGCAGCGTGTCGCAGTTGATGCCGACCATGGCCTCACCCAGGTTGCGCGAGGCGTCGGCGATGACCTGGGGGTCGTCGTAGAAGGTGGTGGCCTTCACGATGGCGGCGGCGCGCTTGGCCGGGTCGCCCGACTTGAAGATGCCGGAGCCGACGAAAACGCCCTCGGCTCCGAGCTGGCGCATGAGCGCGGCGTCGGCGGGGGTGGCGACACCACCGGCGGAGAAGAGCACGACGGGGAGCTTGCCGAGCTCGGCGACTTCCTTGACCAGCTCGTAGGGGGCGCGCAGGTCCTTGGCGGCGGCGTACAGCTCGTTGTTGTCGTAACCGCGCAGGCGGGCGATCTCCTGTCTGATCTGGCGCAGGTGGCGGACGGCCTCGACGACGTTGCCGGTGCCGGCCTCGCCCTTGGAGCGGATCATCGCGGCGCCCTCGGCGATCCGGCGCAGGGCCTCGCCCAGGTTGGTGGCACCGCAGACGAACGGGGTGGTGAAGGCGAACTTGTCGCTGTGGTTGACCTCGTCGGCCGGGGTGAGGACCTCGGACTCGTCGATGTAGTCGACACCGAGGGACTGGAGGACCTGGGCCTCGACGAAGTGCCCGATGCGGGACTTGGCCATGACGGGGATGGAGACGGCCCCGATGATCTCCTCGATCATGTTGGGGTCGGACATCCGGGCCACGCCGCCGTCCTTGCGGATGTCGGCCGGCACCCGCTCCAGGGCCATCACGGCCACCGCGCCCGCGTCCTCGGCGATCTTCGCCTGCTCGGCGTCGACGACGTCCATGATCACGCCGCCCTTGAGCTGCTCGGCCATGCCGCGCTTGACACGGGCGGTGCCGGTGGCGGGCGAACCGGCGGACTCTGCGGACTGCGGGGTGCTGGGAAGCGTGGACACGGGACCTCACTCGGTGAAAGGGCTGATTCCTGCACGACCGAGGAAACGCCCCGGGACCAGTCCACTGCAAGGGCCAATGGGGAGGCGGTGGATCGTTTTGCGCCCTGGCCGCCGCGCGCCGGGCCGCCTCCCGGGTGCGGGTGCCCCGGGAGCGCCGGGCGTGCTCTCAGGTCCCGGGACGGTCGGCGAGCGCGGCCGGAGGGGTGTCGTCCATCTCGAAGGCGAGCGGGAACGGGGCGTGCCCGGCCAGCCGGAGCCAGCGCACCGTGCGGTGGGTGCGCAGGGCCCGCGCGGCACGGACCGCGTCGTTGTGGAACCGGCGGGCCATGGGCACCCGGCGTACGGCGGCCGCCAGTTCGTCCGCCGCCTCCTCGCCGCCCGGGACCTCGCGTACGGCCTCCATCTGGACGCTCTCGCCGAAGACCGCGCGCAGGGCGGTGGACAGCTCGCTCTCGGCGACCTCGCGGTGGTCCGCCTCGGCCTGCCGGGAGGCGTGCGCGGCCTCGTACAGGACGAGGGAGGCGGCCGGGTCCAGCAGGCCGGAGGTGGCCAGCTCCTGGGTGACCGAGGCGCGGCGCAGCAACTGGGCGTCGAGGGCGGCCCGGGCGGCGTCGATCCGCGCGTGCAGCCGGTCCAGGCGTCCGGCGGTCCAGCTGAGGTACAGGCCGATCGCGACGAGCGCGACGACGGTCCAGATCAAGGTTGCGGTCACGGGCGCAAAGGCTACCGGGGCCCGGCGCCCGCCCCGACCGGCCGATCCCGGCGAGGTTCCGGCCGGGGCTCGACGCGGTCACCGCTCCGTCAGTCGCCGACCGGTCCGAACGGCTGGGACGCGTCACGGTCCCGGACCGGCTGGGACGCGTCCCGGTCCCGGGCGAGGCCGAACCGGGCCCGCAGGCCGGTCGCGCGCTCGTCGGCCGCCACGGAGGCGGCACCGTCCGCCACGGTCTCGTACACCGCGAGGATGTCGGCGCCGACGGTCGACCAGTCGAAGCGCCGCACGTGCGCGCTGCCCCGCTCGCTGAGCCCAGCCCGTCGCGCCGGGTCGTCGAGCAGGCGGATCGCCGCCGCGGCCAGCGCTCCCGCGTCCTCGTTGGCGAAGAGGTCGCCGGCCGTGCCCTGGTCCAGTACCTGGGCGAAGGCGTCCAGGTCGCTGGCGAGGACCGCGGCTCCCGCCGACAGGGCCTCGACGAGGATGATCCCGAAGCTCTCGCCGCCGGTGTTCGGGGCGACGTAGACGTCGACGCTGCGCAGCAGGCGGGCCTTGTCCTCGTCGCTCACCATGCCGAGGAACTCGACCCGGGAGCGCAGCTCCTCGGGGAGGGTGGCGACGGCCTCCTCCTCGTCGCCCCGGCCGGCCACCAGCAGCCGGGTGTCCGGCCGGGCGGCGAGGATCGCGGGCAGGGCCTTCATGAGGACCGGCAGGCCCTTGCGCGGTTCGTCGATGCGGCCGATGAAGCCGAGGGTGGCGCCCTGCCACTCGGGCTTCGGCTCGGCGTCGGCGAAGAACCCGACGTCGACGCCGTTGGGGATGACCACGGCGTCACCGCCGAGGTGTTCGACGAGGGTCCGGCGCGCGTACTCGCTGACCGCGATGCGGGCGCTGATCTTCTCCAGCGCGGGCTGGAGGATCGGGTAGGCGGCGATCATGGCGCGGGAGCGCGGGTTGGAGGTGTGGAAGGTGGCGACGATCGGCCCCTGCGCCGCCCAGCAGGCGAGCAGCCCCAGCGAGGGCGAGGCGGGCTCGTGGATGTGGATGACGTCGAAGGTGCCGTCGTGCAGCCAGCGCCGCACCCGGGCCGCCGAGAGGAAGCCGAAGTTGAGGCGGGCCACCGAGCCGTTGTACGGGACGGGCACGGCCCGGCCGGCCGAGACGACGAACGGCGGCAGCGGGGTGTCGTCATCGGCCGGGGCGAGCACCGAGACCTCGTGGCCGAGCCGGATCAGGTGGTCGGCGAGGTCCCTGATGTGGAACTGGACGCCCCCGGGGACGTCCCAGGAGTACGGGCAGACGATGCCGATCTTCACGCGGGCTCCGCTCGGGTTTCCTGGGTCCCGGGGCCCTGGTGGCCGTCGAGGTCGTCCAGCCACAGCCGTTGCAGCATGTGCCAGTCCGCCGGGTGGGCGGCGATGCCCTCGGCGAAGGCGTCGGCGAGCGCCTGGGTCATGACGGCGGTCCGCTCGGCCCTGGTCCCGTTCCCGGGTACGACGACGGGCGGGTGGACCCTGGCCCGCATGACGGGTGTGTCGTCGAAGCCGAGAGTGACGGGGAGCAGCGACGCTCCGGTCTGCTGGGCGAGGAGGGCGGGGCCGGCGGGCATCCGGGCGCGGGCGCCGAAGAAGTCGACCTCGACGCCGGAGGCGGACAGGTCCCGGTCGGCGACCAGGCAGACGAGGCCGCCGGCGCGCAGCCGGCGGGCCAGGGTGCCGAAGGCGGCGCCGCCGCTGTGGGGCAGCACCTCCATGCCGAGGCTCTCGCGGTAGGCGACGAAGCGGTCGTAGAGGGTTTCGGGCTTGAGGCGTTCGGCGACCGTGGTGAAGGGGACCTTGAGGTCGGTGGTGACCCAGGCTCCGGCCAGGTCCCAGTTCCCCAGGTGCGGCAGGGCCACGACGGCTCCGCGTCCTGCGTCCAGGGCCTCGGTGAGGTGGTGGACGTCCGAGACGTCGATGCGTTCCCTGATCTGTTCCGGGCTCCAGGTGGGCAGCCGGAAGGACTCCAACCAGTACCGCATGTAGGAGCGCATGCCGGCCCGGGAGAGTTCGGCGAGCCGCGCCGGGGAGGCGTCGGGCACGACGCGTGCCAGGTTGGACTCCAGCCGGAGCACGCTCGTGCCGCGCCGCTTCCACACCTGGTCGGCGAGGGTACGGAAGAGGGCCCGGGCGGCCGGCTCGGGCAGCTTCTTCACCGCGCCCCAGCCGAGCCCGTAGAGCCCGTCGGTCAGCCTGTCCCTGAGGTCGGTGCGGGGGGCGCTCACCGGCCGTCCTCGGTCCCCCGACCCACCGGGCCGGCTGCGGCTGCCGCGGCGGCATCGGCCTCGGCGGACTCACGGCGCACGGTCACCACGCGCTGCACGAGGGTCACCAGGCTGCCCGCGGCGACGATCCACAGCGCGATCGGCAGCAGGACGTCGATGCCGGGCACACCGAAGCCGTGCAGTCCGGCGAGACCGGCGGCGACCAGCGAGATCACCAGGCGCTCGGCCCGCTCGACGAGGCCGTTCACCGCGACGGGAAGGCCGATCGACTCGCCGCGCGCCTTGGTGTAGGAGACGACCTGGCCGCTGGCGAGGCAGAAGATGGCCACGGCGCACAGGACGTTGTCGTCCCCGCTGCCCGCGTACCAGAGGGCGAAGCCGCCGAAGACGGCACCGTCCGCCACCCGGTCGAGCGTCGAGTCGAGGAACGCGCCCCAACGGCTGGAGATCCCGGCCTGCCGTGCCATGTTCCCGTCGACGAGGTCCGAGAAGACGAAGACGGTGATGACGATGGTGCCCCAGAAGAACTCCCCCATGGGGAAGAAGACGAGCGCACCGGCCATCACTCCGGCCGTGCCGATCAGGGTGACCGCGTCGGGACTCACCCCGAGGCGGAGCAGCAGTGCGGCGAACGGCGTGAGGACACGCGTGAAAAACGCACGCGCGTACTTGTTCAGCATGGCCTTCCCTGAGGGGTCGGTGGGCCGCGCGGCCCCTTCGGCCACCGGCTGGCCCATCGTAGTCACCACACGGCTGTTCACCCGACGGGCACCCGTCCCACGGGTCCTGCGCGTCGCGCGTGCCGCGTTCGCGGTGTCACGGGGGCGCTCGACCGGCGCGTTGACGCAATCACCGTCGGCTCCGCTCCGGTGACGGGCGGTGGGGGCGTTCGGACGCTACGCTGTGGGCGCAGCTCAGAAGGTATGCCGCGTACGGTAGTTGGGCACACCCGCAGGAGCAGACCGTGCGGCGAGTGGGGGCGAACAGTGGCCAGCGACGTATTCGACTTTTCTCCCGGAGCGCAGATCCCGATCCAGGGCGCGAGCGCCGGGGCGGTGGCGACGAACGCCCTGGCCTCGGCGGCGTACCGGGACAGCCCGGTGGAGGACATCCTCAAGGCGAACAACGAGTGGCACAAGTCCTCGGTGTCGGAGGGCGCCTCGAAGCTCTTCAAGGCCGGTTATTTCAAGCCGAATCTGGGTGAGGCCTTCTCGCGCGCGGTGACGGAGCGCACCCTGGGCGGCGCGCGCGGCGCCCTGATCCAGTCGTTCGGGATGGACCCGCAGACGGTCGTCGAGCACTGCCTGTCGGCCTCCCGGCTGCGCAAGGAGCGGGACACCCGGCTCACGCTGGTCACCCTGGTCTGCGGGGTGCTCTTCCTGCCCGGACTGCTGCTGTGGGTCATCGCCTTCCGGTTGCGGGACGTGCTCGCCAGGTCGACGGACGCGGCGTTCAAGGCGCTGGGCACGCTCGTGCTGGTCATCATCGGCGCCCTGGCCGTGGTCGCGCTGGTCGCGCTGCCGGTCAGCGGCCTGTTGGGGCTGTACCTGCGCGGCGCCATCGTCGCTCCGGTGATCGGCTGGCTCATCGCCAAGCGGATCGCGGAGACCTCCGCGAGGGACATGCGGGCCCGCTGGGAAGGGCTGCTGTCGGGCGGCGGGGTCAGCGCCAAGATCCCGGACGCGGTGCCGAAGAACCCGAACGAGACCGCGCGCGAGGCGCTGCGCCAGTCGCTGGAGAAGCTCGCCGCCGAACAGCGGTCCAACTCGGTCTTCTACGCGGGTCCCAAGGGCATCCTCGGCATGGGGACGCGCTGGGGCAGTTGGCAGCTGGCGGAGGAGCTGGTCTCCGCCGACCCCACGAAGGAGTTCCACCAGTTCCGCAGCTGGGACGTGGTCCGGGCCATCCACGACCAGTTGACGCTGCTGGAGCGCGGGTCACTGAAGACCGGTGGATTCCCGAAGCCGTCGGTGACGCACTGGATCGTCTCCCCGGTGGGCGAGAACGCGGACTCCGTCTCCCGGCCGGCCGGTGACGGCGTGGCCAACTTCCAGGTCAAGCCGCACGAGATACAGCGGATCTGCAACCACCAGCAGTTCGGCGCGGGGGCCCGGCACTACCTGGGCGTGCAGTTCACGCTCTGGGACGGGCAGTTGGTGCTGACCATGATGATCACGGTGACGGTGCTGCACGACACGCTGCGCATCGAGGTCACCGGTCACGCGCTGGGTCCGGTCCACCCGCTCTTCTTCTCCAAGCCGGCGGCGAAGACGAAGAAGGTCAACAAGACGCTCCGCTTCTGGGAGACCCGGACGGTCAACCTGCCGCTGATCGAACCGGAGGAAGTGGTCCGTCTGGCGCTGCGCGCCCCGCTGACCTGGTATCCGCCGCTGCTGGACCACCTCGGCGGCAAGATCAGCCTGCCGGAGCCGTTCGGGATGCGGCACGCCTGGGCCTCCCAGCCGTGGAACCACCGCTTCATGGCGGACGACGCGCTGCGCGCCGCCGCCCCGGTGCTGCGGGTCGTGCACACCGCGGCGCTGCGGGTGCTGCGGGAGAACGGCGTGGACACGGAGCGTTTCAGCAGCCGCTCGATGTCGCTGAGCGGCGCGGTCCAGGACGCCTCCCCCAAGAAGGCGGACGTGTACGACGCCTGAGGCCGTGCGGAGGCGGACGGGCAGACGTCCGCGCACGGCCGGGCGGCGTGCGGCGGCCCGTGGCCGGGGTCGGTGTTCCCGCCCGACGTGTTCCGCCGGAGACGGACGAGGGGGCGCCCCCGGCGGGAGCGCCCCCTCGTCCGTGTTCGCGTCAGGCGGCCGGCCAGGCGTCGGCCAGCATCGCGCGGGTGTCGCCGAGGAGCTGCGGGAGCACCTTGGTGTGTCCCACGACGGGCATGAAGTTGGTGTCGCCGCCCCAGCGCGGGACGAGGTGCTGGTGCAGGTGGGCGGCGATGCCGGCGCCGGCGACCGCGCCCTGGTTCATGCCGATGTTGAAGCCGTGGGCTCCGGAGGCGGCCCGCAGCGCGACCATGGCCCGCTTGGTGAAGTCGGCGAGCTCCAGCGTCTCCGGGGCGTCCAGCCCGGTGTAGTCCGCGACGTGCCGGTACGGCACGACCATGAGGTGGCCCCCGGTGTAGGGGTAGAGGTTGAGCACCGCGTAGACGTGGGTGCCGCGCGCCACGACGAGCCCGTCCTCGTCCGATTTGGACGGGATCGCGCAGAACGGACAGCCGTCGTCCGCGCCGGGACCGCTCGGCTTGTTCTCCCCTTGGATGTAGGCCATCCGGTGGGGCGTCCACAGGCGCTGGAACGCGTCGGGCGTCCCCACTCCGATCTGCTGCTCGGGCTCACTCGTCATGCGCTTCAGCATATGGCGTCACCCCTGGCGCGCGTGTCGCCGGGGCCCGGCCCCGGTCGGCGGCGCGATGCTTGCGGCCATGAGCGACCGCCCCGTTCCGCCGAGCGACCGCCCCGATCCCCCGAACGGCCGTCCCGCGGTCCTCGTACCGCCGGGGCTCCGCCGGTGGGAGGCGCGCACGGAGATCCCGCTCGGCATCGCCTCGCTGGTCTTCCTCGCGGGATACGCGCTCCACGTGCTGGCCGGCCGGGACCGGCCTCCGTGGCCGGACGTGGGACTGGTGCTGGTCTACGGGACCTGGGCACTCTTCGTCGTGGACTACGGCGTCCGTCTGCGGCTCAGCGGGCAGGGCCACCGTTTCGTGCGGTCGCACGGGCTGGACACCGTGGTGCTGGTGATGCCCCTGCTGCGGCCGTTGCGGGTGGTGAAGGTGTACGCGGCGGTCCAGCAGCGCAGGGCCCGCCCGAGGCTGAGCCTGTACGCCCGCGTGATGTCGTACGCCGGGCTCTCCGCCCTCCTGCTGGGCCTCTCCGCCGCGCTCACCGTCTACCACGTGGAGCACACGGCTCCGGGCGCCGGCATCCGTACCTTCGGGGACGCGGTCTGGTGGGCGTGCGAGACGCTGACCACGGTGGGGTACGGGGACGTGGTGCCGGTCACCCCGGAGGGCCGGGTGGTCGCGGCGGGGCTGATGGCCTGTGGTCTGGCCCTGCTCGGCGCGGTGACGGGCTCCTTCTCGTCCTGGCTGCTGCAGGTTTTCCGGCGGGAGGACGAGGAAGGGCCCCCGGCGGGCTGATGCCGCGCGGGGGCCCTTCGCACAGGACGCCGGGGTCAGACCTGGACGCGGTCCTCCACGGCCTTGGCGATCTTGGCGATCGCCTCGGCGACCGGGATGCCGTTCTCCTGGGAACCGTCGCGGTAGCGGAACGAGACGGCGCCGTTGGCCATGTCCTCGTCACCCGCGATGATCATGAAGGGGACCTTGGCCTTCTGCTGGTTGCGGATCTTCTTCTGCATCCGGTCGGAGGAGGCGTCCACGTCGACCCGCAGCCCCTGCTTGCGCGCCGTGGCGGCGAACTCCTGGAGGTAGGGGATGTGGGCGTCGCCGATCGGGATACCGACCGCCTGGACCGGGGCGAGCCAAACCGGGAAGGCGCCCGCGTAGTGCTCCAGGAGCACCGCGAAGAAGCGCTCGATGGAGCCGAACAGGGCACGGTGGATCATGACCGGGCGCTGCTTGGTGCCGTCCGGGCCGGTGTACTCCAGGTCGAAGCGCTCCGGCAGGTTGAAGTCGAGCTGCACGGTCGACATCTGCCAGGTGCGGCCGATGGCGTCCTTGCACTGCACGGAGATCTTGGGGCCGTAGAAGGCCGCGCCGCCCGGGTCCGGGACCAGCGGGAGGCCCTGCATCTCGGCGACCTGGCGCAGGGTCTCGGTGGCCTCCTCCCAGATCTCGTCCGAGCCGACGAACTTCTCCGGGTCCTTGGTGGAGAGCTCCAGGTAGAAGTCGTTCAGCCCGTAGTCGCGGAGCAGGTTCAGCACGAAGGTGAGCGTGCGGTCCAGCTCCTCGGCCATCTGCTCCTTGGTGCAGTAGATGTGGGCGTCGTCCTGGGTGAATCCGCGCGAGCGGGTCAGGCCGTGCACCACGCCGGACTTCTCGTACCGGTAGACCGTGCCGAACTCGAAGAGGCGCAGCGGGAGTTCACGGTAGGAACGGCCGCGCGCGTCGAAGATCAGGTTGTGCATCGGGCAGTTCATCGGCTTGAGGTAGTAGTCCACCCCGTCGTCGAGCTGCATGGGGGGGTACATGCCGTCGGCGTACCAGTCCAGGTGGCCGGACTTCTCGAAGAGCTTGCCCTTGGTGGCGTGCGGGCTGTAGACGAACTCGTAGCCCTCCTCCTCGTGGCGGCGCCGCGAGTAGTCCTCCATGGCCCGGCGGATGACGCCGCCCTTGGGGTGGAAGACGGCGAGCCCGGGGCCGATCTCGTCGGGGAAGGAGAAGAGGTCCAGCTCGTTGCCGAGCTTGCGGTGGTCGCGCTTGGCGGCCTCCTCCAGGAACTCCAGGTGCGCCTTGAGCTCTTCCTTGGTGGGCCACGCGGTGCCGTAGATGCGCTGGAGCATCGGGTTCTTCTCGCTGCCGCGCCAGTACGCGGCGGCGTTGCGCATCAGCTTGAACGCGGGGATGAACCGGGTGGTCGGCAGGTGCGGACCCCGGCAGAGGTCCTTCCAGCACAGGTCGCCGGTCTTGGCGTCGAGGTTGTCGTAGATGGTCAGCTCGCCGCCGCCCACCTCGACGTCGGCGCCGTCGTCGGACGAGGCCGAGCCCTTGATGCCGATGAGCTCCAGCTTGTACGGCTCGGCGGCCAGCTCCTCGCGGGCGGCCTCGTCGGTGACGACGCGGCGGGAGAACCGCTGGCCCCGCTTCTGGATCTCCTGCATCTTCTTCTCGACGGCCTTGAGGTCCTCGGGCGTGAACGGCTTCTCGACGTCGAAGTCGTAGTAGAAGCCGTCCTTGACCGGCGGGCCGATGCCGAGCTTGGCCTCCGGGAAGAGCTCCTGGACGGCCTGGGCCATCACGTGCGCGGTGGAGTGGCGCAGGATGTTGAGGCCGTCCTCGGAGGAGATCTCCACGGGCTCGACGGTGTCACCGTCCTGGACGACGTGGCTGAGGTCGCGCAGCTCGCCGCCGACGCGGGCGGCGACGACCGAGCGCTGACCGGGGAAGAGCTCGGCGGCCGTCGTGCCCGTCGTCACCACGCGCTCTTCCCGCTCGGAATCGCGATGGATGATCACACGGACGTCTGACACCGGTCTCTCCTGACTCACGGGGGCGCACCGCATGGCTTGCGTGTGCACCATGGATCGTACCGAGCCGGGCAGCCTGATTCACACTGCGTTCCGTCCGCGCGAGGGGCGACGGCCCCGGGGACGGGAGCCGTACCCCTTCACGGAGCTACCGCTCGTCCCCCGCGCACGCCTCCTCGCACCGGTCCGTGTTCTCCCGGGGCGCCTTTGTCAGCCGGCCCCGTTGCCCGACTCGCCGACCCGGCCGGGCGTGACCCGGCCGGCGCCCGTGAGCCGCCGGAGACCGTCCCGGCCCTCCAGCCCGCCCTCCCCCCGCAGCGGGACGGTGCTCCTCGCGCCTGCGGAGCCGCGGACCAGGGCGACCAGGGCCTGGTCCGGTTCGCGGCCGGCACCGGCGGGGACGGTGGCCTCGACGGCTCCCGTCCCGCCGGTGGCCCGCTGGTGGTCGGCGGCCTCCCGGGCGGCGTGCGGCGCCCGGTGGAGACGGGCGGCGACGGCGCGGCGGGGCGACCGGTGAGGAAGGCAGTGATCCGACGGCCGCCCGGGACCGGCCCGGTCAGGACGTCGTCCGGCGCGGCCCGCGGCGGCGCGGCCCGCGGGCCTCCGGTGGTGGGCCTGCTGCGACGGGGTGCGGGTCAACTTCCCTTCCCGTCGGATGTGTTGTCACCGAAGGAGAGGGCCCGCGAACGGCGTATCAGGCGAACAGCGCGGGTATCACCGATATCGGGCAGAGGAATCACGCCATCTGCCGTGCGGGTGCGAGGAGTTCGGGGATGATGCACTGGTTCGAGGGGCCGCTGGCCGCATTTGACACGGAGACCACGGGTGTCGACGTCGAGGAGGACCGGATCGTCTCGGCCGCCCTGGTCGTCCAGGACACCGCCGGCGGACGGGCCCGGGTGACCCGCTGGCTGATCAATCCGGGGATTCCGGTGCCGCCCCGGGCGACCGGCATCCATGGCCTGACCGACGACCACCTCCAGCGCAACGGCCGGTGGCCGGCGCCCGTCGTGGAGGAGATAGCGCGGTCGCTCGCGGAGCAGTGCGCGACGGGCCGTCCGCTGGTCGTGATGAACGCCCCCTTCGACCTGACGCTGCTGGACCGCGAACTGAAGCGGCACCGGGCGTCGTCGCTCGCGGGCTATCTGGAGCACGTGCCGCTGTGCGTGATCGATCCGCGGGTGCTCGACAGGCACCTGGACCGCTACCGCAAGGGCCGGCGCACGCTGACCGACCTCTGCGAGTCGTACGGGGTGGTCCTGGACGGGGCGCACGACGCGGCGGCGGACGCGGCCGCCTCGATGGAGCTGGTACGCGCCGTGGGCCGGCGGTTCACCGCCCGCCTGGAGCGGCTGAGCCCGGCGGAGCTGCACACGCTCCAAGTGGCCTGGCACGCGGCGCAGGCACGGGGGCTGGAGGCGTGGTTCGCCCGCAGCGGCGCCCCCGAGCGGGTCGACCCCGCGTGGCCGCTGCGTCCGCGTCCGGAGGTGGCCGCGGCGGCATGAGGGGGCGGGAGACGGCTCGGGCCACGACCGGAACCGCGTCCCGGAACGCGCGAAAGCCGGTCCGTCACGGGTGCTGACGGACCGGCTTTTCCCGGTGGGCGATACTGGTTTCGAACCAGTGACCTCTTCGGTGTGAACGAAGCGCTCTCCCACTGAGCTAATCGCCCGGGAACGGGTTGAACCATACAGGGCGCGGCGGGGTTCGTTCAAACCGTCGCGAGCCGGTTGGTCAGCCCGCGCCGCGCGGCGCGCATCATCAGGGCGTGGTTGGCCCGGAAAGCCGGCCGCGCGACCGGCGCCAGCAGCCGCATCAGCCGCTTGCGGACGTCGACTTCCTGCTCGTACCCGACCCGGCTGCCGCCGCCCCGTCCGGTGACGGTCCAGCGGGCCCACCCCTCCAGATCGCCGGTCAGGGAGACTTCGAGGACACCCGCGGCCGGGTCCCGGCGGCCCCGCTCCAGGGTGACGACGAGGTCGTAGGGGAGGACCGAACGGAACCGTGCGCGGCCCGTGACGGCGTCCAGCGGGACCACCTCGCGGACCTGCGGCCACCAGCGCGGGTACTCCTCGGCGCACTCCAGCACGGCGAGGACGGCGGCGGGCGGCGCGGGCAGGTCCCACGCGCAGGTGAATGTGTAGTGACTGAGATCCATGGGTCCAGCCTGCCCGGGAACGGCCCGCACGGCCCAGGGCTCACCCGTAAGTGAGTACCTGAACGCATGTGCGCACCCCGGCCGGGGCCCGACACTCGCGGCATGGAACATCTCCCGCCGCCCGCCGAGGAATTGGCGCTCATCGATCGCGAACTGGCCCATCTGGACGCCCGCCGCGCGCAGTTGCTCCAGCGGCGCACCTGGCTGGTCGAAGTCCTGCGCACCCCGGCGCGCTCCGGGCTCGCCCGCGCGGTGGCCGCTCCCCCGCCGTGGGGGCCGCGGCCGCCCGTCCCCCCGGCCGCCCCCTCCGGGCACGGCGCGCAGAACGTGCTCCTCGCCCTGGGCGGGCTGCTGCTCGCAGTGGCGGCCATCGCCTTCACGCTGTTCAGCTGGGGCACCCTGGGCATCGGCGGCCGGTCCGCGGTCCTGGCAGCGGTGACGGCCGCGGCCCTCGGCGTCCCGGTCGCGCTGCGGCATCGGGGCCTGCGGGCCACGGCGGAGGCGCTGGGCGGATTCGGGCTGGTGCTGACCGTGCTCGACGCGTACGCCCTGCGGGCGGCGGCCCTTCCGGAGCCGGACGGGGCGGCGTTCGCCGCCGTGGCCTCGGCCGTCCTCGCCGTCCTCTGGGCGCTCTACGGCCGGGCCCCCGGCCGGCCCGTGCTGCCGGCTCCGGCGGCGTTGGTGGCGGCCCAACTGCCGCTCATCCTGGGCTGCTGGGCCGTCGGCGCTCCGCCCCTCGCCTTCGGGTGGGCGCTGCTGCTCACGGCGGCGGCGGACGCCGGGGTGGCGCTCCGGTCCGGCCGGGCCGGGGTGCGGGTCACCGCCCTGGTCTGCCTGGGGTTCACCGGCTCGGGGGCGCTGCTGGTGGCCCTGGTGGACTCCCTGACGGCGGACGGCCCGGCGGCGGCGCTCGCCCCGGGAGCGCTGCTGGCGTTCGCGGGGGGCGCCGTGCTGCTCGCCGTGCGGTGGTCGCCGGCCTCGCTCGCGACCTCCTGCGGTCTCGTCGGCGGTCTCGCCGGGGTGGCGGGCGCGGGCGGGGTGCTGCGGGCCGCGCTGCCCGCGGAGTGGACCGTCCTGGCGTACCTGCTCGCCGGCGCGGCGCTCCTGACGGTGGCGCGGACCGGGCCGGTGCGGCCGGCCGGCCGGGGTGTGGTCGCGGCCTCGGCGGTCGTGGCCGCGGGAGCGCTGCTCTGGGCGGTGCCCTGGGCCGCCATGGTCCTCGCCGGTCCGCTCGCGGGTGTCACGCCGGTGTGGGCGGGCGCTCCGGAAGGGCTGCGGGACGCGCTCGGCGTGCCGGTCCCCTGGTCGTGGGCGGTGGCCGCGCCGGTGGTGCTCGCGGTGGTGGCCGCGCTGGGGGCGGCGGCCGGCGCCCGGGCGCCCCGGACGTGGTGGCGGACCGCGGTCCGGTCGGCCGTGCCGGCGCTGGTGTGGGGCGCCTCACTGCTCGCGGCGGCCGTCGCCGACGTCCCGTACGCGCTCGGCGTGGTGCTGGAGACCCTGCTGGTGGCGGGTGCGCTGGAGCTGGCGGCGCGTTCCGTGCCCGGGAGGGACGGTTCCACCGCCGCGCTGCGCGTCGCACTCGGCTGCGCCTCGGCGGGGGCGGTGAGCGTGGTGGCGCTCTCGCTCGCCTCGGAGGTGGCGACGTACGCGGTGGTCGCGGTGCTGACGGCGCTCTTCGCCGCAACGGCGATCCGGCTGGCCGGGCGCCCGGAGCGGTCGGTGGCGGCCTGCGCCGCCGTCCTCGGTGGCACCGCGCTGACCGGTGCGGCGGTCGGGTCGCTGGGGCTCTCCGCCGCGCACGGGGCGCCGCTCCTGCTGGTCGTGCCGGCGGTCACGGTGTGGCTCGGCGGAGCGCTCCGGGGCCGTCCGGTGGCGGTGTGGGTGGAGCTGACCGGGGTGCTCGGCGCGCTGGTGGCGGTCGGCCTGGCGGTCACGGACCCGGCGTGGCTCGCCCTGGTGCTGGGTCTCTCCGGGGTACTCGCCGCCGCCACGGCGGTACGGCCGGAGCGCCGGAAGGTGGCGGGGGCCGCGGCGCTGGTGCTGTGCGTGCTCGCCACCTGGGTGCGGCTGGCGGCGTCGGGGGCCACGGCCCCGGAGGCGTACACCCTGCCGGTGACGGTGCCCGCGCTGGTGGTCGGCGTGCTGCGCCGCCGGCGCGCCGCCGGGGTCTCCTCCTGGACCGCCTACGGCCCGGGGCTCGCGGTCACACTGGCGCCGAGCCTGCTGGTGGCCTGGGGCGATCCGGGCTGGGTCCGTCCCCTGCTGCTGGGGCTCGCCGCGCTCGTGGTCACGCTGGCCGGGGCCCGGGCCCGCCTCCGGGCCCCGCTGCTCCTCGGCGGCGGGGTGCTCGCCCTGCTCGGACTCCACGAGCTGGCCCCGTACGTGGTCCAGGTGGTGGGCGTCCTGCCGAGGTGGCTGGTGCCGGCGGCGGCCGGGGTGCTGCTGCTCGCGGTGGGCGCGACCTACGAGAAGCGGCTGCGGGACGCCCGCAGGCTGCGGGAGGCCCTCGGCCGGATGCGGTGAGGGGCCTTTCCCGGCCGACGTCGGGAGCCTCGGGAGTCCTGCGCGGGAGTCCTGGGTGCGGCCCGGAGGGGCCGCACGACGCGGAAGGCCCGAGAGACCTGGCGGTCTCTCGGGCCTTCCGTCCGGGTGGGCGATACTGGGTTCGAACCAGTGACCTCTTCGGTGTGAACGAAGCGCTCTCCCACTGAGCTAATCGCCCGGGCGCACCGCAAACATTACCGCATGTCAGCGGTGCCCCTGGACCACGCGGTCCTCACTCGTCGACGTTCCACGGCAGGCTGAGGCCGAAGCGCCAGAGATAGACCGCCACCAGGGCCGCGATGATCACCAGTCCGACCACGGTCAGGATGATGTTGCGCCGGCGCACCTCGGGGTCGAGCGCCTTCTGCGCCGCCTCAGCGACCTTCCGCCTGGTCCAGCGGAGCACGAGCTGTGCCCAGACGAACTCGGTCGCCCAGATCGCCATGCCGCCGAAGATCACCAGCCACCCCGGGCCGGGCAGCACCAGCATCGCGATCCCCGCCGCCACGACCGCGAGGCCCACGGCGAAGACCCCGACCTGCCAGCTGAGGTGGAGGGGCTTGGACGCTTTGATGAACGCCGGCGCCCGTGAGCCCAGCTCGCGCTCCGTCTCCGCCGTGTCCCCCGCCGCGGGATGCGGGGCCGCCGTCGCGGCGATCCCGTCCCGTTCGTCACTCTGCGCACTCATGGGCCCAACGTACCCGAATGCTCGGCGTCACTGGAATGGACGCATGACGGAAAGTTACACACCGCTGTACGGGGGACTCAAAGAAGCACAAAACGGTCAGAGGGGTTTACAACGCCACCGTAGGTGGCATGTCGATTTCGCCGACGTGCGAATCCCCGAGCGCACACTGAGCGAAAGGCCCTGGCGCTTATGAACACCACGGTCAGCTGCGAGCTGCACCTGCGCCTCGTTGTGTCGAGCGAGTCCTCACTGCCTGTACCCGCGGGCCTGCGGTATGACACGGCCGATCCCTATGCCGTGCACGCCACCTTCCACACCGGAGCGGAGGAGACGGTCGAGTGGGTTTTCGCCCGTGACCTCCTTGCCGAGGGGCTTCACCGGCCCACCGGCACCGGAGACGTCCGCGTCTGGCCATCTCGTAGTCACGGCCAAGGCGTCGTCTGCATCGCCCTGAGCTCTCCGGAGGGAGAGGCCCTGCTCGAAGCCCCGGCGCGGGCCCTGGAGTCGTTCCTGAAGAGGACCGACGCCGCGGTTCCGCCGGGCACCGAGCATCGGCACTTCGACCTCGACACCGAGCTCTCACACATCCTGGCCGAAAGCTGAGCCAGGCAACGAACTGCGGGGCGCCGTCCGACTCGGGGAGACGGCGTCGCGCGGACAACCTCATATAGGGCGGACACCGACGCCGTCACCGCGGAACCCACCGCGGTGGCGGCGTCGGCGCGCGTGCGTGCCCGGTCGGCGCCCCTGCCGCCCACCGGCCCCGCGCGGGCCCTCCGAGCCAGTAGAGTCTGCCCGCATCGGCGGGCGCGGCGCCCGCGGGAGGCCAGGGAGCAAAGCGTGCTGATCCCCCACGACACCCGGATCGCCCTCGACACGGTGGTCGATCTGGTGAACACCGCCCCGGGGAGCGGGTCGCCGGACGACGGTGCCACCGACGGCCTCGCCGGCATCCCGCAGCTGAGCGCCTTCGCGGAACTCCACCGGATCAGCGGGGTCGGCACGCTCGGCGAGAAGGACCTGCTGGCCGTGCGGGAGGTTCGCGCGACGTTCGCGGCGATCTTCTCGTCCCCGGACGCCCGGAGCGCGGCCGGGTACGTCAACCAGCTGGTCGCCGCCGCGGGGACCACCCCGCAGCTGACCGACCACGACGGGTACGACTGGCACGTCCACTACTTCGCGCCCGACGCCTCGATCGCCGACCACCTCGCCGCCGACGGCGGTATGGCCCTGGCGTTCTTCGTGGTCACGGGGGAGCTGGAGCGGCTGCGCCGCTGCGAGGCACCCGCCTGCGGCCGGGCCTTCGTCGACCTCTCGCGCAACCGCTCCCGCCGCTACTGCTCCAGCCGCACCTGCGGCAACCGCCTCCATGTCGCCGCGTACCGGGCCCGGCGCAGGGAAGCGACCGGCTGAGCGGACCGCCCGCCGGAGCGCGGATGGGCCGCACTCTCCTCCTCCCCCGGCTCACAGCAGGAAGAGATCGTGCAGCGCGGCCATGAGCAGGAGGGCGCCGACCACCGTCAGGAAGATCATCAGCGGCGGCTGGGAGAGGGCGAAGAGGCAGCCACGCGGCTCTTCGGCGGTCTGTGCGGGGGCGTCGCCCCGGGAGGTGTCCAACATTTCGTAGCGATCCTGACCCAGGGGGGACCTCCCGGGAGATCAACCCTGGTTTTCTCTCCGGGAGTTCACCTCGAAGAAACGCGGAAATCGCTCAACCGCGCGGATGTCCGTCAGACGTCCGTACGATGCCGCGCCAACGCCGCCCGTCAGCGGGGGGCCGCGCTGGACGCCCGTACGACGAGTTCGGGCTGGAGCAGTACGCCCCGGTGCACATGGGTGCCGGAATCGTCGTCCGCCTCCTCCAGCAGGAGCTCGGCGGCGAGCTGCCCCATCCGGACGGCGGGCTGCCGGACGGAGGTGAGCGGTACGGCCGCGGCGGCGGCGAACTCGATGTCGTCGTACCCGACGATGGCGACGTCCTGCGGGACCCGTACTCCGGCCGCGTAGAGCGCCTGCAGCACGCCGAGAGCCAGGAGGTCGTTGGCGCAGAAGACGGCCGTGGGGCGGGGTACCAGACCGAGCAGACGGGCTCCGGCGTCGCGGCCGGCGGCGACGTCCAGGCGTTCGGAGGCGATCTCGACGAGCGCCTCCGGGGGCAGACCGGCCTCGGCGAGGGCCGCGAGGGCGCCCACCCGGCGGTCGCGGACCTGGTGCAGGTCGCCCAGACCGCTGACGTAGGCGACGCTCCGGTGGCCGGCCTGGACGAGGTGGCCGACCGCCAGGGCACCGCCGCGCACGTCGTCGACGGAGACGGAGCAGGAGTCGGGACCGGACGCCACGCGGTCGACCAGGACGAACGGGATCCGGTGCCGGCCGAACGCCTCCAGATTGCTCCCGCTCGCGTCCGCCGGAGTGACCAGCACCCCGCAGACGCGCTGTTCGGCGAAGAGGCCGAGGTACGCGGCCTCTTCGGCCGGGTTCTGGTCGCTGTTGCAGACCATGACCCCCAAGCCGGACTTCCGCGCGGCTCGCTCGGCGCCGCGGGCCACGTCGACGAAGAACGGGTTCCCCATGTCGAGGACGAGCAGCGCCATGATGCGGCTGCGGCCGGCCCTGAGCTGCCGCGCGGACTCGCTCCGTACGTATCCCAGCTCGTCGATGGCGGCGAGGACGCGGGCCCGCGTCTCGGGCAGGACCGCGTCGGGCCGGTTGATCACGTTCGAGACGGTGCCCACGGAGACTCCGGCCCGCCGGGCCACATCCTTGATCCCTGCCACACGCGCCACTGGCCCTGCCCCACCGATGCCCTCGGCCGCCGTGCCGGTCGGCGGATGGCCCCATCCTACGGAGAGCCGCCCCGGCGGGAAGCGGCGCCCCGATCGAATGAAATGATTCAAAGGGAGAGGCCCGGACCGTCCGCCGGGCCCGTCCACTCTCGTCGGGGACCCGAGTAGCAGCGTTACCCGAAAGGCGGCGTCCGGGACCGGTGGACCGACGCCGGTGCTCCGGACCCGGCGTCCGGCGCCGCAGCCCTGGAGCCGGTCCGCGCTCCCCGGCCCGGGGTCAGAGGCCGTGCTTCTTCAGGATGGCCTCGATGTCGCTGAAGTCGTCGCCCGGCTGGGCCGTGCCGTCACCGCGGGGCTTCTCCCCGGGAGCGGCGCCGGAACGCCGGCCGGCGTCGGCCGCGCGGGACGGGGCGGCGGGGGCGAGGCGGTCGTGTTCCTCGCCGCGCCGGGCGGCCTTGCGCCGCTCGCGGGCCGGTCCGCGCCGGCGCTCCGTCGCCCGGGTGCCGACGAAGAGCAGCCAGGCGGCGCCGAGCAGCACGAAGCCGAGCCAGACGCTCGGCTCGAACGCGATGCCGGCCACCCACTCCACGACACCCGTGAGGACGAGGCCGATCGGGACGAGCGCGTACGCCGTGATCCGGGCCGCGGCGAGGAACCTCCGGCGGTAAGCCGTCACCGCGGCGATGCCCACGCCCGCCGCCGAAGCCGCGGAACAGATGGTCTCGGCAATCATCGGAGCCTCCAGCGGCAGACGAGGGCGTCGGGACGCGCCTCTTCCATCGTGCACCGCCGATGGCGGACCGGGCCATGCCGTCGGCGGCACGTCAGGGACATTTCGGGGTCCGACTCCTCCTCCGGGACCGCACCGGCCCGCTGGGCGTTCGACCGCGCCACCCTCGGTACGGGAGGTGTTCGGGCCGTGCGCGGGAGGGGCCGGAGGGCGGCCGGGTACCGATTGGGTGGTCGCGGTGCCGCCTGGAAGACTGGTTCCATGAGCGATTCCACTCCCGATGCCCCTCCCACGGCCCCCGTCCTCGTCGATCTCTGGTGCGAGCTCGAATGCCCCGACTGCCACCGGGCCCTCACCGATGTGCACGCCCTGCGTGCCCGGTACGGCGACCGCGTCGAGATCCGGCTGCGGCACTTCCCGCTGGAGAAGCACCGGCACGCGTACGCGGCGGCCCAGGCCGCCGAGGAGGCCGCGGCCCAGGGCAAGGACTGGGCGTACATCGAGGCGGTTCTGGGACGCACGGCCGAGCTCTCCCGGGCGGGCGAGTCGCTGCTCCTGGAGATCGCCGGTGAACTCGGCCTGGACGCGGAGGAGTTCGACACCGCCCTGATCGACGGACGTCACCTGCTGATCGTCGACGCCGACCAGGCCGAGGGGAAGGCGATCGGGGTGACCGGCACGCCGACGTACGTCGTCGGCGGCGAGCGCCTCGACGGGGGCAAGAGCCAGGACGGCCTCCGCGAGCGGATCGAGGGGATCGTCGACGGGCTGCTGGCACCCCGCGCCTGACCCCGGCGGAGGCAGGGCGCGGGCCGGTCGTCGGCGGCCCGGACGGGGTCCGGGCGCTACAGCGGTTTCACCAGCGTGTGCGAGGTGGGCTCGTAGCCCAGGGACGCGTAGAGCGCGCGCGCCGGGGTGTTCGAGGTGAAGACGTGCAGGGAGATCCGGTCGAAGCCGGCGCCCCGCGCCATGTCCTCGGCGAGTCCCATGAGGGCGCGGCCGTACCCCCTCCCCCGGAACTCGGGGTCGACTTCGACGTAGTAGACGTGCCCCGCCGTCCCGCCGGTCCCGGTGGGCCGGCCCGCGAGCCAGACGTGGCCCACCGCCCGGCCGTCCTCCTCGCGCACCAGGACGTCGATGGACGTGCCCGGCGTGGCCAGACCCAGCGGGAGGAGCCGCGCGTGGTCGGTCGCCGACTTGTGCCGCGCGAGTTCCTCCGGAACACCGCGCCGGGCCCACTCCCGCGCGTACTCCTCGTGGCGGTCGGCCAGCCACGGCGTGAACTCCCGCGCCGTCATCGGGCGCCCCACCAGACCGGGCGGGAGGGCGGCCGCCCGCGCCGGCGTCGCCTTGTCCATGTTCCGGCCGCGTTCGGTGTAGCCGAGTACGGCGGCGAGCCGCAGGGCCGGCTCGTTCCCCGCCGGAACCTCGGCGCGCACCTCCACGCACCCCCAGGCCCGCAGCACCTCTTCGGCGGCGAGCGAGGCGATGATCGCCCGGCCGCGACGGCGGCGGTGCTCGTCGATGCGCAGGGCGTCCAGCACCCCGGCGGCCGGGCCGAACGCCGGGTCGGTGGCGAGGGTGACGGTACCGACGGGGCGCCCGTTGTCACACACGTCGTACGTACGGGAACGCGCGCCGTCGGCGCTCTGCTGGGTCGGCCCGGTCGGCCGCAGGGTCGTGGTCACCGGACCCGTTCTACCGGCCCGGCGCCTCCGGGTCACCCGTTCCCCGGCCCTTTCTCAGGAGAACGGCCCGGCGCCGGAGGCCACCGCCAGCAGCCGGGACGCCTTGAGCTCCGTCTCGTCCCACTCCCGTTCGGGGTCGGATCCCCAGGTGATGCCCGCCCCGGTGCCGAAACGCAGGCACGGAACGGGTCCGGTGCGGTCGATCCAGAACGTGCGTATGCCCACCGCGAGCTCCGCCGCCGACCGGTCCGCGTCGACCCAGCCGACCGCGCCGCAGTAGGGGCCGCGCGGGGCGGTCTCCAGCTCCTCGATGATCCGCAGCGCACTGGACTTGGGCGCCCCGCTGACCGAGCCGGGCGGAAAGGCGGCACCGAGGAGCTCGGGCCAGCCCGCGCCCCGGGCGAGTTCCCCGCGCACGGTGGAGACGAGGTGGACGAGGCCGGGGTGCTTCTCCACCACGCAGAGGTCGGGGACGCGTACGGTGCCGGTCGCGCAGACACGCCCCAGGTCGTTGCGGACCAGATCGACGATCATCACGTTCTCGGCGTGGTCCTTCTCCAGCAGATCCGCCTCGGTGCGGCCGGTGCCCTTGATCGGGCCGGATTCGACGGTCCTGCCGTCGCGCGCGAGGAACAGCTCGGGCGAGGCGGTGGCGATCTCGACGCCGTGGCCGGGCAGCCGGAGGGTACCGGCGTAGGGGGCCGGGTTGCCGCGCGCGAGGAGGGCCGTCAGCGCGTCCACGTCGGCGCGGCCGGGGTCGGGCAGCGGCGCGGAGAGCACCCGGCAGAGGTTCGCCTGGTAGACCCGGCCCGTCGCGATGTGGGCGCGGACCCGCCGTACGCCTTCCTGGTAGGCCGCGCGGTCCAGCGAGGAGGTCCACTCCTCCCGACGGGGGCCGCGCCAGGCACCGGGTACGGGCGGGGGCACCGCCTCCCGGCGTACCGAGGAGAAGCGCGCGCAGACGACACGCCCCTCGAAATCGGCGGAGACGGCCCAGAAACCGGCGGAGTCGAGGGCGGCGGGATCGCTGGTCACGTCCCGCAGACCGGAGGCGACGAGGCCGCCGAAGCGGGCCATGGGGGCGATGTCGGACACACGGTCGAGTGTAGGTCCGGGGGCCCGCGGGCCGGGGCGGAGCGAGGGGGCGGCAGCACGCTGCGCAAACGCGTTTTTGTACTGGCCCAGGAATCCGCTAGAGTTCAACACGTCACCGGGACGCGCAAGCCGAACGGGAAAGACAAGCGGACGTAGCTCAGTTGGTAGAGCGCAACCTTGCCAAGGTTGAGGTCGCCAGTTCGAACCTGGTCGTCCGCTCGCAGGAAAAGGGGGATCTTCCCGACCCCCCTGATTCTGGTGGAGTGGCCGAGAGGCGAGGCAACGGCCTGCAAAGCCGTCTACACGGGTTCAAATCCCGTCTCCACCTCCAAGGACGATTAGCTCAGCGGGAGAGCGCTTCCCTGACACGGAAGAGGTCACTGGTTCAATCCCAGTATCGTCCACTGGTCCGCAAGGATCTTCCCGCGCGATTAGCTCAGCGGGAGAGCGCTTCCCTGACACGGAAGAGGTCACTGGTTCAATCCCAGTATCGCGCACGCAGTAACGCGGGTCCGCCCCGCGCGATTAGCTCAGCGGGAGAGCGCTTCCCTGACACGGAAGAGGTCACTGGTTCAATCCCAGTATCGCGCACCACGGAAAACCCCGGTCGTCTCCACGACCGGGGTTTTCGCTGTGCTCACGCCGCCCGGTGCGTCGGGAGGCCCGGAGGTGCCGCCCGGCCTGACCGGCGGGCGGCGGCGCCGGCTCAGGAGGAGAAGAGCATCCGTCCGAAGCTCTTCTGGCGGTGGTGGCCGTAGTGGCCGCCGCCGTGCTGGCCCTGCTGCGGGGCGCCCCAGGCGGGGCCCGCGGCCGGGTAGGCCTGCGGGGCCTGCGGCGCGGGCGGCGCCTGCTGCGTCCACTGCGACTCCAGACGGGTCAGGGCTTCCAGCTCGCCGAAGTCCAGGAATATCCCCCGGCAGCCGCTGCACTGCTCGATCTGGACACCATTGCGGTTGTACGTATGCATCTGCGCGTGGCACTTCGGACACTGCATCATCGGCTGGGCTCCTCGCCGTTCGGGGTCTGGCCACCGGAAATCCTGCCCGGCGGCGGTCGGTTCACCCTACGGCGTGGAGCCCACGCCCAACTCGGGAGGGAGCGAGGCGATACGGGCGCAGGCGCCGATCATCAGCCGTTCCACCTCGTCGGGTTCCCGCCCCTGCTCCGCCGCCTTGGTGAGGGCGAGGGCGGCGGTCTGCACGGTGAGAGCCCGTGCGGGGACGTCGAGTTCGGGCCAGGGGTCGCCCGTGCCCGGGACGGCGGGGCCGCCCGCCGCGCGGTAGGCGTCGAGGAACCGCAGCCAGACGCTCTCGGGCAGCAGCCCCGCGGCGTACCAGGCGGCGGGCCGGGCGAGGTCCCAGGCGGGGTCGCCGACCCCGGTGTCGTCGATGTCGATCAGCAGCCAGGGGCCGTGCGGGCCGGGACGGCGGACGAGTTGGCCCAGGTGGAGGTCGCCGTGGCAGAGGGATCCGGCGGGGCCGGCCGGAGCCGGCTCCTCGTCACGGGCCCAGCCGGGCACCGTCGACCAGGCGGCGAGGACCGCGGCGCGGCCGGGACCTCCGGGGCACGCGGTCCGCATCCGTGCCACGGCGAGCGCCGCTTTGGCGGGACCGCGCATCGGGGGGAGCGGCAGCGGGGGTGCGGTGCGGTGGAGGCGGGCGAGGAGGACGGCCGTCTCCTCCCAGGGGGCCGCGTCGGGGTCGGCCGGGTCGACGGGTTCACCGTACGGCCAGAGGGTGACGGGGCGTCCGTGCGCGCTCGGCGGCGGGGATGGGGCGGGCAGGGGCGGCAGCAGGACGCCCGCGAGCGCGGGGGCCGCGGCGAGGGCCAGGCGCGCGGCGAACTCCGGGCCGCCGGTGCCGGGGGCGTGGGCCTTCGCCACGACGGGACCGCTCCGGACGACGGTGCCGTCCGCCCGGTCGGCGAGCACCCGGGGCGGCGGGCAGGGGCAGCCGTCGGCGGGGGCCGGGTGGGCGGCGGCGTGGGCCAGGCGGCCCAGCGTGTCGACGACCACGGCGCTGTTCACGGGTCTCCTGGGGGCGGTGGGGGCAGAAGCCCAGGCTACGGGCCGGCCCGCGATTCCCGGCGGGGAGGGCGTCGGCCGGCCCGCGTCGGCCGCCGTACCGGCTGCGTGACCGGCGCGGCCGCCGTACCGGCTGGGTGACCGGCGCGGCCGCCGTACCGGCTGCGTGCGCCGCGCCCCGGAAAGCGCGATGTCCGGCCGGCTCCCCAGCCGGCCGGACACACGCTGTCGTCCGCCGTACCCCCGTCCCCACGGGGCTGTTGGCCGTATGGACCGGTCCGGACCGCTCTTCCGGTCCCGGCGGGGTGCCTCTCAGCGCCCCATCATCACGCCCACGGACGACGCCTGTGTGACCACTGCTTCCCAGCCGCCGAACGCGACCACGAGCAGGGCTGCCAGAGGAAGGACCATGGCCGCCGCCACCAGCGGGTGGCGGGTGCCGGACGGGCGGACGCCGATCGCGTCGTACGCCTTGCGTCGCCGCGTGCGGAGCGTGGTCCGCGTGGCCGTGTCCGACATGGTTCCTCTCCTGACCGGATGAACGCCGGCGGCCGTCTCCCGGCTCCGGTGCCGGAGCCGCCGCGTTCGCTTCCAGCCTAGGGAGGCGCGGAGGGACGGGCGTCATGCCCGCGTACCGATCGCCGGGCCTCCGGGAGGATGAGCCGTGGGTAGCCGGAGTACTCCTCTGGGTGGAGAGCCGGTGTACGGGGAGGAGCCGGGGGGCCGGCCGGAACGGGCCGGTCCGTCCCGGAAAGCGAGGGAACGGGTGAGATCACTCACGCCGGTCCCGAGAATCCGGCGCCCTCGGCCGACGGGGAGGGCGGCCGCGGTCGCCCGGGCCGGCCGGCGGGCCCGCCCCGGGGGGTGGCGCGCGGTCGGACCCGGTCCGGTGGGGGTACGTCAATCCCTTTGTGCGGCAACCCTTTTGGCAGTAGCAGGGGACAAAATGGCCCGGATCGGCGCTCTCCTGACCGGCCTTCACCGATCCGGTCCGCTGTGGGCAATCGAATCCTGGGCGAAGGCGCGGCCTCTGAGCGCGCCGGGCGCCGGGTACGTAAGCTGTGCCTCGTCAGGCGGACCAGGCAGCGGGGATGGGCAGACGATGGCGATGATGCGGCTCCGGCGCGAGGACCCGCGTCTCGTCGGCTCGTTCCGGCTGCACCGGCGGCTCGGGGCCGGCGGGATGGGTGTCGTCTACCTGGGTTCGGACCGGCGGGGTCAGCGGGTCGCTCTCAAGGTGATCCGCCCCGACCTGGCGGAGGACCAGGAGTTCCGCTCCCGGTTCGCCCGCGAGGTGTCCGCCGCGCGGCGTATCCGCGGCGGCTGCACCGCCCGGCTGGTGGCCGCCGATCTGGACGCCGAACGGCCGTGGTTCGCCACGCAGTACGTCCCGGGTCCCTCGCTGCACGACAAGGTCGCCGAGGAGGGCCCGCTCTCCGCTTCGGAGGTGGCCGCGATCGGGGCCGCTCTCTCCGAAGGGCTGGTCGCGGTCCACGAGGCGGGGGTGGTGCACCGGGACCTCAAGCCGTCGAACATCCTCCTCTCCCCCAAGGGCCCCCGGATCATCGACTTCGGCATCGCCTGGGCGACCGGAGCGAGCACGCTCACCCATGTGGGCACGGCGGTCGGGTCGCCCGGGTTCCTCGCCCCGGAGCAGGTGCGCGGGGCGGCGGTGACGCCGGCGACGGACGTCTTCTCGCTGGGCGCCACCCTCGCCTACGCGGCGACGGCCGACTCCCCCTTCGGGCACGGCAGTTCCGAGGTGATGCTCTACCGGGTGGTGCATGAGGAGCCGCACCTCGCCGAGGTGCACGACGCGCTCGCCCCGCTGGTGCGGGCCTGTCTGGCGAAGGACCCGGAGGACCGGCCGAGCACGCTGCAGCTGTCCATGCGGCTCAAGGAGATCGCGGCGCGGGAGGCGCAGGGGCTGCACGAGAGCCGGCCGCCCGTCCAGCGTTCCGCGCACGAGGCCGACCGGCCCACCGGCCGGCTCGTCGAGGGCCCGTACACCGAGCAGCAGACGCGGCGGTCCGAGGGGCCGTCCACCGGGCGTTCGCCGCAGGCCCGTCGCCCCTCGCCGGCCTCCGCCTCCTCGCCGGGTCCCTCCTCGTCCGCTCCGTCACCGTCGTCGGGGAGCTCCCCGCGCCCCGGAACGGGGGTGCCCCGGCCGAAGGGGGCGCGGCCCCGTCCGGCGCGCGGCGGGGTGCGGCCGGGCAAGCGGCCCGGCCCCGCCCAGGGCACCCACGGCACGAACGGAAGGCCGGGCACCCGGCCCGGGGCCCGTCCGACCGGCACCGGGCGCCGTCCGGCCAACCCGCGGCTGCTGCGGCAGCGCCTCTTCGTGTTCGTCGTGGTGACGCTGCTGGTGGCCCTCGGCATCGCGGCGGCCCAGGGCTGTCAGGGGCCGGCGCGCGGCCTCGGCGTCCTGCCCGCGCCGGAGCGGTCCGGACAGGGGTGGACGGCACCGCCGGACACGGTCTGACCGTGCCCGGCGGTGTGTGAGCGGGGTCAGGCCGGGCGGGGGCGGGTCGCGTAGAAGGCGACGGCCGAGGCGGCCGCCACGTTGAGCGAGTCGACCCCGGCGTCCATCGGGATGCGGACGTGGTCGTCGACGGCGGCGAGGGTCTTCGGTGTGAGGCCCGCCCCTTCCGTACCGAAGACGAGGGCGAGCCGTTCGTCCTTCCGTGCCGCGAGTTCGTCCAGGGTGATCGCGCGTTCGCTGAGGCAGAGCGCCGCGACGGTGAAGCCCGCCGCGTGCAGCACCCCGACGTCGTCGGGCCAGGACTCCAGACGGGTCCAGGGCACCTGGAAGACGCCGCCCATGGACACCTTCACCGCGCGTCGGTAGAAGGGGTCGGCGCAGCGCGGGGTGAGCAGGACGGTGTCGACGCCGAGGGCCGCCGCGTTGCGGAAGGCGGCCCCGATGTTGGCGTGGTCGACGATGTCCTCGAACACGGCGACCCGCCGGGCCCCGGCCAGCAGGCCGGCGGCGTCGGGCAGCGGTTCGCGCCGCATGGAGGCGAGCGCGCCGCGGTGCACGTGGTAGCCGGTGACCCGCTCGGCGAGTTCGGGGGTGACCACGTACACCGGTGCCTCGGCCGCCTCGATGACGTCGCGCATCACCTCGGTCCACTTGGGGGTGAGCAGCATGGAGCGCATCGCGTACCCCGCCTGGCCCGCGCGGCGGATCACCTTCTCGCCCTCGGCGATGAAGAGGCCCTCCTCGGGTTCGCGCCTGCGGCGCAGCTCGACGTCGGTGAGGCCCGTGTAGTCGTGCAGACGCGGGTCGTCGGGGTCCTCGACGGTGATGGTCTCTGCCACAGTGGTGCTGCCTTGTCCGGGGTGGGGTGACGGCGGGGCGCCGGTCGCACGGGGCGGCGGCGGGAGCGCCGTCACACGGCGGGGGTGGTGAAGGCGTCGGGTCCGACGGCGACGACCTCCCCGATGACGATGACGGCGGGCGGACGGACGTCCTCGGCCACGGCGCGCTCGCCGACGGTGGCGAGCGTCGCGTCGACGCGTCGCTGCGCGGCGGTGGTGCCCTCCTGGACGAGGGCGACGGGGGTGGCGGGGTCCTTGCCGTGGGAGATGAGGGCCTCGGCGATGGCGCCGATCTTGTCGACGGCCATGAGGAGGACGAGGGTGCCGCGCAACCGGGCGAGCGCCGCCCAGTCGACGAGCGAACGGGGGTCCTCGGGGGCGACGTGGCCGCTGACGACGGTGAACTCGTGGGCTACGCCCCGGTGCGTGACCGGGATGCCGGCGGCGCTCGGTACGGAGATGGAGCTGGAGATGCCGGGGACCACGGTGCACGGGATGCCCTCGGCGGCGAGCGCCTGGGCCTCTTCCATGCCGCGGCCGAAGACGAACGGGTCGCCGCCCTTGAGGCGGACGACGGCCTTGCCCGCCTTCGCGTGTTCTATGAGCGCCCGGTTGATCGCCTCCTGGGCCATGAAGCGGCCGTAGGGGATCTTCGCGGCGTCGATGACCTCGACGTGCGGCGGCAGCTCGTCGAGCAGGTCGCGGGGGCCGAGCCGGTCGGCGATGACGACGTCGGCGGAGGCGAGGAGGCGGCGGCCGCGCACGGTGATCAGGTCGGGGTCGCCGGGTCCGCCGCCCACCAGCCAGACGCCCGGGGTGTGGGTGCGGTGGTGCGGGGCGGCGAGGGTGCCGTCGCGGAGGCCTTCGACGATGGCGTCGCGGACGGCGGCGGAGTGGCGGGGGTCGCGGTCCCGGGAGGTGGTGGTGAGCACGGCGACCGTGACGTTCTCGCTGCGCCCGGTGGCCGGGGTCCAGGCGGTGGCCGCCTCGGCGTCGTCGCTGCGGACGCACCAGGTCCGGGTGCGCTCGGCCTCGGCGGAGGCGGCGGTGTTGGCGGCGGGGTCGCTGCTGGCGACCAGCGCGTACCAGGTGTCGGCGAGGTCGCCGTCCGCGTACCGGCGGCGTTCCCAGCGGATCTCCCCGGCGTCGGCCATCGCCTCGACGGATGGGGTCGCGGAAGGCGAGACGAGGGTGATGTCGGCGCCCGTCGCGATGAGCGCGGGGAGGCGGCGCTGTGCGACCTGGCCGCCGCCGACGACGACGACGCGGCGCCCGCTCAGGCGCAGTCCGACGGGGTATGCGGGGTGATCGACGTGCTCGGCCATGGCGGTGCTGGCTCCTCGGCAGGGAACGGTGCGTGCGGCGCGGTGCGACGCGCAGGGGGAGTCCGGTCCGGCGCCCCGGGACGCGGCGCGGCGGACGGTGCGGCCGCTGCGGCTCTGGAGCGGCTGTGACGTGCGGGTTCACGAGGTGGGGCGGGGACCACCATACGGGGTGGAGCGCCCCGGGGGCAGGGCCCCGGGGCGGCGTGGACCGTCCCCGGACGGGCGCGGGGGCCGGCCGGGGACCGAGGCTGCGTCCGGCGGACGGCGGATCACGGCGGAGACCACCGCGAGGCCGGCCCCGGACCGGGGGCCCCGCGCTTCCCGGTGGGTGCGCGGCGTCGGCCCCACCCGGCGCCGCGGGCCCGGCCCCGGCGCTACTTCTCCGTGACGCCCGCCGAGTCGAACGTCGCCACCTCGTGCATGGCGCGGGCGGCGCTCTGCACGATCGGGAGCGCCAGCAGGGCGCCCGTACCCTCGCCGAGGCGCAGGTCGAGGTCGATCAGCGGACGCAGACCCAGCTTGTTGAGCGCGGCCACGTGGCCGGGCTCCGCGCTGCGGTGACCCGCGATGCAGGCGGCCAGCGCCTCGGGGGCGATGGCCCGGGCGACCAGGGCGGCGGCGCCGGCGCTCACGCCGTCCAGGATGACCGGGGTGCGCAGTGAGGCGCCTCCCAGGAGGTAGCCGGCCATGGCCGCGTGCTCCAGGCCGCCGACGGCCGCGAGCACCCCGATCGGGTCGGCCGGGTCGGGCTGGTGGAGTTCCAGGGCGCGGCGTACCACGTCGATCTTGCGGGCGTGCATCTCGTCGTTGATGCCGGTGCCGCGTCCGGTCACCTCGGAGGGGTCTGCGCCGGTGTAGACGCAGATGAGGGCGGCCGACGCCGTGGTGTTGGCGATGCCCATCTCACCGATGAGGAGGCCCTTGTTGCCGGCGGCGACGAGGTCGCGGGCGGTCTCGATGCCGACCTCGATCGCGGCGAGGACGTCCTCGCGGCTCATCGCGGGGCCGGTGGTGAAGTCCGCCGTACCGGGCCGCACCTTGCGGGGCAACAGGCCCGGGGTGGCGGGGAGTTCCTGGGCGACACCGACGTCGACGACGCAGACCTCGGCGCCGACCTGGGAGGCGAAGGCGTTGCAGACGGCGCCGCCGGCCAGGAAGTTGGCGACCATCTGGCCGGTGACCTCCTGCGGCCAGGCGGTGACGCCCTGGGCGTGCACGCCGTGGTCACCGGCGAAGATCGCGACGGCGGCGGGCTCCGGGATCGGCGGCGGGCACATCCGGGAGAGCCCGGAGAGCTGCGCGGAGATGATCTCCAGCATGCCGAGCGCGCCGGCGGGCGTGGTCATCCGCTTCTGGCGCTCCCACGCCTCTCCGAGCGCCTTGGCGTCCAGCGGCCGGATGGTGGCGATGGTCTCCTGGAGCAGGTCGTGCGGCTCCTCGCCGGGCAGCGCCCGGCGGCCGTACGTCTCCTCGTGGACGACCCAGGAGAGCGGGCGCCGCTTGGACCAGCCGGCCTGCATCAGCTCGGGCTCGTCGGGGAACTCGTCGACGTACCCGACGCAGAGGTACGCGACGATTTCCAGGTGCTCGGGCAGACCGAGGGCGCGGACCATCTCGCGCTCGTCGAAGAAGCTGACCCAGCCGACGCCGAGGCCTTCGGCCCGGGCGGCGAGCCACAGGTTCTCCACGGCGAGGGCGGAGGAGTAGGGAGCCATCTGCGGCTGGGTGTGGCGGCCGAGGGTGTGCCGTCCGCCGCGGGTGGGGTCGGCGGTGACGACGATGTTCACGGGGGTGTCGAGGATGGCCTCGATCTTCATCTCCCGGAACTGCTTCGCGCGGCCCTTGGGGAGCGACTTCGCGTAGGCGTCGCGCTGGCGCTGGGCGAGCTCGTGCATGGAGCGCCGGGTCTCCGCGGAGCGGATGACGACGAAGTCCCAGGGTTGCGAGTGTCCGACGCTGGGGGCGTGGTGGGCGGCCTCCAGCACGCGCAGCAGCACCTCGTGCGGGATCGGGTCGCTGCGGAAGCCGTTGCGGATGTCGCGGCGTTCGCGCATCACGCGCAGGACGGCCTCGCGTTCGGCCTCGTCGTAGCCGGGGGCCGGGTCGGAGACGGGCTCCTCCGGCGCGTCGGTCCGACCGGGCTCCGGCAGGGTCGTGCCGGGGGCGGAGGCCTCCGGGGCCGTTTCGCCGAAGGGGTCGCCGACGGTCTCGGCCACGGGCTCCGCGACGGCTTCGGCCACGGCCACGGGCTCCGCGACGGCTTCGGCCTCGGCTTCGGAGGGGATGGAGGCGGGGATGGAGGCGGATGCGACGGAGTCGGCCGGACCGGCCGCCGTGTCCTCGTGGCCCGGCGCCGGGGCGGACCCCTCGGCGAGGTGGTCGACGGCTTCGGGTGCCCTGTCGGCCTGCTGCGCCCCGGTCTCCGGGACATCGGTGACCCGCGCGTCCGGCTCCGGGAGAGCGACCGGGACGGCGTCGGGGGCGACCGGCTCGAAGGCCGGTTCGGCGTCGACGGCTTCGACCGGGACGGGCTCGGCAGTGAGGGGTCCGGCGGCCGGGGGCTCGGTGGCCGGCGGCTCGGCGACGGCGTACTGCTCGGCGGGGACGTGGGGCTCCCGCACGGTCGCCGCCGGGGCGGGGACCTCCGCGGGCGCCTCGGCGAGGCCGTCCGGCCCAGCGGGGAAGGGGGCGGTGTCCGGCACCGAGCCCTGCACGGGCACGTACGGCTCCGGGGCGGCGCCGGGCACGAAGACCGACGCCTGGGCGGGAAGCGGTGCCGGGGCCTCCGCCTCGGCCGGCGCGTCGGGGACGACCGTTTCCGCCGGGAGTCCGGCCGGCGCCTCCGCGCGGAGGTGGTCCGGTGCGGACCCCGCATCGGGGGTGGCGAAGTCCGGGGCGGGCTGCTGGAGCGCCTCGGCCGGCGTCGGGTCGGGTCCGTCGGGGAGGGTGCCGGCGGGCGCGGTCTCCACGGGCAGGGCTTCGGACGGCAGGGCTTCGGCCGTCACGGTCCCGGCCGCGCCGGAGGGCTCCTCGGCGGCCGCAGGCTCCGGGGCGCCCCACGGGGCGGCTCCCTGCAGCGGGATCTCCCCCGGCTGCGGGCCCGGCAGGACGGGCTCCGGCGCGAGGGGGACCTCGGCGTACTCGGGCGCGACCGGGAGCTCGGCGGGGGCGGGGTACTCGGACGCGGCGGGGGCCTCGGCGTAGGCAGGGGCCTCGGCGTAGGCGGAGGTTTCGGCGTAGGCAGGGGCCTCGGCGGGGTGGGGGGCCTCGGCGGGCCCGGGCGCGACGGGTGCTGCGGTGTAGGCGGGAGTTTCGGCGTACGCGGAGGGCTCGGGCACGACGGGGGCCTCGGCGTACGCGGGGGCCTCGGGCACGACGGGGGCCTCGGCGTACGCGGAGGGCTCGGGCGCGACGGGTGCGGGGGCCGGGGGCGCCGTGCGGACGGGAGGGCGGACCGGGGCGTGGGGCTGCGGGGATCCGGCGGGGCCCCGGTCGGCGAGCGAGCGCACGAGGCTGCTCTGCCCGCCGTAGGAGGGGCCGTCGACCGAGGGGCCTCGGTGGAGCGGGCGGCGGGACGGGGCGGCGGAGGCCGCCGCGTGCGCGGCGACCGGGGCGGAGGCCGGGGCCGGGATGCGTACGCCGGCGAGGTCGAAGGCGCCCGAGTCGGGCGCCGCGGACGGCGACTCCCGGACCGGGTACTCGTGGACCGGGGACTCCTCCTGCACCGGGTACTCGTGGACCGGGGCGGCGCTCTGGGACGGGAACTGCCCGTAAGCGTCCGCGGCGGGCGGCGGGACGACCTGCGGGTCGCTCCACGTGCCCTGGACGGCGGGCATCAACAGCAGGTCTTCCTCGTCGGGTGCCTGCTCGGAGGGATCGAGGTAGGTGTACGCATCCGGGGCGAGGACGCCCGGCTGCTCCACCATGCCTGCGTTCTCCGGCTGTCCCTCGCCCGGGATCTGGCCGGTGTCAGTCATGCGGTACCCCTCGCCCATCGTCAGTGCTCCTTCGGCCCATCGCCCGGGACGCCCGCGTCACGGCACGCCGGTGCCCGTCAACAAGAACGAGCCGGTTTGCCCCGCGGCACGAAACGCCCGCGGACCTCTACATATTCTCGCGGCCGATCGCCGCGGCGACAGGTTGTTGCGCCGCGGTTCGCTGTGGACTGCGCCACGTCGCGCGTCCCGGATCGCGCCGTACCACAGGGAGAATCAAAAGGACTCCCTTTTCCGGACATTGGCCAACGAAGCGACGAACGACCGGGTTCGGTACAACAATCGGCCAGCCTACCTTCCGCGCCGTAGCGGCGTGGTCACGGGGCAAGGTCCGAACGCACCGCGCAGAGCAGGAACGCGACGGACCGTTCACGTTCCTCCCAGACCGAGGTGTCCATGTCCACGCTCTGGAGGAGGACGCACTCCACGGTGTAGCCGCCGCCCCGGAGCGCGGTGACGAGCGCTTCCGCCTGGTCCCGGGTGGAGGCGTGGGTGACGATCCGCTCCGGGCGCCGGTCGGCGACGGCGAGGGCCACGGGGACGCCTCCGCCCCCGATCCGTACGACATCCGGTTCGGGGAGCCGTTCGAGCACGTGCGGGGCGAGCCCCTGGACGACCTGGACGGCCACGCCGAAGGAGCGGGCCGCCGCCGTCACGCGGGCACAGGCGGCGGGGTCGCGGTCGACGGCGATGACGGCCGCGCCGAAACGGGCCGCTTCCACGGCCAGCGCGCCGGCGCCCGAGCCGATGTCCCAGACCAAGTCGCCGGTGCGCGGGCCGAGCCGGGCCAGCTGGGCGGCGCGCATGCCGGCGGACTCCCCTTCGGCGATCTCCGCGCCGCGCGGCCGGTCGGGGCCGGCGGGGGTGTCCGCGCTCCGGGCGTAGGCGTCGGCAGGCAGTGCCCAGCCGCGGACGCCGTCGGGGCGGGCGGGGTCGCGGCCGCCGATCCAGCCGGTGGACCCGGTGGTGGGGCCGCTGCCGACGACGATGACGACGTTCGGGTCGCGCCAGGCGTGGTCGGCGGCCTTGTCGGAGGTGAGGACGGTGACGCGTTCGCGGTCGGTGCCGAGTTCCTCGCAGATGACGAACGTGCGGTGGATCTGGTCGAGCAGCAGGGCGAGCTCGGCGGGGCCGGCTCCGGGCGAGGTGAGGACGGCGACCTTGTGGTGGGCCCGGCACACGTTGACGGCCCGTCGCAGGGTCCTGGGGTGGGCGACGACGACCTGGGCGTCGTCCCAGGGCATCCCGGCACGGGCGAAGGCGGCGGCGACGGAGGAGACGGCCGGAACGACCTCGACCTCCAGGCCGTGCTCGGGCGCGCGCAGGGTGCGTACGACGCCGAAGAAGCCGGGGTCGCCGTCGGCGATGACGACCGCGCTCCCCCGGTGTCCGGCGATGCGACGGGCGGCGAGGTCGACGCTGCCGAGGCGGATGCGTTCGGCGTCCCGGGGGACGTCCGCGAGTGCGAGGTGGTGCGGGGCGCCCGCGACGAGCGTGGCCGCGGAGAGCGCTGCCGTGGCCGCTCTGGTCAGCGGTGAGCCGTCCCAGCCGATCACCGTGACCCGGTCGGCCATCGTCGTCCGTCTCCTGGGGGTGTGGGGGGCGTGCGCGAGGTGGTGCGTCGGCCGGCGGGACCGTCCCCGCGCGGTGATCGGGTAGAGGTTATCGGGTCGGACCACGGGGTGGCCCCGAGGGGAGACCGCGGATGCCGGAGGGAAGCGGGCTGCCGTCCCGTCAGTTCCAGTCGTCGTAGGAGCCGTAGCCGCCCGCGTCCGCGAGTTGCTCGGCGACCCCCTCGATGTCTTCCGGCAGGAGGCCCCAGACGATCAGGTCGGTGCGGAAGTCGGCCCAGCCGCCGTCCTCCGTCTGCATCCGCGCTATCCGGGCGTTGCGCAGGACGCCCTCGCTGATGCAGCCGAGCTTCTGGGCCACCTGCTGGGAGGCGGTGTTGTCGGCCTGGGTGCGCAACTCGATGCGCTCGAAGGCCTGGTCGCGGAAGAGCCACTCGGCGAGGGCCAGCACGGACTCGGTGGCGTACCCCTCGCCGCGCGCCCAGGGAGCGGTGATGTGGACGACCTCGGCGGAGCGCGTGCGCCAGTCGGTGTGGAGCAGCCGCACGGAGCCCACGAGCCGCTGGGTGAGGAACTCGTGGACGGCGAAGACGATGCCGCGTCCCTGGGTGCGCTCCCCCGGGGCGATCCGCCGGATCCAGCGCTCGCCGTCGAGCGCGGTGTACGGGTGCGGGGCGTCCGTCCAGGCGGTGACGGCCTCGTCGTTCATCATGTCGGTCAGCGCCGGGAGGTCGGACATGTCGAAGGGGCGCAGCACCAGTCGGTCCGTGCTGATCGAGATCGACGGAAAGGTGGTAGTCATGCGCAGCTCCATGCCGAAGACCGGTAAAGGCACAGCATGCAGTATCGGGCCTGCGGCGCGCATGGGCGGGTCCGCACGGTGCGGCCCCGTACCTCCTCGACGGGAGGTACGGGCCCGCACCCGGGTGCGCGGGACGCGGGTCAGGAGGCCGCGGGGGTCCCGAAGGCGGGGATGACCGCGCCGTCGTAGGTGTCCTCGATGTACTTCTTGACCTCGTCGGAGTGGAGGAGCTTCGCGAGCTTCTCGACGCGCGGGTCCTTCTCGCCGCCCTCCTTGACGACCAGGATGTTGGCGTACGGGTTGCCGTCCGCCTTCTCCAGGGCGAGGGCGTCCTCGGCCGGCTTGAGCTTCGCCTCGATCGCGTAGTTCCCGTTGATGACGGCGGCGTCGACGTCGTCCAGGGCGCGGGGCACGGTGGCGGCCTCCAGCTCCTTGAACTTCAGGCCCTTCGCGTCGGTGATGTCGCTCAGCGCGGCGTCGGTGCCGACTCCCGCCTTCAGCGTGATCAGGCCCTGGTCGGCGAGGAGGAGGAGGGAGCGGCCCTCGTTGGTCGTGTCGTTGGGCACCGCGATCGTCTGGCCGGCCTTGATGTCGCTGATCGACCCGGCCTTCTTGGAGTAGAGGCCGAGCGGTTCGAGGTGGACGTCGACGACCGGCACGAGGTGGGTGCCGTTCTTCTTGTTGAAGTCGTCCAGGTAGGGCTTGTGCTGGAAGAAGTTGGCGTCTATCTGGCCGTTCTCCGTGGCGGTGTTCGGCAGGACGTAGTCCGTGAACTCCTTGATCTCCAGCTTGAGGCCCGCCTTGGCCGCGAGGTTCTTCTTCACGAAGCCGAGGATGTCCGCGTGCGGCGTGGGGGACGCGCCGACGACGAGGGCCTTGGAGGTGTCGGCGTCCGCGCCGGTGCCGCCGGCGGACGGGTCGGAGTCCGTGCCGCAGGCGCTGAGGCCCAGGGCGAGCGCGGCGGTGGCGGCGGCTGCCGCGGAGAGCTTGATGGTCTTGCGCACGAAAAGTGCCTCTTTCGGGTGGGGTGGTACGCCCGGACAAGGAGTGCGGGCTCGGCCGTCGCGCGTCCGCGGGAGTCGCGGGGCGTGACGGAGTGCGGGGGCGCCGTGGTCGGGGCCGCGTCAGGAGGTGCGGCTCCTGCGGGCGAGCAGACGTCCGGCGAGGTCGCCGAGGAGCTGGACGGCGGTGACGATGACGATCAGCAGCACGACGGTGACGATCATGAACTGGTTGTCGAAGCGCTGGAATCCGTAGGTGACGGCCTTGGAGCCGAGCCCTTCGCCGCCCACCGCGCCGGCCATCGCGGAGTACCCGATGAGCACGATCACGGTGGTGGTGGTCCCGGAGATCAACGAGGGCAGCGCCTGCGGCAGCAGGACCTTGCGGACGATGGTGGGGACGGAGCCGCCCATCGACTGGACCGCCTCGACGAGTCCGTGGTCGACCTCGCGGACGGCGGTCTCGACGAGGCGCGCGAAGAACGGGATCGCGCCGACGGCGAGCGGGACGATCATCGCGGTCGGGCCGATGAAGGTGCCGACGACCCAGGTCGTGAAAGGGATCAGCGCGATCAGCAGGATGATGAACGGCAGCGAGCGGCCGATGTTGACGACCACTCCGACGATCTTGTTGACCACGGTGTTCCGCAGCAGACCGTCTCTGTCGGTGAGGACCAGCAGGACGCCGAGCGGCAGACCGACCACGACGGTGACGACCGCGGACCACAGCACCATGTAGAGGGTGTCGACGGTGCCCTGGGTCAGCAGGGGCTGCATTTCGGACCAGGTCACTTCGCGGCCTCTTCGGTGAGCGGGGCGGGGGTCTTCGCCACGGCGGTCCGTACGGGCGTCTCGGCGGGGGTCCGAACGGGGATCGCGGCGGTGTCCGAGGCGGGCTCCACCACCTCGGCCCGCAGTCCCTGTTCGCGCAGGAAGCCGATGGGCACGACGTTGTCCTCGAAGGGACCGGGCAGCTCGATGCGCATCCGGCCGATCTGCTTGCCCCCCACGGTGTCCATCGCCGCGCCGAGGATCGATATGTCGATGTCGTACGTACGGGACAGCTGGGAGATCACCGGCCTGCCGGTGGAGTCGCCGTGGAAGGTGACGTCCACCACCGTGCGGCCGGGCGCCGAGGCGGTGCCGCCGACCGGGAAGAGTTCGTGGGCCAGTTCGGAGCCGGGGGTGGCGAGGAGTTCGCCGACGGTGCCGGACTCGACGATCCGGCCCCGGCGCATCAGCGCGGCCGAGTCGCAGATCGCCTTGACGACGTCCATCTCGTGGGTGATGAGCAGGATGGTCAGGCCGAGCTGCTGGTTGAGGTCGCGCAGCAATTGGAGGATGGAGCGGGTGGTCTCGGGGTCGAGCGCGGAGGTCGCCTCGTCCGAGAGGAGCACCTTGGGGTCGCCGGCCAGGGCGCGGGCGATGCCGACGCGCTGCTTCTGGCCGCCGGAGAGCTGGCCGGGGTACGCCTTCGCCTTGTCGGCGAGGCCGACCAGGTCGAGCAGTTCGAGGGCCTTGCGCGAGCGGTCGCGGCCGGGCACGCCGAGGATCTCCAGGGGGAGTTCCACATTGCCCTGGACGGTGCGCGAGGCGAGCAGGTTGAAGTGCTGGAAGACCATCCCGATGCGGCTGCGCGCCGCGCGCAGCTCCTTGCCCGCGCGAGGGCCCCGGCCGGCGAGGGCGGTGAGGTCCTGGCCGGCCACGGTCACGGTGCCCGAGGTGGGGCGCTCCAGCAGGTTGACGCAGCGGATGAGGGAGGACTTGCCGGCGCCGCTCTGGCCGATGACGCCGAAGACCTCGCCCGTCCCGACGTGCAGATCGACTCCGTCGAGTGCGGTGACCTCGCGGTCGCGCGACTGGTAGACCTTCGTGAGGCCCGAGGTGGTGATCACAGGGTTTCCGTCACTGTCGAGTGCTCGCGGCGTGGTGTCCACCGGGCACGGGGCATTCGTCCGAGGGGGAGACGCGTCCGGCCCTCGTCGGCCGGGGTCTCGGCACGGTCGCGGCACGGCGGTGCCGGCCGGATCCGTGCGGGCCGGGCCGTTCCTTCCGGGGCGACCGGGAGGGGGTGGCGTCGGCGCTGTCCCGCTTCGGGGCGCGGGACTCGGGAGGGGGCCCTCAGATGGCGCGCATTCGACACATGCGACGAGCACCGGGCGTACGGATCGCCTCGGTCGCAGGGGTGCGGCTGCTCGTCGTAGTCATGCCCCCAGTAAAACAGACGGGACGAAGAGCGGAACCAGCACGTCCGCATCCCGGACACCCCGTCCCGCGCCCTCAGGCCGTGAGCACGCCGCTCGCCACGCCTCCCGGGGCACCCCCTGTGACCTGGGCGAACGCGCGCGGCGGCCGGCGCAATGGGTCCGACACCCGCTCCCCTCAGGGCCGGAACACAGGCCCAAGCATCTGTGGTGGACGCCACGAGCACGGCGCGAAGGACCCTTTGCCGCCCCGCCGTACGGCCCCTCCCCCTTGCCCGAGACGGTCCTCCCTCCTCCCCGTGGCAGCCGCCCCTCCTCCGCGCCGCGGCCGTCCCCCGCCTCCCGGGCGGGCGGGTGCGGGGAGACGGGGCCGGGCGCGGGGCGGGGGTCCGGCCGTAATACCCTCGGCTCATGCTCGACGCCCTGACGGTCACGCTCGCCGTGGCCGCGCTCGCCCTCGCCGCCTGGTGCGGTGTGGCCGCCTACCGGGACCAGCCGACCAAGGACTGGCACTTCATCGGCATGGCGGTCGTCACGCTGCTGGCGTTCGCCCAGCTCGTGGTGGGGATCGCGCAGCTGGCGCGCGGCGAGCGCCCGGAGCAGGGCATGACGATCTTCATCTGCTATCTCGTCGGCTGTTTCGCGGCCGTGCCCGCGGCGGGGTTCCTGTCGCTGACCGAGCGGACCCGCTGGGGCTCGGTGACCGTGGCCGCCGGCGCGGTGGTGCTGGCCGTCCTCGAAGTGCGGCTCTACGACATCTGGGGTGACTGACGTGAGCGAGACCGATCGCACCGGGACCCCGGCGGCCGGCGCGGCGGCGCCGAAGCCGTCGTTCGACCTCGGGACCGGCCCCGGACGCGTGCTCGTCTGGTTCTACGGGGTGTTCACGGTCGCCGCCGCCTCGCGGGCGATCGTCCAGGTGATCCTCGACTTCGAGAAGGCCCCGCTGGCGTACGTGCTGTCGGCCGTCGCCGCCCTGGTGTACGGGTTCATCACGTACTCCCTGGTGCGCGGCGGGGAGAAGGCCCGGCGGGCCGCACTGGTCTGCTGCGCCGCCGAACTGACGGGTGTTCTGGTCGTCGGCACCTGGACGCTGCTGGAGCCCTCCGCGTTCGCGGACGCCACCGTCTGGTCGGACTTCGGCATGGGGTACGTCTTCATCCCGGTGATCCTGCCGGTCACCGGGCTGCTCTGGCTGCGCCGGGCCGTGCGGGTCTGAGGACGCCGCGGTCCCGGGGCCGTACGCCCCGGGACCGCGTGCACGTCCCGGCGGAAGCCGTGGTGACCGCGAGCGCCTCAGGCGCTCGCGAGGTACTCGGTCGCCGCCGGGGCCTCCTTCTCCAGCAGGATCAGCCGCACCCCGTCCTCGCCCGTCTCGGCTCCCACCTGCGCGTATCCGGCGCGGCGGTAGAGGCGCAGATTGCCCTCGCTGCGGTGCCCGGTGTGCAGGCGGAAACGGGTGGCGGAGCGCTCGGCGGCGAGGCCGGTCTCGGCCGCGCGCAGCAGCCGGGCGCCGAGGCCGTGGCCCTGGAGACGGGGGTGGACGCAGAGTTTGCCGATCCGGCCGGTGCCGTCCTGGGCCGTGGATCCCCGGACCGCGCCGACGACCTCGTCGCCGAGCCGGGCCACGAAGACCAGGTCCGTGGCGAGTTCGCTCTGGACGGACTCCAGGGTCTGCACGAGCGGGTCGATGCGGTAGTTCCCGTAGAGCTCCGCCTCGCTCTGGAAGCAGAGGTACTGGAGCCTGAAGAGCTGCTCGGCGTCCTCCGGGGTCGCCGCCGAGATGATCACGCTCATGCCCATGTGTGCATGCCTCCCGCTCACCTGATAGGCCGATTGCCTCACGCACCATCTCCCCGTGTGCCGGAAGCCGCAACCTTCGCCGCCAGCATTCTGCGGAGACATCCGAGACATCGGGAACGAACCGGCCCCAAACTGCCCTGTGACATACCCAACTCACCGGCGATCTCCCGGTAGGTGGGGTCGCCGGGGTCGAGCAACGCCTGCATCAGCACGGCGCAGCGGCCGGGAAGCCGGGCGACGGCGGCGCGCAACACCCGGCGCTCTTCGGCGCCGAGGGTCGCGCGCTCGGGGCATCCGCCCGGTCCGGCGACGGGTCCCCCGTCCGTGTGCGGGTGTTCGCGCAGGACGGCGCGGCGGGCACGGCGGACTTCGGCGCGCACGGTGCCGCGCACCCAGCGGGCCGGGTCGGGGACGGGGGCGCCGGTGGTGAGGCGCTCCAGCAGGCGCAGCCAGACGGTCTGTTCGAGGTCGGCCGGGTCGGTGGCGGAGGCCACCGCCTCGGCCGTGGCCTCGGCGCGGACCAGCGGATGGAGCGCCGTCAGGATCACGACGGCGTACGCGGTGGGAGCGGCGGGAGCACGGGCCGCGGGGCCGGGTGCGGCAGCGGTGGTCACGGGGCCACGAACGGGGGCGGGCGCGCCGGGGCCGGGCACGGGGGCGGCGGTGGGAGCACGGGGAAGGCGGGCGGAAGGGGTCACGCCCGCTCAACGCTCGCGGCGCGCGGGCGGTTGCCGCGGGCAGGAAGTCCCACCCGGCCGGGGCACGGCGGGGCCGCCGCTGACGCGGCCCGAGCCGTGCCCCGGCGGGGTGGCGGGGAGCGGGGGGGGTCAGCCCCGGCGGGCGTCGGCGGCGGCGAGCACCGCGGTGTCGGCGTTGTCCGAGAAGATGCCGTCGATGCCAGTCGCGAAGTACGCGCGGAAGGCGCCGAAGGCGTCCCCGTACGCGTTGGGGTCGGTGCCCCGGCGGAACTCGGCGGGCAGGAAGACGTTCTCGTTGCGCATCGTGTACGGGTGCAGGACCAGGCCCTGCGCGTGCGCGTCCCGGACCAGGGTGGTCGGCGCGGTGAGGCGGCCGGCGGCGTCCTTCGGGATCACCAGGTCGAGGGTGGGCCCGATGCCCTGGGAGAACGACGCGAGCCACTTCAGGCCGGCCGGGGTGACGAGGTCGGCGACGGTGCGCGGGTCGCCCGCCTCGACGAAGTCCCAGGGGCGGGAGGCCGCGCCGCCCAGCAGCACGATGCGCGGGGTGTCGACCAGCCGGGAGAGGCGTCGCACGGAGTCGGGCTCGAAGGACTGGAGGATGAGGGCGGCGTCGGCGCGGTCGCGCCCGTAGCGGCGCAGCAGCTTGGCGAGCGGTTCCTCCAGGGCGAGGCCGATCCCCCGGAAGTACGAGGGGTGCTTGGTCTCGGTGTAGAGCCAGACCGGCTTGCCGCGCTTGCGGCCCTCGGTCTCGGCCCAGCGCAGGACCTCCTCGAAGGTGGGGATCTCCCAGCGGCCGTCGTAGAGGGTGTTCTCCTGGCGGTTGGCGGGGATGCGCTCGGTGGCTCGCAGGGTCTTCAGCTCGGCGAGGGTGAAGTCCTCGGTGAACCAGCCGGTCAACCGGGCGCCGTCGACGGTCTTGGTGGTCCTGCGGCCTGCGAACTCCGGGTGGGCGGCGACGTCGGTGGTGCCGGTGATGTCGTTCTCGTGACGGCAGACGAGGTGGCCGTCCTTCGTCGGGACGAGGTCCTGCTCGATGATGTCCGCGCCGAGGTCCAGGGCGAGCTGGTACGAGCCGAGGGTGTGCTCGGGACGGTAGCCGCTGGCGCCCCGGTGGCCGACGACGGTGGGAACGGGCAGGTCGCGCAGGGAGCGCCCGGCGCGGCGGCCGTCCTCCCCGTGACCGCGGTCGGCGGCCGCGGCGGTGGCGCCGCCGGCGGCTGGCAGGCCGAGCGTGGTCGTTCCGAGCACCGCCGCTCCCAGCAGGGCCCGGCGGCCGGGGCTCGTACGCGTACGCTCTGTCATGGACGCTCCTCGCATGTGATGTTCGACCGACACCGGCTTCGGCGCGGCCCCGAGCGTAGGCACGGGTGCCGTACGCCGGGCGGCGCGCGGGCCAACACACCGCGAACACATGTCAACACCGTGTATCCGTTGCGTGAACCCGATGTGCGGTCGGTGGGTCGCCGCGAGTATCGTCCTCACCTGCGCAGACCATCGCGTACCCGCCCCGGCCGGCCCGGCCACGACACCGGAGGAACCGTTGTCCCGACTCACGGTCATCAAGGCAGTGCTCGGTCCGATCCTGCGCCTGATGTTCCGCCCCCAGATCGAGGGTGCCGAGAACATCCCTGGAACCGGTCCGGTGATCCTCGCGGGCAACCACCTCACCTTCATCGACTCGATGATCATCCCGATCTGCTGCGACCGGCCGGTGTACTACATCGGCAAGGACGAGTACGTCACCGGGAAGGGGATCAAGGGCCGCATGATGGCCTGGTTCTTCACCGGCAGCGGCATGATCCCGGTGGACCGGGACGGCGGGCGGGGCGGGGTCGCCGCGCTGATGACGGGCCGGCGGGTGCTGGATGAGGGGGGCGCCTTCGCCATCTACCCCGAGGGCACCCGCTCCCCCGACGGCCGGCTCTACCGGGGGCGTACGGGCATCGCTCGCCTCACCCTGATGACGGGCGCCCCGGTGATCCCGTTCGCGGTGATCGGCACGGACAAGCTGCAGCCGGGCGGCGCGGGCATCCCGCGGCCGGGCAAGGTCACGGTCCGGTTCGGCGAGCCGATGGAGTTCTCCCGCTACGAGGGCATGGACCGCGACCGTTATGTCCTGCGCGCCGTCACCGACTCGGTGATGTCCGAGGTCATGCGCCTCTCCGGCCAGGAGTACGTGGACATGTACGCCACGAAGGCGAAGGCCGCGTAACCGGCGGCACGGAGCACCGGGCCCGCACCCCCCGCACGCCGCCGGGTGTGCGGGCCCTTCGCACGCCCGCACACCCGTACGCCGCCGGAAAACCGGGGGCGCCGCGGGTCGGCCGGCGGTACCGTCCCGGGCGTGAGTGACAAGGAAGACTTCTTCGGAGAGCGGATCGCGGCAACCTACGACGATCCTTCGGACAGCATGTTCGCGCCGGACCTCGTGGACACCACGGCGGACTTCCTGGCGGCGCTCGCGAGCGGCGGCCGGGCGCTCGAACTCGGGATCGGCACCGGCCGGATCGCGCTGCCCCTGGCGCGGCGCGGGGTGCCCGTGCACGGCATCGACCTGTCCCGCGCGATGGTGGCGCGGCTGCGTGCCAAACCGGGCGGCGACGCGATCGGGGTGACCATCGGGGACTTCACCGGCACGAGGGTGTCCGGGTCCTTCACCCTCGCGTACCTGGTCTTCAACACGATCATGAACCTGACGACCCAGGCGGAGCAGGTGGCCTGTTTCCGCAACGTCGCGGACCACCTCGCGCCGGGCGGCACCTTCGTGGTCGAGGTGATGGTCCCCGAACTGCGGAAGCTCCCGGCCGGGCAGCGGATCGTGCCGTTCCACACGAGTGCGACGCGGTGGGCGTACGACGCGTACGACGTGGCCACCCAGTCGGTGAGCTCGAACTACGTGGATGTCGTGGAGGGGCGGGGTACGTACCGCTCGATCCCGTTCCGCTACGTGTGGCCCGCCGAACTCGACCTGATGGCGCAGCTCGCGGGGATGCGGCTGCGGGAGCGGTTCGAGGACTGGGACCGGAGCCCGTTCGGCAACGAGAGCGGGCGGCACGTGTCGGTCTGGGAGAAGCCCGCCGGCCGGCCGTGACCGGTCGTCACGGGTGCTCGACGCCCTCCTCCAGGCGCTGGCCCCGCAGCAGGTACCAGGCGGCGACCGCCGTCGCCAGCAGGACGGCGGCGCCGACCCCGGCAGCGGCCCGCAGGCCGTCGGTGAACGCGTCCCGCGCGGCGGCGAGCAGCGGATCGGCCTGGGCGGCGGGCAGCGTACCGGCGGCGTCGACGGCGCCGCCGAGCGACTCGTGGGCGGCGGCCGTGGTCTCCGGCGGCACTCCGGCCGGGGTGGGGAAGCCCCGGTAGAGGCCCGTCACGATGGAGCCGAGCAGGGCGATGCCGAGGGCGGCGCCGAGTTCGTACGCCGTCTCGGACACCCCGGAGGCGGCCCCCGCCTGCTCCTTGGGGACGGTGGAGAGGATGACGTCGGCGGTCACCGTGAAGGCGAAGCCCGCGCCGACGCCGAGGACCAGCAGCACGGCTCCGATCGGCGGGTAGGCGGTGTCCTGGCCGATCAGCGTCACCGCGGCCAGGGCGACACCGACGGCGGCGAGCCCTCCGGAGACGACGGACCGCACCGAGAAGCGGCGGGCGGCCCGGCCCGCCAGCAGCCCCGCCACCACCGAGCCGACGGCTGCGGGCAGCTCCGCGAGCCCGGCCTCCAGCGGACCCCGTCCCTGGACCAGTTGCAGGAACTGGGAGAGGAAGAAGACCAGTCCGGACAGGCCGAGGATGGTGAGCAGATCGGCGAGGACGGCCCCCGAGAAGCCCCGGTGGTGGAAGAGGCGCACGTCGATCAGGGGCGAGGGCAGGCGCAGTTGCCGGCGGACGAACCACACCAGGGCGGCGGCGCCGGTCACGGCGGCGAGCACGACACCCCCACCGAATCCGTGTGCGGCCGCCTCCTTGACGGCGTAGACCACCCCGATGATGCCGACGAGCGAGAGGGCGACCCCGAGCAGGTCCCAGGGTCCGGGGGCCGGGTCCTTGGATTCGGGGATCAGCCGGGCGCCCACGACGACCAGCACCGCCATCACCGGCAGGTTGATGAGGAAGACCGAGCCCCACCAGAAGTGTTCGAGCAGGAATCCGCCGACCACGGGCCCCACCGCCGCGCCCGCCGACGCCGCCGCGCCCCAGATGCCGATGGCGAGACTCCGCTCGCGCGGGTCGTGGAAGATGTTGCGGATGAGGGCCAGGGTGGACGGCATCAGGGTGGCGCCCGCGACGCCGAGCAGTGCGCGGGCCGCGATCATCGTCTCGGCACTGCCGGCGTACGCATTGAGGACGGAGACGGCCCCGAACGCGGAGGCACCGGTGAGCAGGAGCTTCTTGCGTCCGACGCGGTCACCGAGGCTGCCCATGGAGACGAGGAGTCCGGCGATCACGAAGGAGTAGATGTCACCGATCCAGAGCAGCTGGGTGCCGGTCGGTTCCAGGTCCTCGGTGAGGAAGGGGGTGGCGAGACCGAGGACGGTCGCGTCCACCGCCACCAGCAGGACGGCGAGCACGAGGACCGCCAGCGCGATCCAGCGGCCCGAACGGTGGACGTCCTCTTCGCCGGGCCCGCGCTCCGCTGTGCTCATCGCTCCACGCTCCGGTGTGCGCCGCCGGACGGCAACCCGGCGATCGTGTACGACCGGCCACCGGGACCCCGCCGACCTTTATGCGTTACCGCTCCCGGGCGCCGGGCGGCAGCATGGTGGCCATGGAGACCAAGGCGCTGCTGCTGATCGACGTCGACGGTCCGCTGAACCCGTACATGGCGCTGTCCCGGCGGCGGAGCCCGCAGGGTTACCGGCGCCACCGCATGCGCCCGACGGGGTGGGAGACCGGGCAGGCGCTGCCGGTGCTGCTCAACGCGGAGCACGGTGACGAACTGCTGGCCCTGACCGACCGGTACGAGCTGGTCTGGGCCACCACCTGGAAGAACGAGGCCAACGAGTGGATCGGTCCGCACCTGGGTCTGCCACCGCTGCCGTTCGTCGACTGGCCGGAGGTCGGCGGGAGCACCGGCGAGGGGACCCTCTGGAAGACGCGGCACGTGGTGGCGTACGCGGCCGGACGGCCGTTCGCCTGGATCGACGACGAGATCCGCGAGCGGGACCGGGAGTGGGTGGCGGTCCACCATCCCGGCCGGGCCCTGTTGCGGCAGATCGATCCGCTCGTCGGACTGGAACGCCACGACTTCGACGCGCTGGCTCGGTGGGCGGCCGAGAACTGAGCCCGACCGGTTCGTCCACGGCGGCGAGGACCGTCAGGCGGTGTCGGCGGATCGGGGGCCGGACAACCGACCGGGACCCGGGCGCGCGTCGCGGTCCGGGGCCCGCCCCGTGCGGTGTGGCCCGGCAGCCGTGCGTCAGCTCTGCGCGGAGTCGTCGCCCGTCTGCCCGGCGTCCTCGGTGGCGGCCGCCTTCTCGCGCATCTTGCGCACCAGTTCCGCCTTCTGGTCGGCGGCGCCCCGGCGGTCGAGGTTGCGGTGCGGGCCGTTGTTCTGCCGTTCGGTGCGGGAGAGCCGCTTGCGCTGGCCGCCTCCCATGCCGACGGGGTTGTTGATGTTCTTGCTCACGGTCACGGGTCCTCCAGGAGGGGTCTACGGGTCGGTCGGTGGGGGACGGGCGCGGGGGGGCGTCACAGGGACGCCGGCGGGCCCGTCACGCTCTCACTCGTAGCTCGGCGGCGTCCGGAAGAACATGGCAACGACGTTACCCGCTTCCGTGGGCCCCGCGGACCAGGGCAGTGCGGGCGGGGTCCGGCCGGGGAACCCGTCAGCTCCAGGGCAGGGACGCCCGGTAGCGCCAGTACGCCTCCGGGTCCTCGACGAGGGTGCCGAACCGCGCGCGTTCCTCCTCGTCGAGGTCGAGGGTGACGGCGTGCAGGTTGCCGGAGAGCTGCCCGACCGTGGCGGCGCCGGAGAGGACCACCCCGGCCCAGGGCCGGCGGAGTACATGGGCGAGGGCCACCGCGTCGCTGCCGAGTTCCCGGTCCCGGGCGATCTCGCGGATCAGCGCCGGGGCCTCCGTACCGGCGAGCCGTCCGTTGGCCATGACCTCCTTGACGATCACGGTGAGGCCGGCGCCGTGCGCCTCGGCGAGCGCCGGGCCCGCCGAGGTCTCCAGGGCGTTGTAGGTGGCCTGGACGGTACGGAAGAGGGGCTCGCCCGCCACGGTGACCGCGAGCGCGGCGAGGATCGCGTCCTTCTGGCCCGGGCCGCTGGTGGTCAGGCCGATCGTGACGCCCTCGGCGGCCAGATCGGCGAGCCGGGCGTGCAGCTCCTTGTCGGTGAGGGCCGGGCTGTCGGCGGTCACCGAGTGGATCTGGTAGAGGTCGAGCCGGTCGCCGAGCAGGGCGCGGGTCTCGGCGCGCTGCCGGTCGAAGGTGGCCGTCCCGTGGTCCTTGACCTCGTGGGCCTCGGCCTCGACGGACCAGTCGGCGGTGTAGGTGTAGCCCCACTTGCTGCCGACCACGACGTCCGCCAGGGCGGGACGGGCGAGGAGCCACTCGGCGAGGAACGCCTCGGAACGGCCGTAGGAACGGGCCACGTCGAAGTAGCGGACGCCCTGGGCGTAGGCGGCGTCCAGGAGTTCGTGGGTGCGGTCGCGCAGAGCGTCGGGGGTGCGGTCCTCCGGCAGGTCGCGTGCGCGGTGGAGGTTGATGTAGCCGGGCCTGCCGACGGCGGCGAGGCCGAGGCCGATGTGGGCGGTCGAGGCGGTGGCCCCGGTCAGGCGGTCGAACGGCATCGCGGGCTCCTCGTGGTCCGGGGGCGGGTCTTCACCCTTCCCCGTCAACGTAGCCCGCGACGCCGTTCGTACACCCGCACCCCGCGCGCGCCCCGGCCGGGCGGTCTACCGCCGGGCGGTCGCCCAAGCGTGCTGGACCGCGAGGTCCTGCTTGATCTCGGCGAGCTGGACCGCGACGGCGGAGGGGGCCGTGCCGCCGCGTCCGTCGCGCGAGGCGAGCGCGCCGGGCACGTTGAGGACCGTGCGGACCTCGGGGGTGAGGTGCTCGGAGATCTTCCCGAACTGCTCGTCCGTCAGCTCGTCGAGTTCGATGCCCAGGTGCTCGCACTCCTTGACGCACTCACCGGCGACCTCGTGCGCGACCCGGAACGGCACGCCCTGCTTCACCAGCCACTCGGCGATGTCGGTGGCGAGCGAGAAGCCGGCCGGGGCCAGCTCCTCCATGCGCTCCCGGTTGACGGTGAGCGTGGCCATCATGCCGGTGAAGGCGGGAAGCAGGACTTCCAGCTGGTCGCAGGAGTCGAAGACCGGCTCCTTGTCCTCCTGGAGGTCGCGGTTGTACGCGAGCGGGAGCGCCTTGAGGGTCGCCATCAGACCGGTCAGGTTGCCGATGAGCCGCCCCGACTTGCCGCGCGCCAGCTCGGCGATGTCCGGGTTCTTCTTCTGCGGCATGATCGAGGAGCCGGTGGAGAAGGCGTCGTGCAGGGTGACGAAGGAGAACTCCTTCGTGTTCCAGATGATGATCTCCTCGGCGATCCGGGACAGGTTGATCCCGGTCATCGCGGCGATGAAGGCGAACTCGGCGACGAAGTCCCGGGAGGCGGTGCCGTCGATGGAGTTGGCGACGGAGCCGCGCTCGAAGCCGAGGTCGGCGGCGACCGCCTCCGGGTCGAGCCCGAGGGAGGAGCCGGCCAGTGCGCCGGAGCCGTACGGCGAGACGGCGGTGCGCTCGTCCCACTGCCGCAGCCGCTCGGCGTCCCGGGAGAGCGCCTGTACGTGGGCGAGGACGTGGTGGGCGAAGAGCACCGGCTGGGCGTGCTGGAGGTGGGTGCGGCCGGGCATCGCGACGTCGGAGTGGGCCTCGGCGAGGCCGACCAGTGCGTCCTGGAGTTCGGCGATCAGGCCGCCGATGATCCGGGCGTGGTCGCGCAGGTACATCCGGAAGAGGGTGGCGACCTGGTCGTTGCGGGACCGGCCGGCGCGGAGCTTGCCGCCGAGGTCCTTGCCGAGGCGCTCCAGCAGTCCGCGTTCCAGGGCGGTGTGGACGTCCTCGTCGGCGATGGTGCCGGTGAACGAGCCGTCCGCCACGTCGGCTTCGAGCTGGTCGAGTCCGGCGATCATGCGGGTGAGCTCGTCGCCGGTGAGCAGGCCGGCCTTGTTCAGGACGCGTGCGTGGGCGCGGGAACCGGCGATGTCGTAGGGCGCGAGCCGCCAGTCGAAGTGGACGGAGGCGGACAGCTTGGCCAGCGCCTCGGCCGGTCCGTCGGCGAAACGGCCGCCCCAGAGGCGTACGTCGCTGTTGCCGTTGCCGTTGCTCACTGCGTGCTCCTCGGAGAACAAGGGGGTGGATGTGCTGCCGCCCCTTCGCCACCGGGGTCGAAGAGGCCGCTTTCGCAACCGTGGTGCGGGGCGTGGGGCGCGCCGTCGGGCGAGGCCACGCCGCCGCGGTGGTCCTCGCGGAAGAGGTGGAGCCGTTCCGCGGGCGTCCACGCTCGGCATAACTATGCAATCCTCCGTATGTTTTGTCAAAGTAGCCGGCAAAGGGGGCCCGAACAGCGTGGGAGGGGCCACCCTTAGGCTGCGCCCATGCGGAAGCCGATCCACCCGTCCCGCGCGCGCGACCTCGCGCCGCACGAGCGCCTGTTGCGGGGCGACCCCCTGGCCACCGCGCTGGACACGGCCGATCCGGAAGCATGGATCCATCTCGACCAGGGCATCCTCGCGCGCACCCAGTGGGGCCCCGGGACCGTACGGCGCTCCGAGCGGGCGCGGTACTCCCGTGCCGACGACCCCCGTGCCCTCGAAAGCGCCCACGACAGGCTTCCCGGTCCTCCTCCCGTGCCGGAGTGGGACGACCACGCCGAGGACGTGACCTGGTCGGTCTTCCCGCCCTCCGAGCGGGAGACCGCCCTCGCCCTCTGCCATCACCGGTGGCAGGTGCGGGAGGCCGCCCTGCCCTTCGCCGCGGGCCGGCCCGGCCTCCTCCCGCTGCTCCTCATCCGGTGCGCGGACCGCCGGGCCCCCGTGCGGGACCGGGCCCGCCGCACGCTCCGCGCCGCCCTGGACCGGCCCGAGGGGGTGGAGCGCGCGGCCGGCCTGGTACCGCTGGCCGTACAGCTGTCGATCCGCCCGCACGGGGGGACCGGTCTCGCGCTGGTCCTCACCGCCGCTCCCGTGCTGCCGCCCTCACTGCCCGCCGCGGTGCTGGCGGGCCGCCGGCCGCGGGCCCGGCTGCTCGGCATCGGGCTCTGCCTCGACCGGGGGCTCCTGCCGTCGGGACCGCTCACGGAGGTGATCCTGACCGCCCGGGACCGGGCCGTCCGCCGGCTCTGCACCGACGCGCTCCTGGCGCGGGTCACCGCCGGTGACCCGGACCGTCTTCTCGATCCGCTGCTCACCGCCTCCTCCGCCGTGACCCGCTCCTCGGCGGTGGCGGCGCTGCACCGGGCGGGCCGGGGGCGGGAGGCGGTCTGCCACCTCGCCGACCCCTCGGCCCGGGTGCGCACCGCGGCCCGGCTGGTGGTCCGGCTGGAGGGCGCGGACCCGGGGGCGTACTACCGGGAGCGGTGCGCGGACCCGGCAGGTCCCTCACTGCCGCCCGGGGCGGTGTTCGGGCTGGCCGAGTCGGGAGGTCCCCCGGCGGCGGTGCTGCTGCGGCCGCTGACGCGCCATCGGGAGGGCCGGGTGCGGGCGGCGGCGCTGGCCGGGCTGCGCATGCTCGACGCGGTCTCCCCCGACGAACTGATGGCCGCGATGGACGATCCCCATCCGCCGGTGGTGCGCACCGCGCGCAAGGCGCTGACGCCGTACGTCCTGCTCGTACCGGAGGAGTGGCTGGCCGCGCTGGTGGCGGCCGGCCGGCCGGCGCACGTCCGCCGGGCCGGACTCCGGCTCCTCTGCGCGCACGGCCTGGCGCTGCGCAAACGGGTGCTGGCGGGGATGGAGGAGGACGAGGACGAGGAGGTCGCCCACGAGGCGCAGCGCGCCCGGTACGAGCCGCTGCCGCCCGCCGGTCCCGACGGGACCGCGTGACCCGGCTCCGAAGGCGGGGGGGGCACGCGGTCGCGGACGGCTCGTCCGTACGGATCACCCCGGTGGAGCCGCCTCCCGGGCGCCCGTACGGTCCGGACATGCGCAGTTCCCTGGTGGTCTTCTCCGTCCTGCTGGCCCTGACCGGTTCCGTCGCGGCGGGAGCGCCCCCGGATGCTCCCCGGCCGGCACCGGAGCGGCTGGCCGACACGGGCGGCGGCCGGCAGCTGATCATCGCCGAGGCCCCGGAAGCCGGGTCCACCACCGGCACGCTCACCTGGTGGGAGCGCCGGCGAGGGCGGTGGACGAGGGCGGGTTCCGCTCCCGCCCGGTTCGGGGCGGGCGGGCTGACCGAGGGGCGTACGAGGCGACAGGGCACCGGCACCACCCCGGCCGGCCTGTACGACCTCCCGTACGCCTTCGGTGTGCGGCCCGCGCCGGCCGGGACGGCGTACCCCTACCGCAGGGTGACGGACCGTTCGTGGTGGTGCCAGGACAACGGGGCCCGCGCCTACAACCGGTGGGCGGAGCCGCTGCCGTCCGACTGCGGGGCGGCCGAGGCCGAGCACTTGATCGATTACCGCACGCAGTACGCCCGGGCCCTGGTGATCGGCTTCAACTACGCGAAGCCGGTACGGGGCCGGGGCGCCGGCGTCTTCCTGCACGTCGACGGTGCCGGGGCGACGGCCGGCTGCGTCTCGGTGGCGGCCGGGGCGATGGACCGCCTCCTCGCCTGGGCCGATCCGGCCGCACGCCCGCACATCGCGATCGGCACGTCCGCCGGGGAGCTCGCGGTCACCCGCTACTGACACCGCCGACGCGGGCGGGGCCCGGTCCGGGTGATCCGGACCGGGCCCCGTCGGCGGGCGCGAGGGGGGAAGCGGCTCAGCGCTCGTTCTGGGCGAGCCGCAGGAGGTGGTCGGCGAGCCCCTGGCCGCCTGCCGGGTCACGGCTGATGAGCATGAGCGTGTCGTCCCCGGCGATGGTGCCGAGGACGTCGTGGAGCTCGGCCTGGTCGATGGCCGAGGCGAGGAACTGCGCGGCGCCCGGGGGCGTGCGCAGGACGACGAGGTTGGCCGAGGCCTCCGCGGAGATGAGCAGCTCCGAGGAGAGACGCCGCATCCGCTCCTCCTTGGCCGAACCGCCCAGCGGTGCCTGCGGGGTGCGGAAACCGCCCTCGCTCGGCACCGCGTAGATCAGCTCGCCGCCGGTGTTGCGGATCTTGACCGCGCCCAGCTCGTCGAGGTCGCGGGAGAGCGTCGCCTGGGTGACGCTCAGCCCGTCGTCGGCGAGCAGCTTGGCCAGTTGGCTCTGCGAGCGCACCGGCTGCCGGTTGAGGATGTCCACGATCCGGCGGTGGCGAGCCGTGCGGGTCTGCGGCACGGCAGGGCCGCCGTGGTCGGTGTCCTGCGCCTCGGTCATCGTCGTCGCCTCATTCTCCGGGTGGTCATGCCGCGGGCTCTCCGTCGCCGCCCGGGTTCACCGTGTCCAGCGCGTCCCGCAGGCCCGCCAGGAACGCGTCCACCTCCGCGTCGCCGATGATCAGTGGCGGCATGAGCCGTACGACATCCGGCGCGGGGGCGTTGACCAGGAGGCCCGCTGCCTGGGCGGCCTGCTGCACCTGCGGTGCGTGGGGGCCCGTGAGCACGATACCCAGCAGCAAGCCGGAGCCGCGGACGTGGGAGACGAGGGGGTGTCCGAGCGCCTCCACCTCCTCGCGGATCCGCTCGCCGAGCCGCTTGACGGTGTCGAGCGCCCCGTCCGCCGCCAGGGTGTCCAGCACGGCGAGGCCCGCGGCGCAGGCGACCGGGTTGCCGCCGAACGTGGTGCCGTGGTGCCCCGGCTTCATCAGGTCCGCCGCCGGGCCGAAGCCGACGGTGACACCGAGCGGCAGCCCGCCGCCGATGCCCTTGGCGAGGGTGACGATGTCGGGCTCGACGTCCTCGTGGGCCTGGTACTCGAACCAGGTGCCACAGCGGCCGATCCCGGTCTGGACCTCGTCGAGGACGAGGAGCGTGCCGGTGGCCCGGGTGATCTCCCGGGCGGCGGAGAGGTACCCCCTCGGGGGTACGACCACGCCGTTCTCGCCCTGTACGGGCTCGATGACGACGAGCGCGGTGTCCGTGGTGACGGCGGCGCGGAGCGCCTCCACGTCTCCGTAGGGCACGTGGGTGACCTCGGTGGGCAGCGGCAGGAACGGATCCCGCTTCTTGGGCTGGCCGGTGAGGGCGAGGGCGCCCATGGTCCGGCCGTGGAAGCCGCCGTGGGTGGCCACCATGCCGGTCCGGCCCGTGAGCCGGCCGATCTTGAAGGCGGCTTCGTTGGCCTCGGCGCCGGAGTTGGAGAAGTAGACCCGTCCGCTCCGGCCGAAGAGCTGGAGCAGCCGCTCGGCGAGCGCGACCGGGGGTTCGGAGATGAAGAGGTTGGAGACGTGCCCGAGAGAGGCGATCTGGGTGGAGACGGCCTCGACGATCGCGGGGTGGGCGTGGCCCAGCGCGTTCACCGCGATGCCGCCGACGAAGTCGAGGTACTCCTTGCCGTCGGCGTCCCAGACCCGGGCGCCCTCACCGCGGACGAGGGGGATCTGCGGAGTGCCGTAGTTGTCCATCAGCGCGTCGCTCCACCGCTGACCGAGTTCCGCGTTGGTCATGACGTTCCCTCCACGCCGCCCACGGCGGTCGTCTGCGCGTCGGGCACGACCATCGTGCCGACTCCTTCGTCCGTGAAGATCTCCAGCAGGATCGCGTGCTGGACCCGGCCGTCGATGACCCGGGCGGTCTCGACGCCGTTGCGGACCGCGTACAGGCAGCCCTCCATCTTGGGGACCATGCCGCTGGACAGCTCGGGCAGGAGCTTCTCCAGCTCGGTCGCGGTGATGCGGCTGATGACGTCGTCGCTGTGGGGCCAGTCCTCGTAGAGCCCTTCGACGTCGGTGAGGACCATCAGGGTCTCGGCGTTCAGCGCGGCGGCCAGGGCGGCGGCCGCGGTGTCGGCGTTGACGTTGTAGACGTGGTCGTCGTCGGCGGAGCGGGCGATGGAGGAGATGACCGGGATCCTGCCGTCGGCCAGCAGGGCCTCGATGGCGCCGGTGTCGATCTCGGTGATCTCGCCGACCCGGCCGATGTCGACGAGTTCGCCGTCGATGGTGGGACGGTGCTGGACGGCGGTCATGGTGCGGGCGTCCTCGCCGGTCATGCCGACGGCGAGCGGTCCGTGCTGGTTGAGCAGCCCGACGAGCTCGCGCTGGACCTGTCCGGCCAGGACCATCCGTACGACGTCCATCGCCTCGGGCGTGGTGACCCGCAGGCCGGCTTTGAACTCGCTGACCAGGCCCTGCTTGTCGAGCTGGGCGTTGATCTGCGGGCCGCCGCCGTGCACGACGACGGGCTTGAGGCCGGCCTGCCGCAGGAAGACGACGTCCTGGGCGAAGGCCGCCTTGAGGTCGTCGTCGATCATGGCGTTGCCGCCGAACTTGATGACGACGGTCCGGCCGTTGTGCCGGGTCAGCCAGGGCAGTGCTTCGATGAGGATCTGTGCCTTCGGCAGGGCGGTGTGCTTGCGCGCCGTGCTCTTCCCGGCATCCGCGGTCTTCGCCTCGCTCATGAGCTGTACGCGCTGTTCTCGTGGACGTACTCGGCGGTGAGGTCGTTCGCCCAGACGACGGCGGACTCCGTGCCGGCGGAGAGGTCGGCGGTGATCCGGACCTCCCGGTAGCGCATGTCGACGCGGTCGCGGTCCTCGCCGAAGCTGCCGTTCTTGCAGACCCAGACGTCGTTGATGGCGACGTTCAGCCGGTCGGGTTCGAAGGTGGCGCCGGTGGTGCCGATCGCGGAGAGGACGCGGCCCCAGTTGGGGTCCTCGCCGTGGAGGGCGCACTTGAGGAGGTTGTTGCGGGCGATGGAGCGGCCCACCTCGACGGCGTCGTCCTCGGTCGCGGCTCCCACGACCTCGATCCGGATGTCCTTGGAGGCGCCCTCGGCGTCGCCGATCAGCTGCCGGGCCAGGTCCGCGCAGACGGTCCGTACGGCCTCGGCGAACGCGTCCTGCTCCGGGGTGATCCCGCTGGCGCCGGAGGCGAGGAGGAGCACCGTGTCGTTGGTCGACATGCAGCCGTCCGAGTCGACCCGGTCGAAGGTGGTGCGGGTGGCGTCGCGCAGCGCGGCGTCCAACGCGGGCGCTTCGAGGTCGGCGTCGGTGGTGAGGACCACGAGCATGGTGGCGAGGCCCGGGGCGAGCATGCCCGCGCCCTTGGCCATGCCGCCGACGGTCCAGCCCTCGCCGCGGACCACGGCGGTCTTGTGGACGGTGTCGGTGGTCTTGATGGCGATGGCGGCGTCCGTGCCGCCGTCCTCACTGAGGGCCGCCGCGGCGGTGCCGATGCCGGCGAGGAGCTTCTCCATCGGGAGCAGCATGCCGATGAGCCCCGTGGAGGCGACGGCGATCTCGCCGGCGCTGTGGCCTTCGAGGACCTCGGCCGCCTTCTCGGCGGTGGCGTGCGTGTCCTGGAAGCCCTGGGGTCCCGTACAGGCGTTGGCGCCACCGGAGTTGAGGACGACGGCGGAGACCTCGCCGCCCTTGAGGACCTGCTGGGACCAGAGGACGGGTGCGGCCTTGACGCGGTTGGAGGTGAACACTCCCGCGGCGGCGCGGCGCGGCCCGAGGTTGACCACGAGGGCCAGGTCCGGGTTGCCGCTCTCCTTGATCCCGGCGGCGATGCCCGCCGCCGAGAATCCCTGTGCTGCCGTGACGCTCACTGCATCTCCTCGTTCGCTTCTCCGCCCGCGCGATGCGGCGCTGCGGTTTCCGTGGTGGTCCGGGGCCCGGCGTCCGTACGCGCGGCGGCCGGGGCGGGCCCGGCCGGACTCACGTCGTTCAGGGGGCCACGCCGATGGTGGTCAGACCGGTGTCCTCGGGCAGTCCGAGGGCGATGTTGGTGCTCTGCAGGGCGCCCCCGGCGGTGCCCTTGGCGAGGTTGTCGATGGCGCTGACCACGATGATCCGGTGGACCTCGGGGTCGTACGCCACCTGGATCTGGACGGCGTTGGAGCCGTACACGGAGGCGGTGGCCGGCCACTGGCCCTCGGGGAGGAGGTCGACGAACGGCTCGTCCGCGTACGCCTTCTCGTAGGCGGCGCGGAGCGCCTCCCCGTCCACGCCCGGCTTCGCCTTGGCGCTGCAGGTGGCGAGGATGCCGCGCGGCATGGGCGCCAGGGTGGGGGTGAAGGAGACGGTGACCCGGTCGCCGGCGACGGCGCTGAGGTTCTGGGTGATCTCCGGCGTGTGCCGGTGGCCGCCGCCGACACCGTACGGGGTCATGTTCCCCATCACCTCGGAGCCGAGGAGGTGCGGCTTGGCGGCCTTGCCGGCGCCGGAGGTGCCCGACGCGGCCACGATGACGGCCTCGGGCTCGGCGAGTGCGGCGGCGTACGCGGGGAAGAGCGCGAGCGAGACGGCGGTCGGGTAGCAGCCGGGGACCGCGATCCGCCGGGTTCCGGTGAGCGCGGCGCGGGCGCCGGGCAGTTCGGGCAGCCCGTAGGGCCACGTACCGGCGTGCGGTGATCCGTAGAAACGCTCCCAGTCCGCCGCGTCCCGCAGCCGGAAGTCGGCCCCCATGTCGACGACCAGGACCTCCTCGCCGAGCTGTTCGGCGACGGCGGCGGACTGCCCGTGCGGCAGGGCGAGGAAGACCACGTCGTGTCCGGCGAGCACCTCGGCGGTGGTGGGCTCCAGCACCCGGTCGGCGAGGGGACGCAGGTGCGGCTGGAGCGCGCCGAGCTTCTGACCTGCGTTGGAGTGGCCGGTCAGCGCGCCGATCTCGATCTCGGGGTGGGCCAGCAGCAGGCGCAGCAGCTCACCGCCGGCGTATCCGCTCGCCCCTGCCACCGCTGCACGTACCACCATCGGAATCCTCCTCATCGATGGCATGACTATACGCAGTGATGCACTTTTATGCAAAGGTGTGCGCGGAAGGCCGGCAGCGGGACGACGGGTGAACACCGGACCCGGGCAGCGCCCCGGCGCGGTCCGCCCGCAGCCGCGCCCGGCCGCCCCTCGGCGGTGGCTGTAGACGGTTCCGTCCGGTGCGCCGATCGGGGGAAGCCCGGCGGCGCGGGACGTGTCGCCCGGCGGATCCCGTACCGCACTCGCACGCTGGACGGCCGGTGGCCGGTGGCCGTTCACGAACAGGAGTGACACGCATGGACTCATCACGCGGTATCAGCAGACGTGCGGTACTGGCGGCAGCTCCCGCCCTGGCCACGGGCGTCCTGCGGGCCCCCGGCGCTTCCGCGGCGGCGCTGCCGTTGGGCCGGCCTCCCCTCATCGGGTCGGCCGACGGTGTGCTGTCCACCACCTTGCGGGTCGCGTTCACCCGAGGACTGCTCCCGGGGGTCGGGGAGGTCGATCTCCGGCTCTACAACGGGTACGTCAACGGGCCGACGCTGCGGGTGCGTCCGGGCGACGTACTCGACCTCGAGCACGTCAACGACCTGCCGCCCAATCCCGATCAGACCTCGCACGGGGACCACAACGTCCCGCACACCTTCAACACGTTCAACTTCCACACCCATGGGCTGCACGTGTCTCCGGCCGGTGAGGCGGACAACGTCTTCCGGGAGTTCACCCCCTACGATCCGGCCAACGGGCTGACCGTCACGCGCTACCGCAGCCGGATCGAGATCCCCGCCGACCACCAGGGCGGCACGTTCTGGTACCACTCGCACGTGCACGGAGCGTCCGCCGTCCACCTCTCCGGCGGCCTGCTCGGGGCCCTCGTCGTGGAAGGCGCGATCGACAGGGTTCCGCAGATCGCGGCGGCGAGCGACATCGTGATGTGCGTCGCGGAACTCAAGCTCAAGGACGGGCGGGTACCGGAACTGCGCGCCGAGAACGACCTCGCCGCGGTCGGGTCGACGTTCGTGGTGAACGGCGTGTACCGGCCGGTGATCCGGCTGCGTGTGGGCGAGGTGCAGCGCTGGCGCCTGATCAACGCGTCGGCCTTCACCTTCCTGCCGATCCGGGTGGAGGGGCACGCGCTGCACCAGATCGCCATGGACGGCATCGCCCTCACCCGGACCGTCGAGCGCGACCGGGTCACCCTGTCGATGGGCAACCGCGCCGACGTCATGATCAAGGCGCAGAGCCCGGGCGACTACCGCGTCATGGCGGGAGAGGTCCTGCTGGCGACCGTCACGGTGGTGGACGGTACCGGCGCGGAGATGGAGCTCCCCACCGATCTGCCGGGGCCCGCCCCGTACCTCGATCCGCTGGCGGTGACCCGGCGTCGCTCCCTGACCTTCCACAGCGACCAGAACGTCTTTCCCGGGCAGCCCTTCCCCCACGCCTTCCGCATCACCGGCGACGGGGCGACGCCGGCGGCCCGTGACGCCGCCGATCCGGCGGACCCGGCCTACGGCCGGTTCGATCCGACGTACGTCAACCACACCCTCCGGCTGGGCGAGACGGAGGAGTGGACCCTCCGCAACGACTCGACGGGCCACTCCAACCACCCGTTCCACCTGCACACCAACCACTTCCTGGTGACCGCCGTCGACGGCCGTCCCCTGGCCACACCGGTCTGGCAGGACACCGTCGGCATCAACCGGGGCGGCTCGGTGACCATCCGGGTCCGCTTCGACGACTTCACCGGCCGCGCGCTCGTCCACTGCCATCAACTGCAGCACGAGGACCGGGGGATGATGCAGCTCGTCGAGTACGTCGACTGACCCGCCCGGGCGGCGACGGGGCTCGGCGGCGGCGCCCGGCGGGTCGGGGCCGGCGCAGGTCGGGTGTCCGCACGCCGGGGCGCCGGGGAGGTCGGTCCAGGGGACCGGACCGGGTGCACCGCGTCACCGGGCCCGGGCAGGGGTTCAGGCGGCCGCCCTCTCGCCGTGGTCGCGGCGGCGCAGCGCGGGCCGCTGGACAGCGGGCGGATCGTAGGCCATGTCGAGCCGCCCGACGTCGGTGCCGGGCGGCACGAGGGCGTCGATCCGGTCGAGGATCTCGTCGCTCAGGCTGACGTCGGCACCGGCGAGCAGGTCGTCCAGGTGGTCCATGGTGCGCGGTCCGATGATCGCGGAGGTGACACCGGGGTGGGCGATCGCGAAGGCCGTGGCCAGGTGGGTGAGGGGCATCCCGGCCTGCTCGGCGAGGGGGACGAGCCGTTCGACGACGTCGAGACGGTGTTCGTCCTTGAGGTGCTGGAAGCCGAAGCCGGCGCGGTGCGCGGTGGGCTCCTGGCCCTTGCGGTAGCGCCCGGTGAGCAGGCCGCCGGCGAGCGGGCTCCAGACCAGCGCGCCCATTCCGTAGCGCTCGCAGACCGGCAGCACCTCGCGTTCGATGCTCCGGTTGAGGATCGAGTACGTCGGCTGCTCGGTGCGGAAGCGGGCCAGGCCACGCCGTTCCGCCGTCCACTGCGCCTCGACGATGTCCGACGCCGGGAAGGCGGACGAGCCGATGGCCCGGATCTTGCCGGCGCGGAGGAGATCGGTGAGGGCCGAGAGGGTCTCCTCGATGTCGGTGTCCGGCGCGGGGCGGTGGATCTGGAACAGGTCGACGTGGTCGGTCCCCAGCCGGCGCAGCGAGTCCTCCAGGGCACGGACCAGCCAACGGCGTGAGTTGCCCCGCTGGTTGGGGTCCTCGCCCATCGGGAGGTGCGCCTTGGTGGCCAGGACGACGTGGTCGCGACGGCCCTTGAGGGCCTTGCCGACGATCTCCTCCGACTCACCGCGCGCGTAGGCGTCGGCGGTGTCCACGAAGTTGATGCCCGCGTCCAGCGCCTTGTGGATGATGCGGACGGAGTCGCCGTGGTCGGGGTTGCCCAGGGCGCCGAACATCATGGTGCCCAGGCAGTAGGGGCTGACCTTGATGCCGGTCCGGCCCAGCGTGCGGTATCGCATGGCTCTCCTTCGTGCGCTCGGCGGGTCCCGCTAGAATCGGAAAGCGGAACACCGTTCAGCGACGACAATACGGAACACTGTTCCGCTTTGCAAGGAGGCAGCTGCCCCATGACCGATCGCCCCGTCGGAGAGCCGGCCGCCCGCCGGGTGCGGCCCGATGCCCAGCGCAGCCTGGACGCCCTGCTGACCGCCGCCTCGGAGGTCTTCGTGACGGACGGCGTGGACGCCCCGGTACGCCGGATCACCGCCAGGGCGGGGGTGGGCGCGGGCACCCTCTACCGCCACTTCCCGCAGCGTTCCGACCTCATCACCGCGGTCTTCCGCCGCGAGGTCGACGCCTGCGCCGAGGCCGCCCCCGGCATCTCGGAGCGGTACGAGCCGGTCGAGGCCCTCGGGCGGTGGCTGGGGCGCTTCACGCAGTTCATCGCGGCCAAGCGCGGCCTGAAAGCCGCCCTGCACTCCGGCGATCCGGCGTACGAGAACCTGCCCGCCTACTTCGAGCAGCGCTTCGTCCCGGTCCTGACCGAGCTGCTGGACGCCGCCGCCGCGTCCGGCGCGATCCGCTCCGACGTCGTCCCCTACGACCTCCTGCGCGCCGTCGGCGACCTCGTCGCACCGGACGACCCGGAGTACACCGTGCGCATGACCGCGTTGCTCGTCGACGGGCTCCGCTGGGGCGCCGGTTCGGGCCCCTCGGCGGGGTGACGGAAGCGACGGACGCGGGCACGGCCGTGCCCGGGTGCACGGTCCCGGCGACGGTCCTCTCGACGCCCGGTGACGGGTAACGGGCGCGGGTCCCCGCCCCCCGAACGGCCGCGCCCGGTAATCCGGTTGAGAGCGGACCCGGCGTCGGCGATCATCGCCGGATGTTCTCGCGCAGGAATCGCCGTCCGAAGTCCGCCGAACTCCTGAGGGCGTGGGAGAGCCTCGATGCCGGGGACATACCCGGCGCCCTGCGGCAGGTGAGGCAGGGCGGGGAGGATCTGCCGGCGGCCGAGGTGGCGCTCGTGGTCGGGCGCGCCGCCGAGGCGGCGGGCTTCGACGATCTCCGCGAGGCAGCGGCGGCGCTGGCGGCCGACCCCGGGAAGGCGCAGGCCCTGTTCCGGTTCGGGTACGCCTGCATCGAGCGCGGCCTGAACCAGACGGCGATTCCCCCGCTGCGGGAGGCGCTGCGCCTGAGTCCGGGCTCGCTCGTCGTGGTGCGCGAGCTGGTCGCGGCGTACGAGCACGAGGGCCGTCACCGCGAGGCCGTCGGCGTGCTGAGCGGGTACGAGAAGAGCTTCGCCGACTGGCCCGACCGCTATCTCCTGGTCCACAACGCGCTCATGTCCGGCGACCTCGACCTGGCGAGACGCCAGCACGCGCTGCTGCCGGATCCGCGGGACCCGATGTGGCTGCCGGCCCGGGCCCGGCAGAACATGATGCTGGAACGGGCCGCGAACGCCGCCGGCGCGACCCCGCTGGACGGCACCGATCTGCGCGGCTGGCAGTTCGTGATCGGCGGGACGCTGCTCGCCACCCTCTCCCCGTACGGCTTCAGCGCCGGGATGAGCGGCCGTTACGCCTTCCTCCAGGACTCCTACGAGCAGTGCCTCCTGGGACTTCGGCGGCTGAAGTCCGCACTGGCCGCTGCCGAGGTGACGCCGCGTTCGGTGTCGCTGCTGCCCGGTCGCGGCAGCCACGTCCTCGGGCTCGCGGCCGCCGAGGTACTGGGAGTACCGTCCCGGCCCTTCGCGCCCGGCGAGCCGGACACCGTGGTGATCGCGTACGACCTCGACGAGGTGGCGGGAGAGGCCGGTGGCCCGGAGATCCTCGGGGATCTCGTGGAGCGCACGCCCGGCCAAGTGCTCCACGAGCACGCGAGCTGCTGGACCGACGCCCCCGGGGTCACGGCGGACAGCGTCACCCTCCTCCACCAGTCCGTGGTGGCACCCTGGGCCGGACAACTGCGTGCGGGCGCCGACGGGCAGGTGGAGCGCGGGCCGTCCGACGACCGCCCGGCGGAACGGATCGCTGCCGAGGTCGTGGCGGCCGCCCCCGCGGTGGACCCGGGCGACGGTGACGGACCCGCCGATCCGGACGAGGTCCTCGAAGCCTTCGCCGCGAGCGTCCGGGACACCTGGCTGCGGGGCGACCGTCGCCGGCTCGGTTCGTCGGGACCGGTACGCAGCTCACGGTTCGCCTGAGAAAGTGTTGGGTAACTGGTTGATTACTCGTGGTCGAGGTCGTCGGTGAGGCGTCGGGCCGCTTCGGTTTCGATGGGGCCGTGGGGTTCGATGGTTTCGCCGGCGAGGCGGGCGGCCATGAGCCGGATCATCGCAACCTTGATCATGGCTTCGGCGTGCGCCGTCTTGCGCTCGTAGTCGCGGGCCAACCGTCTGCACCGTCCCAGCCAGGAGAATGTTCGTTCCACCACCCACCTGCGGGGCAGCACCTGGAAGCCTTTCACGTCCGCGTTGCGTGGTACTGCGACGATCTCGACGTTCTCGTTGTCCGCCGCCCAGCGGATCAGTCCGGAATCGACGCGATTGACGTAGCCGCCGTCGACCCAGACCAGGCCGACCCGCGGAAACAGCTCCCGGATGCCGGTGAGGACCAGTTTCGCTCCGGCCCGGTCCTGGACCGAAGCGGAGTGCACCACGGCGCGCAGTACGAGCCCGCAGGTGTCCACCAGTAGATGGCGCTTGCGCCCGCGCACCCGTTTTCCCGCGTCGTAACCGATGCTCTCGCCACCCTGATGGGACTTCGCCGACTGCGAGTCCAGCACCGCGGCCGACGGCTCCGGATCACGACCCTCGGCCACCCGGATGCGGTCCCTCAACGCGTCATGGACCCGGTCCCAGGTCCCGTCGGCCGCCCATGACCTGAACCACCGGTAGGCGACGTCCCACGGGGCAAGATCATGCGGAACCAGCCGCCAGGCACACCCGGTGCCCAGCACGTACAGCACCGTGTCCAGGACCAGCCGACGCGAGAACTTCAGCGGACGGCCACCGCGCCGCAGGTCACGCACGGGCAGAAGCGGCTCGATCACCGCCCACTGAGCATCCGTCAACGACGTCTCGTAGCAAGGCTTACAGGAGCAGACGCACATGTAGATGATCTTCGCTGGCGCCCGACCCGCGAAGATCACCACCGTCGGCCACAGAACGCAAGCGATCAGTTACCCAACACTTTCTGAGAGCGCGGCGCCGGGGCCGGACCCGTCGGAACGCCGGTCGGTAGCCGGCGCACGGGCCGGCCGGCGACCGGGAACGCCCCTCCCCCGGGACCGCCGACCGGCCGCCCCGGCCTTCCGGGACCAGCGGGGTCGTCCCGGCCCCGGCGCACCCCGTCAGGCGAAGGTGTTGCAGTCGGCGACCTTGCCGGACCGGTAGCCGGTGGTGAACCACTTCTGGCGCTGCGCCGCGGAGCCGTGCGTCCAGGTGTCCGGCGTGACCTTCCCCTGGTACTTCTCCTGGATGCGGTCGTCGCCGACGGCGGCGGCCGCGTCCAGCCCGTTGTTGATGTCCGACTCCGTGAGTTCGGTGATCAGGGGCTTGCCGCTCTTCGGGTCGGGGGTGGTGGTCGCATGGTGGGCCCAGACTCCGGCGAAGCAGTCCGCCTGGAGTTCCAGTTTCACGGAGCCGCTGTTCTGCCCCTGGCCGCTGCCGCGGTTGATGGTGCCGCTGAGGTCCTGCATGTGGTGCCCGTACTCGTGCGCGACGACGTACGCCTCGGCGAAGGGGCCTCCCTCGGCGCCGAACTTGCTGGTGAGCTCGTCGAAGAAGCCCAGGTCGAGGTAGACCTTGTCGTCGGCGGAGCAGTAGAAGGGGCCCACCTCGGAGGTCGCGTCGCCGCAGCCGGTGCTCACACTGTCGGTGAACAACCAGGTCGGTGCCTGTGTGTAGGACTTCCCGGCGTCCTGTTCGGTCTGCTTCCAGAACGCCTGGACGCTGTCGACGACGGCCACGATCCGGCAGTCGTCCTTGGTGTTGGCGTCGGCGCCCGTCCGGCAGTCCGCTGCCAGATCACCGGCCCCGGTTCCACTGGATGCGCCCGCGCCGGTGGAGGGGTCCGAGTTGAGCATGTCCGGGTTCACTCCGAACACCACCGAGGCGATCAGCACCAGCAGACCGACCACCCCACCCCCCACGGTCTTCCCGCCCCCGGGGATGCCGCCCAGTGCCCCGCCCCGGTTGTCCTGGACCTCGGAGGTGTCCAGGGCAGCGTCGTCGTCGAACTTCATCAGACTCTCCCTCACAGCGCGCCGGTCCGCCCTGCGTCGCTCGGCTCGCGTACCCCGGGGAAGCCGCTCCACCCGCCCTCGCGGCGAAGCGTGACCGGAGGTTGTCCGGTTCCGGGCCGAATCAGGGCCGAATCAGGGCCGCAGACGTTCCGGAAAGCGCCCCGGACCGGTCTCTCACGCCACCGCTCAGGTGCCGGGGAAGGACGGCGCGGTGAACGGAGTGCGGCTGGGGCGGCCGGTCCTCCTCGGTGAACCGGCACTCACCCCGGGTCCGGAACCGGTCGGCCCGGAACCGGTCGGCGGGGAACCGGTCAGCGCGGCTCGTCCGTGTCGAAGCTCGCGAAGTAGGCGGCGGCCATGTCCTCATGGCCGTGGCCCTGGGCGGCGGCGCGCGCGAAGCGTGCGGCGCTCGCGGCGGCGCCGTCGAGGCGGACGCCGTACCGCCGGCCGGCCTCGACGATCAGGCGGGCGTCCTTCTCGGCGGTGGTGACCGCGAAACTGGCCGGTTCGAGCCCGCCGTCGAGGATGAGACCCGCCTTGGCGCGCAGGTACCCCATGTCGAGCGGCCCGCCCGCGATGGCGGCGAGGAAGTCCCGCGGGTCCACCCCGAGCGCCTTGGAGAGCGCGAGGGCCTCTCCGGTGGCGGTGGTGGCGGCGATGACCCAGCTGTTGGCGACGAGCTTGAGGCGGGTGGCGCCCCCGGCGGCCCCGTCCTCGCCGGTCCAGACGGTACGCGCGCCGACCGCGTCCAGGACCGGGGCGACGGCCGCCCGGCCCCCGACCGGACCCGCCGCGAGGACCAGGAGCTGCCCCGCCTCGGCGGGCTGCCGGGTGCCGAGCACCGGGGCGTCGAAGAAGACCAGCCCGTGTTCGTCCGCGAAGGCGGCGAGCGTCCCGAGGGCGTCCACGCCCACGGTCGTCGACTGCACCCAGGCGGCGCCGGGCCGGAGCGCCGGGGCGGCCTGCCGCATGACCTCCGCCACCGCCGCACCGTCGTACAGCATCGTCAGCACCACGTCGGCGCCGTCCACCGCCTCGGCGGGGGTGTCGCAGATCCGCGCGCCGTCCTCGGCCAGCGGCTCGGCCTTGTCCCGGCTGCGGTTCCAGGCCCGTACCGCGTGCCCGGCACGGGCGAGGTTGCGGGCCATGGCCGCGCCCATGATCCCGGTGCCCAGAACGCTGACGGTGAGTGTGTCGGTCATGGTGGTCATCGGCTCTCTGTCGGGAGGGTGGAACGTCTGCGGGAGCGCGTACTGCGGGAGCGGCGCCCCCACCCGCACGGTACGGCGATCTGCCGGGTTCGGGCCCTCGACCGACTCCGCCCGGCCGCGACGGGATACGTCGCGGCCGGGCGGGGGGTGCTGTGCTGTGCTGTGCTGTGGGGCAGGGTCAGGAACCGGCCTTCTCGGAGCGCGCCGCACGCTCGGCGTTCCGCTCCTTGATGCGGAGGGTCTCCTTGCGGACGTCGGCCTGGGTGGCGCGCTCGGCGCTCAGCCACTCCGGCATCTCGTTCTTGAGTGCGTCGATCTGCTCGGTGGTGAGCGGCTCGGTGACCCCGCCGCGCGCGAGGCCGGCGATGGAGACGCCCAGCTTGGCGGCGACGACCGGGCGGGGGTGCGGGCCGTTGCGGCGCAGTTCTTCCAGCCAGGCCGGCGGTTCGGCCTGCAGCGCGTTGAACTCGCTGCGCGAGACCACACCCTCCTGGAACTCGGCGGGGGTGGCTTCGAGGTACACACCCAGCTTCTTCGCCGCGGTGGCGGGCTTCATCGTCTGGGGTGTCTGGTGCGAGGTCATGTCTCAAGAGTAGCGAGCGTGTGCGAGGCCGCCGACCACCCCGGTGGCGGGCGGGTGCGGCAGGGCGTCCCGCGACGAGCCGCCGGGCGCCCCGGCGGGCGGGGCGGGGCCGGTAACCTGGCGGGGTGACTGGCTCCGACGCATCCCCCTCGTTCCGCCTCGCCTACGTTCCGGGCGTAACACCTTCCAAGTGGGTGCGCATCTGGAAAGAGCGCTTCCCCCGTATCCCGCTGGACCTGGTCTCCGTACCCTCCGCGGACGCCCAGGCGCTGCTGGTGGACGGGGGCGCCGACGCGGGTTTCGTGCGGATGCCGGCCGGCCGGGAGGAGCTCAGCGCGATCCCGCTGTACACCGAGACCAGCGTGGTGGTGATCCCCAGGGACCACCTGCTCGCCGCCGCGGAGGAGGTGTCCACCGGGGACCTCGCGGAGGACATCGTGCTGCATCCGCTCGACGACACCCTCGGCTGGGAGAGCCTGCCGGGGCTGCCCGCGTTCGAGCGGCCCGCGACGACGGAGGACGCCGTGGCGCTCGTCGCGGCGGGGATCGGTCTGCTGGTCGTGCCTCAGTCGCTCGCCCGGCTCCACGCCCGCAAGGACCTCACCTACCGGCCGGTGACGGACGCGCCCGAGTCGCGTCTCGCGCTCGCGTGGCCGGAGGAGAAGACGACCGAGAGGGTCGAGGACTTCATCGGTATCGTCCGGGGCCGCACCGTGAACAGCTCGCGCGGGCGTGCCGCCACTCCCCCGCAGCCGAAGCAGGAGAAGCGGCCGGCCTCCGGGGGTCAGCGCCGTGGCGCCACCGCGGGCAAGCCGTCATCCCGCAACCCGCGGGGCGGGTCGGGAGGCGCCAAGGGGGCGAAGAGCACCGGCGGGGCCAAGGGAGCCAAGCGCGGAAAGCCGCGCGGCCGGTAGCCGACGGGCTTCGGCCGGACGGTGGGCCGGGATCAGGCGGACAGGCCGCGGGACGGGTGCTGAGGCGGGCGGGGCCGGGCCGCGGGGCAGGCGGGGCGGGCCGCGGGGCAGGCCGGGGGCGGCGGTGCAGGTCGCCGCCGGAGGGCTCCGGGGTGGTACGCCGAATCGTTCCGCCGACCGTCCGGCCGCCTCCGCGGCCCCCTCGTGCCCATCCCGCTCCCGTCCGGGCGGGCCGCGCCGGAACGCGCGGGGGACCCCCTCTGCGCGAGGTCCGGCCCGAGAAGTGTCAGGATGGTTCTATGACCATCAAGACTTACTTCGACATCACCATCAACGACGAGCCCGCCGGGCGGATCACGTTCAACCTGTTCGACGACGTCGTGCCGAAGACCGTGGAGAACTTCCGCGCGCTCTCCACCGGCGAGCAGGGCTTCGGCTACGCCGGGTCCTCCTTCCACCGCGTCATCCCGGAGTTCATGCTCCAGGGCGGCGACTTCACCCGTGGCGACGGCACGGGCGGCAAGAGCATCTACGGCGAGAAGTTCGCCGACGAGAACTTCACGCTCAAGCACACCAAGCCGGGCCTGCTCTCGATGGCCAACGCCGGCAAGAACACCAACGGCTCGCAGTTCTTCATCACCACCGTCCTGACCCCGTGGCTCGACGGCAAGCACGTCGTCTTCGGTGAGGTCGCGGACGAGGAGAGCATGAAGCTCGTCAAGAAGATCGAGGCCCTCGGCTCCGGCAACGGCCGCACCTCGAAGAAGATCACCATCTCGGCGAGCGGCGTCCTCTAAGGATTCCGACTGCCCCCGGCCGCGCGGACGCGGACGGGGAGAAGCGCGGCCCGGCGGAACCTCGCCGGGCCGCGCTTCGGTGTTTCCGGGGTCGGTGAGCCCGGACGGCCGGTGGGCGCCCGACCCGCGCGGCCTCAGAGCGACGCGTAGACGGATTCGACCAGGGCCATCTTGCGCGGGTCGTCGGCGAGTCCCGCGCCCATCCGGTTCATGACGTATCCGAGGGCCACTCCCGACTCCGGGTCGGCGAGGCCGCAGGAGCCGCCCGCCCCGTCGTGGCCGACGGCGCGCGGGTTGGGGCCGTAGGAGGCGTTGGGGCCGCTCAACCAGACGCCGAGGGCGATCTCCGTCTCGTGGGCGAACCCCGCCCCCAGCACCAGGTCGCGGCAGCTCCCCTGGCCCTCGCGCACCCGCTCGGCCGCCTCCTCGGAGAGGACGCGGCGGCCGAACAGCGTGCCGCGCCCGGCGAGGATCCCGTAGAGGGCGGCGACGGCGCGGGCGGTGGCGTGGCCGTTGGCCGCCGGTATCTCCGCCGCCCGCCAGGCGGCGCTGTTGGCGGCGCCGGCTCCCGTACCGGGGTTGGCGAGGGAGGCGACGGCCACCGGGGGCAGGCTCCCGAAGAGTGCGGCCTGCTCGCGTGTGGCCCTCGTGGTGACGAGTTCGGCGCACCGGTCCGTCTCCGCCTCCGGCAGCCCCACCGAGAAGTCGATGCCGAGGGGGACGGTGACCTCGCGCCGGAGGAACTCGCCGGGCAGTTCGCCACTGACCCGCCGGACGACCTCGCCGACGAGGAACCCGTACGTCAGCGCGTGGTAGCCGGAGCGGGTGCCGGGTTCCCACCACGGCTCGGTCGCGGCCAGCCGGGAGGTGGTGAGTTCCCAGTCGTACAGGTCCGCGAGCGAGTGCGGCTCCCGCAGCCCGGCGAGACCGGCGCGGTGCGAGAGGAGATCGCGTACCCGGACCGCTTCCTTGCCCGCCTCGGCGAACTCGGGCCAATACGTGGCCACCGGGGCGTCGAGGTCCAGCAGGCCCCGGTCGGCGAGGATGTGGGCGCAGAGGGCGGTGGGCCCCTTGCTCGTCGACCAGACGTTGACGAGGGTGTCGCGCTCCCACGGGCGGGTCCGCGCGCCGTCGGCCCATCCGCCCCAGAGGTCGACGACCGGCGCTCCGTCCACCAGGACGGTGACGGCCGCCCCCAACTCGTCCCGTACGGCGAAGTTCTCCTCGAACGCCGCGCGCACGCGGGCGAACCGTTCGTCGCAGCGGCCGTGGATCCGCACCACGGGGCCTCCTTCTTCTGGGTGGGTCCCGGTGCCCGGGCCCGGACTTCCCGCAACATACCGACTGGTCGGACGTACGGGAAGCGGGCAGGGTGGTTCGATACGGGAAACCCGGCCCGGCAGATCGGCACGACAGGCGGAACAGCACGACGCGACACGACGGCACGGCACACGCAGGGCGGGCCGGAAGAATCCGGAGAGAAAGGTGGGACGGGGATGTCGAGATCCCGTGACCGGCTCCGTCCCCGAAGTGAGAGCGGCCACGAGGGGTCGCACCGGCGAGGAGAGACATCATGGCCAAGTACCTGTTGCTGAAGCACTACCGCGGCGCTCCGGCCCCGGTCAACGACGTGTCGATGGACCAGTGGACGCCCCAGGAGATCTCGGCGCACATGGGGTACATGAACGACTTCGCGGCCCGGTTGGAGAAGACCGGCGAGTTCGTCGACGGCCAGGCACTCGCCCCCGAGGGGTCATGGGTCAGGTACGACGGGGAGGGGCGCCCGCCGGTCACCGACGGCCCGTTCGCCGAGACCAAGGACCTGATCGCCGGCTGGATGATCATCGACGTCGACACCCCCGAGCGTGCGGTCGAGCTCGCCGGGGAACTGTCGGCCGCCCCGGGGGCGGGTGGGAAGCCGATCCACGAGTGGCTGGAGGTACGCCCGTTCCTCAGCGCGCCGCCCACCATCACGGAGTGACCCGTTCCCTGGACGAGGCCCTGCTCCGTCGCCTCACCCCGAGCGTGCTCGCCGTACTCGTCCGCCGCGGAGCCGGCTTCGCGGCGGCCGAGGACGCCGTACAGGACGCGTTGGTCGAGGCGGTCCGGGTCTGGCCGGCCGATCCGCCCCGGGACCCGAAGGGCTGGCTGGTCACCGTGGCCTGGCGCCGGTTCCTCGACGCGGCGCGGGCGGACGCCGCCCGCCGCCGGCGCGAGGACCGCGTCGACGAGGAGCCGGCGCCCGGGCCCGCGCCGGCGGCCGACGACACCCTCCACCTCTACTTCCTCTGCGCCCACCCGTCGCTGACCCCGTCGTCCGCGGTCGCGCTCACCCTGCGCGCCGTCGGCGGGCTGACCACCCGCCAGATCGCGCGGGCCTACCTGGTGCCCGAGGCGACCATGGCGCAGCGCATCAGCCGGGCCAAGCGCACGGTCTCCGGCGTGCGGTTCGACCGGCCCGGTGATGTCTCGACCGTGCTGCGTGTCCTCTATCTGGTCTTCAACGAGGGGTACTCCGGCGACGTCGACCTCGCCGCCGAGGCCATCCGGCTCACCCGGCGGCTCGCGGCGCAGGTCCATCACCCCGAGGCGGCGGGGCTGCTCGCCCTGATGCTGCTCCACCACGCCCGGCGGGCCGCCCGGACCGCCGCCGACGGCAGCCTGGTGCCGCTCGCCGAGCAGGACCGCGACCGGTGGGACACCGGGGCCATCGCCGAGGGCGTAGCGATCCTCCAGGCGGCGCTCGCCCTCGACCGGCTGGGCGAGTACCAGGCCCAGGCCGCCGTGGCGGCCCTGCACGCCGACGCGCGCTCCGCCGACGAGACCGACTGGCGGCAGATCGTCGAGTGGTACGACGAACTCACCCGCCTGACGGACAACCCCGTCGTACGGCTCAACCGGGCGGTGGCCGTGGGCGAGGCCGACGGGCCGCGGGCGGGCCTGGCGGCGCTCGCGGTGCTGGACGCCTCGCTGCCCCGCCACACCGCGGTGGCGGCGTACCTCCACGAGCGCGACGGGGATCTCGTGACGGCGGCGCGGCTCTACGCCGAGGCGGCCCGCAAGGCGCCCGACCTCGCCGAACGCGACCACCTGACCCGCCGGGCCGCCCGCCTGAACACCCTTCTGGCCGCCCGTCGGCTCCCCTGACGCGCGCTCCCCGAGGGGCGCGGCCTCCGCGGACTCCCCGGGTGGCGGCAGGTCACTCGGCCGGCCGGGTCGAAGCCGCACGGCGCCGTCGGGTCAGAGCCCCACGGCGCCGTCGGGTCAGAGCCCCACGGCGCCGTCGATGCCCTGGCGCAGCAGGTCGGCGTGGCCGTTGTGCCGCGCGTACTCCTCGACCATGTGGAGCAGGACCCAGCGGAGCGAGATCCTCCCCTGCCACGGGTCGATGGCCCAGACGTCGAGGTCCGGGGCTTCGGCGACGAACCGCTCCGCGAAGTCGACCTCCTCCTGCCAGGCCCGCCAGGCCGCGGCCGTCCGGGCGGCGCCGGGGGCGGCGTGGTCGAACGCACCGTCCGGCTCGGCGTCCGTGGCGAAGGGTGCCGGTCCGTCCTGGCCGGCCAGCCGCTGCCGGAACCACCGGTGTTCCACGTCGGCCAGGTGCCGTACGAGTCCCAGCAGCGACAAGCCGGAGAAGTCCACGGACCTCAGGGCCATGGCCTCGGGGTCGAGCCCGGAGCACTTCAGGACCAGGGTCTCCCGCTGGCGGCGCAGGGACGCGACGAGCATGGTCCTCTCGTCGCTCCGCGTCGGAATCTCGACGCGGGGGTCGCTGTCGGGGTCGGTGAACATCTCTGCGAACCGTTGCATGTCGGGAATTGTGGTCCACGTCCGCCCCCGGCCGCACCGACTTTCACCCTTCCGGTGCGTGCTCGGTACGTCGCCGGGACAAAGATCCCCGGCGGGTCGGCGCGCGTCGACGGGCGGAGGCCCGGCGCGGAGCGGCGCTCATCGCACCGGGGGTTCCAGGGAGAGGATCCAGCGGCCCGGCAGGCCGACGACGGTGACTGCGGAGAGGGGTCGCACGTCGATGTTCCAGTACGCCGAGGGCGGGGCCTTCAGCGCGTAGACGAGGAGCGCGCGGACCACCGCGGGTTCGGCCACCGCCACGAGGGAACCGCCGTCGACGGGGCGGGTGTCGAGCCAGTGCCCGATGCGCGCGATGAAGCCGAGCAGCGGCTCGCCGCCGTGCGGCGCGGAGCGGGGATCGGCGAGCCACGCGTCGACGGCGGCGGGCTCCCGGGCCGCGACCTCCGCGAGGGTCATCCCCCGCCAGCGCCCCATGTCGCAGTCCCGCAGGTCGGGTTGGACCATGGGCGCGTAGCCGAGGGCGTCGCCCGTGGCGCGGCTGCGGGGCGTCGGCGCGCAGTAGCGGAGGTCGGCGGCGCCGAGCGGGGCCAGTGCGTGCGCGACGAGTCGCACCTCGTGCCAGCCGGCGTGGTCGAGCGGACGGTCGTCGTCGAAACGCTCGGCGAGCAGGGACGAGCTTCGCGCTGCCGCCACGAGAGAAACCCGAACACTCATGGCCGCGATCGTGAGGCCGCCGACCGCATGGGTCAAGAGGGCTCGCAGCAAAGGGAGTTGACGTCCGTCAGCTCCGGATCAGGGCCATCCAGTGGCCCGGTTCCTCCAGGGGCAGGAAGCCGACCTTCCCGTACACCCCGTGGGCGTCGGAGGTCGCGAGCAGAATCCTGCGGACGCCGGTGAGGGCGAGGTGGTCGCGGACCGCCTCGGCGAGCCGCACTCCGAGGCCGTGCCCGCGGGCCGCCGGCTCGATGTAGACGTCACAGAGCCAGGCGAAGGTGACCTGGTCGGTCACCACGCGTGCGTATCCGACCTGGGTTCCGGAACTCCGCTCGTACACACCGAAGTTGAGCGAGGCGGCGATGGCCTCGTCCTGCGTGGCCCTACTGCGCCCGAGAGCCCAGTAGGCGTCGGTGGAGAGCCAGTGGTGGATACGGGCCGGGTCGAGGCGGGCCGGATCCGTCGATATGTCGTACTCCTGCGCGATCAGGTCGGTCATGACCGCAGAGTATCGGCGTCCTGGCCGCGGAGTCCTGGAGCCCACCGCACTTCTCACCGGCGCGCGATCGTGCTGCCGGTGACGACGGGAGGACGGGAGATCCGGGAGGACGGGAGGGAAGGGCGCGCCGATCCGGGGGGTGGGCGCGCGTGCGCGTCAGGGTGCCTCCGGGCGGGGGGTGCCCGCCGGACTGCGGTGTGTCCCGTCGTCGGCGGCCTCGGGGAGGGAGAGGGCGGCGAGGAGCCGCAGCTTCTCGTCGCTGTCGCTGTCCTTGTCGGGGTAGTACACGACGAGGATGACGTCCTCGATGGCGAGTTTGTCCCGGTGCAGCTGGAGAGCGCCGACGACGGGGTGGCGGACCGTGGTCGTGCCTCCGTCGAGACTGCGGACGTCGTGGCGCGCCCACAGCGCGCGGAACCGCTCGCTGGCGAGCGCGAGTTCTCCGACGAGTTCGATGAACCCCGGATCGTCGGTGTCGTCCCCGACGGTGGTACGGAGAGCGGCGACGAAGTCGGCGGTGGCTTTCTCCCAGTCCTGGTGGAAGGCCTTCTCCTCCGGATCGAGGAGGAGCGAGCGGAGCCGGTTGTGGCCGGGCCGCAGGCGGGGCGAGAGGGCGACGGCCAGAGGGTTGGAAGCAAGGACGTCGAACGCGCGCCCTTCGACGAACGCCGGGATCGACAGGTGGGCGAGGAGCTCGTGCACCCGGGCTGGGACGTGCTCGGGCCGCTTGCGGCGCGGCGCCCTGGGGCGCGCCGCCGAGAGGCCGAGCAGATAGGTCCGCTCGACGTCGTCGAGCCGCAGGACGCGCGCGAGCGAGGCGAGGACCTGCGGCGAGGGGTTGGTGTCGCGGCCCCGTTCCAGACGCAGGTAGTAATCGGGACTGATGCCCGCGAGCAGGGCGACTTCCTCACGGCGCAGGCCCGGCACGCGTCGGTTGCCGCCGGGCGGAAGCCCTGCCTGCGCCGGGGAGACCAGCTCACGCCGGGCCCGGAGGTAGCTGCCGAGGCGGTTGCCGGGTTCCTGATCCTTCATACCGCCACCGTAATCCGGTGGCCGGGGGACAGCGGGGGCCCTGTCAGGACCAGGGAGAACCGGGGCCCCGCCACATCCCACCGATGTCTCGGCGACTGCGGTAGCACTGGTGGGGAAGGGCGGCGGACTCGCCGTCCGGGCCGGCGGCGGGCATGCCGTCGGCGCCTGGACCGGAAGGAAGACCTCATGGACCTCTCGCACCGCACCGTCTTCGTTGTCGGCGGGACCTCGGGCATCGGGCGGGAACTGGCCCGGCGGTTCGCCGCGGCGGGCAGCACCGTGGCCGTCGGCGGCCGTGACCCCCAAGCGCTCTGCGAACTCGCCGCGGAGGGGTTCGGCACGTTTCCCGTCGACGTCACCGACGGCGCCTCGGTCACGTCCGTCCGCGACGCCGTACTCGCCCGGTACCCCGGGCTGGACACGGTGGTGACGATGTCGGGCGTCATGCTCATGGAGGATCTGCGCGACCCCGCGCACTTCGGGGCGGCCGAGAGGACGATCGACACCAACCTGCTCGGCACCATCCGGGTGATCGACGCCTTCACCCCGCATCTGATCGGGCGGGGCGCCGGCACCTTCGTCACCGTCACCTCCGGCATCGCTTTCCTGCCGTTCCCGCCCATGCCCAGCTACGCCGCCTCGAAGGCCGCGGTGCACGCCTACTCCGAGGCCCTGCGCGCGCAGCTCGACGGCACCGGGGTCGGTGTCGTCGAGCTCGTTCCCCCGGCCGTCGCCACGTCCGGCCAGCAGAAGGTGAACCCGCACGCTCTGCCGCTCGACGACTTCGCCGGCGAGGTCATGGACCTGCTCGCGAAGGACCCCACCCCGCGCGAGATCCTCGTGAAGGGGGTCCTCATGCACCGCTGGGCCGAGCGCGACGGCACCTACGACGACCTCGTCGCCCAGCGCTCCGGGGCCCTCTCCCTGCTGCCCGGCCGCGAGGGCTGACTCCCCGGCCGTCGGCCCGCACCGGCGCGCAGGGTGTCGTACGCGGTGCGCAGGCGGCGGACCCCCTCCGCGATCTCGCCCGCACCGGAGGCGGCCGCGAAGCTGATCCGGGTCTGCGCGGCGGGCGGTTCGGCGCAGAAGTACGGGCGGCCGGGGGCGACGGCGACTCCGGCGCGCAGCGCGCCGGAGACGAACGCGGCCTCGTCGGCGCCGCTGCCGCCCTCACCGGGGACACGCAACCAGAGGCTGCCGCCGCCGGAGGGCACGTGCGGCAGATCGAGTTCGGGCAGCAGGCGGCGGAGCTCACCGGCGAGCAGGGTGCGGCGTCGGGCCAACTCGGCTGCTACGGAGCGCAGATGGGTGTTCCAGGACGGCGATCCGACCAGTTCGAGTGCGGCCTCCTGGAGCGGTCTCGGTACGAAGAAGCTGTCCACGACCTGAATCGCGCGCAGTCGCTCCAGCACCGGGCCGCGCGCGGCCATCGCGCCGACGCGCAGGCTGGGTGAGGTGACCTTGGTGAGCGAGCAGACGTGCACGACGACGCCGTCCGGGTCGTCGGCGGCGAGCGGTGGGGGCAGCGGGCCCGCGTCCTCGTGGGCGAGGCGGCGCGCGAAGTCGTCCTCCACGACGAACGCCCCGGCGGTCCGGGCGATCCGCAGCGTCTCGGCCCGCCGTTCCGGGGCGAGGACGGCGCCGGTGGGGTTCTGGAAGAGCGGCTGGCAGACGAAGACGCGGGCCCCGGTGGCGCGGAACGCGGCGGCCAGCAGTTCGGGCCGCACTCCGTCCCGGTCCACCGGCACGGGGACCGGCCGCAGCCCGGCGGCGCGGGCGACGGCCAGCATGCCGGGGTAGGTCGGCGACTCGACGAGAACGGGAGCCCCGGGCGGTGCGAGCGCCCGCAGCGCGGTGGCCAGCGCGCTCTGCCCGCCCGCCGTGACGATGACGTCGGCCGCTCCGACGCCGGGCCCTATCTCCCGGGCGAACCAGGCGCGCAGCTCGGGCAGTCCGTCCACGGGCGGCCGGCCCCAGGCGCCGGGGCGGCGGCCGGCCCGGGCGAGGGCGGCGGCCATCGCCCGTTCGGGCTGGAGGGTGGGGTGGAGGTAACCCCCGTTGAACTCGATGACGCCCGGCGAGGGCGCGGCGAGCGTGACGAGGACCCCCGAGGCGTCGACGGTACGCGGTACCACTTCGGGTCCGCCGTCCCCGCTGAGCGACACCTCCTGCCAGGACGTGTCCCCCGCGGGCGGGGCGGTGGTACGGGGCTCCGCCCGGAAGGCCCCCGCACCCGGCCGGGTGACGACCAGCCCTTCGGCGGCCAGTTGGGCGAGCGCCCGGGTGACCGTGACCGGGCTGACCCGGAACCGCTCGACGAGAGCCCGGCTCGACGGCAGCTTTCCACCTGGTGAGTAGCGGTTCAGTTCGCCCCTCAGGGACTTTGCCAACTCCCCCACACTGCTACGCTCTTCCATGAGAGACGACAATAGCGCTACCCCTTCGGGAACGATAGCGCTCGCCCCGGTCACCACCCCCGCCTCCGCCGTTCCCGACGCTCCCCCGACCCCGACCCCGGCGTCCGCGCGTCCCGCCTCCGAACGGACCGGTTTCCTCCTCGCCTCCCTCGGGGTCCTCGCCTTCTCCCTGACGTTCCCCGCCACCGTGTGGTCGCTGGAGAGCTTCGGCCCGTGGTCCCTGGTGGCGTTGCGCAGTGTGCTCGCCGCTCTGATCGCGGGCGGCTTCCTGGCGTTCGCCCGGAGTGCTCGGCCCGGCCGCCGCCATCTGGGCGGGCTGCTGGTCGTGGCGGGCGGGGTGGTGGTGGGGTTCCCCCTGCTGACCACCCTCGCCCTGCGCACGACGACCTCCTCGCACGCCGCCGTGGTGGTGGGGCTGCTCCCGCTGACCACGGCGGTGTTCTCGTCCCTGCGCACGGGCTCCCGCCCGCCCCGGGCGTTCTGGATCGCGGCGCTCGCGGGAGCGGCCGTGGTGATCACGTTCACCGTCGCGCAGAGCGGCGGCGCGGTCTCGGCCGGCGACCTCTACCTCTTCGGCTCACTGGTGGTGTGCGCCGCCGGGTACGCGGAGGGCGGCCGGCTGGCGCGGGTGATGCCCGGCTGGCAGGTGATCGGCTGGGCACTGGTCCTGGCGCTCCCGCTCGCGGTGGCGGGCAGCGCGGTGGCGTTGGCGTACGAGCCGGTGCACCTGACCGGGCGCGGCATCGGCGGCCTGGTGTGGCTGGCGGCCGGGTCCACGTTCGCCGGCCTCTACGTCTGGTACCGGGGCATGGCCACCATCGGCATTCCCCGGGCCAGCCAGTTGCAACTGGCCCAGCCCTTGCTGACGCTGCTCTGGTCGTTCCTGCTGCTCGGCGAGGACCTCTCGGCGGCGGCCCCGCTCGCGGCGGTGGGGGTGCTGGTGTGCATCGCGGCGACCCAGCGAGCGGGCGCCCCGCGTGGACGCAGGGCTCCGCAGTCATAGACTTGTCGACAAAGGAACGCGTCCAGGAGGAGGTCGTTCCCCATGGAGGCACATACCGGCGACCGGTTGCTGACCCACGGCAGAACCGTCGGCCGGCCCGACCGGGTCGCGGAGATCGTCGAGGTACGCGGCCCGCACGGCACCCCGCCCTACCGGCTGCGCTACCCGGACGGCCACGAGTCCTTGGTGTACCCGGGGCCGGACAGCGTGGTCGAGCAGAGGGCGGGGCGGGACATACCTGAATCCGGCTGACCGGCACTGAGCGCGAGCACGTCCCAGCCGACACGACTGTCCCAACAGAGACGGCACCTTTACGCCGCCGACGGCACACCTGCTGCTCCGGCTCGCTCCAGGAGGGCCTTCGCGCGCCGATTGGCCGCATGAGGGGAGAGCACGGAAACCATCTCCTTCATGCGTTCGTCGCAGCGGCCCGACTGGACCACCGGGTAATCGTCCAGAGCCTCGTGCCACGTGGCGATCGCCGCTTCGAGGTGGCCCACGGCGAGTTGCCGCTCGGCCGTCAGGCCGAGGTGGCGCACCCTGGCCCGACGGTAGAGGCTGTGGCGAAGCTCGTTGGACTCCTGCATGGCCTTGACGGATCCGGCTGCGTTGCCCAACTCGTGTTGCACCTGCGCCTCGTGGTACATCAGCGAAGACGGATCGTACGAGCCGAAGGCCTTCGTCTGCGATTCGGCGATGTCCATCGCTCTCTCCGCTTCCTTCATGTGCCGCAGGGCCCGGTCACGCTCTCCCGACTGCGCTGCCGCGTGGGCCTGCTGACCCGCGAGGAAGGCTTGCATACGCGGACCGGCCTGCGGCGAGGCCGCTGCGGCGGCGTCCGCGAGACGAAGCGCGTGATTCCCGTGCCCGAGATCCACGGCCTGCACGGACATGCCCCGGAGAGTCGTGCAGTAGGTCAGATGGTCGTCCGCGGCACCGGCCAGTTCCAACGCCTTGAGGTAGTAGCTCTGGGCCAGACCATGCAGCCCTTCGTCCACTGCCATGTAGCCGGTCAAGTAGCACAGGTCCGCAGCCGCGGAAAGCATCCTCTTACGAACGGCGCTGGGCGCCTGGGCGTGCAGATATCCGGCGACGGTATTCACCAGGAAAGCCGCAGCCATGGGCCGGGCGTGCCTGCCGCCGAACTGATCGTCCAACTCGGACACACGCTCGGTCATCTGTGTGACCATGTCGACTTCTCCGTACCCGATGCGGGTCACCTCGCCGGCTGCGAACGCCTCGGCTCGACCCACCACATCCGGCCAATCCGGGATGGTGAGGGCGACCGAGAACAGCGCTGCCCCCAGCACGGAGCGGCGCGACGGGTCCATGTCCTGCCTCCCCAGATCCACGAGGCCGTGCACCGCGACGCGTTGAGTCTCACCGCTCTCCGGTCGAGGCAGTCCCGCTTCCCCGTGTGTGACTGGCCGACAGAGACGACGGGAGAGGGACTCCAGGATCGAAGCCCTCGCCTCTTTTCGTGGAACGGTGCCTTGGAGCCAGTGCTTCACGGCGGACTCGTCGTAACGCGTGGGCCGCCCGGACTCCGTACCCACTCTGTTCACAGCCATGGCGAAACTGCTGTACGTCCAGCCCGTCTCTCGCAGAAGACGAGCCAGTCCCTCGTTCGCTGTCTTCTGATGCACAGTCACCCCTCGGGTTTCAAGGCTTTCAAGTTCTCCCGCCTCTTTCACGGTACCGCCGAGCGTGACCGCACGGTTACGTACTGCGTGAGAGAACGAACGAGGGAGAGCGACGTGACGGCGGACGGAAGCGAGAGAAGTGCGACGGCAGGCCCACGCCCCGCGCCCGTGAACGTGGACGTGGACGTGGATGTGGAGACGATCTCGGAGATCACGGCTGAGGTGCTGGCCCTCCACCTCAGCACGTCCACGAGGGAGGACATCCTCGCCCACGCGGCGGCCGTGCACGGCTTCCTGAACCTGCTCGTCCGCGAGGATCTGGGCGCCGACGGTGACCCGACCGTGCGGGAGACGGTCGTCAGGGCGTACGCGCTGCTGGCGGCGAAGGCTCCCACCCGGGAGACGCCGTGCTTCAGCGCGTACGCCCACGTGCGGGAAGCGGCTGACCTCGCTCGGCGCCTCCTGCGGATCTGGGTGGGGCGGCACGGCACCGCGCGAGGCGGACACCCTCCCGTACCGACGAGCGGAGAACATCCGTGACCATGAGGATCACGGTGTACCGGGTGGACGCGGCGGGCTCCCGCCAGGTGATCCGCCCCACCCGCCCGGTGGAACCCTTCAAGACGCCTGCGGTGACGTCCACTTGGCCGGCATGCCAATGCCCTCGGCACGGGGCGGCTCGACGGGCCGGCCGGCCGAGCCCGGATGCGAGGCCCTCTCCGGCTCCCTCAGCATCACCGGCTCCGGCTCCGGCTCCATCGCAGTCTCCGTCCCCGGCTCCGCGGTGGACCGGGCACCCGCCGCCCGCGTCGGACAGGGCGTCGGACAGGGCGTCGGACAGGGCGTCGGACAAGGGCGGCGGACGCCTCGAACGCCGACTGCCGCCCCGCCGCCCCTGAAAGTCCTCCTGGGGGCGGTGCGCCGGGCGCTCCGCCCCTTCACCCCACCCCGTAATGGTCCGCCGCCACCCGTGCCATTGCGCCGATACGGTCCGCCTTCACGCTCTTCGCGGAGAAGAAGGCGTGTCCGCCGACGGCCGGGTACTCCTCGGCGAGGGTGAGGTGGCGGGAGAGTTCGGCCACGTTCTGCCAGGCGGCGTTCTGGGCGGGGTCGCCGGCCTTGTAGAGCGCCTCACCGATGTAGAGGTCGACGTCCGCGCCCTCCACCACCTCGGCCCACCAGGGGACCAGGTCGGCGTAGTCGGCGCCCGACTGGCCGATGCTCCAGTACAACTGCGGGCAGATGTAGTCGATCCACCCCTGCCTGACCCACTTGCGGGTGTCCGCGTACAGGTCGTCGTACGTCTGCACCCCGGCGGCGGTCGGCGAGCCGAGCGGGTCCGTCGTCTTGTTGCGCCAGACGCCGAACGGGCTGATGCCGAAGCGGACGTGCGGCTTGATCTCCTTGATCCGGTCGGCGGTCTCCTTCACCAGCCGGTCGATGTTGTCGCGCCGCCAGGCCGCCTTGCTGCTGAAGCCGCTCCCGTGCCGGGCATAGGTGTCGGCGTCGTCGAAGACCTGGCCGGACACGGGGTACGGGTAGAAGTAGTCGTCCCAGTGGACCGCGTCGATGTCGTACCGGCTGACCGCGTCCAGCATGGCGTCCTGGACGAAGGCGCGGACCTCCGGCAGGCCGGGGTCGTAGTAGAGCTTGCCGCCGTACGGCACGACCCAGTCCGGGTGGACCCGGGCGGGGTGGGTGGCGACGAGTTTCGCCGGGTCGGTGTGGTTGGCGACGCGGTACGGGTTGAACCAGGCGTGCAGTTCGAGACCCCGGTCATGTGCCTCGGCCACCGCCGTACCGAGCGGGTCCCAGCCCGGGTCCTTGCCCTGGACGCCGGTCAGGTACTGCGCCCAGGGCTCGTGGGGCGACGGCCAGAACGCGTCCGCGCTGGGTCTGACCTGGAGGATCACCGCGTTGAGACCGAACCGGACGGCCCGGTCCAGGTGGGCGGTCAACTCCGCGCGCTGGGTGGCCGCCGTCAGCCCGGGGGCCGAGGGCCAGTCGACGTTGGCCACCGTGGCGATCCACATCCCGCGCAGCCCGGTCGCCGCGCGGTGACGTCGGTCACGGGAGGCGGGAGCCGCCGCTCCCGCCGGCCCCGGTCCTGCCAGCGCCGCCACCACTCCGGCCGCGCCCAGCACGAAAGCTCTCCGGCCCATGCGCCGCATGCGCTCCACCTTCCTGTCGTCCTCCGCCGCACCGGTCCGGTGGGGCGCGTGACGCAGATCATGCCTTCCGGGACCCCTGATGACCCGCAGGTAACTTGGGCCGCGTCGCCGGGTACCGTCTGGGGGTCGAAGCGGGTTCCGCGACCCACGGGCCCCGCGATACGGAGATCAGGGAGAGGCACGAGGTGACGGACTCTATGGCCGGCATTGCACGCGTCGGAGTGGTCGGCTGTGGCCAGATGGGCGCAGGTATCGCGGAGGTCTGCGCCCGCAGCGGCCTTGAGGTGATGGTCGCCGAGACCACCGGTGAGGCACTGGAGATCGGCCGCACCCGGCTGCACAACTCCCTCTCCAAGGCCGCCGAGCGCGGCAAGATCACCGCCGAGGAGCGCGACGAGACCCTCGGCCGCCTCAGCTTCACCACCGACCTCGGCGAGTTCGCCGACCGCGACCTCGTCATCGAGGCCGTCGTGGAGAACGAGCAGGTCAAGACGGAGATTTTCCGGGTGCTCGACCAGGTGGTGACCCGGCCGGACGCGATCCTGGCGTCCAACACCTCGTCCATCCCGCTGGTGAAGCTGGCCGTGGCCACCTCCCGTCCGGACCAGGTCATCGGGATCCACTTCTTCAACCCGGCCCCCGTGCAGAAGCTCGTCGAACTGATTCCCGCCCTGACGACGTCCGACCAGACCGTGCTGCGGGCCGAGACTCTCGTGCGGGAGGTGCTGGACAAGCACCCCATCCGCGCGCAGGACCGCTCCGGCTTCGTGGTGAACGCGCTGCTGATCCCGTACCTGCTCTCCGCCATCCGGATGTTCGAGTCGGGGATCGCCAGCCGCGAGGACATCGACAACGGCATGGAAATGGGCTGCGCCCATCCGATGGGCCCGCTGAAGCTCGCGGACCTGATCGGCCTGGACACCGTCGCCTCCGTCGCCGACTCGATGTACGCCGAGTACAAGGAGCCCCTGTACGCCGCTCCCCCGCTGCTCCAGCGCATGGTGGACGCGGGCCGGCTCGGCCGGAAGACGGGGGCGGGGTTCTACCCGTACGTCTGAGCGTCTCTGTCGGGCCCGGCGGTGACGCCGCCGGGCCCGGTACGGATGGGGCACGACATCGCCGCCGGCCTGACCGCGACCATGGCGGCGACCTGCCGCGACACCCGTCGGCATAAGGCCTCTTTGATCAAGACCGGCGAGTTCCTGAGCCGAGGCTGAGCGCCCGCTCACTTGCGGGAGATACCGGGGAAGGGCCGCTTACACCCGGTCGACAAGGTGAGCCCGGCAGACGGTGGACAATCCTCCAACCAGCGGTCGTCGGGGCGGAAGGGCGCCCCGAGCGGACTGCGCCTGGTCGGCGAGGGAACCTTCACGCCGGTAGCGGCGTCGGCGGCGCGTACCGCGTGCGAGGAGAGAGGTACGCGCGGACGGCTCCTACACGAGCAGCGCGAAGACGAGGAAGAAGGCGGCCACCGCCACGACCAGCACGAGGATCGCGATCAAGGGCCCCTTGGCCCAGCCCCGCGGCGGCTCGTGACGTGGCCCCGTTTCGGACATGCTGCCCTCCGCGGGCGGGGTGTCCCCCGCCGGGGGCGTACCGCCCGGGTCGAGACCGGGGGTCGTGCGCGGATCCGGGTCCTGATTCTGGTTCGTCATACGCTGATGGGTAACCCGATATCGAGAAGGCAATCGGGTAGACCCGAACCGTCCGGCCCGGCACCAACTGGGGGCCGTGAATCTCGGTGTCGATGTGAGGGCCTCACATCTCGGTGGTGTCGATGAGCGTGACGCCACCCCTGTCCCCCGCCCGGCATCCACCTTCCCTCTTCCACGGCCGGCGATCATGGCGGTCCGCCGCCGCGCCCGGCAGGATGGGGCCCGTGCCGAAGAACCCCCCGGCCTCGATGCAAGACCACCTGCGCCGCCGTCTCAACCGCCATGCCCGTGCACGCTGGCCCCACGTGGACTCCATCACGGTCCACTTCCGTGCCGGCTTCGCCTACGTGGCAGCCGAGCTGCCCGGCGGAAAGAGCCTGCCGCTGTGCCGGCTGCGCTTCACCGGCGTGCCGCACGACTGGGGTTTCGCCCTCTACCTGGCGGGCAACGGCAGCTACCGGGATGGCATCCTGCCCCATGGGCTGCCGGCCGGCGCCCCGGAGGAGGCCCTCGACCGCGCAGGCGACCTCTACCTCAGTGTTCTCCCCTCGGCCGTCCGGGTGCCGACAGGACTCGTCGTCCTCGTCGGCCCGCCGGCTTCGGGCAAGACCAGCTTCGTTCGGGCACTGGTCGCGCGGCGGCAGATCGACGCGGAAGCCGTGGTCTCCAGCGACGAGATCCGCACGGAGCTGTTCGGCACCTCACCCGCGGAAGCGACATCCGACGCGGCGGACGCACGGATCTTCCAGGAACGTGACCGCAGGATCGTCGCCAGGCTCGCCGCCGGACAGAGCGCGATCGCCGAGTCCACGAACGTCACCCCGCAGGCACGCGCACGACTCATCGCCCTCGCAGCGCGTTTCCACGCACCGGTGACCATGCTGCGCTTCGACCCGGACGTCACCGACCTCCTCCGGCAGTACACCGAGCGAGGTCGCACCGACCTCACCGCCACGGACGTCCGCGCCTACGCGGCCCTCATGACCCGGGACGCGAGTGCCGACCGGCTCCGCTCCGAAGGCGCCACCGACGTCCACGATGTCCCTGGACGCCGCCGGGCGACCACTCCCGAGGAAGCCGCCGCGCACTTCTCGTTCGCCTGACGCGTCCGCTGTGTCCGGACCGGCATTCCCCAGCCCTCCCCTCCCTGGACCTCCCCGTCCGCGGACCGGCACGAGACCGGCACGAGACCGGAGCAGCCGGACTCCTCGACACCTTTGTCCCGCTCCGATGCGCCGCACACGTGCGCGAGGAGCCCGTTGTCGTCGTCGTACGCCTTCGTGCGGTCCGGGGCCCGTCTCCTCACGCCGTCGTGCGCCGTCCCGGATGAGGCGAAATCCGGCCATCGGGATTCCCCGTACGCCTGACCGTCCGTCGGCGGGCCGTGCGTACACCGCGGGCGCGCCGGGACGGGCCGGTTGTCCCCGCGGTGTACGCGGTCTCCCTCATCCCAGGCGAAGATGACGCAGCATCAGCAGCCCCGCCGCCATGTTGGCCGCCGGCACCTCGCCCCGCGCGATGAGGTCGGGTACCGACTTGAGGGGCACCCACTGACGGCGTGAGGACTCGAATCCGTCGCTCGGGGGGCCGGTCCAGTGGGCTTCCTCGGCCCAGTAGAGATGGTGGCGGGCGTCGGTGAGTCCGTTGGAGGGCTCCACCGCCATCAGCGGGCGCAGCGGGCCGGGGCGCCAGCCGGTCTCCTCCTCCATCTCCCGGGCGGCGGCCGCGGCGATGTCCTCGCCGTCCTCCACCACGCCCGCGGCGAGTTCCCAGCCCCAGCTGTCGGTGATGAAGCGGTGCCGCCAGAGCAGCAGGGCCTCGTCGGCGTCGTTGACGACGGTGGCGGCGGCGACGGGGCGCAGCCGGATGACGTAGTGGTCCAGGTGCCTGCCGTCGGGGAGTGCGACGTCCGCGAGGTTCACCCGGAACCAGCGGTTCTCGTACACGGCCTGTTCGTTCAGGTTCGTCCACTGCACGGATTTGCCACCTTTCGTTCGCTCGGTGACAACATCGCAGCAGGGGCACCAGGGCGAGGGAACGGAGGCCTCCAAATGCGCCGGGGCTCACAGGGGCACGCGCAGCGCTCCTCCGATCACCTCGGCCGCACGGGCGGCCTCCGTGCTCCCGCTGGCCGCGAGGTCGTCCCGGACGCCGGCCATCCGCTCGCGCAGCCGGCGCGACTCGACGCCGCGCGCCCGTTCCGCCATCTCGACGGCCGTACGTGCCGCCCGGTCGGCCTCCCCGAGGCGCAGCTCGACCTGGGTGAGCATCGCCAGCCGGTGCACCCGCCCCCGGTCGTGGGCGGGGGCGCGTACGGCCAGGACCGCGTGCTCCCGGGCGGCGGTGAGGTCGCCCAGACCGAGGAGCGCCTCGGCGACCTGGACGTCCACCAGCCCCGGCTGGACGTACGCGGTCTCCTCCGGCTCCGCGCCGGGCAGGATGCGGGCGGCCAGCGCTTCGGCGCGGCCGATGCGCTCGCGGGCGGTGGCGCCGTCCCCGAGCCGGGCGTACGCCTTGGCCTGCATGGCATGGAGGTCGGCGGCGAGCGCGGGCGTGAGGCGGTGTCCGGCGGCCCGTATCGCCGCCTCCGCGAAGGCGACCGCCCGGCGGAACTCCCCCAGGTGCAGCGACTGGTTGACCAGCAGTGCGATCACGTAGCCGCCGAGGGCACGGTCGCCGCTCGCCTTGGCGAGGCGCAGCGCCTGGTGGAAGTAGCGCTGGGCCAGTCCGTGGGCGTCGGAGTCGTACGCGCAGATTCCCGCGAGGGAGACGAGTCCGGCCGTCGCGCGGTGCAGTCGGCGGCCGGTCGCGTCATCGTGGCCCGCGTGCAGCAGCGGTGCCGCGCCCGCGTTGAGGAAGCCCACCACCCGGCCCCTCGTCGCGATGCCGCCGGCCTTTCGGTAGAGGTGCTCGTAGTGGTTGCGGGCGGCCCGCAGGGTCTCCAGGTCGGCGGGGCCGATGCGGGACGGGCCCGGGCGGGAGACGTCGGTGTCCTCGGGCGGGTTCTCCCACTCCCAGACCGGCATCACGGCCGCCGTCCCGGTGACGGCGGGGACGTCCGTCAGCCGCGGGTCGTGACGGCCGTCCGCGCGCCACAGCGCGGTGGCCCGTTCGACGAACCCGGCGAGCGGGGCACCGGGCGCCTCGACGGCCGGTGCGCCCGCCGCGCCCATGCCGATGTCGTCGAGGGTGACGGGCCGGCCCAGCCGCCGCCCGAGGACCTCGCAGATCAGGTCCGGTACCTCGCCGCGCGGGCGCTGTCCCTTCAACCAGCGGGAGACGGCGGTGTGTTCGTACCGCAGCCGGAGTCCGCGGGCCCGTCCGGCCAGGTTCACGTGGCCGGCGAGCCCCGCCCGTGAGACCTCCGCCTCCTCCACGAGGGATTCCAGCAGGATGTTGGGTTCCATGACCCCTCCCCCCTTCGACGGCGCCGGGTCCCGCGCACGTGCGCCGAGCAGGCGGGCCCGCAGGGAGGGCCGGAGCAGGCGGGCCGGGGCCCCGGGACCGGACCTGCGGGCCCGGGAGCCGCTGCCGGCCGGGACCTGCGGGCCGCACCCGTGCCGGACGCGTACACCGCAAGGTTCCAGCCAACCACCGATTCACACGGGGTGTGAACGGAATGCCCGAACCATCCCCCTGTGCGCCCTCCCGCACCGGGACGCGCCTCGGTTGACTGGGCGTCTCGCCGCAAGCGGCCGGGTCGTCGCGGCTCCCCCTCGTACAGCCCCGACGGCCCCCGTCCGCACCGCCCGCCCTGCCGGCCCGCCCGACACACCTCGGCAGGGCGGGTGGCGCGGGACCGCACGGTCCCACTGCCCGAACGAACAGGAGGGTGGACCCGGGACGGAGGCCGGGGCCGAAACGCTTCCGGTCCCGCCTCCGGGCCCGGTTGCGGTCCCCCGCGGACGGCGAGACGCGGGAGGGGCGTATCCGCACGACGGATACGCCCCTCCTCACCGTGCTACGGGACCGCGGGCCCCGCCGCGCCGGGGATCACGCCCCGCGCAGCACCGCGCCGGTCCGCTCGGCGGCGAGCGCCACCGCGGTGTCACGGGCGGCCGACGCCTCGTCGACCGTCAGCGTGCGGTCCGGCGCACGGAAGCGCAGCGCGTACGCCAGCGACTTGCGGCCCTCACCGACCTGGTCACCGGTGAACACGTCGAAGAGCCGCAGCGATTCGAGGAGTTCACCGGCGCCCTCGCGGAGCGCGGCCTCGATCTCCGAGGCCGGCACGCCGTCGGCGACGATGAGCGCGACGTCCTGGGTCGCCACCGGGAAGGTGGAGATCCGGGGGGCCCTGACCCGTCCGTCGACAGCCCGTTCCAGCACGTCGAGCTCGATCTCCATCGCGCTGGTGCGCTCGGGGAGGTGGAGCTCCTTGATGACGCGCGGGTGCAGCTCGCCCGCGTGCCCGAGGAGGGTCTCCTCGCCGTTCACGGTGACGTACAGCGCGGCGCAACGGCCCGGGTGCCAGGGGGCGTGCCGGTCGGCGCGGACCGTCAGCTCGACGTTCGCCTCACGGGCGACCGTGCGCGCGGCCTCCACCGAGTCCGCCCATCCGGCGGGACGGCCCTTGCCCCACCAGCCGGCCTGCTCGCGGGCGCCCGCGAGGACGACGGCGGCGTGGCGCGGCTGGCGCGGCAGCGAGGCGTCGAGTCCGGCGATCTCGTCCTCCGAGGGGCGCCGGTCCACCGGGAGGCGGACGGCCCGCGTCTCGTGACCGGTCGGCCGGAAGACCAGCCCGGTCTCGAAGAGCGCGAGGTCGTGCGAGCCCCGGCCGTCGTTGCGCCGCAGTGCGCCGAGGAGGCCCGGCAGCAGCGTGGTGCGCAGCGCCGGCTCCTCGTCGGAGAGCGGGTTGGCGAGGAGGACCGTGGAGCGTCGGGGGTCGTCCGTCTCCAGGCCGAGCCGGTCGAGGACGGCGTCGCCGGTGAACGGGTAGCTGAGCGCCTCGACGTAGCCGGCGCCGGCCAGCGCCCGGCCGATGCGGCGGCTCAGCCGCTGGCGGTCGGTGAGGCCGCGGCCGGAGGGCGGGGTCGGCAGGGTGGACGGGAGGTTCGCGTACCCCTCCAGCCGGATGACCTCTTCGGCGAGGTCGTTCGGCTCGCTCAGGTCGGGGCGCCAGGACGGCGCCGTGACCAGGAGCTCGTCCTGCCCGTAGACGTCGCAGCCGACCTCCTGGAGGCGGCGCACGACGATCTCGCGGCCGTAGTCGACACCGGCCACCCGGCTGGGGTGGTCGGCGGCCATCGCGATGGTGCGGGGCGCGGACGGGGCGCTGATCTCGGTGACGCCCGCCTCCGCGGTGCCGCCCGCGAGCAGGACCAGCAGGTCGACGGTGCGCTGCGCGGCGGCAGCGGCGGCCTGCGGGTCCACGCCGCGCTCGAAGCGCCGGGACGCCTCGGAGGACAGCTTGTGCCGGCGCGAGGTGCGGGCGATCGAGAGCGCGTCGAAGTGCGCGGCCTCGATGACGACCTCGGTGGTGGCGGCGGTCTCGCCCCCGTCGTCGGCGATCTCCGTGTGGGCGCCGCCCATGACGCCGGCGAGACCGATGGGCCCCCGGTCGTCGGTGATGACGAGGTCCTCGGCGTCCAGGACGCGGACGACACCGTCGAGGGTGGTGATCTTCTCGCCCTGCGTGGCGCGGCGGACACCGATGGGGCCTTCGACGCGGGTGCGGTCGTAGGCGTGCAGCGGCTGGCCGAGCTCCAGCATCACGTAGTTGGTGATGTCGACGGCGAGCGAGACCGCGCGCATCCCGGCCTTCTGCAGCCGGCGCGTCACCCACAGCGGTGAGCGGGCCTCGGGGTCGAGGCCGGTCACCGTGCGGGCGGTGAAGCGCGGGCAGCCGAAGGGGTCGGCGATCCGGACCGGGTAGCCGTACGCGTTCGGCGCGGGCACGTCGAGCAGCGCGGGGTCGCGCAGCGGCAGCCCGTACGCGGTGGCGGTCTCGCGGGCGATGCCGCGCAGCGACAGGGCGTACCCGCGGTCCGGGGTGACGGCGATGTCCAGGACCTCGTCGACGAGCTGGAGCAGCTCGATCGCGTCGGCGCCGGGCTCGGCCTCCGGGGGGAGGACGATGATGCCGTGCGTGCCGTCGTCGCCCATGCCGAGTTCGTCGGTGGAGCAGATCATGCCGTGCGAGGTCTTGCCGTACGTCTTGCGCGCGGCGATCGCGAAGTCGCCGGGCAGGACGGCGCCGGGGAGGACCACGACGACCTTGTCGCCGACGGAGAAGTTGCGGGCGCCGCAGACGATCTCCTGCGGCGCGCCGGTGCCGTTGGCGGTGCCGACGTCGACGGTGCAGAAGCGGATGGGCTTCTTGAAGCCCTCCAGCTCCTCGATGGTCAGCACCTGTCCGACGACCAGCGGGCCGGTGAGGCCGGCGCCGGTCCGTTCGACCGCCTCGACCTCGAATCCGGCGTCGACGAGCTTGGCCTGTACGTCACGGCCGGTCTCGGAAGCCGGCAGGTCGACGTATTCCCGCAGCCAGGAAAGCGGGACGCGCATCAGATCTCCATCCCGAACGGTCGGGTGAACCGGATGTCACCCTCGACCAGGTCTCGCATGTCTTCGACGTTGTGGCGGAACATCAGCATCCGTTCGATGCCGAACCCGAAGGCGAATCCGCTGTACTTCTCGGGGTCGACACCGCAGGCGACGAGCACCTTGGGGTTGACCATGCCGCAGCCGCCCAGCTCGATCCAGCCCTCGCTGCCGCAGGTGCGGCAGGGGCGGTCGGGGTTGCCGACGGACTCGCCGCGGCAGACGAAGCAGACCATGTCCATCTCGGCGGACGGCTCGGTGAACGGGAAGTAGTTCGGCCGCAGCCGGGTCTTCATGTCCGCCCCGAACAGCGCCCGCACCATGTGGTCCAGGGTGCCCTTGAGGTCGGCCATGGTGAGGCCCTCGTCGACGGCGAGCAGTTCGATCTGGTGGAAGACCGGGGTGTGCGTCGCGTCGAGCTCGTCCGTGCGGTAGACCCGGCCGGGGCAGACCACGTAGACGGGGGGCTTCCGGCTGAGCAGCGACCGCGCCTGGACGGGCGAGGTGTGCGTACGCAGCACGACGCCGGACTCGTCGCCCTCGGTGGGACGGCCGTCGGCCGTCGTGCCGCGGACGAAGAAGGTGTCCTGCATCTGGCGGGCCGGGTGGTCGGGCACGAAGTTGAGGGCGTCGAAGTTGAACCACTCCGCCTCGACCTCGGGGCCCTCCGCGATCTCGTAGCCCATGGCCACGAAGACGTCCGCGACGCGCTCCATGAAGGTCGTCAGGGGGTGGCGGGCGCCGGCCGGGGTGCGGTCGTAGGGCAGCGTGACGTCCACGGCCTCCTCGACGAGCACCCGGGCGTCCCGCTCGGCCTCCAGCTCCGTCTGGCGCGCGGCCAGGGCCTTGGAGACGGCGCCCCGGGCCTGGCCCACGCGCTTGCCCGCCTCTGCCTTGGCCTGCGGCGGCAGGGCTCCGATCTCGCGGTTGGCGAGCGAGAGAGGTGAGGTGCCCCCGGTGTGCGCGGTCTTCGCCTGGGCGAGCGCGTCGAGGTCGCCCGCGGCGGCGAAGGCGGCGAACGCCTCGTCCCGCATGCGCTCGATCTCTTCCGGTTTCAGTGCCTCGACCTCGACTGGGTCGTACGACTTGTTCGGTGCCGACATCTCTTCCCGTGCTTCCGATTGGCTGATACTGCGCGTATCGGGGGACACCCCCGGACCCCCGTGGCCCTGCTCGACGGCAGGAGGACGCAAAGGTGCCAAAGGTCGAGTCTAAAGGCCGCGGGGGTGCTGCGAAGCCCGTGGGCTGCTCGGGGCCCTCCACCGCACGGTGCGAAGGCGCCCGGTCCCTCCGCGCGCTCCTGGTTATCTCAGGTACGCGGGGGTGCTCACGGGCAGGATAAATCGAAACTCCGCGCCCCCGCCGGGGGCCCGGTCGACGGCGATGGTGCCGCCGTGGGCGGCGACGATGCCCTTGACGATGTAGAGGCCGAGACCGGTGCCGCCGCGCTTGCTGCCGCGCCAGAAGCGGGTGAAGACGCGGGCCATCGACTCCTCGGGGATGCCGGGCCCTTCGTCGCTCACGGTGACCGCCGTTCCTGTCTCGTCGTTGTCCGCCGTGGCGGGCGCGATGTCGATCGTGACAGTTCCCTCGCCGTGGCGCACCGCGTTTTCCAGCAGGTTGCCGAGGACCTGGTCGACCTTGTCGGGGTCGGCCCAGCAGTCGGGCAGCGGGTGGACGGCGCGGACGAGGAAGCGGTCGGGCGCCTGGCCGCTGGCGACGAGTGCCTGTACGTGGCGGGCGACGGCGGCCGCGATGTCGACGGGCTGGCGGCGCAGCTCCAGCCGGCCGGAGTCGATCCGGGAGATGTCGAGCAGTTCGGCGATGAGCCGGGTGATGCGGCCGGCGTCGGCGTCGACCGTCTCCAGCATGAGCCGCTTCTGGTCGTCGGAGAAACGTTCCCACTTGGCGAGCAGTGTGGCGGTGAACCCCTTGACGGAGGTCAGCGGGGAGCGCAGTTCGTGGGCGACGGTGGCGATGAGGTCGGAGTGGCCGCGCTCGGTGCGGCGGCGGGCCTCGGTCGAACGCAGCGAGACGACCACCCGCAAGACGGGTCCGGTGGGGTACTCGCGGACGTAGCGCGCGGAGACGAGGACCTCGCGGCCGCCGGGGAGCAGGAGGTTGCGCTCGGGCTGCCCGACACGGGTGGAGAGACCGCCGTAGGGGTCGGTCAGGGCCCACCAGCGGCGTCCCTTGAGGTCTTCGAGCGGCAGCGCGTGCTCCAGCGGGCTGCCGAGGGCGGTCTCCCTCGCCACGGAGGTGATGCGGACGGCGGCGGCGTTGAAGCAGACGACGTGCCCGGTCCGGTCGGCGACGACCAGTCCGTCCGGCAGGTCGTCGGGCTCGACGCCGGTGAGGACGTCCGCGCCGGCGGATCCGTCCCCGTACGCCCCGGGGCGTACGGGCACCATGTGCGTCCGACGCGACCCGCTCATGCCGACAGCCATATCCCGTACCCCACCTCTCGAACCGGTGCAGTGGGCCCCCGAGTCCGTCACCCTACTAGGCCGTGTCGTCGAAGCGCCCTCGTTCGGCCGGAGGCCGGGCCGGGCGGCGTCCGGTGCGTGCGGTCGCACGGTGGAGGATCGTGCTCGTACCGGACCGTACGGGCATGATTCCGGCGCGCCACGGGGTTCAGGAGGCCGTACGGGGGCGCTGCGCGCGGGCGGAGGCGTAGAGGCAGACGGCGGCCGCGGTGGCGAGGTTGAGGCTCTCCGCCTTGCCGTGGATGGGCACCCGGACCACCGCGTCGGCAAGGGCGCGGGTCTCCTCGGGGAGGCCCCAGGCCTCGTTGCCGAAGACCCAGGCGGTGGGGCCGCCCATGGTGCCGGCGTCGAGTTCGTCGTCGAGGTCGGCGGTGCCCGCCCCGTCCGCGGCCAGCACCCGCGCACCGGTGTCCCGCAGCCCTTGGACCGCGCGTTCGACCGGGACCCCGACCGCGACCGGCAGGTGGAAGTGCGAACCGACCGACGCGCGCACCGACTTGGGGTTGTACAGGTCGACCGAGGCGTCGGTGAGGATCACCGCGTCCGCGCCCGCCGCGTCGGCGCAGCGCAGCACCGTGCCGGCGTTGCCGGGGTCGCGCACGTGGGCGAGGACGGCCACCAGGCGGGGCTTCGCGGCGAGGATCTCCTCGAACGGCGAGTCCAGGAAGCGGCAGACACCGATCAGGCCCTGCGGGGTGACGGTCTGGGAGACGTCGGCGAGCACGTCCGCGTCGGCGAGGTGGACCCGGGCACCGGCCGCGTGGGCGGCGTCGATGATCTCCGTGTAGCGGTCCGCGGCTTCCACCGTGGCGAACAGCTCGATCAGCGTGGGTTCGCCGTCGGCGCCCCGGTGTACGGCGGCCTCGCGCACGGCCTGCGGTCCCTCGGCGATGAACCGGCGCTCCTTGACGCGGAAGTTCCGCTTGGCCAGCCTCCGGGCGGCGGCGACGCGGGGCGAACGCGGGGAGATCAGTTCGGGGATGCCCATGGTCGGCGGCGGGCCTCTCTGCGTGCGGCGGGACTCGGACGTGTCCGGCGGATCAGGGTCACGCGCCGCGAGAGGACGTGTGACGCACCGGACCCGCAGGCGGCAGGCGCCTGCGGGTCCGGGTCAAGAACCTTCGAGGACGCCTGGGTCAGGCGGCCTTGGGGGCGTTCACGTCGGCCGGAAGGGCCTTCTTCGCGACCTCGATGAGGGCGGCGAACGCGTTGGCATCGTTGACCGCGAGCTCGGCCAGGATCTTGCGGTCCACCTCGATGTTGGCGGCCTTCAGACCCTGGATGAGGCGGTTGTACGTCATGCCGTTCTGGCGGGCAGCCGCGTTGATGCGCTGGATCCAGAGCTGACGGAAGTCGCCCTTGCGCTTCTTGCGGTCGTTGTAGTTGTAGACCAGGGAGTGGGTGACCTGCTCCTTGGCCTTGCGGTACAGGCGCGAACGCTGACCGCGGTAACCGCTGGCAGCCTCGAGGATCGCCCGGCGCTTCTTGTGGGCGTTTACTGCCCGCTTGACGCGTGCCACTTTTAACTCCTTGCAGCGGGGCTGGTGTTCACGACTTCGGCGCGTCCAGCCCGGAAACGAATTGGTCCCGGTGTGATCGAGGTCGGCCTCCCGGAGTCACCGGGGGCCTGACCTCACTTGCCGAGAAGCTTCTTGACCTTCTTGGCGTCGGCCGGAGCCACGACGACCGTGCCGGTCAGCGAGCGGGTCTTCTTGGACGACTTGTGCTCGAGGAGGTGGCGCTTGCCGGCCTTCTCACGGAGCACCTTGCCGGAGCCGGTGATCTTGAAGCGCTTGCTGGTACCGCTGTGCGTCTTGTTCTTCGGCATCGCGCCGTTATCTCCTCGTCAGTGGCGCCCCTCACGGTGGGGCACCGCGGCAACAGGGGCGTCAGATCTCTGTGGATTCCGGGAGGACCGGGGGCCGCCTGGGTGGCGGCCCCGAGATCACGCCTCGGAAGGTGTCTCGGCCGAAGCCTCGGCAGGGGCCTCGGCGGGTGCCTCGGCCTGCGTCCCGGAGCCGTCCGCGGACTCGTCCTCGACGTCGTCCTGGGCGGTTCCCTGACGCTCGGCCTTGCGGGCGGCCTGCGCCTCGCGGGCCTCCGCCATGGCTTCGGTCTTCTTCTTGTGCGGGCCCAGAACCATGATCATGTTCCGGCCGTCCTGCTTGGGGCTGGACTCGATGAAGCCGAGTTCCTCGACGTCCGAAGCGAGGCGCTGGAGCAGGCGGAAGCCGAGCTCCGGGCGGGACTGCTCACGACCACGGAACATGATCGTGATCTTGACCTTGTCGCCCTGCTTCAGGAACCGGACGACGTGACCCTTTTTGGTGTCGTAGTCGTGCGGGTCGATCTTCGGCCGGAGCTTCATCTCCTTGATGACCGTGTGCGCCTGGTTCTTGCGCGCCTCACGGGCCTTCATGGCCGACTCGTACTTGAACTTCCCGTAGTCCATGAGCTTGCACACGGGCGGGCGGGCGGTCGCCGCCACCTCGACCAGGTCGAGGTCGTACTCCTGTGCGAGCTCCAGGGCCTTGGCAAGCGGAACAATCCCGACCTGCTCGCCGCTGGGTCCGACAAGTCGCACCTCGGGAACGCGAATCCTGTCGTTGATGCGGGGCTCGGCGCTGATGGATCCTCCTAGGTAGCACCACGCGACCGTCTGGCGGACAGCCACGTAACGTCTGTTTTCGAAAAGACCAACCGCCCCGGGAAACGAAAAATGCCCCGGACGGGACACAGGCGGGGCTCCTGGAAATACCGGAACACCGCCGCGTGACATCCGCGGGGCGCATCGGACGGCTCCATCGTCCGTACGGAACGATGGTGGCCGTCTGACCGGTGACCCGCCGCCCTGAGGGTGGCCGGGTGGGAGATCGGAGCCTCCACTTGTGGGCCGAGCACATAGGTGTCCGGCCGGTCGTTACACAAGGTTAGCAGCCACCGGACGGTGACGCTAATCCCCGTGCTCCCCGACGTCCCGCGGCGCCGTCGCCTCCGCCTCCCGCGCGCGGAGGCGGCCGGGAGCGGCCGTATCGTGTGGGGCATGAGTGACGCCCCCAGCACCGAGAACCCCGGCTTCGACGAGATGGCCCGCGACATCGCGGAGGTCCCCGCGGTCGAGGTGATCGTGACCGTCGCGGTCAACCTGATGAGCGCGGCCGCCGTGAAGCTCGGCCTGACCGAGGAGGGCGAGGAGCACAAGGACCTCGACGAGGCCCGCAAGCTCGTGCACGCCCTCGCCGGCCTGCTGGACGCCAGCACGACCGAGATCTCCACCTTCCACGCCTCTCCCCTGCGCGACGGTCTGAAGTCGCTCCAGCTCGCTTTCCGCGAGGCATCCTTCGTCCCGGACGAGCCGGGCGCCGGCCCGGGCGAGAAGTACACCGGTCCCGTCTACGGCTGAGACGTCCCCCGGAGCCCGGAGCCCGGAGACACCACTGACACCACGGACACCACGGAGCCCGCCTCCCCTCCCCGGGGACGGCGGGCTCCGCGCTTGGCGGGGGTGCGGACCGCGCGATGCGTCCGCCGCCGCGTCATCCTCGCCGGCTCACCACGTCTCGTACGCGGACAGCGGACGCACCGCGTCGCCCCAGCGCGCCAGGATCAGCAGGTCCCCGTACATGTACACGTCGGCGAGGGCGTTGCTGTCGTCGTCGACGTCCTCACGGAACGACCGGTCGTCCTTCTCGTCGCCGCTCTTCGCGTCGAAGACGTGGAGGTCGTCGTCGGAGGTGCCCTTCTCGTTGGGGTCGGAGACGGCGGTGATCCGGCCGCCGCCCGCATAGAGCCCGGAGAAGTCGCGTCGTCCCGGCCTCGCACGCCACGCCTCGTCGCCGGTCTCCAGGTCGAAGGCGACCAGCTGGTCGTAGGTGTAGCTCTTGTACGGGTAGGCGGCGACCGCGAAGAGTCTGCCGTCGCTCACCGCGACCTTCGCGCGCGCCTGGTCCGCGGGTATCTGCCCGTAGGCTCCGTCGAACTCGATCCGTCCCCGCGGGTCGCCGTCCGCCGTGAAGGCGAGGAAGGCGTGCACCCCGCGGTCCGCCCTCTCCGTCACCTGCACGACCGGCGGCTCCGCGGACAGGACGGACACCTCGGCGTCGGTGGCGACGCTGCGCCGCGCGTCGAGCGGCGCCTGCCAGCGCAGGGCGCCGTCGGCCGGATCGAAGGCGGCAAGCTTCAAGTCCGTCCGTTCGCAGGCGAGTACGGCGAGGACCTGCGCCGTGGACGCCGAGACGCGGTACGGGAGGCAGCCCTCGGGCATCGCCGCCTTCCACCGTGCCGCCCCGGTGCGGGCGTCGACGGCGCGCAGCGCCTCCGCGCCGGCCAGTCGCTCCCCCGGATCGTTGTACACGTCGTCGTCGTAGCTCCAGTACGGGTCGTCGTCGCGCAGGACGGCCAGTCCACCGCCCACCGCGACCAGGTCCGGCTGCTCCTGGAGGGTTCCCGACTCCGGGGCGACCGGGGTGTGCCACAGCTCGTCCCCCGTCCTGAGGTCGATCGCGGCGGCGGTGGCGCAGCCCCCGCCCTTCTCCAGGTCCCCGTCCTCGCCGTAGGCGATCAGGCCGATCCCGTCGGCGGTCGTGGTGCTGACCGCGCATATCTCGGCCCGTCCCGGCACCACGTACTCCCACCGCTCCTTGCCGTCGGCCGCACCGAAGCCGGTCACCGCGTCGAAGCGGGTGCGGATCACGGTGTCGTCCACCAGCCACCCGCCGTTGCCGTGGTCCGCGGCGTTCGGATCGCGCGGGGCCTCCCAGGCGCGGACCATCGCGCCGCCCGGCCAGTAGCCCTCCGAGTCCACGAGCGCCACCACGAGGGTGGCGACGACCGCGACGATGCCCACGGGTATCGCGAGAAGGCCCATTCTGCGGAGCAGCCTGCGAGGCCTCCCACCGTCCGGCGTCGGATTGTTCGTGTGCAAGAAATCCCCCTGACAGAGCGTCACACCGTGCCTCCGCAGGTTCCCACACGCCTCACGCGCCCCACACAGGTGGTCACCCGGGGGCAGTTCGTCCGCGCGTGGCGTGATCCGCCGACGAGCGGCATCCCGACGGAGGGGCGGTGCGGGGGCAGCGCTTCGCCGTGTTCCGGGGAGGAGCGACGGACACGCGCGGAGCCGTTCAGGTGGCGAAGGCGTACGCCTCGGCCACGAGGTGCCCGCAGGACCCCCGCCGGTACGCGGGCGCGGTCGGCGCTCGGGGGCCGGCGGTCAGCGGGTGAAGAGCGCCTCGCCGGGGGCATGCGCGCCGGCCGGCAGCAGGGCGAGGTCGAGGCCGCGTACCAGCCGGGCGCGCAGCACGTCGCTGGCGGACAGCGCCGAGGCCACCCGCCGGGCCGCCTCGGCGGGGACGGCGTCCGGGGCGAGGACCAGCGCGAGGGTGCCGTCGGCGCTCCCCGGGCCCAGGTGGGCGCGGAGCACGGCGGGCTCGGCCGCGACGACGTCGCGCACGGCCGTCACGACGGCGGGATCGTCCAGCGGGTCGGCGCCGACCCGTCCTTCGGCGAGGGCGCGCAGGGCCGCACCGGAGAGTTCGAAGGCGACGGGGCCGGCGAGGTCCAGGACGACCGTGTCCGCCTTCTCGTGGGCGGCGGCCTGGAGCGCCTGGTGCAGGGGTACGGCGACGGGGCGGGCCTCCGGGTCCCAGAGCGCGAGGGAGGCGGTGGAGGTGAAGGCGGGCAGCGCGCACCGGTTCCCCGCCCGGAGGGTGGGAACGGCCATGTCGCTGGTCTTCTCGCGGCGCAGCCCGTTCTCGTCCTCTTCCACCTCGCCGAGGACGGCGACCACGGGCACCAGGAGCCGGGCGTCCCGGAGGGCGGCGAGGACCGGCCCGACGGCGGCCCGGTCCCGCGACCAGGCGGTGAGCGCCGCCGTCAGTGCGGGGTCGGCGGTGCCGTCGTCGTCGGAGAAACCGGGGTCCGGGATGTTCTTGAGCTCCACGGGACGAGCGTAGTGGGTCCGGTTTCTCACCCGGACGACAGGTTCGCCACATACGTTTCTCAGACGCGGTTCCTAGCCTGCGGCCATGCCCCGTCGGAGAATGCGCAGGTCGGTGATGTCCGCTTCGGTGGCCGCGATGGTCGTGCTGGCCGGCACGGCCGCCGGTGGGGCGTACGTGGCGAACCGTTCGGCGGACGGTGCGGCCTCCCCCGTCGCCTCGGTGGCTTCGGCCTCGTCGCAGGCCGCGGTCGCCGGGGACGGTAGGGCCTCCGCGGCGACGGATGAGGAGCGGGAAGTGGAGTACGACGCGCTGGTGGCGGCGGCCGTGCGGCCGGTGGCGGGTCGGGCGCGGCTCTCCGTCGCCGTCCTCGACCAGGAGAGCGGGGCGGGCGGGGCGTACGAGAGCGCCGCCGGGCAGACCTTCGACACGGCCAGCGTCGTGAAGGTGGACATCCTGGCGGCCCTGCTGCTGACCGCGCAGGACGAGGGCCGGGAGTTGACCGCCGCCGAACGCGCCTCGGCCGCCGCCATGATCGAGAACAGCGACAACGCCTCGGCGACCCGGTTGCTCCAGGTGGTCGGCGGCGCGGGTGCGCTCGACGCGGCGAACGAGCGGCTGGGGCTGACCGGCACCACCGCCTCGCACGCCTGGGGGCTGACGCAGACCACGGCCGCCGATCGACTGCGGCTGCTGGAGGCGGTCTTCGCCGAAGGCGGGGGCCGTGGCGCCGCACTGTCGGCGGACTCGCGGAGCTACGTCCAGGAGTTGATGGGGCAGGTGGAGGCCGACCAGCGGTGGGGGGTCTCCGCCGCGGGTGACGGCGACGGCACGCTGCTGAAGAACGGCTGGATGCCCCGGACCACCACCGGATTGTGGGACATCAACAGCGTGGGGCGGGTCGTGTCGGGCGGCAGGACGTATCTGGTGGCCGTGCTCAGTGACGGGCACGCCACCCAGCAGGAGGGCGTCGCCCTGGTCGAGGCGGTGGCGAAGGCGGCGGTGGATGCCGTCGCGGCGGCCTGACCCTACGGCGGGCCGACCGTACGCGGTGGCCGCCGCCGACCCGCCCGGCGGGGGCCGCCGCGGTGCCCGGGCCGCCCGCGGCACGGCGGCGGGTCAGCCGGACGTGCGGCCCGGGCGCCTCCTGCCGCGCCAGAGCACGACGGCCGTCGCCAGGAAGAGGACGCCGGCCACCCCTGCGGCCGGGGCGGCCCAGGCATCCGCCCCACCGTCGCCGGTCCCGGGGTCGGGGCCGGCACCGAAGTACTTCTTGCCGTACCCGGCCGGGGCGGCCTTGCTGTCCGCGAGGGCGGCGGCCCCGGCGCCCTCGATGGCAGCCGCCGGATCGACGATGCCGTACCCGCGGGTGTCGTCCCGGCCCCCGGCCGGCGCGTCACGGGCCGTCTCGGCGAGCAGGGTCTTGATCTGGGCCGGGGTGAGCCCGGGGTGGGCGGCGCGGACCAGGGCGACGGCCCCGGAGACGAAGGCCGCGGCGGCCGAGGTGCCCCACTCGATGTAGTAGTGCCGGTCGGGGTTGGCGACGACGATGTCGACGCCGGGCGCGCTGACGGTGGCGTACCAGCGCCGGGTGGAGAAGGAGGCGTGGGTGCCGTACTTGTCCACGGCGGCGACGGCGATGACGCCGGGGTAGGCCGCCGGGTAGGAGGCGCTGTCGCCCTTCTCCCCGCTGTTTCCCGCCGAGGCGACGACGGAGACCCCCTTGGCGAGGGCGTACTGGATGGCGTTGTCCTCGGAGGCGTCCGCATGGGCGGACTTGCTGTCGTCGCCCAGCGAGAGGTTGATGACGTCGGCGCCGTGGTCGGCGGCCCAGCGGATGCCGTCGGCGAGGGCGGTGCCCCGGGACGTGCGGGCCTTCGCACGGGAGGCGTCGGTGGATTCCAGGATCACCCGGACCGGCAGGATCTTCGCCTCGGGGGCGATCCCGAGGACGCCGTCGCTCTGGCCGGGACCGTTGCCGCGGCCGGCGATGATGCCCGCCATGGCGGTGCCGTGCAGCGCCCAGGCCTTGTCGCCGGGACGCGCCCCGAAGCCGACGAGGTCCTTGCCGGGGAGCACCCGGCCCGCGAGGTCGGGGTGGCTGTCGTCGACCCCTGTGTCGAGCACCGCGACGGTGATGCCCCCGCCCTTGGTGGTCCGCCAGGCCTGGTCGGTGTGGAGGGCGGCGAGTGCCCACTGCTGGTCCCGGATGGCGTCGGCCCGCGCGGGGGTGGCGGGCAGCAGCGCGAGCAGACCGGCGGCACACGCGGCGGTGAGGGCCCGTGCGGTACGGGAGCGGTCCGCGTGCGGACGGCGGCCGGACCCGGACACGGAGGCCGCGGGGACACGGGGGTTCATCGCGGCTTCTTCTCCGTCCCGTCGGCAACTCTCGTGCGCAGGGCGCGTTCCACCCGGTCCGCCACGCCCTCGGCATCGTTGCCCAGACCGGCCTGGGCGACGGCGGTGGTGGCGCCCCTGGCCATGGCCAGGGCGGCGGGCTGCGGATCGGTGACGGCGCGGCCGTCCGCGAATCCGGAGACCGCGTAGACGAGGACGGGCGCCCCGGTGACGACGTGCGTCGTCCAACTGCCGCGCTGCGCGGCGCCGAAGCGCTCGGCGACCGTCCCGGGCACGGGGTACGTACGGGGCATCAGGTCCTTGCGCTCGCCGAGCTTCTGGTCGGTGAACCGGGTGCCGAGCGCCCGCATCGCGGCGGCGTCCGCCTCGGTGAAGACCATGCCGACGGTGGTGACGGTGCTGCGGGTCGCGTCGGTGTAGGTGGCACGGACGACGCGTTCGCAGCCGACCGGTCCCAGCGCGCGCACCAGCAGCGGGTCGAGCGCCTCCGCGCAGTCGCTGTCGGCGGCGACCCCGAGCCGGGTCCACACCCGGTCCGCGGCGCCCGGTCCGGCCCCCCGGCCCTGGAGGGTACGGGGGAAGAGCGTGTCGACGGGGAGGCTGTGCCAGGCGCTCCGGGCCGTGGACCAGGAGGTGTCGGCGCCGGAGGAGGCGGAGGCGTCGTCGGTGAGCCAGGCTCCCGCCGCGGCGCCGCCGATGAGGCCGAGCCCGAGCACCACGCAGGCGGCTGCGGCGGCGGTCCTGGCCCGGTGCCGGGGTTCCGGTCCGATCGGCCGCAGCCGGGTGGTCCTCTCCATCGGCGTCTCGGGGAAGCCGTAGCGCGGCGGTACGGGGTACGTGCTCGGGTGCCGCACGCCGTACGAGGCCGGCGGGGCGCCGGGGGGCGGGGTGAGGTCCACCGATCCGACGGGCCTGCGCCGGCCCCCGGGAGGCGGACCGGCGGGAGGGGCCGCGGGGGGCCGAACGGCGGAGGGCCGGGCGGCGGGCGGCGGAGGGCCGGCCGGAACGGGCCGCAGCCGGGTGGTCGTCTCGGCCGGGGTCGGCGCGGGGACGTACGGCGGCACGGGTGCGGGCGGTACGGCGGACGGCGGTACGGCGGCGGGCGGCACGGCTGCGGACGGCCCCGCGGCAGGCGGCGGTACAGCGCCGGGCACGGCGGCGGGCGGCGCCGTGGCGGGCGGCGGGCGCAGGCGCCGGGTGGTCCCGGACGGAATCTGCCCGGCGGCAGGGGGCGCGGGGGCCTGCGCGGGCACCGGGGGGACGGGGCCCTGCGGGGCGGGCGGGGCCGGCGGAGCGGTCGGCGCGGGGGGCACGGGAGGCGCGGGTGCGCCGGGAGGCGCGGCGGACGCGGGCGGCACGGAGGAGGCGGACGGAGCGGGTACGCCGGGCGGGACCGGTGGGCGGGGCGGCACGGGAGCGCGCTGCGCCTCGGTACTCATCCGTCCCCCTGGTTCACCTCGCGTACCGCTCGCGGAACACGCACCCGGGCAAGCCCGTTGGTCGCCGCGTGCCGTCACTCTACGGGCTGCGGGCGGGCCGCGGGGAACAGGTCCGCACCGTTCGGGCGTCCGCGCGGGGCGTCCGTGCCCGTCGCTTTGCCGGCAGGTCGCACCGTCGTGGCGGCCGTCGGGGGCGGCAACGCGGAACCGGTGATTGCCCGTAAGGCCTTACCGATGAGTACACCTCTCTGGCAAGCTGCGGCCATGACTGTGCGCGCCACCGACCGGGCCCGTTACGACCGGGCCACCGCCCATCTCGACGCACCGCTCGCGGTGGTCGACCTGGAAGCCTTCGACGCCAACGCGGACGATCTCGTCGCCCGCGCCGCCGGGAAGCCGATCAGGGTGGCGAGCAAGTCCGTCCGCTGCCGGGCCCTGCTGGAGCGGGTGCTCGCCCGGCCCGGCTTCGCCGGGATCATGTCCTTCACGATGGCGGAATCGCTCTGGCTGGCCCGGGCGGGCTTCGACGACGTGCTGCTCGCCTACCCGTCCGCCGACCGGGCGGCCTTCGCCGAGCTGGCCGCCGACCCGAAGCTCGCCGCGTCGGTGACGGTGATGGTGGACGACCCGGCGCAGCTGGAGCTGATCGACGCTTCCCGGGCGGGCGGCGCCGAGGTGATCCGGGTGGCCCTGGAGCTGGACACCTCGCTGCGTCTGCTGGGCGGCCGGGTCCGGGTGGGCGCGCTCCGCTCGCCGTTGCGCTCCCCCGCCCAACTCGCCGACCTCGCCCGGTCGGTGGCGCGCCGGCCCGGCTTCCGCCTGGTGGGCCTGATGGCGTACGAGGGGCACATCGCGGGGGTCGGCGACGCGGTCGCCGGCCGTCCGCTGCGGTCCCGGGCCGTCCGGCTGATGCAGGCGACGGCCCGTCGGGAGCTGGTGGTGCGCCGCGCCGAGGTGGTCCGCGCGGTCCGGACGGTCGCGCCCGACCTGGAGTTCGTCAACGGCGGTGGCACGGGGAGCGTGCAGCACACGGCGGCCGAGTCCGCGGTGACGGAGATCGCGGCGGGATCGGGACTGTACCTCCCCCGGCTCTTCGACAACTACACCTCGTTCACCGGCCGTCCGGCGGCGCTCTTCGCGCAGCCCGTCGTCCGCAGGCCCGGGGTGGGCGTGGTGACGGTGCTCGGCGGCGGTTATCCGGCGTCCGGCGCGGCGGGTCCGGACCGGCTCCCCGTGCCGTACCTCCCCGAAGGGCTGCGCTACGACCCGCAGGAGGGGCCCGGCGAGGTCCAGACGCCGTTGCTGGGGTCGGCCGCCGACGATCTGCTGATCGGCGACAAGGTGTGGTTCCGGCACGCGAAGGCGGGCGAACTCTGCGAGCGTTTCGACGCGTTGCAGCTGATCGAGGGCGATCGGATCACGGCCACCGTACCGACCTACCGGGGCGAGGGCCGGACGTTCCTCTGAGGACCCGTCGCTCCGGGACGGCGCACCGGCGGGCCGAGGGCCGTCCCGGAGAGGAACTGCCCTCGGACAGGTGACCGGTCAGATCCCGCCCGCCGTCAGGGTGAGCAGGTCGCGGGCGGGTCCGGCCGGGCGGTGGCCGGTGGGCCAGACCGCCCGCAGCTGACGCCGCAGCCGCACGCCGGCGAGGTGCACGGGGACGAGCCGGCGGGCGGAGAGTTCCTCGCCGAGGGCGAGTTCGCTCAGGACGCAGGGTCCGGCGCCACTCTCCGCAGCGCCCTTCACGGCGGTCGTGGAGGAGAGCTCCAGCAGCGGCTCGGCCAGACCGCCGTGCGCGGCGAGGGCCGCGTGCAGGACCTGGCGGGTGCCGGAACCCCGCTCCCGGAGGATCAGCGGGGTCGCCGCCAGTTCTCTCGGCGTCAGCGGGGTGCGGCGGCGGGCCCAGGGGTGGACGGGGGCGACGACGACCACCAGGCGGTCGTGCGCGACGACCGTGCCGTCGAGCCCGTCGGGGGTGGTGAGACCCTCCACGAATCCGAGGTCGGCCTCGCCGAGGAGGAGCCGTCGGGCGACCTGCTCGGAGTTCCCGGCGAGCAGCGAGACCGCGGTGCCGGGGCGTTCGGCGCGCAGTGCGATCAGCCAGCCGGGCAGGAGGTACTCGGCGATCGTCATGCTGGCCGCGACCCGCAGCCGGGAGTCCCGGCGGTCGCGCAGCGCCTGGGCGCCCGCGTCGAAGGCCTCGGCCGCCTCCACGATCCGGCGGGCCCAGTCGGTGACGAGGGCGCCCGCGTCGGTCAGGGTGGAACCGCGCGGGGAGCGGTCCAGCAGCGCGACCCCGAGCTGCCGCTCCATGGTGCGGACCCGGCCGGAGGCGGCGGGCTGGCTGATGCCGAGCTCTTTGGCGGCACGGCCGAGACTGCCGTGGCGGGCGACGGAGAGCAGCAGTTCGAGCGCCCCGAGGTCGGGGACACGGTGGGAGAGGGGGACGGGGGCGGGGTCGTCGGGAACGTGCGGCATAAGGCCAGCTTATGACCCCATAGACACGAACTCCCTGGTGGGAGGCGTGAGGGCGGCCGAGACTCGTGGAATGGCCCTAGACGAGCGGACCCTGGTCCGGCCACCGACCACGCTTCCCGACGCGCCGCGGCTGCCCTCGCTGCGCCATTTCGGCCCGAACTGGTACGCGGTGGTGATGGGCACCGCGATCGTCGCGAGCGCGGGTGCGGCGCTGCCGCACCGGGTGCCCGGTCTGCGGGGTGCGTGCACCGCCGTCTGGGCGCTCTCGGCCCTCCTGCTGGTGGCGGTCCTCATCGCGCGGGCCGGGCACTGGCGCCATCACCGGGGGCAGGCCCGCGCCCATCTGCTGGACCCGGCGGTCGCGCCGTTCCTGGGCTGCCCGCCGATGGCGCTGCTCGCGGTCGGCGGGGCCACGTACGCGGCCGGGGCGCCGGTGGTGGGTGGGCGGGCCGCGCTGGTGGTGGACGCGGTGCTGTACTCGGCGGGCACCGTGCTGGGGCTCGCCGTCGCGGTGGCCGTCCCGTACCTCATGGTGGTGCGCCACCGGCTCGAACCCGGCAGCGCCGCCCCCGCGTGGCTGCTGCCGCTGGTCCCGCCCATGGTGTCCGCCGCGCTCGGCCCGCCGCTGATCCGGGAACTCCCGGCGGGACAGGGCCGTGAGGCGCTGCTGATGGGCTGCTACGCGATGTTCGGGATGTCGCTGCTGGCCGTCCTGGCCGTGCTGCCGCTGGTCGTCGCGCGGCTGCTGCACCACGGGCCGCTGCCCCTCGCGCTGACGCCGACGCTCTTCCTCGTGCTGGGGCCGCTCGGCCAGTCGACGACCGCGGTGAACCAGCTGGCCGACGTGGCTCCGGGTGCGGTCGGCGATCCGTACGCGAGCGGGCTCGGCGCCCTGGCGGTGCTCTACGGGGTGCCGGCCACGGGCTTCGCGCTGCTCTGGCTGGCCCTCTCCGCCGCCCTGACCGTGCGCGCCCTGCGGGCCGGAATGGGGTTCGCGATGACGTGGTGGGGCTTCACCTTCCCGATCGGCACCTGCGTCACCGGGGCGGCCGGTCTCGCCCGGCACACCGGACTGCACGCCTTCGGGTGGCTCGCCGAAGCCCTCTTCGTCTGCCTGGTGGCCGCGTGGGCGCTGGCCGCGGCGCGTACCGTACGGGGGCTGCTCGGCGGCTCGCTGCTCGCGGCGCCGGTCCGTCCCTCTGCCGTCGTGACGGTCTGAGCGCGGGGCCGGGCCGCGGAGTCGCTCAGCGGCGGGGGTCGTAGGTGGCGTCGATGTGCTCGGCCACCGCGACGACCAGGAGTCGGGTGCCGGGGAGGGTGGCCCGCCAGCGGTGGCGGACCCCGCCGGAGAGGAAGAGCGTGTCGGCGCGGCCCAGCCGGTACGCCTGGCCCTCCGCCTCCACCTCCACGGCGCCCTCGACGACGTACATGAGCTCGTCGTTGCGGTGCTGGAACTCGCGGCCGAGGTCCGGCTCCCCGGTGAACTCCAGGGCGCTGAGCTGGTGGCGTCCGCGCACCAGCCGGCGCGTGCCGTCCTCGTCGTCGCCGCGCACCACGTCCACGGCGCGTGCCGAGTCGGCGGCCTCGCGCAGCTTGGCGGTGGTGGTCTCCAGCGCCAGGGCGACCCGGGTGAGCGACTGCGCGCTGGGCCGGGCCCTCTCGTTCTCGATCTGACTGAGGAAGGGCACCGAGAGGCCGCTGCGCGCGGCCACGACGGCCAGCGTGAGCCCCAGGGTTCTTCGGCGCCGGCGCACCGCGGCGCCCACCCGCAGTGCTTCCTTCTCGTCCTTCTCGCCCATGTCCGTTCCCTCCCGCCTGGCCATCCTCCCGGCTGCCAGCACCTTACGCATGTGGTTGGGTGATTCCCCCGTGCGGGAGAGCAGCGCCCAACGCCGAGGGGGTGGCCCCCGCCTTCCGGCGGTGACCACCCCTGACCTGCGCGGACGTCGAGTCCCGGCGCGCTACTGCGGCGCCATCGCGTCCACGATTCCCGGATGGGCGCCCATCCAGGTCTTCACGGCTTCCTCCTCGTGACCGGTGCCGGCCTTCGCGATGCCGTTCTCCAGTCCGGCGAGCTGGTCCTCGGTCAGCTCGAAGTCCTCGAACCACTTCGCGAGCCGCGGGTACGTCGAGGGAAACTCCTTGCTCGCGACCGTGTGCAGCCGGTCACGGTCGCCGAAGCCCTTCTTCGGGTCCGCCAGCTTGGTGAGGTCGTACCGGTCGTACGCCCAGTGCGGGGTCCAGAGCACGACCGCGATCGGCTCCTTCTTGGCGTACGCCCGCTTCAGCTCGGCGAGCATGCCGGGGGTGGAGGAGTCCACGACCTCGTACTCCTTGTCCAGCCCGTACGCCGGCAGGACGTCGTTCTTCAGGTTCTCCATGGTGGCGGTACCGGGCTCGATGCCGACGATGCGCCCCTGGAACCGCGAGGACTTGCCCTTGAGGTCGGCGAGGGTGTGGACGTCCTTGACGTAGGAGGGCACCGCGACCTCGATGGAGGTGGGGCCGTACCAGGAGCCGATGTCCGTCAGATCGTTTTTGTACTTCTTCCAGTAGTTCGCCTGCGTGTACGGCAGCCAGCCGTCGAACTGGACGTCGAGCTGGCCGCGCGACATCGCGGCGTACATCGGACCGACCTCGAACTGCTTGAGGTTGATGGAGTAGCCGCGCTCCTCCAGGACCGCCTTCCACAGGTAGGTGGCGGCGATGTCCTCCTCCCAGGGGAACCAGGCGACGTTCAGGGCGCGGTCGCGCTCGTCCTTGCCGTCGGCCGCGGCGGAGCGCTTCGGGGTGGGGGTCCACGTGGTGGCCGCGTCCGGGTGGGCCTTCAGCCAGGTGCGGACGGCGTCCTGCTCCTTGCCCGCGCCGGCCCTCTGTATCTCGGCCTCCAGGCTCGTGAGCTGCTTCTCGGACATCGTGAAGTTCTTCAGCCAGGACGCGGCCTCGGGGTTGTCGGCGGCGAATCCCTTGCGGGAGAGGGTGTGGATGCCGTCGCCCTTGCCCCAGAGGTTCTTGGTGTCCTTCAGCTTGGTCAGGTCGTAGCCGTCGTAGGCCCAGTGCGGCGACCAGAGCGGGACGACGATCGGTTCCTTCTTGGCGTACGCGCGCTTCAGCTCGGCCAGCATCGAGGGCGTGGAACCGTCGACGACCTTGTACTCGCCGTCCAGGCCGTAGCCCGGCAGGATCTTCTCCTTCAGGAGCGCCGACTCACCGGCGCTCGGCTCGATGCCGACGATCCGGTTCCGGAAGGCGGACCCCTTGCCCTTGAGGTCGTCGAGCGTCCGGACGTCCTTCACGTAAGCGGGGACGGCCAGTTCCAGCGAGGTGGGGCCGTACCAGGAGCCGAGGTCCTCCAGGCGGTCCTGGTACTTCTTCCAGTAGCTGGCGTGGGTGACGGGGAGCCAGGAGTCGGTCTCGAAGTCGATCTGGCCTCCGGCCATGCCGGTGTAGAGCGCGCCGGCCTCGTACTGCTTGACGTCGACGTCGAAGCCCTGGCGCTCCAGCAGTTCCTTCCACAGGTACGTCGAGGCGATGCCCTCGTCCCAGGGGATGTACCCCATGCTGATCTTCTTGCCCGCACCGACGGACGAGGTGCCCGCGGCGGTGGAGGACGTGGTGCCGCCGAAGACGCCCATGCCGCCCGCGACCAGTGCGAGGATCACCACGCCGGTGAGCGCGACGACGCCCTGCGGGCGGTAGTTCCAGAGCTTCGGTCCGCCGGCCGAGGCGCGGGCCCTGGCGAGCGCCCGGCGGCCGAGCGGGGAGACCTCGCGCCCCAGCGCGCCCGTCATCCGGTCCAGGTACATGGCGAGGATGACGATGGAGATGCCCGCCTCGAAACCGAGGCCCACGTCGACGTTGCCGATGGCGCGGTAGACGGAGCCGCCGAGACCGCCGCCGCCGACCATGCCGGCGATGACCACCATGGACAGGCCGAGCATGATGACCTGGTTGATGCCCGCCATGATCGTGGGCAGCGCGAGCGGGAGCTGTACGCGCAGCAGGGTGTTGCGGGAGGTGGTGCCGAACGCCTCCGCCGCTTCGACGAGTTCACCGTCGACCTGGCGGATGCCGAGCTCGGTCATCCGGACGCCCGGGGGCAGCGCGAAGATGATGGTGGCGATGATGCCGGGGACGACTCCGACGCCGAAGAAGATCACACCGGGGATCAGGTAGACCATGGCGGGCATGGTCTGCATGAAGTCGAGGACCGGCCGGGTCACCGCGCTGACGGCCTTGGACCGGGAGGCCCAGATGCCGAGGGGGACCGCCAGGACCAGCGTGACGATGGTGGCGACGAGCACCAGGGTGAGGGTGTCCATCGCCTCGTCCCACAGCGCGACGGAGTCGATGAGGGAGAAGCCGACGAACGTGAGGAGGGCGGCGGGCAGTCCGCGCAGCCACCAGGCGACGACGGCGACGATGCCCGCAAAGAGCAGCGGCGCGGGTCCGGAGAGGACGGCCGCGATGCCGTCGAACATGCCGCCGACGACGGAGCTGATGGCGTCGAAGAGCCAGGCGAGGTGGGTCTGCAGCCAGTCGACCGCGGAGTTGACCCAGTCGCCGAGAGGGAGCCTAGACACGGGCCACCTTCTTCGCGGCGGAGGGGCCGGTCACGGGCCCGGCGTCGCGGGTCCCCGCGGCGGCGGGCATCGGCACGGCGGGCTTCATCGGTTCGCCCAGTACGGCGAGGAGACGCTCGCGGGGGACGACCCCGACCAGCTTGCCCCGTTCGTCGGTCACCGCGACCGGGTTGGCGCTCGTCGCGCAGGGGGCGAAGAGCTCGATGACCGGCGTGGCCGCGGCGACCGCCGCGGGGGCCGCCGCCAACACGTCCTGCGGGGTGCGCAGTTCGGTGCCGTCCTCGGTCTTCGAGCCCATCACGGTGTGCGGCTCGGCCATGATCGCGCCGGCGGTCAGCACGCGGGCGCGGTCGACGTCCTGGGTGAAGGAGGCGACGTAGTCGTCGGCCGGGGTGACGAGGATGTCCTCGGCGGAACCGAGCTGGACGATCTCGCCGTTGCGCATCACCGCGATGGTGTCGCCCAGACGCATGGCCTCGTTGAGGTCGTGGGTGATGAAGACGATGGTCTTCTTCAGGCGCTTCTGGAGCTCCAGGAGCTGGTCCTGCATGTCGCGGCGGATCAGCGGGTCCAGCGCGCTGAACGACTCGTCCATCAGGAGCAGGTCCGCGTCGGTGGCGAGCGCGCGGGCCAGTCCGACGCGTTGCTGCATGCCGCCGGACAGCTCGTCGGGCCAGGACTTCTCCCAGCCGCCGAGTCCGGTCAGTTCCAGCGCCTCGGCGGCGCGCTTCTCGCGCTCGCCCTTGGCCACGCCCTGCACTTCCAGGCCGTACGCGGCGTTCTCCAGCACATTGCGGTGCGGGAAGAGCGCGAAGTGCTGGAAGACCATGCTGATCCGGGACGAGCGGACGTGGCGCAGTTCCCTGGGAGTCAGGGAGGTCAGGTCCTGACCGTCGAAGAGCACACTTCCGGCTGTGGGGTCCAGCAGTCCGTTGAGCATGCGCAGAAGCGTGGACTTGCCGGAGCCCGAGAGACCCATCACGACGAAGATCTGCCCCGGCTCCACGGTGAACGACGCGTCGATCACCGCTGCGGTCGTTCCGTCGGCGCGCAGCTCGTCGCGGCTCACGCCGCTTCCGAGCTTTTCCACGGCCTGATCGGGTCGTCTGCCGAACACCTTGTACAGATGCTCGGCCTGCAGCCTTGACACATACACCTCGCGGGTAGAACCGAGAACGCTTCGCCTCCCCCGCGGACGAACCGTGGAGCGGCACGGAATCGGTCCGCTTGGCACGTACACAAGTTGAAATTTGGACGTGATCCGCTCCGGTGCCACGCGTGCCCGGGCTTATCCCGAGCAAACGCCGATGTGAGCGGGGTCACGTCGTACGGCTTCCTCCGGGGCGGTCGTCCCGGGCCGGTGTCGGTGCCGTGCGGCATGATCGGGGGGTGACGCGACGCCTGATGCTCCTGGACACCGCCTCCCTCTACTACCGCGCCTACTTCGGCGTGCCGGACTCGGTGCGCGCGCCGGACGGCACCCCCGTCAACGCGGTGCGCGGACTGCTGGACTTCATCGGCCGACTGGTCCAGGACCACCATCCGGACGACCTGGTGGCCTGCATGGACGCGGACTGGCGGCCCGCCTGGCGGGTCGAGCTGATCCCCACCTACAAGGCGCACCGGGTGGCCGCGGAGACCCAGGCCGGCCAGGCCGGCCAGGCCGACGAGGAGGAGACCCCGGACACCCTCGCCCCCCAGGTCCCGGTGATCGAGGCGGTGCTCGACGCGGTGGGGATCGCGCGGGTGGGCGTGGCGCCGTACGAGGCGGACGACGTCATCGGCACGCTGACGGGCCTGGCGCGGGGGCCGGTGGACATCGTCACCGGCGACCGGGACCTCTACCAGCTGGTCGACGACGAGCGCCGGGTGCGGGTGCTCTATCCGCTCAAGGGCGTCGGCACGCTCCAGGTGACCGACGAGGCGGTGCTGCGCGAGAAGTACGGCGTGGACGGCCGGGGCTACGTCGATCTGGCCCTGCTGCGCGGGGACCCCAGCGACGGCCTCCCGGGCGTCCCCGGCATCGGCGAGAAGACGGCGAAGAAGCTGCTGGACGCCTACGGCGATCTCGCCGGCATCATGGCCGCGGTGGACGACCCGGCGGCGAAGCTGACCCCCTCGCAGCGCAAGCGGCTGGACGAGGCCCGGGACTACGTCGCGGTCGCGCCGAAGGTGGTACGGGTCGCCGTGGACGTGCCGCTGCCCGCCTTCGACCCCACGCTGCCCCGCGAGGCGCGCGATCCCGCGGTCCTCGCGGAGCTGGCCGAGCGGTGGGGCCTGCGCGGCGCGTTGCAACGGCTGCTCTCGGCGCTGCACTCCTGAGGTCCCCGGGCCCGGCGCTACGTGCTCCCGGAGGGGGCGGGTTCCTCCCGGGGCGCGGAGCCCGCTCCCGGCTCCCACAGGAACGCGTGGTTCCCTGGACCCGGTGACAAGGCCCCGCGCGGCACGTTCCGCGCAAGCATGGATGACGGGACCGCCGGTGCCCGGACGGGCCGGCCGGTGCTAGCTTAGGCAGACCTAAGTTCCGGGTCGGCCGGGCTCGCGTTCCGGGTTGCGGGCCTCCGGTCCCTTACGTCTCCGTACGTTCCAGCACAGGGAGATCCACGTGGCGCGTCCGACGCGGCAACCGCCCAAGGGCAAGGGTGCGCAGGTCGTGCGCACCGAACAGATCACCCCCCACATGGTGCGGGTGGTCCTGGGGGGCGAGGGCCTCGCCTCCTTCTCGACCGACGGCCTGGCCGACCACTACGTGAAGCTCTGCTTCGCGCCGGAGGGCGCCGACTACACGCACCCCTTCGACATGGCGGCGATCCGCGAGTCCTACCCGCGCGAGTTGTGGCCGACCACGCGTACGTACACCGTGCGCGCCTGGGACCCCGCCACGCGGGAGCTGGCGATCGACTTCGTCGTGCACGGCGACGAGGGTCTGGCCGGCCCGTGGGCCGCGGCGGCCGCCCCCGGGGACCGGATGACGATTCTCGGCCCGGGCGGCGACTACTCCCCGCGGGCGGAGGCGGACTGGCACCTGCTGGTGGGCGACGAGAGCGCACTGCCCGCCATCGCCGTCGCCCTGGAGCAGATGCCGGAAGGCGCCCGGGGCCACGTCTTCGTCGAGGTGTCCGACGCCACCGAGGAGCAGGAGCTGACCGTCCCCGCGGGGATCTCGGTCACCTGGCTGCACCGCGGTGAGCGCCCGGTCGGCGAGCTGGTCACCGCGGCCGTGCTCGGGCTGGAGTTCCCGGCGGGCGAGGTGCAGGCCTTCGTGCACGGCGAGGCGGGATTCGTCAAGGAGATCCGGCGGTACCTGCGCGTCGAACGCCAGATCCCGCTGGACCGGTTGTCGATCTCGGGGTACTGGCGCCTCGGCCAGAACGACGACGCCTGGCGCGCCGTCAAGCGCGAGTGGAACGCACAGGTGGAGCGCGAGCAGGAGCCCGACGCCTCCTGACGACGGCCCTCCCGGCGGGGCCCCGGCCGCCGTCCCCGGACGGGCCGCCGGGGCTTTCGCGCGGGTGCGTCCGGCCCGCCCGCCGCGTGCGCCGCGCGGACCGGGCCCGCGGCCGTGGAAGAATTTCCCGCACCGGCTCCGCCCGGCCGCGGAGGCGTTTTCGCCACGATTTTCGATCCGTACCCATCCGTACGGCCGTCGGCTCCGAATCAGGTGGTACTCCATGAGCCTCCTGGGAGGAAGCCGCGTTGAAAGAAGCCGTGTACATCGGCCCCGTGCCCTCGGCCGGACCCGATCTCCAGGACCTGCTGGTCCAGGTCGCCCGGGGTGACCAGGGCGCGTTCGCCCAGGTCCACGACGCGATCTGCGGGCCCGTCCTGGGCCTGGTCCGGACCGTACTGAGGGACCCGGCCCAGTCCGAGGAGGTCACCCAGGAGGTGCTGGTGGAGGTGTGGCGGACCGCGCCGCGCTACCAGCCGTCCCGGGGCAGCGCCATGAACTGGGTGCTGACGCTCGCCCATCACCGGGCCGTGGACCGTGTCCGCTCGGCGGAGGCGTCGGCCGCCCGGGAGCACCGGGCCGCCCTGCTGGACCGCACTCCCGCCTACGACGAGGTCACCGAGCAGGTCGAGATCCGGCTGGAGCGCGAACAGGTGCGCCGCTGCCTGCGGACCCTGTCCGAGCTCCAGCGCGAGTCGGTGACCCTGGCGTACTACCGGGGCCTGACCTACCGTGAGGTGGGCGAACTCCTCGCCGTCCCGCTGGGAACGGTGAAGACACGCCTGCGCGACGGGCTGATCCGGATGCGCGACTGCCTGGGGGTGAGCGCGTGAGCACGGCCGAACTCCACACGCTGACCGGTGCGTACGCGCTGCACGCCCTCCCCGAGGACGAGCGCCGCGCGTTCGAGCGCCATCTCGCGGAGTGCGGGGCGTGCGCCCAGGAGGTGGCGGAGCTCTCCGCCACGGCGTCCCGACTCGCCCTCGCGGTCTCCACCTCTCCCCCGCGCGGCATGCGCGAGGAGGTGCTGCGCAGAATCACGACGGTCCGTCAGGAGTCACCGGGTCACGGCGTTCCCGCCCCGACGACGGTGGTCCCCGGACGGCCCGGACGCTGGTCCCGCTACGCGCTGGCGGCCTGCCTCGCGGCGGCGGCGGCCCTCGGCGGGGTCGCGGTGTGGCAGAACCAGCTGGCGCGGGACGCACGGCAGGAGGCCGACCACACCCAGCGCCAGAACGAGCTGCTGGCGCGCGTGCTCGCCGCGCCCGACGCGAAGACGGCGGCGGGCGGGCCGGTGGCCGGGGCGCGCGGCACGGTGGTGGTCTCGGCGAGCGTGGACCGGGCGGTCTTCCTCGCCTCCGGCATGGCCCGGCCGCCGCGGGGCAAGGTCTACGAACTCTGGTTCGACGACGGTGGGACGATGCGTCCGGCCGGGCTGATGGACCCGGACGCGGCGACCGCCTCCGTACTCCTGGACGGTCCGGTGGGCGGCGCGTCGGGGATGGGCATCACCGTCGAGCCGGCGGGCGGTTCGGCGCGGCCCACCTCCGCGCCGCTGGCGCTGATGGACTTCCCGACCGCCTGACCGGGGCCGTCACGCGCCTGCCCTCACCGGGGTCCGGGCCGTCGCGCGCAAGGCTCCACGGGGTCAATGCGAGTCCGGATGTGAACCGTTCGGGTGAACGACCCATCCGCGCGGCGTTCGGCGCCGAATCCCTGGTGTGACAGCAGACCTGAACGACACACGACCGCGGAGGGCCTCGGGGGCCCGGCGATCCGGCCGGGCGCGCGCCGCCCTGGGCGCGCTCGCCGGAGTGATCGCCGCATTCTGCGCCCTGTGCGTCGGGGAGTTGGTCGCGGCGGTCGTCCGTCCCGAGGCGGGACCGGTCACGGCGGTGGGGAGTGCGGTCGTCGACCGCACTCCCCCGGCCGTGAAGGAGTTCGCCGTACGCAACTTCGGCACGGACGACAAGCTGGTGCTGCGCCTCGGCATCCTCGTGCTGCTGGCGCTCTTCGCGCTGGCGGTGGGGGTCCTGGCGCTGCGGCACCGGCGCGTCGGGGCCTCGGCCGTGCTGGTCTTCGGTCTCGTCGGGGCGGTGGCGGCGGTGGGACGGCCCGAGGGCGTCCCGGCCGACGCGCTGCCCTCGGTGGTGGGGGCGGTGGTCGCCGCGGGAGTGCTGTATCTCCTGGCCGGGCGGCTGGCCCCGGCCCCGGTCCCGTCTCCCGCGGCTGGGGAGACGGCGGCCGGGGACGGGGCTCCCGGGGACGGGGCTCCCCGGGGCGGGGCGGCCGGTTTCGACCGGCGCGGCTTCGTGATCGCCGCCACCTCCGCGGCGGCGGCCTCGGCCGGTGCGGGGTACGCGGGGCGGCGCCTCGCCGCCTCCGTACAGGCCGGGGCCTCCGCCTCGCGCGCGGAGATCACTCTGCCGGTGGCCGGCTCGCCGGCCCCCGCCGTTCCCTCGGGCACGGACCTCGGGGTCCGGGGAGTGAGCTCCTACTTCACCCCGAACGGGAGCTTCTACCGGGTGGACACCGCGCTGGTGGTGCCCCGCGTGGACGCCGGCCGCTGGCGGCTGCGCATCCACGGCAAGGGCGTCACCCGCCCGCTCACCCTCGGCTACCACGACCTGCTGCGCCGGCCGACGGTCGAGCGGGACATCACCCTGGCCTGTGTGTCCAACGAGGTCGGGGGCCCGTACATCGGCAACGCCCGGTGGGTCGGGGTCCGGCTGGCGGACCTGCTGCGCGAGGCCGGGGTGAAGGCCCCCTCCGAGGGCGGCCCGGCCGACCAGCTGGTCTCGCGCTCGGTGGACGGGATGACGCTGGGCACCCCGGTCGAGACCGTCCTGGACGGCCGCGACGCGATGCTCGCCCTCGGCATGAACGGCGAACCGCTGCCGTTCGAGCACGGCTTCCCGGTGCGGATGCTCGTACCGGGTCTGTACGGCTACGTCTCCGCCTGCAAGTGGATCGAGGAGATCGAGCTCACCACCTTCGACGCCTACGACGCCTACTGGGTCAAGCGGAGTTGGGCACCGGAAGCGCCGATCAAGACGGAGTCGCGGATCGACACCCCGCGCCCCTTCGCCTCGCCGAAGCCCGGCACCGTGCCGGTCGGCGGTGTCGCCTGGGCCCAGCACCGGGGCATCTCCCGGGTCGAGGTCCGGGTGGACGGCGGCGACTGGCACACCGCTCGCCTGGGTGCCGAGGACGGCCGGGACACCTGGCGCCAGTGGGTGTGGGAGTGGCCCGCCACCTCCGGCCACCACACCCTCGAAGTCCGCGCGACGGACGGTACCGGCGCCACCCAGACCGCCGACCGCACCGGCACCGTCCCCGACGGTGCGACCGGCTGGCATTCGGTGGTGGTCGACGTGTCCTGAGCCCCCGTCACCACTTCCCTCCGCGGCCGGAGAGTTCCCTCGGCCGCGGTCGCCCCACCCCTTCGCTCCCTACCGACGCGTCCGGGCCGCTGAACCGCCCGGACCCCGCATCACCCTTCCCACCAGGAGAACACCGTGAACACCCTGAACCACCCGCACCTCCGTCGTCTCGCCGTCGCCGTCGCGGCCGCCGCCGTCCTGCCGCTGGCCCTGACGGCCTGCTCCTCCTCGGACAGCAAGGACTCGGCCGCCGGCTCCGCGCCCGACAAGTCGGCCTCGGCCAGCGCCTCCACGGGCGACTCGGCCTCCCCGGACCAGCCCTTCGGCCCCGCCTGTTCCTCCGTGCCGCAGGACGGTGCGGGCTCCTTCGACGGCATGGCGCAGGACCCGGTCGCCACCGCCGCGTCGAACAACCCCGACCTCGCGACCCTGGTCACCGCGGTCAAGGCGGCCGGTCTGGTCGACACGCTGAACAACGCCGAGAACATCACGGTGTTCGCGCCGACCAACGAGGCGTTCGCCAAGGTCCCGAAGGCCGACCTGGAGAAGCTGCTCGCCGACAAGGAGCAGCTGACCAAGGTCCTCACCTACCACGTGGTCGGCGAGAAGATCGCTCCGAAGCAGCTGCCGAACGGCTCCTTCGCGACGCTGGAGAAGAGCAAGCTGACGACGTCCGGCTCGGACATGACCTACACCGTGAACGACAGCGCGAAGATCGTCTGCGGCAACGTCCGGACGGCCAACGCCACGGTCTACATCGTCGACTCGGTCCTCATGCCGCCCATGTAGTCGCCGCCCCGGCCCGCTGGGCCGGGCCCCCGGGGAGGGCTTGGCCGGCGGGACCACCGCCCGCCGAGCCCTCTTCCGGTCCGAACGGGTCGGCCGCGCTCATCGCGGTGCGCTCCCTACGGGCCGAGGGTGCACCGCGATAAGCGCGGCCGGCCCGCCCCGGACCTCTCCGCGTAAATGGGAGATAAGAGCACCATGGGGTGAGAGGCACCGTCCGTACCAGGCGTTCCGTCCAGTTCGGGCCGGAGGCGGGCGGGCCCACGGGACAGAAAAGGAGACGACTCATGTCCGACCTCTCTCACACCCGTGCCGGCACCCGTGCCGACTCGTCCGCCGACATGGCGGATCATCCGGACCTCCCGGAGATGCGGGAGCGCTACGACCGCACGCTCGGGGGCCGTGACGTGGCCCTCGTGGACGCACCGGTCTTCCTCCTCGGTCTGTACTGCGCGGTCTCCCCCTGGGTGCTCCACTTCACGTCGAGCCAGCCCTCCCTGGTCCAGCACAACCTGGTCATCGGCATCGCCCTCGCGGTCCTGGGCCTCGGCTTCACCGCGTCGCCCTCGCGGATGTACGGGCTGAGCTGGGCCATCTGCGCGATGGGTGCCTGGATGATCGTCGCGCCATGGATCGTGGGCAGCGGCCCCGATCTGGGCGTGATCCTGAACAACGTGATCATCGGCGGGCTCGCCGTGGTCCTGGGAGTGATCTGCGCGGCCGCGTCCATGAAGAAGCGCGGCGCACGGGGAAGCCGGGCTTCACGGGCCGGACAGGCCTCACGGGCTTCCCGGGGCTGAGAACCCCGCACGTTCCCTGACGGCGCCGGCACGATGTGCGGGGGGCTGCGGCTGGGGCCCCGGCGAGGCGACGGGCGACACACCGATGGCCGTGCTCGTGGCGGAGTCCCTTCTCGAACGGGACGGGCTCGACCTCCCCGACCCCTTCGGCCGGTTCCGGCGACGTCGGCGGGGACACCGACCCGGTCGCGGCGGCGACCGGGTCGCTCGCGGCTGCCGTGCACCAGATGAGCGCGATCCTGGCCCGTTGGACCGAGTCGCTCCACGTACCGCTCCCGGTGGACGGCGACCGGGTGGTGCGCACCGCCGGGCTGAGTGGGCTCGCCCTGCGCCTGGACTGGTACGGCGACGGGCGGCCGACAGCCGAACCCGTCCGCCCCCACCCGCGCCGCACCGCACGTCCCCGCGGCGCCGGGCCGCCCACCCGTCGGACACCCTGTTGACGCGGGACCGGTGCGGCTGGTGGACTCGGCGGATGCGTCCTCAGCTGCGGCTGGTCACCCGCGACCACATCGACTTCGGTCGGGTGTGGTCGGCGTCCTGTCGTCCCTGACTGCTTCTCCGTCAGCACGACAGCGCCGCGCCGTCCGGCCGGTTGCCCCCGCAGCAGAAGATGAGGCTTCGCCATGCCCGTAGAGTTCCTCGGCATCGCCGCGACCAACGACGGTTCCGAAGTGACGCCCCGCTCGGGAGCGTCCTTCGACAAGGAGTACACGCTCAGGCTGGCCCGCGCGCACGAGGACCACGGCTGGGACCGGGTGCTCTTCGCGTACGGCTCCGGCTCCCCGGACCCGTCCCCGGCAGCCGCTTTCGTCGCCGCCCGTACGGACCGCCTGCAGATCCTCGTCGCGCACCGGCCCAACGTCTCGTACCCGACGTTCGCCGCGAAGACCTTCGCCACTCTCGACCGGATCAGCGACGGCCGCCTCGCGGTCCACTTCATCACCGGCGGCAACGACCACGAGCAGCAGCGCGAGGGCGACTTCCTCACCAAGGACGAGCGGTACGCCCGCACCCGGGAGGCGATCCGCATCATCAAGCGGGCCTGGACCTCGCACGAACCCTTCGACCACGAGGGCACCCACTACCGCTTCCACGACTTCGTCAGCGACATCTTCCCCCTCCAGCAGCCGCACCCGCAGGTCTCGTTCGGGGGCTCGTCCCCGGCGGCGTACGCGGCCGGGGGCGCCGAGGCCGACATCTACTGCCTCTGGGGCGAACCCCTCGCCGAGACCGCGGAGCAGATCGCATCGGTCAAGGCCGCGGCGAAGGCGGCGGGCCGCACCGACGTGCCGAAGATCCAGGTGGCGTTCCGCCCGATCATCGCCCCGACCGAGGAGCTCGCCTGGGAGAAGGCGCACCGGACGCTCGACCGGATCAAGGCCCGCACGGCGGGCGGCCCCGTGAGCCGCCGGCACCCGCTGACCGCCCCCCAGAACGCGGGTTCGCAGCGGCTGCTCGCCGTCGCGGAGCGGGGTGAGCGCCACGATCGCGCGCTCTGGACGCCGACCTCGGCGGAGACCGGCGGTGCCGGCAACTCGACGGCCCTGGTGGGTACTCCTGAGACGGTCGCCCAAGCCCTGCTGGACTACTACGACCTCGGCGTCGAGATCCTGTCCGCCCGGGGATACGACCTGCTCGACGACGCGATCGACTTCGGCCGCCACGTCATCCCGATCGTGCGGGAGGAAGTCGCCAAGCGGGACGCGGCGCGGAACGCGGCCGCCTGACCCCCGGTGGGGCCGAGGCGCTGCCGCGCCGGCGGGAGAACACCCCTACGATGATCATTCGGTGTGACCGCCGGGTGCGTCGGACCGACGTGTCGCCCCGCCCACGCCGACGGGGAGCGCGGGTCTTCCCGTCTCCCTGCGCGCGGGAAATCTTCTGGGGGTCATCGCGGTGTCGTTCCTCGTCCTGGTGGCGGTCGTCTGCCTGTTCTGGTTCTGCCTCCTCCCGCTGAGGTGGCAGACCCGCCGACTGGCGGGTCCTGAACCCGCGTTGCGGAAGGCCGTCGCAGCGGCCCGGCGTCGGAAGTGGGAGCCGGCGGCGCGGCTCCTGGCCGGGGCGGGTGAGGACTGGGAGCGGCGGGCCTTGACAGCGACGTGCTCGGCCGGGTCGCGGCCCGCTCGGGGGACGGGTGGTTGCGGGCGTGGGAGGCCGCCCGGCCCGACGACCCCGACGCGGCGCTGGTCCGCGCGCGGTTCCGGATCGCGTACGCGTGGAAGCTCCGGGGGCGGATGCGGGCGAACGTCGCACCCCGGGCGAGGTTCGCGCGCTTCCACCAGGCGCCGTGGGACTCCCACGACGACCTCGCCCGGGCCGCCCGGCTCAACCCGGCGGACCCCACGCCCCACATCGCCGGTATCTGGCGGGCGATGGGACTCAGCTACCGCAACCGCGACATGCATCTGCTCTGGCGCGAGATAACCGAGCGCGCTCCCCACCACTTCGACGCACACGTCAGCGCCTTGCAGTACTGGTGCGCGAAGTGGCACGGCTCCCAGCAGACCGCACGCGACTTCGCGGAGAAGGCTGCCGAGAACGCGCCCGCCGGGAGCCTTCTGGCGGTCCTCCCACTGATCGCCTGGTTCGAGAACAACGACATGCGGCCGTCCGCCGCGGCCTTCGAGTCACCGCAGGCGCGGGCCATGGTCGAGGCCGCGCTTTCGGACTTGGCGGCAGCACCGGACGACCACCCCAGGCTGCCGTACGTGCGCCACCTCGTGGGCTACTTCCTCGTGCGGCAGGGGCGCTACCGCGAGGCCGTGGCACAGTTCCGCCACGTCGACGGCCATCTGAACGCCCTGCCCTGGCGCTATGCCCCCAGGCCCTTCGACGCTCTCCACTACCGGGTTCTGCGTACCCGGGCCGCCCGGCGCTCCCTGCTGGAGAAACGTCACCGCTGAGGCGGGAGGCCGACGCGCTCCGGGCGCGTCCCTCCGCGGCTTCCGGGCGGGGCGGGCCGCTTCCCGATATCTCCCTGTGCACCCCGTGCAACCATCCGTGGCGTTCGAGGGTCACATCAAGTGGGAGCAAACGCTCCTGGAGTCACAAGGGGGAAATTATGGGATTCACGCGTAATGTCGCGGCTGCCGGGGCGTTGACCGCGCTCCTGGTGGGCACCACGGCGGCGTTCGGCGCCACTGCCCAGGCCGCGCCCAACGTCACACCGCAGGGGGTCTGCGGCGCGGCCTACAAGACGGTGAACTCCGCGGCGATCGGTTCGCTGGGCACCGTCTACCTGACGTACAACGCGTCGAACGGCAAGAACTGCGTCGCGACCATCCGCACCAACCCGGGCGCCGCCACGAACGTCTCCGCGTACGTCTACGTGCCCGACACCGACGAGTGGGCCGACGACTACGGCAACTACACCTCGTACGCCGGTCCGGTCCGTGTCTACGGCAAGGGCCACTGCGTGAGCTGGGGCGGCGGCATCGCCAACGTGTCCGTGTCGGTGGAGAACTCCAACTGCGCGGCCCTGAGGGAGCAGCGGACCACCACCGTCCGCTGACCCCGGACGGCCGGTTCGGGGGCTGAGTGCCGGAGCGGGTCCGGGAGCACCGTGCTCCCGGACCCGCTCTGTCCGTGCGCGCCGCCTCACCCCACCGAGCTGTACGCCACCACTCCGCGGAGCACCGCGTCGACGGCCTTGCGGGCGTTCTTCGCGACCGTGCTCCCCTCGCGGGGGGCGGCCGCGGCGACCTGGCCGAGTACGTCGATGACCTGCTTGCACCAGCGGACGAAGTCGCCGGCGGGCATCTCGGCCTCGCGCAGCACCTCGTCCAGGGAGCGGCCGGAGGCCCACATGTAGACCGCCCACGCGAAGCCGAGGTCGGGTTCGCGCTGGCCGACCCCTTCCGTCTGGTTGATCTTGAAGTCCTCCTCCAGGGCGTCGAGACGGCCCCAGATGCGGACCATCTCGGCCAGGGCGGTCTTCGCCGGGCCGGTCGGCAGCTTGGGTGCCACCGCGTCGTCGGCCTGCCGCGCCTCGTACACCAACGCCGAGACGCAGGCCGCGAGTTCGGCGGGGTTGAGGCCCTCCCAGACCCCGTCGCGCAGGCACTCGCTGGCCAGCAGGTCGAGCTCGCCGTAGAGCCTGGCCAGTCGGCGGCCGTGCTCGGTGACCTCGTGGGAGCGCAGGTAGTCCAGCTCGGTCAGCAGGGCGACGATCCGGTCGAAGGTGCGGGCGATGGTGTTCGTCCGCCCTTCGATGCGGTTCTCCAGCTGCCGGGTGTCGCGCTTGAGCCGGTGGTAGCGCTCCGCCCAGCGCGCGTGGTCCTCGCGTTCGTCGCAGCCGTGGCAGGGGTGGGCCCGCAGTTCGGTGCGCAGACGGGCGATCTCCCGGTCGTCGGCCGCCGCCGCGCGCCCCTTGCGGTGGCGCTCCGGGACGATGTGGCCGGCCTTGGTCCGCAGCGCGGAGGCGAGGTCGCGGCGGGACTGGGGCGAGCGGGCGTTGAACGTCTTCGGCACCCGCATCCGGTCCACGGCCTCCACCGGCACCGGGAAGTCGATCGACGCCAGCCGCTTGACCTGGCGCTCGGCGGTGAGCACCAGCGGGCGGGGGCCGTCGTGCTGCTCGAAGCCCCGGTGGCCGTTGGCCCGCCCGGCGGGCAGCCCCGGGTCCAGCACCAGCGCCAGACCGGCGAACTTGCCGGTCGGCACGTGGATGATGTCGCCCGGCTTGAGCTTCTCCAGGGACGAGGCGGCGGCGGCCCGGCGCTGCGAGGCGCCCTGCTTGGCCAGGTCGGTCTCACGGTCCTTGAGCTCCCGCCGCAGGCGGGCGTACTCCTCGAAGTCCCCGAGGTGGCAGGTCATCCCCTCGCGGTACCCCTCCAGGCCCTCTTCGTTCTTCTGCACCTGACGGGAGATCCCGACGACCGATCGGTCCGCCTGGAACTGCGCGAAGGACGTCTCCAGGAGCTCGCGCGAGCGGTGCCGCCCGAACTGCTGGACCAGGTTGACCGCCATGTTGTACGAGGGGCGGAAGCTGGAGCGGAGCGGGTAGGTGCGGGTCCCCGCCAGGCCGGCCAGGGCACCCGGGTCCAGGCCGCGCTGCCAGAGCACCACGGCGTGGCCCTCGACGTCGATGCCCCGGCGGCCGGCCCGGCCGGTGAGCTGGGTGTACTCGCCCGGCGTGATGTCCGCGTGCTGCTCGCCGTTCCACTTGACCAGCTTCTCCAGCACCACCGAGCGTGCCGGCATGTTGATGCCGAGGGCGAGGGTCTCGGTGGCGAAGACGGCCTTGACGAGCCCGCGGACGAACAGCTCCTCCACGACCTCCTTGAAGGTCGGCAGCATGCCCGCGTGGTGCGCGGCGATGCCACGCTCCAGCCCTTCGAGCCATTCGTAGTACCCGAGGACGTGCAGGTCCTCGCCGGGGATGGAGGCGGTCCGCTCCTCGACGATCTCCCGTACCGTCCGGCGCTTCTCCTCGTCGTTGAGCCGCAACCCGGCCGCGAGGCACTGCTGCACGGCCGCCTCGCAGGCCGCCCGGCTGAAGATGAAGGTGATGGCGGGCAGCAGTCCCTCGTGGTCGAGGCGGTCGATGACCTCGGGGCGGGACGGCGTCCAGATCCGGCTGCGCTGGCGGCGCTCGCGCTCGCGGTCCGCCTCGCGCACCATCTTGCCGCGCCGGCGCTCGCGCGGGTTGTAGCCGCCCTGGCTCTCCGAGCGGGCGAGCCGGATCAGGTCGGGGTTGGTCTCCCGGCGTCCGGAGCCGCGGCCGCCGTGGTCGGTCTCCTCCTCGAAGAGGTCGTACATCCGGCGTCCGGCCAGCACGTGCTGCCAGAGCGGGACCGGCCGCTCCTCGGAGACGATCACCTCGGTGTCGCCGCGCACGGTGTCCAGCCAGTCGCCGAACTCCTCCGCGTTGGAGACGGTCGCCGAGAGGGAGACCAGCGTCACCGATTCGGGCAGGTGGATGATCACTTCCTCCCAGACCGCGCCCCGGAAGCGGTCGGAGAGGTAGTGCACCTCGTCCATCACGACGTACCCGAGACCGGTGAGGGACTGGGAGCCCGCGTAGAGCATGTTCCGCAGGACCTCGGTGGTCATGACCACCACCGGTGCCTCGGGGTTGACGCTGTTGTCACCGGTCAGCAGGCCGACCTTGTCGGCGCCGTAGCGCTTGGCGAGATCGGCGAACTTCTGGTTGGAGAGCGCCTTGATCGGCGTGGTGTAGAAGCACTTGCGGCCCTGCTCCAGGGCGAGGTGCACCGCGAACTCGCCGACGATCGTCTTGCCCGAGCCGGTCGGGGCGGCGACCAGCACGCCCTTGCCCGCTTCCAGTGCCTTGCAGGCCTCGATCTGGAAGGGGTCGAGTTCGAACTCGTACATCTCGCGGAAGGGCCACAGCGCGGTGGCCATCTCGGCCTGGCGAAGGCGGGAGGCGTGGTAACGCTCGGCTGGTGAGAGGTCCTCTGTCATCTTGGCTACGAGCCTACCCGCCACCTCCGACACTCCATGCGACCTTTTTCCCGGCCGGATCCACGGCTCTCCCGGCGCCTTTTCCGCAGGTGCTCCCGGGTCCGGCCCGGGGGCTCAGTCCGTGAGGACGCGGACGGCGCCCGGTACGCACACCGCCCTCACCGGGAGCGCTCCCAGAGGTTCGCCGTCGGCGTAGGCGGTGGTCCCGGGAGCGGCCAGTTCGACGGAGGCGGCGCGGTGGACGGTGACCGCGGGATGGGAGAGGTGGGTACCCCGGTAGACGCGGGGGAAGACCTTCAGCAGCGTGGTCCGGCTGCAGGCGCCGACGACGGTCACGTCGAGGAGCCCGTCGTCCATCGCGGCGTCCGCGCAGATCCGCATCCCGCCGCCGTACGAGGTGCCGTTGCCGACGGCGACCAGGGTCGCCTCGATCTCGCGCTCCTCACCGCCGTCCAGCCGGATCCGGTACGGCACCGGCCGGAAGGTGGCCAGCTCGGCGAGGATGGCCAGGTCGTACCTGAAGCGGCCGGGGGCCCAGCGCATCCGGTTGCCGCGGTCGTTGACCCGGGAGTCGAAGCCGGACGCCAGCACGGTGCCGAACCACCGGTCGCCGGCCCGGCCGAGGTCGAGGGTGCGTATCCGCTCCCGCTTCAGTGCGTCGGCGGCCAGCCGCCCCGCCACCGCCGGGTCGCCCACCGGCAGCCCGAGGGTCCGGGCGAAGTCGTTGCCGGTGCCCACCGCGACCACCCCCAGCGGAGTCCGGGTTCCGGCCAGTGCCTGGAGCGCGAGGGCGACCAGGCCGTCCCCGCCCACCGCGACCAGCGCACCGGTCCCCCCGGCCACCGCCTCGCGCGCCCGGCGCAGGGCGTCGTCGGCGTTCTCGCCGAGCACGGTCCGTACGGAGAATCCGGCGTCCCGCAACGCGGAAGCGGCCGGCTGCGCGGCACGCGCGCCCCGGCCGCTTCCCGCGGTGGGATTGACGAAGAGGGTGATCTCACTGGTCACCCGCCGGACCCTACAAGGTCAGGTGATGTCGTCGTAACCGCCCGGACGCTGCGCTCCGGCGCCGTCCTGCTCGCCGGACGCCTGTCCGGGAAGGGTGGCCCGGCTCGCGGAGACGCTCTCCACCCCGTCGATGCGTTCGGGGGTGAGGTCGAGGTCGGAGGCCTCGTCGTCGTCGAGGCCGGCATCGGGGTTGCCGCGGTTGCGGCGCTTGTCGTTCAGGAGGGAGAAGCCCGTCGCGATGAAGTACAGGACGGCCAGCGGGCCGGCCAGGAGCAGCATCGACAGCGGCTCGCCGCCGGGGGTGGCGATGGCGGCGAAGGCGGTGAGGCCGACGATCATCCCGCGCCACCAGCCGAGCATCCGCTTCCCGGTGACCACTCCGGTCAGGTTCAGCGCGACGAGGAGCAGGGGCAGCTCGAAGGCCAGGCCGAAGACCACGATCATGCGGGTCAGCAGGTCGAGGTAGCTGTCGAGCCCGATCTGGTTCTGCACGTTGTCCGGGCTGAAGCCGAGCATGATCTGTGCGGTCTGCGGCAGGATCAGGTAGGCGAGGTAGCCGCCGGCGAGGAAGAGCGGGGCGCCGAGGACGGCGAAGCCGTAGGCGTACCGCTTCTCGGCCTTGTGCAGACCCGGGGCCACGAAGGCCCAGAGCTGGTAGAGCCAGACCGGCGTGGCGAGGAGCACGCCGGACATGAGGGCGACCTTCAGGGCGTTGGTGAAGGGCGCCATCAGGGTGTCGGTCTTCAGCAGCGCGCACGGCCTGCCGTTGACCGCGGTGACGACGCCGTCCTTGCACCCGACCGACGAGAGGATCGGTCGCAGAAGGAAGTCGTAGATGTCCTTCTGGAAGAAGGCGGCGACGATCGTCACCACGACAATGGCCAGAACGGCCTTCAGAAGCCGGTTACGCAGCTCACGCAGGTGATCGAGGAGGGGCATCCGCCCCTCGTCGTTCTTCTCCTGCTTGCGGGCAGACTTGAGCAACCCACTTCCCTCGTCTCGTGCGTCGGCTGTCGGTGGAGCGGATCAGCCGTCAGCTCTGGGTGGTGGGCTTGGGCTCGCCGACGGGACGGGAGCTGGTGACGTCGCCCGGCGCGGCCTGGATGGTACGGGCCGGAGCCGGCGGAGCGGGGTCGGCGACCGTCTCCGTCGTCGGGGCGGCGGGCTCGGCGTCGTCGCGCTTCATCGCCTTGGCCTCGCTCTTGAGGATGCGGGCGGACTTGCCGAGCGAACGCGCCATGTCAGGGAGCTTCTTGGCACCGAAGAGCAGCAGGATGACAGCGATGATCAGAACGATCTCTAGGGGCTTCAGATTGCCGATCATGTGTGCGACTTCCTTCTCACTGGGGCGACTGAGAAACGGGCTCACTACCCGATCAGTCGGACACGTGTCCGACCCGTCAGCTGGCAGCGATCGTAACCCGCAGGGGTAAACGCGAGGCAATGCCTGCGTACACACGCGGTTGCGGCCCACGCCTCCCGCCTGGGCCGACCTCAGCAGGGTACCCCTCCGGGCGGGCGATCCGGAGGGCGCTGCCCCACCTATCGCAGGACGTCGGCCGTGCCGGCGAGGCGCGTCGCGGCCCGTTCCAGGTCCTGGGCCGCCTGGTTGATCCGCTCCGAGGTGGTCGCCACCTGGCGGCCCAGCCGCCGGACCTCCAGGAAGACCCGGACGGCGAGGACGCCGAGCACGGCGGTCCCGAGGAATCCCAGCGCGATGGCGAGCATGGGCCAGAGCATGCGGGCGGAGCCTCTCTCTCGTTACGGAGCGGTGTGCAGACGCAGGGTCCGGACGCCGCCGCCGGTGAGGAGCTCGACGATGCGCTCCCCGGCGGGCTTGCGCACGGCCGAACCGCACTCGGGACAGGTGAAGGAGTAGAACGTGGTGCTCGGGCCCGCCCCGATGGCGAGCCGCAGTGCCTCGGCGCCGAGCTCGAACCGCGTACGGCAGTCGGGGCAGCCCGCCCTGAAGCGTACGGCGCGGACCGCCGCGGTGAGCCGGGCCGCTTCTACGACTCCCGCCGTGCGCGGCCTCCGGGACATGGTGCCGTCCTGCGTTCCGGTCATCGTCAGACCTCGCCGTCGTAGGCGGCCAGCGCGTCGGCCGCGGCCCGCCGGGCGCTGTCGGCGAGCTCCGGGGGCGACACGATGCGGCCCTCGCCCCCGAGCCGGAGCGCCAGCCGGCGCAGCGAGACCGGGTCCGGGGTGCGCAGGGTGATCCGCAGACCGCCGTCGGGGAGCTCCTCGGCACTGTCGTGCGGGTAGTACTCGGCGACCCACCGGCCACCGGAGCCGACCTCGATCACCACTTCCGGGTCCTCGGCGGCCGGCTGTACGAGCCCTTCCGACAGGTCCCGCAGCTCCAGCTCCGGGGGCGCCGCCGGGGCGTCGAGCAGCCGGATCTCCGCCACCCGGTCGAGGCGGAAGATGCGCCGGGCCTCGGAGAGCCGGCACCAGCCCTCCAGGTAGGTGTGGCCCACGGCGAAGAGCCGGATCGGGTCCACCTCGCGCTCGGTGAGTTCGTCCCGGGCGGGCGAGTAGTAACGCAGCCAGAGCCGCCTGCGCTCGGAGATCGCCCGGTCGACGTCGGCGAAGACGCCGCCCTCGGACTCGAAGGTCACCGAGAGCCGCGAGCTGGCCGCGCCGCTCTCCCCGGCCGCGGTCTCCAGCTTCGCGGTGGCCCGTACGAGCGCGAGCCGGTCGCTCTCGCGCAGCCCGGGCAGGGTGGCGACGGCGCGCGCCGCGACGAGCAGGGCGGTCGCCTCGTCGGCGGCGAGCCGCAGCGGTTCGGCGACGTCGTCCGGGTTGTGCCACCAGATCCGGTCGCCGTCGGTGTCGATGTCGAGCAGGTCCCCGCCGCGGAAGCTGGTGCCGCACATGGGCAGGACGTCGAGGTCGGAGATGAGCTCGTCCTCGGTGATGCCGAAGGCCCGGGCGACGTCCTGCACGTGGGCGCCGGGGCGTTCGCGCAGATAGGTCACCAGGGAGAGCATGCGGCGGGTCTGGTCGATCGCGTTCGTGGCCATGGTTCCGTCCCCGTCCTTCAGTCCTTGGCCACGGCGCGCAGCCGGTCGACCACATCGGCCCGCAGATCGGCGGGTTCGAGCACCACGACGTCGGGTCCGAACTCGACGAGCCAGGCGTCCAGCCCGTGTCCGTAGGGGATCTCCAGCTCGTCCCAGCCGTCGCCGAGCTCCCGCGTCACGACCGCGCGGGACCGCAGCGGGAAGCCCGCGCCGGCCCGCAGCCTGATCCGGGCGGTACGGGTGGCGGTCTCGCCGGCCCAGCTCTCCACGGTCTCCCGGACGGTGACGACGTCGGGGATGCCGGCGGTGAAGACACCGGCCCGGGAGCGGACCCTGCCGGTGATGCGCGAGAGGCGGAAGACGCGCTCGGCACCGCGCTCGCGGTCCCAGCCGGCCAGGTACCAGTGGCCGCGCCAGCACTCCAGCCCCCAGGGCTCGACCTGGCGCTGCTCGGCGTGGGCGGAATTGCCCTTGCGGTAGTCGAAGGTGACCGGGCGTCGGTCGCGGCAGGCGAGCATCAGCGGTTCGAACGCGGCCTCGTGGACGGGGATGCGCGGTTCGAGGGCGCTCGGTACCTCGTAGGTGTCCTCGGCCTCGGGCATTCCGGCGGCGCGCAGCTTCTGCAGCGCGCCGCTGGCCGCTCCGGCGAGGCGCGCCTGCTGCCACACCTTGGCGGCGATCTCCAGGGCCGCCGCCTCCTCCGCGTCGAGCGTGATGGGAGGGAGCCGGTTGCTGTCCCGGCGGGCGAGGTAGCCGATGTCGCCGTCCAGCCCCTCCACCGTCTCGATGACGAGACCGAGTTCGCGCAGGTCGTCCTTGTCGCGCTCGAACATGCGGTTGAAGGACTCGTCGGACCCGGCTTCGAGATAGGCCTCGATGGAGCCGCGGAGCTCCCGCTTGCTGAGCGGGCGCCGGGTGCCCAGCAGGCACAGCGCGAGGTTCATCAGCCGCTCGGCCTTGGCAATCGCCATCGACGCCCTTTCTCTCCATGCGCTACGACGCTCGACCGTACCGCTCCCGGGGGTCCCGGCAAAAACACGCGTGCCCCGTACGGATGGCAGGAGGGCCCGTGCCGTACGGCACGGGCCCTCCTGTGCCTCCGCGAGGAGGCGCGTCACCCGCCCCCGTGAGGGGGCGTGACCGGTACGGCCGGCGACGGGGCCGGTCCGCGACGAGGTCGCGACCGGGTCAGACGGCGACGAGGTCGCAGACGAAGATCAGCGTCTCGCCGGGGCCGATGGCGCTGCCGGCACCGTTCTCGCCGTAGGCGAGGTGGGCGGGGATGATCAGCTGGCGACGGCCGCCGACCTTCATGCCCTTGACGCCCTGGTCCCAGCCCTTGATGACCCGGCCGGCGCCGAGCGGGAACTTGAGCGGCACACCGCGGCTCCACGAGGAGTCGAACTCCTCGCCGGTGGAGAAGGCCACACCCACGTAGTGGACGGAGACGGTGTCACCGTCCTGGGCGACGGCGCCGTCACCCTCCCAGATCTCCTTGATCTCAAGATCGGCCGGCGGCTCGCCACCCGGGAAGTCGACCTCGGGCTTCTCGATGCTCACTGAAACTGCTCCTCGGAAAAGATGAACTGCACAACCGGGTCAGTCTTACATCTTCGTCAGCAGGTCCACCGCGAAGACCAGCGTCGACTTGGCGGGAATCGACTGCTGCGCCTCGTCGCCGAAGCCCTGGTCCGGCGGGATGACCAGCAGGACGCGGCTGCCGACCTTCTTGCCCACCAGCCCGCTCTTGAGGCCCTTGAGCGTGACCTGCTCCAGCGGGAAGGTCTGCGTCTTGCCCTGTTCGTAGGTGCTGTCGAACGTCTTTCCGTCCTTCCACAGCAGCCCGACGTAGTTCACCACGACGCTGTCGGTGTCCTTGACGACCTCGCCGTCGGACTCCAGGACGTAGGTGGAGGAGAGCTTGGCGGGCGGGTCGCTCTTCGGGACGGTGACGCTGGGCGCCTTGCCGTCCGTGCCGGTGCCGACCTTGGGCAGGGCGGCGTCCTTCTGGGGGACCTCGGTGCCCTTGGCGGAGGCAGGGATCTGGACGGCCTTGACGACGTCGATCACGAAGACCAGCGTCGCGTTGGGCTTGATGTCGCCCTGGCCCTGCTCGCCGTAGCCGAGGTCCGGCGGGATGACGAGCTGGACACGGCTGCCGACCTTCTGGCCGAGGAGGCCCTTGTCCCAGCCCTGGATGACCATGCCGGCGCCCAGGGTCAGGTCGAACGGGGCCTTGCGGTCGAAGCTGTTGTCGAAGGGCTTCGTGGAGTCCCACGCCTGACCGAGGTAGTTGACCTGGATCGCGTCACCGTTCTTCAGCTCGGCGCCGTCGCCCTCGCTGATGACCGTGGTCTTCAGCTCCTTGGGCGGGTCGCCCGCGCCCTTGGCGAGGGTGGGTTTCTCACCGAACTTGGCGCCCGCGGTGATCGCGGGCACGCCGGTCTCGGACGAAGCGGAGTCGGAGGCCTTGTCGTCGCTGCCGCAGGCCGCCGCGGAGAGCAGCAGGAGGGGGACGACGAGAAGGCCGGCAAGTCGGCGCACTGGTTCCTCAGATCTCAGACAACACGGTCAGGGGTCCCGGACACCTTACGGCCTTCCCACCGTACGGAACCGGTTCGCGACGCCCCGCGACGCGGCCGGCCGGTCATCTCCCCCCGTGCGAGCGGCCACCGGGCGGCCCGTACGGCGTGGTGTTCGAGTGCCCCCGGCGCCCCGGACGACACGGGCGCGCCGGCAGGCCCCGGAACGGGTGTTCCGGGGCCTGTCACGCCGTGCCGGGTGACGCGGCGGGGGACGACGCGCGAGGTCACATCCCCGCGATCAGCTTCTCCACCCGCTCGTCGACGGACCGGAAGGGGTCCTTGCAGAGCACCGTGCGCTGCGCCTGGTCGTTGAGCTTGAGGTGGACCCAGTCGACCGTGAAGTCCCGCCGCTGCTCCTGGGCCCGCTTGATGAAGTCCCCGCGCAGCCGTGCCCGGGTGGTCTGCGGGGGCACGGACTTGCCCTCGAAGATCTTCAGGTCGTTGCAGATGCGGGCGGCCTGCCCCTTGCGCTCCAGGAGGTAGTACAGGCCCCGGCGGCGGTGGATGTCGTGGTAGGCGAGGTCTATCTGGGCGACCCTCGGGTGCGACATGGTCATGTTGTGCTTGGCCCGGTACCGCTCGATGAGCTTGTACTTCATGACCCAGTCGATCTCGGTGGCGATCCTGTCGAGGTCCTCCGCCTCGATCGCGTCCAGGGTGCGGCCCCAGAGTTCGAGGACCCGGTCGACGTTGCCGGTGCGGATGCCCCGGCGCTCGACGAAGTCGACGGCCTTGTCGTAGTACTCGCGCTGGATCTCGATGGCCGACGCCTCGCGGCCGCTGGCCAGGCGCACCTTGCGCCGGCCGGTCGTGTCGTGGCTGACCTCGCGGATCGCCCGGATCGGGTTCTCCAGCGTCAGGTCACGCATCACCGTGCCCGCTTCGATCATGCGGAGCACGAGGTCGGTGGCGCCGACCTTGAGCAGCATGGTCGTCTCGGACATGTTGGAGTCGCCGACGATGACGTGCAGGCGGCGGTAGCGCTCGGCGTCCGCGTGCGGCTCGTCGCGGGTGTTGATGATCGGCCGGGAGCGCGTGGTGGCGGAGCTGACGCCCTCCCAGATGTGCTCGGCACGCTGGCTCACGCAGTAGACCGCGCCGCGCGGGGTCTGCAAGACCTTGCCCGCGCCGCAGATCAGCTGCCTCGTGACGAGGAAGGGAATGAGGATGTCCGCGAGCCGGGAGAATTCCCCGTGCCGGGCCACAAGGTAGTTCTCGTGGCAGCCGTAGGAGTTGCCCGCTGAGTCGGTGTTGTTCTTGAAGAGATAGACGTCGCCCGCGATTCCTTCCTCGTGCAGGCGGCGTTCGGCGTCGACGAGCAGACCTTCCAGAATGCGTTCGCCCGCCTTGTCGTGGGTGACGAGCTCGGTGAGGTCGTCGCATTCGGGAGTTGCGTATTCCGGATGCGAACCCACGTCGAGGTAGAGGCGGGCGCCGTTCCGCAGAAAGACATTGCTGCTGCGGCCCCATGACACGACACGGCGGAAGAGGTAGCGCGCCACTTCGTCAGGTGACAGTCGGCGCTGTCCCCTGAACGTGCACGTGACGCCGTACTCGTTCTCCAGCCCGAAAATGCGGCGGTCCATGACTGAACATTACGCCTTACGGCGTGAGCTGAAACCGGGTTCGACAGCTCCGTTCCGATCATTTTCCGATCCGGCCACGACGGTGCGCGCGCGTACGGGAACTGCGAGGAACTTCCCGGTCGCCAGCAGGACGATCAGCGCGGCCACTCCGCCGGCTCCCGCGACGGCGAAACTCCATGCCGTCCCGCCCAGCTCGACGGCGGGTCCCGCCACGGCCGTGCCGGCCGCCGCACCGACGCCGATGGTCGTCACGAGCCAGGAGAACGCCTCGGTCACCGTGCCCCGGGGAGCGTGGCGGTCGACCACGAGGAACGAGCAGGCGATGGCCGGGGCGAGGAACACCCCGGCGAGGGCGGCGAGCGCCGTCATCGCGCCCACCCCGGGGGTCAGCGCGAGCGGGAGGTAGCCGAGGGCGAGCAGCGCGACGATGCCCCGGAGCCGCCGCTCCGGCGTCCCGGCCCACTGCCGGGCCCCGTACACCGCGCCGCCGATCAGCGCGCCGCCGCCCAGCGCCGCCATCAGCCAGCCGTACACGGACTCGCGGCCCTGGTCGTCGGCGTAGGCGACGCCCGCGACGGTGATCGAGCCCAGCGCGAGCCCGACGAAGAAGAACGAGGCGAGGAGGGCGAGGAGCCCGGGCGAGCGCAGGGCACCGAGCCAGTGGGCTTCGCGCGGCGCCGACCGCCAGGTGCGGGAGGGCGGGGAGAGGACCACCGAGAGGGCGCCCAGGACCCCGGCGGCGTTGACGACGAGGAGGGCGGCGCCGGGCGACCAGAGCGACACCAGCAGGGTCACCAGCAGCGGTCCGGCGGTGAACATGACCTCCTGCGCGACCGCGTCCAGGGCGTAGGCGCGGTGCACCCGCTCCTCCCTGTCCCCCAGGACGGACGGCCACAGGGCGCGCAGCCCGCCCTCCAGGGGCGGGGTGGCCACACCCGCGACGACGACCGCCGCGTAGGCGAGCGGCAGCGGGTCCAGGCCCGCCAGGGCCAGCAGCACCATCCCGAGCGCGGAGACGACGGCCGCCGGGAACTGCACGCGCGGCTGGCCGTACAGGTCCACCGCCCGGCCGAGCAGCGGCTGGCCGACGGCGGTGGCGAGGCCGTACGCGGCGGCGAGCCCTCCGGCCAGTGAGTAACTGCCGCCCTCGGCCCGGGTGAAGAGCACGACGGCGATCGGGGCGACGCCGTTCGGCAGCCGTCCCACCAGGGTGCCGGTGAGCAGCCGGGCCGCGTGCCGCTCCCGGAGGATGTCCACATATCCCGCGGCCATGCCCGCCCCTCTCCCCCGCTGCGGGCCCGCGCCCGCCCGAGGTTTTACGTATAACGTCGAGTGCCATACGTACCATGTGCGCAGGTGGCCGGTCCACCGCGCGGCACCGCCGTCCGGCGGCCGGCCCGGATCGCCCGGCACCGCACCACCCGCACGGAGGCCCCAGTGAGCAGCGCACCCAAGCCGGCCGCGACCCGCCCCACCAGCAGGGACGTGGCCCGGGCCGCGGGGGTCTCGCAGGCGACGGTCTCCCTGGTGCTGGGCGGCAAGTGGCCAGGCCGGGTGTCGGACGCCACCGCGGAGCGGGTCAGGGCGAACGCGCGCGAACTCGGCTACCGGCCCAACCTCGCCGCCCGCAGCCTGCGCCTGGGACGCACCCGGACCGCGCTCCTCGTGGTGCCCGCCCTCACCCACGAGTTCTTCGCCCGGGTCTACACCGGCGCCGCCCGGGTCGCGGTCGACCACGACTTCGGGGTGGTGCTCTACCCCTCCCCCGACGGGACGGGACCGGCGAGGGACCCCTTCGCCAGCGCCCGCGCCGCGCTCGACGGGGTGATCGCCTCGTCCATGGCGACGGAGGCGCTCGGCGCGCTGGGCGGCACGGAACTCCCCCTGGTGATGCTGGACAGCGACCCGTCCGGGCCGGGCGCCTCGGCGCGGGTGAACCTGGACATCGCGGACGGGATGCGCCAGGTGGCGGAGCACCTGCTCGCCCTCGGCCACCGCCGGTTCACGCACGTCGCCGCCGCCGTCGACTCGTGGACCTTCGCGGTGCGCGCCCGTGCGCTGCGCGAGACGCTGGCCGCCGTGCCCGGCACCTCGCTGCGCGTGGTCACCTCGGCGCTGGAGGTCGCCGACGGGCTGCGCGCCGCCGAGACGGCGCTGGCAGCACCGGGGCACCGCCCGACCGCGCTGGTCTGCGACGGGGACGTCCTGGCGGCGGGAGCCTGCAAGGCGGCGCGCCGCCTCGGCCTGCGGGTGCCGGACGACCTGTCCGTGTCCGGCTTCGACGACCTGGCGCTGGCCACCGCGGTGGAGCCCGAACTCACCACCGTGCGGCTGCCGGCCGAGCAGGTCGGCGAGCGGGGCATGGCGGCCCTGCTGGCGGTGCTGGACGGCCGCCCCGCCGCGACCGGCAGCCTCCCCGTGGAGCTGGTGGTACGCGGCTCCACCGCGCGGGCGCCCGGGGAGTGACATGACGGTGCCCCGGGCCGCCGTCGCGGTGGACGGGGATCCGGGGCACCGTCGCGGAGCGGCCGCTCGTCCTACTCCTCGGTCGACCCGCCGGTCTCCTCCGCCTCCTCGGCGTCCGACGGTGCGTCGGTGGTGGTCCCCGCGGCCCCGTCGGCATCCAGCAGCCGCGCGAGCTGCCGGCCGACGATCCGCTTGAACTTGCGCTGCTGGGGCCGGGTCCGGTCCAGCACCGCGACTTCGAGCCGCTCCGCGGGAATCTCCCGCTCGCTGCCGTTGGGATCGCGGGAGAGCGCCTGCACGGCGAGCTTGAGCGCCTCGGCGAGCGTCATGCCGTCGCGGTGCCGCTGGTCCAGGAAGGTGCTGATCTGCTCGGCGTTGCCGCCGACCGCGACCGACCCGTGCTCGTCCACGATCGAGCCGTCGTGCGGCAGCCGGTAGATCTGGTCGCCCTCGGGCTCGGCGCCGACCTCGGCGACGACCAGCTCCACCTCGTACGGCTTCTCGGCGGCGCTGGAGAAGATGGTGCCGAGCGTCTGGGCGTAGACGTTGGCGAGCCCGCGGGCCGTCACGTCGTCGCGGTCGTAGGTGTATCCGCGCAGGTCGGCGTAGCGCACCCCACCGATGCGGAGGTTCTCGTACTCGTTGTACTTGCCGGCGGCGGCGAAGCCGATCCGGTCGTAGATCTCGCTGAACTTGTGCAGCGCGCGGGACGGGTTCTCGCCGACGAACACAATGCCGTCGGCGTACTGCAGCACAACCAGGCTGCGACCGCGGGCGATGCCTTTACGGGCGTACTCCGCCCGGTCGGCCATGGCCTGCTGGGGTGAGACATAGAACGGCGTCGACACCGGCTATCCGTCCCTTTCTGTCAGTGACGAGTGCATCTCGGGGGCCTCGGGCCGGAAGTCAGAGCAGAGCCGCGCGCGGGCCGTCGGGGTGTTCGAGGCGGCGCTCCAGGATCTCCCGGGCGACCGCGGAGGACTCCGTGTCCGACAGCCGGCGGAAGCCCTCGTCCGTGATGACCGTGACGATCGGGTAGATGCGGCGGGCCACGTCGGGGCCGCCGGTCGCGGAGTCGTCGTCCGCGGCGTCGTAGAGGGCCTGCACGACCAGGGTGAGCGCCTGGGACTCCGTCAGGTCCTCGCGGTAGAGCTTCTTCATGGAGCCCCGGGCGAAGAGCGAGCCGGAACCCGTGGAGGCGTAGCCGACGTGCTCCTCGGAGCGGCCGCCGGTCACGTCGTAGGAGAAGATCCGGCCCTTGCCCTTGTCGACGTCGAAGCCGGCGAAGAGCGGGACGACCGCGAGTCCCTGCATGGCCATCGCCAGATTCCCGCGGATCATCGTGGAGAGCCGGTTGGCCTTGCCCTCCAGGGAGAGCTGCGCGCCCTCCACCTTCTCGAAGTGCTCCAGCTCCAGCTGGAAGAGCTTGACCATCTCGACCGCGAGACCGGCGGTGCCCGCGATGCCGACGGCGGAGTACTCGTCGGCCGGGAAGACCTTCTCGATGTCGCGCTGCGCGATCATGTTGCCCATCGTGGCCCGGCGGTCACCGGCGAGCACCACGCCGCCGGGGAACGAGGCCGCGACGATGGTCGTTCCGTGCGGTGCCTCGACAGCCCCCTTGAGCGGCGGGAGGTTCCGGTTGCCCGGAAGCATCCCGGGTGCGTGGTCGGACAGGAAGTCCATGAACGAGGACGAACCCGGCGTCAGGAAAGCAGCTGGTAGACGCCCGGTGTGACGTGTGTTGGCTTCCACGCGTTTCCCTCCAGGTATGCATGCGACGGCCCGCCGGGGGTCGCGCGGACGCCCGGTGTGCCGATGGCCGATGTGCGGTCGAAGCACCGTACGTCACGGACCCTACCCGTCGGGTGGCGGTGATCCACCTGTGCGGCGGAAGCGGCCGGAGACGGCTGGCGGACCCCGTGCCGGCGCCGCGACGGGGCGCCGGAGCCGGTGGCCTCCCGGCCCGCGGCGACGGCACGCGCCCGGGACACCGCCCCGGTCGTCGGGGACGCCGGACACCCGCTCTCCCCGGCCGGGGGTCCGCAGGCGTCCGGTGTCCGGGGGGCGGCTACTGACCGCCCTTCTGCACGAAGCTCCGCACGAAGTCCTCGGCGTTCTCCTCGAGGACGTCGTCGATCTCGTCCAGTACCGAGTCGACGTCGTCGCTCAGCTTCTCCTGGCGCTCCTTGAGGTCCTCCGAAGCCTGCGCCTCCTGCGCCTGCTCCTCGGCCTCCTCGGTGGAACGCGTCGCCTTCTGCTGTCCGCCGCCGGTGTCCTTGGTCGCCATCTAGCTCACCCCGCTCGGTTCGAAGCATTCGAAGCTCTCGATCAGACCCTACCCACGGGGTCCGACATCGGCCCGGTACTTTTCCAACGTCCGGGCCCTGTCCCGATCATTCCCCTCCGGCGGCCCGTTCAGCCGCCGGACAGCACCCGGACCAGCTCCTCCGCCGTACGGCAGCGGTCCAGGAGGTTCTCGACGTGCTCCCGCGTCCCGCGCAGCGGCTCCATGGTGGGCACCCGCTGCAGGGAGTCGTGTCCCGGCAGGTCGAAGATGACCGAATCCCAGGAGGCGGCGGCCACGTCGTCGGCGTACTGGTCGAGGCAGCGGCCGCGGAAGTACGCCCGGGTGTCCTCCGGCGGTTTCGTACGCGCCCTGGTGACGTCGGCCTCGTCCAGCAGCCGCTTCATCCGCCCACCGGCCACGAGCCGGTTGTAGAGCCCCTTGTCGGGCCGCACGTCCGCGTACTGGAGGTCCACCAGATGCAGCCTCGGGGCGTCCCACTCCAGGGCGTCCCGGCGCCGGTAGCCGTCCATGAGGGCCCGCTTGGCCACCCAGTCCAGCTCTCCCGACAGGCTCATCGGATCGTTCTCCAGGCGGTTGAGGGTGTCCTCCCACCGCACCAGGACGTCCCGGGTCTGCTCGTCGGCGTCCGCGCCGTACCGCTCCTCGACGTACTTGCGGGCCAGCTCGAAGTACTCCATCTGCAGCTGCACCGCGGTGAGCGTCCGGCCGCTGCGGAGCGTGATCAGGCGCTGGAGGGAGGGGTCGTGCGACACCTGGTGCAGGGTCCGTACGGGCTGGTCGACGGCGAGGTCCACGTTGATGAACCCGTCCTCGATCATCGAGAGGACCAGTGAGGTGGTACCGAGCTTCAGGTAGGTCGAGATCTCGGAGAGGTTGGCGTCCCCGATGATGACGTGCAGCCGGCGGTACTTCTCCGCGTCCGAGTGGGGCTCGTCGCGGGTGTTGATGATGGGGCGCTTGAGGGTCGTCTCCAGCCCCACCTCCACCTCGAAGTAGTCGGCGCGCTGGCTGAGCTGGAAGCCGTGGTCGTGGCCGTCCTGACCGATCCCGACCCGGCCGGCCCCGGTGATCACCTGACGGCTGACGAAGAAAGGGGTGAGGTGGCGCACGATGTCGGAGAAGGGGGTGTCCCGACGCATCAGGTAGTTCTCGTGGGTGCCGTAGGAGGCGCCCTTGTTGTCGGTGTTGTTCTTGTAGAGGTGGATCGGCTGGGCGCCGGGGATGGCGGCGGCCAGCTCGGCGGCCTCGGCCATGATGCGTTCGCCGGCCTTGTCCCAGAGCACCGCGTCCCGGGGGTTGGTGATCTCCGGGGAGCTGTACTCGGGGTGCGCGTGGTCGACGTAGAGGCGGGCGCCGTTGGTCAGGATGACGTTGGCCAGACCGATGTCCTCGTCGGTGAGCTGGCTGGAGTCGGCGGTCTCGCGGGCGAGGTCGAAGCCTCGCGCGTCCCGCAGCGGATTCTCCTCCTCGAAGTCCCAGCGGGCACGGCGCGCCCGGTGCATCGCCGCCGCGTAGGCGTTGACGATCTGGGACGAGGTGAGCATGGCATTGGCGTTGGGGTGGCCGGGGACGGAGATCCCGTACTCCGTCTCGATGCCCATTACTCGCCGTACGGTCATGCGGCCCTCCTTGCCCGGCGTCGTCCCCTGGGGGAACGGCGCTCAAGTACCGCTGCTTGTCCGGTTGCGTGCGCGGTCGTCCGGCCCCGCACTGCGCGGCTCGGCGGTACGTCAGAGCCTAGAACGCCTCTGCCCCGGTGGGGAGATCCATTGCGTCATTCTTCGGATGCGGCGCGGATACGACGCCGGTACGGGCGGGAAAAGCGGGAAAAACAGCCGGCTGCGGACGCCCTCCTCGGGCAGCCGCAGCCGGTCCGCTTCTTACAGGTACTGCCCGGTGTTCGCGACCGTGTCGATGGACCGGCCGGTGTCCGCGCCCTGCTTTCCGGTGACGAGCGTGCGGATGAAGACGATCCGCTCGCCCTTCTTTCCGGAAATACGGGCCCAGTCGTCCGGGTTGGTCGTGTTCGGCAGGTCCTCGTTCTCCTTGAACTCGTCCACGCACGCCTGGAGGAGGTGGGAGACGCGAAGACCCTTCTGGCCCTCTTCGAGGAATGCCTTGATGGCCATCTTCTTCGCCCGGTCGACGATGTTCTGGATCATCGCGCCGGAGTTGAAGTCCTTGAAATAGAGGACTTCCTTGTCACCGTTGGCATAGGTGACTTCGAGGAAGCGGTTCTCCTCGGATTCCGTGTACATCCGCTCCACCACGGACTGGATCATGGCGTGGGCGGCGGCCGGCTTGGAGCCGGCGTGCTCGGCCAGGTCGTCCGGGTGCAGCGGGAGCGACGCGGTCAGGTACTTGGCGAAGATGTCCTTCGCCGCCTCCGCGTCCGGACGCTCGATCTTGATCTTCACGTCGAGGCGGCCGGGCCGGAGGATGGCCGGGTCGATCATGTCCTCGCGGTTGGAGGCGCCGATGACGATGACGTTCTCCAGCCCTTCCACGCCGTCGATCTCGGCGAGCAGCTGGGGGACGATGGTGTTCTCCACGTCCGAGCTGACGCCGCTGCCGCGGGTGCGGAAGAGGGATTCCATCTCGTCGAAGAAGACGATGACGGGGGTGCCCTCGCTCGCCTTCTCCCGGGCACGCTGGAAGACGAGGCGGATGTGCCGCTCGGTCTCCCCGACGTACTTGTTGAGGAGCTCGGGGCCCTTGATGTTGAGGAAGTAGCTCTTCCCCGTGGGCTGGCCGGTCACCTCGGCGACCTTCTTGGCGAGCGAGTTGGCGACGGCCTTGGCGATGAGCGTCTTGCCGCAGCCGGGCGGACCGTAGAGCAGGATGCCCTTGGGCGGGCGGAGTTCGTGCTCCTTGAAGAGGTCGGGGTGGAGGTACGGGAGCTCGACCGCGTCGCGGATCAGTTCGATCTGGTCGCCCAGGCCGCCGATCTTGTCGTAGTCGATGTCCGGCACCTCTTCGAGGACGAGTTCCTCGACCTCGCTCTTGGGCACCACTTCGTAGACGTAACCGGAACGGGGCTCCAGCAGGAGCGCGTCGCCGGGGCGGATGGTGATGTCGAGCAGCGGCTCCGCGAGCCGCACCACCCGTTCCTCGTCGGTGTGCCCGACGACCAGGGCGCGTTCGCCGTCCTCGAGGATCTCCTTGAGGGTGACGATGTCCCCGGCGCGCTCGAACTCCATGGCCTCGACCACGTTGAGCGCTTCGTTGAGCATGACTTCCTGGCCGCGCCGGAGCCCTTCGAGCTCGACGCTGGGGCTGACGTTCACCCGGAGCTTGCGGCCCCCGGTGAAGATGTCGCAGGTGCCGTCGTCATTGGCCTGCAGGAACACGCCGAAACCGGCGGGCGGCTGCGCGAGCCTGTCGACTTCCTCCTTGAGGGCCACGATCTGGTCGCGTGCCTCGCGGAGCGTATGGGCGAGCCGTTCGTTCTGTGCCGTAACACCGGACAGACTGGTCTGCAACTCGACGACCCGCTCTTCGAGAATCCTCGAATGACGCGGAGAGTCGGCGAGCTTGCGTCGCAGGACGGCGATTTCCTGCTCAAGATAGGCGACCTGGCCCGACGGGTCTTCTGACCCCCGCCCGGGCCGGGCGCCGCGGTTGATGTCGTCGTCGTGGGCTGCCACGGTCCTCACCTCCTCCAAGGGGAGCTGGACGCTTCCTGACCCTACCTGCGTGGGTGGTGATTGAAACCCCTAGATCACAAAGACTCCGGGGTGTGTCCGATCCTCACCCTTGATCTCCCCCTCTGGCCAAGGGAATACCCACCCTTGGGCACGGGAAAGCAGCCAGTTGTATCGTCGAGACGTTCCACACCCGTCAGGGCTGGCTTCAATCGCTTCACATACGCAGGGATCGGCAGGACACATGACCGTGCAGCAGGACGCGCCGGGCGCGATCGACACCGAGGATCTGGAGGTCTGGATCGACCAGGACCTCTGCACGGGCGACGGCATCTGCGTCCAGTACGCGCCCGAGGTGTTCGAGCTGGACATCGACGGGCTGGCCTACGTGAAGAGCGCGGACGACGAGCTCCTCCAGGCGCCGGGGGCCACCACGCGGGTACCGCTGCCGCTCCTCACGGACGTGGTGGATTCGGCCAAGGAGTGCCCCGGAGACTGCATCCACGTGCGGCGGGTCTCGGACAGCGTCGAGGTCTACGGGCCGGACGCCGAGTAGCGTCGGACACCGCCGGGCCCCGGTCGCCGCCTCGGGGACCCGGGTTCAGGCGCCGGCGTCGGGGCGGGCCGCGGACCGGACGAAGGCGCCGCCCTGCCACCGCCAGGTGGTCTCCTCGCGCTCGTCGGGACAGCAGCGGGGCACCGTGTCCGAGGAGTAGCCGAGGGTGGTCGCGGAGACGACCGCGTCCTCGACCGCGAGTTCGCCGACCGTCATCCGCATCGCGGGGTCCACCAGGGTCGCCACGACCCTGGGCGCGGCCCCGCTTCCGTGTGTCAGGACGTAGACGGCGTCCGGCGGCGTACCCGATCCGGCCGCGCAGTGGACGACCGCCACGGTCTCCGGCTTCCCGTCTCCGTCCAGGTCGCCCCGCGCCTGTCGGCCGACCTTCTGGCCCACGTTCCCGCAGACGAGGGGGAAGACCACCCCGGCCGGGTCGGGAGCGCCCGCGGTGACCCGGGGGGCCGCGGCACCGCCCGGTGCGGCGGCGGTCACGGCGGAGTCCGTCGCGGTCGCGTGCCCGGGCTGCAGCAGGCCGGCGACGGCGACGGCCGCGGCCACCGCAGCGGCGGTGGCGAGCCAGTGCATCGCCCTGGAGTCGGTGTGCGCGAGGTCCGGGAGTACGGAGGGCTGCACGCGGTCTGTCTCCTGATGTTTCCGGGGAGCATGTGGAACGACCCGGCCGGGCATCGGCGGCAGGGGGTGGCCAGCATCGTGCCACACCTCACACGGACAGGGAACAGCGGGGTGCGCGCGACCGGGCGGAAGAAGCGGAGTCCGCCGTCCCGGGGCCGCCCCGCGGGGGTCCGTGCGAAAGGCGCCGCCGCCCCTGACGCCCGGGTCGGTCCGGGCGTCAGGGGCGGCGGCGCCTCACGCGTCACCGCGGTCGTCGTGGTGGTCGGTCACCACGGCCGGTCGCGGTCGTGCGGTGCCGCGCGGGCGGACCCGCGCGCCGGTCGCTCGCGTGGCATCCCCGCGGCGGTGGCCGGCCGGTGCGGCGGTCGGCCCGTGCGGTGTCAGTCGCGGTTCTCGGTGGTGCTCCGGCCGCCGGGGCCGTCGTAGTCGTCGCCGTAGGCGCCCTTGGAGGGACGACGGCGGCGCATCGGGGGCTCGACCCCGTCGGCGAGGCGGCGGGCGGTCACCAGGAAGCCGGTGTGGCCGATCATCCGGTGGTCCGGACGGACGGCGAGACCCTCGACGTGCCAGTTGCGGATCATGGACTCCCAGGGCTGCGGCTCGGCGAAGCAGCCGATCTCGCGCAGGGACTCGACCGTCCGGGAGAGCTGGGTGGTGGTGGCGACGTAGGCGCAGACGATGCCGCCGGGCACCAGCGCCTTGGAGACGGCCTCCAGGCACTCCCACGGGGCGAGCATGTCCAGGACGACCCGGTCGACCTCGGTGTCCGAGAGGTTGTCCTGGAGGTCGCCGATGGTGAGCTGCCAGGCCGGGTGCGGGCTGCCGAAGTACCGCTCCACGTTCGCCTGGGCGATCTGGGCGAAGTCCTCGCGGCGCTCGTAGGAGTGCAGCATGCCCTGCTCACCGATGGCCCGCAGCAGGAAGGTGGAGAGGGCGCCCGATCCGACACCGGCCTCGACCACGCGGGCACCGGGGAAGATGTCGGCGAAGGCCAGGATCTGGCCCGCGTCCTTGGGGTAGACCACGGCGGCACCGCGGGGCATGGAGAGGACGTAGTCGGGGAGCAGGGGGCGCAGCGCGAGGTAGGCGACGTTTCCCGTGGTACGGACAACACTGCCCTCGGGAGCACCGATCAGCTCGTCGTGCGAGAAAGAACCCTTGTGGGTGTGGAAGTTCTTCCCGGCTTCGAGCGTGAAGGTGTGGTGGCGTCCCTTGGGGTCGGTGAGCTGTACTTGGTCCCCGACCTTGAAGGGCCCACGTCGGCGGGCGGCACCGGTCGGTTCAGACATGTGACCAGCCTACCGGTGTTTCCGGGGCCGCCTTCCGCCGGTGCGCGGCGGGGAGGCGAGGGTCAGGATCCGGGGCGCGCCATGGCCGCGACGAAGGCGCGTTCGACGTCGGTGGTGGAGAGGACCCCGTAGATCGCGCCGCTCTCCTCCACGACGAGGTACTCGGTCGCGGGGGTGGCGCGCAGCCGGTCGAGCAACTCCTCGCCGGCGAGCTCGGCGGGGACGCGCATGCCCTCGGTGAGGTCCTGGGAGAGCCCTCCGACGGCGACCCAGGGGCGGCGGTGCTCGGGGACCCCGACGATGGCGGCCTCCCGCACGACCCCCTTCGGGGCGCCCTCCGCGTCGACGACGACGAGGGCGCGGGCCCCCGCCTCGTTGGCACGGCGCAGTGCTTCGGAGAGCGGGGTGGCGGGCTCGACGGGCACCGCGCGGCGGGTGAGGGTGCGGGCGCGCAGGTCGGGGAGGTGTTCGCGCAGGCGGGCCATGCGCAGGCTGTTGCCGGCGCCGGTCCAGATGATGCCGGCGAGGATGGCCGCCAGCAGGGCGTCGGTGACCGTCTCCATGCCGCCGACCTCGCCGGCGGAGTCGCCGGTGTGCGTGAGGAGCGGCAGGCCGACCAGCACGGTGACGGCGAGGCCGCGGCCGACCCAGGCGGCGACGACCGTGCCGCTCATGGGCTTGCCGGTGATCTTCCAGACGACGGCCCGCAGCATGCGGCCGCCGTCGAGCGGCAGGCCGGGCAGCAGGTTGAAGACGGCGACGATGAGGTTGGAGATCATCAGTCCGGCGAGCAGGACGCCGGGGACGGTGCCGGCCTCCACGAACTGCAGGGAGAGATAGAACACTCCGGACAGGACGAGGGAGAGGAGGGGCCCCACGAAGGCGAGGACGAACTCGCGCCCCGGGGTCTCGGTCTCCTTCTCGATCTCCGAGACGCCGCCGAAGAACTGGAGCTGGATGCGGCGCACGGGGAGCCGGTAGCGGAGGGCCACGACCGTGTGCGCGAGTTCGTGCACCAGGACGGAGGCGTAGAAGGCGATGGCGAAGAAGAGGGCGACCAGGTAGCGGGCGGCGCCGAGCTCGGGCAGCACGCGGTCGAGCTGTCCGCCGAAGACCCAGGTGATGAGTGCCGCGACGACGAACCAGCTGGGGGCCACGTACACCGGCACGCCGAAGGGGCGGCCCATGAGGAGGCCGCCGCCGGGGCCGGCGGGGCGGCGCGGCCGCCGCTTCCCCGGGCCGGGGTCCTTGCCCCCGCCACCGGGCCGCGGGCGCCCGCTCTCGTCGCTCTCGTCCACAGGGTCCTTCCGTCCGGGGCGTCCGACTCGATCATGCAGTGCGCGAGGCTCTGCGGTCGATGGTATGCCGCTCGCTGTCGGTGGCGGGTCGTAGGGTCGGGAGCATGACCTCCGCACCCCGGCCCCCCGCGCCGCCGTCCTCACTGTCGCCGTCGCGGGCGAACGATTTCATGCAGTGCCCTCTGCTCTACCGCTTCCGGGTCATCGACAAACTGCCCCAGAAGCCGAGCGAGGCGGCCACCCGGGGCACCCTGGTGCATGCCGTGCTGGAGCGCCTGTTCGACGCGCCGGCGGCGGAGCGTACGGCACCGAAGGCGCGGGCGCTGGTGCCCGGGCAGTGGGACCGGTTGCTGGAGTCGAAGCCCGAGCTGACGGAGCTCTTCGCCGAGGACGTCGGGGGTGAGCGGCTGGCCGGGTGGCTGGGCGAGGCGGAGCGCCTGGTGGAGCGGTGGTTCTCGCTGGAGGACCCGACCCGGCTGGAGCCGGTCGAGCGCGAGATGTTCGTGGAGACGGAGCTGGAGTCGGGGCTGCGGTTGCGCGGAGTGATCGACCGGGTCGACATCGCGCCGACGGGCGAGGTCCGGATCGTCGACTACAAGACGGGGAAGGCACCGCGTCCGGAGTACGCGGAGAGCGCGCTCTTCCAGATGAAGTTCTACGCGCTGGTGGTCTGGCGGCTCAAGGGCGTGGTGCCGCGCCGGCTCCAGCTGGTCTACCTCGGCAGCGGTGACGTCGTGACGTACGACCCGGTCGTCGCGGATCTGGAGCGGGTGGAGCGGAAACTGCACGCGCTCTGGGAGGCGATCCGGCTGGCCACGGAGACCGGGGAGTGGCGGCCGAGGCCGACGAAGCTCTGCGGCTGGTGCGACCACCGCGACCTCTGTCCCGAATTCGGCGGGACTCCCCCGGTCTATCCGCTCCCGGTGATCCTGCCGGAAGCCCGTGAGGATGGGGCGGGCAGAATGGGGCCGGTGGCGGCCGACGCCGGTCGGCCCGCGTCCCCGGACGGTTCCTGAGGAGTATTCGTGGCAATCCGTGTCCTGCTCGTCGACGATCAGCCACTGCTGCGCACCGGCTTCCGGATGATCCTGGAGGCGGAGGGCGATCTCGCGGTGGTCGGCGAGGCCGGTGACGGGATCCAGGCCATCGACCAGGTCCGCGCGCTCCAGCCGGACGTGGTGCTGATGGACATCCGGATGCCCCGGATGGACGGGGTGGAGGCGACCCGCCAGATCACCGGCCCGGACCGCGACGGCCCGGCGAAGGTGCTGGTGCTGACGACCTTCGATCTCGACGAGTACGTCGTGGAGGCGCTGCGCGCCGGCGCCAGCGGCTTCCTGCTGAAGGACGCCCCGGCCCACGAGCTGATCCAGGCGATCCGGGTGGTGGCGGCGGGTGAGGCGATGCTCGCCCCGAGCATCACCCGCCGGCTGCTCGACAAGTACGCCGATCACCTCCCCTCGGGCGAGGAGCCGGTGCCGGACGCCCTGAACCGGCTGACCGACCGTGAGCTGGAGGTCCTGAAGCTGGTGGCGCGCGGTCTGTCGAACGCGGAGATCGCGGCGGACCTCTTCGTCAGCGAGACGACGGTCAAGACCCATGTCGGCCACGTGCTGACCAAGCTCCAGCTGCGCGACCGGGTGCAGGCCGCGGTGTACGCGTACGAGAGCGGTCTGGTCCGGCCGGGAGCGCAGTAGCGGGCGGGCCCCGGCCGCTCAGCGCGGGGCGTGCACCAGACGGCGGAGGAAGGCGAGGTCGACGTCCTCCAGCGAGCCGACGACGGTGCGTCCGGCGAGCGGCGCGATCGGCGCCACCGAGGGAACGGCCACGACCACGCACCCGGCGGCCTCCGCGGCGGCGACTCCGGTGGCGGTGTCCTCGATGACCACGCAGCGGGCGGGTTCGGCGCCGAATCCCGCGGCGGCGGCGAGGTAGGGGTCGGGGTGCGGCTTGGTGCGTGCCACCTCGTCGCCGGCGATGGTCAGCGCGAAGTGGTGGTGGCCGACCGAGTCGAGCACCCGGTCGATGATCCGCCGGTGCGAGGCCGAGACGAGCGCGGTCGGCACGGAGTGGGCGGCCAGCTCGGCGAGCAGCCGGGCGGCCCCGGGCATCAGGGGCACGCCCCGGCCGATGCGCTTCTCGAAGCGGTCGTTGAGCAGGACGGTGAGCTCGTCCAGCGCGATGTCCGCCCCGGTCGCCTCGACGAGGTAGCCGGCGCTGCGGGTCATCGGACCGCCGACGACCACCTCCCGCCAGGACTCGTCGAGCCGGTGGCCGAGGTCGGCGAACACCTCGACCTCGGTGTCCCACCAGAAGCCCTCCGTGTCCACCAGGGTGCCGTCCATGTCGAGAAGGACGGCCTGAAGGGCGGCGCCGCCGGCCGTGCGGGTCAGGGACGCGGGGACCGTACTGGTCATGGGCACACCTTTCCGTGGGGACGAGAAGGCCGGTCGCCCTTCCGGGGAAGGGCGACCGGCCTGCACTGGACCGACAAGTCTACGACGAGTCCGGCGTTCGCGCCGTGAACGGGTTGCGGCGTTTTCCCGGCGGGAGGGCGTCGGGACGGCGGTGCGGTGCGTCAGCGCGCGTTGAAGTACTTCGCCTCGGGGTGGTGGATGACGATCGCGTCGGTGGACTGCTCCGGGTGGAGCTGGAACTCCTCGGAGAGGTGGACGCCGATGCGCTCGGGCCGGAGGAGGTCGGCGATCTTCGCCCGGTCCTCCAGGTCGGGGCAGGCACCGTACCCGAGGGAGAAGCGGGCGCCGCGGTACTTCAGCGCGAACATGTCCTCGACCTGGTCGGGGTCCTCGGCGGAGTACCCCAGCTCGGATCGGACCCGGGCGTGCCAGTACTCGGCGAGGGCTTCGGCGAGCTGGACGGAGAGCCCGTGCAGCTCCAGGTAGTCGCGGTAGGCGTTGGCCTCGAAGAGCTTGGCGGTCTCGGCGCCGATCCGGGAGCCCACGGTGACGACCTGCAGCCCGACGACGTCCTTCTCGCCCGACTCCTCCGGGCGGAAGAAGTCGGCGAGGCAGAGGCGGCGGCCGCGGCGCTGGCGGGGGAAGGTGAAGCGGGTGCGCTCGGAGCCGTCCTCGTTGAACAGGATCAGGTCGTCGCCCTTGGAGACGCAGGGGAAGTAGCCGTAGACCACGGCGGCTTCCAGCAGGTTCTCGGTCTGGAGCTTGTCGAGCCAGCCGCGCAGGTGCGGGCGGCCCTCGGTCTCCACGAGCTCCTCGTAGGTGGGTCCGTCACCGGCACGGGCCTGCTTGAGGCCCCACTGCCCCTTGAAGAGCGCGCCCTCGTCGAGCCAGGAGGCGTACTCCTTGAGCTGGATGCCCTTGACGACGCGGGTGCCCCAGAACGGCGGGGTGGGGACCGGGTTGTCGGTGGCGACGTCGGAGCGGACGCCGGTCTCCGGCTCGGTGACTTCCAGGACGGCTGTGTCGCGCTTGGGCACCCGGCGCTGCTTGAGCTCGGGGAGGACGGCTCCGGGGACGCCGCGCTTGACCCCGATGAGGGCGTCCATGAGCCGCAGGCCCTCGAACGCGTCGCGGGCGTAGCGGACCTCGCCCTCGTAGATCTCGTGGAGGTCCTGCTCGACGTAGGCCCGGGTGAGGGCGGCGCCGCCGAGGATCACCGGATAGCGGGCGGCCAGCTTGCGCTGGTTCAGCTCCTCCAGGTTCTCCTTCATGATCACGGTGGACTTCACCAGCAGGCCGGACATGCCGATGACGTCGGCGTTGTGCTCCTCGGCGGCCTCCAGGATCGCGGAGACCGGCTGCTTGATGCCGATGTTGACGACGTTGAAGCCGTTGTTGGAGAGGATGATGTCGACGAGGTTCTTGCCGATGTCGTGGACGTCACCGCGGACGGTGGCGAGCACGATGGTGCCCTTGCCGTCGGCGTCGGACTTCTCCATGTGCGGTTCCAGGTGGGCGACCGCGGTCTTCATGACCTCGGCGGACTGGAGCACGAACGGCAGCTGCATCTGGCCGGAGCCGAACAGCTCGCCGACCACCTTCATGCCCTGCAGGAGGGTGTCGTTGACGATGTCGAGGGCCGGACGGGTCGTCAGTGCCTCGTCGAGGTCGGCTTCCAGGCCGTTCTTCTCGCCGTCGATGATGCGGCGCTGGAGGCGCTCGTCGAGCGGCAGGGCGAGGAGTTCCTCGGCCTTGCCGGCCTTCATCGACTTCATGTTGACGCCCTCGAACAGCTCCATGAGGCGCTGCAGCGGGTCGTACCCTTCGGCACGGCGGTCGTAGATCAGGTCGAGCGCGACCTTGACCTGCTCCTCCTCCAGGCGCGCGATCGGCAGGATCTTCGAGGCGTGCACGATGGCGGAGTCGAGTCCGGCCTTGACGCACTCGTCGAGGAAGACGGAGTTCAGCACGACCCGGGCGGCCGGGTTGAGGCCGAAGGAGATGTTGGAGAGGCCGAGCGTGGTCTGGACGTCGGGGTGGCGCTTCTTCAGCTCGCGAATGGCGCCGATGGTGGCGATGCCGTCCTTGCGGGACTCCTCCTGACCGGTGCAGATGGTGAAGGTCAGGGTGTCGATGAGGATGTCGGACTCGTGGATGCCCCAGTTGCCGGTGAGGTCCTCGATGAGGCGCTCGGCGATGGCGACCTTGTGCTCGACGGTGCGGGCCTGGCCCTCCTCGTCGATGGTGAGGGCGATCAGGGCGGCGCCGTGCTCGGAGGCGAGTCGGGTGACCTTGGCGAAACGCGACTCGGGTCCGTCTCCGTCCTCGTAGTTGACGGAGTTGAGGACGGCGCGGCCGCCGAGCTTCTCCAGGCCGGCCCGGAGGACGGGCACCTCGGTGGAGTCCAGCACGATCGGGAGGGTGGAGGCGGTGGCGAAGCGTCCGGCCAGCTCCGCCATGTCGGCGACCCCGTCGCGCCCGACGTAGTCGACGCAGAGGTCGAGCAGGTGCGCGCCCTCGCGGATCTGGTCGCGGGCCATCTCCACGCAGTCGTCCCAGCGGGCCTCCAGCATGGCCTCGCGGAACTTCTTCGACCCGTTGGCGTTCGTACGCTCACCGATGGCGAGGTACGAGGTGTCCTGGCGGAAGGGGACGGTCTGGTAGAGCGAGGCAGCACCCGGCTCGGGGCGCGGGTCGCGGGTGGGCGGCACGGTGCCGCGGACGCGTTCGACGACCTGGCGCAGGTGCTCCGGGGTCGTACCGCAACAGCCGCCGACCAGCGAGAGGCCGTACTCCTGGACGAAGGTCTCCTGGGCGTCGGCGAGGCCCTCGGGGCCGAGCGGGAAGTGCGCGCCGTCCTTGGTGAGGACGGGCAGTCCGGCGTTGGGCATGCAGAGCAGCGGGATGCGCGAGTGCCGGGTGAGGTAGCGCATGTGCTCGCTCATCTCGGCGGGGCCGGTGGAGCAGTTCAGGCCGATCATGTCGATGCCGAGCGGTTCGAGCGCGGTGAGCGCGGCACCGATCTCCGAGCCGAGCAGCATGGTGCCGGTCGTCTCGAAGGCCAGCGAGACCAGCAGCGGGAGGTCGCTTCCCAGCGCCTCCAGCGCCCGGCGGGCCCCCAGGATCGCGGCCTTGGTCTGCAGGAGGTCCTGGGTCGTCTCGACGATGAGCGCGTCCGCGCCACCGGAGATCAGCCCTTCGGCGTTCTGCTGGAAGCCCTCGCGGAGCTGGGTGTACGGGGCGTGTCCGAGGGTCGGCAGCTTGGTGCCGGGGCCCATGGAGCCGAGCACCCAGCGCTGCTGCCCGGTGGAGGCGGTGAACTCGTCGGCGACCTCGCGGGCGATGCGCGCGCCGGACTCGGAGAGTTCGTGGATGCGCTCGGGGATGTCGTACTCGCCCAGGGCGGAGGAGTTGGCCCCGAAGGTATTGGTTTCGACACAGTCCACGCCGACCGCGAAGTACTCCTCGTGCACGGAGCGCACGATGTCGGGGCGGGTGATGTTGAGGATCTCGTTGCAGCCTTCGAGGTCCTGGAAGTCTTCGAGCGTGGGGTCCTGGGCCTGGAGCATGGTGCCCATGGCTCCGTCGGCCACGACCACACGCGTGGCGAGGGCTTCGCGGAGGGCGTCGGCCCTGCTGGGGCTGGCGGAAGGGGTCGGCAACGAGGCCATGGATGATCTCCCAGGGATGCGACGGCTGTCGGCTTTGCGCACTTCCGGAAGAAGGCGCACCCGGCCAGCGTAGCCCGGTACCGGCGACCCCCGTGAGGGTGTCCCACCGACCGGACTGCATGCTGTGGCGGAAAAGGTGCGGCGGTGAAGCGACGGAACACCTACCCATGCCCCGTGCGGAGGTCGACATCGGCCGATAGTGTTCAGCATTGTCGACCGAGTGGAGGAGTACGGCGCGATGGCCAAGAACATCCAGTCGCTGGAGCGGGCGGCGGCGATGCTGCGCCTGCTGGCGGGCGGCGAGCGCCGGCTCGGCCTGTCCGACATCGCCTCGTCCCTGGACCTGGCCAAGGGCACGGCCCACGGCATCCTGCGCACCCTCCAGCTGGAGGGCTTCGTCGAGCAGGACCCCGCCTCCGGCCGCTACCAGCTGGGCGCGGAGCTGCTGCGCCTGGGCAACAGCTACCTGGACGTGCACGAGCTGCGCGCCCGGGCCCTCGTCTGGACCGACGACCTGGCCCGGTCCAGCGGCGAGAGCGTCCACCTCGGCGTCCTGCACCAGCACGGGGTGCTGATCGTGCACCACGTCTTCCGGCCGGACGACAGCCGCCAGGTGCTGGAGGTCGGCGCGATGCAGCCGTTGCACTCCACGGCGCTGGGCAAGGTGCTCGCCGCGTTCGACCCGGTGGCGCACAGCGAGGCGCTGGACGGCGAGCGGCGCTCCTTCACCGCGCGCACCGTCACCGCCGAGGACGCCTTCGAGGAGACGCTGGAGCTGACCAGGGCGCGCGGCTGGGCCGCCGACGCGGAGGAGACCTGGGAGGGGGTGGCGGCGGTCGCGGCCCCCGTCCACGACGGGCGCCGGATGCCGGTCGGCGCCGTGGCGGTGACCGGCGCGGTGGAGCGGTTGTGCCCGGGGGGCGAGCTGCGCCCCGAGCTGATCGCGGCGGTGCGCGACTGCGCCCGGGCGGTCTCCCGCGACCTGGGGGCCGGCCGCTTCTGACCCGGGGGCGGACCCGGCGGTGCGCGGGCCCCGCGCGCCGCCCCCGCGCGTGGGCCCGCCCCGCGGGGGCACCCGGCCCGGGGCACCCGGTACCCGCCCGACCGCGCCCGACCGCGCCCGAACCCGCCCGGCCGCGTCCCCGACGACCGGGCGGGCTTGCGCGCGCCCGGCGGTGAGCCGGGTGCGGCACGGCGCGCGAGTCGTGGGCCACACCCTCTTGACGCACACCGCGCCGGGCGAAACACTGCCGTTCACCGGTCGGCAATGCCGAACACGCCACGACAATAAGCGTTAGGGTGTGGCAATGCCGAGGTCCGGTCAACCCCTGACGGATGGCGTGTTCTCTTCGGAAGAGGCGTCATCCCGGGCGTGTACCCCCGGAGGGACCCGGCGGTGCGCATTCCCCTGGACGAAGGACAAAGGAGTCGCGGTGTCCAGCTCCGACATCTTCATCGGCGAGACCATCGGTACCGCCGTGCTCATCCTGCTGGGCGGCGGCGTCTGTGCCGCCGTCACCCTCAAACGCTCCAAGGCGAAGGACGCGGGCTGGCTCGCCATCACCTTCGGCTGGGGCTTCGCGGTGCTCACCGGCGCGTACCTGGCGGGCGGTGTCTCCGGCGCCCATCTCAACCCGGCCGTCACCCTCGGCCTCGCGATCGAGGGCGGTACCCCCTGGAGCGACGTGCCGCTCTACCTCGGCTCCCAGCTGCTCGGGGCGGCCGTCGGAGCCGTACTGGTCTGGGCCGTGTACTACGGGCAGTTCCAGGCCCACCTGACCGACCCGGAGATCGTCGGCACGAAGAACCCCGCCGAGGGCATGGTCGACCAGACCTCCGCCCCCGGCGCGGGGCCGGTGCTCGGGGTCTTCTGCACCAGTCCGGAGATCCGCAACGCCGTGCAGAACGTGGTCACGGAGGTCATCGCCACCGTGGTGCTGGTGCTGGCCATCCTGACCCAGGGGCTCAACGACGACGGCAACGGACTCGGCACGCTCGGCGCGCTCATCACCTCACTGGTCGTCGTCGGCATCGGGCTCTCCCTCGGAGGTCCGACCGGCTACGCGATCAACCCCGTCCGCGACCTCGGCCCGCGTATCGTGCACGCACTGCTGCCGCTGCCGAACAAGGGCGGTTCCGACTGGGGTTACGCGTGGGTACCCGTCGTGGGACCCCTCATCGGCGGCGCTCTCGCCGGCCTCCTCTACAACGTCGCCTTCGCCTGACGCGTACGGCGCGGCACCCTCGCCCGACGCGGCGGGACCCGGCGCCTGCGGACGCCGCCACCCACACCACCACACGGACAGAACCCGGGGAGCACACCGTGAACGACGCACACACCGCCGGCCCGTTCATCGCCGCCATCGACCAGGGCACCACCTCCACCCGCTGCATCGTCTTCGACAAGGACGGCCGGATCGTCTCCGTCGAGCAGAAGGAGCACGAGCAGATCTTCCCGAAGCCCGGCTGGGTCGAGCACGACGCCACCGAGATCTGGGAGAACGTGCGCGAGGTGGTGGCCGGAGCGGTCGTCAAGGCCGGGGTCACGGCCGACGACGTGAAGGCCATCGGCATCACCAACCAGCGCGAGACCACACTGATGTGGGACCGGCACACCGGCGAGCCCGTCCACAACGCCCTCGTCTGGCAGGACACCCGCACCGACGCGCTCTGCAAGGAGCTGGGCCGCAACGTCGGCCAGGACCGCTTCCGCCGCGAGACCGGGCTGCCGCTCGCCTCCTACTTCGCCGGGCCCAAGATCCGCTGGCTGCTCGACAACGTCGAAGGGCTGCGTGAACGGGCCGAGCGCGGGGACATCCTCTTCGGCACGATGGACTCCTGGGTCATCTGGAACCTCACCGGCGGGACCGACGGCGGTGTCCACGTCACCGACGTCACCAACGCCTCACGCACCCTGCTGATGAACCTGCACAACCTCGCGTGGGACGAGCGCATCCTGCGGTCCATGGACATCCCGGCCGCCGTCCTGCCGGAGATCCGCTCCTCCGCCGAGGTCTACGGCCTCGCCGCCGAAGGGGTGCTCTCCGGCGTGCCGGTGGCCTCCGCGCTGGGTGACCAGCAGGCAGCGCTGTTCGGCCAGACCTGTTTCGCGGAGGGCGAGGCCAAGTCCACGTACGGCACCGGCACCTTCATGCTCATCAACACCGGCTCCACCCCGGTCAACTCGTACAACGGGCTGCTGACGACCGTGGGCTACCGGATCGGTGACGAGCCGGCCGTGTACGCGCTGGAGGGGTCGATCGCGGTCACCGGTTCGCTGGTGCAGTGGATGCGCGACCAGATGGGACTCATCAACTCCGCCGCCGAGATCGAGACCCTGGCCTCCTCGGTGGACGACAACGGCGGCGCGTACTTCGTGCCCGCCTTCTCCGGCCTCTTCGCCCCGTACTGGCGCCCCGACGCCCGGGGCGTCATCGCCGGCCTCACCCGGTACGTCACCAAGGCGCACATCGCCCGCGCCGTGCTCGAAGCGACCGCCTGGCAGACCCGCGAGATCAGCGACGCCATGACGAAGGACTCGGGCGTCGAACTGACCGCGCTCAAGGTCGACGGCGGCATGACCTCCAACAATCTGCTGATGCAGATGCTCTCCGACTGTCTGGACGCGCCCGTGGTGCGCCCGATGGTCGCGGAGACCACCTGTCTCGGCGCCGCCTACGCCGCCGGCCTCGCCGTCGGCTTCTGGCCGGACACCGACGCGCTGCGCGCCAACTGGCGCCGGGCGGCCGAGTGGACCCCGCGCATGGACGCGGCCACCCGCGACCGCGAATACAAGAGCTGGCTCAAGGCGGTGCAGCGCTCCATGGGCTGGCTCGACGACACCACCGAGGAGTAAGCACATGACCATCCCGCAGAGCGTCCCCGCCCCCGGGACGCGCCCGGCCGCAGGCTCCCTCGCGAGCCGCGCCGAAACCAGGGAGCGGCTCTCCCGCACGACCTACGACCTCCTGGTGATCGGCGGCGGCATCCTGGGCATCTCCACGGCCTGGCACGCCGCGCAGTCCGGGCTGCGGGTGGCCCTGGTGGACGCCGGCGACTTCGCCGGCGCCACCTCCTCCGCCTCGTCGAAGCTGCTGCACGGAGGGCTGCGTTACCTGCAGACCGGCGCGGTGAAGCTGGTGGCGGAGAACCACTTCGAGCGGCGGGCCGTCTCCCGGCAGGTCGCCCCGCACCTCGCGAACCCGCTCACCTTCTACCTGCCGGTCTACAAGGGCGGTCCGCACGGGGCGGCCAAGCTCGGCGCCGGGGTCTTCGCCTACTCGGCGCTCTCCGCCTTCGGCGACGGCGTCGGCCACGTGATCAGCCCGCAACGGGCCCGCCGGGACGTGCCGGAGCTGCGTACGGACGGGCTGAAGGCCGTCGCGGTCTACGGCGACGACCAGATGAACGACGCGCGGATGGCCCTCATGACCGTGCGCGCAGCGGTCGCGGCCGGAGCCGACGTGCTCAACCACGCGGCGGTGACCGGCCTCCGGTTCACCCGGGGACGGGTCACCGGCGCCGAGCTCGCCGACCGTGTCGACGGTACGGAGTTCGGGGTGGAGGCCCGCCTCGTGCTCAACGCGACCGGGCCGTGGGTGGACCGGCTGCGGACGATGGAGGACCCGGGCGCCGGCCCTTCCGTGCGGCTCTCGAAGGGCGCGCACCTGGTGCTGCGGCGCACCGCCCCCTGGCGCGCCGCGCTGGCGACGCCGATCGACAAGTACCGGATCACCTTCGCGCTGCCGTGGGAGGACATGCTGCTGCTCGGCACCACCGACGAGGTGTACGAGGGCGATCCCGGGGACGTGGCGGTGACCGAGCGGGACACCGCGCAGATCCTGGACGAGGCGGCGTACTCCGTCCGGGACCAGCAGTTGTCGCGCGATCTGATCGCGTACTCCTTCGCCGGTCTGCGGGTGCTGCCGGGCGGTCCGGGCGACACGTCGAAGGCGAAGCGCGAGACCGTCGTGACCGAGGGGCGCGGCGGGATGCTGTCGGTGGCGGGCGGCAAGTGGACCACCTTCCGCCACATCGGCCGCACGGTGATGGAGAAGCTGGCCGCGCTGCCGGGGCATCCGCTGACCGACGCCATGGAGCCGATGGACCGGTTGCCGAAGCGGCTGCCGCTGCCCGGGATCGCGAGCCCCGACGCGGTGACGCACCGGCTGCTGGCGGACGGCGCCGGCTCCGGCCCCTCGCTGGCGGAGGACACCGCGCGGCACCTGGCCACGCATTACGGCTCGCTCGCCTTCGAGATCACCCGGCTCGCCGAGGAGGACCCCGCCCTCGGCCGGCGGATCCACCCCGACGCTCCGGAGATATGGGCGCAGGTGGTGTACGCGCGGGACCACGAGTGGGCCGAGACGGCGGACGACGTGCTGCGGCGGCGGACGACTCTGACGATCCGGGGGCTGGCCACCGACGAGGTGCGGGCCGGGGTCGAGGCGGTGCTGGCGCGGCGCGGCTGAGCGGCGCGGGAGCGGGGGCCCGTGCGGCGGCGTGACGGTGCCATGCTGCCGCCACACCGCCGCAACGGAACGCGGGAACAGTGGAGGACATGAAATTCTCCGTGCTCTCCCTGATCGGGCATGCCCCGCACCCGCTGACCGGCGAACTCGCCTCCCCCGCCGACCGTTTCGCCGAGGTGATCGACACCGCCGCGGACGCCGAGCGGCTCGGCTTCGACGCGTACGCCGTCGGTGAACGGCACGCCGGCGCCTTCCTGTCGTCGAGCCCGGCCGTGGTGCTGGGCGCCGTGGCCGCGCGGACCACGGCCGTCCGGCTGCTGACGGGCGTCACGGTCGTCGCGATCCTCGATCCGGTCCGGGTCGCCGAGGAGTACGCCACCCTGGACCAGATAGCCCGCGGGCGGCTCGAACTGGTCATCGGGAAGGGGGCGGAGTCCGGTCACTTCGACCTCTTCGGCCTCGACGAGGACCGGCAGTGGGACCTCCAGCGGGAGAAGTACGAGCTGCTGCGCAGGCTGTGGACCGAGGAGGGGGTGGACTGGGAGGGGGAGTTCCGCCCGGCGCTGAAGAACACGACCACCGTGCCGCGTCCCTACGACGGAGCTCCGCGCGTCTGGCACGGCTCGGCGACCAGCCTGCACTCCACCGAACTGGCCGCCAAGCACGGCGATCCGCTCTTCACCGCCAACGCCGTCCAGCCGAAGGCCGCCTACGCGCGGCTGATCGCCCACTACCGCGAGCGTTTCGAGGCGTACGGGCACGATCCGGCGGACGCCCGGGTGGCGGCCGGCTCCGGCGGGCTGCTGATCGCGGACAGCTCGCAGGGGGCGGTCGAGCGGTACAAGGAGCTGTACGAGGCGCGGGTGCGGCAGACCTTCAGGCCGCACCTGGAAGGGAAGGCCGGCTACAACACCCCGTTCCGGACGATCGAGGACGCCGTCGCGGACGGACCGCAGCTGATCGGCAGTCCTCAGCAGATCATCGACAAGATCCTCGGTTACCACGCGGAGTACCGCCACGACCTGCAGTCGATCACCGTGGACGGCTTCGGTCTGAGCCGTTCCGAGCAGCGGGAGACCCTGCAGCGGTTCGCGGAGGAGATCGCTCCGGTGGTTCGCCGGGAGGCCCCGACGACCCTGTGGGAGTGATCCCAGCTCTGCGCGGGGGCCGGGGACGGGCGACCAGGGGCGGGACCCGCATAATGGGACGAGACATCGGATGTCTGATCCCGTTCCCAGGAGGACCGTCATGGCTGTCACCGACGAGGCGATCGAGAAGATCAAGGGCATGATCGTCTCGGGTGCGCTGCGTCCCGGCGACCGGTTGCCCAAGGAGAGCGAACTCGCCGCGGACCTCGGGCTCTCCCGCAACTCCCTGCGCGAGGCGGTGCGCGCCCTGTCGCTGATCCGCATCCTCGACGTGCGTCAGGGCGACGGCACCTACGTCACCAGCCTGGATCCGCAGCTCCTCCTGGAGGCACTGAGCTTCGTGGTGGACTTCCACCGCGACGACACGGTGCTGGAGTTCCTCGCCGTCCGCCGCATCCTGGAGCCGGCGGCCACCGCGATGGCCGCCTCGCGGATCGGCGACGCGGAGCTGGACGATCTCGCAGCGCAGCTGGACGCGCTGGGCGAGGAGCCCTCGGTGGAGGAACTGGTCGCCGCCGACCTGGACTTCCACCGGGGGATCGTCCAGGCGTCGGGGAACACGGTCCTCTGCTCGCTGCTGGACGGACTCTCCGGACCGACCACCCGGGCGCGGGTCTGGCGGGGTCTGACCCAGGAGGACGCGCTCAGCCGCACCCTCCAGGAGCACCGGGCGATCCTCGCCGCGCTGCGCGACCGGGACCCGGAGGCGGCGCGGGCGTGGGCGACGGTGCACGTGGCGAGCGTGGAGCAGTGGCTGCGCTCCACGCTCTGAGCGCGGTCCGGCCGCGGGACCCGCTGCGGCGTCCGGTGTCCCCTCACTCCGCGGCGGGGCGCAGCCTCAGCCCCTGCATGCCGCCGTCGACCGCGAGGGCGGTGCCGGTGACCGAGGCCGCGGCGGGACTCGCGAGGTAGGTGATCGCGGCGGCGACCTCGCCGGCCGAGACCAGCCGGCCGAGCGGCTGCCGGGCGTCGAGGGCGGCCCGTTCCGCCTCGGGGTCGTCGGCCCGGTCGAGCAGCCGGCCGATCCACGGCGTGTCCGCGGTGCCGGGGCTGACGCAGTTGACGCGCACACCTTCCCGGACGAGGTCGGCGGCCATGGCGAGCGTCAGGGAGAGGACCGCCCCCTTGCTCGCGCCGTAGAGGGCGCGTCGCGGCAGTCCGGCGGTGGCCGCGATCGAGCAGGTCTGGGTGATCGAGACGGCCCCGGGCCGTTGGACGGCGGCGGCGCGCAGATGGGGCAGGGCGTGCCGCGCGGTGCGGACCATGCCGAGGACGTTGACGTCGAGCACCCGGGTCCACTCGTCGTCGGGGTTCTCCTCCACCGTGCCGATGGAGCCGATCCCGGCGTTGTTGACGAGGGTGTGCAGCCCGCCGAGTTCGGCGGCGGCACGGTCGACGGCCACGCGGACCTGGGCGTCGTCGGTGACGTCGGCCCGTACGGCGAACGTCCCCGCGGGCGCTCCGGCGGTGTCCCGGTCGAGCACCGCGACCCGGGCGCCGCGCTCCAGCAGCAGGGTGGCGACGGCGGCGCCGATGCCGGAGGCGCCTCCGGTCACCAGGGCGGACAGTCCGTCGAAATCCTTCGTGCCGGTCATCGGCAAGCCTCCTCGAGGACGGGGCGGGCCGCCCAGACGGGGCCCTGGGGGTAGCGGTGCGCGGCGATCGACGCGGGGAGCATCCGGGCCGAGAACCCCGGACCGCGCGGGGTGACGTACCGGCCGCCCGTCACGACGGCGGGATCGGCGAAGTGCTCGTGCAGGTGGTCGACGTACTCGACGACCCGGTCCTCCCAGGTGCCGGAGACGGCCACGAAGTCGAACATGGCGAGGTGCTGGACCAGTTCGCAGAGCCCGACCCCGCCGGCGTGGGGGCAGACGGGCACCTGGAACTTGGCCGCGAGCAGGAGGATCGCGAGGTTCTCGTTGACCCCGGCGACCCGGGCGGCGTCGATCTGTACGAAGTCCACGGCGCCGGCCTGGAGCAACTGCTTGAAGACCACCCGGTTCGCCGCGTGTTCGCCGGTGGCGACCTTGACCGGCTGGCCGGCCCGGATGGCGGCGTGCGCGAGGACGTCGTCGGGGCTGGTGGGCTCCTCGATCCAGTGCGGGGCGTACGGGGCGAGGGCGTTCAGCCACTCCAGCGCCTCGGCCACGTCCCAGCGCTGGTTGGCGTCCACGGCGATCCGGACGTCGGGGCCGACCGCCGCGCGGGCGAGCCCGAGGCGCCGCACGTCGTCGTCCCGGTCGCCGCCGACCTTCAGCTTGATCTGGGTGAAGCCGTCGGCGACGGCCTCCTTCGCGAGCCGCACGAGCTTCTCGTCGTCGTACCCGAGCCAGCCGGGCGAGGTGGTGTACGCGGGGTAGCCCTCGGCCAGCAGCCGTTCGGTCCGCTCGGCGCGGCCCGGCTCGGCGGCGCGCAGGATCGCCAGCGCCTCCTCGGGGGTGAGTGCGTCGGTGAGGTAGCGGAAGTCGACCAGGGAGACGAGCTCCTCGGGCGTCATCGTCGCGAGGAACCGCCACACCGGCAGGCCGGCCGCCTTCGCGGCGAGGTCCCAGGCGGCGTTGACGACGGCTCCGGCCGCCATGTGCGCGACCCCCTTCTCCGGTCCCAGCCAGCGCAGTTGCGAGTCGTGCGTCAGCTCGCGGTACAGCCGACCGAGGTCCGCGGCGGTGCGCGGGACGGGCCGGCCGAGGAGGTACGGCTCCAGGGCGGTGATCGCGGCGGCCATGACATCGTTGCCACGGCCGATGGTGAAGCAGAACCCGTGCCCTTCGAGGCGGGCGCCGCCCGCTTCGGCCGCTCCGGATGCTCCGGATGCTCCGGCCGGAGCGTCGGTGCGCAGCACCACGTAGGCGGCGGAGTAGTCGGGGTCGGGGTTCATCGCGTCCGATCCGTCCAGCTCCCGCGACGTGGGGAAGCGGATGTCGTGGACCTCGACGTCCGTGACGGTCTGATGCATGCGCGCCCCCAGGGGATTAACATCGGATCTCTGCAGTGATCATCCGATGTATAGCGCCATACCAGCCCGTTCGTCCAGCCTCGGGAGAAGTTCGGGGGCGACAGCTCGGATGAATCCGGAGACAGATGCCCCGTATCGTCCCCTTCCGCACCTCGATGGACGAGGTTCACCCACCCGTGCAAAGGGGCTTCGGATGGGAATGCTCCACGCCGTAAGGTTGGTGCGTACGTATACGCGAGGGAACTTCTGAAGGAGGCCTGGGTGATCGAGCTCGACGAGGGGGTACCCGAGCTGGTCGACCCGGTCATGGTGGCCGCGTTCGAGGGCTGGAACGACGCCGGTGACGCCGCCTCCACCGCGATCGGGCACCTGGACCGGGAGTGGAAGGGCGAGGTGTTCGCGGCGCTCGACGCCGAGGACTACTACGACTTCCAGGTCAACCGGCCCACCGTGTGGCTGGACGGGGGTGTACGGAAGATCACCTGGCCGACGACGCGGCTCTCGGTGGTCCGTGTCGGCGGCGACAGGCCCCGCGACCTGGTACTGGTCCGCGGGATCGAACCCTCCATGCGCTGGCGGTCGTTCTGCAACGAGTTGCTGGGCTTCGCCCACGAGCTGGGCGTGGAGATGGTGGTCATCCTCGGCGCCCTGCTCGGTGACACCCCGCACACCCGGCCGGTGCCGGTCAGCGGGGTCACCTCCGACCCCGACCTGGCCGCGACCATGGACCTGGAGGAGACCCGGTACGAAGGGCCGACCGGCATCGTCGGCATCCTCCAGGAGGCGTGCACCCACGCGGGCGTGCCGGCGGTGAGCCTGTGGGCCGCCGTACCGCACTACGTCTCGCAGCCGCCCAACCCGAAGGCGACCCTGGCCCTGCTCAACCGGCTGGAGGACCTGCTCGGTCTCCGCATCCCGCTGGGCGAGCTGCCCGAGGACGCCCGCGCCTGGCAGCTCGGCGTGGACCAGCTGGCCGCCGAGGACAGCGAGGTGGCCGAGTACGTCCAGACGCTGGAGGAGGCGCGGGACACCGCCGAACTCCCCGAGGCGTCCGGAGACGCCATCGCCCGCGAGTTCGAACGCTATCTGCGTCGGCGCGACCCCGGGCCCGGTCCGGGCCAGCCGCCCGGCGGACACGCGACGGAGAGCGGCGACGCCTCCTACCTGCGGGATCCGGCGGGTGGCCGCACCCGTCCGCCCAAGCCGCAGCGTCCCGAACCCGGTCCGGCGAGCGGTACGGGCGGTGTCCCGGGCAGCGCGCCGGGTACCACCGACGGCAGGTCCGGGGAGAAGAACGAGCGGCAGTCCGACGACGGCGACGCGTCGGAGAACTGACCGGCCGTCCGGACGGCCCCGCACCCCGCGGACGCGATGGCCCCGGTCCTCTCCGTGGAGAGGACCGGGGCCATCGCGTCCGCGGGGTGTCCGGTACTACAGGGCGACGCCCAGGAGGGCGTCGACGGTACGGGAGACGAGCCCGGGTGCTCCCTCGTCCGTGCCGCCCCCGGCCTGCTGGCGCTCGGCCCAGCGGTCCACGGCGGCCAGCGCGCGCGCGGCGTCCAGGTCGTCGGCGAGGGCCTCGCGGACCTCCTCGACCAGGGCGTCCGCCGACGGGCCGTCAGGACGGGAGACGGCGGCGCGCCACCGTGCGAGCCGGGCGACGGCGTCGGCGAGGACCTGGTCGGTCCACTCCCAGTCGCTCCGGTAGTGGTGCGAGAGCAGGGCGAGACGGATCGCCGCCGGGTCCACGCCCTCGCGGCGGAGGGTGGAGACGAAGACGAGGTTGCCGCGCGACTTGGACATCTTCTCGCCGTCGAGGCCGACCATGCCGGCGTGGACGTACGCCTGGGCGAAGGGGTGCTCGCCGGTCAGGGCCTGCGCGTGCGAGGCGCCCATCTCGTGGTGCGGGAAGGCGAGGTCGGATCCGCCGCCCTGCACGTCGAAGCCCATACCGAGGTGGTCCAGGGCGATGGCGACGCACTCGATGTGCCAGCCGGGCCGTCCGGCTCCGAGGCTGCCGCCGTCCCAGCTGGGCTCGCCCTCGCGGGCGGACATCCAGAGCATCGGGTCGAGGGGGTTCTTCTTGCCGGGGCGTTCCGGGTCGCCGCCGCGCTCGGCGGAGAGCAGCCGCATGGCCTCCGCGTCGAGTCCGGAGACCTCACCGAAGTGCGGGTCCGCCTCCACGGAGAAGTAGACGTCGCCCTCCAGCTCGTACGCCGCACCGGCGTCGCGCAGCCGCTCGACGAGCGGCACGATGCCCGGTATGGCTTCGACCGCGCCGATGTAGTGCTTCGGCGGGAGCATCCGCAGCGCGGTCATGTCCTCGCGGAACAGGGCGGTCTCGCGCTCCGCGAGTGCGGTCCAGTCCTCTCCGTCGCGCACGGCCCGCTCCAGCAGCGGGTCGTCCACGTCGGTCACGTTCTGGACGTAGTGAACCTGCCGCTTGGTGTCGAGCCACACGCGCTGTACGAGATCGAACGCGTTGTAGGTCGCCGCATGACCCATGTGGGTCGCGTCGTACGGCGTGATGCCGCAGACGTAGATGCGGGCGACGGGACCGGGGTCAAGGGTGATCCGTCCGCCGGTCGCGGTGTCGTGGATCCGAAGGTCGCGGCCCTTGCCAGGCAGGGCGGGGACCTCAGAAGCGGGCCAGGCATGCATGACATGAGCGTAACCGGACGGAGGTTCCGGATACGAACCGGATGGCGAATCGTGTCCGAAGACGCGTTCTTGACGAAACCGCCTCGGCCCCGCTAGCGGGCGCGGGGCCGAGGCGGCGACCCCCGCGCGGGCCCCGTCAGACCGGCGGCCACGGGATGGCCGGCCACTGCCCGCTCGGCACCGGGTGCCGCCCCGTCCGCCGCAGCGCGGCGACGCGTCCCCGTACGGCGTCCACCTCGGCCGGGGTGAGGAGTGCGCCCAGCCGCGCGGCCAGCGGCGCGTCCGGCTCCAGCCCGGCGGCGAGCCCTTCCAGCACCTCGACCGCCTCGGCGGTCAGCGGCTCGCCCGCCCAGCCCCAGAGCAGGGTGCGCAGCTTGTCGTCGGAGTGGAAGGTGACGCCGTGGTCGATGCCGTAGAGCAGCCCGCCGGGGGCGGGGAGCAGGTGGCCGCCCTTGCGGTCGCTGTTGTTGATCACCGCGTCGAGCACCGCGAGCCGCCGCAGCCGGGTGTCGTCCGCGTGGACCAGCAGGGCGGTGTTCCCCTCGCCCACGTCGGCGAGGCCCACCGCCTTCCACCCCTCGGCCGGCTCCTCGCCCTCGACCAGGGCGAGCAGGGGCGCGGTGTCCGCGACGACGTCGATCCACAGCTGGCACATGCCCTCGCCGTACGGGCCCTCGCGCAGCACGGTGGGCGGGACGAGCCCCCAGCCGGTGGCCTGTGAGACCTCCCAGGCCGCCACCTCGCGCTGGGCGAGGGTGCCGTCGGGGAAGTCCCAGAGCGGCTGCTCGCCGGCGACCGGCTTGTACACGCAGGGCAGCTCCACGCCCTCGTACGCGACCGTGCAGCGCAGGACCGCGTTGGAGGCTCCCGGGACGCGGCCGACGACGGTGAGCCGGCCCTCCGTGAGCAGGGTGACCAGTTCGGCTGCGGTCGTCATGCCCCGCGCCGGTATCCGTTCTGACGCGGGCACACGTGTCCTTCCGGGTCGAGCGGCAGGCTGCACAGCGGGCACGGCGGGCGGCCGGCCTGCACGACGTCGAGGGCGCGCTTGGCGAATGCCCGGGCCTGGGCGCCGCTGAGGCGCACCCGCAGCATCGGCGGGCCGTTCTCCTCGTCCTGGAGAAGCCTTTCCTCGGCTGCCGCCAGGTCGTCCTCGGTGTCGACGTCCATCTCGACGAGGGCCTGGGCCTCGACGATCATGCACTGCTCGTCGCCGTCCCAGGCGAGGGCCATCGTGCCGACCCGGAACTCCTCCTCGACGGGGGTGTCGAGCGGCGCGGTGTCGGCGACGGTCACGGGGGCGACGGCCGGCACGGGCGAGTTGCCGCCGGTGCGCCGGACGACCTCGTCGAGCAGCTCGTCGATCCGTTCGGCGAGCGCGGCGACCTGGGTCTTCTCCAGAGCCACGCTGGTGACCCGGCCGCCTGCGGACGCCTGGAGGAAAAACGTACGGCGGCCAGGCAGTCCGACCGTGCCGGCCACGAATCGTTCCGGCGGGTCGTAGAGGAACACCTGACGGGACACGTCCAGTTCTCCCTTGAGGAATCGGCGGCGGACGGAGGCTGGCCCCGGCCGCCCGGGGACGGGTGCCGGACGGACCCCGGACGGGCCCTCACGGCCCGTCCACCCTATCGCCAGGAGCGATCACGGCGCCCCAGCGCCGCCCCCCACCTGCGCGTGCGATCCGTCGTCCCCCGCGGGCCGGGACTCGTCGGCGGGGGTGGCGTCGGTGCCGAGCCCCTGCTCGCGGGGGGCGACACCGGCGAGGTCGCCGGTGTCGCCGAGGCGCAGCAGGAAGGGGCGCAACCGGGTGTAGCGGATGGCGGTGAGCGAGCAGGGGTCGACGTGGATGCGCTGGAAGAGGTCGAGGTGCATGCCGAGCGCGTCGGCGACGACGGCCTTGATGATGTCGCCGTGCGAGGCCATCACGTAGACGGCGTCCTCGCCGTACTCGGCCTCGATCCGCGTGTTCCAGGCCCGGACCGCGTCCACCGCACGGTTCTGCATGGCGCGCATCGACTCGCCGCCGGGGAAGGCGGCGGCGGAGGGGTGCTGCTGCACGACGGACATCAGCGGTTCGTCGGAGAGTTCGGCGAGCTTGCGCCCCGACCAGTCGCCGTAGTCGCACTCGGAGAGGCCCTCCTCGACGTGCAGGGGAAGGCCGGGGCGGGCGTCCAGCAGCGGCTGGAGGGTCTGCCGGCAGCGCTCGAGGGGGCTGCTGACCGCGGCGACGAGCGGCATCCCGGCGAGGCGTCCGGGCAGCCCGGCGGCCTGTTCGGCGCCGCGCTCGTCCAGCTGGACACCGGGGGTACGGCCCGCGAGCACCCCGGAGGTGTTGGCGGTGGAGCGGCCGTGGCGTACGAGGATCAGGGTGGGCATGGCGGCAAGCCTACGGGCCGGCCGGTCCACCCCGGCCGGCCCTCCCCCGCAGGTGCGGGAAGGGCGGACGCGGCCCCTCGTCCTCCTCGCGGCCGGTCCGGCGCCGGGGCCGCCGGCCCTCGGGCCCGCGGCCCCCGCGCGCCGGTGCCGGCGGCCCCGGCAGGCGCTCCGGGTGGGGCGAGCGTGTGCTTTCGGCCATGGCGGGGGAGAATGCGCGACGTGATTGTCGACTGTGCCATCTACCGGGACGGGCGCCGGACGGACGGCCCCGACGACTTCTCCGACGCGCTCGCCGAGGCGCGGGCCGAGGGGGACGCGTTCCTCTGGATCGGGCTGCACGAGCCCACCGAGGAGGAGTTCAGCCTGGTGACCCACGAGTTCGGGCTCCATCCGCTGGCGGTGGAGGACGCGCTGAGCGCGCACCAGCGACCGAAGCTGGAGGTCTACGACGACTCGTTGTTCCTGGTGCTCAAGCCGATCGCGTACGAACCGGACAGCGACACGGTCAGCGCGGACGAGCTGATGGTCTTCGTCGGCGACTCCTTCGTGGTGACCGTCCGCCACGGCGAGAGCGCCCCGCTGGCGAACGTGCGCCGGCGTCTGGAGGCGGACCCCTCGGTGCTGCGGCAGGGCCCGACCGCCGTGCTGTACGCCGTCAGCGACTCGGTCGTGGACCACTACATAGACGTGGCGGGCGAGCTGCAGATCGACCTGGAGGAGCTGGAGACCCAGGTCTTCGCGCCGAGCGGCAACGCGGAGTCCCAGCACACCGCGAGCCGCATCTACACCTTCAAGCGCCAGGTCATGGAGTTCCGCCGGGCCGCCGCACCGCTGACGGCACCGATGACCCGTCTCTCGGGGACCGGGGTGCCGTTCGTGCACACGGAGTCGCAGCCCTTCTTCCGGGACGTCGGCGACCACCTGACCCGCGCGAACGAGCAGGTCGAGGGGTTGGACCGGCTGCTCTCGGACATCCTCTCGGCGCATCTCGCGCAGATGGGTGTCCGGCAGAACGACGACATGCGCAAGATCTCGGCGTGGGCCGCGATGGCCGCCGTACCCACCATGGTCGCGGGCATCTACGGCATGAACTTCGACCACATGCCGGAACTCCACTGGGTGTGGTCCTATCCGGCGCTGATCGTGCTGATGGCCGGAGTGGTCCTCGGCCTGTACCGGCAGTTCAAGCGGCGCGGCTGGCTCTGACCGCGCCGCCCCGCGCCGGGCGGGTGTTCAGGCGAACTCGGTGCTCACCACGGCCGGTGCGCCGAGGGCGTCGCGGCGCTCGGGTTCCGCCAGGCTGACCATCCGGCGCCAGCCGGCCAGCCGCTCGTACGCGTACATCGCGCGGATCCCCGCCGCCAGCGCCGCCGCCTTCGGCCGGGGCCAGTTCAGGATGCGGCCCATGTGGGCCATGACGGCGAGGCTGACGTCGCGGTAGACCGCGATCTCGGCGAGGGCACAGGCGCGCAGGATGCGCTGGATCTCCCGGCCGTGGCCGGCCCGTGCGAGGCGCAGCAGCTCCTCGTGGCAGTAGGCGAGGTGGTTGTCCTCGTCCTGCGAGATCATCCGCACGGCGCGGCCGATGACGGGGTCGTCGCCGAAGTACCTCAGCAGCAGGCGCATCTGCTCGGAGGCCCGCTGCTCGGTGACCCGGCTGTGCGCCAGGTAGGTGACGACGTCGCGCTCCGCGAGCGGGTGCTCGCCCTTCAGCTGCTCGTGGGCGAGACCGATTCCCCGGCGTTCCAGCAGCATCGTGTAGTCGGTGTCGGCCGGGACGTCGGCGGCGGTCAGCCCGCGCTTCCTCAGCAGCGCGTGGAAGATCCGGCCGTGCTTGTCCTCGTCGGCGCCGTGCCGGGCGATCTTCGGGGCGAGGGCGCGCTGGCTCCCGGGCACGAGAGCGGCGATGCGGGCGTTCTCCCAGCCGCCCTGCGACTCACCGCTGGCGGCGATCGAGCAGAAGAGCCGGAACGACTCGTCGTCGTCGAGGATCTCCTGGAAGAGGCTCTTTGCCGAGAGCATGACTGCCACCTCCGTACCGGTGTCCGCAGATAAGCAGTCAAAGGCCCCGCGGCGCTCCGGGCAACCGGAGCGGAGGCGAGTCCCGCTCCGGCCGGGGGTCCGGCGCCGTCCGCCGGACCCCCGGGGCCGCTACTCGGCGGCGCCGGAGCGCTCCAGGGCCTCGGTGCCGGCACGCAGGGCCGCGATCCGCTCCTCCAGCGTGAAGCCGGCCGGGGCGAGGGTGAGCGTGGTGACACCGGCCTCGGCGTAGGCGCGCATCCCGTCGGCGATCCGGTCGACCGGGCCGAGCAGGGTGGTCTGGTCGATCAGCCGGTGCGGGACGGCGGCGGCGGCGCCGTTCTTGTCGCCGTCGAGGTACTTGTCCTGGATCTCGGCGGCCTCGCGCTCGTACCCCATGCGCTGGGCGAGCTGGTTGTAGAAGTTCTGCTTCCGGCTGCCCATGCCGCCGACGTAGAGCGCGGTGTAGGGGCGGAACATGTCCGCGAGACCCGTGACGTCGTCGCCGACCGCCAGCGGGACGGTCGGGCAGACGTCGAAGCCCTCCAGGGGCAGCCCGGCCTTCTCACGGCCGGCCCGCAGGTGCCGCAGCGCGGTCTCCTCCAGGTGTTCGGCGGACGGGAAGATCAGCAGGGCGCCGTCGGCGATCTCGCCGGTCTGCTCCAGGTTCTTCGGGCCGATGGCGGCGATGTAGAGCGGGATGTGCTCCCGCTGCGGGTGGACGGTCAGCTTGATCGGCTTGCCGGGGCCGCCGGGCAGCGGCAGTGTCCAGTGCTGCCCTTCGTAGGAGAGGCGCTCGCGGGCCATCGCCTTGCGGACGATGTCGACGTACTCGCGGGTGCGGGCGAGCGGCTTGTCGAACTTGACGCCGTACCAGCCCTCGGAGACCTGCGGTCCCGAGACGCCGAGGCCGAGCCGGAAGCGGCCGCCGGAGAGGGAGTCGAGGGTGGCCGCCGTCATGGCGGTCATGGCGGGCTGGCGGGCCGGGATCTGCATGATCGCGGAGCCCACGTCGATGGACTCGGTCTGCGCCGCGACCCAGGTGAGCACGGTCGGCGCGTCGGAACCGTACGCCTCCGCCGCCCAGCAGACGTCGTAGCCGAGGCGGTCCGCCTCCTGCGCGACGGCGAGGTTGTCGGCGTCCATGCCCGCGCCCCAGTAACCGAGATTGATGCCGAGCCGCATATCCACTCCCCTTACTGATCAGTAACGTCCCTGTCCGCCGGACTCTAGCGCGGCGGGGCGCCGTCCGGGAGGGCCGGGGCGGCCGTGCGGTTGTCCACAGGCTTCCCCGCCGCGTGGGCCCGGACAGTACTCTCAGCGCCCATGGAGCAGAGGCATCTCGGCCGTACCGGCCTCCGTGTGTCCCGGATCGGGCTCGGCACCCTCACCTGGGGCCGGGACACCGACGAGCACGACGCAGCCGACCAGCTGAAGACCTTCTGGGACGCGGGCGGCACTCTGGTCGACACCGCCGACGCCTACGGGGGCGGGGAGGCGGAGTACATGCTCGGGCGGCTCCTGGGCGGGCTGGTACCCCGGGAGGACCTCGTGGTGGCCACCAAGGCGGGCAGCGTGCGCGATCCGTACCGCAGGTTCAACGGCTCGCGCGGACATCTGCTCGCCGCGCTGGACGCGTCGCTGGAGCGGCTGGGCACGGAGTACGTCGATCTGTGGCAGGTGCACGCCTTCGATCCGGTGACTCCGCTGGAGGAGACGCTCCAGACGCTCGACCTGGCGGTCTCCTCCGGCCGGGTGCGGTACGCCGGAGTGTCCAACTTCTGCGGCTGGCAGCTGGCCAAGGCGGCGACCTGGCAGCTGGCGGCCCCCGGGGTCCGCACCCGGCTGGCGAGTACGCAGATGGAGTACTCCCTGCTCCAGCGCGGCGTGGAGCGCGAGGTGCTGCCCGCCGCGCTCGACCTCGGGGTGGGGCTGCTGCCCTCGTCCCCGCTGGGGCGCGGGGTCCTGACCGGCAAGTACCGCTCGGGCACGCCGTCCGGTTCGCGTGGGGCCTCCGAGCAGCTGGCGCCGTTCGTGGAGCCGTATCTCGACGACGCGGCCGGCCGCATCGTCGAGGCGGTCGCCACCGCGGCGGACGGGCTGGCCACCACCCCGTTGCGGGTCGCGCTCGCCTGGGTGCGCGACCGGCCGGGAGTGGCCGCCCCCGTCATCGGCGCGCGCAACGCGCAGCAGCTCACCGAGGCCCTGTCGGTGGAGGCGCTTACGCTTCCTGACGAGATCTGCCAGGCGCTCGACGACGTGTCGGCGCCCGTGCACCGCTATCCCGACCAGGACTGGAGCACGCTGTGACTGCGCTTTCCCGAGGGGACTCGCCGGGCCGCCCCGCCCAGGACCCCGCGGACCCCGAGGACCGCCCACAGGAGCCCGCGGAAGACCGCTCGGCCCTGCCCGAGGACACCGGATCCGTGGGTTCCGGTGACGCGGCGGCCACACCCGGGGAGTCGTCGGACGAGGAGCCCGGGGACAAGGAGAGCGGGGACGGCGAGACCGCCGACGCCACCGGCACCGCTGACGCCGGGGACGCCCCCGCCGTCTCGGAGGCGCAGGCCGAGCTCGCCGCCCAGCGTGAGCTGCGCCGGCGCATCGAGCAGCGGAAGGCCGGGAAGGAAGGTCCGATCGCCGCGGGGACGGGGCTGAGCGGCACGGCCGCCGACCTGCTCGCCGCGGTCCGGGCGGTGGAGAGCGGCGAGAAGACCGCCTCCGCGTTCTACGGCGCGGGCACCGCCCCCGCGCCGCGACCGGCCGCCCCCGCGCCCGACCGCCCCCGCCCGCCCCAGCCCTCCGCCCTCGCCGCTCCGGCGCCGCAGGAGGCGCCCGAGGAGGCCGTGGAAGCGGTGCGGGAGGTACTGGCCGGGGCGGGCGCCCCCGCGGCCCTCGCGTCCGGGGCCGTCCGGATTCTGGGCGAGCGGGCGGCCCGGGTACTGCGGACCGATCCCTGGCAGCTGCTGGCCGTCCCCGGGGTGCGCCCCGAGCAGGCGGACGGGTTCGCCCGGTCCCTGCTGGGACCGGAGTGCGGTCCCGACGACGGGCGCCGGACCGCCGCACTGGTGGGATGGCTGCTGGAACAGGCCGCCGTACGCGGCCACACGGCCCTGGACGCCGAGACGGTGCGCACCGCCCTGGCCGGCCACGGGGTGAGCGACCCGGAGACGGCCGTCGACGACGCCGTGGCCGACGGGGTAGCGCTGCTCTTCGAGGAGGGCGTGGACCCGGCCGGCGCCGAGGACGGCGCCGCGGAGGAGTACGCGGACGGGGAGGACGCCGACGAGGGCGCCGGCAGCGGGGGATCCGGCGAGGAGGAGTCCGGTCCCGTTCTGCTCGGGCTCGACCGGTACGCCCTGGCCGAGGAGAGCCTCGCGGACGGTCTTGGCCGGCTGGCCGACGCGTGCGAGAAGGGCGCCGACTGGGGCGGTGCCGCCTCGGCCGCTCCCTCGCCGTCGGCCGCCGAGCTGATCCGCGCGGTCGCCGGGGCGGGACTCGTCGTCCACGCCGGCGGCGAGGCGGCCCGCGCGGAGCCGGCCGCCCTGCTGTCGGCCGCCCGCGGGCTGGGTCTGCGGGCTCTGGGCGCCACGCACAGCGCCGACGGCCGCCGCCGGCTGGCGGCCGCGGTGGGGGACCCCGCCGCGGCCGTCACCCTGGCCGGGCTGCTCTCCGGTGCCGAGGGACCGGGCCGGGACGAGGAGGGAGCCCTCGCCCTCGACCTGCTGGTGGTGCTGGACGCCCCGCAGCTGGACGTGGAGACGGGGGCCGCCCTGGTGGAGTCCCTCGCGGACGGCACCCGGCTGGCGCTGAGCGGTGACCCCGGGGTGCTGGGTTCGGCCGGAGCGGGCCGGGTCTTCGGCGATGTGCTCGCCGCCCGCGCCTGCCCGCAGGTGGTCTCCCGCACGCCCGACCCGGGGCCCATCGGTGAGCTGGTCTCCGGCATCGGCATCGGCGAGCTGAACCAGGTCGGGGCGCCGGGCAAGGAGGTGGTGATCGTTCCGGTGCGGGACGCGGGCGAGGCGGTGCACCGCACCGTGCAGCTGGTCGCCGACTCCGTACCGCGCGCGTTCGGCATCACGCCGGCGGAGACCCGGGTGATCACCGTGGGCCACGGCGGTTCGGCGGGCACCCGGGCGCTGAACGCCGCACTCAAGGAGCGTCTCAACCCCGGCCCCGGCCGGTTCGGCGGCTTCGACCCGGGCGACCTGGTGGTCCACGTGCCCGCACCGGGCCGGGCCGTGTCCGGAGTCGTCGTGTCGGCGGATGCCGAGGGGCTGCGGCTGGAGTGCGAGGGCGCTCCCGTCGTCGTACCGCAGGACCGGGTGGTCTCGGAGGTCCGGCACGGCTGGGCGCTCAGCGCCCATCAGGCCGCGGGGACGCGCTGGCCGGCCGCGGTCGTGGTGCTCCCCGGCGACGCGGCGAAGGGGCTCAGCCGGCCGTGGGTGTACACCGCCTTCGGCCGCGGCGAGCGCCATCTCTCCGTGGTGCACGGGGTGGACCAGGCGCTGCCCCGGGCGGTGGCCGGGATCCCGGCGCAGGAGCGCACCACCCGGCTGCGTGCCCTGCTGGAGGCCCTGCCGACGCCCGGCGCGTCCTCCTGAGGGCCGCACAGGGCCGGGCTGCCGGGGCCCCGGGGCTCAGGCTCACGGGAGGGTCCCGGACAGGCCGGTGGCCCGGTGCGTGGTGCACCGGGCCACCGGACCCTTCCCAGCGGGCGGAGGGCGTCGTCAGGCCCCGTGCGCCGGGAGGCCGTCCAGGTCCACGTCGGGGCCCGCGATCAGTTCGTCGTCCCCGTCGTCCAGGTCCTCGTCGAAGACCGCGCTGACGTCGAAGCGGCAGACCACCAGCTCGGGGTCCACGTCGTCGAAGGGCGAGCCGAGCCACTCCCCCGGTTCCCCGGCTTCCTCGGCGGCGGCCACCCAGAGCGTGGAGTCCCCCTCCTCGAGACCGAACTCCTCGTGCCGGGAGGCGATCTCGTCGGGCTCGTACTCCCCGAAGAGCACGCCGAGCGCCGCGTGGACGCTCGCCCCGACGACCGCGGCGTGGCGGCTGTCGAGGTCGTCCGGGTCGGCGTCCGCGAGCCGCTGCGCCTGGGCGAGCAGCCGCTGCGGTTCCGCCACCGCGTAATCGCGCCGGATCAGCACACTGAGGGCGGCCGGCTCGGCCGGACCGGCGTAAGGGGGCAGCGAGTCGTCCGCACCCGGGATCTCGAAGGGGGTGACCTCGTCGTGGCGCTCGTAGAGGAGTTCGTCGTAGACCTCGGCGGCGGCCGCCAGAGCGTTGAACGCTTCGTACACGGCGGGGTCCTCGTCCCCGCTACGGCGTTCGACCGCGTCGAGGTGACGGTCGATCGCGGCTTTGACCGCTTCGGCGGCGGCACGTACCTCGGCAGCGGTGGGCTGCGCAGCATCAGACATGAGGCAGACGCTATCCGTACCGGGGCTCTGCCCGCACAATAGATGCGATGCCGGAATACGAATTTGTCGACGTGTACGTGCCGCGCGGGGTCTCCCGCAAGGATGCGGCCCGACTTCTGACCGACCATGCCGAGTACGGGCACTGGGAGCTGGAACGGCTGACGCTCCGCCACGACGGCAGCCGCAGGGTGCGGCTGCGGAGACGGATCATCCGCCAGCTCCGGGCCACCTGGTGACGCACGGAGCGGGCCCCGCGACCGCGGGACCCGCTCCTCCACCCCGTGCACGGCACCCGGCCGGCCGGGAGGGCTCGGGCGTGTCCGGCCCGCGGCCCGACGACCGGACCGCGGCCGTCTCGCGCGCCCCGGCCCCGTCCGGACGGCCCCCTCCCCTGCGTGGCGAGGGACGCGCGCGGCGTGCCGAGGGCCGCCGGGAGGGTCACGGATGACCCTCCCCGCAGGTCACAGCATCACGCCGCGATCTGCGAGCGGCGGTAGAACACCGCTCCGGCACCGGCGAGCAGCATGCCCGCGCCGGCCGGGATCAGCAGGCCGAGGTCACCGGCACCGGTCTCCGCGAGCTGCTCACCGGGCGGGGTGTGCACCTCCGGGGCGGGCGGCTCGTGGGCCGGCGGAGCGACGGGCTCCTCGGGCGTGACCGGCGGAACCTCCGGCACGACGGGCGGCGGCACGTAGGCGGCGTCGTTGACGCAGTCGTTGCCGAAGACCGGGTTGAGCAGGCCCACCACGTCCACGGAGTTGCCGCAGACGTTGACCGGGACGTCCACCGGCGCCTGGACGCTGTTGCCGGAGAGGATGCCGGGTGAGCCCTGCGCGACCGATTCCGCGGTGGCGCCGGTGCCGCCGGTGGCCCTCGGGGAGTCGGTGGCGCGGTGCCTGCCGGTCCCGGAGCCGGCCGTACCGCCCTGGTGCGCCGAGGTGTCTCCGGCGCCGGCGTGCGAGGAGCCGTCCGACGCGCCCTGGGACACGTTCGCGCAGCTGTTTCCGAACGCCGGGTTGAGCAGACCGATGACGTCCACGGAGTTTCCGCACACGTTGACCGGAACGTCGATCGGAATCTGGATGGTGTTCCCCGATGCCACGCCCGGGGAATTCGTGGCGGCGGCCGCCGCTCCGGAATCGGCGTGCGCGTAGCCCCCACCGAGTGCGAGCACTCCGCCCGCCGCCGCCATGGTGATCAGGCCTTTACGAGTGACCTGTCGCATAGGTTCTTTTCCTGCCTTCTGCACTTCCGAAATACCCCCGGACACGACCGTGCGAGGGCCGAATGCCGGTCGGCCCCGGAGCGCATGGCGCGCGCTCCGGGGCCGACCGGGCTCAAACCCTCACGGGTTGACGCACGACGTCACGCGTTGACGCAGGTGTTGCCGAAGGCCGGGTTCAGGAGCCCGATCACGTTGATCGTGTTGCCGCACACGTTCACCGGAACGTGGACGGGGACCTGAATGACGTTGCCCGAGATGACACCGGGGCTGCCGACGGCGGCACCCTGGGCGCCCGCGTCGGCGACGGCCATGCCGGCGCCCGCGAGTACGAGTCCGCCGGTGACAGCCGCAGCGGCGGCAATCTTCTTGATCATTGTTCCTCCTCGTTGGAAATGCGGTCCCAGCCGCGGACCGCATCACCTGTAACGAGGAGGAATTCCGGGGGCTACGAGCCCAACCCCCCTTTCACTCTTTCCAGTGAGGTGCAAACAGGTGGGCGAATAGGCCGTACCGAGGCAGGCGGCCGGAGGCGCGCACCCCTCGCTCAGCTGTGGTCGATGAAACGGTCCAGCACCCTCACGCCGAACTGCAGGCCGTCCACCGGGACGCGCTCGTCCACGCCGTGGAACATGCCGGCGAAGTCCAGCTCCGGCGGCAGCTTCAGCGGGGCGAAGCCGAATCCCCGGATACCCAGGTCGTCGAAGGACTTGGCGTCCGTACCGGCCGACAGCATGTACGGCACGGCCCGCGCGATCGGATCCTCGGCCACCAGGGCCTTCTGCATGGCGTCCACGAGGGCGCCGTCGAAGGTCGTCTCCAGCGCCTTGTCCGTGTGGACGTCCTCGCGCCGCACGTTCGGGCCGAGGATCCGGTCGATGTCGGCCAGGAACTCCTCCTCGTACCCCGGCAGGAAACGGGCGTCCACGTGGGCGGTCGCCTCGCCGGGGATGACGTTGACCTTGTAGCCCGCGCCGAGCTGGGTGGGGTTGGCGGTGTTGCGCAGGGAAGCCCCGATGAGTTTGGCGATGCCGCCCAGCTTGGCGAGCGTCTCGTCCATGTTCTCCGGGTCCAGCTCGGTGCCCAGGGCGTCCGAGAGCTCGTCCAGGAAGTGGCGCAGGGTCTTGGTGACCCGGACCGGGAACTGGTGGCGCCCCAGCCGGCCGACCGCCTCGGAGAGTTCCGTGATGGCGTTGTCCTTGTGGATCATCGAACCGTGCCCGGCGGTGCCGTCCACGGTCAGCTTCATCCAGTGCATGCCCTTCTGGGCCGTCTCGACGAGGTAGAGGCGCAGCTGCTCGTTGACGGTGAGGGAGAAGCCGCCGACCTCGCTGATCGCCTCGGTGACACCCTCGAAGAGTCCCGGGTGCTTGTCGACGAGGTAGCGGGCGCCGTAGGTGCCGCCGGCCTCCTCGTCCGCGAGGAACGCCAGCACGATGTCGCGCGGGGGCTTGCGGCCGCTGCGCATCCGCTCGCGGACGACCGCCAGCGTCATGGCGTCCATGTCCTTCATGTCGACCGCGCCACGCCCCCAGACGCAGCCGTCCGCGATCTCTCCGGAGAACGGGTCGTGGGTCCAGTCGGCCGCGTTGGCCGGGACGACGTCCGTGTGCCCGTGGATGAGCAGCGCGGGCCGGGAGGGGTCCTCGCCCTCGATCCGGGCCACGGTCGACGCACGCCCCTTGTGCGATTCGAAGATCTGCGGTTCCAGCCCGACCTCGGCGAGTTTCTCCGCGACGTACTCCGCGGCGAGCCGCTCGCCGGGGCCGGAGTGGTCCCCGTAGTTGCTGGTGTCGATCCGGATCAGCTCACGGCAGAGGTCCACGACCTCGTTCTCCGCGTTGCCGGCCTTGCCGGACGGACCTGCCTGGGAGGCGCTGCTCTCGCTCACACTGCTTCCTTCCACTGTCACGGTGGTGCTCCCCTCCATCCTCCCGCGCCCGCCCCGCGCGGCCCAAGGCCGTCCCCCACGACGACACGCTCCCGTCACACGGGGTGGGGGCCGGAGCCGGGGGCCGGAGCCGGGGGCCCTCCGGGGGGTGATCGAGCACCCCCGGATGTTTGCTATTGTTTTCCACGTCGGAACAGGACGGGAACAGCGGCCCCGGGAACGACAGACACCTTGTCCGGGTGGCGGAATGGCAGACGCGCTAGCTTGAGGTGCTAGTGCCCTTTATCGGGCGTGGGGGTTCAAGTCCCCCCTCGGACACCAGCGAAAGACCCCAGTCGATCTGGGGTCTTTCTGCGTTGGGGCCGGGGGTCGCCCTCTTCCCGGTCGCCGCCGTTGCCACCGCCCTTGCCTTTGCCCTTGCCGACCGAAGGGAACCCCCATGTCCGCCCCCGCGTCCACCGGCCCGCGGTCCCCGCGGCCGGCCGGGACCGCCGCTCCATGCCGCCGCCGGGCCCTGCGGTGAGGGGCCGGCGTCGGCGTGGGGCGGCCGCCGCGCCGCTCCCCCAGCGCGAGGGCGTCGATCCCGTGCGGGTACGGCTGCCCGCCGACCCGGAGGGGGCCTGGGCGACCGTGGGCGACCATCTGCGGGAGCGGTTCGGGGCCGCCGTGGGGGCGGCACGGGTGGCGGCCATGCTGGACGAGGGCCGGTTCGTCGGCGCGGACGGGCGGGCGGTGGCGGGCGACCTGCCGTACGCGTCGGGACTCGGTCTCTGGTTCCACCGGGACTTCGCGCCGGAGGAGCCGGTGCCGTTCCCGGTCGGGGTGGTCCACCGGGACGAGCACGTGGTGATCGCCGACAAGCCGCACTTCCTCGCCACCACTCCGCGCGGCCGGCACGTGACCCAGACGGCCGTGGCGCGGCTCCGGCACGAGCTGGAGCTGCCGCACCTCCAGCCCGCGCACCGGCTGGACCGGCTGACGGCGGGCCTGGTGCTCTTCGTGGTCCGTCCCGGGGAGCGCGGCGCGTACCAGACGCTCTTCCGCGACCGGCTGGTGCGCAAGGAGTACGAGGCGGTCGCCCCGTACGACCCGGCTCTGGCGCTCCCCCGGACCGTGCGGAGCCGGATCGTGAAGGACCGCGGGGTGGTGGCGGCGCGGGAGGAGCCGGGCGAGCCGAACAGCGAGAGCCGGGTGGAGCTGCTGGAGCACCGGGACGGGCTGGGGCGCTACCGGCTGCTTCCCACCACCGGACGCACCCACCAGCTGCGGCTGCACATGAGCGCCTTGGGGCTCCCCCTGGTCAACGACCCGCTCTATCCGGTGGTCGAGCCGGAGAGTGCGCCGGACGACTGGTCGCGTCCGCTGCAACTCCTCGCGCGGGTCCTGGAGTTCACCGATCCGGTCACGGGTGAGCCGCGCCGCTTCAGGAGCGGGCTGCGGCTCTCCGCGTGGCCGGACCGGTGAGCGGGACGGGCGTCCGCGGCGGTCAGTGACCGCGCGCGATCCACTCGTCCAGGTGCGGGGCCTCCGCGCCGATGGTGGTGGCGCCGCCGTGACCGGTGCGCACCGTGGTGTCCGCCGGGAGGGCGAGGAGCCGGTCCCGGATCGAGCCGACGATGGTCGGGAAGTCCGAGAACGAGCGGCCGGTGGCGCCGGGCCCGCCCTGGAAGAGGGTGTCCCCGGTGAAGACCGTGGCCAGTTCGGGGGCGTAGAGGCAGACCGCGCCGGGCGCGTGGCCCGGGGTGTGCAGGACGGTCAGCCGGACGCCCGCGACCTCGATCTCCTGGCCGTCCGCCAGGTCGCCGTCCGGCGCGCGGTCGGGATGGGTCTGCTGCCACAGGGGCAGGTCGGCCGGGTGCAGCAGGACCGGGGCGCCGGTGGCGTCGGCGAGGGCGGGAGCCGCGTCGACGTGGTCGTTGTGCGCGTGGGTGGAGACGATGGCGCGAAGCGTGCGTCCGCCGAGGGCGGCGAGGATGGCGTCGGCGTCGTGGGCCGCGTCGATGACGATCGCCTCGTGGTCGTCGCCGACGATCCAGACGTTGTTGTCGACCTCCCATTCACCGCCGTCGAGCGCGAAGGTGCCGGAGGTGACCAGGTGGTCGATGCGGGCGGCCATCAGAAGACCACCACCGAGCGCAGGACGTCGCCGTCGTGCATGCGCTCGAAGGCGCGCTCGACGTCGCCGAGGCCGACGGTCTCGGTGACGAACGCGCCGAGGTCGATGCGGCCCTGCTGGTGCAGGTCGACGAGCATGGGGAAGTCGCGGGAGGGCAGGCAGTCGCCGTACCAGGAGGACTTCAGCGAGCCGCCGCGGCCGAACACGTCGAGGAGGGGGAGTTCGAGGCGCATCTCGGGGGTGGGGACGCCGACCAGGACGACGGTGCCGGCCAGGTCGCGGGCGTAGAAAGCCTGCTCGTACGTCTCGGGGCGGCCGACCGCCTCGATGACGACGTCGGCGCCGTTGCCGCCGGTGAGGGCGCGGATCGCCTCGACCGGGTCCTCGGTGCGGGAGTTGACGGTGTGGGTGGCACCCATCTTCTTCGCCGTCTCCAGCTTGCGGTCGTCGACGTCCACGGCGATGATCTTCGCCGCACCCGCGAGCCGCGCGCCCATGACGGCGGCGTCTCCGACGCCGCCGCAGCCGATGACCGCGACCAAGTCGCCGCGGCCGACCTCACCGGTGTTGATGGCGGCGCCGATGCCCGCCATGACTCCGCAGCCGAGCAGGCCGGCGACGGCCGGGGAGACCGCGGGGTCCACCTTGGTGCACTGCCCGGAGGCGACGAGGGTCTTCTCCGCGAACGCGCCGATCCCGAGCGCCGGGGAGAGCTCGGTGCCGTCGAGCAGCGTCATCCTCTGCTTCGCGTTGTGGGTGTCGAAGCAGTACCAGGGGCGCCCGCGCAGACAGGCGCGGCACTGGCCGCAGACGGCCCGCCAGTTGAGGATGACGAAGTCGCCGGGGGCGACGTCCGTGACGCCCTCGCCGACCGACTCCACCACACCCGCCGCCTCGTGGCCGAGGAGGAAGGGGAACTCGTCGTTGATGCCGCCCTGCTTGTAGTGCAGGTCGGTGTGGCAGACACCGCACGCCTGGATCTTCACCACGGCCTCGCCGGGACCCGGGTCCGGGATCACGATCGTCTCGACCCGTACCGGCTCGTTCTTCCCCGGTGCGACGACGCCTTGCACCTGCTGCGGCATACCCTGGCTCCTTCTGTGTGACGGCCCCGCGCCCCTGCGACGTCCGACCGCCGTCCGATGATCGAACGCCGACCACGGTACGCGGTGCGAGGGGGGCCCACGCAGACCCGGGCGGGCGTTCAGGGCGCGAGTACGTCGAGTTCCTCCAGGGCGCCGAACGCGATCGCGCGGGTGAGCCGCTCGGCGGCCTCCGCGTCGCCCTCGCGCACCGCCTCGGCGACCTTCACGTGCAGGGTGACGGCGGCCGGGTCGGGGTCCTCGAACATCACCTGGTGGTGCGTGCGGCCCGCCAGGACCTCGGCGACCACGTCCCCCAGCCGGGCGAACATCTCATTGCCCGAGGCGTTCAGCACGACCCGGTGGAAGGCGACGTCGTGGCGGAGGTACTCCTCCAGCCGCTGGCCGCGCGAGGTCTCGACCATCCCGAGCGCGCACGCGGTGAGGGCCGCGCACTGGGCCGGGGTGGCGTACCGCGCGGCGAGCGAGGCGGCCACCGGTTCGACGGCCGACCGCAGGACGGTCAGCGAGCGGAGCTGGCGCGGCCGGTCGGCGCCGGCCAGCCGCCAGCGGATGACCCGGGGGTCGAAGACGTTCCACGCCTCGGTGGGGCGCACGGTCACCCCGACCCGGCGCCGGGACTCCACCAGGTGCATGGACTCCAGGACGCGGACCACCTCGCGGACCACCGTGCGGGAGACCTCGAAGCGCTGGGCGATCTCGTCGGTGCGCAGCACGTCGCCCGGTCGGCGCTCGCCCGAGGTGATCTCCAGACCGAGGGCGTCCAGCACCTGCGTGTGGAGCCCCGGGCTCGTGGTGGTCATGGGGCAAGAGTACGGGGCGATTTGGGGACACTGCGGGCGGCCTTCGGCGGGGAGCGGCCCGGGGCGGTGTGACGTGCGGGGGCCGGGGAAGGCGCCGGATGCCGGCGCCGGTCCGACGGATCGGAGGGATCGGACGGACTCCAGAGGTCATTAAGTACGACGTTTATGTCACAAGGACTTGAATAAGTACGACCTAATGCGTTTCAGTAGCGCGACGGACCGATGTCGAAGAAGACAGCGAGGCACCAATGAGCACCCCCCACGTCGTCGTGGTGATGGGCGTGGCAGGGACCGGCAAGACCACGATCGGCCCCCTGCTCGCCACCGCACTGGGCGTCCCGTACGCCGAGGGCGACGACTTCCACCCCGAGGCGAACATCGCCAAGATGGCCGCCGGTACCCCGCTGGACGACGCGGACCGCCTGCCCTGGCTGGACTCCATCGGGAAGTGGGCGCACGGCCGGGCCGGGCTCGGCGGCGTCGTCGCCTGTTCCGCGCTCAAGCGCGCCTACCGCGACCGTCTGCGGGCCGAGGCCCCGGACGCCGTCTTCCTGCACCTGACCGGAGACCGCGCCCTCATCGAGGGGCGCATGTCCGCGCGCCAGGGCCACTTCATGCCGACCGCGCTGCTCGACTCGCAGTTCGCCACCCTCCAGCCGCTGGAGGCGGACGAGGCGGGCGTCGAGGTCGACGTGGCCGGCACCCCCCAAGAGATCACCGACCGGGCCGTCGCCGCGCTGCGCCGGCTCGCGAGTTAAGGACCCCTCACCGTGACCAGTCTCAGCGTCGAGACGCTGGCAGCGGACGCCGTCGAACCCATCACCTCCGCGGGCAACGCGCAGTTGGGGATCGCCGTCCTCGCCGGCATCGCCGTCATCGTCCTGCTCATCACCACGCTCAAGCTCCACGCCTTCCTGGCGCTGACCATCGGCTCGCTGGCGCTCGGCTCCTTCGCGGGAGCGCCCCTGGAGAAGACGATCGCCAGCTTCACGGCGGGTCTCGGCTCCACCGTCGCGGGCGTCGGCGTCCTCATCGCCCTGGGCGCGATCCTCGGCAAGCTGCTCGCCGACTCCGGCGGCGCGGACCAGATCGTGGACACCATCCTCGCGAGGGCGAGCGGACGGGCGATGCCCTGGGCGATGGTGCTGATCGCCTCCATCGTCGGTCTGCCGCTCTTCTTCGAGGTCGGCATCGTGCTGCTGATCCCGGTGGTGCTGCTCGTCGCCAAGCGCGGCAACTACTCCCTGATGCGGATCGGCATCCCGGCGCTCGCCGGGCTCTCCGTGATGCACGGGCTGATACCCCCGCACCCCGGCCCGCTCGTCGCGATCGACGCGATCGATGCGAACCTCGGGGTCACCCTCGCCCTCGGCGTGGTCGTCGCCATTCCCACCGTGATCATCGCCGGACCGCTCTTCTCCCGGTACGCCGCCCGCTGGGTGGACATCAAGGCGCCCGAGCGCATGGTCCCCGAGCGCGCCTCCGAGGAGCTGGAGCGCCGCCCGAGCTTCGGCGCGACGCTGGCCACCGTGCTGCTGCCGGTCGTCCTGATGCTGGCGAAGGCCCTGGTCGACATCGTCGTGGACGACCCGGAGAACGGCGTCCAGAAGGTCACGGACGTCATCGGCTCCCCGCTGATCGCGCTGCTCGCCGCCGTGATCGTCGCCATGTTCACGCTGGGCCGGGCCGCCGGGTTCACCAAGGACCGGCTGGCCGGCACCGTCGAGAAGTCGCTCGCCCCGATCGCGGGCGTGCTGCTGATCGTCGGCGCGGGCGGCGGCTTCAAGCAGACGCTCATCGACTCCGGCGTGGGCCGGATGATCCTGGAGTTCTCCGAGGACTGGTCGATCCCGGCGCTGCTGCTCGGCTGGCTGATCGCGGTCGGCATCCGTCTCGCGACCGGTTCGGCGACGGTGGCGACCATCTCGGCGGCCGGTCTGGTCGCCCCCCTGGCGGCCGACATGTCGACCGCGCACGCCGCGCTGCTGGTCCTCGCGGTCGGTGCCGGCTCGCTCTTCTTCAGCCACGTCAACGACGCGGGATTCTGGCTGGTGAAGGAGTACTTCGGGATGGATATCGGTCAGACGGTCAAGACCTGGTCGGTGATGGAGACCATCATCTCCGTCTGCTCGCTGGCCTTCATCCTGCTCCTCTCCCTGGTGTTGTAGCCGGACACCCCTCTCCCCGGTGTCGTGAGGAGCCACCTGGGGGAGCCACCTCTCCCTGGTGCGGTGGGAGCCACGCGGGGTGCCTGACGGCCCCCGGCCCCTACTCCCCCTCGGAGTCCCGCCAGAGCGGATGCTCCCGGCGGGCCCACAGGCGCTCGACCGATCCGGTCCGCATGCCCCGGCGTGCCTCCGGATCGGCGAGCGCCTTCGTGATGTGTCCGGCCACCACCAGCCCGACGGCGAGCGCCAGCCAGTCGTGGACGAAGGTGGCGCCGGTACGCAGCACCAGCGGCGACAGCCCGGTGAACCACATGAGCAGCCCTGTGCCGAGCATCACCAGCAGGGCCCCGGCGATCCACGCCGCCCAGAGCTTCTGGCCCGCGTTGAACTTCCCCGCCGGGCGGGACGCGGGCCGGTGGTCGCGCCGGCGCGCCGCCCGCAGCCACTGCCGGTCGTGCGGCGCGAACCGGTTGAGCCGCGACAGGTCCGCGCGCAGCGCCCGGGAGCCGAGTCCGGCCAGCAGCGGCAGGGGCACCAGCAGTCCGGACCACTGGTGGACGGTCACCACCAGGCGCCGCCGCCCGACGAGCTGGGCCAGCTCGGGCACGTAGAGGAAGGCGGCCGTCGCCACGCAGACGAGCGTGAGCCAGGCGGTGGTCCGGTGCACCCAGCGTTCGGCGGGGCTGAAGCGGAGCCGCCGCACCGGTGCCTTCGCGGCCGGCTCAGACGGTGGGGGCGTCGTCGCGGCCGTTGGACCGTCCGACCCAGGCGTCGACGTCATAGCCGAGTTCCTCCCAGTAACCGGGGCGCACGGAGTCGGTGACGGTGATCCCGGAGAGCCATTTCGCCGACTTGTAGAAGTACATGGGGGCCACGTAGAGCCGGACCGGGCCGCCGTGCGCGTGCGAGAGGGGTGCGTCCCGCATCCGCAGCGCCGCCATCACGTCGGGGCGCCGGGCCTGTTCGAGGGTGAGGCTCTCGGTGTACGTGCCGTCGAAGCAGGTGAAGCGGACCGCCTTCGCCCCGGGGCGTACGCCGGCCGCGTCCAGCAGCGCGGAGAGCCGCACCCCCTCGAAGGGGGTCTCGGGCACCCGCCAGCCGGTGACGCACTGGACGTCGCGGACCGTGCGCGTCTGCGGGAGCGCGGCGAGCGCGTCCAGGGTGTACGAGGCCGGCCGGTCGACCAGGCCGTCGACGGTGAGGCGGTAATCGGCGGCGCTCTTCTCCTGGACGGAGGCGGCGACCGAGTAGTAGCGGAACCCCCCTCCCGCGGGGAGCAGGCCGGTCAGGCCGGTCGGGTCCTTGGCCGCCAGCGCCTCCACCCCCGCCGAGACGGCGCGCTGGAGCACCGGTGCGGCGACCACCGCGGCGGCGCCGAGCCCCAGCATGGACAGCACGAGCCGCCGCCCGACCGGGGCGCCCCCGGTGCCGGGCGGGGCGGCGGCGTCCTCCGCCTCGTACGCGTGAGCGGGGGGTTCGGACGGTTGGGGGTTCACCCCTTCATTGGACCATCCGGCGCCCGGTCGTTCCGTCACGCGGAGGTCAAGAACGGCCCGGCGCCGACAGCGGCGCCGGTCAGGCGAGGGCGGCGGCCGCCGCCCGTCCCGCCGTGCGTCCCGAGAAGATGCAGCCGCCGAGGAAGGTGCCCTCCAGCGAGCGGTAGCCGTGCACCCCGCCGCCGCCGAAGCCGGCCGCCTCTCCCGCCGCGTACACCCCGGGCAGCGGGGAGCCGTCCGCCGTCAGCACCCGGGAGGAGAGGTCCGTCTCCAGCCCGCCGAGGGACTTGCGGGTGAGGATGTTCAGCCGCACGGCGATCAGCGGTCCGGCCTTCGGGTCGAGGATGCGGTGCGGCTTCGCGGTGCGGATCAGCTTGTCGCCGAGGTACGAGCGCGCCCCGTGGATCGCCGTGATCTGGAGGTCCTTGGTGAACGGGTTGGCGATCTCCCGGTCGCGCGCGGTGATCTCGCGGCGCAGGTCCTCCTCGTCGATGAGCCCGTCACCGGTCAGCGCGTTCATGCCGCGGACGAGGGCGCCGAGGTCGTTCTCCACGACGAAGTCCACCCCGTGGTCCATGAAGGCCCTGACCGGTCCGGGGACCTCGGCGCGGGCCCGTCCGATGACGTCGCGGACCGACTTGCCGGTGAGGTCCGGGTTCTGTTCGGAGCCGGAGAGCGCGAACTCCTTGCCGATGATCCGCTGGTCCAGGACGAACCAGGTGTAGTCGTAGCCCGACTTCATGATGTGTTCGAGGGTGCCGAGGGTGTCGAAGCCGGGGAAGAGCGGGACCGGCAGCCGCTTGCCCCGGGCGTCGAACCAGAGGGAGGACGGGCCGGGCAGGATCCGGATGGCGTGCTTGTCCCAGACGGGGTTCCAGTTCTCGATGCCCTCGGTGTAGTGCCACATCCGGTCGCGGTTGATGTGGTGGGCCCCGGCCTCCTCGGCGACGCCGAGCATCAGCCCGTCGACGTGGGCGGGCACGCCGGAGAGCATCTTCGCGGGCGGGGTGCCGAGCCGCTCGGGCCACTGGGCCCGGACGAGGTCGTGGTTGCCGCCGATCCCGCCGGAGGTGACGATCACCGCCTGGGCCCGCAGCTCGAAAGCTCCGGTGGCGGTCCGGCTGCTCGCGGTCCCGCGTTCGGCCGCACTGGGTTCCAGGATCTCGCCGCTCACGGTGTCGACCGCTCCCCCGGTGCGGCCGAGACCGGTCACCCGGTGGCGGAAGCGGATGTCGACGCGCCCCTGGGCGACCCCCTCGCGCACCCGCCGCTCGAAGGGGGCGACGACCCCGGGGCCCGTCCCCCAGGTGATGTGGAAGCGGGGTACGGAGTTCCCGTGGCCGGTCGCGTCGTATCCGCCGCGCTCGGCCCAGCCGACCACCGGGAAGAGCCGCAGGCCCTGCTGCCGCAGCCAGGAGCGCTTCTCGCCGGCGGCGAAGTCGACGTACGCCTCGGCCCACTTCTTCGGCCAGTGGTCCTCCTCGCGGTCGAAACCGGCCGTGCCGAACCAGTCCTGGAGAGCGAGCTCACGGCTGTCCTTGATCCTGAACCGGCGCTGCTCGGGGGAGTCGACGAGGAACAGCCCGCCGAAGGACCAGTGGGCCTGACCGCCGAGCGACTGCTCGGGCTCCTGGTCGAGCAGGATCACGGAGCGGCCCGCCTCGGCCAGCTCCGCCGTGGCGGCCAGCCCCGCGAGGCCGGCTCCGATCACGATCACATCGGCGTCGTACGCCATGGGTTCCATCCTTCGGGCGAGGCGGTGCGGAGACCGGCCGGGGCGCGGCGCCGGGGGGTGCGGACCTGCGACGGGTCGCGGATCCGGTGTCCCGGCCCCGCGTCCCCGAGCACGCAAGTTACTCGTGCGTCAGATCTTCGGTACGCCCCGATGCCCGAGTCAACAGGCCGGTCGGACCAATCTCACCGCTCCCCTACACCGAGGGGCATATCGTTCGGAACACACCTTTTCCGCCCGCCGATCCGAGGAAGAAACCTGTGTCCTTGCTGGTCCTCCTCCTCTCCGTGGGTGCGGCGGCGTGCCTTGGTTTCGGCTTCGTCCTGCAACAGGCGGCCGCCCGGCGCGCCCCGATGAGCGACTTCCTCTCCCCCCGGCTGCTGCTCGACCTGATGAAGGTGAAGAGCTGGCTGGCCGGGATCGGCTTCATGGTCTGCGGGATGGTGCTGGGGGCGCTCGCCCTCACCCGCGGCGAGCTCTCGGTGGTGGAGCCGCTGCTCGCGACCAACCTGCTGTTCGCGCTGGGCCTGTCGCGCGCGCTCACCGGGCAGCCGCTGGGACGCCAGGGGTGGGGCGGGCTCGCGCTGCTCTCCGGCGGGGTAGCCGCCTTCCTGCTGGCCGGTCAGCCGAGCGGCGGGCAGGCGGAGACCGATCCGCTGCGGCACTGGCTGATCATCGGCGTGGTGGCGGGGCTGGCGCTGGTCCTGACCGCGAGTGCCCGGCACGCCCGTCCGGCGGTGGCACCCTCGCTGCTGGCGCTGGCGGCGGGTCTGCTCTACGGGCTCCAGGACGCGCTGACCCGGGTGAGCGGCCAACTGCTCGACGACCGCGGCTGGACGGCGCTGGTGAGCGGGTGGCAGCCGTACACCGTGCTGGTGATCGGTGTCACGGGGCTGATCCTGGTGCAGAGCGCGTTCGAGATGGCGCCGCTGCGGATGTCGTTGCCCGCCCTGACCGCCGCCCAGCCGCTGGCGGGCATCGCGTGCGGCATCGGTTTCCTGGGCGACCAGGTGCGTACGGACCCGGCGGCACTGGCGGGCCAGGCGGCCGGCCTGGCCGCCATCGTCGCCGGGATCGTGCTGCTCGGGCTCCACCCCGCGCTGCCGGGCGGCAAGGGGGGCGGTGCCCATCCCGCCGAGGACCTGATGACGACGGAAGGCGGCGGGATCTGACGGGCGCCCGCGGCATCCGCGCGTCGTCACCGGCCCGCCCTTGGTTGGATGGGCAGCATGAATCCTGCTGACGAGATCCTGGACATCGTCGACGAGAACGACGAGGTGGTGGGGCAGGCGCCGCGCGGTGAGGCGACCGCCCGCGGGCTGCGCCACCGGTGCGTCTTCATCGAGGCGCGCGACGCCGGAGGGCGGGTGTTCGTGCACCGCAGGACGGCCACGAAGATGCTCTTCCCCTCGCACTACGACATGTTCGTCGGTGGGGTGGTGGGGGCGGGCGAAACGTACGACGACGCCGCGCTGCGCGAGGCCGAGGAGGAGCTCGGGGTCCGCGGACTGCCGCGCCCCGAGCCCTTGTTCACCTTCCTGTACGAGGCGGACGGCCACTCGTGGTGGTCGCGCGTCTACCAGGTGCGGTGCGAGCTGCCGGTCGATCCGCAGAAGGAGGAGATCGAGTGGCACGGCTTCCTGACCGACGAGGAGGTGGCGGAGCGCCTCACCACGGGGGCGTGGACGCCGGACGGAGTGGAGGCGTACCACCGGCTGCGGGAATTCCGGGAGGAGTCGTCGGAGTCCGGCCTCTCGTAGGGGCGGGAGCCGGGTGTCTCGTAGGGGGCCGGAGCCCGGTGCCCGGTGTCTGGTGGCAGGCCGGTGTCCGGTGTCGCGTGGGGCGCCGCGTGAGGGCGCCTCGGGATCGTGGTGCTCGAACGCACAGAAATGGTCCGGACCGCTCGTCGGAGCGGCGGATAGGGTTCCCGCGTGAAGGAATTCGTACAGAGTCTGCGGCTGTGGTTCGCGCCCCAGCGGATCAGTGACGAGGGAGACACCCCGGACTACCGTTTCTCCCTCGCCAACGAGCGGACGTTCCTCGCCTGGATCCGTACGGCGCTCGCGCTCATCGGCGGCGGCTTCGCCGTCGACCAGTTCCTTCCGGGGCTCGCGTGGGGGGTGCGTGCCGGGCTCGCCTTCGGTCTGCTCGCGGCCGGGGTGCTCTGCGCGCTGCGGGCCGTCAACCACTGGGTCCGCTGCGAACGGGCGATGCGGCGGGGTGAGGACCTGCCCGTCTCGCGGTTCCCGACCCTGCTCAGCCTGGTGGTCGCGGTGGTGGCCGTGACGATGGTGGTGGTCGTCCTCTTCGGCTGGGAGGGCCGGTGAGCGCCGCCGCGTCCGGGCCCGTCCGTGATCCGGGTCTCCAGCCGGAGCGCACCCGTCTGGCGTGGCGGCGTACCACGCTGTCGGCGACCGTGGCGGCGGTCCTCGCCGCCAAGCAGACGTTGCACGGCGGAGCGTCCCTCGCCGCGGTGGTCGCGCTCGCCCTGAGCGCGGCTGCCTGGATCGCCTTCCTGCGGGTGGCCCACCGCCGCGTACGGGAGACCGACACCGCCCAGCCTCCGCCCCTGTCGCCACGAGTGGCGTGGACGGCCACGGCGTGCACGCTCGCGCTGGCGGTGTTCGCGGCGGCCATGGTGCTCTGAGCAGCGGGGCCGGGCGGGGCCACGTAGGGCGCGGTCGTGCCCTCCACCCCATTCAGCCGCGCGAGGAAACGCTTCCTCACCCCCGCACGATCAACCGCTCGACGCCGCGGTCCTCGCAACTCCCACAGATCGCGCCGCGTCGACCGGTCGCCACAGGAGGACGGCCGACGCGGGACGGCGGAGACGATTCCCGCGGTCGGCGCAGGTCAGCGCACTCCGCGGGGACGGTACTGGACGCTGATTCTCGGACCGCAGGGCCGGGACGTCTTGGGGATCGCGTGTTCCCAGGTCCGCTGACACGAACCGCCCATGACGATCAGGTCCCCGTGGCCCAGCGGGCGGCGCACCGTCTCCCCCGTGTGGTCTCGGGGGCGCAGCAGCAGGTCGCGTGGGGCACCCACCGAGAGGATGGCGACCATGGTGTCCTCGTGGGAGCCCCGGCCGATCCGGTCCCCGTGCCAGGCGACGCTGTCGCGGCCGTCGCGGTAGTGGCACAGGCCCGCCGTGGCGAAGGGTTCGCCGAGTTCCTTCGCGTAATGCGCGGACAGGGCCTCGCGAGCCTCGGTGAGGACGGGGTGGGGGAGGTCGTCGGCCGTCCGGTAGAAGGCCAGCAGGCGCGGTACGTCCACGGTGCGGTCGTACATCCGGCGCTGTTCGGCCCGCCAGGGCACCTCGGTCTCGAGCCGCGCGAAGAGTTCGTCGCCGCCGCTCAGCCAGCCCGGCAGCAGGTCGATCCAGGCTCCGTGCCCGAGCTCCGTCCGGCGCAGCCCGGCGAGGGGCCCGAGGGCGGGGGCTTCGGACTGGTCGAAGAGCGAGGACTGGAGGAACGAGGACATAGGAGTCACCACTGTAGTTCATACGTTCGAATTACATGCGGGGGGTGTTCCGGTGGTCCAGGACCGCGCCGGGCCGGCCGCACGGCGGCGCGGCCGGGTCGGATCCTGGAGGGTGTCGGCCTCCATGTCTCCGTCGAAGAGCGACGAGAGCCACTCCGAGCACGGGGGCACGGGGGCACGGGGGCACGGGGAGGAACCGGACGGGAGCGGCCACCACGAGGGGCAGCCATGCGTACCGGGCGCTGGCGCCCGGCGTTGACCTCGTGCGGCGAGCCGGCGAGCCGCGCCGACCGGGTGCGTCGTGGCCACGGCAGCACGCGGGCAGCACGGTGGGCGACCTGCGCCAATGAGGCGCCGTCGGCCGCACGGACGTCGCGAACGGCCGGGGCGACGGGTGGGACCGCGCCCCGCAGCCCGCCGTCCGGTCCGCGGCGGAGGCAGAAGGCCGGAACGGCCGCCCGGCGCCGGGAACGCTCGGGGACAGGGGGGCGAAGCCCCACGTACCGGGATGCGGAGCGGGTCGTACAGAGCGCGGGGCGGGTCGGCAGGGAGCCCGTCAGGTGTTCCGTCGGCTCGTCACGGGGTCCCTCCCCCGCACCACCGTGGGGTCGTGCGCCCCGCCGGGTCTCTCACTCGCGCACGAGCACGACCGGAGGCGCCGTCGCGGCGTCGACGGCCCCCGGCGCTTCCGGCCCCTCTTGCGCCGGTACCACCTCTGCCGCCTCTGCCGCGGAGTACGCGGAGACGAAGGTGAAGGCGCGCGGGGACGGGCCGTTGGCGCGCAGGTCCGCCAGCCGCTCCAGGGCTTCGCCGACGGTCGGGATGTGTCCGGCCGGGACCCACCAGAGCACCAGGTGCGCCTCGACGTGCCGTTCGAACCAGTCACGGCGGTGGCGCACCACCTCCAGGTGGCCGGTCCGGTAGGTGAAGTCCCACAGGGACTCGCGGGTCTCCCACACCGACATGTTGACGATGACGTTCTCACCCGCCGGGCGCAGGGCCGTGGCGTCGGCATCGCCTTCCGCGACGAGGCGCCACACGAAGCCGGGGGTGTCGTCGGCTGCGGCGTTGATCGGATCGAGCATCTCGACGAACGGGCTCATGCGTGGGTCGTCGAGGGGATGGAGGAGCGTGGAGACGTTGAGTTGGGCGAGGTGCGCGGCTTGCGAGGACGCGGTCATGGACCCATCCCAGCACGGCCCGCTTTTCTATGTCAACCAGCATTGTTTTTAGAAACTTCGACGACCACGCAGCACTCCCCCGGCCTGGCGGCCATGCGCGCGCGCAGCGGACCGTCCGTACCGAGCATCCCCTCCAGCAGGGCGAGGTTCATTCCGCAGACGAGCGGCGGGAAGCGCTCGGCGACCGCGTGGAAGGGACAGTTGCGCATGCGGATGACGGGCGCCCCCGCGCGGGCCACCCGCTCCTCCCCCTCGGCGGCGTTCCCGTCACCGTCCCCCTCCCCGTCACTCCCGGCGCCCCCGTCCTGCAGGTGCGGTTCGTAGCCGCGCGCGGCCAGCAGTTCCATGGCCGCGGGGAGGTCGCCACAGGCCGGCGCTGAACCGCGCAGCGCCTCGCCCCGGCGGCGCGCCGACGCGCGGAGTCCGACGTCGAGACCCGCCTCCTCGGCGGCCTCGGCGAGGAGGTCGGCGGCGGTGCGGTAGTCGCGGGCGGGCAGGGACACGGACCGCTCGGTGCGCACCCGCGTGTACACCTTGGCGGGCCGCCCGGCTCCGGGCCCCGTACGGCCGGTCAAACGTCGACTGCCACTCTCCAGGAGCCCCGCGTCGGCCAGTTTGTCCAGATGGTGCGCGGCGAGCGTGCGGGCCACCCCGACCGCCTCGGCGGCTTCGTTGCGGCCGACCTCGCGGCCCTGCGCCACCACGTAGGTGTACAGCCGCCGCCGTACCGGGTCCTGCAGCAGTGCGATCGCATCGATGTCGTCCACTCCGCCATTCTACGAACAACGCGGGTTGGAGATAGAAATGCGGCGGGCGCCGGCAGGCCGCACCCGTGACAGTGACTCCGCCCCCGGCCGCCGGTTCAGCCACCGGCCGTGACGGTGCCGAACGGCGGCAGCAGTGTGCGGGGATCGTGCCCGGACTTCCACAGTCCGATCAACAGCGCGGTCGCCGCCTCCAGTTGGTCGACCCGCGCCAGGGGCCCGACCGTGAGCGGCACGTGCCCGAGGTCCCGCACCAGGGTCCGTACGGTCTCCAGCGCGGCTTCGTCGTCACCGCACAGGGGTACGGCGAACGGGCCTTCGGGAAGGACGGAAGGGTCGAGCCGCCATACGGAGTCGGGGAGGTGGTTGAACGCCTTGACCACCCGGGCGCCGGTGGATCGGGCGAGCGTACGGGCCGCCCCCGGCCCGTCGCCGGTGGTGAGCAGGAGGCCTGGCCCGATCGCGTTGGTGCAGTCGATCAGCACCCGGTGACGCAGCGCGCCGTGCGCCGCGCCGAGTTCGGCGAGTACGTCCGCGACAGCACCGTGCGGCAGGGCGACCAGCGCCGCGTCACCGAAGTGGGCCGCCTCGCCCAGGGTGCCGGGGAGGCCGCCGGCCCGGTCGGCCAGGTCCCGCGCCCGCTCGGCGGAGCGCCCGCCGAAGAGGATCTCGTGCCCGGCGGCGGCCCAACGCGCCCCCAGGGCCTCCGCCATGTTTCCCGTACCGAGAATGCCGATGCGCATCCGTCGCCGTCCCTTCACCGTGTCCCACCCGCCCCCGCGTGGGACGGTGACAGCGACACTAGGAGGCCGGTCGCACACCATCCGGTGTCCCACCGGTCTGCTATGGGGAGGCGTCGTGGAACGGGTATTGGCCGATTGCCGGGTGCGGCTGGGGTTCGACCTGCTGACGCACACCTGGAACGCGCCGGTGATCCAGGCCCTGGAGGCGGGCCCTCGGCGCCCGCGCGATCTGCGCACGGAGATCGGTTCGATCAGCCCCAAGGTGCTCAACGAGACCCTGCGCAGACTCGCGGGGTACGCGCTGGTGGAGCGTACGGTCCCCGCCGGGGCGCCGCGCCGGGTGGAGTACGCGCTGACCCCGCTCGGCAGGACGCTGCTGGAGCCGATCGCGGCGATGGGCCGCTGGTCGGCCGAGCACGGGGACGCCTTCGTGGCGGCGCAGGACTGGGACGACTGAGCCGCGCGGGACCGGGACGAGCCGGGTCGCGCGGCCGATGCCGGCCGCCGCACCCGCCCCGCCGACCGGCACGACCGACTGGCCGGACCGGCCTGCCGGACGGGCCTGCCGGACCGGCAGGAGCAGCGGTGTCACCAGCGCGGGATCGCCGGGGTCACCCATCCGGGATCGGACCTGCGCATGGCTGCCGCGTCGTCGCGGTCGCGCAGGCTGCCGTCGTCGTCCAGCCAGCGGCGGTGGAGGACCGCCAGTCGGTCCCGGTCGAGTTCGACGCCGAGGCCGGGCGCGTCGGAGACGGCCAGGCGGCCGTCCTCGAAGACGTGGCGGGTGGTGATGACGTCCTCGGTCTGCCAGGGGTAGTGGCTGTCGCAGGCGTAGTCGAGGTTCGGCACGGTGGCGGCGACGTGGGTCATCGCGGCGAGGCTGATGCCGAGGTGGGTGTTGGAGTGCATGGACAGGCCCACGCCGAACGTCCGGCAGATCGCGGCCAGTTCGCGGGTGCGGTGCAGGCCGCCCCAGTAGTGGTGGTCGGAGAGGACGACCTGCACCGCGTCCCTCGCCAGGGCCTCGGGCAGTTCGGCGAGGGTGGTGACGCACATGTTGGTGGCGAGCGGGACGTCCGTACCCGCCGACACCCGCGCCATCGCCGGCGTTCCGCTCGCGGGGTCCTCCAAGTACTCCAGTACGCCGCCCAGTTGCTCGGCGACCTTGAGCGAGGTCTCCACCGACCAGGCGCCGTTCGGGTCCAGCCGCAGCGGACGGCCGGGGAAGGCCTCGGCGAGCGCGCGGATCGCGGCGATCTCCTCGTCGGGCGGGAAGACACCACCCTTGAGCTTGAAGGAGCCGAACCCGTGCTCCCGGGCGAAGCGCTCGGCCTGCGCGACGATCCCGGCCGGGTCGACGGCCGCGCCCCAGTCGTCCGCCTCACCGCCCTCGGGGTGGGCGGCCCAGCGGTAGAAGAGGTACGCGCTGTAGTCGACGGCGTCGCGGACCTTGCCCCCGAGCAGGGCGTGCACGGGCAGGCCCAGCGCCTTGCCGAGCGCGTCCAGGCAGGCCACCTCGAAGCCGGACACCACGGAGAGCCGGAGCTTGTCGGCCGTACGCACGCCCCGCAGGCCCCCCGCGTCGACCCCGCCCTCCGCCTGGCCGGACCCGTCGGACGTCTCCTCGCCGCACACCTGCTCGGCGAGGGCGAAGAGGCCGTTCAGGTCGCTGACCGACCGGCCCGGCAGCGCCTCGGCGAGGGGACGGGCGAGAGCCAGGTAGACCGAGTCGCCGTAGGTCTCCCCGATGCCCGTGACGCCGCCCCGTGTGACCACTTCCACGATGAGCCGGGGGGTGTAGGGCTGGTGCACTCCCTGGGTGTTCAGCAGGGGCGGGTCGGCTATGAGGATCGGGGTGAGCCGGACGTCCTCGATCAACAGCGCTGTATCCATACGTGAACTCTATTCAGGGATGCGTTCATGCGCCAGAGAGCTCCGCACACCGTCCTGCCGGATTCGGGTCACTCACTGGACGACATACCGACTGGTCGGCATCATGGGCACGTTCGGTCCACCACCCCCGGAGGTGCGCGTCATGAGCTCAGTCCCCCCGCCAGGACTCGATCCCGGCCCGCTGCGCGGCCATCTCGACCGCGAACGGCCGGGGCTGGTGAGCGGACCGCTGGAAGCGCGGCTCATCGAGGGCGGCCGGTCGAACCTGACGTACACCGTCACCGACTCCGTCCGCACCTGGGTGGTGCGCAGGCCCCCGCTGGGCCACGTCCTCGCCACCGCGCACGACATGAAGCGCGAGCACCGGGTGATCAGCGGGCTCCACCCCACTCCCGTGCCGGTACCGGAGCCGGTCCTCCTCTGCGAGGACGCATCCGTCATCGGCGCACCGTTCTACGTCATGGAGTACGTGGAGGGCACCCCCTTCCGCACCGCCGACCAGCTCGCGCCGCTCGGCGAGGAGCGCACCCGCCAGGTGGTCCTGGGACTGGTCGACACGCTGGTCGACCTGCACGCGGTGGACCCGTCGGCGGTCGGGCTGGGCGACTTCGGACGCCCCGAGGGCTTCCTCGACCGGCAACTACGCCGCTGGGGTAAGCAGTTGGACGCCTCCCGCAACCGTGAACTGCCCGGCATCGACGAACTGCACGCCGGCCTCGGCCGTGCGCTCCCCCAGTCGCCGGCCCCGACGGTCGTGCACGGCGACTACCGCCTCGACAACGTGCTGGTCGGCGCCGACGACACCATCAAGGCCGTACTCGACTGGGAGATGTCCACCCTCGGCGACCCGCTCACCGACCTCGGCCTGCTGGTGATGTACAGCTCCGACCTGGGACTTCCCCACTCACCCGTCTCGACGACGAGCGGCGCGCCCGGCCACCCCTCGCCCGCCGAGCTGATCGAGCGCTACGCCGCACGCTCCGGCCGGGACACCTCCGCCCTCTCCTGGTACACCGCGTTCGCGTGGTTCAAGCTCGCCGTGATCCTGGAGGGCATCCACTACCGCTACACCCTGGGCCAGACGGTGGGCGCAGGCTTCGACCGCATCGGCGAACTCGTCCCCCTCTTCATCGAGCACGGCCTCACCACCTTCCAGGAAGGCTGATCACCCCCATGGACTTCGCCTACGACGCCCGTACCGAGGAGCTGCGCACCAGGCTGCTCGCCTTCATGGACGCCCACGTCCACCCCGCCGAGAAGACCGCCGAGGAGCAGCGGGCCCGGCTCGCCTCGCCGTGGGACACCCCCCAGGTCGTGGAGGAGCTGAAGGCCGAAGCGCGCCGCCAGGGCCTGTGGAACCTCTTCCTGCCCGACGCCGAACACGGTGCCGGGCTGACCAACCTCCAGTACGCGCCGCTCGCCGAGATCAGCGGCCGCTCACCGCACCTGGCGCCGACCGCGCTGAACTGCGCGGCGCCGGACACCGGGAACATGGAGGTCCTCCACCAGTTCGGCACGGACGCCCAGAAGAAGCAGTGGCTGGAGCCGCTGCTCGCGGGCGAGATCCGCTCCGGGTTCGCCATGACCGAACCCGACGTGGCCTCGTCCGACGCGACCAACATCGAGACCCGGATCGTTCGGGACGGCGACGAGTACGTCATCAACGGCCGCAAGTGGTACATCTCGGGGGCGATGAACCCGCAGTGCGCCGTCTTCATCGTGATGGGCAAGACCGACCCGGACAGCGAGGACATCCGCCGCCAGCAGTCCATGATCCTGGTCCCGCGCGACACCCCCGGCCTCGAAGTCCGCCGCGCCATGCGGGTGTACGGGTACGAGGACCACTCCCACGGCGGGCACGCGGAGCTCGTCTTCACCGACGTGCGGGTGCCGGTGGCCAACCTGATCGGCGAGGAGGGCGGCGGCTTCGGCATCGCCCAGGCCCGCCTCGGCCCGGGGCGCATCCACCACTGCATGCGGTTGATCGGCATGGCGGAGCGCGCCATCGAGCTGATGTGCCGGCGCGCCGTCTCCCGTACGGCCTTCGGCAAGCCGCTCGCCCAGCAGGGCGTGGTGCACAACTGGATCGCGGATGCCCGGGTGACCGTCGAGCAACTGCGGCTGCTGGTGCTGAAGACGGCGTGGCTGATGGACACGGTGGGCAACCGGGGCGCGCACACCGAGATCCAGGCGATCAAGATCGCGACCCCTCGGGCGGTGCTCGGCATCCTCGACGACGCCGTCCAGCTGCACGGGGCCGGAGGCGTGAGCCAGGACTTCCCCCTCGCCGAACTCTGGTCTTCCGCGCGGACGTTGCGGCTTGCGGACGGCCCGGACGAGGTGCACCAGCGCTCCCTGGCCCGGCGGGAGATCAAGAAGTACCTCTGACGGGGCGGGCCGGGAGGGGGCGGGCGGGGTGCGGCCGGTGGTTCCACCGGCCGCACCCCGCCCGTTCCCCGGGCACGTCGTGCGTGGGCGAGCCCGACGACGTCCGGGGCTCAGAAGGTCAGCGACCAGCTGTTGATGTAGCCGGTGTCGGAGGACGCCGTGTCCTGCACCTTCAACTTCCAGATCCCGTTGGCGACTTCGGTGGAGGCGTTGACGGTGTACGTGGCGATCACGTTGTCCGCCGAGTCGCTGCTGCTCGCGCTCTTCAGCCGGTAGGCGGTGCCGTCCGGGGCCACCAGGTCCACCACGAGGTCCCCGCGCCAGGTGTGCCTGATGTCCACGTCCACCTTGAGGGTGGCGGGCGCGTTGCCGGTACGCCCGGTGACGGTGATGGCGGAGGTCACGGCGGCGCCGTTGTCCGGCACGGTGACGTCCGTGGCGTTGGTGAAGACCGTGCCGGCCGGCGGAGTGGTCGTGGCCCCCGAGAGGTTCCAGATCGCGTAGGCGATGGCGTCACTGTTGCGGTCGAGCGCGGTGTCGTTGATGTTGGTGGAGCTGTCGCAGGAGGCGTGGTAGCACCGGTCGAACGCGAGGCCCGAGGTGCCGCCCCACTTCTGCGCCTGCGCGGAGGTCTTGATGTAGTCGGCGCCGGAGAAGAGGCCGCCGACGGGGACGCCCGCCGTCTTGAACGGCGCGTGGTCGGATCGCCCGTCGCCCTCGGTCTCGATCTCGGTCGCCACGGAGATGCCGGCGTAGTAGTTCTTGAAGGTCTGCTCGATCGTGGGGTCGTCGTCGTAGACGAAGTAGCCGGGGTTGGGCGAGCCGATCATGTCGAAGTTGAGGTAGCCGGCGATCTTGGCCCGCTCCGTGGTCGCGAGGCTGTTGACGTAGTACTTCGACCCGACCATCCCCAGCTCCTCCGCGCCCCACCAGGCGAAGCGCAGATGCTTCTCCGGCTGGTAGCCGGCCCGGGAGACGGCGAGGGCGGTCTCCAGGACGCCCGCCGAACCGGAGCCGTTGTCGTTGATCCCGGCGCCGGCGGTCACGGAGTCGAGGTGCGCCCCCGCCATCAGGACCTTGGAGGCGTCTCCGCCCGGCCAGTCGGCGACCAGGTTGTAGCCGGTCGCCCCACTGGAGGTGAACTGCTGGAGGGTGGTGGTGAACCCGGCGGCGTCGAGCTTCGCCTTCACGTAGTCGACCGACGCCTTGTACCCGGTGCGGCCGTGGGCGCGGTTGCCGCCGTTGGCGGTGGCGATCGACTGGAGCTGGGCGAGGTGCGCCTTGACGTTGGCGAGCGGTATGTCGGGGGCGGTGACCGCTGCGGCGGCGGGGGCCGGTACGGCGACGGGGGCCGCGGCGTGCGCGGCCCCCGTCGTCAGGAACAGGGAGGCCACCGCGAGGGCGGCGGCGGTGGGCAGGGTTCTGCGCGGGACCGGTCTCATCACGTGCTCCGATTTCCGTGAGGGCGAGAACTGACGGAAGGTGCGGGGGGACCCGGCCGGGACCGTGCCCGGTCGGACCTGGAGCTGGGTGGTGCGCGGTACGAGGTGCGCGGTACGGCGTGCGCGGGGTGTCGCCCGGTGGGCGCGGCGGCATGCCGGTACACGGGATGCGATACGCGCGATACGTACGAGGCGTATGCGCGTGACCGATATTCAGCCAGTGGATCCGTACGCGGTCAAGAGCACGAACCGGACACGAGTGTTCGGTCAACGGACAGCAGACGAGGGGGTGTTGGCCGCGTACCGTCCGCCGCGACGCCGGCCGCGCCCCGGCGCGGGACGCAGGACGGCGGGCGACTCGGCGTGCCTTCGGCGGCCGCGGGTGCCCCCGCGGGCCGGCCCCGCCCGCCACCGGCCTGACCCCGGCCCGGCCGCCCTCCCCCTTCGCCGGCGGATCCCCGTACCGGCCCCCTCACCCGTGCGGCCGTCCGCTCCGTCCCGCTCCGTGTCGCTCCGCGACGCGCCCGCGGCCGGCTGCGAAGGTACGGCGAGAGTTTTCGACCGGATGTCCCGGTGCCACCGGTGCCCCCTCCGGCATGCCCGTGCCCGCCCGGGACGCGGGCCCGGTCCTCGGGCCGGAGGGTCGGGGCCGCCGGTGGGGCGCGTCGCCCCGTCGGGGCCCGGACGTCGCCGGTCACCCCGTGCACGGCCGGGGGCGCACCCGGCGGGGCCGCCGTCCGGCTCGTAGAGCGCCACCAGGAGGACACGTATGACCACGAGTCAGGGTCATCAACGCCGCACCGGTCACGACGGCGCCACCGACCACGTCGGCGGCGCCGGTCAGAGCCGCCGGGGGTTCTTGCGCGCCGGTGGCCGGATCGCGGTGGTGGCCGCGCTGCCTCCGGCCCTTTCCGCCTGCTCGGGGAGCTCCGACACGCTGCGGCTGGTGGGCGTCACCGATCAGCAGCAGCCGGTGGAGGAGCTGCTCGCCCTGTACCGGGAGAGCCGCCCCGGGGAGTCCTTCACCACCTCGTTCGCGCCCACCGAGCAGATGCAGACGGTGGTGCGCACCCAGCTCGCCGGGGGCAACGCGCCGGCCGTCCACGCGGTGTACCCCGGCAGCGGCAGCGCGATGTCCATGGTCGAGCTGGCCCGGGCCGGACTGCTGACCGATCTCAGCGCACAGCCGTGGACGAAGAACATCCCGGAAGCGTTCGGTGCGGCCTACCGCTACGAGGGGCACACCTACCTCTACTCGGCGGGCAGCTGCCTGATCGGCGCCATCTACAACAAGAAGGTGTTCGCCCGGGCGGGTGTCGAACCTCCCGCGACCTGGACGGAGCTGCTCGCGGTCTGCGCGAGGCTCAGGGCGCGGGGGGTCGTACCGATCGCGCTCGGCGCCCAGACGCCGTGGGTGACGCAGCTGATCAGTTACGCACTGGTGCCCAATGCCGTCTACGCGCACAACGCCCGGTTCGACGACGACCTCGCGGCCGGCCGGACGAGCTTCCGGGACTCGGGGTGGGCGGACGCCCTGGACCGGTACCAGGAGCTCCAGCGCAAGGGGTTCTTCAACGACAACCCCAACGGCACCACCTTCGAGCAGCAGACCGCGATGGTCGCGACCGGGAGAGCCGCGATGGCCGTCCAGGTCTCCGCGGTCCTCGGTGTGTTCCGGGAGTCCGCGGAGCGCCCGGACGACCTGGCGATGTTCCCCTTCCCGGGCGGTGACGATCCGGCGGACCTGTGGATCCCGGCCGGGATCGTCGTCGGCCTGGGCGTCTCCGTGCGGGCGAGGGAGAACGCCCGGGTGGCGGATTTCATCGCCTTCCTCGGGAAGCAGGAGAACATCGACCGCTGGGCCTCTGCCGTCTTCGCGATTCCCTTCCGGCGGGACGCCTCCACCGTCGTCGACCCGGTGCTCAAGGCCTTCCTGCCGATCGTCGACGCGGGGCGCGCGGTGCCGTTCATGGACCAGCGGTGGCCCAACGCCGAGGTGCAGCCCGCGCACTTCGCGGCCGTACAGGACCTGTTGGCCGGTGAGACGGACGTCCGGGGCGCGCTCGGGCAGATGGACGACGCCTACCGGAGGGCGTCATGAGCCGCTCGCTCCCCCAGCCCGAGGAGATCCAGCCCGAGGGGACCCCTCCCGGGGGAACCCCGGCCAGGAAGACCCGGCCCCGGGAGACCCGCGTCCGGGAGATCCCGCCGCCGAACCCTCGGGAGACCCGGTCGGGGCCCCGGGGCCGTACCCGCCCGGGCCGTGACCTGACGGTCCCGCCGTGGGGGTTCGTCGTCCCGGCCCTGGTGGTGTACGCGGCGGTCGTGCTCTACCCGGCCGTAGCGGGCGTGGCGTACGCCTTCACCGACTGGTCGGGCATCGGTGACGCCTCGTTCGTCGGGCTGGCGAACTTCCGTGCGCTCCTCGACGACCGGCGCACCCTGGACTCGGTGGTCAACACCCTGCTGCTGACCGTTGCCGTGGTCGTCGTCCAGAACGTGGTGGGTCTGCTGCTCGCGCTGGGCGTCGACGCCGGCATCCGGAGCAGGGCGCTGCTGCGGGTGATCTTCTTCGCCCCGGCGGTGGTCAGTCCGGTCATGGTGGCGTTCCTGTGGAAGTACGTCTACAACCCCGAGAACGGCGCCGGGCTCAACGGCGTCCTGGGCGCCGTCGGGCTCGGCGGGCTGCGACAGGACTGGCTCGGCGATCCCTCGCTGGCGCTGTGGTCGGTGGCGGCCATGGTCGTCTGGCAGTACGCCGGCTACTCGATGGTCATCTTCCTGGCCGGGCTCCAGGGCGTACCGGCCGAACTGCACGAGGCGGCCAGGATCGACGGCGCCGGGACCTGGCAGCGGTTCCGCTACGTCACCTGGCCGCTGCTCGCGCCGGCGCTGACGGTCAACCTCATGCTGTCGACGATCGGCGGCCTGAAGCTCTTCGACCAGGTGTACGCGGCCACCAACGGCGGCCCCGGCACCGCGAGCGAGACGCTGTCGACGGCTCTCTTCAAGGAGGCTTTCGTCTATGGGAAGTTCGGCTACAGCACCGCCGTGGCCCTGGTGCTGGCGCTCTTCGTGGCGGCGGTCTCGCTGGTCCAGCTCCGCTTCCTGCGCGCCCGGGAGGTGACCGCGTGACGCCCGCACCCGGGCGCGGGAGGACCGCGCCCCGCCGTACGGAGCCGGTCCCCCACCCCGTGAGGAGCCCTCGGCGCCGCGCCCGTTACGGGAACTACGCCCTGGAGCTGGTCATGATCGCGGTCGCGGTCGCCTTCCTCTTCCCGGTGTACGCGCTGCTCACGCTCTCCCTGAAGGAGCCGCGGCAGATCGCCGGCTCGCCGCTGGGCCTCCCCGCCCCGCCCACCGCGCACAACTTCACGCACGCCTGGTCGTCCGCGTCGCTGGGGCCCGCGCTGGTCAACAGCGCGCTCATCACCACCCTCAGCCTGCTGCTGCTCGTGGTGCTCGGCTCGACGGCCGGGTACTTCCTGGCCCGCCGGGCCCGGGGGCTCGGGTACGGGCTGTACATCCTGTTCCTGCTGGGGATCGTGCTGCCGTTCCAGCTGGGGATGATCCCGCTGTACGAACTGGTCGACTCCCTCGGCTGGCTCGGCACCTACCAGGGGATGGTGCTCTTCTACACCGGCATCCAGCTGCCGTTCACCGTCTTCCTCTACACCGGGTTCGCGCGCGCCCTGCCGGCCGACTACGCGCAGGCCGCGCTGATCGACGGGTGCGACCACCGGCAGGCGTTCACCCGGATCGTCTTCCCGCTGCTGCGGCCGATCACCGGCACGGTGATCATCCTGAACGCGGTCTTCGTCTGGAACGACTTCTTCACGCCGCTGCTCTACCTGGGCGGCTCCGACCGGGAGACCGTGCCGGTGCGGGTGTTCTCGTTCGTCGGCCAGTACGTGTCGGACTACGGGCTCGTCTTCGCCGGCCTCGTGCTTGCCGCGCTGCCCGTCCTCGTGGTGTTCCTGCTGCTCCAGCGCTACGTGATCAAGGGGTTCGCCGGAGGGCTCAAGGGCTGAGCCCTCCACGGGACCTCAGGGCCGCAGCGCCCGCAGCAGCAGGTCCGCGAGGTGGTCGGCCACTTCCTGCTTGGTGAGCGGCCCGTCGGGGCGGTACCAGGTCGACAGGTGGTGGATCGAGCCGAAGTGGTAGTCGACGACGAGGTCCGCCGGGCTGGCGTGGGAGAAGACGCCGGCCCGCTGCCCCTCCTCGATCAGGGCACGGAAGCGCTCGTGGTAGCGGCGGCGTTCGACGCGTACCTGCTTGTTCTTCGACGGGCTCAGGTGGTGCATGGAGCGGAAGAAGATGGAGGCGTCGTCGAGGTTCTCGATGGTCGTCACGACCACGTCGGCGGCCGCGTCGCGCAGCCGCTTCTCCACCGGTTCGTCGGCGTTCGCGAACGCGTCGAGGCGCTCCTGCTGGAGGCGCAGCACGCGGGCGTAGACCTCGTGGAGGAGGTCCTCCTTGGAGCCGAAGTAGTGGTAGAGCGCCCCCTTGGTGACCCCGGCGGCCTCCACGATCTCCTGCACCGAGGTGCGGTCGTACCCCTGCTCCGCGAAGAGGCGGGTGGCGGCGGCCAGCAGCCGTTGGGGAACGGGAACCCCATTCCCTTCCGTCGCCTTGGCCATCGCCGCCACCTGCCCTTCGTCTGCCGTGAACGTGTTCTAGTGCGGGGAACGCAGTTCCCGCCTGAGGATCTTCCCACTCGCCGTCTTCGGCAGCTCGGTCAGGATCTCGACCTGGCGCGGATACTTGTACGCGGCGAGCCGCTCCTTGCAGTAGGCGCCCAGTTCGTCCGGGTCCGCCTCGGCGCCGGGCCGCAGGCTGACGTAGGCCCGGACGGTCTCGCCCCGGTAGGTGTCGGGGACGCCGACGACCGCGGCCTCACGGACGGCGGGGTGGGTGTAGAGGACGTCCTCCACCTCACGGGGCCAGACCTTGAAGCCGGAGGCGTTGATCATGTCCTTCTTGCGGTCCACCACGTACAGCCAGCCCTGGTGGTCCATGAAGCCGATGTCTCCGGTGCGCAGTTCGCCGTCCGGGAAGGCGGCCGCGGTGGCCTCGGGCAGGTTCCAGTAACCCGACACGACCTGCGGGCCGCGCACCGCGATCTCGCCCTGCTCACCCAGCGGCACCTCGGCGCCGTTCTCGTCGAGGATGCGGACCAGGGTGTCCGGGCCCGGTACCCCGACCGACAGGGTGCCGGAGACGGGGTCCACGGGGGCTTCCCGGTGCGCCGGCACGGCCGCGCAGGGCGCGGTGCACTCGGTGAGGCCGTAGCCGTTGCGCAGGTACGGGCCGAAGCCGGCCCGGAACCGCTCCACCAGCGCGGGCGGCAGCGGGGCGCCGCCCGAGGAGATCACCACGAAGGAGGAGAAGTGGCCGGGGGTGGCGTCGGGGTGGGCGGCCAGCGCCATGAAGGCGGTGGACGGCCCGACGGTGTAGGCGGGGCGGTGGGTGGCGAAGGCCTCCAGGACCACGCTCGCCTCGAAGCGGTGGGCGAGCACCAGGGTGCCGGCGTTGGCGAGGCAGACGGCGAGCTGGCAGACCATGCCGGTGATGTGGAAGAGCGGGGCGAGGGCGAAGTAGGCGGCGCCCTCGGGGATGGGGTGGTCCTTGCGCTGGCGTTCGGCGTTGACCATGACATTGCCGTGGGAGTTCATCGCCCCCTTGGGCTTCCCGCTGGTGCCGGAGGTGTAGCTGATCAGCGCGGTGTCGGCGGCGGTGAGCGCCCGGTCGGCGGGGGCCGGGAGCCCCTTGCCCGCGACGGTCACCAGGTCGTCGGCGTCCGCGGGGACCGGCAGCCGCGCGAAGCCGAGGACGCGCGGGTCGTCGGCGGTCTGGAGGTCGAGCTCGCAGGCGGTGACGGCGATGGTGACGCCGGGGGCGGCCGCCGCGGTCTCGCGCAGGTACGACTCCCACGCCCGGTCCGAGCAGAACAGTGCGCTCACCCCGGCGTCCCGGAGGACGTGCGCGACCTCGCCGGCCTTGTACATGGGGTTGAGCGGGACGACGGTGGCACCCGCCTTCCACGCGCCCAGCAGGGCGAGGACGAAGTGCGGGGTGTTCTGGAGCATGATCGCCACGCGGTCGCCGTGCCGCAGACCCCGGGCCGCGAGGTGTCCGGCGACGGAGTCGGAGAGTTCGTCGGTCTCGCGGTAGCCGAGCCGCCCGTCGAAGTAGGCGAGGGCGGTCTCCTCCGGGGCGCGGGCGACCGCGGCCCGAAAGGCGGCGAGGACCGTCTCGGCGGGCTCGACCGGGGCGAGCTGCGTCGCGGAGAGCAGCCCGGTCCAGGGCTTGGCGGCGTAGGGGGACGGGGACGGGGCGGACGAGGGGGTCATGCGCCGCTTCCCTTCTCCCAGACGCGCTGGAGTTTGTTCATGCCGCCGATCCAGCGGTCCGGCTCGTCGGCCCTCGCCCGGTAGTAGTCGGCGACCTCGGGGTGCGGCAGGACGAGGAAGCGGTCCCGGTCGATCGCGTCGAAGAGCGCGTCCGCCACGGCGTCCGGCTCGATGGCGGTCGGGGCGAGGACGAGATCGCCGGCCGACCCGGCGGCGGTGAGCATGTCGGTCCGTACGCCCTGCGGGCAGATCGCGTGGACCTTGATCCCCCGGTGGCGGTAGGTGAGCGCGAGCCATTCGGCGAAGGCGACGGCCCCGTGCTTGCTGACGCTGTAGGGCGCCGCGCCGATCATCGTCAGCAGACCGGCGGCGGACGCGGTGGTGACGAACCGGCCGCTGCCGCGTTCCAGCCATGCGGGCAGCAGGGCCCGGGCGGCGCGGACGTGGGCCATCACGTTGACGTCCCAGGCGGCGGCCCACACCTCCTCGTCGGCGAAGACGTCGCCGGGCGAGGCGAGTCCGGCGTTGGCGCAGAAGACGTCGACGGTGCCGCCGAGGGCGTCTCGTGCGGCGTCCACGATGCCGGAGGCGTCCCCGGCGATCGCCGTGCCGCCGATCTCCTCGGCGAGCGGTCCGATCCGCGCGGCGTCCAGGTCGTTGACGACCACCCGCGCGCCCTCGGCGGCGAACCTCCTGGCCAGGGCGGCGCCGATGCCGCCTCCGGCTCCCGTGACCACTACGCCGGCACCGTGCACCGTACTCATCGGATCCTGCCTCTCTCAGCGGCTGCTCCAGCAGACTAACCAGTCGGTATGTGATCGGGGAAGGGCCGGCGGGAAGGTCTGGGAATCTGCCCAACCGGCGCCGGACGCTCCGGTGGATCCGCCCGGCCGAGGTCGTTCCGTACGGACCCGGCGCGCGCTAGCGTGCATGGGCATGACAGTCCGCGCGATCATGGAGGTGGCTCGATGAGCCTGACCAGACGGGGTGTACTGGCGGCGGGCGGAGGGCTGGGGGCCTTGGCGGCGACCGCGGCGGGCGGCGCCCCGCCGGCCGCGGCGAGCACCCGCGCCACCGGCCGCGGCGGGCGCGGGCCGCTCCGCACCGGCTTCGACCGGCTGGCCGCCGGGGGGTACCGGCTGCTGGCGGGTGAGCGCGTGGGCATCGTCACCAACCCCACCGGCGTCACCTCGGACGTGCGCCACGTCGTGGACGTCATGCACGCCGACGAACGGGTGAACCTCACGGCCGTCTTCGGCCCCGAGCACGGCTTCCGGGGCACCGCCCAGGCGGGCGGCTCGGAGGGACGCTACGACGACCCCGCGACGGGACTGCCGGTCCACGACACCTACCTGAAGAGCGGTCAGCCCCTGGCCGACGTCTTCACGGCCTCCGGGGTGGACACGGTCGTCTTCGACATCCAGGACGTCGGAGCCCGCTTCTACACGTACATCTGGACGCTGTACGACTGCATGGAGGCGGCGGCGCTGGCGGGCAAGCGGTTCGTCGTACTGGACCGGCCGAACCCGGTCACCGGGCGGGCGGCGCTCGGTCCGGTGCTCGACCCGGCGTTCGGGACCTTCGTGGGGAGGCGGGAGATCGCCCAGGCGCACGGGATGACCGTCGCGGAGTTGGCGCTCTTCTTCAACGCCGAGTTCTTCGCGGCGCGTCCGGCGGAGCTGGAGACGGTGACGATGTCGGGGTGGCGCCGCTCGGACTTCTTCGACGCGACGGGCCTGCCGTGGGTGCCGCCGAGCCCCAACATGCCGACGCCGGACACCGCGTTGGTCTACTCCGGCACCTGTCTCTTCGAGGGGACCAACCTCTCCGAGGGGCGCGGCACCACCCGCCCGTTCGAACTGCTCGGGGCGGCGGGGATCGACCACCGCTGGGCCGCCGCCGCCAACGCGCTGGAGCTGCCCGGGGTCCACTTCCGCGAGGCGTACTTCGCGCCGGCCTTCTCCAAGTTCTCGGGAGTGACGGTCGGCGGGGTGCAGCTCCACGTGGACGACCGGGAGGCCTTCGACCCGGTGCGCACCGGGATCGCGCTGCTGGTGACCGCGAAGGCGAGCTGGAGCGGGTTCGCCTGGCGGGCGGACAACTGGATCGACAAGCTGACCGGGAACACCCGGGTCCGCACCATGATCGACGCGGGCGCGGACACCGACGAGGTGGTGGCCGCCTGGCGCGCGGACCTCGCGGCCTTCCGGGCCTTGCGGAAGAAGTACCTGCTGTACGGGGGCTGAACGGGTGCGGTCCCGGCGCGGGGTGGTGAAGCACCCCGCGCCGGGACCGCCGTCCCTCGTTCCCCGCCGGTGCTACCGGTGCGAGGGGAACTCCACCACCTGCTGGTAGGTGGGCCGGTTCTGCCACGGGATCGTCTTCTGGGTGATCCCGCCCAGCGCGCGGTGGATGATCGCGTCGCCGCACCACTGGTCGCCCGCAGCGCAGCTGTCGTCGCCCGGGTAGACCGCGGTGGCGGGCTTGGCGGCCGCCTGCTTCAGCGTGGTGAGCAGCGCCTCGCGGCAGGTGGCGAGCACACCGTCGCCGCAGTAGGTGCGGGCCAGCGGGCCCTGGACGCTCTCCCCGAGGACCTGGCGCAGGTCCTTGTCCGCGAAGGCCCACCAGCCGTACTGGAAGGCGGAGCCACTGTGCGCCCCGCTGGGTCCGTGGCTGGCGGCCGGGGACTCGTCCACGGCCAGGCTCGCGGCGAGTGCGTCGTAGAGCGGGCTCCCCAGACCCGGCCGGAACTCCGCGTCCATCAGCGCGGGCCACCAGGCGTCCATGACGCGTACGGCGTCGGCGTCGGCGTACTTCTTCGAGCCCGCGGCCGTCTCCTTGCGCTGCGAGCCGGCCGCCCGCCAGGTCTCCAGTTGCCGCACCACCGCGTCGAGGGCGGTGTCGGTGACGGGCTGGGAGCGGATGACCTTCAGCAGTTCGGGCAGCAGCTGCTCGCCCCGCAGGTCGGTGACGGCGGAGGACTCCATGGCACGGACGAGGGAGGCGCGGGTGACGCCGCCCTGCGCGACCAGCGCGGACACCCGGTCGTCGAGCAGGTCGGCCCGGTGCACCGCCCCGAACCCGAAGCCGGCGGAGGCGTACCCCTTGGCCTGCCGGTTGTTCCAGGAGATGTAGTAGTCCTGGCCGCTGGAGCGCGGGTGCGCGGCGAACGGCGTGTAGGTGGCGGTGTTGGCCGCCGGGTCGAAGTTCTGCCATTCGTACGCCCGGTCGGCCGCGACGGGCAGTGCCGGGTCCACGCCGGCGGCGCGCTCCGGGTTCATGCCGCTGTTGTAGTAGGCGGCGGTGCGGGAGTCGGCGTAGAACCAGTTGAAGGCGTAGTCGATGTTGCTCGCCGCCTGCTGGAAGGAGGCAGCGTCCTTCACGTAGGCGGGGTCGTTGAGCATCTGGAAGCCGATGATGGAGTCGGCCTCGTGGCGGTAGGTGGTGCGCAGCGAGGTGTACGCGACGGGCTTGCCGGCCACCGTCGCGCGGTGCGTGACGATGCCGTAGTTGGTGCGCCAGACCCGCATCCGGTAGGAGCCGGCGGCGGTGGAGTCGGCCACGCTCGGCTTCCAGGAGTTGGTGCGCTCCATCTTCTCCATGGGGGTGCAGGTGCCCCGGTAGAGGTAGGAGGTGGAACTCTTCGTCGGGGCACCGCCGTTGGCCTCGCAGAGCGGGACGGCGTAGGTGTCGGTGATGTCCTGGGCGGCGGAGGTGGCGCTCCAGGCGTAGTCCTCGCCGCGTCCCATCTGGATGTACATGCCGACGCCGGCGAAGGAGACGCCCCGGGCGCTGATGCCGGGGCCCTGGATCTCCTGGAGCATCATCAGCTGCGGGGCGAAGTAGCCGGTCTGGGGTCCGAAGACGGCGACCGGGTTCCCGCTCGCGGTGTGCGCGCCGGAGACCAGCAGGGCGTTGGACATGCCGCGCTTCTGCGCGCCGGCGCCGGAGCCGGGCAGCGTTCCCTCGGGGATGACGCCCTCGTCGAAGACGCCCTGCAGCGGCTTGAGCGCGGCGGGGGCGGCGACCGGGGCCTTGAGGTTGGTGCCCGCCGAGCCGGTGCGGTCGTGGATCAGGGGTTCGGCGGTGACGGACCCCTTGTCGGGGAGGGCGGTGCCGCGCGCGGTGGCGGGCTTCTGGGCGTACGGGAACGAGGTGCCGTCGTGCACGGTGAGCACGGCCTCCGGGTCCTCGCGCTGGCGGAACGACTCCCAGACCCGGGTGCCCTCGGCGACGCCGTACTTCTCCTGCGCGGCGAGCAGGGAGAGCGCGGCCTGTACCTCGCCGCCGCCTCCGCCGCCGAACTGGCCGCCGACGACGGTGGCGATGGAGATCAGGTCGGTGAGCTTGAAGGGTGCGATCTCGCCGGCGTTGGTGATGGAGTCGATCTTGCCGGTGAGGACGTACTCGCCGGGGAAGTTGCGGCTCGACTTCGCCTTGTCCTTGTAGGCGTTGATGCCGTCGATGTACGCCTGGGCGTCGGCCATGGCCTGCTCGCCCCGGGCGCCCTCGGTGGTCCGGATCCGCTGGACCTGCGCTTCGAGGTCCGCCTCGGTGTACGGGGCCTGCGGCCAGAACTGCTGCTCCAGACCCTGGTTGGCCAACGCCCCGCCGGCGAAGGAGGTGAGTTCGCCGCGTCCGATGTGGCGGAAGAGGTCCATCAGCCAGAGCCGGTCCTGGCCGGCCGCGTATCCGGCGCCGAACTCGGTGCCGTAGCGGGTGGTGCCGTTGATGTGCGGCACGCCCGTCTTCTTGTCCCGGGTGATGGTGACGTCGCTGCGGGGCGCGACGGTGGACTCCACCTGACCGGACGGCACGCCGAAGGAGGCGTCGTTGAAGAAGTCGGTGAGCTTGGCGTCGGTGACCGAGCCCTGGCCGGCGATCAGCGAGGTGTAGCGGTCCAACTGGTCGTCGCTGTGGGCGGGACGGGTGCCGAAGAGCTTGTTGCCGAGGATGTCGGCGAGGGTGGCGTTGCCGTTCGCGCCGGGCGGCAGGATGTCCGCGCACTGACCGGCGCAGTGGTCGGTGACGTCGGTGGCCGCCGCCTGGGCGGCGCCTGCCGGGAGCGATCCCGCCAGCAGTGAGGTTCCGAGTGCGAGGACGGCCGCGAAGGTCGCGGCGAGCTTGCCGGTACGTGTACGGGTACGTGGGGGCATGCGTACTCCTCAGGGAGGCCGATGCTCCGGAGGTTACCGACGGTAAACCCGGTCCGGAAGGTGAGCATCGGTCACCTTTGCCGAATCGTCACACGGCCCGCGAGGCCCCGACCGGCGGCTGTTCGCGGCTCGGGGCAGCCCCGTTGCATCCGTGGCCGGAAAACACCTTTCGCGGGCACCAGAACGGGCAGGCGTACGTCCACTCCCCGACAGACACACCCGAACGACGGAGGTGGCGGTGGTATGGCCGGTTTCCGGAGTCTCGCGAGACAGGTCCGCGATCCCCGGGCCGATCTGGCCCTGCGGCGGTACTCGCTGCGCAAATGCCTGGAACGGTTCGCCCCCTACGGGCACCGGGCGACCTGGGACCACCTGTGCGCCCGGCACGGGTTCGGCCCGGAGGACCGGGCCCCCGACCCGGCGCGGCTGACGGGCGCGCTGGCCGAGCTGGAGGCGGCCCGGGCCCTCTGGCTGGCGTACGAGGCGGGGTTCGCCGAACGGCGGCGCCGCGAGAAGCACGAAGGGCTCAGGCGGCCGGGCAGCTTCGACGCCTGGCACCGGCGGATCTGGGGCGGCAACGGCGTGGCCCGCTGCGCCGACCCCGGCACCCACCCGAGCGCCCCGCTCCCCGAGGTGCTGCACCGGCTGATCGCCGCGCTCGACGCGGAGCCCGGGACGGCCTGCCCGGTCTGCGCGGAGACCCGGATCGTCTGGCGCCAGGACGTACGGCCCGGGCCCCGGTCCGGACCCGAGTGCACGGGGTGCGGCATCCTGCTGCCGCAGTCGGCCCTGACACCGGGCACGCTCGCACGGGCGCACCGGATACGGCACCAGCAGCTGACCTCGGCGGCCTGAGGCGGGAAGGGAGCTGCCGCCCGGACGCGGGCGGCGGCCCCCGCCCGCGTCACTCCGGCGGCCGGGGCGCCGGTCCGGCGGCGGCCTCCGTGCGGGTCGTTCCGGCGGCCGGGGCGCCGCTCCGGCGCTCCGGCATCAGCCGTGAACCGGCCATTGTCTCGCCGGAGATGTCGTCGGGGTTGGAGAGGACGCAGTTCTCCAGCGAGAGGCAGCCGCAGCCGATGCACTCCGTGAGGTGGTCGCGCAGTCGGCCGAGCTGCTTGATGCGCTCGTCCAGTTCGGTGCGCCACGCCCCGGAGAGCCGAGCCCAGTCCTCCCGGGTGGGGGTGCGCTCGTCGGGCAGTTCCGCGAGCGCCTCGCGGATGGTGGCCAGCGGGATGCCGACCCGCTGCGCCGCACGGACGAAGGCGACCCTGCGCAGGGCGTCCCTTCCGTAGCGGCGCTGGTTGCCTCCGGTGCGGCGGCTGGTGATCAGTCCCTTGGACTCGTAGAAGTGCAGGGCCGAGACGGCCGCGCCGCTGCGCGCGGCGAGTTGGCCGACGGTGAGCTCGTGGAGCGACTGGGGAATCTGGGGCACGTCCCGAACCTACTGCGCGGTCGGCCGCGGTCCCGCACTTCGTTGACAGGAGCCCTCGGCCACTCCATGCTGAGCAAGCGCTTAGACATCGAGGCAGTGAGCCGGAAGGCAGGACCAGGACCATGGCAGAGCCGAAGATCTTCACCTCCGCACAGGAGCTGCGCGACGGTGTGGGCGAGCAGTTGGGCCACAGCGACTGGCTGGAGATCGACCAGAAGCGGATCGACCTGTTCGCCGAGGCGACCGGCGACCACCAGTGGATCCACACCGATCCGGAACGCGCGGCGACCGGCCCGTTCGGCACGACGATCGCCCACGGGTACCTCACGCTGTCCCTGCTGCCCGCCCTCGTCCCGCAGGTCATGGCGGTCCAGGGCGCGAAGATGGGCATCAACTACGGCACCAACAAGGTCCGTTTCCCCTCGACGGTCCCGGTCGGCTCGCGACTGCGCGCGACCGCCGTGCTGAAGAGCGTCGAAGAGGCGGGCGGCGGGGTGCAGATCACCGCGGTCGTCACCGTGGAACGCGAGGGCGGCGAGAAGCCGGCCTGTGTCGCGGAGTCGGTCTCGCGCTACTACTTCTGAGCAGGGCACCCGGCGGGCCCGCCCCTGCGCGACGACGGGCCGGCCGCACCCCGCGTCCTCGGGGTGCGGCCGGCCCGTCGTCGCGCACGGCTCGCACACCGCGACCGGAGCGCGTTACCGGCGGGCCGGCCTCGGCGAGGGCCGTGAGGGCGCGCCCGGCGGTCGCGGGCCGCGCGCACGAGCCGTTACTTCTGGGTGCCGACCATGCGCAGCACCAGGTCCACGTAGAGCGCGCCCACCTCTTCGGGCGTCCGGCTGCCCTGGGCGTTGAACCAGCGCGAGACGTCGATGCAGAGCGAGAGGACGGCGAGAGCGGTGCCCGGCACGTCGGGGACGTCGAACTCCCCGGCCTCCACGCCCTCGGCGATGATCCGCCGCATGGCCGCGTCGGTCCGTCGGCGCAACTCGATGATCTCCGCGCGGTGTTCGTCGCTCAGCGCGTCGAGTTCGTACTGCACCACCCGCGCGGTGGCGAAGCGCTCCGCGTGCCAGAGGACGAAGGACCGGACGGCCAGGGCGAGTCGGTCCGCGGGGCGGCCGTCGCCGTCCGCCGCCGCGTCCAGCAGGGAGAGCGCCCGGTCGTGGCCGATGCGGCTGATCCGGTGGAGCAGCTCTTCCTTCGTCTTGTAGTGGATGTAGAGGGCCGCCGGGCTCATGCCCGCCCGGCCGGCGATGTCACGGGTGGTCGTCGCGTGGTAGCCGCGCTCGGCGAAGGCCTCGACCGCCGCCACGAGGAGCCGCCGGGCGGCCTCGGGGGTCACCTCGGCCCACGGCGTCTCCTGGCCGTCGCTCTCCTCCGCCGTACTCATCGTCACGCGCCCCTCTCCGTCCACCGGACGACCACCATACCCCGAACCTGAGCAAGCGCTTAGGTTCTCGCCCGCAGGATAGCGCCGCCCGCGCGAAAGGGGGAGGTCAGGACCGTACGACGGACGCGCCCCCCGAGACCGCCCGGTTTCCGGGTGGTCTCGAGGGGCGGGGAGGGCGAGCACGGCCGGGCCGGCGGACCGGCGTCGGCGGTCAGAGCTTCTGGAAGGGGTCGTGCTCGGCGAGGATCTTCTCCAGCCGCGCCTGGTCGACGCGGCTGACGATCCGGCCCTCCTCCTGGCGGTCGCGGATGACCTTGGCGAGGGTGAAGCACGAGGTGACGAGGTAGAGGACGCCGATGGCGAGGAAGCCCCGCACCCACGCGTCCGCGTCGAGGAAGAAGACGCCGATGGCCACCGCCCCCATCGCCACTCCGAAGGAGAGGACGGCCTGGCCGTAGTAGGCGCCGGTGTTCTGCTGCTTGACGGATGTCGTGTCGCTCATGCCCCCGAGCTTGCGCCCGCACGGCGGACCGCCGCATCCGTGCCCGTACTCACTCCGTACTCAGGCCGGCACCGCGACGGCCCGCGGCCCCGGCCCCCGCAGGGCGGGTGGTCGGGAAGCGCCGCCGGTCAGAAGGCGGAGATCCCGGTCAGCGCGCGGCCGATGATCAGCTTCTGGATCTGGCTGGTCCCCTCGTAGAGGGTCATCACGCGGGCGTCGCGGACCAGCTTGCCCACCGGGTACTCGTCGATGTAGCCGTATCCGCCGAACACCTGCAGGGCGTTGTTGGCGCAGCGGACGGCGGCTTCGGAGGCGAAGAGCTTGGCCTGGGAGGCGGCGGTGGCGAAGGGTTCGCCCCGGTCGACGAGGTCGGCGACCCGCCACGTGAGGAGGCGGGCGGCGTCCACGTCCACGGCGATGTCGCTGATGAGTTCCTGGACCAGCTGGTAGCCCGCGATGGGCTTGCCGAACTGCTGCCGTTCACCCGCGTACCCGATCGCCGCGTCCATGGCCGCCTGCGCGATCCCCACGCAGCCGGCCGCCACCGACATGCGCCCCTTGGCGAGGGCGGACATCGCGATCGAGAACCCCTTGCCCTCCGGACCCGTCAGCGCGGAGGCGGGGACCCGGACGCCCTCCAGGACCAGTTCGGCGGTGGCCTGGCCGCGCAGGCCGAGCTTGCCGTGGACGGTGTGACGGGTCAGGCCGGGCGTGTCGGTGGGGACCAGGAAGGCGGAGACGCCCTTGTGGCCCGGTGTGTCGTTGGTGCGGGCGAAGAGCAGCACGACATCGGCCCAGGTGCCGTTGGTGATGAACATCTTGGTGCCGTCGATGACGTAGTCGTCGCCGTCGCGTACGGCCTTCGTCGTCAGGTTCCCCGCGTCCGAACCGGTGCCGGGCTCGGTGAGCCCGAAGCAGCCGATCAGGTCGCCGGAGGTGAGGCCGGGCAGCCAGCGGCGCTTCTGCTCCTCGTCCCCCCAGGAGGCGATGGTCTTGGCGACCAGCCCGAGGGAGACGGAGACGATGCCGCGCACCGACGAGTCACCGCGCCCCAGCTCCTCGGTGACCAGGCAGTACGCGAGGTGGTCACCGCCCGAACCGCCGTACTCCTCCGGCACGGTGAGCCCCAGGAAGCCCAGGGCTCCCAGCTTCTTCACGATCGACCTGTCGACACTCTCGGCACGGTCCCAGGCGGCGACGTGCGGAGCGACCTCCCGGGTCACGAAGTCCCGGGCCAGGCGGCGGACCGCTTCCTGTTCCTCGCCGAGCTCCAGGTTCATCGCACTTCACTCCTCCGCGTCGGGGTACCGCTCCCACCGGACCACTGATCCACCGGCGCTTTGCTTTAATTAGCACTGCTAGTTTCGTGTCGGAGCCCACTATGTGCCGCACGGCCGGAAGGCGCAAGCCCTTCCGGCCCGACGGGGCACCGCGGCTTCCGGCACCTCCCCGCGTGCCCGACCGCGCTCCGGGAGCCGCCCCGCCCCCGGCGGCCGCCGCCCCGTCCCCACGCCGGCCTTCGGGCGCCCCGGCGGCAGGCCCTACGATGTGGCGCATGGCCCGACCTCGTACCCCCCTCCTGAGCAGAGACCGGATCGTCGAGGCGGCGGGTGCGCTCGTGGACGCGGAAGGGCTCGGCGCCGTCTCCACCCGGCGGCTCGCGGGCGAGCTGGGGGTCAGCGGGCCGTCGTTGTACAACCACTTCCGGAACAAGGACGAGATCCTCGACGCGGTCGCCGACGCGGTCTCCGCCCAGGTCGACCTGTCGATGTTCGACCCGGCCGATCCGCGGGACTGGCGCGCCTCCCTGCACGACTGGGCCGTCTCCTACCGCGCCGCACTCGCCGCGCACCCGCACATCGTGCCGGTGCTGGCGCAGGGCCCCGGGCGGCGGCCCGCCGGGCTGCGGGTGGCCGACGCGGTCTTCGGCGCGATGGTCGACGCGGGGTGGCCGCGCGCCCAGGCGACGTACATTGGGGCGCTGATGCGGTACTTCGTCACCGGCTCCGCGCTGGGGTCCTTCGCGCGCGGTTTCGTGGACGACGAGACGGCGTACGACCCCGCCGACTACCCGCACCTGGGCCAGGCGCACCTGCTCGCCGACCACCGCCAGCAGGTGGACGAGGGCGCCTTCGAGACGGGGCTGCGGGCGCTGCTCGACGGGCTGGCGCTCCAGTACGCGCAGAGGGACCGGCGGCCGGGGCCGGCGGGGCTCTGAGAGGGACCGGGCCGGTCCGCACCCGGCCGGTACCCCCGGGACACTTCGGTGCGCGCCGAACCCGGCGCCCCGTACGGTCCTGTCATGACCCCACCGCCTGTCCCTTCCCCGCCCCGCTCCGGCCCCGACCGGCGGGCCGTCGCCGCCGCCTGCGTCACCGTCGTGCTGTGGGCGACCGCGTTCGTCTCCATCCGCAGCGCGGGCGAGGCCTACTCCCCCGGCGCGCTCGCCCTGGGCCGGTTGCTGGCCGGCTCCGCGGTGCTCGTCGTGCTGCTGCTCGTACGCCGCGAAGGGCTGCCGGCGCGCGGCGCCTGGTCCGGCATCGTCGTCTCCGGGCTGCTCTGGTTCGGGCTCTACATGGTGGTGCTGAACTGGGGCGAGCAGGAGGTCGACGCGGGGACCGCCGCGATGGTGGTGAACGTCGGGCCGGTCCTGATCGCGCTGCTCGGCGCCCGGCTGCTGGGCGAGGGCCTGCCGCGCCGACTGCTCGGCGGCATGGCGGTCTCCTTCGCGGGCGCCGTCGTCGTCGGCCTCTCCCTGTCGGAGCACGGCGGTTCGTCGGTGCTGGGAGTGCTGCTCTGCTTCCTCGCGGCCGTGGCGTACGCGGGCGGAGTGGTGGCGCAGAAGCCCGCGCTGCGGCACGGCTCCGCGCTCCAGGTCACCACGTTCGGCTGCCTGATCGGCACGGCGGGGTGCCTGCCGTTCTCGGGGGTGCTGGTCCACGAGGCCGCCGGCGCCCCGCTCTCCGCCACCCTCAACATGATCTACCTGGGTGTCTTCCCGACCGCGCTCGCCTTCACCACCTGGGCCTACGCGCTGGCACGGACCACCGCGGGCAGGATGGGCGCCACCACCTACGCGGTGCCCGCACTCGTGGTGCTGATGTCGTGGGTGCTGCTCGACGAGGTGCCGGCCGCGCTCTCCGTGCTCGGCGGGGCGCTCTGTCTGGCAGGGGTGGCGGTCTCCCGGACCCGTCCGCAGACTGGGCGGACGCGGAAGGTCGTGGCCGAGCCGGTGGAGGGAACCCCCGATGGCGTCGAGCAACAGCAGCCCGAACGGACCTGAGAAGCACGGGCGGCGGTCCCGGCGGGGCGAGGAGAACCGGCCCCGGGGCGGCCCGCCCCGTACGGGCGGCACCGCGCCCGGGGCAGCGGCGGGAGCGGGTCCGGCGTCGGAGGCGGAGGCGGACCGCGCCGCCCGCTTGGGCGGCCCCTACCTCCAGGGGTTCGGGGTCCGCGACCGGGGCGACGACGATCCGGAGCTGGTCACCCCGGAGGGCCGCGCCCGGGACGCCTGGCGGGAGGACTACCCGTATCCGGAGAAGCTCGGCCGCAAGGCGTACGACAAGCGCAAACGCGCCCTCCAGATCGAGCTGATCAAGCTCCAGCACTGGGTGAAGGAGCACGACGAGCGCTTGGTGATCCTCTTCGAAGGGCGTGACGCGGCCGGCAAGGGCGGCACCATCAAGCGGTTCACCGAACACCTCAACCCACGCGGCGCCCGGGTGGTGGCGCTGGAGAAGCCGACCGGACGCGAGCGGTCCCAGTGGTACTTCCAGCGGTACACCGTCCATCTGCCGACGGCGGGCGAGATCGTCCTCTTCGACCGGTCCTGGTACAACCGGGCCGGAGTGGAGCGGGTGATGGGGTTCTGCTCCACCCGCGAGTACCTGGAGTTCATGCACCAGGCACCGGGGTTCGAGCGGATGCTGGTGCGCGACGGCATCCACATCGTGAAGTTCTGGTTCTCGGTCTCCCGCAACGAGCAGCGCAACCGGTTCATGATCCGGCAGATCGACCCGGTGCGCCGCTGGAAGCTGAGCCCGGTCGACCTGGCATCGCTCGACAAGTGGGACGCGTACACCGAGGCCAAGGAGTTGATGCTCTTCCACACCGACACGGCGGACGCGCCCTGGACGGTGGTGAAGAGCAACGACAAGAAGCGGGCACGGCTGGAGGCGATGCGCCACGTGCTGGACCGCTTCGACTACCCGGGCAAGGACCCCTCGGTGGTCGGGACGCCCGATCCACTGATCGTCGGTCCGGCGTCCCGGCTCTTCGAGGAGGGTGAGATGGACGCGCGCCTGCTCGCCCCGCGCCCTCCCGGCACGGCGGCGCGGGAGGGCTGAACCGGGCGCGGCACCGCCGGGTGCACGCCGACGGACGCACGGCGCCCCGGGGTTCACGCCGGCGGGCGGACGGCATCGCGGGACGCGTGTCGGCAGGCGCGTCCGGGGCCCGGGGCCCTCAGAAGGTCACCAGGGCCCGGCCGCCCTTCCCGGCGATCATGTTCTCGAAGGCGGCGGGGATGCCGTCGAGCGAGATCCGCTCGGTGACCATCATCGACACGTCGAAGCGGCCCGCGCGGATGTGGTCGGCGAGCACCGGCAGATCGCGTTCCGGGTCGCTGTTGCCGTACACGCAGCCGGTCAGCGAGCGGCCCCAGTGGAAGATCTCCAGGGCGTTGAAGGTGACGTCCTGGTCCTTGGCGCCGATCCCGACGACCGTGGTGCGCCCGCCCCTGCGGGTGGACTCCCAGGCGGTACGGATGGTCCGGGCGAGGCCCACGCACTCCACCGCCACGTCCGCGCCCACCCCGTCGGTGAGCTTGCGGATCTCGCGCGGGGTGGTGGCGGAGGCGACGACGTAGTCGGTGGCCCCCGCGGCGCGGGCCAGCTCCTCCTTCTCCGGCGAGACGTCCACGGCGATGATCCGGGAGGCCCCGGCGATGCGCGCCGACTGGAGCACCGCGAGACCGACCCCGCCGATCCCGAACACGGCCACCGTCTCCCCGGCGCGCACGCGGGCGGAGTGGTGGACCGCACCGTAACCGGTGAGCACCGCGCAGCCGAGGAGAGCCGCGTCGGTGAGCGGGATGCCCGCGGGGGCGGGCAGCACGCAGTTCGCGGCGACCAGGGTCTCCTGCGCGAACGCGGCGACGTTCAGGCCGGGATGGAGCTCGGTGCCGTCCGCCCGGCGGGCGTGGATGTTCGCGGCGCCCTTCAGGGCGTCGGCGCAGAGCCAGATCTCACCGATCCGGCAGGGGTGGCACTTCCCGCACGACGGTGCCCAGTTGAGGACGACCGCGTCGCCCGGGACGACGTGGGCGACGCCCTCGCCGACCTCCAGCACGGTGCCCGCGCCCTCGTGCCCGAGGACGCAGGGCACCGGCAGCCGCATGGTGCCGTTGCTGAGGGAGAGGTCGGAGTGGCAGACCCCGGCTGCGGCGAGACTGATCCTGACCTGGCCGGGTCCGGTCTCGGGCAGCTCGATGTCGGTGATCTCCAGGGGCGCTTGGACGGCGGGCAGTACGGCGGCGCGGATCACGGACGGCTCCTGGTGTGGTCGGCCGGGCCCCGGCGGGCCCGGCGGGCGGTCTGGCGGAACACGGAAGCGGGCTCCTGGCCGGCGGATGGTGAGACGGACTCCGGGACGGACTCCGCCGAAAACGCGCTCGGAACCCGGTGGGCGGGACCGCGGAGTGGCGGCCGCGGCCATGGACTCGCCGCGGGAACCGCGGCGTCGCGGTCAGGACTCCGGGGCTGCGTCACGTCGGACGGCCGCGGTCAGAACTGGAGGGACTTCGTCTGGAGGTACTCGGCGAGTCCGTGCGGGCCGAGCTCGCGGCCGACGCCCGACTGCTTGTAACCGCCGAAGGGGGCCAGGGGGTTGAACCGGCCGCCGTTGATGTCGACCTGCCCGGTGTCCATCCGGCGGGCGAAGGCCGCGGCCCGCTCGTCGTCGGCCGCCCAGACCGCACCGGCCAGGCCGTAGACGGTGCCGTTGGCGATGCGGAGGGCGTCCTCCTCGTCCTCGTACCGCAGGATCGAGAGGACCGGCCCGAAGATCTCCTCCTGGGCGATCGCCATCTCGGGGGTGACGTCGGCGAAGACGGTGGGGCTGACGTAGTAGCCCTCCTGGCGGGGGGAGTCCGGACCGCCGGCGACGAGCCGGGCACCCTCCGCCACGCCCTTCTCGATGTAACCGCGCACCCGGTCGAGCTGCTTGGCGTTGACGACGGGGCCGATCCGCTCGCCGGGGACGTACTTGGCGACGGCCGCCGCGGCGAGGGCAACCGCTTCCTCGTACCGCTCCGCGTCCACCAGCATCCGGGTCCACGCGCTGCACGTCTGGCCGGAGTTGGACATCACGTTGGCGACGCCGACGTTGACGGCCTTGGCGAGGTCGGCGCCGGGGAGGATGACGTTGGCGGACTTGCCGCCGAGCTCCAGCGCGACGCGCTTGACGGCGCCGCTCGCGGTGGCGCCGATCGACCTGCCGACCGCCGTGGAACCGGTGAAGGAGACGAGGTCGACGCCGGGGTGCTCGGCGAGTGCCTGTCCGGCGACCGGACCGAGCCCGGTGACCAGGTTGAAGACACCGGCCGGGAGACCGGCTTCCCCGGTCGCCTCGGCGAAGATCTGCGCGGTCAGCGGGGTGTCCTCGGCCGGCTTGAGGACGACCGTGCAGCCGGCGGCCAGCGCGGGGGCCACCTTGGCGACGATCTGGTGGAGCGGGTAGTTCCACGGGGTGATCGCACCGACGACCCCGACCGGCTCGTGCAGCACGGTGGAGTTGCCGAGCTTCTCCTCGAAGGCGTAGGTGGCGGCGAGTTCGGCGTACGAGCCGGCGACCAGCACCGGGACACCCGCGTGCACGGTCTGCGAGAGCCGGAGCGGGGAGCCGAGTTCGGCGGTGATCGTCGCGGCGATCTCCTCCGCGCGGGAGGCGAGGACGTCACGGAGGGCGGCCAGCCGTGCGGCCCGCCCGGCGGGGGGAGTGGCCGCCCAGCCGGGGAACGCGGCGCGCGCGGCGCGTACGGCGGCGTCCACGTCGGCGGCCGTACCGGCGGGCACCTGCGCGATGACCCGCTCGTCCGCCGGGTTCACGACCGCGATGGTGTCGCGGCCCTCCGCGGGCCGCCATTCGCCGCCGATGTACATCCCGTCATGGGCCTTCATGGCTGTTCCTCCCGGGCTTGCGGTGGCTGCGTGCTCTGCGCGTCCGTGCGTGCGAACCGGTGCTGTCCGCGGATCGGGGACACCCGCCGCGTCGGGCGCGGCGGCGGTCCGGACCCCCAAACTAGCGCTGTTAGTTTTTGGGCGCCAGAGCCGCCGGGAGACCGGGTCCGGAGACACGCGTCACGTGGCGTCGTACGCAGGCCGTTCTCCGGCGCCCCCACCGGAGGGCGGCGTACGCCCCGGCACGGTGCCGGAGTACGCCGCCCTCGGGCGGAACGGCTCGCGGGCGCCGGGCCCGCCCCTCCGCACCCGCTACTTCGGGTCGCTGTCGAACCTGGCGGTGGACCAGAAGTAGCCGAGTACGGCGAGCCCGACGCACCAGCCGACCGCGAGGAGGCCGTTGGTGCCGATCCCGGTGCCGAGGAGCAGTCCGCGCAGGGTCTCGATGGCCGGGGTGAAGGGCTGGTACTCGGCGATCGGCCGGAACCAGCCGGGCATGGTCTCGACGGGGACGAACGCGCTGGACAGGAGCGGGAGCAGGATCAACGGCATCGCGTTGTTGCTCGCCGCCTCGACGTTCGGACTGACCAGGCCCATGCCGACCGCGATCCAGGTGAGCGCCGTGGCGAAGAGGGTGAGGAGCCCGAGGGCGGCCAGCCACTCCAGGGCGGTGGCGTCCGTGGAGCGGAAGCCGATGGCGACCGAGACGAGCCCGACGAGGACCACACTGGCGACCGACTGCAGCACGCTGCTGACGACGTGCCCGACGAGGACCGATCCGCGGTGGATCGCCATGGTGCGGAAGCGGGCGATGATGCCCTCGGTCATGTCCGTCGAGACGGAGACCGCGGTCCCCACGACGGTGCTGCCGATGGTCATGAGGAGGAGACCGGGAACGATGTAGGCGATGTAGTCGGAGCGGTCCTGGCCGCCGATGCCCGCGCTCATGGTGTCGCCGAAGATGTAGACGAAGAGCAGGAGCAGCATCACCGGGGTGAGCAGCAGGTTGAGGGTCAGGGAGGGGTAGCGGCGGGCGTGGAGCAGGTTGCGGCGCAGCATGGTGGACGAGTCGCGCACGGCGAGGGCGAGGGAGCTCATCGGAGGTTCTCCACGGGCTGGTGGGGCTGGTCGGGGCCGGTTCGCGGGGTGGGGTGGGCGGTGTGGGTGAGGGCGAAGAAGACGTCGTCGAGGTCGGGGGTGTGGACGGTGAGGTGCTCGGCTTCGACGCCGGCGGCGTCGAGGCGGTCGAGGATGGTGCGCAGGTCGCGTGGACTGCCGTCACTGGCGATCTGGAGGGTGAGGGCGTCGTCGTCGTGGGTGGCGTCGGTCAGGGCGGTGGTGGCGTCGCGGTAGGTGGTGGGGTCGGTGAAGCGGAGTCGGACGTGTCCGCCGGGGACGAGGCGTTTGAGTGCGTCGGGGGTGCCGTGGGCGGCGATGGCGCCGTGGTGGAGCACGGCGACGTGGTCGGCGAGTTCGTCGGCCTCGTCGAGGTACTGGGTGGTGAGGAGGACGGTGACGCCGTCGGCGACGAGTTCGCGGACGATGCCCCACATGGTGTGGCGGGAGCGGGGGTCGAGCCCGGTGGTGGGTTCGTCGAGGAAGATGACGCGAGGACTGCCGACCAGGGTCATGGCGATGTCGAGGCGGCGTCTCATGCCGCCGGAGTAGGTGGAGGCGGGCTTCTTCGCGGCGTCGGTCAGGTCGAAGCGTTCGAGGAGCCGGGCGGTGGTGCGGCGGCCTTCGGCCCGGGTGAGGTGATGGAGGTCGGCCATGAGGAGCATGTTCTCCTCGCCGGTGATCAGTCCGTCGACGGCGGAGAACTGTCCGGTGACGCCGATCGAGGCCCGGACGGCCTGCGGGTCGCGGGTCAGGTCGTGGCCGGCGACCCGGGCCTGGCCGGCGTCGGCGGCGACGAGGGTGGAGAGGATCTTGACGACGGTGGTCTTGCCGGCCCCGTTCGGGCCGAGCAGCGCCAGCACCGAACCGGCCGGGACGGTCAGGTCGATGCCGTCGAGCACGCTCGTGTCGCCGTACGACTTGCGCAACCCGTTCGCCACGATGGCCGGGTCGGTGGTGAGGAGTGCCATGGGGAGTGCTCCTTGTCGGGGGCTGCGGACCTTCCGGAGACCCGGGCTTCCCGGCGGCCGCCCCTCCGGGAAGCCGGGGGCTGCGCACGGGTTGCGGGCGGGGTGAGGGGTTCGCGGGCCGTTCGGGGGCCGCGGGCCGTTCAGAGGCCGCGGGCCCTTCAGAGGCTGCGGGCGGTGATGTCGCCGTAGGCGGTGGTGGCGTGGATGTTCAGGCCGGCGGCGGCACCGTCGGCGTTGGCGAGGGAGTTGTGGACCCGGCCGTACGTGGTACCGGCGTCCAGGGTGGCGGAGACGCCGCGGGCGGCACCGACGGAGATCTCCCCGTGCGCGGTGCGCAGGGTGACGGTGCCGCGCACGGCCTCGGTGACGCTGAGGTCGCCCTTCTCCGTGCTGATCTCCGCGGGCCCGCCCAGGCGGCCGACGGAGATGTCCCCGGCGAGGACGGTGAGCTTGGCGCTCGCCGTCTCGTCGAGCTTGACCGTCGCCCGCTGCCCTTCGACGGTGACGTCGCCGAGCCGTCCCACGCCGCGGAGTTCGGCGTCGGCCGCCTTCACCTCGACGCTCGACCCGGCGGGCAGCTGGACCGTCACCTCGACGGATCCGGAGGGGCCGAGGATCCGGTTCGCCGCCTCGGGCGCCACGACCCGCAGCACGCCGTCCACGTGGCTGACCTCGATCCGCTCGGCGGCCTTGACGTCCCTGCCCTTCGAGGCGTCCGCCGGCAGGACCTCGACCGTGGTGTCACCCCGGTCGGCGGCGATGAACCGGATGCGCCCCGCGGGGAGTTCGACAACGGCCGAGACGGGGGCGGGGGTGGTGAACTTCTGCATCGGTCAGCTCCTTCATCCGTCGTGCGGACCCCTGTGGTCCGCCGTTTCCGATGAGAGAAACGCTACGTTGCGTTCACGGTTGGAGCAACAAAGAATTCTGCTGCATCCCCTTGTTTGCAGGTGAATTGAGGTATTTCATTGCAATGAAATGGCGACGAAAGCAACGACTCACCGCGCAACCGTTGCAATGGCTTGAGAGCGAACGCCACGGTTCCCCCTAGGCTGGGGAGACCTCGCACCACGAAGGAGAACGCGATGCCGGGAGGCAGACTCACCCAGCAGGAGCGCCAGCAGATCGCGCTGGGGCTGGCCGACGACCTCGCCTACGCGGAGATCGCCCGCCGACTCGACCGGCCGACCTCCACCATCACCCGCGAGGTCATGCGCAACGGCGGTCCCGCCGGCTACCGCGCCGATCTCGCCCACCGCGCCACCGGGCGCCGGGCGCAGCGTCCCCGGCAGGCCGCGGGCACCGGGGAGCCGGAGGCGCCCGTGGGGCACGGCCGCGAAGCCGAGGCGGTGCGCGCGTACGAGGAGGCGTTCACGACCGTCCTCGTCCAGTCCGGCCTGACCAGGATGATGGCCCGGGTCCTGGTCTGCCTCTACACCACGGACGCGGGCAGCGTCACCGCCTCCGAGCTGGTACGCCGCCTCCAGGTGAGCCCGGCAACCATCTCCAAGTCGATCGCCTACCTCGAGACCCAGGGGCTGGTCCGCCGGGAGCGCGACGAGGGCCGCCGCGAGCGGTACGTGGCCGACGACGACGTCTGGTACCAGTCGGTGATGGCCAGCGCCCGCTCCACCGCCCAGCTCGCCGACGTCGCACGTCAGGGCGTCGGTGTCCTCGGCCCGGGCACCCCGTCCGCCGTCCGCCTGGAGAACATCGCCCGCTTCACCGACTTCGTCTCGGAGAGCATCGCCCGAGCCGCCGAACAGGCCCGCGACATCCTGTACGCGAAGCCGGAGACGGCCCCGGACGGCCCCGCGGAAGGCTGACGCACGACCCGCCGGAAGGGCCGCCCCGCCGCGGCCGCGGCGGGCTCCCTCCGCGGAGGGAGCCCGCCGGCCCGGCTCAGACGTCCAGGCCCGGCACGTCCCTCGGCAGCGGGCAGATCCGCCGGCCCTGGTGGTCGAAGACGTACAGGTGCGCCAGGTCCACCAGGAGGGGCACCTGGCCGCCGGTGCGCAAGCGCATGTCCGGGCCGGTGCGCACGACGAGGTCGCCGGGGCTGACGGCCGGCCGGTCGGGGCCGGCACCCGCGTACGCTTCCCCGCCGCGGTGCGGTTCGCCGAGGGCCCCGACCGGCCCGCCGATGTGTCCGGCCTTCTCCCGCAGGCGTTCCAGGACGCCGAGGCCACCGCCCCGGCCCCAGGTGGCGCCTTCCTTGCGGCCGCCGCGCGAGGCGGGCCCGAGGTCGCCGCCGCGCCCGGGCCGGCCGGCCGCCGCGCGCCGTCGGCGCTGGGGCGTCTCGGGCCGGGCGGACTCGAGGTCGGGCACCACGGCCGGCTGCGACCCGGTGCTGAGGTGCACCAGCGCCTCGTGCCCCTGGTACTCCACGTGCTGGACGATGCCGCCGAGCGCGACCTCACCGGGGCGGGCCTGACTGGGCGGGGCGATCCGTACGGCCTCGGAGCGCAGCCCGACGATGAGGGTGCGGCCCTGCTGGATGCGGAGCAACTGGTGGTCGGGGCTGAGGGGTTCGGGCAGCGCGAGGCGCTGGCGGCCCAGGTCGAGCGACATCCGGCCTTCGAGCGGCGCGTGGACGACGGCCTGGAGGAGGTTGATCCTCGGGGTGCCGATGAAGGCGGCGACGAACACGTTCTCGGGCAGCGCGTACACCTGGCGCGGGGCGCTGACCTGCTGGAGCACCCCGCCGCGCAGCACGGCGACCCGGTCGCCGAGGGACATGGCCTCCGACTGGTCGTGCGTGACGTAGACGGTGGTGACCCCCAACTCCTTCGTGAGCTGGGCGATTTCGGCACGCAGGTGGTTGCGGAGCTTGGCGTCCAGGTTGGAGAGCGGCTCGTCCATCAGGAAGACGGAGGGGCGGCGGGAGATGGCCCGGCCCATGGCGACGCGCTGGCGTTCGCCGCCCGAGAGCTGACCCGGGTAGCGGTCGAGGACGCCCTCGATGCCCAGCATCCGCGCGGTGGCCTCGATCTGCTCGGTGTTGTCCTCGCGCGGGTTCTGGAGCTTGAGGGGGAAGCCGATGTTGCCCCGGTTCGTCATGCTCGGGTAGAGGGCGAAGTTCTGGAAGACCATCGCCATGCCCCGTTCGCGGGGCTGGAGATGGGAGGCCGGTTCGCCGTCGAGCAGGATCTCCCCCTCGGTGGCCTCCTCCAGCCCTGCGATCATCCGCAGGACGGTGGATTTGCCGCAGCCCGAGGGGCCGAGCAGCACCACGAACTCACCGGGTTCGATGTCGAGCGAGAAGCGGTCCACGGCACGCGGACCCCGTCCGTAGGTCTTGCTGATGTCCTGCAGGGAGATCGCGCGAGTCATGAGGTTCCGCCCATGGAAAAGTGATGCGGCTGCACGGTGGGGAGCGGCTGCGTGGCCTGAAGTTAGCCCACGGTGAGGGGCGTGTGAATGACTCGCGCGAAGGTTGCGACGGGAGGGGCGACGTGAGCCGGAAGTGCCAGGCGATATTCCGGTTGGCGCGATGTTTTCGCTGTTCGCCGGGGCGGGCCGAGGCGCACGGCGGTCGGCGGAGGCCCCCGGCCGGATCCCGGCCGGGGGCCTCCGCCGGACTCATTCGGCCGCGGTGACGAGGACCGGGAAGCCGTTGAGGACGGCGGTTCCGGAGAGCGGGTCGAGGAGGGTCCCGTCGAGCAGTTGGTTGACGTTGACGCCGGGCCGGGCGGCGGCGACCGCCATCCGGGTCCCGGGCCGGCCGTGTCCCCAGCCGTGGGGCAGGCTCACCACGCCGGCGCGGACCGTGTCGGTGATCTCGGTGGCCGCCTCGACCGCTCCCCCGGCCGCTTCGATCCGGGCGGTCGCGCCCTCGGTGAGGCCGATCCTGCCGGCGTCCTCGGGGTGGATCTGGAGGGTGCAGGTGTTCGTACCGCGGTTGAGGGCGGGGAGGTTGTGCATCCAGCTGTTGTTGGAGCGCAGATGGCGGCGGCCGACGAGGACGAGCGGGGCCGGGGTGTCACCGAGCGCCGCCCGCAGCCGGCCGAGATCGGCGGCGAGCGGTGCGGGGAGCAGTTCGATCCGACCGGACCGGGTCCTGAGGACCTCGGGCAGCCGGGGGCGCAACGGACCGAGGTCGATGCCGTGCGGGTGGGCGAGCAGGTCGTCCAGGGTGAGGTCGTACGGGCCCAGCCTCAGCATCAGGTCGAGCCGGCGTTCGGGGCCGTTGGCGCCGGAGAGGCGCCCGGCGAGCTCCTCGGGTGCTCCGGCCCGCTCGATCGCGGCGGCGACGGCGTGCGCGTCCACCGCTTCCGGTGCGCCGCGGTGGGTGCCACCGGCGGCGAGGATCAGCCGGGCGAGGATCTCGCTCTCGTCGAGGGCCCCCGCGTCCAACGGCACGGCGGGGCGGGTGTAGCGGACCTGGTTGCGCACCGCGAGGCTGTTGAGGGCGAAGTCGAAGTGGGCGCTGCGCGAGGGCGGTGGCGGGGGCAGCACGACGTCGGCGTGCCGGGAGGTCTCGTTGAGGTAGGGGTCGACGCTGACCATGAAGTCGAGCCCGTCGGCGAGTGCCCGGTCGAGCCGGTCGCCGTCCGGGGCGGAGAGCACCGGGTTGGCGGCCAGCACCACCAGGGCGCGGATGCGGCCCTCTCCGGGGGTGTCGATCTCCTCCGCCAGTGCGGCCATGGGGAGTTCCCCCTTGGCCTCGGGGTGTCCGGAGACCCGGCTGCGCCACCGGCCGAGGGCGAAGCCCTTGCCGGGGCCGGCCGGGCGCGGGGGGCGCGCGGTGGCGGCGAGCGGGAAGAGTGCGCCGCCGGGGCGGTCGAGGTTGCCGGTGAGGATGTTGAGGACGTCCACCAGCCAGCTGGCGAGGGTGCCGTGGGCGACGGTGCAGCTGCCGATGCGCCCGTAGACCGCCGCGGTCGGCGCGGCGGCGAGTTCCCGCGCGACGGCGCGGACGGTGGCGGGCTCCAGGTCGCAGGGGCCCGCCACCGCCTCCGGGGTGAAGTCGGCGAGGGCGTCACCGAGCCGGTCGAGCCCTTCCAGGTGCTCGGCGAGCGGACCGGGGGCGGCGAGCTTCTCGTCGACGAGTACGTGGGCGAGTGCGGCGAGCAGCAGGGCGTCCGTGCCGGGCCGGATCGCGAGGTGGCGCCCCGCCAGGTCGGCCGTGCGGGTGCGGCGCGGGTCGACGACGGTGAGCGTGCCGCCCCGGGCGAGGAGCGCCTTGAGCTTGCCGGGGAAGTCCGGCGCGGTGCAGAGACTGCCGTTGGACTCCAGGGGGTTGGCGCCGATGAGCAGCAGGTGTGCCGTGCGGTCGAGGTCGGGGACGGGGATGGCGTTGGCGTCGCCGAAGAGCAGCCCGCTGGAGACGTGCTTGGGTATCTGGTCGAGGGTGCTGGCGCTGAAGACGTTGCGGGTGCGCAGGGCGGCGATGAGCAGGGGCGGGTAGAGGCCGCCGGCCATGGTGTGGACGTTGGGGTTGCCGAGGACGATTCCGGCGCTCTGCGGGCCGTGGGCGCCGGTGATCTCGGGGAGGCGGGCGGCGACGGTCGCGAACGCCTCCTCCCAGGTCGCCTCGCGCAGGACGCCGTCGCGGCGGACGAGCGGGGTGCGGAGCCGGTCGGGGTCGGCGTCGAGGCCGCCGAAGGCGGCTCCCTTGGGGCAGATGAAGCCCCGGCTGAAGATGTCGTCGCGGTCTCCGCGCGCACCCGTGACGGTGGTCCCCTCGATGGTGAGCGTCAGCCCGCAGGTGGCCTCGCAGAGCGGGCAGACGCGCGGTGCGGTACGGGAGTTGGCGGACACGGGGCCTCCCCGGGAAGCGGCTGGGTCCCGGCGAGCATACCGACCGGTACGCATGTCGGGGAGTCCTTGGACCGGTCCGGCCGGCCGGACGGTGCCGGACCGGGTGCGCGACCGCCGGGGCAGGGGCCCGGACCGGGCCCCGCAGGCCGGTCGCGGTGGGCGGCCGCCCCGGCACGGGGGACGGCCGCCGCGCAGGGGCGGACCGGCGCGGAGCCGGTCAGTCGAGCACCCGCGCGAGGTAGGCGTGGAGCAGCACCCGGATCTCGGCGACGATCGCGGGATCGCCGGACGGGTCCACCCGGAAGGCGAGTTGCAGGGTCGCGTCGGCCGCCTCCACACCGACCAGGACGGCCCGCCGCAACTCCTCGTCCGGGCTGCTCCCCCAGTGCCCCGCGAGGAGTCCGGCGAGCCGGTCCGCGAGCCGGTGGTTCGCCCGGTGCTGCGGGTCCTCGGCGTGCGCGGCGGCCCCGAAGTCGACCTGGGCGAAGCCGGGGACGGTGCGCCGCATCGCGAGGTACTCGTCGAGTACGGCGTCGATGGCGCCCCGCCAGTGGGCGGCGGGCACACCGGCGAGCCGGACGGTGAGGCGCTCGGTGTACGAGTTGAGGTTGCGCACCGCGAGCGCGTCGACCAGGGCGCGCTTGTGGGGGAAGAAGCGGTAGACCGAGCCGATGGGCACTTCGGCGCGGACGGCGACGGCACGGGTGGAGAGCTCCTCGTACCCGGCCTCGTCGAGGAGGGCGGCGCACGCGTCGAGTATCCGGGTGAGCCGTTCGGCGCTGCGCCGCTGGACGGGGGCGCGGCGCAGGTGGGGTTCGGGATGGGCCACCGTCCCATCATGCCGCGCACCGGCCCGGGGCGGGACGCCGGACCGGCGCGCGCACCCGGGGGCACGGCCCGTGCCCGTCCGGCCCCGGGGCGCGCGGCGACGGGCGTTGACGGGCCCCTTCTCCATTCCTACGGTGGTCCATAGGATTGACCTTCCACGGTTTCCGCGCGCTCCCGAGGGCCGCGGGCCCGTCTCGGCACCGGGAGCAGCGGCATGGGCGGCACGGACGGCAAGCGGAGCACCGACGGCGGGAACCGCACGGCGGGCGGCGGTCGGGAAGGGGTGGGCGGGACGGACGGTCCGGGGCGGCCCCTGGCGTACTCCACCGGGTTCGGCAACGAGCACAGCTCGGAGGCGGCGGCGGGCGCGCTGCCGCACGGCCGCAACTCCCCCCAGCGCGCGCCGCTCGGGCTGTACGCGGAGCAGCTCAGCGGCTCCGCCTTCACCGAGCCCCGGGCGCGCAACCACCGCTCCTGGCTGTACCGGATCCGCCCCTCCGCCGCGCATCCGCCGTTCGTCCGCGCCGGCAACGGCTCGCTGTGCACCGCGCCCTTCACCCAGACCGTGCCCGACCCCAACCGGCTCCGCTGGGATCCGCTGCCCGACCCCGCCCCCGGCACCGATTTCGTGGCCGGGCTGTGGACGCTGGGCGGCAACGGCGACGCGGCCGGGCGCACCGGCATGGCGGTGCACCTCTACCACGCCAACTCCTCGATGGAGGAACGCGTGTTCAGTGACTCCGACGGCGAGCTGCTGATCGTTCCCGAGCGGGGTGCCCTGCTGCTGCGCACCGAACTGGGCGTGCTGCGGGCCGCTCCCGGCGAGGTGGCGCTGATCCCGCGGGGGGTGCGCTTCCGGGTGGAGCTGCCCGACACGACCGCCCGGGGGTACGTCTGCGAGAACTACGGCAGCCCCTTCCAGCTCCCTGAGCTGGGTCCGATCGGCGCCAACGGGCTGGCCAACGCACGGGACTTCCGCGCCCCGGTCGCCGCGTACGAGGACCTCCGGGGGCCGTTCGAGGTGATCAACAAGTTCTGCGGCAACCTCTGGACGGCGACGTACGACCACTCGCCCCTGGATGTCGTCGCCTGGCACGGCAGCCTCACCCCGTACGTCTACGACCTGCGCCGCTTCAACGTCATCGGCAGCATCAGCTACGACCACCCGGATCCCTCGGTCTTCACCGTGCTGACCTCGCCGACCGACACCCCGGGCCTGGCCGACGTCGACTTCGTGGTGTTCGCCCCGCGCTGGCTGGTGGGCGAGGACACCTTCCGGCCGCCCTACTTCCACCGCAACGTGATGAGCGAGTACATGGGGCTGATCGAGGGCGCCTACGACGCGAAGGCGGGCGGGTTCGTCCCGGGCGGCGGCTCGCTGCACAACATGATGTCGGCGCACGGACCGGACCGGGAGACCTTCGACCGGGCGAGCGCGGCGGAGCTCGTACCGCAGCGGATCGACGACGGGCTGGCCTTCATGTTCGAAACGCGCCGGCCTCTGGCCCTGACCGGGCAGGCGGCTTCCACCCCCCGGCTGCAGCGCGGCTACGACGAGGTGTGGCAGGGTCTGGACAGCAACTTCCGGCCATAGATTCCGTGTCCGGAAGAGTCCGGGCCGGCAGGGGGAGAGCCGGATGGCGGCAGGACGTACGAGCGAGAGCGGCCCCGGGGACGGGACCGGGGCGGGCGGGGGCACCCCGGCCGCCTTCGCCCCTGATTCGCTGGTGCTGAACGCGAAACTCCCGCTCTGGTACCAGGTCTCCCAGTCGCTGCGCGCCTCGATACTCGGCCGCCCGCGCGGCGCCCCGTCCCGGCTGCCGACCGAGGAGCGGCTCGCCGCCCACTACGGGGTGGGCGTGCTGACCATGCGCCAGGCCCTCAAGGAGCTGGAGTCGGAAGGGCTGATCAGCCGGCGCCGGCGGCACGGCACCTTCATCGAGCCCCCGGCGAGGCGCGCGGCGCCGGTCCGGGTGCTCGGCTCCGTCGACGCCGTCGTGGCGCAGCAGTCGGGCGAGCGGACGACCGTCCTCGGCCACGGGCCGTGCGCCGTCCCCGGGGAACTTGCCCACTACTTCCCGGACTGCGCCGAGGTGGTGGGCTACCGGCGGCTGCGCTGCGACGCGTTGACCGGCGAGCCCGTCAACTGGGCCGAGAACACGCTGCGTCCGGAGGTAGCCGCGCGGGTGGACGTCGCCGATCTGGAGCGGTGGCCGATGACGAAGGTCCTGCGGGACACGGCGGGGGTGCCGATATCCCGGATCACCGACACCGTGGAGGCCCGGCTCGCCGACCCCGCCACGGCGGCGCTGCTTCGGGTGCCGTTGCTCAGCCCGATCCTGCACTTCACCGGCGTCACCTACGACACCGCCGGCCGGGTCGTCGACGTGGCCCGCATCCACTACCGGGGCGACCGGTTCTCCTTCTCGGTCACGGTGGACGCGGACTGACCCGGCGCGGGCGTGCCCTCCGGGTCCGGTCGGAGCCACCCCGTCCGCTCGCCGGCGCGCGCACGCGGCCCGGGCCCCCACCCCCCGGCGTGGGCTCCCGGTGGGCCGGCCGGGGCCCGGACCGCGGCCCGGGCGCCCCGATACGATGCCGGAGAGAGGGCGGCGGACGTGGCGAGCGGGAGGACGACACGGTGGCAGCGGGCAGGGCGGCCGGGGACGCCCGGGGCACGGCGGGTCCGGGCTCCGGGGACGACGGCGGCGGTCCGGGTGCCGCCGCGGTACCGCGTCAGGGCCTCGCCCACCCCACCCTGGACGAGCTGATGCCCTGGTCCGTACGGCCCCTCCGCACCGGCCGGTCCTGGGTCACCGGGCCCGACGCCGCGTCCCTGGAGGCACGCTGGGAGCGGCTGGCGCGGGCCGGGGGCGAGGAGCAGGAGCGACTCTTCGGGCCCACCCGGTTCCGTACCCCGCACACCCCGGTCGCCGCACTGCCCGGGCAGGCCGCCTCCACCGGCCGGTTCTCCCGGGCCCCGGGGGCCTGCCCCGGGCCGGTACGCGTCCTGCACGGGCCGTTCGACGAGCAGTGGCTGATTCCGGACCATCGTCTGATCGATGCCGCCCGCCCCGAACTCTGGCGGGTGGCCGACGCGCACCAGCTCTTCGTCGTCGAGCACGGGCACCTCCCCCAGGACACCGGCCCCGCCCTGTCGGCGACCTCCCTGCTCCCCGACGGGTACGCCCCCGCGGGCCGGCCCGGACGGATCCGGCCGCTCTTCCGGCGTCCTGGTGGGGCCGAACCCAATCTGGCCCCGGGGCTCCTGGCCCTGCTCGGGGCCGCCGGGACGGGTCCGGGCGGCAGCATCGGGGTGGACGGTGACGGGGCGGTGACGCCGAGGTCGCTGCTCGCCTGGGTCCTGGCCGCCGCGCGCCCCTCCCCGGCGGGATGCCTCGTCCCGCTCCCCCGCGACGGGGCGCTGTGGTCGGCCGGAGTGGAGCTGGGCCGTGAGATCCTCCGGCTCCAGCTGCGCCGATCGGCCGACGGGGAGCGGCCCCGGCTGCCCGGCGGACGGCGGCCCTACGTGCGGTCCGCCGTGCCGCCCCGGCCCGGCTCGGTGACGTACGACGCGGCGAGCGGGACGCTGCTGCTCGACGAGGGGCGGATCGCTCCGGTACCGGCGGCGGCCTGGGAGTACCGGGTGGGCGGCGTACGGATGCTGGAGGTGTGGTTCGGCCGGCGGGCGGCCTCGTGGAGCGACGGGGAGCGGGAGGGGCTGGACGCGGTGGCGCCGGCCGCCTGGCCCCGGGAGTGGACCTCGGAGCTGCTGGAGCTGATCACCGTGCTCGCCCTGCTCGACGGCCTCGGGGACCGGCAGCGGGAGATGGCCGGGCGGATCGACGCGGCGCGGACCGTCTCGCGGGAGGAGCTGCGGGCGGCGGGAGTGCTGCCGGTCCCGGCGGCGGCCCGGCGTCCTGCGTCGGTCCTCGGCCATCGGGAGGAGGGCCCGGAGGGACAGTTCGCGCTGCTGTGAGGAGGGAGGACCTCCGGCGGCCTTCGCTTCCGGCGGGTCCCGTGGCAGAGGCTCCCAGGCCCCGGGTCGTCACCGGGCCTGGACGCGTGCGGAGGCCGCCGTACGCCCCGGGGAGGACGGGGAGGGCGGGCGGCAGCCCCGCGTCGGGGCAGAGCGATGTCCCGGGCCGACCCGCGCGAAGGGGTCGACCCGGTGACGGCCGGGCCGGTCGCGGCCGGGCCGGTCGCGGCCGGGCCGAGCCGTCAGTGGCGGCTGCCGAAGAGCGAGCGCCGCAGACGCCGCAGCGGCGCGAAGAGCGACACACGGGCGCTCTTGCTGCCCCGGGTGTGCGCCGCGTCGCGCGAGGTCAACTCACGCATCAGCAGCGTCGCCTCGGCGGTCTCGCGCTGTGGCAGCGCGGGGCCGCCGAGCACCGCGAGGTGGCGGTCGAGCCGCGAACTGGTCGCACTGCTCCCACATGTGATGGCAGGCACGCGCGGCCTGCTGCGGACCGTTATCTGTTCCATGTCACTCCCCACCCGTACAAGGGCACCCGGTGCGGGCAGGTCAACCCTATCGCCCCGCGGGGACACACGCGTGTCCCGGGCACAGGATTACGTACACGCATGCGGGGTTGACGGTACGTCACTCCACTCGCCCGATACGGGCGGGACTCGGGTGGTTCCGTCGCTCCGCGCACCTCCCTACCGTGCCCCGTGCGCCCTCGCGCACTCCACCGGGACGGGGGACCCGCTCCCTGCGCCGGACGGGAACCGCAAGGCTCACCGGTCGGGGAAATCCGGTGCGCCGGGCTCCACCGTGCCCGATCATGGGCGCATGTCTGCCAACCTCGAGTCCGCGCTGCCCATCCGGCTCACCGTCGACGACAGCGATTCCCCCTCCGACGTCATGGACTCGCTGTTCCTCGGCCGTTTCACGGCGGGCGAGCAGCCGTACGCGCACAGTTCCTCCCTGGAGCGCGTCAAGCCGGGCGAGACGCTGGTCCCCCCGGGTGCGACGGTGCTGCGGACCGCCCGGGAGGACAGCCGCAGCGCGACCCTCGCGGAGGGCGAGGGGTGGACCCTGCTCGCGCGGCGGTGGAACCGGGGCGCCGACGTCAACGTGACCGCCACCAGCGCCGAACTGGCGGAACGCATCGTCAAGGAGGCGACGGACGGCGTACAGGACGAGCCGGAACCGCTGCCGGAGGACGTGAGCATGGGCTTCTGGTACGTCTCGCCGCAGCGCGGGCCGCACCGCACCACGCGCCGGATCTCCGCGGGCACCTGGGACGAGGTGCGCCCCAACTACTCGGCCCGGGTGGCCGGGGCGATGGACGGCCTGATGGGGGTCACCCCGGACGACGTCTCCGGCAGGCTCCTGCTGCTGCACGGTCCGCCCGGGACCGGGAAGACCTCGGCGCTGCGGACGCTCGCCCGCGCGTGGCGCGACTGGTGCCAGGTGGACTGCGTCCTCGACCCGGAGCGGCTCTTCAACGACGTCGGGTACCTGATGGACATCGCGATCGGCGAGGACGACGGCGCGAAGAAGGGCCGGTGGCGGCTGCTGCTCCTGGAGGACTGCGACGAACTCATCAGGGGCGAGGCCAAGCACACGGCGGGCCAGGCGCTCTCACGCCTGCTCAACCTGACGGACGGCCTTCTCGGCCAGGGCCGGAACGTCCTGGTGGCGGTCACCACCAACGAGGACCTGGAGCGGCTGCACCCGGCGGTCGTCCGGCCGGGCCGTTGCCTGGCCCGGATCGAGGTCGGCCCGCTGAGCAGGCCCGAGGCGGTGTCCTGGCTGGGAACCGAGGAGGGGATCGGCCGTGACGGGGCGACCCTCGCGGAGCTGTTCGCCCTGCGGCGGGGCAGCGGACCGGCCTCCGTTCCGAAGCAGGACGCGGGCACGGAGGCGGGCCTCTACCTGTGAGCGGTGCGCCGCCCGGCCGGGGAGCGACGCCCTGCGAGTCGTTCCCCGGCTCCGGCCCTCATGCCCCGTACGCCGCCCGCAGCGCGTCCTCGGCGAGGGCGAGGGCCTCGGTGCGGGAGAGGCCGAGGCGCCTGGCCTGTTCCGCGTACACCTGGGCGGCCGTCGCCGCCCTGCGGTCCGCCGCGTCCCCGGCCGCCGCGACGAGGGTGCCGTTGCGGCCCCGGGTCTCGATCACGCCGTCGGCTTCCAGCGCGCGGTAGGCCTTGGCCACCGTGTTGGCGGCCAGGCCGAGTTCCTCGGCGAGTCCGCGCACGGTCGGCAGCCGGTACCCGACCGGGAGCGCGCCCGAGCGGGCCTGTTCGGAGACTTGTGCGCGCAGTTGCTCGTACGGGGCGGTGCCGGTGTCCGGGTCGATCACGATCGTCAGAGTCACGGTGCCGATTCTGCACCCCCGGCCCGGAAACCCGGCGGCGGCCCGTCCCTCCGTCGCTGTACGGTCGGCTCACGCCCGTGACCGGCGGAAGGGCCGGCCCGGTCCGGTCCGGTCTCCCGGTCCGTTCCGAGGAGGTACGCCATGTCCCCGTCTGCGGCATCACCCGGTGACCCGACCACCGGCGCGGCGGCAGAGGACGTGACCGTCGTGCTGACCAAGGCCGGGCGGACGAAGATCCGCTATCCGGCCCGCCGGCTGGCTGACGACGGCAGCCGGGTGACCGTCCTCGCCCCGTGGGCCGCTCCCGGGGTACGGGACTTCGGTTTCGTGGCGTTCGCGCCGGGCGACGTCTTCACCGAGCACTACTGGCGGGACCGGTGGTACGCGGTGAAGGAAGTCCGGACGGGCGACGGGCGGTTGAAGGGCTGGTACTGCGACATCACCCGCCCCTGTGTCGTCGTGGCCGGCGAAGTGCGGGTGGAGGACCTGGACTTGGACCTGTGGGTGTCGGCGGACGCCTCGGAGGTCCTGCGCCTGGACGAGGACGAGTTCGCGCGGAGCGGGCTGGCCGGGCGGGATCCGGTGGCGGCCGCGAGGGCGGCCGGGGCCCTGGACACGCTGGAGCGCATCGCCCGCGCCCGCCGCCTCCCCGGCCTGCTGGAGCGCCCCGGGGCGTGACCCCGGCCCGCCCGCGGCGAGGTGGCGCAGCGGGAGCGCGCCCCCGGCCGCCGGCCGTCCCTCCTGGAACCGGGGGCGGCGGGACCGGCTCGCCCGGTGGTCAGGCGGTGGGGACCTCCGTCCCCGCGGCCGGTTCGCCGGCGCACGGCGCGGGTGCCTCGCGGCCCGGGCCGGCCGCCACGAGTTCGACCTCGAATCCCGCGGCGTTCTCCAGGTAGGCGGCGCGGTGCCCGTCGCCTCCCGCGTAGGGGTGCCGGTCGGCGAAGAGCAGCCGCCAGCCGTGTGCGGGGGCCTGGGCCGCGAGCGCGTCGAGCGTCTCCCGGTCCTCGACGTGGAACGCCAGGTGGTTGAGGCCGGGGCGGAGCCGGTCGTGGGTCCGTGCGATCGCGTCCGGCGACTCCTCGATCACGACGTAACTGTCACCGCGCCGCCAGCTGCGGCCGTGGGACCAGCGCTGGTACGGGAGGTGGCCGAGCCGTCCGAGCAGCCAGTCCCAGCCGGGCGCCGCCTCCGCCAGGTCGGAGACCCACAGCTCGATGTGGTGCACCCGGCCGGTGCCGGTCCCCGCCGACGGCAGCGGGACGGCACGGCGCGGGAGGCCGGGGTCGTGGGCGACCGGGTCGCCGTCCTCGTGCCAGTGGATCAGGAAGTGCTCGCCCGAGCGGTAGCCGTCGAGGCCGGCCCGGCAGTACGCGACCATGTCCTCGGGCAGCGCGTCGAGCGGGAACCAGTCCAGCTCGGAGCACTTGGCGGGCTCCGCGTTGTACGGGGCCCGCTCGGAGTCGTACTCCGCTTCGAAGAACCAGCCCGTACGCGGACTGCCGCCGGGACCGCGGTGGTGCATGACGAGCGCGACGCGCAGCTCCTCCGGCTGGAGGGTGACGCCGATCTCTTCGGCGGCCTCGCGGACGATCGCCTCGCGCACGTCCTCCCCGTCCTCCAGATGGCCGGAGGGCAGGTGGAGGAGGCCGTCGGCGTACCCCGTGCCGGCCCGGCGGGCGAGCAGCACCCGGGGGCCCTGCCGGAGGATCAGGTGGACGTCGACGACCTCGGTGTGGCGGTGGCGGGGCTCGGCGCGGGCCACGACGGCGTACCGCTCGTCGTCGACGTCCTTGCCCCAGAGCCGGGAGTCCGCGGAGAGCGGTTCGTGGTGGACCCGCTCGGTGTACGGGGCGAGCAGGGCGGTGAGCCGGGCTGCGGAGACACCCACCCCGCCCCACACGCCTTCGATCAGGACGAGCCGGCCGCCGGGTTTCAGCAGCCCGAACCACGTCTCCAGGGCCGCCGCCGGTTCCGGCAGCGCCCAGAGGACGTGCCTGACCAGAACGACGTCGAACCGCCGGTCTCCCACCGGGGGCCGGGCGGCGTCGCCGACCAGCACCTCGGAGCCGGTGCCCGCGAGTTTCCCGCGTGCCTGCTCGACCATGCGCGGCGACTGGTCGACCGCGGTGATCCGGTGGCCCTGGCCCGCGGCGAGCAGGGAGAGGCTGCCTGTACCGCAGCCGAGGTCCAGGACCTCGCACGCGGTGGCGGGGAGCCAGGTCTGCAGGCGTTGCGCCCAGGCGTCGCGCACGACGGGGTCGAGCAGTCCGTGGTCGGGTTCTTCGTCGAAGGAGTCGGCGGCCTCGTCCCAGTAACTGATCGTCGTCATGACCTCCATGATCCCAGCCGTGACTGACGATCGGGGTCCCGTCGGCATGAACTGCGGCAGCTCCCCGCCGTACGCGGCAAGGATTGCGGCGGGACGGCCCGCCCACGCGCGGTCGCGCGGCCCCACTCGCCCGGCACGGCACCGACGGATCGGCCGGCCGGCGCCCCCGGGGTCCGGAAAGCTGCCGGCCGTCCGCGCCGTCACCGGCCGCGCCGTCACCGTACGGAACGCCGCCGGCCGGGGATCGTTCAGCTGAGCGCGGAGGCGCAGTTCGTCGGGGTGGCGTGCACCGGGTCGAGCGCGTTGGCCACTTCGTGGAAGGCGATCCTGTCGACCGTACCGATGGCGACGTGCTCGGAGACGTCGACCGCGCACAGGTCCTGGAGCAGGACGTTGCGCACGTTCGCACCGCTGAGGTACTGGGTGCGGTAGGGGGTGACCACCTCGTCGTACCGGGTCGAGATGACGGTGTAGTGCACTCCGGCCACGGTGTCGGGGACGGAGTTCAGCTTGGTGACGAAGGGCGATCCGGCCACCTGGTCGGCGAGGCCGGGGGTGGCGGCGGTCAGCAGGGACGCGGCGCCGGGGAAGTAGGGCAGCAGGTTGGTCAGCCCGAGGAGGGTGGTGCCGTGGTTGTCGGGGGCGAGAGCGACGAGCGCGTTCACCTTGGCGGCGCCGCCGAGGAACTTCAGGTAGTAGTTCGGCATCATGCCGCCCTGCGAGTGCCCGACGAGGTCGGCCTTCGCCTTGCCGGTGGCGGCGAGCACCTTGTCGACGAAGGTGCTGAGCTGGGCGGCCGAGCGGTCGATGGGGCCGAGGCCGTTGAAGACCGGTACGCCGGGGAGCTGTCCGTAGTCGAGGGAGAAGACGCAGTACCCCCGGGCCACCAGATAGGGCGCGAGGACGATCCAGTTGTCGACGGAGTTCCCGAAGGTTCCGTGGACGAGGACCACCGGACGGGGATGGGCGGCGGAGGGCTTGCAGGAGTAGTCGTTCCAGCCGCTGGTGGCGGCAGCGGCCCCGCCGGCGGAGGGGGCGGCCGAGGCGGCGGCCACCGAGGGGCCGGCGAGGGCGGCGACGGCGAGGAGCAGCGCGGCGAGGGTTCTCCGCGCACGCGGAGCTCTCGGTGTACGGGTCCAGGGCAGCATCGTGGGATCTCCTTGCGGCTCAGGGAGTTGCGATGTGGGGGTTCGCCCTGTGGCCCGGACCACAAGCTTTACGTGCTCATGCCAACTTACGCAGGGGTGGATCCGCGAGGGAAGTTACGCGTCGGTAAAAACTGCTCCGCCCCCGGACGGGGAGTCGGGGTGCGACGCCCATCCCCCTTCATCACCCTCAGGAGGTGAGGGCGCGGCCCCGGCGGGCCGACGAGGGGAGCACCGGACGCGGGCCGCCCCCACCGTGCGCTCCCGTCGTCGGATCGGCCGCTCCCGCCGCTCCCACCCGTGCGCTCCCGTCGGATCGGCCCCTCCCGCCGCCCCCGGCCGCCCCCGATCGGTGTCGGTCGACAGGTGCGTTCCGTACGGCCCCCTCCACGCCCGCGCCCGCCCCGCCCCGCCGTTCCACGCCTGCTTTCACACAGCGCGAACGGCCGGCTCCACGCCGTTGCCGGGGCGTGCTTCACCCACACCCGCCACTGCACGCGACCGGGGTCGAACGCCACCCCGCGACAGGTGGCGAAGGTCATGCGCCCCCTCACAAAAGGGCTCCCGAACGGACCTCGCCACCCAAGTGCCGGGCCGTCGTGCGGGAGTGACGGCCCGCCATCTCGCCGCACCACTCCACGCGGGCCCGCATCCGCACCGGAGGGGGTGCCGTCCGCTCGCCGACCTGGGGCGATGGAGTTAAGGTAATCGAACGAACGTACGAGGAACGTATCGGGCAAAGGTCGGAAATGGGGTGGCGGGATGGAGGTGCGGCATGGCGGGCTTCGCCCATCTGCACGTCGCGTCCGGTTACTCCGCCCGCTACGGCGCCGCCCACCCCGAGCACCTCGCGCGCCGGGCGGCCGAGCTCGGCATGGCGGAGCTGGCACTCACCGACCGGTCCACCGTGACCGGCGCTGTTCGATTCGCTCGGGCGTGCGCCCAGGAGGGGGTACGGCCCGTCTTCGGCATCGACCTGGCGGTGGAGGCCCTCGCCCCGCCGCCGCCGGCGCAGCGGCTCCGTACCCCGGCGCGCGGCGGCGCCCATGTCGTGGAACCGCCCTTGCGCGTCGTGCTGCTCGCCCAGGACCGGGCCGGCTGGGCCCGGCTCTGCCGCATCACGTCGGCGGCGCACGCCGACGCGTTGTCCGGTACGGCGCCGGTGGTGCCGTGGGCCGCGCTGCGTGAGCACGGCGGCCCCGGTCTGACCGTGCTGCTCGGCCCGCAGTCGGAGCCGGTACGTGCGTTGGCGGCGGGCCGCGAGGACGTCGCGGTGAAGCTGCTGGCGCCGTGGCGGCAGATCTTCGGGACCGGGCTGCGGCTGGAGACCGTGGCGTTCCAGCGGGCCGGTACGGGCCCGGGGTCGCTGCGGCTGGCCGCCCGTACGCTGGCGCTGGCCGACCGTACCGGCGTCACCGCCGTGCTCTCCAACGCGGTCCGTTACGCCGACCCGGCCCAGCACCGGCTGGCCGACGTGCTGGACGCGGCGCGGCTGCTGCGCCCCGTCGACCGGCGCCGGCTGGACAGCGGACAGCGGTGGCTCAAGGGCGAGGGCGCCATGGTGGCCGTCGCCCGCATGATCGCCGCGTCCGCCGGGCTCGACGACCGCCGGGCGCGCCGCCTTCTGGCGGACACCGCCGCGACGGCCGCCGGGTGCGTCCTCGACCCCGGGGCGGACCTCGGGCTGGGTGAGCGGCACTTCCCCGAGGCGTCCCTGTTCGGCGCCGGACCGGATGTCGGGGGCGCCGCCCGGCTGCTGCGCGAACGCTCCGAGGCGGGCCTGGTCCGCCGGGGCCTGGACCGCGATCCGGCCGCCCGGGAACGGCTGGAGACGGAACTCGGGGTGATCTCCCGGCTGGGGTACGACTCGTACTTCCTCGCCGTCGGCCAGGTGGTGGCGGACATCCGGGAGCTGGGCATCCGGGTCGCGGCCCGGGGCTCCGGGGCGGGCTCGATGGTCTGCCACGCCCTGGACATCGCCACCGCCAACCCACTGGAGCACCGGCTGCTGTTCGAACGCTTCCTCAGCGAGCGGCGGCGTTCGCTCCCGGACATCGACATCGACGTGGAGTCGGCGCGGCGACTGGAGTGCTACGACGCGATCTTCGCCCGGTTCGGCAAGGAACGGGTCGCGGTCACCGCGATGCCCGAGACCTACCGGGCGCGCCGGGCGCTGCGGGACACCGGTCTGGCGCTGGGCATCGCGCCGGACGAGGTCGACCGGGTCGCCAAGAGCTTCCCGCACCTGCGGGCCTCGGACATCACCAGCGCCCTCGCGGAGCTGCCGGAGCTGCGCGGGCTGGCGTCGGAGGCGAAGCGGTACGGGCCCCTGTGGGAGCTCGCCGAAGGGCTCGACTCCCTGGTGCACGGGATGGCCATGCACCCGTGCGGCGTGATCATCAGCGACGCGACCCTGCTGGACCGGCTGCCGGTGCAGCCCACTCCGCAGGGCGACTACCCCATGGCCATGGCCGCGAAGGAGGAGGTCGAGGCGCTGGGCAACATCAAGCTCGACGTGCTCGGGGTCCGGATGCAGTCCGCGATGGCCCACGCCGTCGACGAGATCGAGCGCGCCACCGGCGACCGGATCGTCCTGGACGACCCCGGGCAGGTACCGCTCGACGACGTCTTCGCGTTCAAACTCATCCAGCAGAGCGAGACGATCGGGCTCTTCCAGCTCGAGTCGCCCGGCCAGCAGGACCTGCTCTCCCGTCTCCAGCCCCGCAACCCGCAGGACGTCATCGCCGACATCAGCCTCTTCCGTCCCGGGCCGGTCGCCGGCGGCATGCCCGAGCGGTACGTCGCCGCACGGCACGGCAAGGCCCCCGCCTACGCCCACCCGGACCTCGAACCGGTGCTCCGCGACACCTACGGCGTGACCATCTGGCACGAGCAGATCATCGAGACCCTGTCCGTGATGACCGGCTGCGACCGGGCGATGGCCGAGGTGGCCCGCCGGGCGCTCGGGGAGAGGGAGCGGCTGCCCGCCATCAGGAAGTGGTTCCACGACCTCGCGTCGGCCCGGGGGTACGACCCCGAGGTCCGCGCGAAGGTGTGGGCGACGGTGGAGGCGTTCGGCGCCTACGGTTTCTGCCGCGCGCACGCGGTGGCCTTCGCCGTGCCCGCCTTGCAGAGCGCCTGGCTGAAGGCGCACTTCCCGGCGTTCCTCCTCGCCGGGCTGCTCGAACACGACCCCGGGATGTGGCCCCGGCGCGTCATCGTCGCCGACGCCCGCCGCCGGGGTGTGCCCGTCCTGCCCGTGGACGTCAACCGTTCCGGTACCGGGTACGGGGTCGAGCGGACCGACGACGAGCGGTGGGGGGTGCGGCTCGCGCTCTCCTCGGTACGCGGCATCACCGAGGAGGAGAGCGCCCGGATCGAGGCCGGCCGGCCCTACGACTCGCTGTCGGACTTCTGGCAGCGGGCCCGCCCCAGCCGGCCGCTGGCCGAACGCCTGGCCGAGATCGGCGCGTTCGACGGGCTCGGCGACGGCCGCCTGACCCGGCGGGACCTGCTGCTGCACATCGCGGAACTGCACCGGCAGTCCCGTACCCGCTCCGCCGGTGACGGGCAGCTCGCTCTCCACACGGGGGCGGCGGACGGGGCGGAGCCGAGCGGCCTGCCGGAGATGAGCGGCCGCGAGGCGCTGGACGCCGAGCTGAACACACTGGGCATCGACGTGTCCCGGCACCTGATGGAGCACCACCACCGGCTGTTGCGGGAGATCGGCGCCACGGACGCCACCCACCTCGCCGACGTGCGCGAGGGGCAGCAGGTCCTCGTCGCCGGCGTACGGGCCTCCACGCAGACCCCGCCGATCGCCAGCGGCAAGCGCATCATCTTCGTCACCCTGGAGGACGGTTCGGGCATGGTCGACCTGGTCTTCTTCGAGGACTCCCACCCGGCGTGCGCGCACACCGTCTTCCACAGCGGGCTGCTGCTGGTGCGCGGCACCGTGCAGGTCCGCGGCTCACGGCGTTCCGTGGTCGGCACCATGGCCTGGGACCTGGACCGGATCGCGGCGGCCCGCCGGGACGAGGGTCCCGCCGCCGCCCTCGCGCTCCTGGGCGGCGAGCGCCCGCACCCGACGCCCGCGCAGCCGGGGCGCACCCTCGCCAACGGCACCTCGGGCGCCCGGCTGCACCCGTACGCCGACCTCCAGCCGGCCGGCAGCCGCTCCGCCGATCTGCGCAAGCTCGGCCACACCAGTCCGGGGAGCGCGGGGTGACGAACTCTCGGACGGGCCGCCGCCACATCGCCCACCTGCGTCTGCACACCGTCGTGGACGAGGGGCGGTACGCCGACGTCGTCGAGCTGATGTCCGGCATCACCCCGCACGTCCAGGCGGTACCGCCCGACGCCGTCCAGCTGGACCTCACCTCGGCGCTGCGCTACTTCGGCGTGGACGCGTACGACCTGGTCCACCTGGTCATGATCCGGCTGCTCGCCCTGTACGGGATCGAGTGCGGCGCGGGGCTCGCGGGCAACCGCATGCTGGCCGCCATGGCGGCCGACGCGTCCGGACCGGGGCGCATCACCGAGGTCCCCGGGGACCGGCCGGAGGCGTGGCTGCGCCCCCGCCCGGTCGCCGCACTGCCCGGCATCGGCCGCGCCACGGCGACCACGCTCGGGCGGCACGGCGTCCACACCATCGGCCAGGTCGCCGACCTGCCCCCGCTGACCCTCCAGCGCCTGCTCGGCGCCGGTCCCGCCCGGCTGCTCGCCGAACGCGCGCACGGCCGCGATCCCCGTCCGGTCGTCCCGCGGGAACCGGCCGCCCATCTGTCGGTCGACCGGGTGCTCGACCGGGACTGCCTCGATCCCGACCAGCACCACCGCGCCGTCCTGGGGCTCGCCGAGCGCATCGGCCGGCGGCTGCGTGCCGGTCGGCAGGTCGCCGGCCGCCTCACCCTCACCGTGCGGTACGCCGACCGGACGTCCAGTACCCGGACCCGTACCTCCCCCGAACCCACCGGCCACTCCCCGCTCCTCGCCGCCACGGCCCTGGGTCTGCTGGACGCGCTCGGCCTGCAGCGCGCGCGGGTACGCGCCTACACGCTGCGCGCGGACGGGCTCTCACCCGCCGAGGACGCCCCGCGCCAGCTCTCGCTGGACCCCGTCGACGACCGGTCCCGCGCCGCCGAAGCAGCCGCGGACCGGGCCCGCCGCCGCTTCGGCGCCGGGGCCGTACGGCCCGCGAGCCTCGCTCCGGCCCCGGCCCCGGCCGCACTCCCGGCCGCCCGCCGCGTGATCCACCCACCCCTTGCGCCATTCGGCCCGCCCTGACTGCGCGATGCGCCGGCCGCCCCGAGCGTGGAGGCATGAACTTCGCCGGCGAGGCCAAACGAGCCGTCACTCCCCGCGCCGCTCTGCTCGTCCTCGGCGTGCTGGTCCTGCAACTGCTCTTCATCGCCTCCTACGTGGGTGCCCTGCACAAGCCGAAGGCGACCGACGTCCCCTTCGGAGTCGTGGCTCCGCCGCAGGTGTCCCAGCAGCTGATCACCGGACTGGACGAGCTTCCGGGCGGCCCGCTGGACCCGCGCGCCCTCGACGACGCCGCCGAGGCCCGCCGGCAGATCATGAACCGCGAGATCGACGGCGCCCTGGTGGTGAGCCCCTCCGGTACGACCGACACCGTGCTCGTCGCCTCCGGCGGAGGTTCCGCGCTCGCCACCTCCCTGGAGAAGATCACCACCGGCTTCATGGCCCAGCAGCAGCGCACCGTACGGGCCGTGGACGTGGCTCCGGCCTCCTCGGACGACTTCGACGGGCTCTCGTCGTTCTACCTGGTCGTCGGCTGGTGCGTGGGCGGGTACCTCTGCGCGTCGATCCTCGCGATCAGCGCGGGGTCCCGGCCCGCCAATCCGCAGCGCGCACTCATCCGCACCCTGGTCATGGCGGTCTACTCGGTGCTGGGCGGCATCGGCGGCGCGATCATCGTCGGCCCCGTCCTCGGCGCGCTGCCCGGAAGCCTGTGGGGACTGGCGGGGCTGGGCGCGCTGGTCGTCTTCGCCACCGGCATGATCACCCTCGCCCTGCAGGCGCTGACCGGCATCGTCGGCATCGGACTGGCCGTCCTCGTCATCGTGATCGCGGGCAACCCGAGCGCGGGCGGTGCCTTCCCGCTGCCGATGCTGCCGGACTTCTGGCGGGCGATCGGCCCGGCCCTGCCCCCGGGCGCGGGCACCTGGGTCGCCCGCTCGATCGCCTACTTCCGGGGCAACGCGGTCACCGGCTCCCTGCTGGTCCTCTCCGCGTGGGCGGTGGGTGGTACGGCCCTGACCATGCTCCTCTCCCTGCGGCACGGGCCGGACGGGAGCCCTGTCGCGTCACGCCCGGCGCCCGGCAGCGGCACACCCGAAGCCCCGGGCACCCCACCAGGGGGCGCGCACACCGTGTGACCCCGCTTCACCCCCAACAGGTAGTGCACACAACGCCTTTGATGGTTCATCATCGAAAAGGCGGCACGCACCGGGCACCCCCTGCCCGGGCCGGCCGGGGGACCTGAGGAGGTACGGGTGGGCAATCGGGTGCGCGTGGCGGACGGACGTCACCTGATCGTGGAACGACAGGGGGATCTGCGCGGAAGACCCGTCTTCCTGCTGCACGGAACCCCGGGCAGCAGGCTCGGACCGGCTCCGCGCGGCATGGTCATGTACCAGCGCCAGACCCAGCTCATCACCTACGACCGCCCCGGCTACGGCGAGTCCGACCGGCACCCGGGCCGCCGGGTGAGCGATGTGGTGGAGGACGTACGGGCCATCGCCGACGCCCTCGGCCTGGAGCGGTTCGCCGTGGTGGGCCGCTCCGGCGGCGCACCGCACGCGCTGGCCTGCGCGGCGCTGATGCCCGACCGGGTGACCCGGGCGGCCGCCCTGGTGACCCTGGCTCCCTGGGACGCCCCCGGGCTCGACTGGTTCGACGGGATGGCCGCCTCCAACGTGCTGGCGTACTCCACGGCGGCGGCCGACCCGGACAGCCTCACGGCGTCCTTCATCGTCCGCTCCGCCGAGATCCGGGTCGACCCGGTCAGGCTCCTGGACGACCTGCGCCGCGAACTCACCGACTCCGACCGGGTGGTGGTGAACGACGCGGGCATCCGCTCGATGCTGCTGCGCAACTACAGCGAGGGCCTGCGGACTTCGGCGTACGGCTGGATCGACGACGCCCTGGCGTTCAGCCGGCCCTGGGGCTTCGACCCGGCCGACATCACCTGCCCGGTGATGCTCTGGCACGGCGAGAAGGACGTCTTCTCACCCGTCGGCCACTCCCGTTGGCTGGGCGACCGGATTCCCGGCGCGACGACGGTGCTGGAACCGGGAGCGGCGCACTTCGACGCCCTGTCGGTGCTCCCGCGTGTACTGAGCTGGCTCCTGGACGACCGCGCGGTGGAGGTGGGCTCGGTGAACTGACGCTCGCCGGGACGGCCGTCCGGCCGTACGGAAGGGGGCCGCCGGACCGGCGGCCCCCTTCCTCGCGCTCACACCTGGATGGGCTCCAGCTCCCGCTCGAACCTCCGCTCGTCACGCGCTATCCGCGTCATCGGATGGTCGTCACCGAGCTGGCGTGCCAGCTCGGTGACGATCCTCGTCCGCAGCTGCTGGGCCTCGTCGCGACGGCCGAGCTCGTCCAGCGTCACCGCCATGTTCCCCACCATGGCGAGCGTCTCCGGGTGCTGCGCCCCGAGAGCCTGACTGAGCTGCCCGGCGACGAGCTGCTCCGTCTCCAGCACCAGCTCCGGATCCCCGAGCGCCGCGGTGGCGTTGGCGAGGTTCATCACGCAGAAGAGGGTGTGCGGGTGATCCCGCCCGAAGAGCTCCCGCATCAGGTCGACGACCCGCCGCAGCGTCCTGGCCGACTCCTCCGCGCCTCCCGAACCGAGCTGGTAGACCGCGAGGTTGTTCTGCGCGGCCAGGGTGTACGGGTGCTTCTCCCCCGGCACCAGCAGGTACTGCTCGACCACCTCGCTCGCCGTCTCCCTCGCCTGGCCCGCTTCACCGATCGCGTAGAAGTCGGCCGCCAGGTTCAGGTCGCAGGCGAGCGACTCCGGGTTGGCCGAGGTGTACTTCGCCCGGTACCTGGCACGGGTGGCCAGCGTCAGCCGGCGGGCGTCCTCCAGCTGCCCCGCCCTCCGCAGCGCCACCGCGAGCGCCTTGGCGGCGGAGAGCGTCCCGGGGAAGGAGGGGCCGAGAGTCCGCTTGAGGCTGTCGTAGACGCGGCTCAGAAGGGCGACCGAGTCCTCGTACCGGCCCACGTCCCGGAGGTCGCGCGCCAGGTTCTGCCCCGACTGGAGGCTGTAGGGGTGCTCCGGACCGAGTACTTCGCTGCGCCGGTCGTACACCTCCTGGTCGATCTCCCGGGCCCGGGAGTACTGCCCGATCAGCCGCAGGTTGAGCGCGAGGTTGTTGGCCGCCGCGAGCGTACGGGGGTGTGCGTCGTGGAAGATCTGGCTGAAGCCGTCCCGGGCCTCGGTGGCCAGCTCGATCGCCCGGCCGTACTCGCCGAGCATGCCGAGGTCGGTCCCCAGGCTGCTGGTCGTCATGTAGGTGTGCGGGTGCTCCGGCCCCAGGATGTCGCGCTGCCGCTGGAGCGTGATCTCGTCGAGCTCCTTCGCCTCCACGTAACGCCCTCTGGTGCGCAGGATGTTGGAGACGTGGAAGCAGAGGTAGAGGTACTGGATGTCGTCCTTCCCCAGCGACTGTGCCCAGGTGGAACGGAGTTCGGCGCTCAGTGCGCCCGCCGTGCGGACGTCGCCGCGCTTCCAGAGGTAGCGGACACGGTCGATCAGCAGCCTGCGGGTCTCCGGCTCCCCGCAGTGGCGCGCCCCGGACGGGCCCAGGTGCGGCCAGATGGTGGCGAACCGCGCCCAGTTCTCCGGGTTGTCGATCGGCTCGTCGTCGTCCGGCCGGGCGCCCGCCAGGACGCGGTGGACCACGTGCCGGGCCTCGCGCTGCTCCTCCTCGCTGAGCTGCGCCTTGATGACGGCCTGCACCAGCCGGTGCACCTGGATCGAGTTGGAGACCTGGTCGACCTTGGCGAGCGCGAAGCGGCCGATCTCCCGGATGACCCTGCCGAGGACGAGCTTCTCCTGGAGGGAGGAGTCGTACGGCTTGAGCGCCTCGATCATCTCCTTGCTGTAGAGCAGGTTCGCGTTGATCGGCTCGGGGGCGAAGAAGGCGCAGAGCTGGAGCAGGCGCACCGCCGCGGGGGACCGTTCCCTGAGCCGCTGGATGGAGACGTTCCAGGTGGCGGCGACGGGTTCCGGGTAGCCGGCGGGCTGGTTGAGGGAGAGCACCTGGGCGGCCTGGTCCGCGAGCTGGTCGAGGTAGGTGTCGACGGGGGTCGCCGTCTCCGCGATCCAGGCCGCGGCCTGTTCGACGGCGAGCGGCAGGTCGCCGACGGCCGTGGCCACCCGCGCGGCGTCATCGTCGCTGAGACCGGGGGCCCGGCGCCGGAGGTGTTCGATGGACTCCTCCCGCAGGAAGACGTCGACGGGCAGCGCGTCGCCGTGCTGGGACCAGGTCTGGTTCCGCGACGTCACGAGGATGTGCCCGGAGCCGCCCTGCGGGAAGTAGCGCCTGATCCGTTCCGGGTCGTCCGCGTTGTCGAAGACCAGCAACCACCGGTCCGAGGGCACCCCGCGCCGCAGCAGGTCGATCGCCTCCATGGACGCCGCCGCCATGTCGTCACCGCCCTGCGCGCCGAGCCGGGCGGCGAGCTCCGCGAGACCGGCGACCACGTCGTCGGTCTGCTCGGCGGAGATCCACCACACCAGGTCGTAGTCGGCCATGAAGCGGTGCACGTACTCCAGCGCCACCTGGGTCTTGCCGACGCCGCCGAGGCCGTAGAGGGTCTGCGGCTGGGGCAGCACCACGGCCAGTCCGCCGCCGAGTTGGTCGCGCATGCGCTCCAGCACCAGGGACCGGCCGGTGAAGCCGGAGTTGCGCGGGGGCGCGTTCCAGATCTTCGGGACCGTACCGGGGAAGCGCGGGCCGGGGGCCGTCCCGTCCACGAGCTGCGCCGGGCGGTCCAGCGCGCGCAGCAGGGCGGCCACGGCGTGGACCTCGTCGAGCCGGAAGAGGTCCACCGGGTTGCGGTCGATGTAGGAGGAGGAGAGCCGGACGTCTCCGACGCGGAACAGGATCTGGCGCCGGCCGCCGCCCTGGTCCTCGGTGGTGGCCCGCTGCCACAGGTCGGTGGCGCGCTGGGATTTGAGGTAGGCGCTGGAGAGCAGCACCACGGTGCGGGCGGCGGTCTCCGGCAGGGTGGCGGCCGGTTCCCGGTCCTCGCGCTCGGTGGAGACGTCGCGCGGCACGACGCGGAAGCCGGCCCGGGTGAGGACGGACTCGATCCAGTCCGCCCACATCCGGTTCTCGGCGACGTAGTTGAGGAAGATGTCGGCGGGGAGAGCGGGCCTGCGCCGGGTGAAGGCGTCGCGGATGCGCAACCGGACGTCCTCCGCGACCGGCGGCATGGCGGTGACCTCCTGCTCGGTGACGACCGTCACGAGCCGTTCGAAGGCGGAGAGCAGCGAGTTGGAGAGGCCGGCCTCGTCGCCGAAGGTCGCGAGTGTCTCCTCGTACGCGTAGTAGGGCCGGTACGGAATCTCCACCGCGCCCCAGTAGGCGGTGAGTTCGTCACCGGACAGGTTGCGCGGCAACCGGTCGAACTTGAAGCGGGCGAGCGCCCGTCCCGCGTCGGCCTTCTCCTTCTCCCCCTCGTCGATGCGCATCGGCACGGGGTAGATGGCGATCGGCCGGCCGGTGTAGCGCTCGGCTATCTGGCGGGCCACCGAGGCGGCACCGTCGATGGACTGGTCGCTGAGGGTGAAGCAGTCCACCAGCACGTCGGGGAGGTGGACGGTGCAGATGTCGGCGATGTCACTGAGGCCGGTACGGCTGTCGATGAGGACGTAGTCGTAGTTGGCCTTCATGTCGTCGCGCAGGGCGTCGAAGAAGTTCCCGCCACCGAGCCGGTCGTAGAAGTTGTCCCAGTCGAACGTGGAGACGGCTGCGGAGTACTCACGGTTCTGGCGCCCGGCGGAGACGAAGTCGAGGGTGCCTCCCCGGGGGAACTCCCAGCCGAGCGTCTCCGGTGTCAGGGAGACGGCGTGCTGCTGGATGCGCGCGTAGTCGCGGTGCCAGTCGTCGGGGCGCTGCACGGGGTTGGTGGCGGCCCAGGCGTAGTCGGTGATGAGGTCGATGACACCGGTGGTGGCGCCGAGGGTCGAGGGGTCGAGGAAGGGGTGGAAGAACCGGTGCAGGCCCGGTGCCTCCAGGTCCCAGTCGACGGCCAGCACCCGCTTGCCGTTGGCGGCCAGGATCCAGGCGGTGTTGGCCAGGGCCATGGTGCGCCCCGTGCCCCCCTTGTACGAGTAGAAAGTGACGATCCGCCCGTCACGACCGGCTGTCATACGTCCTCCGCTTGCGTCCCGGGGTCGAGCGTGTCGGGTATGAACTGCGTGTTGCCCATGGGCCCCATCAGTCGGGTGCGTTCACTGTGTCCGCCGCCCGTGCCGGGCGGGTAGGCGGTCGCGTTGCGCAGGTATTGCTGCGCGGCCACTTCGACGACCTGCGGCAGGATCTGGCCGAACGCCTCCATGCTGGGCACTCCTTTGGCGGCGACGCGGCAGAAGGCGCGCCCCTGGCTCATCTTGACGGGCATGGTCTGTTCGAGGATCGCGGTGAGCTCCGCCTCGGCGGCCGTGCTCTCGGGGTCGTCCCGGTTCCACGGCACGACCAGCGTCACCCAGGGCCTGTTCTGCGTGTCGAAGGCGGCGAGTCTTCGACGGCGGTCCTCGTCCTGGAGCGCCCATCGGTCGAGGATGAGGATCTCCGGCGTGAGGGGCGTTCCCTTCTCCCCGGCCTGCCCGGGCTCCTCGTCGAACGAGCTGATCACGGCCTGGTAGTTGAGCGAGCGGACGAGCTCCTCGGCCACGTAGGCCAGGGGGCGGGCTGCCGCCGGATGGTAGGGGTTCCAGTCCTGCGGGTTGTCGCCGTAGTAGGCCCTGTCGCGCCCGTGCGGGAGATCGTGGCGGGTGGGCGCGGCGACGGTGATCCGCATCGGTTTCGGCGCCCCCGCGCCGCTGCTGCGGGACCCGAAGGCACTGGGGGCGAGGCGGTAGTCGACGGGGCGTCCGGTGTCGATCGCCACGGTGTCGGCGACGCTGACGATGCGCTTGGCCAGTTCGTAGACGGCCCGTTCGTATTCCTGGGCGAAGAGCCGGAGCTTGATCAGGCCGTAGAGCCCGTCACTGACGTACCGTTCCCCGAAGTCCCGGTGGTTGAACTGGAGTCGTTCGGCGGATCCCGGTAACTGGCTGGGCGGCACCGGCACCCAGAGCGCCGGGACGATCGCCTCGGCGGGTTGGTTGGAGCGGGCGCGGTGGTGGATCGCCCGCTGCTCGAAGGCGTACCACTCCTTCCCGCACATCTCGCTGGCGAAGTAGCGCGGCGAGAACAGCGGTACGAAGACCCGGCAGGTGGCGAGCACTCCGCCGAGCCGTTCCGACCAGCCCTCGCCGGAGCGTATCTCACGGTCCATGAACCCGGCGGGTGTGCCCGCGGGGAGATCGGTCAGGGCCATCACGTGGCCGCAGAGATCCTGGAAAAGGCGCTCGACCCACATATCGGGGTCCGTTCCACCGCCGTACCCCGGTGTGTGCGCGTAACTGAGGAAGAAGTACGGCCGATGGTCCGACGCTCGCTGTTGCATCATGCGTGCACACGACCCCCGTCCTGTGTGAGCACCCACATCCGATGCTGCGGAGTGAATGCGAGCGAATTCATCATTCCTGAGCTGCAGCCACTCCATCCCCGTGCTCTTCGGTCATTCACCACCATTTTTCAGTCATCTTTTCCCGGGCCCGGGGAACTGGCGCGCATAGCTGCCCCCTGAGCACCACTGAACTCCTTCCGGACTACGTCCAGCAGGCGTTTCCCGTGAACGGTCGGCTCGGCCGATCCCTCCATCATGCCGAGCGCCTCCCGTACCCCGGAGAGGAGTTCCGGATCGAACACTCCGAGACCCACTCGCTCATGAGTTTCAGCCAGCAGGCGGGAGAACGGAACAGCCTCTCCGTCCCAGGGCGACAGATACTCCCATTCCCCGTCCGCCGCGTACAGGTCCGTGACATCACACAGGCCCCGCACTTCACTCCTGCGGAATGTCCGCACCAACTCGACCGCCCGTTCCCGGTCGGTGGCGGTCACCGGAATTCCCAGGGCGCCGAGGCCGCGCGGCCGCTCGGAGGCCGAGCCGGCGGCGAGGGGAGTGACGGTGGTCACCGCGGTCGCCATGGCCCCGGCCACCTCGGGCGCCATGGCCTCGACCAGACGCCAGGCGCGAGCGAGCGCGCGGCCGAAGTCCTCGGCCGCCTCCGGCTCCAGCCGCTCCGCCGCGGGAGACGCGTGGCAGTCCCGGTACGGATCGAGATCGTCGACGGCCCAGCCGGGCACTCCGTCCGCCGTCAGACGGCGCACCCCGCGCCAGCTCGCGGTGTCCGGATCCTGGAGGTCCACGCGCAGCACCCGTCCGTCCTCGTGCTCCACCGCGAAGCCCTCCGGAACGCCCCGTACCACCACCGTCCCGTGCTCCCCCGCCCCGTCGACCGTGAGTTCACCGAGCGTGGGCAGGAACAGCCTGCCGTTCCGGTACCGCACCGGCACCGCGTCCGGGAGACCGGCCCGCAGCGTCCCGGCGGCCACGTACGACGTGAGCAGCAGCGCGTCCGAGGCGGCCCGGTCCGGGTCGTGGCGAAAACCCTCCGCGGTCCTCTGGAGCCAAGCGCGGGCATAGGGGTGGGCGAGGACGTGATCGAGGCCCGCGGCCCCTTCCTCGGAGGCTTCCAGGGCACCCACCGCCTCCCAGGCCCGCAGCCACGGTTCGCCCGCGCGGCCGTCGAGCAGGGTGTGGAGGCCGGCCAGCAGGGTCCGTGTCAGCTCGTGCTGCTCGGCCACCAGCCCGGCCGGGCCCGACAGCGCGGGAGAGACCAGGGCCGGCGCGGCGCGCTCCTCGATGCCGCGCACCAGCGCTTCGAGGTCGGCACAGTACACGGACGGATTGTCGAACTCGTTGGAGGAGCGGTAACGGTGCGTGTAGAGGCCTCCGCCGCACGAACGCACCACGGGACATCCGCGGCACTCCTCGCTGACGCCGGCCAGGCCGAGCTGACGCGCCCGGACCCCCGGATGGGCCGCCACCTCGTCGAAGGAGTGGGTGAAGACGTCGAACCCCGTGGCCGCCGCCCCCTCGTACGCGCTCTTGAGCGAATCGACCTGCTCCAGCTTCCCGTCCGTCTCGACGACGACGAGGTCCGTGGGAGCGAGCCCGAGCGATTCCGTCAGGCTGGGTCCGCCACCGAGGCTGGAGAGGATGGAGGAGAAGAACCGGACCGGCACCGCCCGCCCCCGGTCCTGCCAGCGGTCGAAGACCGCCAGAAGCCAGTCGGCGTACGCGGTCGCCGAACCGTCCGGTCTCGGCGGGGGCGTGTCCCAGGTGGCGTGCGGCAGCAAGAAGTCGATCATGGGCGGTTCGAGTTCCGCGAGGGCGTCGAAGACGGCCTCGGGGTCGTTGCGCACGTCCACGGTGCAGAGCAGCCCGAGGTCGAGGTGGCGGTACCGGTCCTGCCGGAGGAGCTCGACGGCCTTGAGCACCAGGGGGTGGCTCGTACGCCCGTCGGCGTACCGACGGTGTCGGTCGTTCGCCGTACGGTCACCGTCGAGCGAGATGCCGACCCTGACGTGGAACTCGTCGAAGAGGTCGAGGTACCGGGGACTGAGCTGGACGCCGTTGGTGTGGATCCGCAGATCCAGCGCGGCGATGCCCTTCAGGGCGGATCCGAGCTCCTCGCAGATCGTGCGCAGACGCGCGGGCCCCGCCAGGAGCGGCTCCCCCCCGTGCAGGATCACTGAGACAGAGGGGAGACCATGCGTGGCGGCATGCTCGGCCAAGCGTCGGGCAGTCCATGAAACGGCCTCGTCAGAGATTGTCTTCGGCCTCGTGCGCCAGCTCTGGTCGGCGTGTTCATAGATGTAGCAGTGATCGCATGCGAGATCGCACCTGCTGTGGATCTTCAGAACGATCTCACGGAAGGGGACCAGGGGTCCTGTCATTCCGTCAGTTTAGCCACCCCGCAGGGGCGGCCGAGAGCCTGCGGGAATACTCAGAGCGCCGAACTGAAAGTCGAAGTCCGTGTGGCCCGCCCTGCGGAAAAACCGAATACCCGATCGAGCTTCCTGGACGCCTCGGCACCTCGCGCGTCGATCTCGACGAGAGGCGTACGAGGCTTCTTCGCAGCAGCGAAGGAAGGGGTTGTGGCGTTGATCTTCACGGCCATCCTTGAGGGCTTGGTGACGTACAGTCAGTTGAACGCCGCCTGCGGCGATGCAGCCCGGCGTGACGACTTTACTCTCTTCCGGCATCGATTCGCACGCGGCGCGTCAAAGGTTAATGCACGCGAAACCACAGTCGAATTCATCCGCGCGGGTGATCGGTAGGCGCCCGGCCGCGCTCACACAATTAACCGGACCGAAAAAGAGAGAATGGTGCCGGGGCTCCACCAGCGCACGAGCCGCACAGGGGCGATGCACGGACCGGCCGCGGACGCAACCGCGCGTCCACCCGCTCGGCGTAGTTCAGTCGAGGGGCGCATGAAGCCCCGCACGGGCGTTCCGTACGCAGTCGACGACCCGCTCGTGGCTGTCCCCCACGACGTCGCCCACCCGGAAGCGGACGGAGAGCTCCTCGACCTCCCCGACGAAGCGCAGGGAGAAGGCGCCGACGAGGAGCGTCTCGTAGCCGGCGCCCCCGACGAGCGGGAAGCCCGCACCGAACTCGACGAACTGGAAGTCCTCCGCCAAGACGAGACCGGCTCCGGTCAAGCGCCGCACCGCCTCACCGGCACTCACCCAGCTCCGGTCCGCGGCGCCCTCCTCACCGGCCAGGACCACCCGGTAGTCGCACCGCTCGACCGTGGCGACGTGAAGGCCTCCGTTGAAGAGCCCGACCCGCCACGCCGTGGCGTCGCCCTTGAGCAGGCCCTTGCTCCAGACGCACCGGGAGCCGAGATGCGGCCGGGTCGAGCGGGCGTACTGGGCCCGGGCCAGGACCGCCCCCAGGGCGACGGCCAGCAAGCTGCCCAGAACGTCGCCGTCGAGCAACTGGAGCCGCCAGGGCCATGCCTCCCCGGTTCCGGCGGACACATTGGCCCGGACGGTCTCCCAGACGAGCAGGGTGCTCAGCACGCCCAGGAGTACCAGAGGAGTGACGAACAGCAGGCGGCTGCGGCGCACCCTGCGCTGGACCCCGTGGCCGAAGGGGTCTCCCCCCGGCTCTCTTCCGCTCACTCCGACCCCCCGCGGTGCTTTCTGCGCCGGGCAGCATTCTGCTGCAACAGAGCTGTTTTGCATATGAGTTGAGGTATACGCGCTTCGATGTGCGCACCACACGACCCACGGCTCCCACGGGGCCTCCCCCGGCCGAAAGCCGCCGTTGCAGGCCCACCGGGCGGCCCCCTACTCTCGTTGACCCGGTCGTACGCGCGCGGATCCACCGGAACGGGGGGCGCGACAGGCATCCCGCCGTTCGCGGGCGAGAACCTCGCCACGAGGGGATCCGACGACCTACACCACGGCAGGCGGGGGCAGAAGATGGCGATTCCCGGACCGCTCCGGTCCATGGTTTTCCGCACCGAAGACTTGCCGGAACTCTTCCACCGCACCGACGCCATCGCGGTCGCCCGGCAGCGGGAGGCCACCAACACGACCCGCGCCCAGTTGGTGCTCCTCGTCCTCGGGACGGTGCCGGCCGCGCTGCCGTGGAGCGTGGAGGTCGGGGACTCGTTGCAACTCCTCGACCTGCTGGCGGCTTCGGCATACGCGGGCGCCCTGGTCGCGACCTTCCTCGCCTCGCACCGCAAAGCGAAGTCGCACTGGCAACTCAACCGCTCGGCAGCCGAGTTCATCAAGTCGAACTGCTGGCGCTACGCCGTGCACGGCTCCCCCTTCGACACCACCACGCAGCATCCCGAGGCGGTCTTCGCCAGTCGGCTGGAGGAAGGCCTCCAGGAGCTGCGGAAGGTCGGCTGGGACGATCCCCGCGACGGTCTGGACGGTCCGGACGCGGGGTTGATCACCGACTCCATGCGGACCCTGCGGGACAAGGCGTTCACCGTGCGCAAGGAGACGTACGTCCGGGACCGGCTCATCGAGCAGCGCCGCTGGTACCGGCGGCGGCAGTTGGTCTCCCGGCGGGGTGCGCTGGTGTGGTCGAGCACGGTGGCGGCGCTCACGGTTCCGGCGCTCGCCCTCAGCCTGCTGCAGACCTTCGGCACAGCCCGGTCCTTCGGGCTGACCGGAGTGCTGTCGGCCGCGGCCGCGGCGTGCCTGGCCTGGAACGAGATGCGCCGCCACCACCCGCTGATCTCGGCGCACTCGCTGGTCGAGAAGGACCTGGAGTCGATGCAGGCGGCGATGGAGACGACGCTCACCGAGCGGCAGTGGCCGGTGGCGGTCTACGAGACCGAGCGGATCGTCTCCCCCGAGCACACCGACTGGCTGGTGCGGCACCGCATGTGACGCGGGGCCGGCCCGCTGGGTTCCGGCACGACGTCCCTCAGTCGCGGCGCACCCCGTCGCGCCAGATCACCGTGACCGGGCGGCCGAGGGTGCGGGCGTAGGCGACGATGTCGCCGGTGCCGCCCAGGCCGCGGGCCGGGAGGCCGTCCCAGACCGCGACGAGGCGGTCGCAGTGGTCGGCGATCCAGGTGCCCGCCGCGTAGTAGGCCTCGTCCGTGGAGTGCCGGAAGTCCAGCCGGAACTCCCGTGTGGCGAGGGACTTCAGCTCGCGGTAGCGCGCGAGGTCGGCCTCGTCGTCGAAGCACTTCTCGTAGTCGTCGCTGGGGATGACCGCCGTCAGCCGCGCTCCCCGCGCGAGCGCCAGCCGGGCGAAGAGCTGGTCCGCCCCCACGGCGAGGGAGGAGAGGGCCTCCGGCGAGTCCCCGGTCGCGCTCAGCGCCTCGCACAGGCCGTCGTGGACGTGGGCGTAGGCCGCCGGGGGAATGGAACGGTGTCCGGTCACTCCGATGCGATGCACGGGCCTGGAACCCCCTGGGTGTCTGCGGGGCCGGAGGTCGTCCCTCCGCACGGACTGCGCGTCCGCCCCGTCGCTCCTTCGTGTCCGACCTCGCGGCCATCATCTCAGGGAGCGGGGGGCGTGCGGGAGCCCCCGTCCGGGGCGAACGGGGGCTCGACGCGACGGGCTGGGCCGCCGGACTGCGCCGTGTGCCAATTCCGTGGTACCACCGCGGCACGCGGGGCGGGGGAACACCCGCGGGCAGCGGTGGACCGGTGGGATCGGACGGACGCTGGGATCAGAAGACGCTGACCCCGTAGGCGCTCAGTGCTTCGGTGACGGGCTGGAAGAAGGTCGTCCCGCCGGAGCTGCAGTTGCCGCTGCCGCCCGAGGTGAGACCGATCGCCAGGGTGCCGGAGTAGAGCGGGCCGCCGGAGTCGCCGCCCTCGGCGCACACGTTGGTGCGGATCATGCCGTAGACGACGTCCCCGCCGCCGTAGTTGACGGTGGCGTTGAGGCCGGTGACCGTACCGCTGTGGATGCCGGTGGTGGAACCGCGGCGGGTCACGGACTGGCCGACGGTGGCGTTGGCCGCGCCGGTGATGTCCACGCTGCCCACGGTGCCGCTCTTGGCCACGCTGCTGTTGGTGTAGGTGACCAGGCCGTAGTCGTTGGTCGGGAAGCTGGAGCCCGAGGTGGTGCCCAGCACGGTGGTGTGGGCCGAGTTGGACCACCAGGTGCCCGCGCCGTCGGTGCAGTGACCGGCGGTCAGGAAGTAGTAGGTGCTGCCGCTGCGGACGTTGAAGCCGAGCGAGCAGCGCCAGCTGCTCGCGTAGATGGCGTCGCCGCCCGAGATCAGCTTGTTGAAGGTGCCGGCCGTACGCTCGATGCGCAGGGCACCCGCGTCGTCGCCGGCGGTGTCCTTGATCTTCTGGATCTCGGCCTGCGTGACCGTGCTGTCCACGGTGACGAGGAGGCGCTTGGTGGCGGGGTCGACGTTCCAGGCGGTGCCCGGGATGTCGGCGGCGAGGACGGCGTCGCTCGCGGCGGTGAGCTGCGCGGTGCTGTAGGTGCCGGCCGAGTCGGCGCTGGCCGCGGGTACGGCGAGTGCCGCGACGGCGACCAGGCCGGCCGCGACGGCGACGGCCCTGCTGCGTCTGGCGGTGGTGCTGCGGGGGGTGATGCGCTTGATCCTCACTTCGCGTCCCTCCAAGGGGAGTCAGGGGTCCGTCCGTGGGGTGGCGGACCCGTGAGGCGCGGTCAGGTTCGGGCTTCCGACAGGTGTTCGCTATGCGGATGCCGTGTTCCTGACAAGCGCTGGTTGGGAGTATTTGGGACCGGCCGCGCACCGCGCAAGGGCGCCTTTCGGCCGCCCGGAACCTCGCCGGACGCAACGACGCCCCGGCCCCGGCAGCGTGCGGGCCGTCGGGGCCGGGGCGAGGGGTCCGCGGGGTCTCGGCGCTCAGCCGTCCAGCCGCCGGCGCTCACCCGCCGGCACCGCGATCGGGAGGGTGTTGCCCGGCGGTGGGAAGGGACAGATGAAGTGGTCCGCGAAGGCGCACGGCGGCAGCAGGGAGCGGTTGAAGTCGACCGTCACCGAGCCGTCGGCGGCCGGGGCGGAAGGGCGCAGGAAGCGGAACCGGAAGCTGCTGTCGCCGCTGGTGGCGTCGGCGAAAACGATCCAGAGCGAGCCGTCCGGCTCGACCGCCGCCTGGAGCGTGTGCGCGGCTCCGTCCACGACGAAGCCGACTTCTCCGGCGAGTGGGAAACCGCGTTCCACGCCGTCCGCGTTCTTCACCCGGACCGTCCGGTCCTCGTACCTCCGGAAGGTGCCGGGCAGCGACCAGCGGCCGTCGTACCCGGTCGCCCCGATGGACCGGAACGCGAGGCGGGCCGGCGTCCTGGGATCGAAGTCGCGCACCGCCCAGAGACCTTCGCGGCGGAGCACGACGAACCGCCGTTCGCCGAGGGCGACCCGGGCGTCCTCGACCGCCCCGAGGTCGGGCTGGAGGCGTACGTCGCCGGTGAGCGGCTTGCCGTCGACGGTCGGGCCGTCCTCGGCACCGGCGCTGAGGACGAGATCGTCACCGTCCTCGCGCCACTCCCCGGGGACGGCCGGAATTCGCCCTTCCGGGTAGTCGGCCAGCCAGTGGGTACCGGCCAGTGCGAGCGGGCCGTAGGGCGCCGCCGCCGCGGCGATCCGCCCTTCGTGCCAGCTCTGCCACTCCTGCTGCGCGTGCGTGCTCATGCGTCAACCTTTCCCTACGGGTTCGGCCAGCCCGAGGTGTGAGCGCAGGGTGGAACCGGTGTACTCGGACCGGAACGCACCGCGTTCCCTCAGGAGGGGGACGACCCGGTCGACGAAGTCGTCCAGGCCGCCGGGGGTGAGGTGCGGGACCAGGATGAAGCCGTCCGCCGCCCGCCCGTCGACGAAGGCGGTCAGCTCCGCGGCGACCGTCTCGGGGGCACCCACGAAGGACTGCCGGGTGGTGCTCTCGATCACGGTCTCCCGGATGGACAGCCCCTTCTCCCGGGAGAGCGCCCGCCACCGCGACGCCACCGCGAGGGGGTCGGCGACCCGGACCCGGCCCTGCACGAACTCGGAGTCCGGCACCGGGTCGCTCGTGGGGAACGGGCCGTCGGGGTCGTACGCGGAGAGGTCGGTGCCCCAGACCTGCTCCAGGGCGAGGATGGCGTTCTGCGGCGAGACCTGGAGGCGGCGGATCGCGGCGGCCCGCTCCTGGGCCTCCGCGTCCGTGTCGCCGACCACGACCGTGACGCCGGGCATGATCTTGAGATCCTCGGGCCGGCGTCCGTACGCCGCCAGCCGTCCCTTGACGTCCGCGTAGAAGGCGCGTCCCGCCTCCAGGGTGCCGTGCCGGGTGAAGATCACGTCGGCGGAGGAGGCGGCGAACTCGCGGCCCTCGTCCGAGTCTCCGGCCTGGATGACGACCGGATGCCCCTGCGGGGAGCGCGGCACGGTGAACTCGCCGGAGACGTCGAAGTGCCGGCCGCGGTGCTCGAACGGCCGGGGCCGCCCGTCCGGCGTCCAGGAGTCCCACAGTTCCCGTGCCGCGGCGACGAATTCGGCGGCCCGGGTGTACCGGTCGGCGCGGTCGAGGTATCCGCCCCGGCGGAAGTTCTCACCGGTGAAGGCGTCCGAGGACGTGACCACGTTCCACGCGGCGCGGCCCCCGCTGAGGTGGTCGAGGGTGGCCAGCCGGCGGGCCAGCTCGTACGGCTCGTTGAACGTCGTGTTGACCGTGGCGGCGAGGCCGAGGCGGTCGGTGACGGCGGCGAGCGCGTTCAGCACGGTGAGGGACTCCGGCCGTCCCACGACGTCGAGGTCGTGGACGCGCCCGTCGTACTCGCGCAGCCGGAGTCCTTCCGCGAGGAAGAAGAAGTCGAACGTGCCGCGCTCGGCGGTCCTGGCCAGGTACTCGAAGGAGGCGAAGTCGATCTGGCTGCCGGACCGGGGGTCCGACCAGACCGTGGTGCTGTTGACGCCCGGGAAGTGGGCGGCCAGATGCATCGTCCGGTGCCTGCTCATCGCCGCTCCCCCGCCGTCCGGGCGAGCGCGTAGCGGCTGGCGGGGCGGGCCAGCCCGAGGTGCTCGCGGAGGGTGCCGCCGGGGTGGAAGGTGCGGAAGAGGCTGCGGTGCTGGAGGAGGGCCACGGTGCCGTTGACGATCCTTTCGAGGTCGCGGGCGGGGGTGATGGGCGTGAGGTGGAACCCGTCCGCCGCGCCCGCCCGGTACCACTCCGAGACGAGCTCGGCGAGGTCCACCGGCCCGCCCCGGAAGTAGGTGCCGTGGCCGGCCAGCGGCGGTCCGCTCGCGAGCCCCGGTTCGGGGGCGGTCTCGGCGTCGCCGAGGTCGACCGCGAGTGCGACCAGCACGCGTACCTCGTGCGCGGCGCGGCCGTGCGTCGCGGCCAGCCGGTGGACGTCCGCGCGGGCGGCGGCGGCCTGCTCGGGCGAGGTGGCCCGGATGTGCACGACGTCCGCGTGGCGTGCCGCGGCCGCCCGCGCGGGCGCGGTGGTGCCGTCGATCACGGTGACGGGGCGCCCCTGCGGGGGTCTCGGCACGATGGCGGGGCCCCGCACCGAGAAGGAGTCGCCCTCGAAGTCGATGTGGTGCACCTTGTCCCGGTCGATGAACCGGCCGGTGGCGGTGTCCCTGATCTCGGCGTCGTCCTCCCAGCTGTCCCAGAGCCGTGCCCCGGCGTCGGCGACCTCACCCGCCTCGTGCCACAGCTCCTCGGCGGGCCGGGCGGTACGCCGCCCGAAGAGTCCCGCCACCGCCTCGGTCGTCGAGACGTCGGCCCTCCAGCCGGCCCGTCCCCGGCTCACCCAGTCGAGGGTGGCGACGGCGGACGAGACGTGGAACGGCTCGGTGTGGGTGGTGTCGACGGTCGGCACCAGACCGATCCGGTCGGTGGCGGGCGCGATCCGCGCGAGCACGGAGAGCGCGTCGGGCCCGGGCCGGGCGAAGGAGTCGCCGAGGGTCACGTAGTCCAGGGCGCCGCGCTCGGCGAGCCGGGCCAGACCGAGGTAGTGGTCCGGATCGTAGCGGGGCGGGCCACCGATCTCGGCGGCCAGATGGAGCGGTCTGCCGGGGGTCATGCGGGCCTTCCACATCGGGGGGTGGTCGATGGTCCTCAGGAGGCGGGCGGGGGCCCGCCGGTTCACAGGACCTTGGAGAGGAAGGCGCGGGTGCGCGCTTCGGTGGGGCGGTCGAGCACCTCGTCCGGCGGCCCCTGCTCGACGATCCGCCCCTCGTCCATGAAGACGACGGTGTCGGCCACCTCCCGGGCGAAGCCGATCTCGTGGGTGACCACGATCATGGTGGTGCCCTGTGCGGCGAGGTCCTTGATGACGTCGAGGACCTCACCGACGAGCTCGGGGTCGAGCGCGGAGGTCGGCTCGTCGAAGAGGAGCAGTTTCGGCTCCAGCGCGAGGGCCCGTGCGATGGCGACGCGCTGCTGCTGCCCTCCGGAGAGCTGCCGGGGGTACGCCTGCGCCTTGTCGGCCAGGCCCACCCGCTCCAGCAGCTTCCCGGCCGCGGCGATCGCCTCGTCCCGGGGGCGCCGCAGGGCGGAGACGGGTGCCTCGATGATGTTCTCCACCACCGTGAGGTGCGGGAAGAGGTGGAAGCTCTGGAAGACGAACCCGATCCGGGTGCGGCGGCGCAGCACCTCGCGCTCCCGCAGTTCGTACAGCTTGTCGCCGTCCCTGCGGTAGCCGATGAGTTCGCCGTCGACGGTGATCCAGCCGCGGTCGGCCTTCTCCAGATGGTTGATGGTGCGCAGCAGGGTGGACTTGCCGGAACCGGAGGGGCCGAGGACGACGGTCACCTCGCCGGGCCGGACGGTGAGGTCGATGCCGCGCAGCACGTCGGTCGAGCCGAAACTCTTGTGCAGGGAGCGGATCTCGACCATGGAGGGCGCTTCGGTGGTGAGCGGCATGGCATCTCCTTGGACGCGGGGTAGCGGGCGGACGCGGTCCGGAGGCTCGGGGGCGGTCGGGGCGCCGGGGCGGGTCACGTCGCGAGGACGGGTCGGTCCGCCGGGGCGGGGGCGGGGCGGTCCTCGGGGGCGGGGCGGCTCACAGAGGTCCGGTGGTCCGCCAGGGTGTGCAGGAAGGCGAGTACGGCACGGGCGGCTCCGTCGTTCTGGCTGAACGCGGGTCCCCCGGTGCGCGGCCGGGTGAAGGCGCCCGAGGAGCGTGCCGTGGTGAAGGGGCCGAGGGCGAAACGGCGGGGGTGGGCGACGCCGTCGCGGTCCTGTATCCGGCCGTCCCGCGGGGAGACCTGGAGGAGGCCGTTGTCGGTGACCGCCGCGCCGTCCTCGTACAGGCCGCGCAGGAGGGGGCTGCTGGTGTGCCGCAGGGAGGGGGACGGGAGACGGGCCTCGACGAGCGCCCGGGCCTCGACGTGCGCACCGGGGACGGTGGGGCTGCCGGCCCGGAAGACGCCCTGTTTCTCGTCGGCCTCGACGGTCATGTCGGCGCCGAGGAAGCGGACGACTCCGGCACGGGAGAGCGCGAGCAGCTGTTCGAGCCGGGGCCCGGGCGGTCCGGAGGCGAGGTAGCTGAAGAATCCGTGCCAGCTGTCTCCGGAGTCGCCGAGGGCCACCAACTGCACGTAGGCGGAGAGGAGTCCGAAGAAGACGGCGAGGTCCGAGGAGTGGGCGGAGTCATGACGGCGTGCCAGGTCCGCGGTGATGTAGTCGCGCAGGGTCTCCTGGAGGGCGTCCTGGGTGGGGAGCGTGAGCCCTTGGAGCGGCCGGTCGAGCACGTCGAGGTCGAGGCGGTCGGCCGGGTCGGGTACGGAGCGGGCGACGAGCTCGACCAGCTCGGGGCTGCCCGGCTCGGCTGCTTCGTGGTCCCGCCGGAACTCCTCCCAGGACGTGGTGGTGCGCTCGGGGTGCGCGGTGAAGAGCCGGTGGTAGTGGGCGTGGGCGAGTTCGCGCGCGATGAGCGGCCAGACGTCGCGCCGGAAGTCCAACGGGCCCGGTGCGGAGAGGAGTTTCCCGATGTGCTCGGGTCCGAGGTGGTGGGGCAGCGGTGGACGCTCGCCCTCCCAGCCGTAACCGATCTTCGAGTGGTACGGGACACCGCGCCGGGACCCGACGTGCAGCACGGGTTCCCGTCCGGACGGGTGGTAGACGCCGTCCTCGTGCCGTCCGCCGCGGCCCTCGGTGAGGAGCACCATCAGGTCGACGAAGGCCAGTCCGAAGCCGCGCACGATGACGGGCTCGCCGGGGAGCAGCGCGTCGAGGTCGGTGTCCGCGGTGAAGTCGGGCGGCAGGTGGACCAGGTCGTTGCGGAGTGCGAAGGAGGCCAACTCCTTCTGTTCGTCGTCGAGTTCTGCGTCCAGGTGGCCGACGGTGAGGACGACGAGGTCGGCGACGAGCGGTTCGGCGCGTCCCTCCAGCCAGACGCGCTGCCGGCCGTCGCGCGGACCGGTGACCCGCAGTGCGCGGGTGGGGTGCTCGTGCACGGTGATCCCGGCGGGCAGGGCGGCGGCGGACTCCTCGTAGAACCAGCGCAGGTAGACGCTCTGGAGCCGGCGGGTCGGGAAGTCCTGCCCCGCGAGGGCGTGGATCTCCGCGAGGACGGCGGGTTCGGCGTCGACGGTGATGCGGCCCGCCCGGACGTCCTCCGCCCAGGCGTCCAGGGCGGGTCCCGGGCGGACCGGCCCCTCCTGGCGGACCGTGTCGTCGGTGAAGACGGTGACGTCCTGCGCCATCGAGTTCATCCAGAGCAGCGGTGACTGGTCGTGTCGCCAGATGCGGCCGCCGCCGGCCGGGTGGGGGTCCACGAGGTGGATGTCGAGCCGCTCGCCCGCGTACAGCTCGGCGGCGTTGGCGGCGATGCGCTCGATCAGACCGGTGCCGCGGGGACCCGCTCCGATGATGACGAGGGTGGGTGCGAGGCTCATCGGGCGTCCGCCGTTCCGCGTGCGTAGTAGCGCTCGACGTAGTGCTGGCCGATGCTGAGGAGGGAGGTGACCACGACGTACCAGATGGTGGCGACCAGCAGCAACGGGATGATCTGGTAGGTGCGGTGGTACACGAGCTGCACGGAGTAGAGCAGGTCCTGCACGGCGATGATGCTGACGATCGAGGTGCCCTTGAGGGTGCCGATCAGCATGTTCCCGGCCGGCGGGACGATTGACCGCATCGCCTGCGGCAGCACGATCCGGCGGAACCGGCGCCAGGGGCCGAGACCCAGCGACTGCGCCGCCTCCACCTGGCCTCGTTCCACCGAGAGGATGCCGCCGCGCACCACTTCGGCGGCGTACGCGGCCTCGTGCAGGGTGAGCCCGACGACGGCGACGGTGAGCGGGCCGAGGAGGTTCACGGTCTCGACGCCGAGGATCTTCGGGTAGAGCGCCCCGATGTTGAACCAGAACAGCAGCTGGACCAGGATCGGGGTGGACCGGAAGAGCCAGACGTACCCCCAACTCGCCGCTCGCAGAACGCGGTTGCTGGAGAGCCTCATCACCGCGAGCAGCCCGCCCAGCGCGAAGCCGAGCACCATGACGACGGCGGTCAGCCACAGGGTCAGTCCGAGTCCCCGCAGGACGGAGTCGGTGGTGAAGTACTCCCCGACCACGCCCCACTGGAACGCCTTGTTACGGACCACGGAGACGAGGACGAGGGCGAGGAGGACGAGGACGACGGCGGCGGACAGGCGCTGGCCCGTACGGCGCACCGGCACGATGCGGGGGACGGCGTCGCCCCCGGGATCGGGCGGGTCCGCGGCGGAGGTCGCGTCCGGGGAGAAGCCGGAGGCGGGTGCGGGAGTGAGGGATTCTGTCTTCGCGGACATGCTGGGGCTCCGTGGATGCGGGATCGAACACGGGGCGCGGCTTCACAGCGAGCACGATGCGGACCAGGCCCCTCAGCACCGGTCCGCTCATGAGATAAGCGGCGTACGCGCCCCTCTGTCAAGCCTGTCCACACTGTGGGCCCCGGTCCGGCGGCAGTTGACGGACCACCGAATGCCTGTTCCACTGGGCGCATGTATTCGCAGCAGTGGCTGGTCACCCGCTCCCACATCGACTTCGGTCGCGTGTGGTCCTCTTCCTGTTGAGCTGACCCCCTGCTCCTCTCCGCACGCTCGCGCCCTCGCGCGTCTTCGAGCGTGAGCGTTCCTCCCCGCGTGACTTCACCCGCACGAGAGCACCCTCCCCTCCCCTCGCACCACTGACGACCTCCGCGCTCCGCTCCGCGCTGCCCCCGGGCCGTGCCCGGCGGGGCCGGCCGGCATACCCCGGCACGTCCAGCGCGTCCGCCCCGTGGCGGTGCACCCACCCATCAGGTCCATCCGCAGCGTCCGGTACACGTCCGGCACGCCCCCGATCCCTCTGGAGCAGCTCCGTCATGCCCAGCACCCGGCACACCGTCACCTTCGCCCTGATCACCGCCGCCACCCTCGCACTCGCCGGGTGCGGGACGGGCGAGCCCGCCACGGCCCAGGCGGGCAGCAAGGCCGCCGAGGACACACCGAAGAACGACGTGGTCTCCGCCGTGCGGAAGGACGAGGCGGCGGCGGCCCTGCTGCCCGCGGACGTCAGATCGGCCGGAACGCTGAGAATCGCCAGCGCCGCGGGCGCCCCGCCGGGAGCGTTCTACGAGGCGGACGGCAAGACCCTGTCCGGCGCGGACGTCGACTTCGCCGACGCGGTGGCCCGCAAGCTCGGTCTGAAACTCCACCGCGAGGTGGCCTCCTTCGAGGCGATCCTGCCCGCGCTCGGCAGCGGCAAGTACGACCTGGGCACCGGGAACTTCGGTGTCACCGACGAACGGCGCGCGACGATCGACTTCGTCACCTACATCAACGACGGCCAGGGCTTCGCCGTGCGCGCGGACAGCAAGCTGAAGGAGGTCACCGACCTCACCCAGCTCTGCGGGCTGAACGTCGCCACGGGGGCCGGCACGACCTTCGAGGTGACGCTGGAGAAGAACAAGGGCGTGTGCTCGGCGGCGGGCGAGAAGCCCTACACCGTCCAGACCTTCGCCGACCCGACGTCCATCTGGATCGGGCTGCAGCAGGGCCGGGTCGACGTGGTGATGTCGACCATCAACGGTCTGCGCTACGCCGTGACCCAGCAGAAGAACGTCCGCTTCCTCAACGAGTTCAAGCGGCTCGACGTCGGCTTCGCCTTCAAGAAGGGCACTCCACTGGCCCCCGCCTTCCAGGCAGCGGTGAACAGCCTGAAGACGGACGGCACCTACGACCGCATCCTGAAGAAGTGGGGCACCACCGCGTCGGCGATCGAGACCTCGCAGATCTCGCCCCCCGAGATCAAGTGAGACCCCGCGGGCGCGGCCGGCACCCCTTCGGTGGCCGTGCCGCGCCCGCCGGTCGTTCAGCAGTCGCACCCGCAGTCGCAGTCGCAGCAACTGCATCCGTCGCCGCAGCTGGAGCAGTTCGAGCAGCAGTCACAGCAGTCGCAGCAGTCCCCGCAGTCGGCCTGGTGGCAGAGGCCCTCGCGCCGTTCGCGCGACCAGGGGCCCTCGTAGGTGCCGCAGCACATCTGGCAGGTGCAGGCGAGGCCGGCCCAGACCAGGCATCCGGTGATGAGTCCGCGCCGGTCGCGGGGCGGCGGCGGAGGCTGGGGCGGCGGCGCCGTCGGACCACCGGGGGCGAAGGGGTTGCCGGGGGGCGGCCCGTACGCCTGCCGGTGCCCGCAGGAGTCCGTGGCGAAGGCCCGGTCGACCGCGCGGCGCAGTTCGTGCACCAGCAGGACGTGCACCAGCTTGCCGTCGCTGAACTCCGCGTCGGCCAGCGCCAGCCGCACCCCGCGCACGGCGTCGTCGCAGAGCCGGCGGGCCTCGGCGAGCGGGGTGCCGGTGGCGGTGAGCGGGTTCCACGCCCCCGCCTCGGCGTCGGCGCGCTGGTCCTCCACGGCGTCCAGCAGGTGTGCCAGCCGCCCGAAGAGCCGTCCCGCCTCGGCGAGCGGTGCCGCGTTTCCCGGTCGGCCCGCGAGGACCGCGGTGTGCGCGAAGGCCGCGGCGGTGGCCGTTTCGGTGGGCTCGGTGACCACGAGCAGCGGGGTGCCCGTCACGACCAGGGACTCGATCCCGGCCTGCCGGTCCACCGCGTCCACCAGGACCGCGGTGTCGAAGCCGAGGGCCGCGCCGCTCCTGGCCCCCGCCCGGTCCCAGCCCGCCGCGACCCGGCGGGCGGCGGCGGCGACCGGACGGTGCGCCAGCAGCCCGTCCCGGTCGGCGACATGGTCGCGGACCTTGGCGGAGGCGAGGACCAGGGAGACGGCGGCGGCGAGCCGGGCTCCCTCGCCCCGGGCGACCGGCGCGGTCCGCATGGCGCGCAACGGGCAGGGGCCCGCGGTGCGCCGGCCGGACGGGACGCGGCCGAGCTGAGCCTCCGTCAGGACCGAGACGATCAGGCCGTCGTAGTTGGTCACGATCCGGGCGAACTGTCCGTGGTCGGAGCGCAGAGCGAGACAGAGCCCGCAGAGATGGGCCATCCACTCGGCTCTCAGCCCTTCGCTCAGCCGGTGCGTACACGGCCTGACGATCCCGAACATGAAGTGTCCCCCCGAAAACTCCGACGAGGGCTCAGCGACCCCTCGCACACGCGCGCGTCGGCCATCGTACCGATCCGGCCGTTCACCCGTACGTCCCGCGTCTCACCCGTACGGACCGGAGCATCGTATTTTCTTCCTACAAGCCCTCTTATTCGGTCGCAACCCTGACGAACCGCCACATGTTCTGCATCAGTAGCGTCACGAATCCCCTGCGTGCCGACTATCCACTTGGCGCGGTATCCGCATGATGGACGACCATAGGGATACGAAAGACATGCGGAACATCAGAGAACCGCGGTGAGAGGAGGCGTCCATGGGATCGGTACGCAAGGCGAGTGCCTGGCTGGGCCTCGTGGAGGACAGCGACGAGCGCTACTACGACGACGAGTACTCCGAGGCCACCGAAACGGGGGCACACGGCCAGGCGTGGGTGACCGACCCGCGGGTCCAGGTCGCCTCCGAGGCCGCCGAGGAGCAGGAGCGGCGCATCGCCACCGTGACCCCGGACAGCTTCCGGGACGCGCGCACCATCGGCGAACTCTTCCGGGAGGGCGTCCCGGTGATCCTGAACCTCACGGCCATGGACCCCGCCGACGCCAAGCGCGTGGTGGACTTCGCCGCCGGGCTCATCTTCGGCCTGCGCGGTTCGATCGACCGGGTCGCCACCCGGGTCTTCCTGCTGACCCCGGCCCACACCCACGTGGTCAGCGGCGAAGCCTCCGGCCGGCGGACCGGCGGCTTCTTCAACCAGAGCTGAGCAGGGCGCTCGCCGCGGCGCTCCGGACGCCGGCCCACCGTCCCGCACGGGCGGGCGCGGCCCTACCGGAAGGCGTCCAGGCCGGTGAGCGCCTTGCCCAGCACCAGCTGGTGCATCTCGACGGTGCCCTCGTACGTGAGCACCGACTCCAGGTTCGTGGCATGCCGCATCACGGGGTACTCCAGGGAGATCCCGTTGGCACCGAGGATGGTGCGCGAGGTGCGGCAGATCTCGATCGCCTCCCGCACGTTGTTGAGTTTTCCGAAGCTGACCTGTTCGGGGCGGAGCGAGCCCGCGTCCATCCGGCGGCCCAGGTGGTGGGCGAGCAGGATGCCCTTGTGGAGCTCCACCGCCATGTCCGCCAGCTTGGCCTGGGTGAGCTGGAACCCGCCGATGGGCCGGCCGAACTGCTCCCGGGTCCGCGCGTAGTCGACGGCCGCCTCGAAGCTCGACCGGGCCGCCCCCATGGCGCCCCACACGATTCCGTACCGCGCGTGGCTGAGGCAGCTCAGCGGGCCCCGCAGTCCGCTCACCCCCGGCAGCACCGCGTCGGCGGGCAGCCGCACTCCGTCCAGCACCAGTTCGCTGGTGACCGAGGCGCGCAGCGACCACTTGTGCCTGATCTCGGGTGCGGAGAATCCGGGACGGTCCGTCGGCACCACGAACCCCCGGATGCCGCGCCCCGCGTCGCCCTCGTCGGTCTGCGCCCAGACGACGGCGACCCCCGCGACCGACCCGTTGGTGATCCACATCTTGCGGCCGGTGAGGATCCAGTCGTCGCCGTCGCGCCGGGCCCGGGTACGCATGCTGGCGGGGTCGGATCCGTGGTCGGGCTCGGTCAGCCCGAAGCAGCCGATGGTCTCGCCCGCCGCCATGGCGGGCAGCCATTCGCGCTTCTGCTCCTCGGAGCCGTAGCGGTGGATCGCGTACATGGCGAGCGAACCCTGTACGGAGACGAGGGAGCGGATGCCCGAGTCGGCGGCTTCGAGTTCCAGGCAGGCGAGGCCGTACTGGACGGCCGAGGCGCCCGCGCAGCCGTACCCCTGGAGGGACATGCCCAGCGCGCCGAGCGAGCCGAGTTCGCGGGCCAGCTCACGGATGCCGGGCAGCTCTCCCTTCTCGTACCACTCGGCGATGTGCGGCAGCACCCGGTCGGCCGCCCACGCGCGGACGGCGGCGCGGATCGCGAGGTCCTCGGCGCCGAGGAGGTCGTCGACGCCGATCGGGTCGCCGGGGTCGAAGGGCGGAAGCTTCGGCCGGCGGGCGGTCCCGCCGGGCTCGTCGTGCTCGGTGCTCTGCATGGTGCCTCCGGCGGCTCGCGCGGTCCTCCCGGCCACCACCCCGCTCGGGCGGCCGGGACCGGCGCACAAACTAGCAGTGGTAGTCAGCTTCGCGGGCGACGCTACGGCTCAGCGGGGCGCTCGTCCAGAGCCGGTCGCCCGGGCCGGTTCGCGTCGCGCGGGAGGCACCTTCCGGCCGGGCCCGGGCCGCCCGGCTCCTGGTGGCCGGCCGTGCGGGGGCCGGCGATCCGGGACTCCGGCTCCGCAGGGCCGGGACCCGCCCCGCCGCGCACTCCACAGCCCTCGCGGTGGACCGCATCCGCGTACCCCACCCGTCGCTCCCGCGTGGCGGACCGGAGCGGTGAGGGTGGCCGCGCTCCCCGGGCCCGGCACCGACGTCTCCCCGGCCGGCGGACGGCGAGTACAGCGTCGGCCCGGGCGGAGCGGAGGACGGCAAAGGCGGGGGGAAATGCGGGGCGCGACTTCTCCGGAGAAAGGGACCGGCGGTCACCACGGCACGGAGGAAAGCACCCGGAAGGGGGAGAAGACCCGATCCCGTCGTTTTTCTTCCGGGACCGGAAAACGGCACGTCCGGAGAGCCGGGCCACATCACATGGTCATCACAAACCGGTGGGATCGACCGGGTCACACACTCACTCGCTGTAACGTCGATTGGGTGCGTACCGACATCTTTGCCCGGCTGGACCGGGAGCCGGAACCGCCGAAGATAGAGATCCCGCGGATGAGTCGTCACCGCGTGGCCCTCTTCGGCGGGACGTTGGCGTTCTACCTCGTCATCGTCCACCTGGTCCTGATCTCGTCCTGGCTGGTGGCTCTCGACTGGAAGGTCATGCTCTTCCGGCCGTATCAGCAGTGGCCGTCGCTGCACGCCTTCCTCGACTACTACGTCGTCCTGGGCCAGCGAGGACCGACCGCGGTGATGATCGCCAGCTGGCTCGGCTGGCGCTCCTGGCGCCAGCACACGCTGCGGCCGCTCCTCACGCTCGGTGCGGCCCTCCTGCTGCTCAATGCCTCCGTGGGGGGCGTCAAGCACGTGCTCGGGCGCCTCGGACCCCACTACGCGACCCAGATCGGATCGGCGGAGCTCTTCGCCGGCGGCGATATATTTCCCTCCGGCCACACCGCGAACGCCGTCGTGACCTGGGGCATCCTCGCCTACCTGGCGACCACTCCACGGGCCCGGCGCTACCTGTCGGCCATCTCGGCGACGGTCTCCCTGGGCGTGGGGCTCACCACGGTGTACATCGGCACCCACTGGCTCAGCGACGTCCTGCTGGGCTGGGCGGCCGGACTCCTCGTCCTGCTGGCCCTGCCCTGGACGGAGCCGCTGATCACCCGGGCCGAGCAGCTGATCCTGAGCGCGCGCGACCGGTGGCGGGAACGCGGGCGCCGGAGGGCCGCCGTCCTGGTCCCGGTCGCCGCCGGTACGCCCCGGCCGCTGCTGCCGCTCGGCGCGGCGTCCGCCGGTGAGGCCGCAGCGAGCCTGCCGGACGGCGTGCCGGGGCTGATGCCGGCCCGGGTCCGCGCGGCTCCGCACCCGGCCCATCCGGCCCGTACGGAACGTTCCCCCGGGACGCCGGCCGGATCGCGGCGGCCCTCGCACACGGACCGGCCGCCCCGGAGCGGCAGCGCCCCGGCCCGTCCGATGACGGGCGGCTGAGGGCCGGTCCCCGACCACTGCGGGCGAAGGCCCCGGCTCCGGCCGGGGCCTTCCGCGTGCCCGGGCCGGACGGCTCCGACGTGAAGGGCCTGGCCGTACGGGGGTCCCGCGCGACGTCCGGGGAGCGGGAGGGGATCAGCCGATCCAGCAGCGGGTCACGGTGGAGTCCTCGACCTGGAAGTTGATGCGCCCGGGGCGGAACTCCATGGTCAGGAAGGTGCCGGGCGCCACGGTCCGGACCGTGGTCCAGCCGCGCGCGACGGCCCTGCGCTCAGCGGTCTCGGCGTCCAGGCCCACGTAGGGCTCGGCCGGGTCGTCGGGCCGGGCGGGCGGGGTCGGCAGGGAGCTCATGCCCTCCACGGTAGGGCCTGGGGGCGCCGGCGGGCAGTCTCCGGGGAGACGGGAAGCGGCCCGGCCCTCCGCCCCGGAGCCCTCTGCCGGTGCGGCGTCGGTCACACTTGTGTCACAAGATCCACTCATGTATTCAGCTCGAACAATTGCCTCGAACAAGTCGGCCGCCGCACGCGGAACGGTAAGGAACAGGGCTCCGCGCACACGCTCCGTGGCGGGCACGCAATTCCGCGGAGGATCCCGGACGGAACCGCTCGGACTCCTTCCGCGGAGAATTCACGTCGGAGTGCGCGCCCCCCGCAATTCATCAGTTCTTATGCCGCCCTTATCCGCCCTCACCAAGCCCACACATCCTTCCGGCGCGTCCACTATGTGGAATGTCCAGATCTACGCAAGGCCGAGGTCAGCAGGTCACGGGCGGCCCGGATGCGCGCGGTGAGCTCCGGCGGCTCCACCACCGCGAAATCGAATCCCGTCATCAGCACGTGGATGACGAGCACGTCCAGACTCACCGCCCCCGAGGTGAGCAGGCAGCTCCCGGCGTCCACCGGTTCCAGCACGCCCGCCGAAGGGCTGATCCGGGTGGCCGCCTCCTCGGCGGAGACCATCAGCCGGACCACCCCCTGACCGGGTAGGCGGTGATCGAGACGCCCCGGGAGACGTAGGCGGCCAGGTCCTCGGCCGGGAGCGGGCGAGGGGTGAAGCGGGCGCCGTGCGGCGGCGTCGGGGTGATCCGGTCCACCCGGAAGGTGCGCCAGTCCTCCCGGTCCACGTCCCAGGCCACCAGGTACCAGCGGCGCTCGGCGCACACCAGCCGGTGCGGCTCCGCGTGCCGGCGCGACTGGGCGCCGCCGTGGTCCCGATAGGTGAACCGGAGTCGCCGGCAGTCCCGGCAGGCTCCCGCGAGCTCGGTCAGCAGCCCCGGGTCCACGCTGCTCCCCTCCGGCCCCGGACCACGCACCATGGGCACCGTGAAGGCGCTCAGCGCGCCCACCCGGCGGCTCAGCCGGTCCGGCAGTACCTGCTCGACCTTGGCGAGCGCGCGTACCGAGGTCTCGCCGATGCCCTCGACCCCGTGGCCGGCGGCGGTGCGCAGCCCGACCACCACCGCCACCGCCTCGTCGTCGTCCAGCAGCAGCGGCGGCAACGCCGCCCCCGCACCGAGCTGGTAGCCGCCGCCCGTACCCGGAGTGGCGTGGACGGGATAGCCCAGTTCGCGCAGCTTGTCGACGTCGCGCCTAACGGTGCGCGGGGTGACGCCGAGGCGTTCGGCCAGCTGGTGGCCGCTCCAGTCGCGGTGGGCCTGGAGAAGTGAGAGCAGGCGCAGCAGTCGTGCCGAGGTCTCCAACATGCCGGGGAGTCTGCCAGCACTCGCGGACACCTTCCGTCCGCGAATACCGCTCCCCGCCGCCGGTGCCCGTCCGGACCCCCTGACGGACCGGTCCGGCGGGCGGCCCGTCGAAAATCGTACGGACGCTGCCCCCGATGCTGTACGCGTGTCAGGAGAGCAGGGGCCCTGCCCGAGGGCACCGGGCGGGCTTCCGCAGCGGCCCCGCGGCCCCGTACCGGGGCGTCGACCGGGCGGGGAGCCCGGATTCCGGCCGCGGGGCGAGGGGTCCGGCCGGAGCGGCCGGGGTGCCGTCGCGCCCGGACGCCCCCCTTTAGATGGGCCTCGGGGCGTGACCCGGGCGGCGGGTCGTCCGTTGTTCTTGCATGAGCCGGGACCCGCCCGGCCACGCACCGACTCCTGGGAGCCACCCGTGCCGCGCATGCTCGACGTCAGCGAGGACGTCCGCGCCGAGATCGGCGACGCCGAAGCAGACCGGCTGCTCGTCGGCGACAACGCCCCGGGCAGCTACGACTGCACCTCCTGCCGCACCCCCGGCGACTCGGAGCAGGAACGCACCAGCACCGTGCTGTTCGTGGGCGACGAGACGGCCGTGCTGGCCTTCGCCCACGCCTCCTGCATCCCGTCCCAGGTCGTGCGCGTCGCGGAGGACCAGCTCCAGGGCGCGGTGCGCAGTATCACCGGCAGCGAACCGCAGAATCCGGAGGGGCTCATGCCCGAACAGGCCGTCCTCGGCATCACCAGCGGACTCGTCCTCATCGAGGACGACCTCCGCCCGGCCCTGGTGGTCGAGCCGACCGGTCCGATCGCCCGGCCCGGCACCGACGGCAGCGGGGGCGACGAGTTCCTCCAGCTGCTCCTGGAGCAGGGTTTCCGCTCCTCCCACGGTCTGGAGCGGCTGCCCGGGCTGCTGCCCGGCTGGTCGGTGCTGCTGGCCATGGGCCAGCTCCACGCCGTGCTGCAGCCGGGATCCGGCGGCGGCTCCCCCGTGGCCTGGTGGCAGGCCCACCAGCCCCTCCAGGTCACCGACGGGTGGCGGGCCGCGGCGAACAAGTCGCAGCAGGTCCTGGTGTTCGCCGCTCCGGCGGGTTCGATCGGCCAGCAGCCCCGCGAGGACCTGCTCAGGGACGCGCTCGACAAGGCGGCGGTCAACGGTCTGCTCGTCGCGGCCGCGATGCCGCTGGCCGGGACCTGACCGTGTCCACGCCTCCCGCCGGTCTCCGGCGCGTGGCGATTTCTCCTCCGGGCCCGCATCCCGCGGCCGCCGGGGTCGTTGGCCCTCATGTGCACTCATACGACCCTCCCCGCCAGCACCTGAGCCCGATCCCCGGCATGCGTCCGTCGAAGGACGCCGCGGGGGGCTCGTCGCCCACCCCGATCTACGACGCGCTGTACTCCGAATACCTGCGGTCGTTCCGGGCGCTTCCGGGTGACCGCAGCGGTGAGGAGAGCCTGAGCTTCCTGAGCTTCGGCGGTCCCCACCGGCTCGTCGGCCGTCCGGGGAGTTTCGGACACGCCGCCGCTGCCGCGCAGCAGGGCCGCACGGCCGCCCAGAGCGGCGGGGTGGGCGCCTGGCAGCGGGTGGGCCGGCACGCGGGGCGCCCGCAGCCGGCGGCGCTGCCACCGGGCTCCCGGGAGCCCTGAGACGGGCCGTCCGGCCCGGGCGGAGGCCCGGCCGCCCGCCGAAGGTCCCGGCCGGCACACGACGGAGCCCCGGACGCTTCCCTCCTGGCGGGGGGAGCGTCCGGGGCTCCGTCGTGTGCCGGCCCGCGTGCTACTTGTTGCGGCCGCGCTTCTCGCGGACGCGCACCGACATGTGGATCGGGGTGCCCTCGAAGCCGAACTCCTCGCGCAGACGGCGCTCCACGAAGCGGCGGTAGCCGTGCTCCAGGAAGCCGGAGGCGAAGAGGACGAACCGCGGCGGCTTGGTGCCCGCCTGGGTGCCGAAGAGGATGCGGGGCTGCTTTCCGCCCCGGACCGGGTGCGGGTGGGCGGCGACGATCTCACCGAGGAAGGCGTTCAGCCGCCCGGTGGGGATGCGGGTCTCCCAGCCCTCGATGGCCGTCTCGATCGCCGGGACCAGCTTCTCCATGTGCCGGCCGGTCACCGCGGAGACGTTGACGCGGGGCGCCCAGGCGATCTGTGCGAGCTCCGTCTCGATCTCGCGCTCCAGGTAGTAGCGGCGCTCCTCGTCGAGGGTGTCCCACTTGTTGAAGGCGACGACGATCGCGCGTCCGGCGTCCACGGCCATGGTGATGATCCGCTGGTCCTGGACGCTGATGGACTCGCTGGAGTCGATCAGGATGACGGCGACCTCGGCCTTTTCGAGCGCGGCGGCGGTGCGCAGCGAGGCGTAGTAGTCCGCGCCTTCCTGGAGGTGGACGCGGCGGCGGATGCCGGCCGTGTCGATGAACTTCCAGGTGATGCCGCCGAGGTTGATCAGCTCGTCCACCGGGTCACGGGTGGTGCCCGCGAGCTCGTTGACGACGACCCGGTCCTCGCCCGCGACCTTGTTCAGCAGCGAGGACTTGCCGACGTTCGGGCGGCCGATGAGGGCGATGCGGCGCGGGCCGCCGACGGGGGTGCCGAAGCGCTGGGCCGGGGCCTCGGGGAGGGCTTCGAGCACGGCGTCGAGCATGTCGCCGGTGCCGCGGCCGTGCAGCGAGGAGACCGGGTGGGGCTCACCGAGTCCGAGCGACCACAGGGCGGTGGCGTCGGCCTCGCCGCTCTGGCCGTCGACCTTGTTGGCGCAGAGCACGACGGGCTTGCCGGCCTTGCGGAGCAGCCTGACGACGGCTTCGTCGGTGTCGGTGGCACCGACGGTCGAGTCGACCACGAAGACGACCGCGTCGGCGGTCTCGATGGCGTACTCCGCCTGGGCGGCGACGGAGGCGTCCAGCCCCAGCACGTCCTGCTCCCAGCCGCCGGTGTCGACGACCTTGAAGCGGCGTCCGGCCCACTCGGCCTCGTACGTGACGCGGTCACGGGTGACGCCGGGCTTGTCCTGGACGACGGCCTCGCGGCGGCCGATGATGCGGTTCACCAGCGTCGACTTGCCGACGTTGGGGCGGCCGACGACGGCGAGGACGGGCAGGGGGCCCGCTCCGGCCTCGTCGAGGGCACCCTCGATGTCCTCGGGCTCGAAGCCTTCCTGCGCGGCGAGCTCCATGAACTCCGCGTACTCGGCGTCGCCAAGTGCTCCGTGCTCGTGGTCCGAGCCGTCGGAGTGAATCTGGTCGTTCATGAAGTCCGTTCCTCTGTACGTCATCATCGATGGGCCGCCGTGACGCGGCTCACTACTCAGGTCTTGACCGGGCGCCCGGTGAGGCGCCTGGCGTCTTCCAGGTGCGCGGCCAGCTTCCGCCGGATCCGCTCGGTGGCCTCGTCCAGGGCCTTGCGGGTCCGTCGCCCGCTGCCGTCGCCGGCGTCGAACGCGTCGCCGAAGACGACGTCCACGCGGCTGCGCAGCGGGGGCAGCGCGGATATCAGCCGTCCGCGGGCCTCCGTGCTCCCGAGGACCGCGACGGGGACGATCGGCGCCCCGCCGCGTACCGCGAAGTACGCGAGTCCGGACCGCAGCGCGGCGAAGTCGCCTTCGCCCCGGGTGCCCTCGGGAAAGATCCCGAGGACGCCGCCGTCCGCCAGCACGCCGAGCGCCCGGGTGATGGCGGTGCGGTCGGCGGTCGTGCGGTCCACCTCCAGCTGCCCGATTCCGCGCAGGAACGGGTCGAGGGGGCCGACGAACGCCTCTTTCTTGATCAGGAAGTGCACCGGACGGGGCGCGGTGCCCATCAGCATCGGTCCGTCGATGTTGTGCGAGTGGTTCACCGCGAGTATGACGGGTCCGGCGGACGGAACCCGCCAGGCGCCGAGGACCCGGGGCTTCCACAGCCCGTACATCAGCCCGATGCCGATGCCGCGCCCCACGGCCGCTCCGCGTCGGGAGGGCGCCGGGGTGGCTTCTGTCACTTCGCGGCCCGCTTCTCCTCGACGAGGGTGACGACGCACTCGATGACCTGCTCCAGGGTCAGCTCGGTGGTGTCCACCTCGACGGCGTCGTCGGCCTTGGCGAGCGGGGAGGTCTTGCGGCCGGAGTCGGCCGCGTCCCGCTTGATCAGGGCTTCCTTGGTGGCCGCGACGTCCGCGCCCTTCAGCTCGCCGCTGCGCCGGGCCGCGCGGGCCTCCGGCGATGCGGTGAGGAAGATCTTGAGGTCGGCGTCGGGCAGCACGGTGGTGCCGATGTCCCGGCCCTCCACGACGATGCCCCGCCCGGCGTCCGCGGCGATGGAGCGCTGGAGCTCCGTGATCAGGGTGCGCACCTCGGGGACCGCGCTGACGGCGCTGACCTTGGAGGTGACCTCCTGGGTACGGATCGGCCCGGAGGCGTCCTCGCCGTCGACGGTGATCGTCGGGGCGGTCGGGTCGGTGCCGGAGACGATCACGGGCTTGGCCGCGGCGGTGGCGACGGCGGCCGGGTCGTCCACGTCGACGTCGTTGGTCAGCATCCACCAGGTGATCGCCCGGTACTGCGCGCCGGTGTCCAGGTAGCTCAGGCCGAGCGTGGCCGCGACGGCCTTGGAGGTGCTCGACTTGCCGGTGCCGGAGGGGCCGTCGATGGCGACGATCACTGCGGAGCTTGCGGTTTCCACGGCGGTGGGCACCTTCCTGGTACACGGGCGGGGACGGGCGGGCCGGGGAACGGCCTGTGCCAAGGTTACCGAGTGCCGGGGCCACACCTGTACCCCGTTCGGACGCACCCCGGCCCGGGACGGGCGCGGGTCCCGCACCGGACGGCGCTGCGGACCGCGTCGGGGCACCGTCGGGCCTCAGGGACGGAGCGACCAGCCTCGCTCGGTGAGGGCCGCGCCGAGGACGGCGGCGGCGCTGGGCTCGACCATGAGCTGGACCAGGCCCGCCTGCTGGCCGGTGGCGTGTTCGATCCGGACGTCCTCGATGTTCACCCCGGCCCGTCCGGCGTCCGCGAAGATCCGGGCGAGTTCGCCGGGACTGTCGCTGATGAGGACGGCGACGACCTCGTAGGTGGCGGGGGCCGCGCCGTGCTTGCCGGGGACCCGGACGCGGCCGGCGTTGCCGCGGCGCAGGACGTCCTCGATGCCGTCCGTACCCGCGCGGCGCGCGTCCTCGTCGTCGGACTGGAGGCCGCGCAGGGCCCGTACCGTCTCGTCGAGGTCGGCGGCGATGCCGGCGAGCACGTCGGCGACGGGCCCGGGGTTGGCGGAGAGGATCTCCACCCACATCCGGGGGTCGGAGGCGGCGATCCGGGTGACGTCGCGGATGCCCTGCCCGCACAGGCGTACGGCGGTCTCGTCGGCCTCTTCCAGGCGGGCGGCGACCATCGAGGAGACGAGCTGCGGGGTGTGCGAGACGAGGGCGACGGCCCGGTCGTGCGCGTCGGCGTCCATGACCACGGGGACGGCGCGGCAGAGCGCGACCAGTTCCAGGGCGAGGTTGAGCACCTCGGTGTCGGTGTCGCGGGTCGGGGTGAGGACCCAGGGGCGGCCCTCGAAGAGGTCGCCGGTGGCGGCGAGGGGGCCCGAGCGCTCCTTGCCGGCCATCGGATGCGTACCGATGTACGGGGTCAGGTCGAGGCCCAGCGCCTCAAGCTCGCGGCGTGGTCCGCCCTTGACGCTCGCCACGTCGAGGTACCCCCGGGCGAGGCCGCCGCGCATGGCTCCGGCCACCACGGACGCGGTGTGCGCGGGCGGTACGGCGATGACCGCGAGGTCCACCGGCGCCTTCGGCGGCTCTTCGGTACCGGCTCCGAGTGCGGCGGCGGTGCGGGCCGATGCGGGGTCGTGGTCGGCGAGGTGGACGTGGATGCCGCGGCCGGCCAGAGCGAGGGCGGCGGAGGTGCCGACCAGTCCGGTACCGATGACGAGGGCGGTTCTCACTGGGCGATGTCCTTGCGGAGGGCGGCGATGGAGTCGGGGCGGACGTGCTGGATCCGTGCCGGGGGAAGGCCGGTCTCGACGGGCGCGAGGTTCCGGACCACCCGGGACGGGGTCCTCCCGCCGTCGGGTTCCCGGGCGCGGATCAGCGGGACGTCGACGATACCGAGCCGGCGGGGCGCCGCGGTGACCGGGAAGCCGTCGCGGAGGTCGGGGGCGGTGGCGAACCGGACGCCGCCGGGGTCCTCGTGGCCCGGGTCGTCGCGTTCCCCGGCGACGGGCAGGGCGCCCACCCCCCCGTCCGTCTCCGCCGTCCCGTCCCGGGCCGGCTGGACCGCTCCCCCGACCGCTCGTACCGCCACGTCGCTCTCCCACGCCCGCTCGTCCCCGTCGACGCTCTCCGGTCACAGTAGAGGGCGGTCCGGTGCGTGGGACGGACGTTCCTCTCCGTGAGACGCGCCCGGGCGGCCCGGCGGCGGAAGCGTCCCTCCGCGGCACCCGGGTGGCCGCGTTCTCCGCCCCGTCGCTTCTCCCGTCGCTTCTCCCGGCGCGAAGACGGCGCCACGATGCGGGGTGCGGGGCACTTCCGCCCCGGCACGGACGGACCCGGGTGGCGCACCGGGTGCGGACGCCCTCTTCTCCGGGGCGACGGGTGACCCGGGCGCGGCGATGGTGGCATCCGTGTCCGCACCCCCACAAGGAGAATCCAGGGGCGCCACCGCCGGTGCGCCGCGTAACCTCCCGCCATGAGCAGCCCTGACGCCGCAGCCCTCGTCCGCGACCACACGGTGTACTCCTGTGTGACGGGGTCACGGGCGTTCGGGCTGGCCACCGAGGACAGCGACACCGACCGGCGCGGGGTGTTCCTCGCTCCGACCGCCTCGTTCTGGCGGTTCGAGAAGCCTCCGACGTACCTGGACGGTCCGGCCCCTGAGCAGTTCTCGTGGGAGCTGGAGCGTTTCTGCGAGCTGGCGCTGCGTGCCGACCCGAACGTCCTCGAGTGTCTGCACTCCCCGCTGGTGGAACGGATCGACGACACCGGCCGCGAGCTCCTCGCGCTGCGGGGGGCCTTTCTCTCCCGGCGGGCGCACGAGACGTTCACCCGGTACGCGGTGGGCCAGCGCCGGAAGCTGGAGGCCGATGCGCGCAACCGCGGGGCGCCGCGCGGGAAGCACGCCATGCACCTGCTGCGGCTGCTGATCTCCGCCCGTGACCTGCTGCGCACCGGGGTGCTGACGACCGATGTCGGCGAGCGCCGGGAGGAGCTGCTCGCGGTGAAGCGGGGCGCGGTGGAGTGGTCCGAGGTGGAGCGCCGCGTGGAGCGGCTGACCGAGGAGTGCGCGGCGGCCGTGGACCGGTCGCCGCTGCCGGACCGCCCGGACCGGGCCCGGGTGGAGGAGTTCCTCGTACGGACCCGCCGGAAGTCGGCGCTGAGCGGCGGCTGAGCGCGGGTCGCCGGCCCGGCCCCGCTCGTCGCACGGTGCGCGGGTCAGGAGTCCCAGAGCGCTCCCAGCGACAGCAGGTCGCTCCGGTACTCGATCCGCTCGGCCCACTCCTGGGGCCACGCCGACGCTCCCAGGTGGGCCCCGGAGAGCGCCCCGGTGAGGCAGGCGAGCGAGTCGGAGTCGCCCCGGGTGCAGGCGGCGCGGCGCAGCGCGGTGACGGGCTCCTCGGGGAAGAGCAGGAAGCAGTGGAGGGCCGTCGCGAGCGCCTCCTCGGCGATCCAGCCGTCACCGGTCCTCTCGCAGGGGTCGGTCTCCGGGGACGGGTGGCGCAGTGCGTCCTGTACGCGGGTGAGCGCGTCCAGGCACTCGTCCCAGCCGCGCTGGACGTAGGACTGGGCGGAGGCGTCGTGGGTGTGGCGCCAGAGGTCGCCGAGCCAGCGCTCGTGGTAGCGGCTCCGGTTCTCGTACGCGTAGCTGCGCAGTTGTCCGACGAGGCCGAGGGGTTCCGCGCCCCGGGCGAGCAGGAAGACGGCGCGGGCCATCAGGTCGGAGGCGGCGAGGGCGGTGGGGTGGCCGTGGGTGAGGGCTGCCTGGAGCTGGGCGGCCCCGGCGCGCTGGTCGTCGCCGAGTCCGGGGACCAGCCCGACGGGGGCGACCCGCATGGGGGCGCCGCACCCCTTGGAACCGGTCTGGCTGGCTTCCTGCCAGGGGCGGTCGCCGTCGAGGAGCTCGCAGGCGATCAGGCAGGTGCGGCCGGGGGCGCGGTTGTTGTCCGGCGAGTGGTACCAGTCGACGAACTCGTCCCGGACCGGCCGGGCCAGCCGCGGCCCGGTGAGCGGGCCCCGGTCCATGGCGGTGCGGATGCCCCGTCCGAGGGCGAGCGTCATCTGGGTGTCGTCGCTGACGAGGGCCCGCCGGGGCAGCTCCATCGCCCGCCACGGACCGCACGTGGCGAGGATGGAGGGCACGTCGTCGAACTCGGTCGGGAAGCCCAGCGCGTCGCCGAGGGCGAGCCCGATGAGCGAGCCGGTGGCGGCCTGTTTGGTGCGGGTTGCGGTGGCGGCGGTCATGGGGTTCGTCCTTCCGGTCGCAGGAGCGGGGGGTGCAGGGCGGTGGCGGAGCCCGCCCGGTAGAGGGCGGCGGGTTTCCCCCGGCCTCCGGTGCGGCGCGGCGGCCCTTCGACGGCTTCGACGAAGCCGGAGGTGGCGAGGACCTTGCGCCGGAAGTTGGGGCGGTCGAGCGGGGTGCCCCAGACGGTCTCGTAGACCTGCTGCAGCTCGCCCAGGGTGAACTCGGAGGGGCAGAACGCCGTTGCCAGGCAGGTGTATTCGAGCTTGGAGCCGATGCGGTCGTGGGCGTCGGCGAGGATGGTGCCGTGGTCGAAGGCGAGGGGCCCGGGAACCTCGGTGGCCCTCTCGCCGAACGCCCACCAACGGGCGCTGACCGCGTCGCCGCCGCCGCGGGGTTCGGGCAGGTCCGGCAGGAGCGCCGTGTACGCGACGGAGACGACCCGCATCCTCGGATCGCGGTCCGGGTCGGTGTAGGTGCGCAGTTGTTCGAGGTGGACCTCGCAGACGGTGTCCTCGTCCAGACCCGTCTCCTCGGCCAGTTCGCGGCGGGCGGCCTGCGGGGCCGATTCACGGGGGGCGACGAACCCACCGGGGAGCGCCCAGCGCCCCCGGTACGGTTCCTCGCCGCGTTCAACGAGCAGCACGTGGAGCCGTCCTTCGCGGACGGTGAAGACGGCGAGATCGACGGTGACGGCGAACGGGGTGAAGGCGTACGGGTCGTACCCCTCGGGGGCCTTCCCCGCTCCGCCCGCCCCGGCGTTCATCGCCGCTCCGGGAGGGGCGGGTTGAAATTCCAGCCGGATGCGAGGAGTTCGTCGACGGCGGCGACGGCGGCGGCCAGCCGCTCTTCGCGGGAGCCGGTGATCTCCACGAACCGGCGCCCGGTGCGCGTGAGTTCGGCGCGGAAGCGGCTCGTCATCCAGGGCCGCAGCTCCTCGCCGTCGCGCAGCCCGTCGTCCTCGAAGGGGACGCCCTCGTGATCGGTGAGCAGCCACAGGTGGTGGTCGACGAGGTCCGCGGTCGCCTCGACGCGCGGGTTGCGTCCCCCGACGTACCGCTCGTGCCAGACGGTGGTGGCGAAGGAGTCGGTGTCGCAGAGGAGGACGGGCGAACCGGTCCGGGCGGCGGCCTCCTCCCGGTCGTTCTGGACGGCGGCGATCAGCGGGAAGTCGTCGGAGGTGAAGATCACGTCCTCCCACTGGGCGCCGGGGTGGTCGGCGCGCAGCGCGGCGAGCTTCTGCGCGCTGTACTCCCGTCCGTACTCCGGCACGCTGCGCGTGCGGGCCCACACCCCGCCGCGCCGCCGGTAGTGGTCGGCCAGCGCGAGCGTCAGGGTGGTGGTGCCGGTGGACTCGGCGCCGAGGACGACGACCCGGCGGGCGAGCGCGGCGCGCACGGGCGGCTCCAGGAAGTCCCAGCATGCGACGGGGTCCTCGCGGACGGCCGTGCCGGAGACGGGGAAGACGGTGCGGCCGGGGTCGACGGAGACGGCCTCGGCGCCGAAGCGCCGGGCGAGTTCGTCGCCGTACGCCTCCGAGGAGAAGACGGCGTCGACCCGCTCGGGGACGGCGGCGGTGAACACGGCCATGTGCGCGTCCCAGACCGCCGGGTCGTGGACGTCCATCCGTATGTCGTCGACGGCCCCCACGACCGTGGCGGCGGGGTGGGTCTCACGCATCCAGGCCACCCGGTCGGCGAGCGGCACCGACTCCACCCCGGCGGCGCAGACCAGGACGGTCAGCCGCTCGCAGCGGTCCTGCGCGGTACGGACGAGGTGGTGGTGGCCGGCGTGCGGCGGGTAGAACTTGCCGAGGACCAGGCCGTGGGCGTACTTCCTCACGCCGTCACCCCCGTGCGCCCGGCCGGGCGGCCGGTGGTGTCCGCCGGATCCGCGCCCGCCGCCATGTCGCGCCGCCAGGAGCGCAGTCCGGCCACGCAGAGCGCGAGGAAGCCGACGTACAGCAGTGAGGTCAGGTAGAGGTCCTTGTAGGCGTAGAGCGGGATGTAGACGAGGTCGGCGGTGATCCACAGCCACCAGGACTCGACCCGCTTGCGGCACTGCCCGTATGTCGCCGTCAGGGAGAGCGAGGTCGTCAGCGCGTCCCAGAACGGCACGGTGGAGTCGGTGGCGCGGGAGAGCAGGAGGGTCAGCGCGAGGGTCCCCACCACCCCCGCCGCGAGCAGCCGGACCCCTTCGGCGCGCGGAGTGGAGCGCACCGGCAGGGTGGGTGTCCCTGGTCCACCCCCGTGGGTCCAGGTCCACCAGCCGTACGCGGCGAGGGCGATGAAGACGATCTGGAGTCCGGCGTCGGCGTAGAGGCCGGACTGCGTGAACAGCAGGACGAAGAAGAGGTTGTTGGCGATGCCGACCGGCCAGTTGGCCAGGTGCTGGCGCACCACCAGCCAGACGCAGAGGGCCCCGCTGCCGAAGCCGAGCACCTCGGTCCAGCTGACCGGGGTGTCCAGCCAGGTGAACAAGGGCTCCTGCAGGGGATCGAGGACATCCGCGAGACTCATGCCCGCCTCCTTAATAGTCATCTTGACTATAAAGGTGGACGGGGGCATGCGGAAGGCCCGCGGCCCCTTCCGTCCGAATTTCCGGACGGAAGGGGCCGCGGGCCTTCGAGGACCGGGGACCTACAGGCCGACCTCGCGCATCAGCATGCCGACCTCGGTGTTGGTCAGGCGGCGCAGCCAGCCGGACTTCTGGTCGCCCAGCGGGATCGGCCCGAAGGACGTCCGCACCAGCCGGTCGACCGGGAACCCGGCCTCGGAGAGCATCCGGCGGACGATGTGCTTACGGCCCTCGTGGAGGGTCACCTCGACCAGGTAGTTCTTGCCGGTGTTCTCGACGACCCGGAAGTGGTCGGCGCGGGCGTACCCGTCCTCCAGCTGGATGCCGTCCTTGAGCCGCTTGCCCAGGTCGCGCGGGAGCGGTCCCTGGATGGCTGCGAGGTACGTCTTCTTGACGCCGTACTTCGGGTGGGTGAGGCGGTGGGCGAGCTCACCGTGGTTGGTGAGCATGATGATGCCCTCGGTCTCGGTGTCCAGCCGGCCGACGTGGAAGAGCCGCGTCTCACGGTTGGTGACGTAGTCGCCGAGGCACTGGCGGCCGTCCGGGTCCTCCATCGAGGAGACGACACCGGCCGGCTTGTTCAGCGCGAAGAAGAGGTACGACTGGGTCGCGACGGTCAGGCCGTCGACCTTGATCTCGTCCTTCTGCGGGTCGACGCGCTTGCCCTGCTCCAGCACGATCTCGCCGTTGACCTCGACGCGCGACTGCTCGATCAGCTCCTCGCACGCCCGCCGCGAGCCCATGCCGGCACGGGCGAGGATCTTCTGCAGCCGCTCGCCCTCCTGCTCGGCGCCCGGGTGGGTCCTGACGACCTTGAAGTCCGGCTTGTCCGCGTACCGGTCGCGGTTGCGCTGCTCGATCTTCGCGTCCAGCTCGCGCGGCCTGGCCTGGCCCGAGGGGCCGCGCCGGAACCCGCCGCGGGCGTTGCCCGGCAGAGGGGCCTTCGGGCCACCCTTGGCGCCGCCGCGCGCCGAGGCGCCGCGGCCCTTGCGGGCTTCGCTGTCACCCGCGCCCGACGAACTGGTCGAGGGGCCCACGTCGTAACGGCGCTCCTCCGGGCGGGGGCGGCGCGGACGCTGCTCCTGCTGGTCGTCGCGCCCCGCGCGGCCCTGGTCGCCCTGCGCGGGCCCCCGACCGCCCTGGCCGCGACCGCCCTGGGCCGGCCCGCGACCGCCCTGGCCGCGACCACCCTGGCCGCCCTGGGCCGGGCCGCGACCACCCTGTCCACCGCTCTGGCCGCGGCCGCCCTGGCCGCCACCGCCCTGGCCGCGGCCGCCCTGGCCACCGCCCTGGGAGTTGGACCGGAAGGAGCCGCCGCTGCCGCCCCGGGGGTTCCGGTTGCCGCCGCCGCTGCTGCCGCTTCCGCTGTTACTGCCACTGCTTCGCATCAAAATTCCGTCTTGTCGTCTGCGTGAGTATCCGGGGTGTCCGGTGCGTCCGGATCGAACGACGGCACACCCTCTAGCGTCTCAGCCTCGATCGCGTCCGCCTCCGGGAGGAAGGGAGCGAGTTCCGGGAGCTCGTCCAGACCACGCAGGCCCATACGCTCCAGAAAGTAGTTCGTCGTCCTGTACAGGATCGCACCTGTTTCGGGTTCCGTCCCCGCCTCCTCCACCAGAGCACGCTGCAGGAGGGTCCGCATGACCCCGTCGCAGTTCACTCCGCGCACCGCCGAGACCCTCGAACGGCTGACCGGCTGGCGGTACGCGACCACCGCCAGGGTCTCCAGTGCCGCCTGGGTGAGACGGGCCTGCCGGCCGTCCAGGACGAAGCCCTCGACCGCCTCCGCGTACGCGGTCCGGCTGTAGAACCGCCAGCCGCCCGCCACGAGCCGCAGGTCGAATCCGCGGCGCTGGGCGGTGTACTCGTCGGCCAGTTCCCGCAGCGCGAGGGCCACGGCTCTCGGAGGCCGCTGGAGGACCTTGGCGAGGTGTTCCTCGGTGGCCGGCTCGTCCACCACCATCAGAACCGCTTCCAGGGCGGGCTTCAGCTCGAGTTCCGCGACGCCCCCGGACCCGGCGGGCTCCGCGCCGCCTCCGCTCTCCCCCGCGTGCTCGCGGGCCCGTGCTCCGCCGCGCCCCGGTGCGCCCCCGTGCGTCGGTCCGTCCACGGCCGTGCCGGTCCCGTCGAATGCGCCGAACCCGCTCATGGCTCCTCGTCCTCCTCCGCGTCCGGCCGCGTTTCCCGGTCGAACTCGTCCGTCACCACCGGCTGCGCACCCTCTTCGCCGCACCACCGCACGAGGAGTTCGCCGAGCGCCTCCTCCTGGTCCAGCGCGACCGCCTTCTCCCGGTACAGCTCCAGGAGCGCGAGGAAGCGGGCCACCACCGTGAGGGTGTCCGCCGCGTCCTCGGTGAGTTCCCGGAAGCTCGCCCCGCCCGACTTCCGCAGCAGCGCGACCACGATCCCCGCCTGCTCGCGCACGCTGACCAGGGGGGCGTGGATGTGGTCCACGTACACCTGCGGCTCGGGCCGGGGCTGCATGGCCTTGGCGGCGAGCCGTGCGAACCCCTCCGGGCCGATGCTGAGGACCACCTCCGGCAGCAGGGCCGCGTGGTGCGGCTCCAGCCCGACCGTACGGGGGAAGCGGCGCGATTCCGCGTCGAGCCGCTCGCTGAAGATGTCCGCGACGCGCTTGTACGCCCGGTACTGGAGCAGCCGGGCGAAGAGCAGGTCGCGCGCCTCCAGGAGAGCGAGGTCGGCCTCGTCCTCCACCTCGGCGGTGGGCAGCAGCCGGGCGGCCTTGAGGTCGAGCAGGGTCGCGGCGACCACCAGGAACTCGGTGGTCTGGTCGAGGTCCCACTCCGCCCCCATCGCGCGGATGTGGGCCATGAACTCGTCGGTGACCCGGGAGAGCGCCACCTCCGTCACGTCCAGCCGGTGCCGGGTGATCAGCTGGAGCAGCAGGTCGAAGGGGCCTTCGAAGTTCGCCAGCCGTACGGTGAACCGCCTGCCGTCCTCCGGCGTCGCCGCAGGGCCCTCAGGAGGCGCGGCGGGCGACCGGGGCGACCGGGGAGCCCCGGCGCCGTCCTGGGCCGCCCAGGACGGCGTCCCGGGCGCCCTGGAGGGCTCGGCGGGATCGGGGGGCGGGGCCGCGTCGGCGTCCGCCGCCGGAACCTCCCGGGGGCCGCGCCCCAGGGCACGGCGGCGCGGGGCGGCGGGGTCGTCGGTCGTGGGCAAACGCAGTCCAGGTGTACGGCGGGCGGTGGACCGGCCGTACCGGGCGGTCGTGCGGGCCCCCGGCGTCCGGGTGCCCGGCAGGGTGCGGGCGGCGGGAGCCGGTCGCGCGGGGCGGTCGGCGGGGCGTGCGGCCCTCCCGGGCAGGCTACCCGCGGCGGACCGCTCAGCGGCCGCGCAGCCGCCGTACGAGGATGCTCGCGTCGCCGCGCGACTCCAGGTCCGCCAGGACGACGGCGACCGCCTCGCGGACGATGCGTCCGCGGTCGACGGCGAGGCCGTGTTCGCCGCGCAGGACGAGCCTGGCGTGTTCGAGGTCCATCAGCTCTTCGGCGGAGACGTAGACCGTGATCTTCTCGTCGTGCCGTTCCCGGCCGCTGGGGCGCCGGTTGGCGCCCCTGCCCTGGCCGCCGCCGCGTCCGCGCTGCGGCTGGGGCGCTGCCGCCTGCTCCGGGACCGGTGGCCGGCCCTGGGGTCCGGATCCGTTCCGCGCCGCCGCCGCGCCCTCGGGGCCGCCCTCGGCCTGCTCCGGTCGGCCCGCGGGCCGCTCGGGTGCGGCGCCGCCGCCCGCCGGGGAGGACGACGCCGGGTCGCCTTCCCCGGCGGGAGCGGGAACGCGTGCCTCGCCGTTCGCCTTGCGCCGCCGCTCCGCCGGGGACGAGGACTGCAGTCCCATGCCCCCCGTGGTGCGGAACAGTTCGTCGGCACCGGGCAGACTCACTCGGCGTGACACCGGGCGAGCACCTCCCTGGCGAGCTGTCGGTAGGCTGCGGCGCCGACCGAGTTCGAGGCGTAGGTGGTGATGGGCTCACCGGCGACCGTGGTCTCCGGGAAGCGCACCGTGCGCCCGATGACCGTGTGGTAGACGTGGTCGTCGAAGGCCTCCACGACACGCGCGAGGACCTCGCGGCTGTGCACCGTGCGGGAGTCGTACATCGTGGCGAGGATGCCGTCGAGCTCCAGCTCGGGGTTGAGCCGCTCCTGGACCTTCTCGATGGTCTCCGTGAGCAGGGCCACTCCGCGCAGCGCGAAGAACTCGCACTCCAGCGGGACGATCACCTTGTGAGCGGCCGTCAGGGCGTTCACGGTGAGCAGGCCGAGCGAGGGCTGACAGTCGATCACGATGTAGTCGTAGTCGGCCATCAGCGGCTTGAGCGCACGCTGGAGGGTCGACTCGCGGGCCACCTCGCTGACGAGCTGCACCTCCGCGGCCGAGAGGTCGATGTTGCTGGGCAGCAGGTCCATGTTGGGGACCGCCGTCTTCAGCAGCACCTCGTCGGCCGTCATGCCCCGCTCCATGAGCAGGTTGTAGACGGTGAGGTCCAGCTCCATCGGGTTGACGCCCAGGCCGACCGAGAGGGCGCCCTGCGGGTCGAAGTCGACGAGCAGGACGCGTCGTCCGTACTCGGCGAGCGCGGCGCCCAGGTTGATGGTCGAGGTGGTCTTGCCCACCCCGCCCTTCTGGTTGCACATCGCGATGATCTTGGCGGGACCGTGCTCGGTGAGGGGTCCCGGGATCGGGAAGTAGGGCAACGGGCGCCCGGTCGGGCCGATCCGTTCACGGCGCTGGCGCGCCGCGTCGGGGGCGAGTGTGGCCGCGTACTCCGGATCGGGTTCGTACTCGGCGTCGGGGTCGTAGAAGTGCCCCTCGGGCATCTCGGCGAAGTCGGCGAGGTGGGCGGTGTCGCGGCCACTCTCGTTGCCGGCCATGGCGTTCACGTGTAGGCCGTCCATCATCTGGGGGGGCGTCGTCATGTGCTGGTGGGTCGCGAAGGTGCGGACCGCGACGGAGCCGACAGCTCTGAGCCCGTTCGGGCCCTGACCCCGTGCGGGCATCCCTGGTTGACCACCCCCGGGAGTAAATGTCGACTCATTCACAAGTCGTCTTACCTCCTTGGATGCGACCAGGAAACTTATCGATAGGTCAGCGTGGCACCATGCCGACGATGGGCGACTCTATGGCGTGTCACCGCTCCGCAGCAACACAATCCGCCGGACCCGGCCCGATGTGTCGGCAATCGAACACCCCCCTGTCAAGGGTGCACAGGGAGCAAGGCGCGCATTTCGCGGGGGTTCGAATCGGGTAAAGGCTCATGGAAGAGGCGAGTTGCCCATAGGTCTCAGAACGCCCATCGCGCCTGCGGCCGGACCTCGGGCGACAAGGTCCGGCCGCAGGCGCGGGATTGACGGGACGGGGTCGGCGCGCGTCAGCCGACGAGAGCGCTCAGCTCGACGTGCGGGAGGTCGTGCGCTTCCGCCACCTCGCGGTAAACGACCTGTCCGTCATGGGTGTTGAGGCCCTTGGCCAGGGCGGCGTCGCGGCGCAGAGCCTCGACCCAGCCCCGGTTCGCCAGCTCGACGATGTACGGAAGCGTGGCGTTGGTGAGGGCGTAGGTGGAGGTGTTCGGGACGGCACCGGGCATGTTCGCGACGCAGTAGAACACCGAGTCGTGGACCGTGAAGGTCGGTTCGGCGTGGGTGGTCGGGTGCGAGTCCTCGAAGCAGCCGCCCTGGTCGATCGCAATGTCGACAAGAACACTTCCGGGCTTCATTTTCGCGACCAGCTCGTTGGTGACCAGCTTCGGGGCCTTCGCGCCCGGGATGAGGACGGCACCGACGACGAGGTCCGCCCCGACGACCGCCTTCTCCAGTTCGAAGGCGTTGGAGACCACCGTCTGCACCCGGGTGCCGAAGACTTTGTCGGCCTCGCGGAGTTTGTGGACGTCCCTGTCGAGCAGAGTCACATGGAAGCCGAGTCCCACGGCGATCTGCGTCGCGTTCCAGCCGGAGACGCCGCCACCGATGACGACCGCCCTGCCGGCGGCCGTGCCGGGGACACCTCCGGGCAGGACGCCGCGCCCGCCCGCCGACCGCATCAGGTGGTACGCGCCGACCTGCGGGGCCAGCCTGCCCGCGACCTCGGACATGGGGGCGAGCAGCGGCAGCGCGCGGTTGGCGGTCTCGACGGTCTCGTACGCGATGGCCGTGGTGCCGGACTCCAGCAGCGCGTCGGTGCAGGCGCGGGAGGCGGCGAGGTGGAGGTAGGTGAAGAGGGTCTGGCCCTTGCGCAGGCGGTGGTACTCCTCGGCGACCGGCTCCTTGACCTTGAGCAGCAGGTCGGCGAAGGCCCAGACCTCGTCGGCGGTGGGCAGGACCCGTGCGCCCGCGGCGGCGTACTCCTCGTCGGGGATGGACGAGCCGGCGCCGGCGTTCCGCTCGACGGCCACCTCGTGGCCGTGACGGACGAGTTCGTGGACTCCGGCGGGCGTGATCGCCACCCGGAACTCGTTGTTCTTGACTTCGCGGGGGATGCCGACCTTCACGTCGATCACGGTCCTTGGCTCGGAGGGACGCCGGGCACCCGTACGGACGACGCGGTGGGGAAACACCGGCATGCACGGATGCGCGCGGACTTGTACCTCATCACTGGAGGCGCCGCGGAGGTGTGCGGCGGAACCAGTCTAATGAAGGACTTCCCTCTGTCTAGCCTTGCAAAGAACTAACTTTCGACCGGGACGCCATTTGTTTCGCAGGTTTTTTCGGCTGCTCCCCCCTCTCCCAGCAGCCTCTGCGCCGTCGCGCGGTGCAGGGACGCCGCCGCGGGGTCCCCGAGCCGGTCCAGGGTGTCGGCCAGCCGGAGCTCCAGCGCCGCCTGCAGCCGCACGTCCTCGGCCTGCCGGGCGAGGTCGACGGCCTCCCGGCAGGTGCGCAGCGAATCGTGCGGGCGGCCCGCGTACTCCTGGACCCGCGCGGCCTCGCTGAGCGCCCGGGCCTGGGAGGGGAGGTCACCGAGCCTGCGGTGGCCGGAGGCGGCGGCGCGCCAGTTGCGCAGCGCCTCGCCGTACCGCCCGGCGTAGGCGTGCACCGCTCCGAGACGCCCGTACAGCCGGGCCTCGCCCTCCCGGTCGCCCTGGGCGAGGCGCTGCGCGAGCGCCCGGCCGTACCAGTCGGAAGCGCGCGGGTAGTCCCCCAGTTCGGCGTGGGCGCCTCCCACGGATTCCATGGCGCGGCCGGTGGCGTAGAGGTCCTTCGCCTCCCGCCCCGCGTCGAGGGCTGCGCGGTAGCGGGCCAGGGCGGCGCGGGTGCGGCCGGTTCCCGCGTCGAGGTCGGCGAGGTTGAGCAGGGCGGCGGCGCGTTCCCGGGCCAGCCCCCGGCGCTCCGCGACGTCGAGGACCAGACCGTGGAGTCCGTAGAGCTCGGGCGCCGCCGCCTCCGTGCCCCAGTGCGCCGCGAGCGCCCGTACCAGTGCGGCGATCAGGCGGCGGGCGAGGGTGTCGAGCTCGCCGTCGGCCACCGCCATCCGGGCGGCGGCCACCAGCGAGGGGAGCCGGACACGCAGCCAGAGCGCGGCCTCCTCCGGACCGGCGAAGCGCAGCGCCCTGGGCAGCCCGGCGAGCGTGCGGCGGGCCGGGGAGCCCTCCGGCTCGGTGACGGCCCCGCAGGAGTGCAGCAGCCGGACGGTGCGTTCCAGCATCCGCGCCCGGGCCAGTCCGGTCTCGGCCGGGCGGTCGCGCTCCTCCAGCAGGGCCCGCAGCAGTGGCGCCAGGCAGCCGGGCACCTCGTACAGGGGCTCGGCGGCACCGTCCTTGCGCAGCAGGCCGAGGGCGACGAAGTCGTCCAGCGTCCGGCGGGCCGCGGAGACGGAGCAGCCGGCCAGCGCGGAGGCGGTGTGCGCGTCGGCGAGCCCCGCGGGCGCGAGCGCGAGCAGGCGCAGTATCCGGGCGGGGGTCTCCAGCAGGGAGTCGTGGGCCATCCGCAAGGCGCGGGCCAGCGGGCGGGCGTCCACCGGCTGGTCGGTGTCCTCGGGGGTCCGCCGCAGGTGCGCGGTGGCGTCGGCGACGGAGGCGGTCGGCCGGGCCGCGATCCATCCCGCGACCAGCAGCAGGGCGGCGGGCAGGCCGCCGCACTCCTCCACCAGGGTCTCGGCGGTCAGGGGGTCCACGGTGATCCGCACCTGTCCGACCACCCGGGCGAGGAGGCGTACGGCGGAGCCGGTGTCCAGTCCCCCGATGGTGCAGGGGCGGACGTCGGCGACGCCGGTCAGCGGGCCGGTCGCGGTGGCCAGCACGAGGACGCCGGGCCCGTCGGGGAGGAGCGGGTCGACCTGCTCGGCGTCCACGGCGTCGTCGAGGACCAGCACCAGCCGGCGCACGGCGAGGGCCTCACGGACCATCCCGGTCAGTTCGTCGGCGTCCGCGCCGGGTGGGGAGGCGAGGGAGAGCAGGCCGAGGATCTCGCGAGCGGTGCGGACCGCGGGCACCCGGGCGCCGCCGGGATCGGTCAGGCAGACGCGCAGGACGCCGTCCGGGTAGTCGCCGGTCCCCCTCCCGGGTGCGGCCCACGGCAACGGGCCCGCGGAGCCGGCGGCCGGGGCCGTGCCGGCCAGCGTGTGCGCGAAGGCGGCGGCGAGGGTGCTGCGCCCGGATCCGGGCCGTCCGGCGACGAGCAGGACCCGGGCGCGGGACGCCTTGCGGCCGGCGATGGTGTCCAGTCCGGCCCGCTCGATGTCCTCCTGAAGAGATTTCAACTCGCGCTGACGGCCGAGCAGTTCGGATGGGGTGGCACCGGAGGGCTCCTCGGTGCCGGGCGATCGGGCCGGACCGCTGGTGTCCACCGCCTGATCCGTCACGAGCCACGCTCCGTTCCGCCGCACCCGGTGTCCGCCGGAGCTCCGGCGGGACTTTTCGAGCCTAGTTCAGCGGCACCGCCGTTCGGGGCGGAGCGGGGCGGAGACGTCCCCCGATCGGATCAGTGATTCGTACGATCGTCCGACGGACGGTGGTCGGCGCAAACGTCCTGGATCACGCCTCGAACGGGCGGGCCGGCCAGGGCGCCTCGGCCGGGCGCAACGCCCGCTCGCCGTCCCCGGCGCGGGCGGCGGTCAGCGCCAGTACACCCATCACCAGGCAGCTGTTGTGCAGTTCGCCGGCGAGGACGCCCCGGACCAGCTCCGCCAGCGGGACCCGCGCCTGTTCCATGTCCGCCTCCTCCTCGGAGACCGCGAAGCGCTCGCCGACCGCCTCGGAGAGGCCGCGGGCCAAAAAGATGCGCACGGCCTCGTCGGAGCCGCCGGGGCTGGTGAAGACGTCGGCCAGGACCCGCCACTCGTCCGCCTTGACGTGCGCCTCCTCGTACAGCTCGCGCTGGGCGGCGCTCAGCGGGTTCTCGCCGGGGACGTCGAGCAGCCCGGCCGGGATCTCCCAGAGCTTGTGGCGCACCGGGTGGCGGTACTGACGCAGGACCAGGACCTGATCCTCCTCGTCGATCGCCAGGATCGCGACCGAGCCGGGGTGCACCTGGTAGTCGCGCCCCACGACCGTGCCGTCGGGCATCACGACGTCGTCGGTGCGGACGCTGGTCTTGTTGCCGGTGAAGGGCGTCACCGTGGCGGTGACCCGCCATTCCTCGGCCCTGTCCTGGATGCCCATCTGCGTCCTCCCACGTCCGTCACGAAAAACCGGGGCACCCGCCCTCTGCGGACGGATACCCCGGTCAACGGTAATGCCTCGGCCCTACTGGCCCGATTCGCCGGCCGCGACCCGGCGGGCGACGGCCGCCTTCACCAGACCCGCGAAGAGCGGGTGCGGGCGGGTGGGCCGGGAGCGCAGCTCCGGGTGGGCCTGGGTGGCGACGAGGTAGGGGTGGACCTCGCGCGGGTACTCGACGTACTCGACGAGCTTGTTGTCCGGGGAGGTGCCGGAGAAGACCAGTCCGGCCTTCTTCTCGAGCTCCGTGCGGTAGGCGTTGTTCACCTCGTAGCGGTGACGGTGGCGCTCCTCGACGTACGGCTCGCCGGCGTACGCCTCGCGGACGAGGGAGCCCTCGGCGAGCTTCGCCGGGTAGAGGCCCAGGCGCATGGTGCCGCCGAGGTCTCCGGCGCCCTCGACGTACGCGAGCTGCTCCTCCATCGTGGAGATGACGGGGTGCGAGGTCGCGGCGTCGAACTCGGTGGAGTTGGCGTCCGGGATGCCGGCGATGTTGCGGGCCGCCTCGATCACGATGCACTGGAGGCCCAGGCAGAGGCCGAGCAGCGGCACCTTGTTCTCGCGGGCGTACTGGATGGCGCCGACTTTGCCGTCGACACCGCGCTCGCCGAAGCCGCCGGGGATGCAGATGGCGTCCACGCCGGCGAGGTGACGGGCGGCCCCGGCCGGGGTCCTGCAGTCGTCGGAGGTGACCCACTCGACCTTGACGCGGGCCTTGTTCGCGAAACCGCCGGCCCGGATGGCCTCGGTGACCGAGAGGTAGGCGTCCGGCAGGTCGATGTACTTGCCGACCAGGGCGACGGTGACCTCGTGGTCGGGGTTGTGGACGCGGTCCAGCAGGTCGTCCCAGGTGGTCCAGTCCACGTCGCGGAACGGCAGGTCGAGCTTGCGCACGACGTAGGCGTCCAGGCCCTCGGTGTGCAGCACCTTGGGAATGTCGTAGATCGACTTGGCGTCGACGCAGGCGACGACGGCGGTCTCGTCCACGTCGCACATCAGCGAGATCTTGCGCTTGATGGCGGTGGGGACGTCGCGGTCGGCGCGCAGCACGATGGCGTCCGGCTGGATGCCGATGTTGCGGAGCGCGGCCACCGAGTGCTGGGTCGGCTTGGTCTTCAGCTCGCCGGAGGGGCCGATGTAGGGCAGCAGCGAGATGTGCACGACGAAGACGTTGTCCCGGCCGACCTCGTGCCGCACCTGGCGGACGGTCTCCAGGAAGGGCAGCGACTCGATGTCGCCGACCGTGCCGCCGACCTCGGTGATGACCACGTCGACGTCGCCGGTCGCCATGCGGCGGATCCGGGACTTGATCTCGTTGGTGATGTGCGGGATGACCTGGACGGTGTCGCCGAGGTACTCGCCGCGCCGCTCCTTGGCGATGACCTGGGAGTAGACCTGCCCGGTCGTGACGTTGGCGGAACCGTCGAGGTCGACGTCGAGGAAGCGCTCGTAGTGACCGATGTCCAGGTCGGTCTCGGCGCCGTCGTTGGTGACGAACACCTCACCGTGCTGGAACGGGTTCATCGTGCCCGGGTCGACGTTGAGGTAGGGGTCGAGCTTCTGCATCGTGACGCGCAGGCCACGCGCCTTGAGCAGCGCACCCAGGCTGGAGGCAGTCAGACCCTTGCCGAGGGAGGAGGCGACACCCCCGGTGACGAAGATGTGCTTGGTCGTCGTGGATGTGGGCTGCATAGCCAAGAGGGGGCTCCCGTGGTAGCGGATCTGGGGTACGTACCGGCTGCCGAACCCGAGATTCCGGGGGTGCCGTCGCTGCGGTTCGGGGGCCTCGTCCGCTCTCGGGCACGACCACCGGTCCACGGGCTACCAGCCTAACAGCGCCGAAGACGGCCTGCTTCCGGTCACGCTCCCCGCACGAGCGTCACGATTCCTCCCCACCTGTCCCGGGGCCCACCCGATCGGTGCCGACATGATCCAGAGACCGTCGCGCGGATGACATCGGTGCGTCGTATCCTGCTCGGACACTCGCCGACGAGCGGGTCGGCCGGCGACGGCGTCATCCCCGCCCGCTCCCCCCGCCCCGAGGGCTCATCGGCCCCCTTCTGGAACACTTCCCTTTTCATGTAGCAAGCGCCCCCGAGCGGGGCGACATGGCCGTTCGACTGGAGACGCACGTGGCCGGGCGCATCGAGGATTACGCACTCATCGGAGACATGCAGACAGCGGCGCTGGTCTGCCGGGACGGCACGGTCGACTGGCTCTGCCTCCCACGCTTCGATTCGCACGCCATCTTCGCGGGACTTCTGGGTACCGAGGAGCACGGCTTCTGGCGCCTGGGTCCGCTGGAGCCGGAGGGGCCCGAGGGGGACGCGGGCACCGGGGGCGGTGAGCCGCCCGCCGCCGACCGGCGGCGCTACCGCGGCGACTCCCTCATCCTGGAATCGGAGTGGGACACGCCGCGCGGCACCGTACGCGTGATCGACTTCATGCCGCCGCGCGACGGCGCTCCCCAGCTCATCCGGATCGTCGAGGGCGTCAGCGGCCGGGTGCCGATGCGCTCCTCCCTGCGGATGCGTTTCAGCTACGGCCGGATCACCCCCTGGGTGCACAAGGTGGACAGCCGCACCGTCGCCGTCGCGGGACCGGACTCGGTCTGGCTGGACACGCCGGCGGATACGTACGGCAAGGACCTGACCACCTACTCCGACTTCACCGTCTCCCCCGGCGACCGCATCGCCTTCACGATCAGCTGGCAGCCCTCGCACCACGAGCCGCCCGCGCTGCCCGAACCGGAGGTCTCCCTGGAGGCGACCGCGCGGTTCTGGGAGGAGTGGGTCGCGCAGTGCACGTACCACGGCCCCTACCGGGAAGCCGTGATCCGTTCGCTCATCACCTTGAAGGCGCTCACCTACGCGCCGACCGGCGGCATCGTCGCCGCGCCCACCACCTCGCTGCCCGAGGAGATCGGGGGCGTACGGAACTGGGACTACCGCTACACCTGGCTCCGCGACGCCGCGATCACCCTCTCCTCGCTGCTGCGCACCGGCTACCGCGAGGAGGCCCGCGCCTGGCGCGAGTGGCTGCTGCGGGCCGTCGCGGGCGACCCGGAGAACCTGCAGATCATGTACGGCATCGCCGGCGAGCGGGAGCTCGGTGAGGCGGAGCTGGACTGGCTGCCCGGATACGAGAACTCCGGCCCGGTCCGCGTCGGCAACGGCGCCGCCGACCAGCTCCAGCTCGACGTGTACGGCGAGGTCACCGAGGCGCTCCACCTGGCGCACATGACGGGCCTGGCCCGCAACGACTACGCCATGGGGCTCCAGCTCAAGCTGATCAGCTACCTGGAGAACCACTGGTACGAGCCGGACGAGGGCATCTGGGAGGTGCGCGGCCCGCGCCGGCACTTCGTGCACTCCAAGGTGATGGCCTGGGTCGCGGTCGACCGGACGATCAAGCTGATCGAGTCGGGCGACGTGGACGGGCCGCTGGAGCGGTGGCGCGAACTGCGCGACGACATCCACCGCGACGTCTGCGACCGGGGCTACGACCGCGAGCGCAACACCTTCACCCAGTCCTACGGTTCGAAGGAGCTGGACGCCTCCCTGCTGCTCATCCCGCAGATGGGCTTCCTCCCGCCGGACGACAAGCGGGTCATCGGCACGATCGAGGCGATCCAGCGCGAGCTGTCGACCGAGGACGGGTTCGTGCTGCGTTACCCGACCTCCGGCGACGACGCGGGTGTGGACGGCCTGGAGGGCGACGAGGGCGCGTTCCTCGCCTGCTCGTTCTGGCTGGCGGACGACCTCGCGATGATCGGCCGGGTCGACGAGGCCCGCCAGCTCTTCGAGAAGCTGCTCTCGCTCCGCAACGACCTCGGGCTCCTCGCCGAGGAGTGGGACTCCCGGCTCCAGCGCCAGGTGGGCAACTTCCCGCAGGCGTTCAGCCACGTCCCGCTCATCGACACCGCGCTGCGGCTGACCGCCAGCGGCGCCTACGCGGGCTGATCCGAGGGCGACGTCCGTCACCGTCGTCACGTCCGTCCGGTCCGCCTCCCGGGTACGTCCCGGGGGCGGACCGGATCCGTTTCCGCGCACCGGACCGGTCCGGTGCCTCGGGTCCGCCGCTCCGGGCGCGAGCCGGGCCGCGCACCGGGGGACGGCTCTCCCGGGATCCGGCGCTCGCGCAGGGTCTGGGGTCGTCCCCGCGCCCGGGCCGGACGGCCGGCCCTCCCCGACGTGCACGAGAAAGGGCTCTGATATGTCCGACGACCGTTTCCTGCCCATCCGCGGCGACGGCTTCCGGGCCATGTCCGAGAGGGTGCTGCGGGTCACCGCACTCACCTCCCGGCTCAACGTGCTGCCCTTCGACGACGAGGCGGGGAAGGCGGAACTGTTCGAGCAGATCCTCGGCAGGCCGCTCCCGCCGCGCGTGACGATCTACCCGCCCTTCTACACGGACCACGGTCTCCACCTCGAACTCGGTGAGCGCGTGTTCATCAACCAGAACTGCACGTTCCTGGATTTCGCGGGCATCCGGCTCGGCGAGCGCGTGATGGTCGGCCCGAAGGCCACGTTCATCACCGTCGGTCATCCGGTCGATCCCGAGGAACGGCGCGGATGGATCAGCGGCGGCCCCATCGACGTGGCGGAGAACGTGTGGATCGGAGCCGGGGCCACGATCCTTCCCGGCGTGAGCATCGGCCGGGACGCGGTGATCGCCGCAGGCGCGGTGGTGGCCGAGGACGTTCCGGCGGCCAGCCTGGTGACCGGCGACAAGGCGACCGTGCGCCGGCGGTGGTGACGGCCTCCGGTGAGCCGGGCGGACCGTGTACGGCTCCGGTCCGCCCGCCCCGCCCCGCCCCGGCGGCCCCGGGGTGACGGCGGACCGGGAGGCCGGGCTCCGGGAGGTCGCCGCGCCGTCGCCGGCTCTCGCACGAGGCGGGCCCGGCCGACGACGGCCGGGCCCGGAGCCGGTCCACGAGGTGCGTGCCGGGGTCCGGCCGTGGGCGGACGACGCGGTGTACCTCGATTTCATCGGCCACGAGGGCCACGAGCGGGTCGGCGCAGCGTTCGGCCCGGACACCTGCGCGCGGCTCGCCGACGTGAAGCGCCGCTGCGACCCCGAGGGCATGTGCCGCTTCCACCACAACATCCGGCCGGCGGCCGACCTCACCGCTGGGCCGGGCGTCACCGCGTCCGGGTGAGTGGCTGCGCCAACTCGTCGTAGACGCTGAGCACATGGGTGATCGTGTCGTCCTCGGTGGGCCAGCCGGACGCCTGCTCCCGGCCCTCGGCCACCAGCCGTGAGCGCCGTTCCGGGTCGGCGAGGAGTCCCGCGACGGCGCGGGCGAGCGCTTCGGCGTCACCGTACGGAACCAGTTCGGCGGCGCTGCCCACGAGTTCGGGGATACCGCCGACCGCGGTGGCCACCAGCGGTGTACCGGCCCGCAGGGCGTCCTGCGCGAGGGGGGAGCGTGCCTCCCAGCGGCTCGGGATCACCACGAGGTCGGCCGCCGCGACGAGTTCGGGGACGTCGTCCCGGGCGCCGATCAGCCGGACCGGCAACCGCTCGCCCTTGATGCGGCGTTGCAGGGCGGACCGCTCGCGCCCCTCCCCGGCGACGACGAACTGGGGCACCGGATCGAGGGTGCCCAGCAGCCGGGCCGCGTCCAGCAGGGTGCCGTACCCCTGACGCGGCATCAGGGTGCCCGCCGAGAAGATCAAGGGTCCCGCGAGCGAGCCGAGTTCGGCTCGTACCTTGCCGAGGTGCGCGGTGTCGGCGAGCGTACGGGAGACGGGTGCGGCGACCGGCGCCAGCCGGGCGTCCCGGGCACCTCTGCGGCGGGCCCGGTCCACGAGGTCCGACGAGGTGCCCAGCACGACGGCGGCCGCGCGTGCCGCGCGCACCTCCAGCAGGTGCCGCAGACGCCTGCGGGCGCCCTCGGCGTGGCCCCGGCCGTGCCAGGTGACGACCAGCGGGACCCGCAGACCGCCGAGTGCGGCGGAGGCACGGACGGCGGCGTGCGGCCCGTGCGCGTGCACCACGTCCGCGCCCAGGCAGGCGGAGCGCAGGGCCGCCATGGCGGCGGGGTCGCCGCGCCGGGGCACCGCCGCGAAGCGGGCTCCCGTCGCGGAGAAGTCGTGGACCCGGTCCACGGCGGCCGGGGCGCAGACGGTGACCTGCACGCCCCGCGCGATCAGCCCGGCGGCGAGCGATCCGACGTGGGCACCGCTGCCCGCTCCGCCGCTGCCCAGGACCTGCACCGTTCGCAGCTGTGACACGTTGATTGGCTCCCGGACTTCCCGCGGTCGGTGAGGGGATGCGCGCCATGACGGGCACAGCCCCAAGGATGCCAGTCGGTACGGGCGTTGCCGACCGCCGGAACGTTGCTGCACTCACTCCGGAGACAACCGGCCGCCTCACATCACTCGCACGAGTGATGCTCCTGGGGCGACGTCGCTCGTCGGCGGCGCGCAGTGCGCACGCGGTCTTCGTGGCGGAGCTCCGGACGGAGGAGCGCTCAGGGATCCCCGAGGGCGTCCGTCGCCCTGCTCGGCACCGGCCGGGGCGCCCCGTGACGAGACGCCCCCGTGCTCCCTGAGCGTCCTTCGCCGTTGCCGCCCTCCGCCGGGTCTCCCCCGGCCCGGGGGCAGCCTCGGCGGGGGCCTTCGAAGGCCCCTCAGCGAATGTCTGCCCGCGCGGTGGCCAGCAGCTCCTCGGCGTGGGCGCGGGCGGTCTCCGAGTCCTCCTGGCCCGCCAGCATCCGGGAGAGCTCGCGTACCCGGTCCTCGCCCTCCAGGACGGTGACCCCGCTGCTGGTCACCGAGCCGTCCACGGTCTTCTCGACGAGCAGCTGGCGGTCGGCGAAGGCGGCCACCTGCGGGAGGTGGGTCACGACGACGACCTGGGCGGTGCGGGCGAGCTTGGCCAGGCGGCGGCCGACCTCCACGGCCGCCTTGCCACCGACTCCCGCGTCGACCTCGTCGAAGAGGTACGTGGGCACGGGGGCGGAGCCCGCGAAGACCACCTCGACGGCGAGCATCACCCGGGAGAGCTCACCGCCGGAGGCTCCCCGGGCGATCGGCCGGGGCGGGGCTCCGGGGTGCGGGGCGAGCAGCAGCTCGACCTCGTCGGCTCCGTGGGGACCGTAGACGACGCTGCGGCCGCCCACGTCGATGCCGGACGCCTCGTCGGGCGCCTCGGTCTGCCGGACGGCGAAGGAGACCCGGGCGTGCGGCATCGCGAGGGAGGCCAGCTCCTCGGTGACCGCCGCGGCGAAGCGGGCCGCCGCTTCCGTGCGGGCGTCGGTCAGGGCCTGGGCCAGCTCGGAGAGTTCCCGGCGCAGGGCGTCCCGCTCGTCGGTGAGTTCACCGATCCGGTCGTCGTCGCCGTCCAGCTCGGTGACGCGTGCGGCGCCCTCCTCGGCCCAGCGGAGCACGGCGGCGATGTCCGCGCCGTACTTGCGGGTGAGGGCGGTGAGCGCGGCCCGCCGTTCCTCGACCGCGGCCAGCCGCAGCGGATCGGCGTCGAGCTGGTCGGCGTACCCGGCGAGGTCACCGGAGACGTCGGCGAGCAGGATGGAGATCTCTCCGATGCGGTCCGCGAGGGCGGCGAGGGCGGGGTCGTGGGCGCGCACGGCGTCCAGCGAACGGCCGGCCGCCGCGACGACGGTCGTCGCGTCCACGACCTCCTGGTCCTCCGGGTTCCCGGCCAGCGCGGTGTGCGCGAGGGCGGCGGCGGAGACGAGGGCCTCGGCGTGTCCGAGGCGCTCGGCCTCGGCGGCGAGTTCGGTGTCCTCGCCGGGGAGCGGTTCGACGGCCGCGATCTCGTCGAGGCCGAAGCGCAGCAGGTCCGCCTCCTGGGCCCGCTCCCGGGCCCGGGTGGTGATCTCGTCGAGCTCCACGACGACGGCGCGCAGCCGCCGGTAGGCCGCCGCGTACTTGGTGTGCGGCCCGGCGACGCCGTCGCCGGCGTACCGGTCCAGCGCCTGCCGCTGCCGCGCGGGCTTGAGCAGGCCCTGCTGGTCGGTCTGGCCGTGCACTGCGACGAGTTCGTCGGCGAGTTCGGCGAGGACCCCGACGGGCACGGATCTGCCCCCGAGGTGGGCCCGTGAGCGCCCCTCCGCCGAGACGGTACGGCTGATGAGCAGCGCGCCGTCCTCGATCTCCGCACCGGCCTCCTCGGCCCGCAGGGCGACCGCGTCACCGTCCGCGACCGTGATCCGTCCTTCGACCACCGCTGCCTTGGCGCCGATCCGCACCAGGGCGGGATCGGCGCGTCCGCCGAGCAGCAGCCCGAGGCTCGTGACGACCATGGTCTTGCCCGCACCGGTCTCACCCGTGACCGCGGTGAATCCGGGCGACAGCTCGACCACGGCATCGTCGATGACTCCGAGCGACCGTATCCGCATCTCCTCCAACACGGACACGACCATACGAGGTTTCACCGCCCCCGTGCGACGGCCCCCGGCCGCGACTCACCCCCACGCCTTCGCGCGGGCGTCCCACGACCACCGGACGGGGCGGGTTCCGGAGCCTTCGCGGGGCCCGGGAACCCGTGTCTCACTGGGGCAGGCCCCGCCACCCGGAGACCGGCAGCGCGAACTTCGCGACCAGCCGGTCGGTGAACGACGCGTGGTGCAGCCGTGCCAGCCGTACGGGCACGGCGCCACGCCGGACCTCGACGCGGGCGCCGGCGGGCAGCTCGACGTTCCGGCGGCCGTCGCACCACAGGACACCGTGCGGGGTGTGCGGCTGGACCTCCACCGCGAGCACCGACGTCGGCGAGGTGACCAGCGGTTTGGCGAACAGGGCGTGCGCGCTGATCGGCACCATCAGCAGGGCCTCGACCTCGGGCCAGACGACGGGGCCGCCGGCGGAGAACGCGTAGGCGGTCGAACCGGTGGGGGTCGCGCAGACGATGCCGTCGCAGCCGAACCCGGTGACCGGCCGGCCGTCGATCTCCAGGACGACCTCCAGCATCCTCTCGGGCGAGACCTTCTGGACGGCCGCCTCGTTGAGCGCCCAGTCGGTGTGCACGACGGCGCCGTTGCTGTGCACCACCACGTCGAGGGTCATCCGCTCCTCGACCTCGTACGCCCGGGTCACCACGCGGGCGACGACCCGGTCCAGGTCGTCGCGCTCGGCCTCGGCGAGGAAGCCGACCCGGCCGAGGTTCACCCCGAGCATGGGGACGCCCGAGGCGCGCGAGATCTCCGCGCCGCGCAGCAGGGTGCCGTCACCGCCGAGCACGATCAGCAGCTCGCACCCGTCCACCGCGGCGGGGGTGGCGTCGCAGACCGTCTCCACGGACGGCGGCAGCGGAAGGTCGGCGGCCTCCGCCTCCAGGACCCGTACCCCCAGGCCGTTGCGGAGCAGCCCCTGCACCACGAGCTCCGCGCTGCGGATCGCGGCCGGACGGCCGGTGTGCGCCAGAAGGAAGACTGTTCGTGCCGTACTTGTCGTCGTCAACGCGGCCCCTCCGCCACTGCACGGTCCACATCTGCCGGATCCAGTTCGGGTGCGCCGGCCCGCAGCCACAGAAAGTACTCGACGTTCCCCGAAGGGCCGGGCAGTGGACTGGCCGTCACCCCGCGCACCCCGAGCCCCAGCGCCGCCGCCCGGCGGGCGACTTCGCGTACCGCCTCGGCGCGCAGCTCGGGGCTGCGCACCACCCCGCCGCTGCCGAGCCGTTCCTTGCCGACCTCGAACTGCGGTTTGACCATGAGGACCAGGTCGGCGTCGGGGGCGGCGCAGCGCACCAGCGCGGGCAGCACGAGCCCCAGCGGGATGAACGAGAGGTCGCCCACCACCAGGTCCACCGGCAGCCCGTCGATGTGGTCGAGCGTCAGCTCACGCACGTTGGTGCGGTCCTTGACGACGACCCGCTCGTCGGACTGGAGCGACCAGGCGAGCTGTCCGTAGCCGACGTCGACGGCGAGGACCTGCCGCGCCCCCGTGCGCAGCAGCACGTCGGTGAAGCCGCCGGTGGACGCCCCGGCGTCCAGCGCGCGGCGGCCCGCCACCTCCAGTCCCAGCGGGACGAAGGCGGCGAAGGCGCCGGCGAGCTTGTGGCCGCCGCGCGAGACGTACTCCGGGTCGCTCTCGTCCTCGGCGACGACGACGGGGGCGCTGGTCTCCACCTGGGTGGCGGATTTGGTCGCGACGAGGCCGCGTACGGAGACGCGTCCCGCGGCGATCAGCTGGCTCGCGTGCTCGCGCGAGCGGGCGAGCTTGCGGTGAACCAGCTCTGCGTCGAGGCGGCGACGGGCCACTCCTGCCACGGTTACGTTCAGCTCCTGTTGTCGTACGGGGGTGCGGGTGCGGGCCCGGCGTCCAGCGCGGTCAGCGTGGAGCGCAGCCCGCGGTGTACATCCTCGTACACCGCGGTGTGCCCGTCCGCCGCGAGGTGGTCGGCGTCGGCCAGCCGCTCCAGCGCGGCGTCCACCTCCGCGTTCCCGGTGGGCGTGCGGACGACGCCGAGCGGGGCGGGCGCGGCGGGCTCGGCGGAGGGCCCCGCGCCGTCCGGGGCCGTCTCCCCGCCGGGGCGCTCCGCCGGGTGGTCGGGCGCCGCCGGGGGCGCGTCGGTGGATGGTTGTGCGGAGGCCGTGCCCGGCTCCGCCGTCCAATCGCTCATGCCGGAACGCTACCCCGGTGGGCTGCGGTACCGTCGATCACGATGGCGACCATGGCTGAGTGCCGCAGCGCACTGGACAGACTTTCCGACAATCTCGCGGGCGCGGACGGCGACGTGCGCAGCGCCGCCTCCCTGGACCGCTCGCTGAGCTGTCACATCAAGGACCTCGACGTGACGTTCACCGGCCGGCTCGCGGACGGCCGCATCCGGGTGCTCGACACGGTCGAGGGACCGCCCCCCGAGAAGGCCGAGATCAGACTGGCGATGACCGGCGACGACCTGGTCGCGCTGGTGGCGGGCGATCTGAACTTCGCCAAGGCGTGGGGGGCGGGGCGGGTCCGTCTGGAGGCGGGGTTCCGGGACCTGATCAAGCTGAGAACGCTGCTCTGAGGGGTGCCCGGGCCCGAGGCCGGCACTCCGAGGTCCGCCCGAGGGCGGAGGGGCCGCTGCTCCCGACAACCGCCGGGGCCGGCCCCTCCGCCTGAGTACGCTCCGTCAGAGCCCCAGGCGGGCGACGGCCTTCCCCGCGTCGAGAGCGCACGCCTCCGCGCCCCCGTCCGTCCACGCGGCGCCGCAGAGCGCCCGCAGCCCGTCGATCGCGTCGAGAGCGTCCCCCTCGCCCTCCAGGGCCAGCTCCTGGCCGCGCACCGACGCGGTCCACCCGCCGCAGCGGGCCGTCCCGTCGTCCTCCACGGTCACCTCGGGCTGCCCGGTGAGCAGCCCGCGCAGGTCCCGGTCGACGTAGGTCGGGCGGTGCTCCGGCACGGCCGCGACCAGCTGTGCTGCGTCGGTGACGCCGGTCAGCACCAGCAGCGAGTCCACCTGGCCGTTGAACGCGCCCTCGATGTCCGTGTCCAGCCGGTCGCCGACGACGAGCGGGCGCTCGGCACCGGTGCGCAGCACGGTCTCCCGGTGCATCGGGGGCAGCGGCTTCCCCGCGACCTGCGGCTCGGCGCCGGTCGCGATCCGTACGACCGCGACCGCCGCACCGTTGCCGGGGGCGATGCCCCGGGCGCTCGGAATGGTCAGGTCGGTGTTGGACGCGAACCAGGGCAGGCCGCTGTTGATCGCGTACGAGGCCTCGGCGAAGCGCGACCACGGGAAGTCCGGGCCGCCGTACCCCTGGGCCACCGCCACCGGGTCGTCGTCCGCCGAGTCGACGGGGACGAGTCCGCGCTCCTCGAGGGCCACCCGCAGCCCCTCGCCCCCGATGGCGAGGACCCGGGAACCCGCCGGGAGCTGGTCCGCGACCAGCCGGGCCACCGCCTGCGCGGAAGTGATCACGTCCGACGGTTCGGCGGGCACGCCCAGTTCGGTGAGGTGCGCCGCCACCGCGGCGGGGGTCCGCAGCGCGTTGTTGGTGACGTACGCGAGGTGCATCCCGCCGTCGCGGGCACTGCCGAGCGACTCGACGGCGTGACCGATCGCCCGGCCGCCCGCGTACACGACCCCGTCGAGGTCGAGCAGAGCCGTGTCGTACGCCTCGTTCAGCGCCGCAGCGCTGCCGAGCGGCCGTGACCTGTCCTGCTGACTCATTGTGTTCGCTCCTCGTTCGACGCCTTCCCCCCGATCATCCCGCATCGGAGAACCCCACCTACGATGCTGGGATGGACACATCGGGGGACGCCGGGGAAGGGCTGCGCCTGTCGCCGTTCCGCGGACTGCGCTACGTCCCCGAACGGGTCGGCAGCCTCGCGGCGGTGACGTCGCCGCCGTACGACGTGGTGGTGCGGCCGGACGGCCTGCACCACCTGGAGTCGGCGGACCCGCACAACATCGTGCGGCTGATCCTGCCGCAGGACGGCTCTCCGGCCGCCCGCAACCAGCAGGCGGCCCGGACCCTCGACACGTGGATCGCCGAAGGTGTACTGGCTCCCGACCCGGTTCCGGCCCTCTACGTCTACGAGCAGCGCGGCAACGGTCTCCTCCAGCGCGGTCTGATCGGCGCCCTGAGGCTCTCCCCCGCCGCCGACCGGGTCGTCCTCCCGCACGAGGAGGTGATGGACGACGTGGTCGCCGACCGCGCGGACCTCATGCGGGCCACCGGCGCCCACCTCGAACCGCTGCTCCTCACGTACGTGGGCGACGCGGCGGACTCCGGGGCGGCGGCGGTGGTGGAGCGGGCGGTCCAGCGGCCCGCACTGCTCACGACCACGACGGAGGACGGCCTGCGGCACCGGCTGTGGGCGGTCACGGATCCGGCCGAGCAGGCCGAGGCCGCCGCCGATCTCGCTCCCCGCCAGGCCCTCATCGCCGACGGCCACCACCGGTGGGCCACCTACCTGCGGCTCCAGCGGGAGCAGAACTCCCCCGGCCCGTGGGACTCGGGCCTGGTCTATCTCGTCGACACCGCCCGGTACCCGCTCCAGGTCCGCGCGATCCACCGGCTGCTCCGCCGGCTCTCCCCCGCCGACGCCGTCGCCGCGCTGGACGGCCGGTTCCGGGTGCGCACGGTGGCGGGCCCGCTGCACCGGGCGCTCGGCTCACTCGCCGCCGCCTCCGAGGAGGGCAACGCCTTCCTGCTGGCGGGAGACGGCGCCTACCGCCTCGTGGACCGGGCGGACCCGGCCCTGCTCGCCCGTACCGTACCGGCGGGGCCGGAGGCCTGGCGGACGCTGGACGCGACGGTGCTGCACGCGACGTTGCTCGACCGGGTCTGGCGACTCCCGGACACCGCCGAGGAGATCGCGTACCTCCACGACGCGGTGGCGGCGGTCGACCAGGCCGAGCGGTCGGGCGGAACGGCCGTGCTGATGCACCCGGTACGCGAGTCGGTCGTCCGGGACCTCGCCCGGCAAGGCGTCACCATGCCCCGCAAGTCCACCTCGTTCGGCCCGAAGCCGGCGACCGGCCTGGTGCTGCGGAGGCTCGGCACCGACTGAGCGGAACTCGCCCGTACCCGCTCGCACGACGAAAGAAGGGCGGCACCCCCGGAGGGGTGCCGCCCTTCTTCTACGTCCGTTCTCCGTGTGTGGCCGCCTGCGCGGCCGTACGGATCAGGCCTTGGCCGGTCCGTCGGTGCCGGGTCCCTCGGTGCTCTCGGTGCTCTCGGTGCTTTCCTCGGTGCCCGCTTCCGTCGCGGGGGCCGCCTCGGGGGCCGCCTCCACGCTCTCGGCGGCCGCGTCGGCACGGTCGGCCCACGCGTTCAGCTCGTCGGTGTCGTCATCGTCCTCTTCGTCGTCGTACTCGTCGCCGTCGGCGCCGGTGTCGTCGTCGGAGACGTCGTTGTCCGCGAGGTCGTTGTCGGCGACGTCCTCGTCGGACTCGTCGGCCGTCGTGGCGGCCGGGGCTTCGGAGGTCACCGCGGCGGCGGTGCCGGCCGCGCGCTCCTCGTCCTCGTCCAGGGCGTCGACGAACTCGACACCGTCCAGCTCGGCGAGCCGGTCGGAGGCGTCGGTCGAGCCGTCCTTGTCGGACTCGAGGGCCTTGCCGAACCACTCACGGGCCTCGTCCTCACGGCCCGCCTCCAGCAGCGCGTCCGCGTACGCGTAGCGCAGGCGCGGGGTCCACGGGTGAATGGCGTGGGAGGCCAGCTCAGGGCTCTGCAGGGTGACGATGGCGGCGTCGATCTGCCCCATGTCACGACGGGCCCCGGCTGCGACCAAACGCATCTCGACCTGTCCGGCCTTGTCCAGCTTCTGGACCTCGGGCTCACCGGCCATGGCCATCGCGCGCTCGGGGCGGCCCAGGCCGCGCTCGCAGTCCGCCATGACGGGCCACAGCTCCACCGAACCGGTCATCCGCTTCGCGGCACGGAACTCGGCGAGCGCCTCCCCGTACTTCTGCGTCGCGTACGCGGCGAAGCCGGCCGCCTCGCGCACGGCGGCGACGCGGGAGGCCAGGCGGAGGGCGACACGGGAGTACCCGTACGCCTCCTCGGGGTCCTCGTCGATGAGCCGGGCGACCATGACGAGGTTGCGCGCGACGTCCTCGGCGAGGGTCTTCGGCAGGCTCATGAGCTCCTGCCGCACGTCCTTGTCGATCTCGTGGCCCGTGACGTCGTCGGGAATGGGCAGCCGCTTGATGGGCTCGCGCTCACGGTCGTCGCGGCCCTGGTAGCCACCGCGGTCGTCCCGCTCACCCCGGTAGCCACCGCGGTCGTCGTCACGGCGCGGTCCACGGTCGTCGCGCCGGAAACCGCCGCCGGCACCGGAGCCGCCACGGTCGTCGCGACGGAAACCGCCGCCACCCGTACCCGAGCCGCCACGGTTGTCGTCACGGCGGAAGCCACCGCCGGCGCCGCCTCGGTCGTCGCGGCGGAAACCGCCACCCGCACCCGAGCCGGAGCCGCCTCGGTTGTCGTCACGGCGGAAGCCGCCGCCGCCACCCGTACCGGAGCCACCTCGGTTGTCATCCCGGCGGAAGCCGCCGGCGGAGGGCCGGTCGTCGTCGCGGCGCGGGCCGCGCGGCCGGTCGTCACGACGCTCGAAGCCACCCGGACGCCCACCACGGTCGTCATCACGACGAGGACCACGGTCGTCGCGCTGGCCACGGAAGCCACCACGGTCGTCGTCCCGACGAGGGGCACGGTCGTCACGGCGGAAGCCACCACCGGAGGGCCGGTCGTCACGGCGCTCGAAGCCACCCGGACGCCCACCACGGTCGTCATCACGACGCGGAGCACGGTCGTCACGGCGGAAGCCACCGCCGGAGCCGGAGCCGCCACGGTTGTCGTCATGGCGGAAACCACCACCGGAGCCGGAGCCACCACGGTCGTCACGACGGAAACCACCGCCCGCACCGGAGCCACCACGGTTGTCGTCACGGCGGAAGCCACCGCCGGAGGGCCGGTCGTCACGACGCTCGAAGCCACCCGGACGCCCACCACGGTCGTCATCACGACGCGGAGCACGGTCATCGCGGCGGAAACCACCACCGGAGCCGGAGCCACCACGGTCGTCACGACGGAAACCGCCGCCGGCACCGGAGCCACCACGGTTGTCATCACGGCGGAAGCCACCGCCGGAAGGCCGGTCGTCACGACGCTCGAAGCCACCCGGACGCCCCCCACGGTCGTCATCACGACGCGGAGCACGGTCGTCACGGCGGAAACCACCACCGGCACCCGAGCCGCCACGGTTGTCGTCGCGGCGGAAGCCACCGCCCGCACCGGAGCCACCACGGTCGTCACGACGGAAGCCACCACCGGCACCGGAGCCACCACGGTTGTCATCACGGCGGAAACCACCGCCGGAGGGCCGGTCGTCGTCGCGGCGCGGGCCGCGCGGCCGGTCGTCACGACGCTCGAAGCCACCCGGACGCCCACCACGGTCGTCATCACGACGAGGACCACGGTCGTCACGGCGGAAACCACCACTCGAACCGGAGCCAGAGCCACCACGGTTGTCATCCCGGCGGAAACCGCCGCCACCCGTACCCGAGCCGCCACGGTTGTCGTCACGACGGAAGCCACCACCGGAACCCGAGCCACCACGGTCGTCACGACGGAAACCGCCACCGGAACCGGAGCCGGAGCCACCACGGTTGTCGTCACGACGGAAACCGCCGCCGGCACCGGAGCCACCACGGTCGTTGTCACGGCGGGGCGCGCCGGAGCGGTCGTCGCGACCACCGCGGAAGCCGGCCCCGTCGCCACCGTCCCGGCGACGCGGCTCGCGATCCGGACGATCGTCGGGAGAGTTGGTGGACATGGGTACGACTCCTGTCTTTGGGTACTGCAGACATTCTCGCGCAGCCGACCTGGCGACGCGCTTCGGGAAAACAAAAAGACCCTTGGTCCCAGCGTGAACGCTGGGACCAAGGGTCCTTGAAAGATTGTTCGGCGGCGTCCTACTCTCCCACAGGGTCCCCCCTGCAGTACCATCGGCGCTGAAAGGCTTAGCTTCCGGGTTCGGAATGTAACCGGGCGTTTCCCTAACGCAATGACCACCGAAACCCTATCGGGTTCTAGCGAACAAGCACACTTTTCAATTAAGTTAGTGAAGCTGTTCAACCGGAAGCGACTGTTCGCAACCCGGGAACAACACAGTGGACGCGAGCAACTGAGGACAAGCCCTCGGCCTATTAGTACCAGTCAGCTCCACCCGTTACCGGGCTTCCACATCTGGCCTATCAACCCAGTCGTCTACTGGGAGCCTTAACCCCTCAAAGGGGGTGGGAATACTCATCTCGAAGCAGGCTTCCCGCTTAGATGCTTTCAGCGGTTATCCTTTCCGAACGTAGCCAACCAGCCATGCCCTTGGCAGGACAACTGGCACACCAGAGGTTCGTCCGTCCCGGTCCTCTCGTACTAGGGACAGCCCTTCTCAATATTCCTACGCGCACAGCGGATAGGGACCGAACTGTCTCACGACGTTCTAAACCCAGCTCGCGTACCGCTTTAATGGGCGAACAGCCCAACCCTTGGGACCGACTCCAGCCCCAGGATGCGACGAGCCGACATCGAGGTGCCAAACCATCCCGTCGATATGGACTCTTGGGGAAGATCAGCCTGTTATCCCCGGGGTACCTTTTATCCGTTGAGCGACAGCGCTTCCACAAGCCACTGCCGGATCACTAGTCCCGACTTTCGTCCCTGCTCGACCCGTCGGTCTCACAGTCAAGCTCCCTTGTGCACTTACACTCAACACCTGATTACCAACCAGGCTGAGGGAACCTTTGGGCGCCTCCGTTACTCTTTAGGAGGCAACCGCCCCAGTTAAACTACCCATCAGACACTGTCCCTGATCCGGATCACGGACCGAGGTTAGACATCCAGCACGACCAGAGTGGTATTTCAACGGCGACTCCACAACCACTGGCGTGGCCGCTTCAAAGTCTCCCACCTATCCTACACAAGCCGAACCGAACACCAATATCAAACTGTAGTAAAGGTCCCGGGGTCTTTCCGTCCTGCTGCGCGAAACGAGCATCTTTACTCGTAGTGCAATTTCACCGGGCCTATGGTTGAGACAGTCGAGAAGTCGTTACGCCATTCGTGCAGGTCGGAACTTACCCGACAAGGAATTTCGCTACCTTAGGATGGTTATAGTTACCACCGCCGTTTACTGGCGCTTAAGTTCTCAGCTTCGCCGACCCGAAAGTCAGCTAACCGGTCCCCTTAACGTTCCAGCACCGGGCAGGCGTCAGTCCGTATACATCGCCTTACGGCTTCGCACGGACCTGTGTTTTTAGTAAACAGTCGCTTCTCGCTGGTCTCTGCGGCCACCCCCAGCTCATGGAGTAAATCCAATCACCAGTGATGGCCCCCCTTCTCCCGAAGTTACGGGGGCATTTTGCCGAGTTCCTTAACCATAGTTCACCCGAACGCCTCGGTATTCTCTACCTGACCACCTGAGTCGGTTTAGGGTACGGGCCGCCATGAAACTCGCTAGAGGCTTTTCTCGACAGCATAGGATCATCCACTTCGCCACAATCGGCTCGGCATCAGGTCTCAGCCTCATGTGTGACGGATTTGCCTACCACACGGCCTACACCCTTACCCCGGGACAACCACCGCCCGGGCTGGACTACCTTCCTGCGTCACCCCATCGCTTACCTACTACAAGTCTGGTTCATCGGCTCCACCACTACCCTCAACTCCGAAGAGATCGGGCCGGCTTCACGGACTTAGCATCGCCTGATTCAGTACTGGGCGTTTCAAAGCGGGTACCGGAATATCAACCGGTTGTCCATCGACTACGCCTGTCGGCCTCGCCTTAGGTCCCGACTTACCCTGGGCAGATCAGCTTGACCCAGGAACCCTTAGTCAATCGGCGCACACGTTTCTCACGTGTGTATCGCTACTCATGCCTGCATTCTCACTCGTGAACCGTCCACAACTCGCTTCCGCGGCTGCTTCACCCGGCACACGACGCTCCCCTACCCATCCCAGCCCCCGTTGGGGGTATGTGCTGGAATGACACGACTTCGGCGGTACGCTTGAGCCCCGCTACATTGTCGGCGCGGAATCACTTGACCAGTGAGCTATTACGCACTCTTTCAAGGGTGGCTGCTTCTAAGCCAACCTCCTGGTTGTCTCTGCGACTCCACATCCTTTCCCACTTAGCGTACGCTTAGGGGCCTTAGTCGATGCTCTGGGCTGTTTCCCTCTCGACCATGGAGCTTATCCCCCACAGTCTCACTGCCGCGCTCTCACTTACCGGCATTCGGAGTTTGGCTAAGGTCAGTAACCCGTTGGGGCCCATCGCCTATCCAGTGCTCTACCTCCGGCAAGAAACACACGACGCTGCACCTAAATGCATTTCGGGGAGAACCAGCTATCACGGAGTTTGATTGGCCTTTCACCCCTAACCACAGGTCATCCCCCAGGTTTTCAACCCTGGTGGGTTCGGTCCTCCACGAAGTCTTACCTCCGCTTCAACCTGCCCATGGCTAGATCACTCCGCTTCGGGTCTAGAGCGTGCAACTCAATCGCCCTGTTCGGACTCGCTTTCGCTACGGCTTCCCCACACGGGTTAACCTCGCTACACACCGCTAACTCGCAGGCTCATTCTTCAAAAGGCACGCAGTCACGACTGCATGTGCAAGCACATACAGCGACGCTCCCACGGCTTGTAGGCACACGGTTTCAGGTACTATTTCACTCCGCTCCCGCGGTACTTTTCACCATTCCCTCACGGTACTATCCGCTATCGGTCACCAGGGAATATTTAGGCTTAGCGGGTGGTCCCGCCAGATTCACACGGGATTTCTCGGGCCCCGTGCTACTTGGGTGTCTCTCAAACGAGCCGTTGATGTTTCAGCTACGGGGGTCTTACCCTCTACGCCGGACCTTTCGCATGTCCTTCGCCTACATCAACGGTTTCTGACTCGTCTCACAGTCGGCAGACTATGAAAGAGAGATCCCACAACCCCGCATGCGCAACCCCTGCCGGGTATCACACACATACGGTTTGGCCTGTTCCAGTTTCGCTCGCCACTACTCCCGGAATCACGGTTGTTTTCTCTTCCTGAGGGTACTGAGATGTTTCACTTCCCCTCGTTCCCTCCACACTGCCTATGTGTTCAGCAGTGGGTGACAGCCCATGACGACTGCCGGGTTTCCCCATTCGGAAACCCCCGGATCAAAGCTAGGTTGACAGCTCCCCGGGGACTATCGTGGCCTCCCACGTCCTTCATCGGTTCCTGGTGCCAAGGCATCCACCGTGCGCCCTTAAAAACTTGGCCACAGATGCTCGCGTCCACTGTGCAGTTCTCAAGCAACGACCAGCCACCCATCACCCCGACCGGAACGGACGAGTGCACTGGGGCCGGCGTCGAAGGCAGCCTTACGGCCATACCTTCAGACACCCAACAGCGTGCCCAGCACCCGGAATCCGGCCCGATCGTTTTCCACGCCCCGAAGAGCAGTACTCACGACCCGGCAGAACCACCAGGTGCTGAATAGTCAACGTTCCACCCATGAGCAACCAGCACCGAACATTCGCCGGTGTACTGGCCTCTGACCCAGCCGAAACCGGGTAAGAAATGCTCCTTAGAAAGGAGGTGATCCAGCCGCACCTTCCGGTACGGCTACCTTGTTACGACTTCGTCCCAATCGCCAGTCCCACCTTCGACAGCTCCCTCCCACAAGGGGTTGGGCCACCGGCTTCGGGTGTTACCGACTTTCGTGACGTGACGGGCGGTGTGTACAAGGCCCGGGAACGTATTCACCGCAGCAATGCTGATCTGCGATTACTAGCAACTCCGACTTCATGGGGTCGAGTTGCAGACCCCAATCCGAACTGAGACCGGCTTTTTGAGATTCGCTCCGCCTCGCGGCATCGCAGCTCATTGTACCGGCCATTGTAGCACGTGTGCAGCCCAAGACATAAGGGGCATGATGACTTGACGTCGTCCCCACCTTCCTCCGAGTTGACCCCGGCAGTCTCCTGTGAGTCCCCATCACCCCGAAGGGCATGCTGGCAACACAGAACAAGGGTTGCGCTCGTTGCGGGACTTAACCCAACATCTCACGACACGAGCTGACGACAGCCATGCACCACCTGTATACCGACCACAAGGGGGGCACCATCTCTGATGCTTTCCGGTATATGTCAAGCCTTGGTAAGGTTCTTCGCGTTGCGTCGAATTAAGCCACATGCTCCGCTGCTTGTGCGGGCCCCCGTCAATTCCTTTGAGTTTTAGCCTTGCGGCCGTACTCCCCAGGCGGGGAACTTAATGCGTTAGCTGCGGCACCGACGACGTGGAATGTCGCCAACACCTAGTTCCCAACGTTTACGGCGTGGACTACCAGGGTATCTAATCCTGTTCGCTCCCCACGCTTTCGCTCCTCAGCGTCAGTAATGGCCCAGAGATCCGCCTTCGCCACCGGTGTTCCTCCTGATATCTGCGCATTTCACCGCTACACCAGGAATTCCGATCTCCCCTACCACACTCTAGCTAGCCCGTATCGAATGCAGACCCGGGGTTAAGCCCCGGGCTTTCACATCCGACGTGACAAGCCGCCTACGAGCTCTTTACGCCCAATAATTCCGGACAACGCTTGCGCCCTACGTATTACCGCGGCTGCTGGCACGTAGTTAGCCGGCGCTTCTTCTGCAGGTACCGTCACTTTCGCTTCTTCCCTGCTGAAAGAGGTTTACAACCCGAAGGCCGTCATCCCTCACGCGGCGTCGCTGCATCAGGCTTTCGCCCATTGTGCAATATTCCCCACTGCTGCCTCCCGTAGGAGTCTGGGCCGTGTCTCAGTCCCAGTGTGGCCGGTCGCCCTCTCAGGCCGGCTACCCGTCGTCGCCTTGGTAGGCCATTACCCCACCAACAAGCTGATAGGCCGCGGGCTCATCCTTCACCGCCGGAGCTTTTAACCCCGTCCCATGCGGGACAGAGTGTTATCCGGTATTAGACCCCGTTTCCAGGGCTTGTCCCAGAGTGAAGGGCAGATTGCCCACGTGTTACTCACCCGTTCGCCACTAATCCACCCCGAAAGGCTTCATCGTTCGACTTGCATGTGTTAAGCACGCCGCCAGCGTTCGTCCTGAGCCAGGATCAAACTCTCCGTGAATGTTTTCCCGTAATCGGGATCACAACACGAGAGCGGAACGACCAGGTCGGAATATGACCGGTCGTTCACAGCGTCCTCGCTGTTGTTGCCCACCGGACCGTTAAGTGCCGGCAGGACTTTTCAAAGGAACCACCAACCTGCCGAAGCAGGCCGGGGTATCAACATATCTGGCGTTGACTTTTGGCACGCTGTTGAGTTCTCAAGGAACGGACGCTTCCTTCGGTCCCGTTTCACCGGGGCCCTCCGGGCGCTTCCCTTCGTTCTTGCGTTTCCGACTCTATCAGACACTTTCGTGTCTGTTTCCCGGTCGAAGCGGGAGGAACATTTTCGCTTTCCAGTTCTACGCTTTCGCGTTTCCCTTTCAGGCGAGTCCAACCGTACCAGACTTCTTGTCCGCTCCGTTTCCGGTCCGAACTGATTCCGGCGGCCTGTCGGAGGGCCTCCGCCCCGGGAAAGCCTTTCGGTTTCCTTTCGGCGTGCCGCTACCGTAGTCGATTTCCATGACGGTTCATAATCCGGCGTCGAGCGCCGAATACGATGCGAATTCGGGCAAGCAGAATTCGTGCCCGTCAGGGCGGATCGTAGGTAGTGGTGGACCGCATCGGGGCGGGCCGGTGCGGTCCGAGGACCGGTGCGGCACGTGCACCCGTGTAAAGCGGCTCGGACTACATTAGGGGCTGCCCGAGGCCGCGTCAAGCCCGGCGCCGCCGGGGAGCGTGCGCCCGGTAAGGGCTCACCGTCGCGTCTCCGTCGATCCAGAAACGCCAGGGCTGGTGGGCGCCGTCCCCGCCCACGCCGGTGCGCGGACCGCTCCGTACCTGGTCACGAGGGGGCGGAGTGCCGTACAGCACCGACATCGGCTCCGGCGGGCCGGCGACGACATCGCTCCCGTCGAGCGCCCGGTCGATCGAGAGAGCGGTCGCCAGCCGGGCCGGCCCCTTGGCGAGTTCTCGGTCGTTGCGGGCCGAAAGTCGATGAGGGCGGGCCAGCTCCGCACCGACGCGTACCTCACCGGCCCTCAACAGCACTCCGCTCGCCCGTCCCTCGGGACCGCAGACCAGGTTCAGGCAGTGCCACATCCCGTACGTGAAGTAGACGTACGCGTGACCCGGCGGACCGAACATCACGCCGTTACGGGCCGTCCGCCCGCGGAAGGCGTGCGAGCCGGGGTCGATCTCCCCGGCGTACGCCTCCACCTCGGTCAGGCGCACTTCGATGGGCCCCTCGTCGGTGCGGCGCACCAGGGTGCGGCCGAGGAGGTCGGGTGCGACGTCCAGGACGTCACGGTCGAAGAAGTCCCGCGTCAGCGGCGTACGGTCCTGGGCGTCGTCCATGGCGACCGAGGGTACTGGCGGAAGCGCCGGGGGGAACCGGCTACCGTCGGGGCGCGTATGTAGGGGTCAGACACCTGTAAGGAGAAACCATGGGCTTCAAGCGGCTGCTCGCGAGCATGGGCGCCGGCGGCGCTTCGGTGGAGACCGAGCTCATCGAGCTCAATGTGGTCCCCGGTGGCGTCGTCCAGGGCGAGGTGCGTGTCCAGGGCGGGTCCGTCAACCAGCAGATCGAAGGGCTCTCGGTCGGTCTCCAGGCGCGGGTCGAGGTGGAGGGCAACGACCAGGAGACCAAGCAGGACATCGAGTTCACCAAGGTGCGGCTGGGTGGGGCGTTCGAGGTGCAGGCCGGGGCCGTGCATGTCGTGCCGTTCGGGCTGGAGATCCCGTGGGAGACGCCCATCACGACCTTCGGGGGGCAGAACCTGCACGGCATGAACATCGGGGTGACGACCGAGCTGGAGATCGCGCGGGCGCTGGACTCCGGTGACCTGGACCCGATCAGCGTCCACCCACTCCCCGCCCAGCAGGCGATCCTGGACGCGTTCGGGCAGCTCGGCTTCCGCTTCCGCAGCGCGGACATGGAGCGGGGCCACATCCGCGGGACGCGTCAGCGGCTGCCGTTCTACCAGGAGATCGAGTTCGTGCCGCCGCAGCAGTACCGCGGTCTGAACCAGGTCGAGCTCTCCTTCGTCGCCGACGACCGTGAGATGGACGTCGTCCTGGAGATGGACAAGAAGCCGGGGCTGTTCAGCGAGGGCAGCGACTCGTACCGCTCCTTCCGGGTCGGCTTCGACGACTTCCACCAGACCGACTGGGCCGCTTACCTCAACCAGTGGCTCGCCCAGGTCGGCGGACAGCGCAACTGGCTGTAGTTCGCCCCTCCCGCCCTCGGATCATGCCGGGCTCCGAGGGGCGTCCGGCATGATCCGGGGAAGAGGTACAGGCAGCAGGGCCGGTGGGGGTTCCCGCCGGCCGGACCAGAGGAAAGGCGCTGATGTGACCGAGCCGAAGAGGGCCCCGCTCCCGCACGACTTCCACCCCGAGGTGCCCCCGTTCACCGTGGTGAGTGACGACCTGGCGCCGGGCGCCGTGCTGGCGGACGCGCAGGTGTACGCGGAGGGCAACACCTCCCCGCAGTTGCGCTGGGAGGGCTTCCCGTCGGGGACCAAGAGTTTCGCCGTGACCTGCTTCGACCCGGACGCCCCCACGGGCAGCGGGTTCTGGCACTGGGTGCTCTTCGACATTCCGGCCACGGTCACCGAGCTGCCGGCCGGCGCCGGCAGCGGTGCGTTCGCCGGGCTGCCCGAGGGAGCGGTGCAGGCGCGCAACGACTACGGGTCGAAGGATTTCGGCGGGGCCGCGCCGCCGGCCGGTGAGAACCACCGCTACGTCTTCACCGTGTATGCGGTGGACACCGAGAAGCTCGGACCGGACAGCGACGCCTCCCCCGCGGTGGTCGGGTTCAATCTGCGTTTCCACACGCTGGGACGTGCGCAGCTGATCGGGGAGTACGCGGCCCCCGAAAGCTGAACGTTCTTCTCCCGTTTGCCCTGCCCCGGTCTTGGAGAGATCTGGGCAGGGCACTTTTTATTGCGTTGTCCCACACGGCCTGCCCAGCCAGAGTTGGTCCGGGCCCGCCGAGGTGCGGGCGGCACAAGGGAGGTGGGCAGGATGCGTGACACGCTGGTCCTCAACGCGAGTTTCGAGCCGCTGTCGACGGTGACCCTCAACCGTGCGGTGGTTCTCGTCCTGACGGACAAGGCGGTCGTCGAGCAGGCGGATCCGGGCCTGCGGATGCGTGGTGCCGCCGTCGACATCCCGGTGCCCCGTGTCATCCGGCTCTGCCGCTACGTGCGCGTGCCCTTCCGAAGACAGGCGCCGTGGTCGAGACGGGGTGTCCTCGTACGGGACCAGCACCGGTGCGCCTACTGCGGGCGGCGGGCGTCCACCGTGGACCACGTCGTACCGCGCGCCCAGGGCGGCCAGGACACCTGGCTGAACACCGTGGCCTCCTGCGCGGAGGACAACCACCGCAAGGCGGACCGCACCCCCGAGCAGGCGGAGATGCCGCTGCTGCGGCAGCCCTTCATACCCTCGCCGGCCGAGGCGATGCTGCTGGCGATGGCGTCGGCCGACCGTTCGTCGCTGCCCGCCTGGCTGGACCGTACGGCCGCCTGAGACCGCCCGCGTCGCCGATGTCGCCCCGCGCCCGAACGACCTGCGCCCGACGGCGTACCGGAAGCCCGCCTCCGGGGGGAGACGGGCTTCCGTGCGTCAGCGGAGCAGCAGCTGGACGATGGCGCAGATGCCCACCGTCACGATGAGGCAGCGCAGTACCGTCGGGCTGAGGCGGCGGCCGACGCGCGCGCCGATCTGGCCGCCGAGGGTGGAGCCGACCGCGATGAGCAGGACCGCGGTCCAGTCGAAGTCGGCGACGAAGAGGAAGAAGAGCGCGGCGACGCTGTTGACGACGGCGGCCAGGACGTTCTTGACGGCGTTGAGTCGCTGCATGGTGTCGTCGATCAGCATGCTCATCAGGGAGAGGTAGATGATCCCCTGAGCGGCGGTGAAGTAGCCGCCGTAGACGCTGGCGAGGACGAGTCCGACGGCCAGGACCGGACCGCCTTCGGGGCGCGCGGGGGTGCCGGTGCGTTCGCGACGGCCCTGCACGGCTCTGCTGAGGCGTGGCTGGAGCACGATCAGTACGAGGGCGAGGGTGACCAGGACCGGGACGATCGTCTCGAACGCGGTCGAGGGCAGGGCCAGCAGCAGGGTGGCTCCGGCGAGTCCTCCGACGAGACAGCTGACGGACAGTCTGATGACCCGTCCACGCTGGCCCTTGAGCTCCTTGCGGTAGCCGACAGCCCCGCTGACCGACCCGGGCACCAGGCCCAGCGCGTTGGAGACGGTCGCGGTGACGGGCGGAAGGCCGACGGCGAGGAGCACCGGGAAGGTGATCAACGTGCCTGATCCGACGATGGTGTTGATCGTTCCCGCGGCGGTACCTGCGGCGAGGACGGCGAGCATTTCCCAGAGGGACAAGGCCACTCCTTGGTGAGCGATGACGCATCCCCGCCATGAAGGTCGGGGTGCCGCACCGATCATGCACGAAGGCCCGGCGCCGGCCGGACGGGGGTCCCCGAGAGGACGCCGTCCGGCCCGCCTCCGGGCCGCCGAGGAGCGAACGGTCAGTCGACCGGCGGCGCCTCGCGGCGCTCCTTGCCCGGCGCGGGCCGCGAGGTGTCGAACCCCGGCATCCCGCCGCCGAGGTTGCCGAACGCGCCGCTGAGGCCCTTGAGGGCGTCGCCGAGCTCGCTGGGCACGATCCACAGCTTGTTGGCGTCGCCCTCGGCGATCTTCGGGAGCATCTGGAGGTACTGGTACGAAAGGAGCTTCTGGTCCGGGTCCCCCGCGTGGATCGACTCGAAGACCGTGCGGATCGCCTGGGCCTCGCCTTCGGCGCGCAGGGCGGCGGCCTTGGCGTCACCCTCGGCGCGCAGGATGGAGGACTGCTTCTCACCCTCGGCGGTGAGGATCTGGGACTGCCGGATGCCCTCGGCGGTGAGGATCGCGGCGCGCTTGTCACGGTCGGCGCGCATCTGCTTCTCCATCGAGTCCTGGATGGAGGTGGGCGGTTCGATCGCCTTGAGCTCGACGCGGTTGACGCGGATGCCCCACTTGCCGGTGGCCTCGTCGAGGACTCCGCGCAGGGCGGCGTTGATCTCCTCGCGCGAGGTCAGGGTCCGCTCCAGGTCCATGCCGCCGATGATGTTGCGCAGCGTGGTGACGGTGAGCTGCTCGATCGCCTGGATGTAGCTGGCGACTTCGTACGTCGCGGCGCGGGCGTCCGTCACCTGGTAGTAGATGACCGTGTCGATGTTGACGACCAGGTTGTCCTGGGTGATCACCGGCTGCGGCGGGAAGGGCACGACCTGCTCGCGGAGGTCGATGCGGTTGCGGATGGAGTCGATGAACGGGACGACGATGTTGAGCCCCGCGTTGAGCGTGCGGGTGTAGCGCCCGAAGCGCTCGACGATGGCGGCGCTGGCCTGCGGGATGATCTGGATCGTCTTGATCAGGGCGATGAAGACGAGCACCACCAAGATGATCAGGACGATGATGACCGGTTGCATCGTGTGCCTCAAGCCCTTCGATAGCCGACGGATCCTGGTGATCGGGTCGCACTCTTCGCTGTGACGGACCGGGCGAGCGACATGATCGACTTCGAGTGTCGCAGAACTCGCCCTGCCGCGTGGCCGGTTCGGTCACATGACGACGGCCGTCGCGCCCTCGATGTCGACGACGTCGACCTGTTGTCCCGGCTCGTAGCTCCGGGTGTCGTCGAGTGCGCGGGCGGACCACGTCTCGCCCGCCAGCTTGATGCGTCCGCCCCGGCCGTCGACGCGTTCGAGAACGAGGGCCTGACGGCCTTTCAGCGCGTCGATCCCCGAGGAGAACTGGGGGCCGTCGCCGCGGTGACGCGCGGCGACCACGCGCACCACGGCGACCAGTGCGACGGAGACGGCGACGGCGACCAGCACCTGGGCCACGATGCCGCCGCCGAGGGCGGCGACGATCGCCCCCGCGCCCGCTCCCACCGCGAACATCCCGAACTCCGGCATGGCGGTGAGGACCAGGGGAATGCCCAGCCCCACCGCCGCGATCAACCACCACACCCACGCGTCCATGTCGTCATGGTAGGACCGCATGTGCTCCGGGGACAGGGGCCCGTGGGCGGGATCGGCGGATCGGGACACCGCCCGCGGGAGGACCGTCAGGAGAGCGGCAGTCCGCGCGCGGTGTAGCGGTCGCCCTGGTGCTCGACGACGAGCGGCAGGCCGAAGCAGCGCGAGAGGTTGCGCGAGGTGAGCTCGGTCTCCATGGGACCGGCGGCGAGCACCTTGCCCTGCCGGATCATCAGCACGTGGGTGAAGCCGGGCGCGATCTCCTCGACGTGGTGGGTCACCATGATCATGGAGGGGGCGTACGGGTCGCGGGCTAGGCGGCCGAGACGGCGCACCAGGTCCTCGCGTCCGCCGAGGTCGAGTCCGGCGGCGGGCTCGTCGAGGAGGAGGAGTTCGGGGTCGGTCATCATCGCGCGGGCGATCAGGGTGCGCTTGCGCTCGCCCTCGGAGAGGGTGCCGAACGTGCGCTCGAGGTAGTCGTTCATGCCGAGCCGGTCGAGGAAGGCGCGGGCGCGCTGCTCGTCGACGTCCTCGTAGTCCTCGTGCCAGGTCGCCGTCATGCCGTACGCGGCGGTGAGCACCGCCTGCAGGACGGTGAGGCGCTTGGGGAGCTTCTCGGCCATGGCGGCGCCGGCGATGCCGATGCGCGGACGGAGCTCGAAGACGTCGGTGCCGACGCCGCCGAGCTGCTCGCCGAGGACCTTGGCGGTGCCGGTGGAGGGGAAGAGGTAGCTGGAGGCGATGTTGAGCAGCGTCGTCTTACCGGCGCCGTTCGGGCCGAGGATGACCCAGCGCTCCCCCTCCTTGACCGACCAGGAGACGTCTTCCACCAGAGCGCGTCCGTCGCGGACCACGGATACGTCCACCAGCTCCAGTACATCGCTCATGAGCGCGTTGTCTCCCCATGCAGTGTCGAGATCGTCGCGTGCCGGAGGGCACAGCTCCCACGCAAAACTTACGCCACCCAGGGAGCGCTCCGGCCGCGAGGTCCGTTCCCGCCGGGGATCGTCCGGCAGCTCTTAGGCTGTTCCCATGCTTTCGGAACCTCGCTCAGGGCTGCTGGCCGCCTGGGGAAACGCGCTGCTCGCCGGACTCGTGTCACCGGACGACGCGGTGGACGCGATCGTCCAAGAGGACGCGGTGCACCGCGTCGAGGGGCTTCCCGGTGAGGCGGGGCCCGTCGGGCTCACGCTGGCACTGGGCCGGCTGCGGGGCCTGGGGGTGACGGGGTACCGCGTGGCGCTGCCGGCTCCGGGGCATCCGCTGGGTCTGAGCGGTCCACCGGAGTTCAACGCGCGGGCTCTGGAGACCGGGGAGGCGGTGGTCGCGTCGGGCGCCGCGTACGGACTGGTGCCGGAGGTGACCGAGGCCGGGCCGCCCGGCGACCTGCACGTCGAGGTGGTGTGGCGGGTGACGGGGGTACGGGAGGCGCCGCCGGCGGACGTGCCGTCGCTGGGCGAGGCCGAGCGGGAGCTCGCGGAGGCGCTGCGGGACGCGACGGCGCTGTTGTCCCGGCTGGACGTGGCGGGCTCCGGGCCGGTGGCCGCGGCGGCCGTCGACGCGTACCGGGCGCGGGCGGAGCGCGGCCGCGAGGTGCTGGCGCCCGGGTATCCGCCCCGCGCCGTCCGGGTGCTGGAGCTGGCCCAGCGGGTGGGACTGCTGATCGAGCTGGCACACGGGAACGGCCACGGCGGCGCGGTGAGCGCCTCGGAGATCGCGGCCAGGGGTGAGGCGCTGCGGCCGGTGGAACGGGTGGCTCGGAGGGCGCAGGTCGCCGCGTACAACGCGTACGTCGAAGAGGGCGAGCGGGGACTGCGCTGACGCCGCACGGCGGGGACGGGGCCCGCGCGCGAGGGCGCGCCGGGTCCGTCAGCCCGCCATGCCGTGGCGTACGGCCCACAGGGCGGCCTGGGTGCGGTCGGCGAGGTCCAGCTTCATCAGGATGTTCGAGACGTGGGTCTTGACGGTCTTCTCGGACAGGACCAGCGCGCGGGCGATCTCGCGGTTGGACCGGCCGTCCGCGATGAGGTTGAGCACCTCGCGCTCGCGCTCGGTGAGGGTGGTGCCCCGGCCGGTGCCGCCGCCGGTGTCCTCCTGGGCGAGGAGTGCGCCGGCCACTTCGGGCTGGAGCAGGACGTGGCCCGCGTGGACGGAGCGGATGGCGCCGGCCAGTGCGTCGGGGTCGACGTCCTTGTAGACGTAGCCGGAGGCTCCGGCACGCAGGGCGGGGACCACCGTGCGCTGCTCGGTGAAGCTGGTGACGACGAGGACCCGCGCCGGGTTGGCCAGCTCGCGGAGCTTGCGCAGCGCCTCGATGCCGTCGGTGCCGGGCATCTTGATGTCCATCAGCACCACGTCGGGGCGGAGCGCCTCGGCCTGGGCGATGCCCTCCGCTCCGTCGGACGCCTCTCCGACGACCTCTATGTCGTCCTGGATCTCCAGGAAGGTGCGCAGCCCGCGCCGTACGACCTGGTGGTCGTCGACCAGCAGCACGCGGATGGTCTTGTCAGCCACCGGGGACCTCCATCTCGATCGTGGCGCCCTGTCCGGGCGCCGATTCCACGCTGAGGGTGCCGCCGACGCTGTGCGCGCGGTGGCTCATCGAGACGAGACCGAGGTGCCGGCCCGCCTGGCGGACCGCCGTGGGGTCGAAGCCCTGGCCGTCGTCGGCGATCCGCAGCACGGTGGCCGCGCCGCGCCGGGTCAGGGTGACGGTGACGTGATGGCCGCCGGAGTGGCGCAGCGCGTTGTGCAGGGCCTCCTGTGCGACCCGGAGCAGCGCCTCCTCCTGGGCGGCGGGCAGGGCGCGGACGCCGTGGCTCTCGAAGGTGACCCGTGCGCTCTGGGCCCGGTCGAGCACCTGGACCTGGGTACGGAGGGTGGCGACGAGCCCGTCCTCGTCGAGGGCTGCGGGGCGGAGTTCGACGACGGCGGCGCGGAGTTCGTCCACGGCTTCGGCGGCGAGGGCGGCGACCTGCTGGAGTTCCCCCTTGGCGCGTGCCGGGTCGCGGTCGACCAGGGCGGCGGCGGCCTGGGCGGTCAGCCGCAGGGAGAAGAGTTTCTGGCTGACGGCGTCGTGCAGTTCGTGGGCGAGGCGCGAGCGCTCCTCGGCGATGGTGAGTTCGCGGCTGCGCTCGTAGAGACGGGCGTTGACGAGGGCGATGGCGGCGTGCTGGGCGAGGATCGAGAGGAGTTCCTCGTCCTCGGCGGTGAAGCCGCAGCTTCCTTCGGGTTTGGCGCACCTCTTGTTGGCGAGGTAGAGCGCGCCGATGATCTCGTCGCCGTCCTGGATGGGCAGGCCGAGGAAGTCCGACATGTCCGGGTGGGCGTCGGGCCAGCCGCCGAAGCGGGGGTCCTCGCGGACGTCGGCGAGCCGCTCGGGCTTGGCCTCGTGGAGCATCGCGGCGAGGATGCCGTGCTGCCGGGGCAGCGGGCCGATCGCCTTCCACTGTTCGTCGCTCACGCCGTCGACGACGAACTGGGCGAAACCCCCGTGGTCGTCGGGGACGCCCAGTGCGGCGTATTCGGCGTCGAGCAGCTCCCGGGCCGAGGCGACGATCGTCTTGAGGACGTCACGCATGTCCAGCTGCCGGCTCATCGCGAGCAGCGCGGCGCTCACGGCGGCGAGGCCCGACGGTCGGAGTTGGCTCATACGGCTCACGGTACCGGCGGGGCGCACCCCCGGTATCGGCCTGTGGACGGCGCCGGGCCGGGCCATGGTCCTAGGCCGTGTGGCCGACGCGGCCCGGGGCCGGTGAAGGGGGGGCGGTCCGGGAGCCGCCCGGACAGGCGGGCGCTCCCGGGGAGGTACGCCCTCCCCGGGGCACGTCACCCCGCAGTGCTGCGGGCACCGGTGCGCGGCCCTCCTCAAGCCCCTGACAGTGAGCATTGCTCCTGCAACGCACAGTGAGACCGACGGCCGGGCGATGTGAGCCCACGCATAGGACTCACGTCACGTACGAAGCCCTTTAGTGGCGAATAGAGGTGATTCAACCGGTCGCGAGCAGCCTCGGCGAAACGGACATAAGCCCCTGATCCACTACGTGGCTTCGTACGTCACACCTTTGCCAGAGCATTTTGCTGGAGCTAAGAATTGCTCTCGTCCCCCTGACTGAGAGGCGCACCGCCACTCTCCGTCCTCGTGTCCCGTGAGGGGCCCTGCGATTCGAAGAGGTACGTCTGCATGTCCGTGTCCCGCATATGTGACCGAACCCGTCGTCTGAACAAGGCGCAGAAGCTCTCCGTCGCCGGCGTCTCCGCGCTGGGGGTCGCCGCCCTGACCTTCTCCCTGGTGCCGGGCAGCGCCCAGGCCGAGGGCAGCACCGCCTCGCTGGCGGCCTCCCCGGTCGTCTACTCCTCGGCGGCAACGGGTTCCAAGCAGGCAGAGGCCGTGCGGAACAGTGTCATCGAGGAGCACTCCACCGCCGCTCAGCTGGTGAAGGCCGCCGACGCCGCCAAGGCGAAGGACGAGGCCGCCCGGAAGAAGGCCGTCGAGGACGCGAAGGCGCTGACCGACGCGAAGGCGCGGGCGCGGCTCGACGCCGAGGCGAAGATCAAGGCGGCCGACCGGGCGAAGGCCAGGGCGGACGTCGGGGAGCGCTCGTCCGGCGAGAGCGCGAGCCGCTCCGCCGAGCGGAAGCCGGTCTACGCCGACAACCTCAACGGCTGGATCCGGGAATCCCTCGCGATCATGAAGGCGAAGGGCATCCCCGGTACGTACGAGGGGCTGCACCGCAACATCATCCGCGAGTCCAGTGGTAACCCGCAGGCCATCAACGACTGGGACATCAACGCCCAGAACGGCGTCCCCTCGATCGGTCTGCTCCAGATCATCAAGCCGACCTTCGACTTCTACCACGTCTCGGGCACGGTCCACAGCCAGTACGACCCGGTCGCCAACATCACCGCCGCGGCGAACTACGCGGCCGACAAGTACGGCTCGATCGACAACGTCGACAGCGCGTACTGACCGGTGCCTCGCGGCATGACCGCGGGCCGCGGGCCTGAGCACGGCTGACGTCGCCGGAGGGCGGCACCCGACAGGGGTGCCGCCCTCCGGCATTTCCGTGGCCCCCGCCGCTCGGGGGCGGCGTGCGGCGTACGGGCCGCCCCTACTTGCGCATGACCTCGGGCTCGTGGCGGCGCAGCAGTCGGGCGACCACGAAGCAGCAGATGACGCCGAGCGCCACCAGCACGGTGAGGTCGGTCGCCCACACACCCACCGTGTGCTCCCACAGCGGGTCCAGGTCGGTGGGGTGGTCCGGCTCCCACGGCGGCATGAGGTGGCCGAGGTCGAGGGTGGCCCCGGCCGCGGCCACGGCCCAGCGGGACGGCATCAGCCAGGCGAACTGCTCCAGGCCCGGGGAGTCGTAGATCTGGAAGAGCACACCGGTGAAGACGACCTGGACGATCGCGAACATGACGAGCAGCGGCATCGTCTTCTCGGCGGTCCTCACCAGTGAGGAGATGACCAGGCCCACCATCATCGAGGTGAAGCCGAGCGCGATGATCGCCAGGCAGACCTCCGCGGCCGGGGGCATCACGAGCCCTTCCGCGGGCAGCTGCCGGGTGGAGAGGCCGATGGCGCAGATGATGACGCCCTGCAGTGCGGTGATCACCCCGAGGACGATGACCTTGGACATCAGGTAGGCGGACCGGGAGAGGCCGGTGGCCCGTTCCCGTTCGTAGATGACGCGTTCCTTGATCAGTTCCCGTACGGAGTTGGCCGCCCCGGAGAAGCACATGCCGACCGCGAGGATCAGCAGGATCGTGCCGGCCTTGCCGTTGAACTTCGCGGACCCGGTGGGCGCGGCCAGGCCGTACTTCGCCGGGATGACCACGCTGACGACACCGAGGACGGCGGGCAGGACGACCATCAGGCCCAGGAAGCCCTTGTCGGAGGCGATGACCGAGACGTACCGGCGGATCAGGGTCCACAGCTGCGTCGTCCAGCCCTGCGGCTTGGGCGGCCGCAACTGCTGCGGCGGAGCCGTGTTCACGGGCTGCGCGGCGACGGCGTCGATGTCGGCGGCGTACAACTGGTAGTGCTGCGAGCCGCGCCAGCGGCCGGCCCAGTCGTAGTCGCGGTAGTTCTCGAAGGCGGAGAAGACGTCGGCCCAGGTGCTGTAGCCGAAGAAGTTGAGCGCTTCCTCCGGCGGTCCGAAGTACGCCACCGAGCCGCCGGGTGCCATGACGAGCAGCTTGTCGCAGATGGCCAGCTCGGCCACGGAGTGGGTGACGACGAGCACCGTACGCCCGTCGTCGGCGAGGCCGCGCAGCAGTTGCATGACGTCGCGGTCCATGCCGGGGTCGAGACCCGAGGTCGGTTCGTCCAGGAAGATCAGGGACGGCTTGGTCAGCAGCTCCAGGGCGACCGAGACGCGCTTGCGCTGCCCGCCGGAGAGGGAGGTGACCTTCTTGTCCTTGTGGATGTCGAGCTTCAGCTCGACGAGGACCTCCTGGATGCGGGACTGCCGCTCGGCCGCGGTGGTGTCGGCGGGGAAGCGCAGCTTGGCCGCGTACTTCAGGGCCTTGGTGACCGTGAGCTCCTTGTGCAGGATGTCGTCCTGCGGGACGAGCCCGATGCGCTGGCGCAGCTCGGCGAACTGCTTGTAGAGGTCACGGTTGTCGTAGAGGACGTCGCCCTGGTCGGCGGGGCGGTAGCCGGTGAGCGCCTTGAGCAGGGTGGACTTGCCGGAGCCGGACGGGCCGATGACCGCGACCAGCGACTTCTCCGGGACACCGAAGGAGACGTCCTTGAGGATCTGCTTGCCCCCGTCGACCGTCACCGTGAGGTGGCGGGCGGAGAAGGTGACCTCGCCGGTGTCGACGAACTCCTCCAGCCGGTCGCCGACGAGCCGGAACGTGGAGTGGCCGACGCCCACGATGTCGTTCGGCCCGAGGAAGGCGGAGCCCGACTTGTGCAGCTGCTGGCCGTTGACGTAGGTGCCGTTGTGCGAGCCGAGATCGCGTATCTCGAAGCGGCCGTCGGGCGTCGCGTGGAACTCGGCGTGGTGGCGCGAGACCTGCAGGTCCGAGACGACGAGCTCGTTCTCCAGGGCGCGGCCGATGCGCATGACCCGCCCCAGCGCCAGCTGGTGGAAGGTGGTCGGGCTGCGGTCGCCGTGCACCGCTCCCCCGGCACCCGCCGGGGCGCCCTGCTGGTGCGGGACCTTCGCCGCCGGGCCCGGCTGCTGCCAGGGGTGCTGCGGCGCCGGGGCGGCGGGCGGCTGGTAGGGGGCCTGCGGCCCGGGAGCCCCGTAGGAGGGCGCCGCCTGCTGCGCGGGCGCCCGGTGGGGGGCTGCCTGCGGGGCCGGTCCGGCCTGTGGCTGCCCCGGCGCGCCGGCGGGGGCGGTCAGCCGGATGCTCGGCCCGTCGGTGGCGTTGCCGAGCCGCACCTCGGTGCCCGGGCCGACCGCCGTACGCTGCACGCGGCTGCCCCCCACGTAGGTGCCGTTGGTGCTGCCGTGGTCCTCGACGACCCAGCCGTTCCCGCTCCAGCCGATCGTGGCGTGCCGCCACGACACCCGGGCGTCCTCGAACGTCAGGTCCCCCTGGGGATCACGTCCGAGCGTGTACGACCTGGACGGATCGAGCGTCCAGGTTCTGCCATTCAATTCCAGTACGAGTTCCGGCACTCCGCGCCCCACTAGTCGTCCCCCGAGTGGCTCCCGCTGCGGGGAGTCCAGGGATGCTGAACTTGGGGGGCACTATTCCAGGGAGACTCGTCGATCCGAAAGCCGGGCGGCCCGCCGCGAACGCCGGCGGAGGGTCGCACGAGGGTGGCGGAAGATCATCGGCGGCTTCCGCCGCGCGGCCCGGGGATCCTTCGGGCAGGGTCGTACGGAGGGGCCGGCGAAGGACGCCGCAGGAGGCGGGTGCCCGGTGTCCGCTACTCGGGACAGGGCACCGGGGCTCCGGGAGCGACCGATACGGTGGAACCACCATGAGCGCATCGCAGTCACCTCCGCCCCCCTCGTCCCCCGAGCTCGCCGGGTCCCGTCCGGGCAGCGACTCCCCCACTCTCCTCGTGAAGATCTTCGGGAAGGACCGCCCAGGCATCACTGCGGGGCTCTTCGACACGCTCGCCGCCTACGCGGTGGACGTCGTGGACATCGAGCAGGTCGTCACGCGTGGCCGGATCGTGCTGTGCGCGCTGGTGACCGCCCCGACCGCCGACGGGACCAGCGAGGGCGATCTGCGGGCGACCGTGCACAGCTGGGCGGAGTCGCTGAAGCTGCAGGCCGAGATCATCTCGGGGACGGGCGACAACCGCCCGCGCGGAGACGGGCGTTCGCACGTCACCGTGCTGGGCAACCCGCTGACGGCGGAGTCGACCGCCGCCATAGCGGCCAGGATCACCTCGACCGGCGCCAACATCGACCGCATCTTCCGGCTCGCCAAGTACCCGGTGACCGCTGTGGAGTTCGCGGTCTCCGGGGCGGGCACCGAGGAGCTGCGGACCGCGCTCGCGGTCGGCGCGGCGCAGATCGGTGTGGACGTCGCGGTGATGTCGGCCGGGCTGAGCCGTCGTGCGCAGCGCCTGGTGGTGATGGACGTGGACTCCACGCTGATCCAGGACGAGGTGATCGAGCTCTTCGCCGCGCACGCGGGCTGCGAGAAGGAGGTCGCGGCGGTGACCGAGCAGGCGATGCGCGGGGAGCTGGACTTCGAGCAGTCCCTGCACGCCCGGGTCGCCCTGCTGGCCGGGCTCGACGAGTCCGTGGTGGAGAAGGTGCGCGCCGAGGTGCGGCTGACCCCCGGGGCCCGCACCCTCATCCGTACGCTGAAGCGACTCGGCTACCAGGTGGGTGTCGTTTCGGGTGGGTTCACCCAGGTCACGGACGACCTCAAGGAGCGGCTCGGGCTGGACTTCGCCGCCGCCAACACGCTGGAGGTCGTCGACGGGAAGCTGACCGGTCACGTGATCGGCGACGTGGTGGACCGCGCGGGCAAGGCCCGGCTGCTGCGCCGCTTCGCCGAGCAGGCGGGCGTCCCGCTGGCGCAGACGGTCGCGATCGGGGACGGCGCCAACGATCTCGACATGCTGAACACGGCCGGCCTCGGGGTGGCGTTCAACGCCAAGCCGGTCGTCCGGCAGGCCGCGCACACCGCGGTGAACGTGCCGTTCCTGGACACCGTCCTCTATCTGCTGGGCATCTCCCGGGAAGAGGTCGAGGCGGCCGACGCTTCCTGAGCCCGGCCCCTTCTCCCGGCGCCGCCTCGCGCTCACCCCCGGCCGGCTCGCACCGCCTCGCGCCACCGGCACGGGGCGCGAGGCAACCGGGTGCACGGACGACGGCGGGGCCCCGGCACACGCGTGCGTGCCTGGGCCCCGCCGGAGGGTGAAGCCGGGGTGCGCGGAGCGGCCGGAGTGGTCAGCCCAGGGGCCGCCAGTAGTCGGTGAGGCGGCCGGCGCCGAGTTCGACACCCTTCCACGATCCGGGGAACTCCAGGACGGCGTAGGCCGCGGTGGGAAATCCGTCCCGGTTCATCCGGGCCAGGACATCGCCGTCGGCCGAGCCCGCCAGAGCGTCCGCCGCACCGTGCATGGAGGGGTTGTGGCCGATGACGAGGAGGTTGCGCACCTCGTCGGGCGTCTCGTTGAGCAGAGCGACGAGCTCCCCGAGGGAGGCGTCGTACAACCGCTCCTCGTACACGGTCCGGGGACGCTGCGCGAACTCGTGGACCGCCAGTTTCCAGGTCTCCCGCGTTCTGGTGGCGGTCGAGCACAGCGCGAGGTCGAATGCGATGCCGGAGTCGGCGAGCTTGCGTCCGGCCACGGGCGCGTCCTTGCGTCCGCGCTCGGCCAGCGGCCGCTCGTGGTCGGACGCTTGCGACCATTCCGCCTTCGCGTGCCGGAGAAGAACGATCCTGCGAGGTGTGTCGACGCTCATGTCGTTCAGCTTCGCACGAATCGCGACGCCGGGCGCAGGGTGTCGACGGGCTCCACCGCCAGGGGTGAAACGGAGGTCCCGGGAGTTCTCGCGGGGCGGTTCAGTGGGACAGACGATCGAGCGCGGTCTCGACCAGCCGGCCGAAGCCGGGGTCGGCCGGAGCGGCCTGCGCCTGCTCCGGGTTCATCGCCATGAGCAGCAGGGCCGCGAACGCGAGCACCGGTAGCGCCACGGCCCACCAGGGCAGCCGCGCCGGTGGTCCGGCGGCCGGTCCGCGCGCGGACCGGGGGTTCGTACGGGCCGGCATGTCCGCCTCCGGAGGTCGTGGGTTCCTTTACCCAGAACCTACGGAAGGACGGTCGGGCCGCCCATCCGGTGACCCACCCACTCGACCCTGAACCTGGCCCCCTAGGGGATGGTGGGGCTGGCCCCACCCCCCGGGCCCGCTTCCCGACCGGTTTCCCGGGCCCGCTTCCCGGCCCCGCTGTCCGGCCCCGCTGTCCGGAGTGCCGGATGCTGTTGGTACCCGGAGTGCCGGGGGGCGGGGCCGGGCCGGGGGTCAGGGGGAGAAGACCGTCGCGATGACTCCGATGATCAGGGTGATGAGAAGCATGGCCCCGAGCACGAGGAGGAGCTTCTTCTGGCCGTTCTGGGGGTTCGGATCGAGCACTGGCATGGGGCAAGTCTCGCATCTCACCCCCGGCCGTCGATCGTCCGGTCCCGTCCGGCGAGTACTCCCGCCACGATCTGGGGGACCATCAGCGCCGCCATGAAGGCGATGGGCAGACCCCAGCCGCCGCTGTGCTCGTTGAGCACGCCGACCAGCAGCGGGCCCGGGATCGAGATGAGGTAGCCGGTGGACTGGGCGAACACCGAGAGGCGGGCGACCCCCGCGCCGGTGCGGGCCCGCATGCCGATCATCGTGAGGGCGAGCGGGAAGGCGCAGTTGGAGACGCCGAGCAGCACCGCCCAGGCCCAGGCGCCGCCCGCCGGGGCGAGGTAGAGCCCGGCGTATCCGGCGAGGCCGCAGAGGCCCAGGACGACGACGACGGGCCCCTGGGTACGCATCCGGGCGGCGACCCGCGGGATGACGAAGGCGAGCGGCACGCCCATGACCATGGTGACCGCGAGCAGGACCCCCGCGGTGGACGCCGAGATCCCCGCGTCCCGGAAGATCTGGGGCATCCACCCCATGGTGATGTACGCGGCGGTTCCCTGGAGACCGAAGAAGCAGGCGAGGGCCCAGGCGGTCGAGCTGCGGGAGATCCGGAAGGCGGCGGGCGCCGGCCGCGGGTCCGCGGAGGCGCTGCCGGTGTACGCCCCCTCCCCCGGGACGCGGGCGCGGTTCCAGGCCAGCGGGATCCAGACCAGCACGCCGAGGACGCCGAGCGCGGCCCAGACGCCGAGACCGGTCCGCCAGCTGCCGCCCAGGGCGTCGGTGAGCGGGACGGTGGCCGCCGCCGCGAGGGAGGTGCCGAGCGCGAGGGCCATCGAGTAGAGGCCGGTCATCGAACCGACGCGGTCGGGGAACCAGCGCTTGACGATCACCGGCATCAGGACGTTGCTGACGGCGATGCCCATCAGGGCGAGGGTGCTGGCCAGCAGGAATCCGGCGGTGGAGCCGGTGAAGGGACGGATCAGCAGGCCCGCGGTGATCGCGGCCATGCCGGCGAGGACGACCGTCGCCGGGCCGAACCGGCGGGCGAGGCGGGGGGCGGTGATCCCGAAGACGGCGAAGCAGAGCTGGGGCACCGAGGTGAGCGCGCCGGCGACACCGCCGCTCATGTGGAGTCCGTCGCGCACCTCTTCGAGGAGGGAGCCGAGGCTGGTGATGGCCGGGCGGAGGTTGAGCGCGGCCACGACCAGACCGGCGGCGAGGAGGCGCGGCAGCCACGGGGGGACCACCGGGGCGGGCGACCCGGACTCGACGCCGGGCCGCTCGGACAAGGTGGCCGGGCCGGTGGATTCCTCGGTCGTTTTCTCCAGCATGCCCCCATCATAGAATCATGGGATGATTGGTTGTCCACCCCCGGTCCGGACACCCCGGAGCGCCCGCCTGAGAGAATCCGGGCCACGGCCCACCCGCGCTCGGTGGTCCGCCGCAGCGCGGGCCTCGGGCCGGTGCCCGCGGTGACCCCGGGGGCGGCACGCAGGCCGAGCAGACCGGAGCAAGGAGCACCATGGCGCTGACGTCCCCCCGGCGCTCGGCACTCGCCGATCAGGTGATTGCCCAGCTGAGGAACCAGATCACCTCGGGCGAGTGGCCCGTCGGCTCCCGCATCCCCACCGAACCGGAGCTGGTCGAACAGCTCGGGGTGGCCCGGAACACGGTCCGCGAAGCGGTGCGCGCACTGGCCCACAACGGCCTGCTGGACATCCGCCAGGGCTCGGGGACGTACGTGGCGGCCACCAGCGAACTGGCCGGGGTGATGCAGCGGCGCTTCGCGAGCGCCGATCCGCGTCATGTGGCCGAGTTCCGGACCGTACTGGAGTCGTCGGCGGCGCGGCTGGCGGCCGTTCGGCGCACCGACCGGGACCTCAAGCAGCTGGACGCCCTCATGGCGCTGCGCGCGCGGACGTGGGCGGCGGGGGACGCGGAGGCGTTCGTCGCGGCGGACGCCACCCTGCACCTGGCGATCGTGGCCGCCGCGCACAACGACGTGCTGACCGGGATCTACGCGGACCTGGTGGACGTCCTGCGCGACTACCTGCGCGGGGACGTGGACCCCGAGCTGCGGCCGGAGAACCTCATGGACCACGGGCGCCTGGTCGAGGCGATCCGCGCGGGGGACGCTCGGGCTGCGGCCGACGAGGCCTCGGCCCACACCCACGGCTGCCCGCCCGACCCGAAGGCCTGACGGCGCCCCGGCGCGGCCACGGCGGCGGGTCCGGCCCGTACCGGCGCACCGCCGTCCGCGCGGCCCGGTTCAGCCGTGGCTGACCCAGGCGGTCGCCACGTCCTTCCAGCAGCGGTCCTGGAGCCGGACCGTACGGCCCGGGAGGACGGCCACCGCCGTGCCGTCGCCGTCCACGTCCCACCACCGGGCGCACTCCGTGTGCAGCCGGACGTGGTCGAGGGAGGGGTAGGGGTTGTGGCAGTACGCGATCACCAGGGAGCCCTCGACCGTCGTACGGCACTCCGCCCCGGAGGGCGCCGGGACCGGCCCGCGCGGGGCGCGGGCCCCGGTGGCGGCGCCGCCAGGCCCGGCCGCGTAGATGCCCGCGGGGACGACGAGAGCGGCGACGGCCGCCGAGGACCCGATCAGGGCCCAGGTGCGGCGGCGTGTGGGACGCACGGCGATCTCCTCCCCGCAGCCTGACCAGAGTCCGGTTCCTCCACATTCTGCGGTGGATCGGCCGTCTTGACGACCCGGGGCGAGGAGCGCGCGAGCGCGCGGGGTGTCCGGGACGTGACGCCCGGACGCACGGCGGCCGCGCACCCTCCGGAGGGGGATCCGGATGCGGGTACGCGGCCGACGGGGTCCGTACGGGTCAGGCGCCGATCATGTGCACGCCGCCGTCGACGTGGATGATCTCGCCCGTGGTCTTCGGGAAGAAGTCCGAGAGCAGCGCGACCACACCGCGGCCGGCCGGCTCCGGGTCGTTCATGTCCCAGGCCAGCGGGGAGCGGGTGTCCCAGACCTTCGCGAGGTCACCGAAGCCCGGGATGGACTTGGCGGCCATCGAGCCGAGCGGTCCGGCCGAGATCAGGTTGCAGCGGATGTTGTCCGAGCCGAGGTCCCGGGCGAGGTAGCGGGAGGTGGCCTCCAGCGCGGCCTTCGCCGGGCCCATCCAGTCGTACTGCGGCCAGGCGAACTGCGCGTCGAAGGTGAGGCCGACGATCGAGCCGCCCTCCTCCATCAGCGGCTTGCAGGCCATGGCGAGCGACTTCAGCGAGAACGCCGAGACGTGCATCGCGGTGGCGACCGACTCGAAGGGGGTGTTCAGGAAGTTGCCGCCGAGGGCGTCCTGCGGCGCGAAGCCGATGGAGTGGACGACGCCGTCGAGCGTGCCGAGCTCGTCGCGGACCAGGCCGGCGAGCCGGTCCAGGTGCTCGGCGTTGGTGACGTCGAGTTCGAGGACCTTCGCGGGCCTGGGGAGCTTCTTGGCGATGCGCTCGGTCAGGGTGGGGCGCGGGAAGGCGGTGAGGATGATCTCCGCGCCCTGCTCCTGGGCCACCTTCGCGGTGTGGAACGCGATGGACGACTCCATCAGCACCCCGGTGATGAGGATGCGCTTGCCGTCGAGAATTCCGCTCATGGTGATCAGTGACCCATGCCCAATCCGCCGTCAACGGGGATGACGGCTCCAGTGATGTACGACGCGTCGTCGGAAGCGAGGAAACGGACCGCGGCGGCGATCTCGTCGGGCCGCGCGTAGCGGCCGAGCGGGACCTGGGCGACGATGCCCTTGCGCTGCTCCTCGGTGAGCACCTGAGTCATGTCGGTGTCGACGAATCCGGGTGCGACGACGTTGAAGGTGATGTTCCGCGACCCGAGTTCACGGGCCAGCGACCGGGCGAACCCGACCAGTCCCGCCTTGGAGGCGGCGTAGTTGGCCTGACCCGCGGAGCCGAGGAGGCCCACGACGGAGGAGATGAGGACCACGCGGCCCTTCTTCGCGCGCAGCATCGCGCGGTTGGCGCGCTTGACCACGCGGAAGGTGCCGGTGAGGTTGGTGTCGACGACGGACGTGAAGTCCTCCTCCGACATCCGCATCAGGAGCTGGTCCTTGGTGATGCCGGCGTTGGCCACCAACACCTCGACGGGACCCTGCTTCTCCTCGATCTCCTTGTAGGCCTGCTCCACCTGCTCGGCGTCGGTGATGTCGCAGCGGACCGCGAGAACACCCGCCTCGGTGAGTGCCAGGGGCGGCTCTCCGGAGCGGAACGTGATCGCCACCTTGTCGCCGTTGTCGACGAAGGCGCGGGCGATGGCGAGGCCGATGCCCCGGTTTCCTCCGGTGACGAGAACCGAGCGGCTCAACGGATCACCCTTTCCTTGACGGTCTGGTACGTCGAAAACCTATCGGTACGGTGCGGTGTACGGAGAATCGGGCCCGACAGTGGCTCGTGCGGGGCGCTGTCGGGTTTCTACAGTCGGCACGGCCCCGGTGTGCGCGGCCGACCGCCCCCGTGCCACCCGGGGGCGAAGCCCGGAACCGTCCATCACGCCCCGGCCGCGCCGTGATTGACTTCACGCCCCGGCACGATTCCACTGCGCAAGGGAGGCCCGTCCGTGGCCCATGACATCGACCCGTCGTTTCTCGCCCTGCCCCTGCGGCCCCTCGCCGACGCGGCCCTCGCGCGGGCCCGCGCGCTCGGCGCCGTGCACGCGGACTTCCGCTTCGAGCGGGTGCGCAGCGCCACGCTGCGGCTGCGCGACGCCCGTCCCTCCGGCTCTTCCGACACCACCGACCTCGGATACGCGGTGCGGGTCGTGCACGGTGGGGCGTGGGGGTTCGCGTCCGGCGTGGACCTGACGATGGACGCGGCGGCGAAGGTGGCCTCGCAGGCCGTCGCGATGGCGAAGCTGTCGGCGAAGGTGATCGCGGCGGCGGGCTCCGACGAGCGGGTGGAGCTGGCGGACGAGCCGGTGCACGGGGAGCGGAGCTGGGTCTCCCGTTACGAGATCGACCCGTTCGCGGTGCCGGACGGGGAGAAGACCGGGCTGCTCGCGGAGTGGAGCGGCCGGCTGCTCGGGGCGGCCGGGGTCGCGCACGTGGACGCCTCGCTGATGACCGTCCACGAGAACAAGTTCTACGCGGACACCGCCGGTACGGTCACCACCCAGCAGCGGGTGCGGCTGCATCCGCAGCTGACGGCCGTCGCGGTGGACGCCGCGACGGGCGACTTCGACTCGATGCGGACGATCGCGCCGCCGGTGGGCCGGGGGTGGGAGTACCTGACCGGCACCGGCTGGGACTGGAACGACGAGTTGGAGCGCATCCCCGGACTGCTCGCCGAGAAGATGCGGGCGCCGGGTGTGGAGGCGGGGACGTACGACCTGGTCGTCGACCCGTCGAACCTCTGGCTGACCATCCACGAGTCGATCGGCCACGCCACCGAGCTGGACCGGGCGCTGGGGTACGAGGCGGCGTACGCGGGCACCTCGTTCGCCACCTTCGACCAGCTGGGGAAGCTGGCGTACGGCTCCCCGGTGATGAACGTGACGGGTGACCGGACGGCCGAGCACGGCTTGGCGACGATCGGGTACGACGACGAGGGCGTCGAGGCGCAGTCCTGGGACCTGGTCCGGGACGGCACCCTCGTCGGGTACCAACTCGACCGCAGGATCGCGAAGTTGACCGGTCTCGGCCGGTCGAACGGGTGTGCGTACGCCGACTCGCCGGGCCATGTGCCGGTGCAGCGGATGGCCAACGTCTCGCTGCGGCCGGATCCGGGCGGGCTCTCCACCGAGGACCTGATCGGCGGGGTGGAGCGCGGGATCTACGTGGTCGGCGACCGCTCCTGGTCGATCGACATGCAGCGCTACAACTTCCAGTTCACCGGGCAGCGTTTCTTCCGCATCGAGAACGGCCGGCTGGCCGGGCAGCTGCGGGACGTCGCGTACCAGGCGACGACCACCGACTTCTGGGGCTCCATGGAGAAGGTCGGCGGCCCGCAGACGTACGTCCTGGGTGGCGCCTTCAACTGCGGCAAGGCCCAGCCGGGCCAGGTCGCGGCGGTCTCGCACGGCTGCCCCTCCGCCCTCTTCCGAGGCGTGAACATCCTCAACACGACGCAGGAGGCGGGCCGATGAGCCGCGTGACCAAGCCGTACGAGATCGTCGAGCGCGCCCTGGAGCTCTCCACCGCCGACGGGTGCGTGGTCATCGCCGACGAGACCTCCTCGGCGAACCTGCGGTGGGCGGGGAACGCGCTGACCACCAACGGCGTGACCCGGGGTCGGACCCTGACCGTCGTCGCGACCGTGGACGGCTCCAAGGGCTCCGCGTCGGGGGTCGTCTCGCGCTCCGCCGTCACCGCCGACGACCTGGAGCCGCTGGTGCGCGCGGCCGAGGCGGCGGCCCGCGCGGCCGGACCGGCCGAGGACGCGCAGCCGCCGGTCACCGGCGTACCGGTCTCCGCGGACTTCACCGACGCCCCCGCCGAGACCGGACCGGACGTCTTCGCGGACTTCGCCCCGGCGCTCGGCGAGGCCTTCGCCCGGGCCCGCGCGGGCGGCCGGGAGCTGTACGGCTTCGCGCACCACGAGATGTCCTCGACCTACCTGGGCACCTCGGCCGGGCTGCGGCTGCGGCACGACCAGCCGAACGGGACCCTGGAGCTGAACGCCAAGTCGCCGGACCGCTCCCGGTCCGCGTGGGCCGGGCGGGCCACCCGGGACTTCGAGGACGTCGACCCGGCGGCCATGGACGCCGAGCTGGCCCGGCGCCTGGGCTGGGCCGAGCGGCGCATCGAGCTGCCGGCCGGCCGGTACCAGACCCTGCTGCCGCCTACCGCCGTGGCTGACCTGCTGATCTACCAGCTCTGGTCGTCGACGGCCCGGGACGCCGCCGAGGGACGGACGGTGTTCTCCCGGCCGGGCGGCGGTACGCGGCTGGGCGAGACGCTCTCGCCGCTGCCGCTGACCCTGCGCAGCGACCCGCACGCGCCGGGGCTGGAGTCGGCCCCGTTCGTCATCGCGCACTCCTCCGGGGACGGCGCGTCGGTCTTCGACAACGGGCTGCCGCTGGAGTCCACCGACTGGATCGGGGGCGGCCGGCTGGAGCGGCTGACCACCACCCGGCACACGGCGGCCCTGACCGGGCTTCCGGTGGCCCCGGCCATCGACAACCTGCTGCTGGAGGGCGGCGGTGAGCGGACGCTGGACGAGATGGTGGCGGCGACCACCGGCCGGGCGCTGCTGCTGACCTGCCTCTGGTACATCCGGGAGGTCGACCCGGCGACGCTCCTGCTGACCGGGCTGACCCGTGACGGTGTCTACCTGGTGGAGGACGGCGAGGTGGTCGGCGAGGTGAACAACTTCCGGTTCAACGAGTCGCCCGTCGACCTGCTCTCCCGCGCCAGTGAGGCGGGGCGCACCGAGCGGACGCTGCCGCGCGAGTGGGGCGACTGGTTCACCCGCGCCGCGATGCCGGCGCTGCGCGTCCCGGACTTCAACATGAGCTCGGTCAGCCGGGGGGTCTGAGGGACTCCCGGTCCGCGGGGCTCCCGGCGGCCGGCGGGGCGGGTGCGGGGCCCGGTGCGCGCCCGCCGGGCCGGCCCGGGCCAGCGCTTAGACTGACCTGACGTGGGCCCACCAGGCTGGGGGCCCGCCGTCCATACGCCGAAGGAGACACGAAAACCGTGACGGACATCGTCGACGAGCTCAAGTGGCGCGGGCTGTTCGCCCAGTCCACTGACGAGGACGCCCTGCGCAAGGCTCTTGGCGACGGTCCGGTCACCTTCTATTGCGGCTACGACCCGACCGCGTCCAGCCTGCACGTCGGCCACCTGGTCCAGGTGCTCACCATGCGCCGGCTCCAGCGCGCGGGTCACCGCCCGCTCGCCCTGGTGGGCGGGGCGACCGGTCAGATCGGCGACCCCCGGCCGACCGCCGAGCGGACGCTGAACGACCCGGAGACCATCGCGGCCTGGGTGACCCGGCTGCGTTCCCAGATCGAGCCGTTCCTCTCCTTCGAGGGCGAGAACGCGGCCGTCATGGTGAACAACCTGGACTGGACGGCGGGCATGTCCGCGATCCAGTTCCTGCGGGACATCGGCAAGCACTTCCGGGTCAACAAGATGCTGACCAAGGACTCCGTGGCCCGCCGCCTGGAGTCCCAGGAGGGCATCAGCTACACCGAGTTCAGCTACCAGCTGCTCCAGTCCATGGACTTCCTGGAGCTGTACCGGCGCCACGGCTGCGTCCTCCAGCAGGGCGGCAGCGACCAGTGGGGCAACCTCACGGCCGGCATCGACCTGATCCACCGGCTGGAGCCCGCGGCGACGGTGCACGCGCTGGCGACCCCGCTGATGGTCAAGGCGGACGGCACGAAGTTCGGCAAGACCGAGGGCGGCGCCGTCTGGCTGGACCCGGAGATGACGACCCCGTACGCCTTCTACCAGTTCTGGCTGAACGTCGACGACCGGGACATCTCCCCGTACATGCGCATCCTCAGCTTCAGGTCGCGGGCCGAGCTGGAGGAGCTGGAGAAGCTCACCGAGGAGCGTCCGCAGGCCCGTGCCGCGCAGCGCGCTCTTGCCGAGGAGCTGACCACCCTGGTGCACGGCGCCGACCAGTGCGCGGCCGTGATCGCCGCGTCGAAGGCGCTGTTCGGCCAGGGCGAGCTGGGTGGGCTGGACGAGGCGACCCTGGGCGCGGCGCTCTCCGAGCTGCCGCACGCGACGGTCGCCGAACCGGCGCCGCTGGTGGACCTGCTGGTCGAGGTCGGTCTCGCGCCGAGCAAGTCGGGTGCCCGCCGTACGGTCAACGAGGGCGGCGCCTACCTGAACAACGTCAAGATCACCGACGGTGACGCGCTGCCCGCCGCCGGGGATCTGCTGTACGGGCGCTGGCTGGTGCTGCGCCGGGGCAAGAAGAACCTCGCGGTGGTCGAGATCGCCGCCGGCTGACCGCCCTTCCCACCCCGCGCGGAGGCCGGGCACGCGTGATGCGTGCCCGGCCTCCGCCGTGGTGCCCGGGGTCAGGTTCTCTGCCTGCCGCGTCCCCGGATCGACTGCCACACCACGTCGCCGACACCGACCACCGCCACCGCGCCGATCAACTGGAGCACGTGCCGGATCCAGTCGATGCCCTTGGTGTCCTCGACGCCGATCCAGGATGCGACGGCGTTGCCGAGGATGCTGCCGATGATGCCGAACACGGCCGTCAGCCACAGCGGGATGTTCTGTTTGCCCGGCAGGATCGCTCTCGCGATCACACCGAGGACCAGGCCCACGATGATCGCCCACAACCAGCTCATATCGCCTCCTCGAAGTGCGCGTGATGCGCATATCGGCTCAAGTGTGCTGTGCGGGAGCTTCTGGCGCATGTCGGGTGCTGCCGGACGGGCGGCGACGGGGGCGGACGGACCCACCCGGTCCCGTTCCACGCCCGGACCGGGCGTACCGTGGAGGACGGTCCGGTACGGGGCGTCCGGCACAGCGAGCAGGCGGTGGAAGAGATGATGGTCAAGCGCGGCGACGCGGAGGTCTTCAGGATCACGGGGGCCCGTCAGTCACTGGCCGACGACGTGCGCGGCCGGCAGCGGCGGTACGTGATCTCGATGTCCGTGCGGACGGTGGCGGTGGTTCTCGCCGCGGTGCTCTGGAACGTCGAGCGGCACGTCTCGATGGTGGCGCTGGCGCTGGGTCTGCTGCTGCCGTACGTGGCGGTGGTGATCGCCAACGCGGGCCGGGAGAACACGCCTTCGCTGCCGTCGACCTTCGTACCGGCTCCGGTACGACCGGCTCTGGAGCCGGGAACCGGGGCCGGACCGGTCCCGGACACGGGCGCCGGGACCGGCCGCGGCGCCGGGGATCCGCACGAGCACGGATGAGCTCCGTTGTCGAGCGAAGCTCAAGAAAAGCTCAGATCAATCGCTGAGTTCCGGTGCACCGCGGCAGGGTGCGCGTGACATACTCCGTTATGCGCTCCGCATCCCCCGTCGGAGCGAGAGACCGACGCCGAGCAGCTCCCCCCGTGGCTGCTCGGCGTCGCTTCGTCTCCCCCCGCGCGCGGAGCAGGCCCCACCGGCTGTTTTAGGGTGGAGGCCGTGAACTTTCCCCTGACTCCCGACTCCGCCGCGAGCGACTCCGGTGCACCCGTCTGCTCCGCCAAGGGCTGCCGCGCGGACGCGGTGTGGGTGCTCGCCTGGAACAACCCCAAGCTGCACACGCCCCAGCGGCGCAAGACCTGGCTGGCCTGCGAGGAGCACCGCGAGCACCTGTCACAGTTCCTGGGCGTCCGGGGATTCCTCAAGGACGTCGTGGTGCTGGGCGAGTGGGAGGCCCCGGCGGAGGGCTGACCTCCGGCGGACGCGGCGCGCCTTGCCCGCGTCCGTCGTCGTCGTGCCCCGTCAGCCGCCGATCGCGGACATCGGGCGGTCGGGCTGGAGGAAGGAGGGGTCGTCCAGGCCGGATCCCGCCTTCTTCCCCCACATCGCGACGCGCCAGAGGCGGGCGATCTCCTCGTCCGGCGCGTCTGAGCGGAGCGCGGTCCGCAGATCGGTCTCCTCCCGGGCGAAGAGGCAGGTGCGGACCTGTCCGTCGGCGGTGAGACGGGTGCGGTCGCAGGCGCGGCAGAACGGCCGGGTCACCGAGGCGATGACTCCGACGCGGTGCGGGCCACCGTCCACGGTCCAGCGTTCGGCGGGGGCGGAGCCCCGTTCCCCGTCCTCTTCGGCGGTGAGCGTGAAGCGGGTGCGCAGCGAGGCGAGGATGTCACCGGCGGTGATCAGTCCGTCGCGCTTCCAGCCGTGCTGGGCGTCCAGTGGCATCTGCTCGATGAAGCGGAGCTCGTAGTCGTGGGCGACGGCCCAGGCGAGCAGGTCGGGCGCCTCGTCGTCGTTGAGTCCGGGCATCAGCACGGAGTTGACCTTGACGGGGGTGAGGCCCGCCTCGTGGGCGGCGGTGAGTCCGTCGAGCACGTCGTGGTGCCGGTCGCGGCGGGTCAGGGTCTTGAAGACGTCGGGCCGCAGGGTGTCCAGGGAGACGTTGACCCGGTCGAGCCCGGCGGCCTTGAGGGCGGCGGCGGTGCGTCGCAGCCCGATGCCGTTGGTGGTGAGGGACATCCGGGGGCGGGGGGTCAGCGCCGCGCAGCGCTCGACGATGCCCACCAGGCCGGGCCGGAGCAGGGGTTCGCCGCCGGTGAAGCGCACTTCGGTGATGCCGAGCGAGGTGACGGCGATCCGGACGAGGCGGACGATCTCGTCGTCACTGAGCAGCTCGCTCTTGCCGAGCCACTGGAGCCCTTCTTCGGGCATGCAGTAGGTGCAGCGGAGGTTGCACTTGTCGGTCAGGGAGACACGCAGGTCGGTGGCGACCCGGTCGTAGGTGTCGATGAGCATGGACGCCCCTCCCCCGATGGTTCCGCGGTCACCGCGGTTGCGGTCCGGGCTTCTTCTCTCCCTCACGAGACTACGCGAGCCGGACGGCCGGTGGTGGAGCACGAGGGCTCCGCCACCGGTGCCGTGCCGGGCGCGTCGTGACGACTCTACGACGCGCCCGGCACCGGAGGGCGTGGTGGATCGCCACGCTTGTGTGAACTCCTGCGCTCAGTGCGCGGCGACGCCGGTGAGGGACTTGACCTCCAGCTCGGCGTACTTGGCCACGTCGGGCTCCTCCTTGGAGAGGAGGGAGCCGACGAAACCGAGCAGGAAGCCGAGCGGGATGGAGATCAGGCCGGGATTCTCCAGCGGGAACCAGGCGAAGTCGGCGTCCGGGAACATCGAGGACGGCTTGGAGGAGACGACCGGCGAGAAGAGCACCAGCAGGACGGATGAGGCGAGCCCGCCGTAGATGGACCAGAGGGCGCCCTGCGTGGTGAACCGCTTCCAGAAGAGGCTGTAGAGGAGGGTCGGCAGGTTGGCGGAGGCGGCGACGGCGAAGGCCAGGGCGACCAGGCCGGCCACGTTGAGGTCGCGGGCCATGGCGCCGAGGCCGATGGAGACGATGCCGATGGCGACGGTGGCCCACTTGGCGGCGCGGACCTCCTCCTTCTCCGTCGCCTTGCCCTTGCGGATGACGTTGGCGTAGATGTCGTGGGCGAAGGACGAGGAGGACGCCAGGGTGAGTCCGGCGACCACGGCGAGGATGGTGGCGAAGGCGACGGCGGAGATCACCGCGAGCAGCACGGCGCCGCCGGTGGAGCCGGAGCCGCCGCCGATCTCCAGGGCGGCCAGCGGGGCCGCGGTGTTGCCCGCCTTGTTCGAGGCGATGATGTCGTCCGGCTTGAGCAGCGCGGCCGCGCCGAAGCCGAGCACGATCGTCATCAGGTAGAAGGCGCCGATGATGCCGATGGCCCAGTTCACGGACTTGCGGGCGGCCTTGGCGGTGGGCACGGTGTAGAAGCGGATCAGGATGTGCGGCAGCCCCGCGGTGCCGAGGACCAGGGCGATGCCGAGGGAGAGGAAGTCCAGCTTCGAGGTGCCGGTGGCGCCGTACTTCAGGCCGGGCTCCAGGAAGGCGGAGCCCTTGCCGCTGTTGGAGGCGGCGCTGCCCAGCAGGTCCGAGATGTTGAAGTGGAACTTCAGCAGGATCAGGAAGGTGATGAGCAGGGTGCCCGCGATGAGCAGGACGGCCTTGACCATCTGCACCCAGGTGGTGCCCTTCATGCCGCCGATGGTGACGTAGACGATCATGAGGAGGCCGACCAGGGCGACGATGGCGATCTTCCCGCCGTCGCTGGTGATGCCGAGGAGCAGCGAGACGAGCACTCCGGCGCCGGCCATCTGGGCGAGCAGGTAGAAGATCGAGACGACGATGGTGGACGCGCCGGCGGCGGTGCGGACGGGGCGCTGGCGCATGCGGTAGGCGAGGACGTCGCCCATCGTGTACCGGCCGGAGTTGCGCAGCGGTTCGGCGACCAGGAGCAGGGCGACGAGCCAGGCGACGAGGAAGCCGATGGAGTAGAGGAAGCCGTCGTAGCCGAAGAGCGCGATGGCTCCGGCGATGCCGAGGAAGGACGCGGCGGACATGTAGTCGCCGGAGACGGCGAGGCCGTTCTGGAAGCCGGTGAACTGGCGTCCGCCCGCGTAGAAGTCGGCGGCGCTCTTGGTCTGGCGGCCGGCCCAGACGGTGATGCAGAGGGTCGCGACCACGAAGACCGCGAAGAGGGTGATGATCAGCGTCCGGTGGTCGCTCGCGCCTTCGGCGGCGAGCTGGACGGCGGGGTGCGCGACCTGGGCGGCGCTCATGCGTCGGCCTCCATACGGGACTTGATGGCTGCGGCCTTCGGGTCGAGCTTGGTCGCCGCGTGGCGGGAGTAGAACCACGCGATGAGGAAGGTCGTGGCGAACTGGGCGAGCCCGAGGACGAGCGCGACGTTGATGTTGCCGACGACCTGGGTGCCCATGAAGTCGCCCGCGTAGTTGCAGAGCAGGACGTAGAGCAGGTACCAGGTGACGAAGGCGACGGTCAGCGGGAAGGCGAAGGACCGGTGGGACCGGCGCAGTTCGGCGAATTCCGCGCTCTCCTGCACCTGGCGGTACGCCTCGGTGGTGGGCTGGGCCGGACTGGTGTCCGTACCGCCCTGGGGCGGCGGTGCATCGGTAGCCACGGATTCTCCTCGCGACGCGGGTGCGGTGATGGGGGACGGGATCGGTCTCATGGGGAACCTCGCTGCCGGGATCGGTGGTGCGGCTCCCTGACAACGGCACGTACGGCACGGCGAAGCGGTTCACTCCCGCTTTGGGCCGTCGTGGATGACGTGCGGGTGACCCGGACGGCCCTCGGAGATCACCCTTCGAACTCGTTTGCCTCAATTCGTTGATGCGGGGCGATGATCGGCGCTAACTTCACTGGTCATGTACCCGACCAGACATGCAAGGTCCGGTCGGCTGATACGGATGATGTGGAGAACCCATGGCTCATCTGGCATCCAGGCGCGTCCGTGCACTCGCGCTGCCGGTAGGACTCGCGCTCACCGCTTCCCTCGGCTTCCTGCCGGCCGCCACCGCCTCGGCCGCGTCCGCCCCGGCCGTGTCGCTGGACGGTCCGGAGCTCAGTTACGTCGTGAACACCGAAGGCGGCCACAAGACCGTCGCACAGGTCGAGCGGGCCATCGCGAAGGCCGGCGGCACGATCGTCGTCGCGTACGAGCAGATCGGCGTCCTCGTCGTCCACTCGCAGAACCCCGACTTCGCCCGGACCATCCGCAAGGTGCGCGGAGTCGAGTCGGCCGGGGCGACCCGCACCAACCCGATCGTGCCGCAGTCGACCACCGACGTCGGCTCGGCGGCGCAGCCCCTCACGGCGGCGGAGGCGGCCGGCGCGGCCGAGGACGCGACCGCCTCGCAGGACCCGCTGGAGCCGCTGCAGTGGGACCTGCCCGCCATCAAGGCGGACAAGGCCCAGCAGATCACCCTGGGCAGCCGGAGCGTCACGGCCGCCGTGATCGACACGGGCGTCGACGACACCCACCCGGACCTGGCGCCGAACTTCGACGCGGCGGCCTCCGCCAACTGCGTCTCCGGCGCTCCGGACACCACTCCCGGCTCGTGGCGTCCCACGGAGGGCGAGAGCGACCACGGCACCCACGTCGCCGGCACCATAGCCGCCGCGAAGAACGGGATCGGCATCACGGGCGTCGCGCCGGGCGTGAGGGTGGCGGGGATCAAGGTCGCCACCACAGCCGGGTTCTTCTACACGGAGGCCGTCGTCTGCGGCTTCGTCTGGGCGGCCGAGCACGGCGTCGACGTGACGAACAACAGCTACTACACCGACCCGTGGCTCTACAACTGCAAGAACGACCCCGACCAGGGCGCCCTGGTCGAGGCGCTCGGCCGGGCCACCCGGTACGCCGAGAAGAAGGGTGTCGTCAACGTCGCGGCGGCCGGCAACTCCGACCACGACCTGGCCGCCGACTCCATCGAGGACACGACGAGCCCCAACGACACCGTCACCGAGGACCGGGTCATCGACCCGCGCACCTGCCTCGACATCCCGTCGATGCTGCCGGGTGTGGTGACCGTCTCCGCGACGGGGGCGAAGGGTCTCAAGTCGTCCTACTCGAACTACGGTTACGGCGTGATCGACGTGGCCGCCCCCGGTGGCGACTCGACGATCTACCAGGCGCCCGAGGCCCCGGCGACCAACGGCCGCATCCTCTCCACGACGGTGGGCGGCGGCTACAACTACAAGGCCGGCACCTCGATGGCGACCCCGCACGTGGTGGGCGTCGTGGCCCTGATCAAGTCGAAGCACCCGCACGCCTCGGCGGCGGCGGTGAAGGCGCTGCTGGCCGTGGAGGCCGACGCCACCGCGTGCGGAGCGCCGTACGACATCGACGGTGACGGCGCCGTCGACGCGGTCTGCGAGGGCGGCAAGGCGTACAACGGCTTCTACGGGGCCGGGAACGTGGACGCGCTGGACGCGGTCCGCTTCTAGCACCGTACGACCGGAGGGGCCCGGGGAGCATCGCTCCCCGGGCCCCTGCGCGTGCCGCCGCTTCCGCTACGGCTTGACGAGGACCTTCAGCGCGGTGCGCGTGTCCATCGCCGCGTATCCGGCGGGCACCTCGTCGAGGCCGACCGCGAGGTCGAAGACGGGCGAGGGGTCGATGGTGCCGTCCAGCACGTCGGGGAGCAGCTCGGGGATGTACGCGCGCACCGGGGCGACCCCGCCGCGCAGGGCGACGTTGCGGGAGAACATGTCGCCGAGGTCCAGGCCGGTGCCGCTGCCGTGCGGGACGCCGACGTAGCCGACGGCCCCGCCGTCGCGGGCGATCCCGAAGGCGGTCCGCATGGACTGCTCGGTGCCGACGGCCTCGATGACGCTGTGCGCGCCGGCCCCGCCGGTCAGCTCCCGCACGGCGGCCACGGCCTCCTCGCCGCGGGCCGCGACGACGTCCGTGGCGCCGAAGGCGCGGGCGATGTCGGTACGGGCGGTGTGGCGGCCCAGCGCGATGATCCGGTCGGCGCCCAGGCGCTTGGCGGCCATGACGCCGCAGAGGCCGACCGCACCGTCACCGACGACCGCCACGGTGGAACCGGGCTTCACCCCGGCGCCCACGGCGGCGTGGTGGCCGGTGCCCAGGACGTCGGAGAGGGCGAGCAGCGCGGTGAGCAGCCGGTCGTCGGTGGCCGCCTCGGCGGGAAGCTTGACGAGGGTGCCGTCGGCGAACGGGACCCGGACGGCCTCGCCCTGGCCGCCGTCGGACCCCTCGGACCCCCAGAACCCGCCCCGCGGGCACGAGGTGTGGAGACCGTCGGCGCAGTAGGCGCAGGTGCCGTCCGACCAGACGAAGGGGGCGACGACGAGGTCACCGGCGCGGAAGCCGGCGACCTCGGAGCCGGTCTCCTCCACGATTCCGAGGAACTCGTGTCCGATGCGCTGGCCGGGCTTGCGGGCGGACTCGCCGCGATAGGCCCACAGGTCGCTGCCGCAGATGCAGGCGCGCACCACCCGCACCACCACGTCGGTGGGGTGCTGGACGGCCGGGTCGGGCACGTCCTCCACCCGGATGTCGTGCGGGGCGTGGATGACGGTGGCGCGCATGTGGGGGGTCCTCGCTGATCAGACGGTTGCAACCTTTCCACGGTACGCCCCCGGCACCGACGGCCGTCCCGTGCCCCCGAGCGCCCCTGCGGTCAGCAGGAGCTGGGCGGCGAGGTAGGTGGCCATGACGAGGGCGTCGTGGGCGGGCGGCTGCGGCCAGTCGGCGACGCCGGTGGCGATCAGCGAGTCGGAGAGCAGGAAGAGCGCCCCGCCCGCTCCGGCGTACCGGCCGAGGACGCCGGAGCGCCAGGCCATGGTGGCGAGCAGCAGGCTGTACCCCGCCATCGGCAGCCGTATCGCGGCCGGCAGGTCGCCCCACATCGCCACCAGGGCGGCGGTGAGCGCGAGCGCGTAGGCGGCGCCCGCCGTCCACGAGGCGCGCGCCCGGCCGAAGAGCCGCAGGTAGCAGAGGTGTCCGGCGGCGAAGGACCCCATGCCGAGGAGGAACGCGGTGTCGTCCTCGGCCAGCAGGGCCAGGTCGCCGCCCCATCCGAAGAGCAGCGCGGCGATCAGCCACCGGGGCCCGCCCCGGGTGAGGGCGTACGCGGCGAGCACCGGCATCAGCAGCGGTTTGGCGAGGAGGTGGACGGTGTCCGCGCCGGCCAGCAGTCCGGCCAGGTCGGCTGCCGACAGGACGAGGTACCCGGCGAGGAGCGCGAGGGTGAGCCGTCCTCCTTTCCGTGTCGTACCGGCGCGGGGGCCGCCGGGTCCGCCCGCCGCTCTCCGGCCGGTCACCGGGTGGTCCCGGCGACCGGCGGGAGCTGCGGGGCGGGGGCCGGGGCGGTGGTGGGGGTTTTGGCCGGCTGCCATCCCGGGCCCCGGAAGATCCGCCCGGCGCGTTCGCCCCAGCTCGTGGCGGCCCGGACGTCCCGGGCGATGGCGGCGTACTCGTGGGTGGCGACGCGCAGCGGGTTGTGGGTGGTGATGTTCTTGGTGAGGCCGTAGACGGGCTGCTCGGTCTCTTCGGTGAACGAGCCGAAGAGCCGGTCCCAGAGGATCAGGATCCCGCCGAAGTTCCGGTCCAGGTAGCCGCCCTGGGAGGCGTGGTGCACCCGGTGGTGCGAGGGCGTGTTCAGGACGTACTCGAAGGGCCGGGGCAGTTTCCCGACCCGTTCGGTGTGCACCCAGAACTGGTAGACGAGGTTGGCGGACTGGCAGAAGGCGAGCGCGGCCGGGTGCACCCCGCAGGCGACCATCGGCAGGTAGAACGGCCAGACCGTCGCCGAGGTCCAGGGCTGGCGCAGCGCGGTGGTGAGGTTGAACCTGCGGCTGGAGTGGTGCACGACGTGGCAGGCCCACAGGACGCGGACGACGTGGTGGCCCCGGTGGGACCAGTAGTAGAGGAAGTCCTGGGCGAGCAGCATCAGCAGGACCGTCCACCACAGGACGGGGACGCGCAGCGGGGTGAGTCCGTACAGCGCCGTGTAGAGGGCCACGACCGGGATCTTCCACAGCAGGTCGAAGCCGAGCGAGCCGAGTCCCATGGTCACGCTGGTCGCCGCGTCCCGGGTGTCGTACCCGGCGGCGTCCTCGTCCGGACGGAAGCGGTAGCTGATCATCTCGACGACGGTGAGCAGGACGAAGGCCGGCAGGGACCACAGCACGACATCGGGCAGGTTCGGCTCCATGCGAAGACCGTAGGGCCGCCGGAGGGTGGCGGAACAGACGTGGTTACCACCAAGTAATCGGGACCAACCGCCCTGATTGTTTGGTGAGTTCCACCAACCGCCGCCGACCGTCGCACTCCGTCCGCCGTGCCGCGCCGGTCTCACACCCCGGCCGCCCCCAGCAGCGTCCCCGCCGCGTAGGTGACGCCCATCGCCAGCGCTCCGCCGCCCGCGTTGCGCAGGACCGCCGGGACCGCCGGGGCGCCGCCCAGGCGGGCGCTCCACCAGCCGGTCACCGTGAGGGCGACGAGCACCGCCACCACGGTCACCAGCAGCCGGTAGGCGGACGGGGGCAGCGCGATGGCGAGCAGCGGCAGCAGTGCGCCCGCCGTGAAGGCGAGGAAGCTGGCGCCCGCCGCGTGCCACGGGTCGGTGAGCCCGTCGGGGTCGATGCCGAGCTCCACCTCGGCGTGGGCGCGCAGCGCGTCGCGTTCGGTGAGCTGGCGGGCGGCCTCGCGGGCCAGTGGGTGGCTGAGGCCCTTGCCCTCCAACAGGGCGGTCAGCTCGACGAGTTCCGCCTCCGGATCGTCCCGCAGCTCGCGGCGTTCGGTGGCGAGCGCGGCCTTCTCGGAGTCGCGCTGGGTGGAGACGGAGACGTACTCGCCCGCCGCCATGGACATCGAACCGGCCAGCAGTCCGGCGAGGCCGGCCGTCAGCAGCGCGCTCCTGCTGCCCGTGGCGCCCGCCACACCGACGACGAGGCCGGCGGTGGAGACCACGCCGTCGTTGGCTCCGAGGACCGCGGCGCGCAGCCAGTTCAGCCGGGTGCCGAGACCGCCGGCGTGGGGCTCGTCGTGGCCGTCGGGGGCCTGGTTCGGCGTCATCTTGGGATCGTGCCACCGCCCGGCGGCGACGTGGGGCTCGTGTACCGCATCGGAGCCCGCGGGACAGCCGAATAGGGGAGTGTCGGTCGTGGCCCGTATTCTCTTGGACCATGCTCGACGACCGTCAGACCGCAGCACCGTGGCCGGCCGCGTATCCCCAGGGGTACGCGGTCGTCGACGTGGAGACCACCGGCCTCGCCCGCGACGACCGGATAGTGTCCGCCGCCGTCTACCGCCTGGACGCCCGGGGGGAGATCGAGGATCACTGGTACACGCTGGTCAACCCCGAGCGCGACCCGGGTCCGGTGTGGATCCACGGCCTGACCAGCGAGGTGCTCGAAGGCGCCCCGCTCTTCACGGAGATCGCGGGACAGCTCTCGGAGTACCTCGCCGGCCGGGTGCTGGTCGCCCACAACGCCGCGTTCGACTGGTCGATGATCGCCCGGGAGTACGCGCGCGCCTCGGTGGTCGCCCCGGTCCAGCAGCGGCTCTGCACCATCGCGCTCGCCAAGGAGCTGCGACTGCCGCTGCCCAACCACAAGCTGTCGTCGCTGGCTTCGCACTTCGGGGTCGTCCAGGAGCGGGCGCACCACGCGCTGGACGATGCCCGGGTGCTGGCCGAGGCTTTCCGGCCGAGCCTGCGGGCGGCCGCACGGGACGGGGTGCGGCTGCCGTTGCTGGAGTGCCTGCCGCTGACCGAGTGGTCCGACTCGCCGGTACGGCCGAAGATCGGCCACCAGCCGTCGTACGGGCAGACCAGCTGGCGCCCCTCGCGGAAACGGGCCGCCTGTCCGTACCCCAATCCGGGGCGCTACAGCGCCGACCAGCCGCTGAAGCAGGGCATGCGGGTGGCGTTCTCCGGGGACACCTCGGTCGACCGCGAACTGCTGGAGGACCGGGCGGTGGAGGCCGGGCTGCACGTGGCGACGAGTGTGTCGCGCCTCACCAGCCTGCTCGTCACCAACGATCCGGACTCCGCGACGTCGAAGACGGTCAAGGCGAAGTCGTTCGGCACCCCCGTGGTGGACGAGGCCGCCTTCACGCATCTGCTGCGGGACGTGGCACCGGCCTCCCCCCCGGCATAGGAGTGAACCGGCGGCGACTCGCCCGCCGACCGCTCGCCCCCCGCGCGCCCGGGTCCCACCCTGTGGCGCATGGCACGTTGTGAGGTTTGCGGAAACGACTACGGGATGTCCTTCGAGGTGCACGCGCAGGGCGCGGTGCACGTCTTCGACTGCTTCGCCTGCGCCATCCACCGCATGGCACCGATCTGCGAGCACTGCCGCGTGCAGGTGATCGGGCAGGGCGTCGAGGTGGACGGGCACTGGTTCTGCGGCGGTCACTGCGCCCGCGCCGAGGGGAAGGCGGGCATCGTGGACAAAGTGTGACGGGTCCACCGGACCACCCCACCGTGACGTGCTCCCCGGCCCCGGTTGTACCGTCATGGGGTGTACCGCTTCCTGTTGACCCGGCAGTGGGTGCTCGTCACCCTCCTCCTTCTCGTCCTGATCCCGACCATGGTCGAGCTGGGCTTCTGGCAGCTGCACCGCCATCAACACAAGGTGGCGCAGAACGCCCTGATCGCGCGGAACCTCGCGGCCGATCCGGAGCCTGTCCAGCGGCTCACCTCGCCGGGCCACACCGTGCCCCGCGCGGACTACTGGCGCACGGTCACCGCCCAAGGCACCTTCGACACCGCCCACGAGGTCGTGGTGCGCCGCCGGACGTCCGACGACGACCGGATCGGGGTGCACGTCCTCACTCCGCTGAACCTCGACGGCGGCGGCACCGTCATGGTGAACCGCGGCTGGATCGAGGCCGCCGCCGACCAGGCGGCCTTCCCCGACGTGCCGCCCGCCCCCCGGGGCGACGTCACCGTCACCGGGCGCCTGATGGCGGACGAGACGACGGGCACCAGCGGCATCAAGGATCTCAGGGGACTGCCCGACCGCCAGGTCATGCTGATCAACAGCGCCCAGCAGTCCGCGCTGCTCTCCCGCCCCGTCCTCGGCGGCTACATCGAGATGACCGCGCCCGAGGCCGCCGGGAACTCGCCCGAGCAGATCGCCACCCCCGACCACGATTCGATCGGCCCCCACATGGCGTACGCCGTGCAGTGGTGGCTGTTCGCGGCCGGCGTGCCGGTGGGCTGGGTGGTCCTGGTACGCCGTGAGAAGCGTGACCGGGCCGAAGCGGCCGCGGCACGGGCCGCCGGGGCCGAGGACGGCGCCGGGCAGCCGGAACCCGCCCGCGTGTAGACACCCGCCCCCGCGGCCGCCCTTTCCCGGCATCGCGTCTGCTTAGCAACACCCCCGTTCGGGAAAACGCAACTGCGTGACACAACGCATCGAGGACTACGCCCTCATCGGCGATCTCCAGACGGCCGCTCTCGTCGGCCGGAACGGTTCCGTCGACTGGCTCTGCCTGCCCCGCTTCGACTCCGGCGCCTGCTTCGCGGCTCTGCTCGGGGACGAGGACAACGGCCACTGGCGGATCGCGCCCGAGGGCACCACGGCATCCGACACCTGTACCCGCCGCGGCTACGCCGGCGACTCCCTCGTCCTGGAGACGTTCTGGGAGACCCCCACCGGCACCGTCAAGGTCATCGACTTCATGCCGCAGCGCGACAAGTCGCCCGACGTGATGCGGATCGTCGAGGGCGTCAGCGGGAGTGTCGAGATGAGCTCGGTGCTGCGGCTGCGCTTCGACTTCGGTTCCATCGTGCCGTGGATGCGGCGCTCGCACGGCCACCGGGTGGCGGTGGCCGGACCGGACTCCGTCTGGCTGCGCAGCGATCCGCCGGTCAAGACGTGGGGGCAGCAGTTCAGCACCTGCTCGTCGTTCACCGTCGCCGAGGGCGAGCAGGTGGCGTTCGTCCTGACCTGGCACCCCTCGCACTCGCCGCGGCCGAAGCTGATCGACCCCTACAAGGCGCTGAAGCACACCCTGAAGGACTGGGCGAAGTGGTCGGCGACCTGCACCTACCAGGGGAAGTACCGGGACGCGGTGCTCCGGTCGCTGATCACGCTGAAGGCGCTGACCTACCGGCCGACCGGCGGAATCGTCGCGGCTCTGACCACCTCGCTGCCGGAGGAGATCGGCGGCGTACGGAACTGGGACTACCGCTACTGCTGGCTGCGGGACTCCACGCTGACCCTGGGCGCGCTCCTCTCGGCCGGCTACCTGGACGAGGCGGCGGCCTGGCGGGACTGGTTGCTGCGCGCGGTCGCGGGCGATCCGGCGGACCTGCAGATCATGTACGGGCTGGCCGGTGAGCGCCGGCTGCCCGAGACCGAACTGCCCTGGCTCGCCGGGTACGAGAACTCGCGGCCGGTCCGTACCGGCAACGCGGCGGTCCACCAGCTCCAGCTCGACGTGTACGGCGAGGTGATCGACTCCCTCCGCCTCGCCCGGGACGCCGGTCTGAGCGACAAGCCGCACGCCTGGAACCTCCAGCTCAGCCTGCTCGGCTTCCTGGAGTCCACCTGGCGCCGACCGGACGAGGGCCTGTGGGAGATCCGGGGCGAGCGGCAGCATTTCGTCCACTCCAAAGTGATGGCCTGGGTCGCGGCCGACCGGGCGGTGACCTCCCTGGAGGCCGACCCCTCGCTGCCGGGTGACCCCGACCGCTGGCGCGCGATGCGCGACGCCGTCCACGCGGAGGTGTGCGAGAAGGGGTACGACCCGGTGCGCAACACCTTCACCCAGTCGTACGGGTCGAAGGCGCTGGACGCGGCGACGCTGCTCATGGTCCGTACGGGATTCCTGCCGCCGGACGACCCGCGGATCGTCGGCACGGTCGACGCGGTCCGCGCGGAGCTGGGCAGCGACGGCCTGGTCCGCCGCTACAGCACCGAGGGGGCGTCGGTGGACGGGCTGCCGGGCGAGGAAGGGGCCTTCATCGTCTGCACGTTCTGGCTGGCGGACGCGCTGTTGCGGACCGGCCGGCCCGCCGAGGCGGAGGAGCTCTTCGAGCGGCTGCTGGAGCTCCGCAACGACGTGGGGCTCCTCGCCGAGGAGTACGACACGGTGACGGGGCGCCAGCTGGGGAACTACCCCCAGGCGTTCAGCCACATCGGTCTGGTCAACACGGCGGTCGCCCTCATGGAGGGCGAGGCACTATAGAGCCATGGATCTTGGACTGAAGGACCGCGTCTACCTCGTCACCGGAGCCACCCGGGGGCTGGGGAACGCCGCCGCGACCGCCCTGGCGGCGGACGGCGCGAAGGTGATCATCACCGGCCGGGACGAGAAGAGCGTCACGGCGGCTGCCGCCGCGCTCGGACCGGACGCCCTCGGCGTCGCGGCCGACAACGGCGACCCGACCGCCGCGACGCGGCTGCTGACGGCGGCCAGGGAGAGGTTCGGCCGGCTCGACGGCGTACTGATCAGTGTCGGCGGCCCGCCCCCCGGTTCCGCCGCCGACAACACCGACGAGCAGTGGCAGGCGGCCTTCGAGTCGGTCTTCCTCGGTGCGGTCCGCCTGGCCCGCGCCGCGGCGGCCGAGCTCGGGGAGGGCGGTGTCATCGGCTTCGTGCTCTCCGGCTCGGTCCACGAGCCGATCTCCGGACTGACCGTCTCCAACGGGCTGCGCCCCGGTCTGGCCGGTTTCGCCAAGTCCCTGGCGAACGACCTCGGACCCCGCGGGATCCGGGTGGTCGGACTTCTGCCGTCCCGCATCGACACCGACCGGGTCCGTGAACTCGACGCGCTCTCGGGCGACGCGGAGGCGGCCCGGACCGCGAACGAGTCGCGCATCCCGCTGCGCCGCTACGGCACCCCCGAGGAGTTCGGGAAGACCGCGGCCTTCCTGCTCTCCCCCGCCGCGTCCTACCTGACGGGGATCATGCTGCCGGTGGACGGCGGAGCCCGGCACGGGTTCTGAGCGGTCCGGGCCCGGCCCGGGTGACCACCCGGCCGGGCCCGTCCGTCAGGTGACGCGTTCCGCGCGGTGCTTGACGGCCTTCAGCAGCACCTCGGCCGGCAGCTTCTCCAGCCCGGCCGAGGCGCGGGCGTGGGCCAGCGCCTCCTCGGAGAGGCCGCGCAGCGCCTCCGCCGGCACGGCGTGCGGTTCCAGCCGCATCCCGACGCGGGCCTGCGGGGCGCTCCGCCGGCCGCTCAGCGACACCTGGGCGCGGGCGACGCCGTCGAGGTGGCCCGCCTCGGCGGCGAGGACGCCCTCCAGGGCCCGCCCCCGCAGCAACGCGCCCTCGCCGTCGCCGCTGTCGACCAGCACTTCGGCGAGCCGGCCGCGCCGGAGCTGGGCGAGGAGCCACCACAGGGCGAGGACGACCAGGACGGCGAGGATCGCGATGACGGTCGGCCACCACCAGCCCTCGTCGCGCCGGCTGGTCCGGTCCGCGTCGCTGAGCAGCACGTCGGACGCGCCGCTCCACGGGAACCAGGACGGCACCGGGGCGCCGAAGCCGGTGGCGAGCACGGCGCCGCCGACGACGACGAGGATCAGCCCGGCGAGGGCCAGCAGGACCCGGTTCACCGTTCGGAGCATGGCGCTATCCCTTCTTGGCGGGCCGGCGGACGTGGACCGAGAGCTTCGGCGGTTTGGCGAGGCCGAGTTCGCCGACGGCGGCGGAGAGCGCGGAGTCCAGGTCCGCCCGTACCTCGTCCAGTTCGCGGAAGTGCGAGACCGCCCGGACGGCGGCCTTGCGGCGGCCCGTCCTGACCCGTACCGACTGCACGCCGGACACCTCCACGGCCCGGTCGCGCAGGACCAGGGAGGCCGCGTCGCGGTCGAGGGCCGCGTGCACCCCGGGGTACCGGCGGCTCATCGGCAGGAGGCCGCGCAGCCCCGGGGTGAGGGCGAGCAGGAGCAGCCACAGCCCGAGAGCGGCGGCGACGCCCGCACCGGTGCGCACCCACACGTCGTCGAGGGGCCGTTCGGCGAGGCCGTCCGCGAGGGAGCGCCGCCACCGCATCGCCGGACGGTCGGCGCGGACGGCCGCGACGTCGTAGAGGAAGAGCCCCGAGGCGCCGAGGACGACCAGCGCCAGGAGGGCCGCCGGGACGCGGCGGGCCGACCAGAAGCGTCCGGCCCGTCCGCCCCCGCGGTCGTCCGTCGCGGGGACGGGCCGGTACGAGGACGAGGAGGAGTCCTGGCCCGGGCCGGGCGGATCCGGCGGCTCGACGACGGGCAGCCGTTGGGTGCCGTGCTCCGGACCGTCCTGGTACGAGGGCTCGCTCACCGGATCCTCCCCTGTGCGCCGGAGCCCGTGGCGGCCGAGTGCAGGCGTTCGACCCGCACGGCCACCTCGGGCACGTCCATGCCCGCCAACGTCTTGACCCGCTCGGCGACCCGGTTCCGTACGGCGCCGCACTGGCGGCCGATGTCGCCGGGGTAGCCGAGCTCCAGACTGACGTGTACCCGGGCGGAGTCCCGGTGAACGGTGACCGAGGCATGGGGTGGCGCACCGTCCTCGGGGACGCCGTCGACCGCCTCCCGGGCGGCCTGCGCCGCGATCTTCGCCACCACCCGGTCGGCGATCCGGGTCTCACCCCGCTCGGCCGCCGGGACCGGGCCGGTCACCTCGCTCACCGTTGCCGGTCGCCGCGCTCGCGACTCCGGAAGAAGTCGCCGGGTTCCAGGTCGCCGTCCAGGAAGCGGCCGGCGATGAAGCCGATCGCCCCCAGTGCGGCGACCAGCAGGAAGGCACCGAATCCGCCGAAGTATCCGGCGAATCCGAGTGCCATGCCGGCCACCATGCCGACCACGGCCATGCTCATGCTGACTCCTCAACTCCCTGGTCGCACAGGGGTAACCGGATCCGGTGGACCGGCGGACCGCCGGGCCGCGGGGTGTGCTGGGACACCGGGCGCATGGTGCGGCCGGGGCTACTGGACCCGCGAGGAGGAACCGTCGTCGTCATCGTCTTCCTCGTCGGGCAGCTTGACGTCGCTGACCGCGATGTTGACCTCGACGACTTCGAGCCCGGTCATCCGCTCGACGGCGGCGACGACGTTCTCGCGGACGTCACGCGCCACCTCGTGGATGGGGAAGCCGTAGTCGACGACGATCTCCAGATCGAGCGCGGCCTGGGACTCGCCGACCTCGGCCTTCACCCCGCGCGAGGGCGACTTGGAGCCGCTGCCACCGCCGGGGACCCGGTCGCGCATGGCGCCGAAGGTACGGGACAGCCCGCCCCCCATGGCGTGCACACCGTCGACGTCGCGTGCCGCGAGGCCGGCGATCTTCTCGACGACCCCGTCCGCGATCGTGGTGCGCCCGCGGGTACCGGCGTCGCCCGCGCGCTTGGTCAGGCTCCTGCCCCGGTCTTCACCGGAGCTGTCCGGGCCGGGGCGCTGCGTGGTGGTCTCACTCATGGCCGCTCATCCCTTCGATGGGGCAGGGGTGTACTCCCTTGCCCACATTAAGTGCGCTTGTCCGGGTTCGCGCTGCGGATGCGGCAGGCTGGGGCGATGACGACTGCGGACGGCCCCGGGCGGGCGAATGGATGGGCGGCCGCGGTGCGCGAGCGGCTGGGTCTGGGCCGGTTGCTCCCTCTGGGCGGCCCGGCGGACGGAGCGTGGATCGCGGAACGCGCCGCCGCTTCGGTGCTGCGGGACTCGGCGGGGCCCGGCACGGTGCTCGGGCGGCTGCGCATCGGTGCGGCGACGGCGGGCGCGGACCCCGGCCCGCCGGCGCGGGAAGACGTGGGAGCGGACGAAGGGCGGGAGCGCGCGGACGGGCGTCCGCCCGCCCCTCCCAGCGCGCTGCCGGCGGGTCCGCTGCGGATCGAGGCGGAGTTCGCCGCCGCCGCCGACCGGCCGCTGCCGACGTCCGCCGCGCTGCTCAGGGAGGCGCTGCTGGAGGCCGCCTCCCGGCGGCTGGGCCTCGACGTGGCCGAGGTGGATCTGCGGGTGACGGGCCTGCTGGACGGGGGACGGGTGCCCGGGACCGGGGAGGGGGCGGCCGGTGCGCCCCGGCCCGAGGTCCGCGCGGCGCGGGACGACGGGGCGGTGGGTCTGGCGGCCGCCGCGGTTCCCGGGGTGGTCTCGCTGACCCGGGTGCTGGGCGCGCCGGTGACCACGTCCGACGATCATGTGCGGGTCGAGGTGGCGACGGCCGGGGGCCATCGCGCGCTCGATGTGGCCCGGGCGGTGCGGACGGCGGTGACGGGCGCCCTGGAGGACGGGCCGCCGGTGTCGGTGCTGGTCACCGCTGTGGTGGCGGCCCCCACCACGGAGGCCGCCGTGGTGGAGACGACCGTGGTGAAGACCACCGTGGTGGAGGCTCCGGAGCCCCGCTGAGGGCCGGCGGCGCCGGCCGGCCCTCGGGGCGGGCGGGGCCGTCAGTCGGTGAGGCCGGCCAGGTCGCGCAGACGGCGGCCCTGGGCGGCCCGCTCGGCGGCGCGCTGCTCCTCGTACGTGCGTGAGACGGCGCCGTGCAGCAGCGCCTTGGTCTCCACGACGGCGTCGCGCGGCGCGGCCAGCAGGGCGGCGGCCAGGTCCTGGGTCGCGGCGTCGAGCTGGTCGGCGGGGACGACGAGATTGGCGAGACCGAGGCGCTCGGCCTCCGGGGCGAGCACGAAGCGGCCGGTGGCACACATCTCCAGCGCGCGGGCGTACCCCACGAGATGGACCAGGGGGTGGGTGCCCGTGAGGTCGGGGACGAGACCGAGGCTGGTCTCCCGCATGGCGAACTGCGCGTCCTCGGCGGCGATCCGCAGGTCGCAGGCGAGGGCGAGCTGGAATCCCGCGCCGATGGCATGGCCCTGGACCGCCGCGATCGACACGATGTCGTTCCGCCGCCACCAGGTGAACGCCTCCTGGTAGGAGGCGATGATCGCGTCGAGTTCGGACTCGGGACCGCGTGCCATGTCGAGGAAGGACGGCTCACCGTCGAAGCCCTCGGGGGCGAACGCCTGCCGGTCGAGGCCCGCGGAGAAGGACGCGCCCTCGCCGCGGAGCACCACGACCCGCACGGTGCCGGGGACTGCCCGCCCGGCCTCCGTCAACGCCCGCCACAGAGCGGGAGACTGAGCGTTGCGCTTGGCCGGGTTGGTCAAGGTCACCGTGGCGACCGCGTCTTCGACGGTGAGTCGTACGCCGTCCTTGTCGAGCAGCGGGTCGAGCGAGGTCATCGTGCGCCTCCGGATCGGGGTGCTGTCAGCACTTGACTTGCTAAGTGACTGAACAGTAACCACCTGGCCGGCCAGTCGGCCGACCGGGTGGTCATCCCGGTCCGGGGGGCACGTGCCCGCCCGCGACCCGCCGTCGGCCCTCAGGCCGATGCGGCCTTCTTGCCGCGTGTCGCCCCGCCGCGTCCCCGCAGGGTCACGCCGGATTCGCTGAGCATCCGGTGGACGAATCCGTAGGAGCGGCCGGTTTCCTCGGCCAGTGCCCGGATGCTCGCCCCGGAGTCGTACTTCTTCTTCAGGTCTGCCGCGAGCTTGTCACGCGCGACGCCGGTAACCCGGCTGCCCTTCTTCAGAGTCTCGGCCACCCGTGCCTCCTCAAGGAAGTGCGCTCTGGAATCTCATGATCACCCCTACCGTGCGCCCTGGCCACCCATTCGGCAAGGTACGTACAACCCGATTCCGCGCCAGGGAAGGGGGCCACGGACGCGGAATGAAGCATTCCGAGGGGCTCACGAGGCAGGTGGGGAGAGCACGGAACGGAAGGTGCAGGTCAGGGCCGTGCGGGTGCGGGGCACGGATACGACGGCGCCCGGCAGGTATCTGCCGGGCGCCGCGCCGAGGGATGAGACCGTCTCGCACAGATGAGGGATCACGCGTAGGCCGAATGATCCATCCGGGGTGGATCATTCGATCCGGGCGGCGTCAGCCGCGCCTCTCTCCCCCGGGCGGTCCGCGGGACCGGTCAGGCCAGGGCCACCAGGTCGCGGTAGTCCGCGCCCCAGAGGTCCTCCACCCCGTCGGGGAGCAGGATGATGCGCTCGGGCTGGAGCGCCTCGACCGCGCCCTCGTCGTGCGTGACGAGGACGACCGCGCCCTTGTACGTGCGCAGGGCGCCGAGGATCTCCTCGCGGCTGGCCGGGTCGAGGTTGTTGGTGGGTTCGTCGAGCAGCAGGACGTTGGCCGAGGAGACGACCAGGGTGGCCAGCGCCAGCCGGGTCTTCTCGCCGCCGGAGAGGACGCCCGCGGGCTTGTCCACGTCGTCGCCGGAGAAGAGGAACGAGCCGAGGGTCTTGCGGACCTCGACCAGGTCGAGGTCGGGGGCGGCCGAGCGCATGTTCTCCAGGACCGTGCGCTCCGGGTCGAGGGTCTCGTGCTCCTGGGCGTAGTAGCCGAGCTTGAGGCCGTGGCCCTCGATGATCTCGCCGGTGTCGGGCTTCTCGGCGCCGCCGAGGAGGCGCAGCAGGGTGGTCTTGCCGGCGCCGTTGAGGCCGAGGATGACGACGCGGGAGCCCTTGTCGATCGCGAGGTCGACGTCGGTGAAGATCTCCAGCGAGCCGTACGACTTGGAGAGGCCCTCCGCCATCAGCGGGGTCTTGCCGCAGGGCGAGGGCTCGGGGAAGCGCAGCTTGGCGACCTTGTCGGAGACCCGGACCGCCTCCAGCCCGGCGAGCAGGCGGTCGGCGCGCTTGGCCATGTTCTGGGCCGCGACGGTCTTGGTGGCCTTGGCGCGCATCTTGTCGGCCTGCGAGTTGAGCGCCGCGGCCTTCTTCTCGGCGTTCTGGCGCTCGCGCTTGCGGCGCTTCTCGTCCGCCTCGCGCTGCTGCTGGTAGAGCTTCCAGCCCATGTTGTAGACGTCGATCTGGGACCGGTTGGCGTCCAGGTAGAAGACCTTGTTGACGACCGTCTCGACGAGGTCGACATCGTGGGAGATCACGATGAAGCCGCCCCGGTAGGACTTGAGGTAGTCGCGCAGCCAGACGATGGAGTCGGCGTCGAGGTGGTTGGTGGGCTCGTCGAGGAGGAGGGTGTCGGCGTCCGAGAAGAGGATGCGGGCGAGCTCGACACGACGGCGCTGACCACCGGAGAGGGTGTGCAGCGGCTGGCCCAGCACCCGGTCCGGGAGGCTGAGGGCCGCGGCGATGGTGGCGGCCTCGGCCTCGGCGGCGTACCCGCCCTTGGTGAGGAACTCCGTCTCCAGGCGCTCGTACTTCTTCATCGCCTTCTCGCGGGTGGCGCCCTTGCCGTTCGCCATCCGCTCCTCGTTCTCGCGCATGCGGCGCAGGATCTCGTCCAGGCCGCGGGCGGAGAGGATGCGGTCCCGGGCGAGGACGTCGAGGTCGCCGGTGCGCGGGTCCTGCGGGAGGTAGCCGACCTCGCCGGAGGAGGTGATCGTGCCGCCGGCGGGGGTGCCCTCGCCGGCCAGGCACTTGGTGAGGGTGGTCTTGCCGGCGCCGTTGCGGCCGACGAGACCGATGCGGTCGCCCTTGGCGATGCGGAAGGACGCGTTCTCGATGAGGATGCGGGCGCCGGCGCGCAGCTCGATGCCGGAAGCGGTGATCACGGTAAGACTCCAGGGCGGTATGGACGGCGGAGGGACGAGGGGCGGAGGTCTCTCGACGCCGCTAATGCACAAGGAGAATTGCCATGGGCCCATTCTACGGGCGGTGCGCAACTCCTCCGCCGTGCACGGGCCCGGACCGCCGGGCGGTGCCAGAATGAGACGGGGATCACATCGCTCCGCGAGTGTCGGGGAAGCCGGAGAAGTCGGAGAAGGGTGACGAGCCATGGCGGACACGGCACACGGCAGAACGTCCGGCGCTCCGACCGTCTTCCCGACGGTCCTGTACGAGGACGCGAGGGCGGCGATCAGGACGCTGACCCAGGCTCTGGGTTTCGTCGAGGAAGCGGTGTACGAGGGCGAGGACGGCAGGGTGGTCCACGCCGAGCTGTCCCTGGGCAACGGCCGCGTGATGCTGGGGTCCCGGGGACGCGAGGGCGCCTTCGCGCGGGCCATGGCGGGGGCGGGTCCGGCGGGCGTGTACGTCGTCCTCCCGTCGGCGGACGCCGTGGACGCCCACCACGCCCGGGCGGCGGCCCACGGGATGGAGATCCTCGTGCCGCCGGCCGACCAGGAGTACGGCTCCCGGGAGTACCTGGCCCGGGACGCCGAGGGCAACGTGTGGAGCTTCGGGACGTATGCCCCGGGCCGCGCCTGAACGACGCCCCCGGGCCCCGGGGGCGCCATTCGGTCAGGCGCGGCTGCCGCCGGTGTGCACCTGGAAGGCCGCACGGCGCATCGCCTTGGCGAGTGCCGGGTCGGGGTGGGCGGCGGCGAGCGCGACCAGGACCTGAACGGTGCGCGGGTGGCCGACCGCCCGGACCTCTTCGAGCAGCGCCGGGACGGTGCCCTGGACGGCGGAGTCGAGGTGGCGCACGAGCAGCCCGGTCTCCCCGTGGTCGGCGACGGCCGCCGCGGTGTCCACCCAGAGCCAGGTGGCCTCCTCGCGGCTGAGCACCTCCTGGGCGTCGTCCGGGTCGGCGCCCTCGTACTCGGCGAGCCAGAGCAGGGCGTACGGGCGGAGGGAGGGATGCGTGACGACCGCGCGTACCTCGGGTTCGGCCGGCGCGCCGACGACGCGCAGCGCCTCGAAGGCGAGTCCGCGCAGCAGGGCGTCCTCGCCCCGGGCGACGGTGAGCAGTTCGGCGACGGCGCCGGGGACCGTACGGGCGGCGAGCCAGGCGCGGTACTCGGCGCGGGCCGGGCCCGGGGTGAGGCGGGCGCAGCCGAGCAGCATGTCGGCGGCGGACTGCTCGATGTTCCCGGCCGGACTCTGCGCGGCGACGCAGATCTGCTCCAGCTTGACCCAGACCGCCCAGTTGCCCAGCGGGGTGAGGGTGGCGTGGCCCGGTTCGAGGGTGAGGGCGCCGACTGCGGCGAGACCCTCCAGGGCCCAGTGGAGCAGCAGCTCGTTCAGCCCTTCGGAGGGGGCGGCGGCCGGGGTGCCGGGCTGCGCGACGGCCGGGGCTCCCTCGGCCCCGGGGGCGTACGGCACCTCGCACCGCTCCTCGTGGAGCTCGGCGACGCGCTGGCCGAGGAGGTCCAGGAGGACGGCCACGGAGACGGGGCCCGCCGAGAGCTGGAGCAGCGAGAGGACCTGCGGCACCGCCTCGATCGCCTCGGCGACGGCGGTCGTCTCGATGCCCTCGGGCGAGGCGTGCACGAGCGACCAGGCGTCGAAGAGCGCGACCCAGCCGCGGAGCACCGCGGAGTCGTCGCGGTCCCAGGCCCGCAGGCGCCAGCCGGGGCGCACGGTGTCGCCGTGCACCTCGACGAGACCGGCCAGCCGGGCGCGGTCCCAGCCGGCCAGCACGCGGTCGGGGGTGAGGTTCAGGTCGGCGGCGGCGCGTGCCAGGTCGGGGGCGGCGAGCGGCGCCGTGGCGGGGCTGCCGCCGTCGGCGGCCCAGTGGGCGACCCGGACGTCCGTGGCGAGCACCTCCCTGGCCTGGCGGGCCAGTTCGGTGCGTGGCGGAGTGCCCTCGGGGGGGCGCGGGGCGGGCCTGGTGCGGCGGGTGGTCACGGCCTTGCGCGCCGTGGCGAGGGGTCGCGGGCGGACAAGTCGCAGCCTGGAGTCGCGCGGGTTACGGGACGTCACGGGGAGCAGTCTTGCCTCTGACGGGCCGAAAGCCCAAACGGAGGACGCGCCGCCTCGTGCGAGCGGCCCCGCCCGGCCGTCATCAACCGGGCGGTTTGCCCTCAACCCTCACATCAGGGGCGTGAGAAAGCGGCGGAGGGTCTCCTCGTAGGCGGCGGGCTCCGGGTTCCACATGGACGCGTGCGGAGCGTCGGGCACCGTGTGCAGGGTGACGAGGTCGGGGCGGAGGGCGGCGAGCTCCCGCGAGGGTCCCCAGGGGGCCAGGGTGTCACCGGGGCCGTGGAAGATCAGCGTGGGGACGTGCAGGACGGTGGGCAGCCTGCCCTGGAGGAGCGGGGCGCCGCGCAGGCCGGTCCTCCCCTGGGCGGCGCGGACGGCGAGCGGCATCAGCGCGGCCGGGACTCCCCGGGCGGCGGCGAGGGCGCGCAGGGTGGTCTCCCAGTCCATCACGGGCGAGTCGAGCACGAGGCCGCTGACGTGGTCGCGGAGCGCGGAGTCGACGTAGGCGTACAGGGCCATGGTGGCGCCGGACGACCAGCCGAGCAGGACGACCTTCTCGGCGCCGTAGCGCAGGGCGTAGCGGATCGCGGCGTCGAGATCGCGCCACTCCGACGCTCCGAGGTGGCCGAGCCCGTCCGGGGAACGCGGGGCCCCGGCGTCGCCCCGGTAGGCGAGGGCGAGCACCGGGAAGCCCAGGTCGTGCAGGAAGCCCGTGACGTTCAGGGTGTGTTCGCGGGTGGCGCCGACGCCGTGCAGGGCGATGACCCAGGTGGAGCGGTCGGCCGGGGTGAACCAGGCGGGAAGCGCGCCGAGTTCGCCCGGGATCTCGACGTCGTGGTGGAGGAGGCCGAGGGCGCTGCCGGGGTCGCCCCGGTGGACCTGCGGGGTGGCGCGGACCCGGGTGCCCGGTTCGAGGGCGCCGTGGGTGACGCGTTCGAGGCGGCGGACGACGGTGTCGGCCGAGAGCGCCGGTGCGTCCAGCACCGGGCCGACGACGGCGTGCACGTCCGGGCCGGAGAGTCCCCAGACGCCGGGGCGGAGCGCGGCGAAGGAGCGGGTCAGAGTCACCTGCCCGGGCGCCGTCGCGTGCACGGTCAGGCCGCGGTCGGCGGGAAGGGGGCGGCCGGCGGGCACCGTGAGAGCGGTGCCGCCGGCGTATCTGCCGACGGCGACCGCTGCCGCGCCGGCGCCGAGGATCGTGGACACGGCCGCTGCCGTCGCTGTTGCCTGGCGCACGGCCCCAGTCTCGGGGCAAGGGGGTGCGGGAGGCCAGTGGGATGGGCCGTCCGGTGGGGGCGGCGTGTCGCGGGGCGTGCCGCGTGGGGCGGCGGCCGGGTGCGGGCCCCCGGAGGCGCCGGCCGGGTCAGCCCGGCTGGCCGTAGGTCCGCAGCGCGTCGGAGACCTCGTCGAGTTGCTCCGCGGTGAGCAGGGAGGGGGCGCGGCCGGGGACGGAACTGGCCGCGAGCCAGACCCGGCAGAGCCACTCCAGCTGGGCGGTGCGCTCGTACGCCTCGTCCGGATGCGTCCCGTAGGTGACCGTGCCGTGGTTGCGGAGCAGGCAGCCGGTGCGGTCGCGGAGGGCGGTGAGCATGTTCGCCGCCAGTTCGGGGGTGCCGTAGCGGGCGTAACCGGCGGTGCGGACCGGTCCGCCGAGCATCGCGGCGGCGTAGTGCACGGGCGGGATCTCGTCGACGAGCGTCGAGACGGCGGTGGCGTGCACGGCGTGGGTGTGGACGACGGCGAGGGCGCCGGTGGCGCGGTAGACCGCCAGGTGGAGCGGGAGTTCGCTGGTGGGGGTGAGGGTGCCGACGGTGCGGCGGCCCGTGAGGTCGACGCCGAGGAGGTCCTCGGGGCCGAGCCGGTCGTACGGAACTCCGCTCGGGGTGACCAGGACGGTGTCGCCCACGCGGACGGAGACGTTGCCGGAGGTACCGACGACCAGCCCCTCCGCCGCCGTCCTGCGCGCCGTGCGGACGAGGTCCTCCCATGCCCGGGCGAGCGCGTGCCGCTCCGGTGGGTTCCGCTTCGCCGCCCGCTCCTCGGTCATGGAGGAGATCATAGGGACCGCCACGACGGCTTCCTGTGAATCCGCCGGGGACCGGGCGACCGGGCGGGAACGTGACCGGAAAGACATCCGGGGGCCCGGCGGGCTCCCTCGTGCGGAGGGACTCGCCGGTCGGGGGCAGTCCCCGCACCGCGCCGGCGGCTCCGGGCGATCTTCCGCGGACTCGAGCGGAATGACCCGCCCCGCCGAAGGGCACCGCGACGCCCCGCCCAGTTCATCTTCCGTTCACCCAGGTTGCTTACGTTCACCCTGCCAATGACGTCGAACGATTGCCTGGGTAAATGGAACACATCACGCTGCTGCTCGCGATAGTCGTCGCGACAGCTCTCGTGTTCGATTTCACGAACGGTTTCCACGACACCGCCAACGCGATGGCCACCACCATCTCGACCGGCGCCCTGAAGCCCAAGACAGCGGTGGCCATGTCGGCCGCCCTCAATCTGGTCGGCGCTTTCCTGTCGGTGGAGGTCGCGAAGACGATCTCCGGCGGGATCGTCTCCGAGGACGGCCTGAGAACCGAGGTCATCTTCGCGGCGCTCGTCGGCGCCATCCTGTGGAACCTGGTGACCTGGCTGGTCGGTCTGCCGTCCAGCTCGTCCCACGCCCTGTTCGGCGGCCTCATCGGCGCCGCGGTGATGTCCGCGGGCTGGTCCTCGGTCAACGGCGGCACCGTCGTCACCAAGGTCCTGCTGCCCGCCGTCGCCGCCCCGCTGGTGGCGGGTGCGGCCGCGATGCTCGCGACGAAACTGTCGTACCGCGTCAACCGGAACATCACCGACGAGGCGCAGCTGAAGTCGACGGCCAAGGGCTACCGGGCCGGACAGATCGCGTCCGCGGGTCTCGTCTCGCTCGCCCACGGCACCAACGACGCGCAGAAGACGATGGGCATCATCACCTTGGCGCTCGTCACCGGTGGCGTCCTCTCCCCCGGCTCGAACCCGCCGGTCTGGGTGATCTTCTCGGCCGGTCTGGCCATCGCGCTGGGTACGTACCTCGGCGGCTGGCGCATCATCCGCACGATGGGCACCGGGCTGACGGACCTCCAGCCGCAGCAGGGATTCGCCGCCCAGACCAGCGCGGCGACCGTCATCCTCGCCTCCTCGCACCTCGGCTTCTCGCTCTCCACCACGCAGTCGTGCTCCGGCGCGGTGATGGGGGCCGGGCTCGGCCGCAAGGGCGGGACGGTCAAGTGGTCCACCGCGACCCGGATGTTCGTCGCCTGGGGCCTGACGCTCCCGGCGGCGGGCCTGGTCGGCGCGGGCGCCGAGTTCCTGACCCGGCAGGGCACCTGGGGCATCGTGCTGGTCGCCGTGCTGCTCGTGGCGGGGTCCGGGGTCATCTGGCAGCTGTCGCGGCGCCGGCCGGTCGGCCACGCGGACATCGCCGGGGCGGAGCATGAGCCCGCGGACGTCGTCGCCGCGGCCGTCGTCGCCGTCTCCCCGCCGCCCGCCGCGGTGCCGGCCGCCGGTCTCCCGGTCACCGGTCTCACCGCCACCATCCCCTCGCCGCTCCCGACCCCCCTCCCCGCGACCACCGACCCGGCCCGTCCGGCAGCGGTGTAAGGACTCGCCCCCATGAAAATCGACTGGGCAGCACTCGCCACCGTTTTCGGTGTCAGCCTCGTGGTCACCGTGGCGCTGGTCGGCTTCTTCAGCCTCGGCGTCGTCGGCCTCGCCAAGCGGGCCGGCGAACTCCGCGGCAGTGTCTCCGGCTCGGCCTCCGCACTGGTGCGCACCGGCGCGTACGCCTCCTTCGCGCTGTGCGCGGCGGCGGTCGTGTACGGCATCTACCTGATCGTCGCCTGACCCGCTCCCCCCGGGGGCACCCCCTTTTCCGCTCGTCGGGCCGGACACCCCGTGTGTCCGGCCCGATGTGTGTCCGCGCACACTGCGGCCCCGCAGGTCAACGGCGAGTTGACTGGCCTTCGCGCTGCGTGGTGGACTGCCGGAGCCATTTCGGCGACAGCAGAGGAAGCCGGTGCGAATCCGGCGCGGTCCCGCCACTGTCACCGGGAGGCGGCGCCCCAGAGCCTGGTCACGGTCCGCAGCGCGGACCCGCGGACCGGCGAGGGAACGCCGCCGTTCCGGGAGCCAGGACACTCTCGTCGCCGTTTCGTCGAACCAGGGCGCGGACCCTGAGTGAGGACACACGCCATGCCCGGCCGCCGTGCGCCCGACCCTCTGCCGACCCCCCTGGGGACCCTGCGTCGCACGGCGGGCTGAGCGGTGCGTGGAGCCCGCGTCTTCGCGTACGGGGCCACAGCGGGGCTGGTCGCCGACCGGCTGCTGGGCGACCCCCGGCGGGGCCATCCGGTCGCTGGCTTCGGCCGGGCCGCCGCCGCCGTGGAGCGGCGTCTGTGGCGCGACCACCGGGGCCGGGGCGCGTTGCACACCCTGGTGTGCGCCGGGGCCGCCGTGGGGGCGGCCGCGCTCGCGGCCCGTGCCGTACGCCGCACTCCCGGCGCTGCCGTCGCGCTGACGGCCGCCGTCACCTGGTCCGTCGTCGGCGGTACGTCGCTGGGGCGCGAGGCCAGGTCCATCGGCGCGGCGCTCGACGCCGGGGACGTCGAGGCGGCCCGGAAGCGACTGCCGCATCTGTGCGGCCGCGATCCGCAGGCGCTCGACGGTCCGGGGATCGCCCGTGCCGTCGTGGAGTCCGTCGCGGAGAACACCTCGGACGCCGTCGTCGGCGCCCTGGTGTGGGGTGCGCTGGCCGGGGTCCCCGGGCTGGCCGGCTTCCGCGCGGTGAACACGCTCGACGCGATGGTCGGTCACCGCTCGCCGCGCCACCGCCGTTTCGGCTGGGCCTCGGCCCGGCTGGACGACGTCGCGGGCTGGCCGGGTGCCCGGCTCACCGCCGCCCTCGCGGTGGCCGCCGGCGGGCGGCCGGCGCAGGCGGTCCGGGCCTGGCGCGCCGACGCCGGCCGCCACCCGAGCCCGAACGCGGGCCCGGTGGAGGCCGCGTTCGCCGGGGCGCTCGGCGTACGGCTGGGCGGGACGCTCGCGTACGGCGGGCGGGTCGAGCACCGGCCGGTGCTGAACGGCGCGGGGGGACGGGACGTGAGCGTGGAGAGGGGCGACATCGAACGGGCGGTACGGCTGTCGCGCCGGGTCGGTGTGCTGGCCCTGGTGGTCTGCGCCGCCGGACGGCTGGCCGCGGAGCGACTGGTGGCCGGGCGACCGGCGGGACGAGCGAGCACGGAACGGGGACGGGCATGAGCGGCGGCACCGGCACACGGCGGGGCGGCGGCCTGCTCGTCGCGGGCACCACCTCGGACGCCGGGAAGAGCGTCGTCACGGCGGGGATCTGCCGGTGGCTGGTGCGCCAGGGGGTGAGGGTCGCCCCGTTCAAGGCGCAGAACATGTCACTGAACTCCTTCGTGACCCGGGAGGGCGCCGAGATCGGGCGGGCTCAGGCCATGCAGGCGCAGGCCGCCCGGGTGGAGCCGTCCGCGCTGATGAACCCGGTGCTGCTCAAGCCCGGTGGCGACCGCTCCAGCCAGGTCGTGCTGATGGGCAGGCCGGTGGGCGAGATGAGCGCGCGCGGCTACCACGGGGGCCGGCAGGAGTCGCTCTTCGGGACGGTCGTGGAGTGTCTGGAACAGCTCCGGGGTACGTACGACGCCGTGATCTGCGAGGGGGCGGGCAGTCCGGCCGAGATCAATCTGCGGCGCACCGACATCGTCAACATGGGGGTGGCGAGGGCCGCGCGATTCCCGGTGCTGGTCGTCGGCGACATCGACCGGGGCGGGGTGTTCGCCTCGTTCTTCGGTACGACGGCGCTGCTGAGCGCCGAGGACCAGGAGCTGGTCGCGGGGTACCTCGTCAACAAGTTCCGCGGTGACGTGTCGTTGCTGGAGCCGGGTCTGGACATGCTGCTGGGGCTGACCGGGCGGCGGACGTACGGAGTACTGCCCTTCACCCGCGGCCTCGGCATCGACGAGGAGGACGGGCTGCGCGTGTCGCTGCGCGGCAGCGTCCGCGAGTCGGTCGTGGCCCCTCCGCACGGGGAGGACGTGCTGCGGGTCGCGGTGTGCGCGGTGCCGCTGATGTCGAACTTCACCGACGTGGACGCGCTCGCCGCGGAACCGGGTGTGATCGTGCGGTTCGTGGACCGGCCGGAGGAGCTGGCCGACGCGGACCTGGTCGTGGTGCCCGGTACCCGGGGCACCGTGAAGGCGCTGGAGTGGCTGCGCGCCCGGGGGCTCGCGGACGCCCTGGTCCGGCGGGCGGCCGAGGGCCGTCCGGTGCTGGGAATCTGCGGCGGCTTCCAGGTGCTCGGCGAGCGCGTCGAGGACGAGGTCGAGTCCCGGGCGGGGGTGGTGGAGGGTCTGGGCCTGCTGCCGGTCCGTGTCCGGTTCGCGCGGGAGAAGACGCTGGCCCGGCCGGTCGGTACGGCGCTCGGCGCGCCGGTCGAGGGGTACGAGATCCACCACGGCGTCGCCGACGTGCGGGGCGGCGAGCCCTTCCTGGACGGGTGCCGGGTGGGCCAGGTGTGGGGGACGCACTGGCACGGGTCGCTGGAGAGCGACGCGTTCCGGCGGGCGTTCCTGGCGGAGGTCGCCCGGGCCGCCGGGCGGCGGTTCACCGCCGCCCCGGACACCAGCTTCGCCGCGCTCCGTGAGGAGCAGCTGGACCTGCTGGGCGACCTGATCGAGGAGCACGCGGACACCGATGCCCTGTGGCGCCTGATCGAGGAGGGCGCCCCGGCGGGGCTGCCGTTCGTCGGACCGGGCGCCCCGGTGCTGCCGGGGGCGGGGGCGGACGTGGGGTCCGTGCCGTCGTCCGCACCCCCACCCGCACCCGCATCCCGGTCCGCACCCGCGCCCGCACAGCCGCCGGTCGCCCTGCGTACGGACCTTTCCGACCCCGTCCCGGACATCTCTCTGGAGGCCTTGTGAACACGCCGTATCCGTTCACCGCGATCGTCGGTCAGGACGACCTGCGGCTCGGGCTGCTGCTGAACGCCGTGTCGCCGGCGGTCGGCGGGGTGCTGGTGCGCGGGGAGAAGGGGACCGCGAAGTCCACCGCCGTACGCGCGCTGGCCGCGCTGATGCCGCGGGTCGCGGTCGTGCAGGGCTGCCGGTTCTCCTGCGATCCGGTCTCCCCCGACCCGGCGTGCCCGGACGGCCCGCACCCGGCGGCGCCCGGCGTCGCGCGGCCGGCGCGGACGGTGGAGCTGCCGGTCGGGGCCTCCGAGGACCGGCTGGTCGGCGCGCTCGACATCGAACGGGCGCTCGCCGAGGGCGTGAAGGCCTTCGAGCCGGGTCTGCTCGCCGACGCGCACCGGGGCATCCTCTACGTGGACGAGGTCAACCTCCTCCACGACCACCTGGTGGACCTGCTGCTGGACGCGGCGGCGATGGGTGCCTCGTACGTGGAGCGTGAGGGCGTCTCCGTACGGCACGCGGCGCGATTCCTGCTGGTCGGCACGATGAACCCCGAAGAGGGCGAGCTGCGGCCGCAGTTGCTGGACCGGTTCGGGCTGACGGTGGAGGTGGCCGCCTCCCGGGACACCGATCTGCGGGTGGAGGTCGTGCGGCGGCGTCTCGCGTACGACGACGATCCGGCGGCCTTCGCGGCGGTGTGGGCCGACGAGGAGAACGCGCTGCGCGCGCGGATCACCGCCGCCCGCGCCCTGCTCCCCCGGGTCGTCCTCGGGGACGGGGCGCTGCGGCGGATCGCCGCGACTTGCGCCGCGTTCGAGGTGGACGGGATGCGTGCGGACATCGTGATGGCGCGGACCGCGACGGCGCTGGCCGCCTGGGCGGGCCGCGAGGAGGTGACCGCCGACGACGTGCGGCAGGCCGCCCTGCTGGCTCTCCCGCACCGGCGGCGGCGCAATCCCTTCGACGCGCCGGGGCTCGACGAGGAGAAGCTCGACGAGACGCTCCGTCAGGCCGCCGAGGAGGAGGACCGACGGGACGAGCGGCGCGGGGACGGGGGTCCCGGCCCCGACTCGGACTCCGACTCCGACTCCGACCGTGATCCCGATCCCGATCCGGACGGGCCGGGCGACGGAGGCGGGGTGCCGCCGCAGGGGGGCGGTCCCGAGGACGCGCCACCGTCGCCGTCGGAGCAGTCGCCGTCGCCGGAGAGCGCGGGCGCCCCGGACGGCGGGCAGGACGGCCGGGGTGGTCCGGCCGGTGGCGAGCAGCAGCCGGTCGCGGCGGCCGAGCCGTTCCGGACCAAGGCGCTGAGCGTCCCCGGTCTCGGTGAGGGCGCGGCGGGCCGCCGGTCCCGGGCCCGTACCGAGCACGGGCGGACGACGGGGGCGCGGCGTCCGGAGGGGGCGCTGACCAAGCTGCACATGGCGGCGACCGTTCACGCGGCGGCACCCCACCAGCGGGCACGCGGCCGGTCGGGGCGGGGTCTCGTGGTGCGCCGGGACGATCTGCGGCAGGCGACCCGGGAAGGGCGGGAGGGGAACCTCGTGCTCTTCGTGGTGGACGCCTCCGGGTCGATGGCGGCCCGGCAGCGGATGGGCGCCGTGAAGGGCGCGGTGCTGTCGCTCCTGCTCGACGCGTACCAACGCCGGGACAAGGTGGGTCTGGTGACGTTCCGGGGGCGGGGCGCCGAGCTGGTACTGCCGCCGACCTCGTCGGTGGACGCGGCGGCGGCCCGGCTGGAGACGCTGCCGACCGGCGGGCGCACCCCGCTCGCCGCCGGGCTGCTCAAGGCGCACGACGTGCTGCGGGTGGAGCGGATGCGCGACCCCTCGCGGCGTCCGCTGCTCGTGGTGGTGACGGACGGCCGGGCGACCGGCGGTCCGGAGCCGGTGGCGCTCGCCGCGCGGGCCGGCCGGCTGCACGCCGCCGAGGGGACCACGTCCGTCGTGGTGGACTGCGAGTCGGGGATCGTACGCCTCGGGCTCGCCGCACAGCTCGCCCGCGATCTGGGAGGCGCCGCCGTCACGCTCGACGAGCTGCGCGCGGACTCGATCGCCGGGCTGGTCAAGGATGTTCGAGCAGCCGGGAGGGCCGCGTAATGCCGCAGGGACAGCCGACTTCGGTACCGGAGGACGGGCTCACCACCCGTCAGCGCCGCAACCGTCCGCTTCTTCTCGTGCACACCGGGATCGGCAAGGGGAAGTCGACGGCGGCCTTCGGGCTGGCGCTGCGCGCCTGGAACCAGGGATGGCCGATCGGGGTGTTCCAGTTCGTCAAGTCGGCGAAGTGGAAGGTCGGCGAGGAGAACGCGCTGAAGGTCCTCGGGGCCAGCGGCGAGGGCGGCACGGTCGCCTGGCACAAGATGGGCGAGGGCTGGTCGTGGGTCCAGCGCGGGCCGTCCGGGGAGAACGACAACACGGCGAACGAGGAGAAGGCCCGGGAGGGCTGGGCGCAGGTCAAGCGTGACCTCGCCGCGGAGACGTACAAGCTGTACGTGCTGGACGAGTTCGCCTATCCGCTGCACTGGGGGTGGATCGACACCGAGGACGTCGTGGAGACGCTCCGCAACCGGCCCGGCACCCAGCACGTGGTGATCACCGGCCGCAACGCGCCGCAGGCGCTGCTGGACGCTGCCGACCTGGTGACCGACATGTCGAAGGTGAAGCACCCGATGGACGCGGGCCAGAAGGGCCAGCGGGGCATCGAGTGGTGAACGGCCCCCGCACCCTTCCCCGTCTGGTGATCGCCGCGCCGTCCTCCGGCAGTGGCAAGACCACCGTCGCCACCGGGCTGATGGCCGCCTTCGCCGCGCGCGGACTCGCCGTCTCCCCGCACAAGGTGGGGCCCGACTACATAGATCCGGGCTACCACGCGCTGGCGACCGGGCGGCCGGGCCGCAACCTCGACGCGTACATGTGCGGGACCTCTCTGGTCGAGCCGCTCTTCGCGCACGGGTCGGCGGGCTCGGAACTGGCGGTCGTGGAGGGCGTGATGGGGCTCTTCGACGGGGCCTCGGGCCAGGGCGAACTGGCATCGACGGCGCAGGTCGCGAAGTTGCTGCGGGCTCCGGTGGTCCTGGTCGTCGACGCTTCCTCGCAGTCGCGTTCGGTGGCGGCCCTGGTGCACGGTTTTGCGGCCTGGGACCCGATGGTGCGGATCGGCGGGGTGATCCTCAACAAGGTGGCGTCCGACCGGCACGAGATGCTGCTCCGCGACGCCCTGGAGGAGTCCGGGCTGCCGGTGCTCGGGGTGCTGCGGCGGGCCGCGCGGGTGGAGACCCCGTCGCGCCATCTGGGGCTGGTGCCGGTGGCCGAGCGGCGCACGGACGCCGTGGACGCGGTGGCGGCGATGGGCGAACGCGTGCGGGCCGGCTGCGACCTGGACGCACTGCTGGCGCTGGCCCGGACCGCTCCCCCGCTCCTGGGCGATGCGTGGGAACCGCCGGTGCACGCGTCCCCCGGACCGCGGCCGGTGGTCGCCGTGGCGGGCGGGGCGGCGTTCACCTTCGCGTACGCCGAACACGCCGAACTGCTCACGGCGGCGGGCGCGGAGGTCGTCTCCTTCGACCCGCTCCACGACGAGAAGCTCCCCGACGGTACGGCGGGTCTGGTCGTGGGGGGCGGCTTCCCGGAGGTGTACGCCCCCGAGTTGTCGGCCAACGAGCCGCTGCGCCGGGCGGTCACGGCCCTCGCGGAGAGCGGGGCGCCGGTCGCGGCGGAGTGCGCGGGGCTGCTCTATCTGGCGCGCGAACTGGACGGCCGGCCGATGTGCGGGGTGCTGGACGCGAGCGCCCGGATGTCGGAGCGCCTGACGCTCGGTTACCGGGAAGCGGTGGCGGTCGCGGACAGCTCGCTCGCGGCGGCCGGGACCCGGGTGCGCGGCCACGAGTTCCACCGGACGGTGCTGGAGCCGGGCGCGGGGGCGGTACCGGCCTGGGGCATGCACCTGCCCGAACGCCGGGTGGAGGGCTTCGTCCGGGGCGGGGTGCACGCGAGCTATCTGCACACCCACTGGGCGGCGGCCCCGCAGATGGCCCGGCGCTTCGTGGAGCGGTGCGGCACGGTGCGCTGAGGGGTGGTCCCGCCGCCCGGTGCGGGCGCGGCTGCCGGAAGGGGCGGCGCCCCCCGCTCAGTCGGCGATGCCGACGACCAGCCAGATGAAGCCGACCCCGGCGACGGTGCAGAGCACGGTGGAGCGGGCCGGGTGGTCGTGGTGGGCCTCGGGCAGGATCTCGGCGGCGGCGAGGTAGAGGAGCGCCCCGCTGAAGAATCCGAGATAGGCGCCGAGCAGTTCCTCCGGAAGAGTGAACACGAGGGTGGTCGCCGCGCCCACGATCGGGGCGATAGCGTCCGCGAAGAGCATGAAGAACGCCTTGCGGCGATTGTTCCCGTAGAGACTGGTAAGGGTGTAGGTGTTGAATCCGTCGGCGAAGTCGTGGGTGATGACGGCGAGTGCGACGGCGGCCCCCATCCCGGCGCCGACTTGGAAGGCGGCGCCGAGCGCGACCCCGTCCATCAGGCTGTGGCCCACCATCGCCGCCGCCGCCGTCAGCCCCACCTGGGGCACGCGTTCCTCACCCGCCCCGTGTGCCGCTTGGCGTACGGCGAGCAGACGCTCCACCAGATGGGCCACCAGGAACCCTCCCACGAACAACAGCAGGGCGGCGGGCACCCCCGCCACCGTCCGCCCCGCCGCATCGATCGCCTCCGGCAGGAGGTCGAGGCCGACCACGCCGAGCATCAGTCCGCCGGCGAAGCCGAGCACCAGGTGCCGGCGGTCGGTGACGCGTTGCGCGACCCAGCCGCCGGCCAGAGTCATCAGGAACGCGCCGAGCGCGACGAACACCGCCATGGGCCCTTGCTAGCCGATCGGCCCCGATGCCCGCATCTCCGCAGGAGCGCCACCCGTCCCGCCGGTGTCCGGAAAACCCGGCGCGGACGGCCCGTACGAAAGGACTTCCCGTGACGACCACAGCCGCAGGGTCCCCGGACCCCTCCGCCGCGCCGCCCGCCGGTGCGGCGCTCGTCGTCGGCGTCGGCGCCCGCCGGGGCGTGCCCGCGGAGGAGGTGTCCGCGTTGATCGAACAGGTGTTGCGGACGGCGGGGCTTGCCGTCTCCGACGTGGTCGAGCTGGCCACCGTGGAGGCGAAGACGGCGGAGCCCGGCATCGTGGCGGCGGCGGCGCGGCTGGGGGTGCCGCTGCGCGGCCGGCCGGTGGCGGAACTGATCCGGGTGCCGGTGCCGGGTCCCTCCGCGGAGGTCGGCGCGGTGGTGGGCACGCCGTCGGTGGCGGAGGCGGCGGCGCTCTGCGCGGCGGACGAACTGGTCGTGCCGAAGACGAAGTCGGCGCGGGCGACCTGCGCGGTGGCCCGTCGGAGCGGGGTACGCACGGTTCTTCCGGCAGCGGAATCTTCCGCCGGGCCGGTGACGGACGGCGCCGCGCCCACCACCATGGCTGCCATGACTCCCCCCACGCGGTACATCGAGAGCGGCGGGCCCGACCTGCGTCACCACGGCGACGTGGAGGTACGGGGCCGGCATCTGACCGATCTCGCCGTGAACGTCCGGACGAACACCCCTCCGCACTGGCTGCGGGAACGCATAGCGGCTTCCCTCGGCGGGCTCGCCGCCTACCCGGACGGCCGCACGGCGCGGGCCGCGGTCGCCGCCCGGCACGGACTTCCGACGGACCGGGTGCTGCTCACCGCCGGGGCCGCCGAGGCGTTCGTGCTCCTCGCCCGGGCGCTGCCGGCCCGGCGGCCGGTCGTGGTGCACCCGCAGTTCACGGAACCGGAGGCCGCGCTGCGCGCGGCGGGGCACGAGGTGCGGCGGGTGGTCCTGCGGGCGGAGGACGGCTTCCGCCTCGACCCGGCGGCCGTGCCGGAGGACGCCGATCTGGTGATCGTCGGCAATCCGACCAACCCGACGTCCGTGCTGCACCCCGCAGGTGTGCTCGAAGCGCTGGCGAGACCGGGGCGGACCCTCGTGGTGGACGAGGCGTTCATGGACGCGGTGCCCGGGGAGCGCGAGGCGCTCTGCGGGCGTACGGACGTCCCCGGCCTCGTCGTGCTGCGCAGCCTCACCAAGACGTGGGGGCTGGCGGGGCTGCGGATCGGCTACGTACTGGCCGAGCCGGCCGTGATCGCCCTGCTGGAGGAGGCGCAGCCGCTGTGGCCGGTGTCGTCGCCCGCCCTGGCCGCCGCCGAGGCGTGCATGGAGCCCCGGGCCCTGGCGGAGGCCGCCTGCGCGGCGGAGCACATCGCGGTGGACCGGGCCCATCTCCTCGCGGGCATCGAGGAGTTCGGCGAGATCGAGGTGGTGGCCCCGGCCGAGGGGCCGTTCGTGCTGATCCGGCTGGCGGGCGCGGCCGAGCTGCGGGAAGGGCTGCGCTCCCTGGGGTTCGCCGCCCGGCGCGGGGACACCTTCCCCGGGCTCGGGCCCGAGTGGCTGCGGCTCGCGGTCCGGGACCGGGTGACCACCAACCGCTTCCTCCAGGCGCTGGACCTGGCGCTCCAGGCGCTGCCGGTGGGGTCCGGGAGACCGGTGGGGTGAGGCGGGAGGGCGCTACGGGCGGGCCGGGTCGCTGGTGGCGCCCGAGGCGCTGATGCCGCCCGGGCCGCTGATGCCGCCCGGGTCGCTGGTGGCGTCCCGGTTCGCCCGGCCGCCCGGGGAGCTCGTGCGGCCGCCCGTACGGCCCTGGTTCCGGCACCCGGCCGGGGCGCGGACCGGCCGGGTGCCCGGGGCCAGTCGACCGGGCGGACGACCCGGGAGAGGCGCTGGGGGGCGGGGCCGCAGGGAAGGAGGTCTTCCCGCCCGCCCCGGTCAGCGGACATCCGGCGCGCTGACCGGGGTGCGTCAGCCGACTGCTGCGATCGGCCGGCTGCTGGGATCGGCCGGCCGCTGCGGTCGGCCGGACGGTGCGGTCAGCCGCCCACCACCCGGCCGTTCAGCACCACGTGGCGGGGCGCCGCCAGGACGCGTACGTCGGCGCGCGGGTCCTCGTCGTACACGACCAGGTCGGCCGGGGCGCCCTCCTCCAGGGCGGGGCGGCCCAGCCAGCGCCTCGCTCCCCAGGTGGTCGCGGAGAGCGCGTCCAGGGGCGGGATACCGGCCTTGACCAGCTCGGCGACCTCGGCGGCCACCAGGCCGTGGGCGAGCGAGCCGCCGGCGTCCGTACCGACGAAGACCTCGATGCCCGCGTCGTGGGCGGCACGCACGGTGTCGTAGCGGCGTGCGTGGAGCCGGCGCAGATGTGCGGACCAGCGGGGGAACTTGGCCTCGCCGCCGTCCGCGAGGTTCGGGAAGGTGGCGATGTTGACGAGGGTCGGCACGATCGCGACCCCGCGTTCGGCGAAGAGCGGAATGGTCTCCTCGGTGAGGCCCGTGGCGTGCTCGACGCAGTCGATGCCGGCCTCCACCAGATCGCGCAGCGAGTCCTCGGCGAAGCAGTGGGCGGTGACCCGGGCACCGAGCCGGTGCGCCTCGGCGATCGCGGCCTCCACCTCCCCGCGCGGCCAGCAGGGGGTGAGGTCTCCCACCTCCCGGTCGATCCAGTCGCCGACCAGCTTGACCCAGCCGTCACCGCGCCGGGCTTCGCGCGCCACATGGGCGACGAGGTCGCCGGGTTCGATCTCGTGGGCGTAGTCGCGGATGTAGCGGCGGGTCCTCGCGATGTGGCGGCCGGCTCTGATGATCTTCGGGAGGTCGTCCCGGTCGTCGGTCCAGCGGGTGTCGGAGGGCGATCCGGCGTCCCGGAGCAGCAGGGCGCCAGCCTCCCGGTCGGTGAGCGCCTGCCGCTCCGTGGTGGCCGCGTCGACGGGGCCGTGGCGGTCGAGGCCGACGTGGCAGTGCGCGTCGACCAGTCCGGGCAGGGCCCATCCCTCCAGGGTGTCCGCGCGGTCCGCGCCCGGGGGCCGTTCCCAGGCGATCCGGCCGTCCACGGACCAGAGTTCGTCGCGTACCTCGTCCGGGCCGACGAGCACCCGTCCCCTCACCCGCAGCACGCGCTCTTCGTGGCCGTGGCGGTCGCGGTGATCGTTGTGATCGCTCATGTGCGGCACTGTACGAGGCGGTCGGTACTCTCGGACCGGGCGCTGTTCGTACAGAGTCCCGCAGAATGGCTGACCGAACCGGAGAGAGCCCCACCGTGACGCACCCCTTCCTCGACCTTGCCCCGCTCACCGCCGCGCACTTCGCGGCCATCGAGAAGCGGGTGGCCGGTCTCCTCGCCACCGAGCAGGACGTGGTCATCACGCAGGGCGAGGCGCTGCTGCCCCTGGAGGGCTGTATCCGGGGCGCCGCCCGGCCCGGCACGACCGCGCTCAACGTCGTCACCGGCCCGTACGGGCAAACCTTCGGGAACTGGCTGCGGGACTGCGGCGCCGAGGTCGTCGACCTCGCGGTGCCGTTCCACACGGCCGTCACCGCCGAGCAGGTCGCCGCGGCCCTGGCCGAGCACCCGGAGATCGACTTCGTCTCCCTGGTGCACGCCGAGGCGGCGACCGGGAACACCAACCCGGTCGCGGAGATCGGTGAGGTGGTCCGGGCCCACGGCGCGCTCTTCATGCTGGACGCGGTCGCCTCGGTGGGCGCCGAGCCGCTGCTGCCGGACGCGTGGGGTGTGGACCTGTGCGTGATCGGCGCGCAGAAGGCGATGGGCGGCCCGGCGGGTGTCTCGGCGGTCTCGGTCAGCGGGCGCGCCTGGGAGCGGATGGCCGGCAACCCGCAGGCTCCGCGCCACTCCTACCTCTCCCTGCTGGACTGGAAGCAGCGCTGGATCGACGGGGGCCGCAAGGCGCTGCTGCACGCACCGGCACAGCTGGAGATGCTGGCGCTGGAGGCGTGCGTGGAGCGCATCGAGTCGGAGGGCCTGGAGGCCCTCATGGCGCGTCACGCCGCTGCTGCGGCCGCCACCCGGGCGGGCGCGCTCGCGCTGGGCGGCGGGCTGACCCCGTACGTCCACGAGGCACGCGACGCCGCGCCGGTCGCCACGACGCTGCGGGTCCCGGAGGGTGTGGACGCCTCCGCGCTGGTGGCGCGGGCACTCCTCGCGGAGCCCTCGCTGCCGCTGATCGCGGGCGGCGGGGCGCTGTCCCGGGAGATGATCCGGGTCAACCACTACGGAGTGGACGCCACGCGCGGAGCTGTTCTCGCCTCCCTCGCGGCGCTCGGGTCCGCGCTGGCCGGCACCGGTCGGCCGGTCGATCTGGAAGCTGCCCGCGAGGCCGTCCAGGAAACCTGGCCGAGCGCGTGAGACAGGGGGCGCCGTGCATGTCCGGCGCCCCGTGAGGGACGAATTGCATAAAGGCGGGGAGCTGCTTATCGATAAGCAGCTCCCCGCATTCTTCTGCCCGGGTTCCCCGTGGGTAAACGCGCCATTCAGCAAGGCGCCGGAGGGGCGGAAATCCGCCCGGCGAAGACGTTACGGAGCTGTGACGGACTCCACACGGGCGGGCGTTATGTCGGATCAATGACGATGAAAACACCCCAAAGCACCTGAGGATCAGTGCTTCTCCCACTCGCGTGATAACACGAGTGGCGTCACCACCCAACCCTTTTCACTGGTGCAATTCTGCAATCTGCTGGGTAAATTCCTTTGCATGAGCGCCGCACCAGCAGACCTTGCCCGTGCCCGAATCGAATCCCAGGAAGCCCGACCTCAGGCCCCCCGTGCGCCGCACCCGGGGAGCGCGTTCCTCACCGTGGACGCGCCGCGGGTGGAGGACGGGGCCGCGCTGTGGCGCATCGCCCGCGACTCCGAGGTCCTCGACCTCAACTCCTCGTACAGCTACCTGCTCTGGTGCCGTGACTTCGCCGCGACCTCCGTGGTCGCCCGCGACGAGGAGGGCGGGCCGGTCGCCTTCGTGACCGGTTACGTCCGCCCGGACCGCCCGCGGACGCTCGTCGTGTGGCAGGTCGCGGTCGACGACGCGTACCGGGGCCGCGGGCTCGCCGCCACGCTGCTGGACGCGCTGACCGAACGGGTCGCCGCGGAACAGGGGCTGGTGGCGGTGGAGACGACCGTCACGCCCGACAACACCGCGTCGAACCGGCTGTTCACCTCGTACGCCGAGCGGCACGGCGCGGGGCTGGAGCGCGAGGTGCTCTTCGGCGGGGAGTTGTTCCCCGAGGAGACGCATCTTCCGGAAGTCCTGTACCGCATCGGCCCGTTCGGCAGCTGACGGCCGCGGACCCACCGGGTCCGCCCCGCCCGTCGATTCCGCATCCACTCCCCATCCCCCGCACGCGCGCGGCTGCGGCACGTCGCCGGCCCCCGTGCTCAACACCCCTCAGGAGAGACCGTCGTGACCATCACCCCGCCCGCCCTGAGCGTCTTCGAGACCTTGGAGTCCGAGGTCCGGAGCTACTGCCGGAGCTGGCCCGCCGTGTTCGACCACGCGCGCGGCGCCCGGCTGACCGACGAGGACGGCCACACCTACCTGGACTTCTTCGCCGGCGCCGGTTCACTCAACTACGGCCACAACAACCCGGTGCTGAAACGGGCGTTGCTCGACTACATCGAGCGGGACGGCATCACCCACGGGCTGGACATGGCGACGACGGCGAAGCGCGCCTTCCTGGAAACGTTCGACAACGTGATCCTGCGCCCGCGCGACCTGCCGTACAAGGTGATGTTCCCGGGCCCGACCGGCACCAACGCCGTCGAGTCCGCGCTGAAGCTGGCGCGCAAGGTGAAGGGCCGGGAGTCCGTGGTCTCCTTCACCAACGCCTTCCACGGGATGTCGCTCGGTTCGCTCGCCGTGACCGGCAACGCCTTCAAGCGGGCCGGTGCGGGGGTCCCGCTGGTGCACGGCACTCCGATGCCGTTCGACAACTACTTCGACGGCCAGGTGCCCGACTTCCTCTGGTTCGAGAGGCTGTTGGAGGACCAGGGCTCCGGTCTGAACAAGCCCGCCGCGGTGATCGTGGAGACGGTCCAGGGCGAGGGCGGCATCAACGTCGCCCGCGCCGAGTGGCTGCGCGCGCTCCAGGAGCTCTGCCACCGGCAGGACATGCTGTTGATCGTGGACGACATCCAGATGGGCTGCGGGCGTACGGGCGCCTTCTTCTCCTTCGAGGAGGCCGGCATCGTCCCGGACATCGTCACCCTGTCGAAGTCCATCAGCGGCTACGGACTGCCCATGTCGCTCTGCCTCTTCGCCCCGGAGCTGGACATCTGGGAGCCGGGCGAGCACAACGGCACCTTCCGGGGCAACAACCCGGCGTTCGTCACCGCCGCCGCCGCCCTGGACGCCTACTGGGCCGACGGCCACATGGAGCAGCAGACCAAGGCCCGCGGCGAGCAGGTCGAGCGGACCCTGCTCTCCCTCTGCGCCGAGGAGACCACCGCTTCCTTCCGGGGCCGGGGCCTGGTGTGGGGCCTGGAGTTCGCCGACCCGGCGCGCGCCTCGGCGGTCACCGCCCGGGCCTTCGAACTCGGCCTGCTGGTGGAGACCTCGGGCCCGCGGAGCGAGGTCGTGAAGCTGCTGCCGCCGCTGACCATCACCCCCGAGGAACTGGACGAGGGACTGCGCACCCTGGTCCGCTCCGTCCACGAGACGGCCGCCCTGCCGGCTCGGCCGGCCCAGCGGATCCGCTCGGACAGCCCGGTTCGCCCGGCCGGAGAGAACGCCGCCTGACCCCGGCGTTCACCTCAGCCGGTCTGCCCCGGCACTGTCCGGGGCAGGCGAAGAGAAGACAGCCACCGCCGACAGAGAGGCACCCACCACCGTGATCGTCCGTTCCTTCCGCGACATCGAGAACACCGACCGGCACGTGAAGTCCGCCTCCGGCACCTGGGAGAGCAAGCGGATCGTGCTCGCCAAGGAGAAGGTCGGCTTCTCGCTCCACGAGACCATCCTCTACGCCGGAACGGAGACGTCGATGTGGTACGCGAACCACATCGAGGCGGTCCTCTGCACCCAGGGGGAGGCCGAGCTGACCAACGACGACACCGGCGAGAAGCACTGGATCACTCCGGGCACCATGTACCTGCTCGACGGCCACGAGCACCACACGCTCCGGCCGAAGACCGACTTCCACTGCGTCTGCGTCTTCAATCCGCCCGTCACCGGACGGGAGGATCACGACGAGAACGGCGTCTATCCGCTGCTGACCGAGGAGGCCTGAACCATGACCACGTACGCGCGCACCGACCTGTACCCCTCGCGCGGCGCCGCCGAGACGATCACTCCCCGCCGGGACCCGGTCGTCTGGTCCGCGCCGGGCGCCCCGGGCCCCGTGCCCGCCCAGAGTCTCCTCACCTTCGAGCGGGACGGCTTCCTCGCCGTCGACCAGCTGCTCACCCCGGACGAAGTCGCCGTGTACCACGCCGAGATGGAGCGGCTGATCGCCGATCCGTCGGTCCGGGCGGACGAGCGCTCGATCGTCGAGCCGGCGTCGCAGAAGGTCCGCTCGGTCTTCGAGGTGCACCGGATCAGCGAGGTGTTCGCGCGGCTGGTCGCCGACGAGCGGCTGGTGGGCGCGGCCCGGCAGATCCTCGGCTCGGACGTGTACGTCCACCAGTCCCGGATCAACGTGAAGCCGGGCTTCGGCGCCTCGGGCTTCTACTGGCACTCCGACTTCGAGACCTGGCACGCCGAGGACGGCCTGCCGAACATGCGGACCGTCTCCGTCTCCGTCGCGCTGACCGAGAACCACGACACCAACGGCGGGCTGATGATCATGCCGGGCTCGCACCGGTCGTTCCTCGGCTGCGCGGGCGAGACGCCGGAGGACAACTACAAGAAATCGCTCCAGATGCAGGACGCGGGCATCCCGTCCGACGGGGCGCTGACGGAGATGGCCGAGGCGCACGGCATCAAGCTCTTCACGGGCAAGGCGGGCTCGGCGACCTGGTTCGACTGCAACGCCATGCACGGATCGGGCGACAACATCACCCCGTTCCCGCGCAGCAACGTCTTCATCGTCTTCAACAGCGTGGAGAACACGGCCCAGGAGCCCTTCGCGGCGCCGGTCCGCCGCCCCGAGTTCATCGGAGCGCGCGACTTCACGCCGGTGCGCTAGAGCGGTGGGGCGGTAGGGCGGTAGCCGACTGGAGCGGTGGTGGGGTGGAACGGCTCGGGCCGTTCCACCCCACCCCCATGCCGTCCCGGCCTCTCAGCGCCCGGGTCCGGTCTCCACGGGACGCGCCTCGTCCCGGCTGTAGGCGGACCAGCCGCCGACGTAGAGCCGGCCGCTGCCGAGGCCCGTGTGCTCCAGGGTCAGCAGGTTGTGGCAGGCCGTCACGCCCGAGCCGCAGTAGGAGACCACCTGCGACGCGGTGGCGGCGACCACTCCCCCGGCGGCGAAGTTCTCCCGGACCGCTCGCACGGGCAGCAGGCGGCCCAGCCCGTCCAGGTTCTCCCGGCAGGGCACGTTCACCGCGCCGGGTACGTGGCCGGGGCGGGGGTCCACCGGGTCCTGCGCTCCGGCGAAACGGTCCCGGTTGCGGGCGTCGACCGTCAGGACGTCCGGCCCGGCGAGATCGTCCGCCTCGGCCAGCGCTCCGGCCGGCCAGGCGCGTACGGAGAAGTCGCCCTCGCGGGCGGGCTCCGGTTCGTCCGGCGTGAGGGAGTCGGGGTGCGCCTCGGTGTACGCGTCCGGCCCGCCGTCGAGGATCGCGGCGCGGCGCCCGGTGACGCGGAGCATCCACACCAGCCGGGCCGCGATGACGCCGCCCTGGTCGTCGTAGGCCACGACGACGGAGTCGTCGTCGATCCCCAGCGCCCGCATCCCCTCGGCGAACACCTCGGGTCGGGGCAGCGGGTTCCGGCCACCCGTCGGCGTCGCGGGCCCCGTGAGCCAGCGGTCGAGGTCCACGAAGACCGCTCCCGGCAGGTGGCCCCCTTCGTACGCGGCCCGCCCGGAGCGGCCGTCCAGGTACCACCGCACATCGGCGAGGACCACTCGCCCCGGCAGCGCTTCCACCTCCTCGACCCGCAGGAACGGCGGGATCACCACAGTCTCGTCCATGGCCGGACGGTAGCCGTTCGTCCACCATGCGAGCAGGATCGTCCCATTCCCTGAGACACGGGACGCTCGCAGTCGTGCGGGTCATCGCGTCGGCCGGTCCTGGCCACGGTGCTCCGCGGGCCGGGGACCGGTTGCTCCGGTGCCCCCGCCCGGGTCAACCGCTGCAGCTCACTCCCACGGCGTCCACCGCGTGGTGGGCGTCGGTCGGCCCGCTGGAGTTGTAGTCCTTGCCCCGGTCGTGCAGGACGAGGGCGAGGTGGCCCCCGGTGAAGCGGACGGTGGGGCCGCTGACCCACCGGCCACGGTTCGAGACCTGGGCGACGGAGAACGAACCCACCTGGGAGGACGAGGAGGAGGAGCCGTTGTGGACCGTGTAGAACGACGGGTTGCCGCCGACGTGCTCGACGTTGCTGTCCTTCGGCACGTACACGCTGACCCGGCAGGTCCCCGAGGCCACCTTCCCGGTGGCGAAGGCGAACACCACCCGGTTGTCGCCGTCGCCGGTACCGCCGCTCATCGGCAGTGAACGGAAGCGCCCGGTGCAGCCGTGCTGGGAGTATCCGCCGGTGTGGGTCGTCCACTGGTCACCGTCGTTGGGGGTGACCGATGAGCCGTATTCGTGGTAGCTGGCACCGGCGGACGAGCAGTGCGGACCGTTCCAGGCGGTGTAGGTGTGGGTCACCTTCGGCGCGGCCAATGCCGCCGCGGCGGTCGTCCGCGCGGCTGCGGGGGCGCTGGACGCCACGGTTCCGGGGCTCTTGTTGCCCGCACCGGCTCCCTCGGCCACCGAACCCGTCGCCTCGGCTCCGGAGACCGGCGCGGGGGTCTCACCCGGTGCGGCGGGTATGGCGGCGCCGGCCCCGACGGCGCCGGGCCCGGGCTCGACGCCGTCGGCCCTCGGTACGGTGCCGGGGGCCGGCACGTCGGAGGTGTTCCTGTCGCCACCCGGGCTCCTGCCCGCCGCCGTTCCCGCCTGCCGCTCCTCCGCGCTCGGGACGACTCCGTCGGGGGAATCGCCCGGGCCGGCGTACCCCGCCGGTGCACGTTCCGGGCCGGCCGTCTCCTTCGAGTCGCCACCGAGAAGCCCGGCGAGGACGAAGGGCACGGCGATCAGGAGAACCCCGCCCAGCGCAGCGGCGGCGACCATCGGCCGGGGAAGTTTCCAGGGCGCCTCCCCGTCGTCGGAGGACCGGGAGGCGGTCGTCGCGGCCGACGCCGAGGACGTGGCTGTCGCCGCTGCCGCGGCCGTCTCCGTCGCGGTGCGGGTGCCGCCCAGCCAGGATCGGCGGGTGCGGGAAGCGGCGGAGGCGGCGGCCGTTCGCGGTGCCGGGTCGGGCGCGGCGGCCCCGGTCGGGGCGGCAGACGCGGTCTCCGCCGGTTTCGCCCCGCCGGCCGCCACCTCGTCAGCGGCGGGGGACGAGGAGGAAGACCGTCGGACGGACGGGGAAGTCGCCTCCGCGACCGGGACGACCGCGGCTCGGCCCCGTGAGGCACCGGCCCCGGCGACCGCCTCGGCCCCCGCCTCCTCCTCACGGGGGCCCTGGGCACCCTCCGGTGCCGTTCGCGCGCCGATCACTCCGCCGCTCGGACGCGGCACCGCGGCCCCGGTCGGCGGTGGGGGCGAATCCGGCACCGCCTCCGTACCGTCCCCGTGTGCGCTTCCGCTCTCCGTCGCAGCCATCTCTTCTGCCCTCTTGTCCGGTTCGTCGTGGTCGGGTGGGTGTCGCTCGTGCGTGGTCAACGGGTGTGGTGCGGTGGAGTGCGGGCGATACGGCCGGGCGCGGTCCCGCACGGTGCCGCTGCCACCGGGGAACCGGGGGTCCGGCGTTCGGATCTCGTGCTGGGCCCGCGTGCCGCTCCACGATCGAGGAGTGAGGAGTGATCATCTCTCACCTCATACGTGGACGGCGTCCACCCGATGCGGATCGAGCAACAGGAGCCAGGAGAAGGGCGGCTCCGGCAACGCGCCGAGTGCGGCCACGATCTGTTCCCTGGTGTGCCCGCCCGTGTCGAGGAGCGTCTTCAGCTTCGCCAGGGAGCGGTCCTCGGCCCTCTTCAGCGACGCCGGGTCGGACGCCACCGCGACGTCCCGGCCCCGTTCGGCGAGGAGCACCTCCAACTCGGCGGCGGGAGAAGGCACGGCGACGGTCCTCGGGCTCAACACGTCGTAGACCTCGTCCGACAGCGGGTCGGTCGTCCCGTCCGGGGTCCCGGCCGCCGGCTCGACCGGCACTCCGGCCGGCGGGCCGGTGACGGGCGGGACGCCGGTCTTCCCGGCGGGGTCTTCGAGGCCGAGCGCCTGGAACTGCCTGATCAGCTCGTCCATCACGCTCTCGCTCGTCACCGTGCGGACGTCTCCCGTCAGGACGACCCCGCTCGACGTCCTGCCGAGCTCGACGGCTTCGGAGTATGGCAGGGGGAAGAAGTCGACCCACTCGCCGTTGCGGTCGCGTGCGTGCAGGGCCACGTCGACGGTGGAGGCGAGCGTGTCGTTGCCCAGGGTGAGCGCGAAGTTCTCCGCGGGGGAGAGCGTGCGGCCCTGCCGCGCCGCCGCCTTGCACACGACCATGTGGATCGTGAAATCCTTCACCTTCCTGTCCGCGCCGCCCAACCGCTCCCGGATCTCGTCGATCGCCCCGCCGCCCGCACCGACCTGCCGGTCGTGGCCGATGACGTACAGGGTTCCCCCCTCCTTGAGGTTGCCGAGGGACGGCGCCAGACCTTTGGCCTGGAGCGCGCCCAGCAGGAATCCCGCCTCGGGAGACTCGTCCAGTACGTGGACGGCGTCCGTGGCGGCCACGATCGGGAGATCCATGACGGTCGGGGTGACGGGCCCGCGGGAGAGTACGGGAGCGACCGTGTCCGGGGGCACCGACGGCTCGTGGTCGTGGCGCACACCACGGTCGAAGGGGACGAGGGGCGGTTCGGCGGCCGGCCCGGTCGACCGCCCGTCCCGCGACGCCTGCTGGTACCTCTGCGTGACGTCGATCGCCTGCTTGAGCAGTGACTGGTAGTGGTTGACGGATGCGTCGAACCTGTCGGCGAGAAGCTGGACCCGGATCCGGTCGGCTTCGAGCCGCTCCCTCTCGGTGACGTGCGCGGGGCCCGACTGCCCGGCCGTACCGTCGGCGCTCCGCCTCAAGGCTCTCTTGAACACGGGCAGGCGGGCCTTTTCGTACGCCACGGAGTTGTCCTTGACCGCCTTCTGCGCCTCGTTGACCGCGTCCCAGGCATCCTTGAGCCGGGGGTGTGCTCCCTCGGCGTCCAGGATGCCGAGTTCCCTGGCCTGCGCTTCGGTGATCCACATGTCCACGGTCAGGTCCGCGGTGTCCCTGAGCCTCCCGGTCGCGGGCGACTTCCCCAGCGCCAGGCCCCCCAGCGTGCCGTCCTTGAAGTGCCGTTCGACGGTGACCTCCGCCAGGGCCGTGACGGGGACGCCGATCAGTAGGGCGCGCCCGGTCAACGGCTTCTCGTTGATACGGCGTTGGACGGTTTCGGTTTCGGTGGCGCTGACACCCGCCGACGCTTCCGCGCCGGTCCGGGGAAGCGCGGAGACGGCGGCGTCACCGGGCGTCGACACCACTGCCCCGGTGATGCTGAGACCGGCCGAGCTGCTCTCCGTGGTGCCGCCCCCGTGGCCGGTGCCCTGGCCGGTGTACGTCTCCAGGCGCACCGAGTCACTCATCCGCCGGATGACCGCCTTCTTGTAGTGGACCGCCATGTGCACGGTCACGTCGGCGCTGGTGCCGCCGAAGAATCCTCGATGGCTGAGCCCCGGAAGCCGGTAACCGCCCGTCAGGGCCGTTCCGTCGGCGAGCGCACCGGCCAGGCCGGCCGGGCTGAGCCCCGCGGCGAGCGCCTGGGCCGCGGACCGGCCAGGTTTCGTCAGCGAGGAGAGGGGCGGTGCTCCGGCTGCCGGCAGTGCCTGGCCGGCGGCTTCGGCCAACAGGCCGGAGACCATGCTGTGGACCTTGTCCGCACCGTTGACGGCTTTGATGTGGTGCGTGGTGCCCGGCACGGCCCCCTTCTCGTTGAGCCGGTTCAGCCAGTCCACGGTCGGTTCCCGGGTACGAGGTGCGCCGGTCGCCCCCGCGGGTCGAAGCGCCGGCCATTCGGTGCCCGGAGGATCGAGGTGGATGAGCGGCACGTAGCTGGTGGCGGAGGAGGTCCACGCGACGCCGCTCCGTTCCCCGGCCGGCGGCGTGGGGGGGCCGAGGAGTTCCGTACCGTCCGCGTCGAAGATCTCGATCCGCGTCTCCCATTCGCTCTCCACCCTGACCATCGGGCTGGTGAGCGCGTTGAGGTGGCTGACGAAACGAGTGGTGGAGGCGGCCGTCTTCTTCGTCAGTGAGCCGCTGCCGGTGCCGTCCGGTCCGGCTCCGCCCGTCACCGCTCCGGCGCCGCTCCGCCGGCTGGAACCCGCTCCCGCGCTGAATCCGCTGCTGGAGGAGGACGCGGAGGAGTCCGCCGCGACAGTGGTGAACGTACTCTCGATGTCGCCGACCCCGGCTGCCGCGACGACGGTGTGCGCGCCGACCCGGGTGTGGGTGACCCGCACTTCGAGGTTCCTTCCTCCGTGGAAGATCTTTCCGAGGAAGTGCTTCTCTCCCCCACGGACGCGGCCCAGCTGTCCGACCCCGGCCTGGACGGCGGCCCGGAAGGACTGGTCGCTGACCAGTGTGTGGAGGGTGTCCCGGCCGCGCTGCCCCACACCCAGCTTCTCGAGCGTCGCCAGCGCCTGGTCGATCCGCCGCACGGCGGCCGAGTCCGCGTCCGAGGTGGACGGCGGTGCCCCGGGGGCCGGCGTGCTCGGGGTGGCCGCGACCGACGTGGCCAGTGGGTAGAAGTCGATGCTGTCGTCGTGCATCCAGCCGGGGACCTCGACGAGCCCCGCGAGACCGCGCCCCGGCCAGGCACCCAAGCCGTCATCGACGAGTCCGAGGGCGTGCAGGTCGCGAGGGGTCATGAGCCCCTGGTAACCGTCGGCGATGGTCACCGAGCCGGTGAGATGGACCGGACTGCTCGCCCGGCCCGTCCACGGGACGGTCCCGGAGGGCGTACGGACGTCGGACATGAACGCGGAGGCCGCGCCCGTCGGTCGGCCCTCCACGGCCCACTCGACCTCGATGTCGCCGTCGAGCAGCACGAACTCCTCGTCCGTCTGCACCAGGTTGGTGTCGCTGGTGGTGGTCCGCGACTGTGCGGCGTTCCTCTCCCTCGAGAGGAGGGTCGTCTCGGCATGGGCCGCGTACGTACCGCTCGAACCGGCACTCTGCCGGGCGATGGGTGAGAACGCCGCGCCCAGCGTCGCCTTCCTCGCCGTCGACGAGCTTTCCGAAACGGCCGTCGAGTGGTTGGTGTTCTGCTCGGGCTCCAGCGTCATGGTGGGCCCGGACACGCTCAGGCGCGTACGCCGCGCCCGGAGGCGTACGGATCCCTCGAACCCCCGCACCAGGCTGGAGTCGCTCACGCCGCTCAGCAGCACCCCGTCGGGGGAGAAGAACAGCTCGGGGTGGCTGGTGAGGCCGGCGAGCCACTGGTGCACCCGGCTGTGGACGAGACCACCCTCGTCGGTGAACCCGCTCGGGTTGCCCGCCGCCTCGGCGATCGAGGTCAGAATCCCCGCGAGAAGCGTGCCGCCGGTGCGGACCTTCGAGGTGAGCAGGGGGGCGCCGCTGAGGTCGCGCTCGGGCAGGACGGTCCGCCGGCCGTTTCCGGGCTCCCGGTTGCCGACGTCACCGTCGACCTCGTCGGCACTCCGTCTCCCGCCCGGGAGCCGTTGCTCGGGCACGTGGACGAGCGCGTCGAAGCCGCCCAGCACGATGGGCGCGGACTTCGGGAGCCTGCGCAGCGCGAGAGGGGGAAGTCCGAGGCTCCCCAGCCACGACAGTCCGGGCTGGGAGACCCGGTTGCCGACCAGTTCCGCTTCGAGGGCGCCCACGACCTCGAACACGTGGGTCCCGGTCAGGGTCGTGGTGACCAGGGCGTTGTCACGTCCGGAGGAGGTGGCCACCTCGGTGGACACCGTGCGGCTCGCCTGGGCCCGGCCGCCTGCCGAGCCGCCGAGGGAGAGTCCGAAGAGGGAGACGCGGGGCGCGAACTCCAGCCCGACGGACGCTTCTCCGGTGACGGTCCGCCCGTGGCTCGTCTTCACCTGGCCGGGGGTGTTGAACCGGAGCAGCTGATGGGGATCGGTGTGACGGTAGGTCCAGGCCGGACCGGGCATCCGCAGGACCAGCGTGTGGAAGTGACGGTTGAGGAAGGACCGGCCGAACAGGGGTACACGTACGCCGCCGTTGTGCAGTTGGTCCGCCCGGTCGGCGAGCAGGCCGGGCCGCACCGCGTTCATGACGGCCTGGGTGTTGTGGAAGGCACGCTGCCGGTCGCTGGGCGGCTTGTACCAAGGGGCGGGGCGGAACGCCTTCCATTCCTCGCGGGACATGAAAGGGACGTCGCCGCTCCCCTTCGTCCGCAGCGAGGCCAGGACGTGGTCCACGAACGCGTCGGCGGTCAGCGGTCCTCCGTCCGCTCCGCGGAACACGAGGTTCTCCGTCCGGGTGAAGGTGAGGTCGTACGCCCGGTCCCCGCCCCGGCGGAGCTGTTCGGGGTCGGGCACCCGGTCCCCGGTGAGGACGATCCGGTCCGTGGGCAGTCCCGCCGCGGCGCGGACGTCGTCGAGGGGCTGGCGCACCAGGACCCAGGTCGAGACGCCGGCCGTCCCGCTGTCCGGGCGGGTGACGACGAAGCTGATCTCCTGGAGTCCCAGCACCGTCCGCGAGTTCTTGATGCGTGCGACGGTCTTCGTACCGGACGAGGAGCCGTGGCTGTCGGTGTGCGAGGTGTTCAGTGAGGCCGTGGCCGCGAGTCCTCCCGTCATCCTCGCCGGCCCGGCGGACGCCGATACTCCCACCAGGGCGCCCGCTCCGACTTTGTTGCTGGTCGCCCGGTTGACCGACTCACTCTGGGTGAACTGATCGCTGTCCCGCATCTCGTGCGTGGTGGAGAGGGACAGGGGGTGGTACGCACCGAGGCGGAGACCGCCGACGGTGTAGCCCCGGGGTGCGTCGAGAGTCCCCTTGAGCAGTTCCGTACCTCCCGCTCTGAGAGAGTGGGAGGAGAAGAAGTGGTGGATCTGCTCGGGAGTCTGCCCCTCGCCCGCCCCCCGCGCCGCCCAGCGCGGCAGGTCACCCACCGGTCCGAATCCTTCGACGTGACCCGATCCCAGCGCCACCCCGTGCGGCAGTTCGGCCGTCATGAGGTCGCTCGTCGGCTTCTGCCGGGCGCCGACGGGGACTTCGACCGTCGCGCCGTCCCTCACGGTCAGCCGTGACGTCGCGGACTCCGGGGACGGGGAGCCGTCCTCGCGCAGCCGCTCGACCTCCAGCTCCAGCCGCGCTGTCATGACGTACGTCTCCGTGGCCTCGGCGGCCCTGGTCTCGCGCTGGAGCATGTGTGCCTGGCCGAGCTCGACCGCCCTGGTCTCACTCGTCGCCAGGGACACCGAGACCTGGCCGGTGCCCGTGGGTGTGACGGAACCGGCCAGCGGCACGGTCAGCGCACCCGTGACACCCCGGCTCTCCGTGGCGGTGACGCTCCGGGACTTCACGTGCTGGTCGATCGTGTCGAACTTGTAGGGCTGGGGCAGGGCCCCCGGATCGATGCGACGCCACTCTCCGAGGCGGAGCGTGAGGGTGGCGACGTACGGGTCGAGCGGATCGCCGAAGAACAGAGTGCGACCGTCACCGAGGAGGCTCTCCGTGTCGCTCCCGAGAAGCGCCGCGAGCTGAGGGGTCCTGTCGGCGAGCAGGGTCGCGATCGGCCGGGGCAGCCTGTCGAGCAGCCGGGCGACCAGGGGAACGTGGTCCGTCGACTGTGCGGCGAGGGGAATGCCGGCACGCTGCCCGGGGACGTTCAGGATGATCCTCGCCATCCCGGCGCTCGCCCCTGACCCGCCCGGGTGGAGAGGGGTGACGGTCGACGTCGCGTCGTCCCGCGGTGCCTGGGCGGCGGAGCTGGTGGGTCCGTGCCGGTCGGCGGATGGCTCCTGCGACGTGTGCGGCGAGGAGGTCTCGTACCGTGCGACGTCGAAGAGATGGTGCGGCGGGCCGTTCTCGTCGGGCGCTGCGGGGACGAAGGGGGTGCCGTCGGGCTCGACGGACGGGGCGGGCGAGGTCCTGGCGTCCGTGACGGGCGGGTCCGATTCGACCGTGTCCGGTGTGTTCGTGTTCTGCGGCGCGGAGGGAGAGAGGACGCCTTCCGCTCGCGCCCCGTCCTCCGTGAACACCTGGGAGGGCTGCCCGAGGGGTTCCGGGATGTCGTGAGGGCCTCCGGCGTCGTCCGGGCCGCCGCCGAAGACCGGCGCGTTCGGGTTGAACGTCCGGTCCGCGTCGGCCGGCGGGGGGAGGAGCGGCAGTGGCCGCGGTACGGGCGCCCGCTCCACGGACGGGACGACGCTCTCGGTGATCCGTCGGCCGGAAGACGTCGGTACGGACTTCGGCTGCTGGGGTGCGGGCGGTGCCGGTTCGGTGGACCGCCCCGTCACGGGTGCGGATTCGCCGACGGACACGCCGGAGGTGGCCCGTGGCTGCGGTGGTCCGGCCACCGGGGCGGGAGCGGGAGTGGCGGCGAGCACCGTCGGGGACGTGTGCGGGAGGACCGGGGCGGGTCCGGGCGGCGCCGGAACGCCGTCGTTGCCGGCGGCCGTGCGGCGCGGAGCGACCGGCTCCTGGTACGGGGCCCTCTCCGTGCCGTCGTCCCCGGGCGGGATCCCGTGGGCCATGTCCTGCCGTCCGTCCGCCGTGTACCCGGCCGGCGGCTGTGAGCCAGTACCGAGGGCGTCCGTTCCCGAAGCCGGCGGGCCCGCCCCGTTGACCGGCCACCCGTGCTCGGGCCCGTCCAGGGCCGCCAGCCGGTCGTTGAGTTTCTGGACCCACGCGTGGTCCTGGCCCAGTTCGTGCATCAGCGGCCGTACCACGAAGTGCCGCCCCGCATGGCTGACGCCGGTCGTGAGGAAGCCCGAGAGGAACGTCTGGCCCGTGGTGGTGAACTGCCCCGTCGTCAGGACGTTGTACGCGCCCTCCGACAGGTTCTGCGACACCCCCTCGAACAGCATGTCGGTGCCGTACTGCCCGAGCAGGAAGCCCTTCGACGGGCCGATCCCGGCCTTCGACATGGCGTCGGGGAGATCGTCGGCCAGCACCCGCAGGGCCGGCCCCCGCACCAGGCCCGCGAGCTCCTCGCGGAGGACCCCGCTCACCGCGGTCGCCGATCCCGGCCCCGTCCACTCCCTGAGGACCGTCCTCGCCCAGGTGGTCCCGACCTCCCGGGCCCGCTCCCTGGACATCCCTCTCAGTGCCGAGCGGGCGAACTGGTCGCCGGTGCCGCGCACGAACGCCTCCGCCAGTGACTCGTTGGCGGACTTGTTCAGACCCTTGGCCAGGTCCGCGTTCATTCCGCCCAGCGTGCCGGCGAGGCCGTCCGCCAGACGTCTCCCCTCGCGGGCTGAGCCGGCGAGCGAGGCGATCTTCCCGCCGGCCTCCTGGGTGAGGATCTTGGTGAAGTCGCTGCCCAGCGTCCGGCCGATCCGCGCGCCGGCCGCCGCGCCGGCGAAACTCGTCGCACCGCCCACCAGCCCTTGGACCGCGCCGTAGGCGAGCGCCTGGATCGTGGCGTCCGTACTCCAGGTTTCACGGTTGCCCATGGCCATCTGGACGCCCTGGATGAGTGCGTCCATCGCCAGCCCCATCGCGACGCTGATCGCCGTGTGTACGGCGATGCTCCGGACGAGCGCCCGGATCAACCGGGGCACCAGCAGCCTGACCAGCATGGTCAGCAGCGACACGTGGGCGGTGACGGCCTGACCGAGGCCCGGCACCCACCAGACCGCCGCCTCGAAGATCATCTCCGCGATGAGCTCGATCATCTGCGCGAGGATCATCCACTTGACGTATTCGGCGTCGGTCGCGGTGTCGTCGGCGATGTGCGCGAGGTTGGCCGCCTGGTCCTTCACCCCGGAGAGTGCGGGTGCCTCGCCGCCGGTGAGCAGCTCGGCGTAGCGGACGAACGCCTGGGCCGCCTCGCCCGAGAAGTTCTCCCTGATGTACCGGGCCAGCTCGGCGAGCTCGTCCCGCATGGTGTCGAAGTCCTCGGCCGTGGACTCGTACAGGTCGGCGGCCTCGCGCAGTTCGTCCTCGTTGATCGACGGCCACTCCATGCCGGTGAGTGCCTTCATCAGCTCCTGCGCCTGCGGGCTGGGGGTCAGCACGGGCGCCGCCGGGAACTCCCCATCTCAGGAGTCCTCGGTCCAGGCCGCGCCGATCTGCTGGGCCTCGGCCTCGGCCTTGTCGAAGATCTTCATGGCGTCGGTGCCGTCCACGCCGAGCTGGTCGACGAGCACGTTCAGCAGGTCGAGGGTCTGGGTGATCGGGGGCATGCCGGCGGTGATGGCCTCGCGGTACTGCTTCGACGCCTCGTCCTCGCCGTCGCCGCCGCCCCGCGCGTTGATCTCGTTGATCCGGGCGACGTTCCGGTTGACACGGCGCAGCGCGTCGGCCGCGCCGGGGTACTGCGCGAACAGTGCCTTGAGCTGCTCGGTGGTACGCAGGTCCTCACTCATCGGCCCAGCCCTTCCGTGCGGCTGGGCCGTCCTGCCGCGCTTCGCCCGCCATCGGGTCGGCCGTGGCGGCACGCAGCGGCGCCAGCAGCTCCTCCAGCGCACTGCCGGACTCCATGGAGCGCCGCATCGCGGCACCGGCGCCCCTCAACGGCGCGAACGCCTCGTACGCCTCCCGGCCCGCCTGCTCCTGGGCCTTGGTGACCACGTCGAGCACGACCTTGCCCATCCGGGCCGCGTCCAGCCGGCGGTGGTCCTCGGTGTGGAACCTGATCTCACGGACGTCCCCGCGCGCCCCGACGGTCACGCTGACGGAACGGTCCTTCGACCGTACGGTGATGGTCCGCGCCTCCAGTTCCCGCTGGGTCTCCAGGAGCCTGTCCCGCTGGGCGCGCAGGCTTTCGGTCATCTCCCCGATCTGCTCCTGGAGCACGGAGGCGATGGCCGGAGCCGGACCCCGTGACCGTCGTTCGTCCATCAGCCGATCACTCCTGTGCCGCCGGTACGCCGTGTTCCCCAGGTGTCCTCGTCCTCGTCGAGGTAGCTCTTGCGTTCCCTGTCCTGCCCCTGTCCGGCCCCGCCCGGCGACATACCGCCGCCCATGGGGGGAGTCGCGGGACCGCTGGACGCGGTGGAACGCCGGCCGCTGAGCGCCGCCTCCTCGGCCGCACCGGTGACCGGCTCGACGGAGGACGTGCGCACCCGGGTCGCCCGGGGCGCCGCGGTCTCCCCGGCGGCCTTGGTGTAGTCGGTGTAGCTGCCGTCCGGCTGCTTCACGCGCAGGGTCGCCCCGGCGCTGCGGGCGGTTTCGAGGGCATGGGCGTCGAGGCCGGTGGTGCGCGCGGAGGACCGGGCACGCTGGAGGGACTGTTCGAGTGAGCGCTGCTGCGCGGCGCTCTGCGCGGAGGACTGCTGCTGCCGTCTCAGCTGCTCCTGATACGCCTTGTCCTGCGCCTTGGCGGCGTCCTCCAGGGCCTGGGACCGGCGGATCCGCGCCTGCTGGGTCTGGTAGGCGCCCGCCGGGGCCTTGACCGGGCTCCCGTTGGCGTTCCTCAGGAGGCCACCGCCCGGAGCGGTCACCGTACCGTCGGCGTTGACGAGCGAGCCACTCGGGTACGCTCCGCCGTCGTATCCGGTCCCGCCGTCCGTGGCGGTGAGACCGCCCGTGCCGACGCCGTCGGTGCTGAGCGCTCCGGAGCCCGCCTGCTCGACCGCGTTCCGGAGGGCCTGCTCGCGCAGGGCGGCGGTGTCCGCGAGGTCGTCGGAGTACGCCGCCGTGCCGTCGTCGGCCTGTGCGGATCCCGGGGTCGCGGCGAAGGACCGGGCCGCGAGGCCGCTGTCGCCCGTCGCGGCGCCGCCGTCGGTGAGGGCCTCCTCGGCCCGGGCCCGCGCTGCCTCGGCGGCTCGCGCGGCCGCGCCGGTGGGGGTGCCGTCCGCCCCGGTGGCGTAAGGACTCGCGCCGGCGGTCCCGGCGTTGTCCGGTGTGCGCCAGCTCGGTGCGGTCACGCCCGGGATGAGAGCGGCGGCCGTGCTGTACGCCCCGTCGATGGCGGGCAGTTGGGTGCGCGCGGCGGCGTCCAGGTTGTCCACTACGCCGGTCTTCCAGTCCTGCTTGGCGCGGTCCTCCATACGGTCCCAGAAGCCCTGGTCGGCGGGCGCGCCGAGGGGGGTCTGGATGACGGGCCCCGCCGCCCCGCTCACCGTCTGGGCGGCCCGCCCGACGAAGGGATCGAAGGTCTGGTGGAACAGATGGATGACCCGCTGGGCGGGCCACGCGCCGGGACTGTTCCGCCAGGTCTCGTAGGCGCGGCTGAGTGCCATGGTGGAATCGCGCAGCTGACTGCGGGCCCGGTCGATCTCTCCGGTGAACTCCCGGGGTGTCGTCATCTGCACCGCGAGGTCCTCGAACTCGTTGGCGATACCGGTGAGTGCGTCCTTGAGCGCACCGGCCGCACTGCCCTGGAGTTCCGCTTCGGGCACGTCGATGTCGCGGGCCATGCCCGTGATCAGCTCGTGGGTGGCCATGAGGTGGTCGTGGACGCCGCGGGCCGCCATCACCGCCGAGTCGAAGCTGAGGAGTTTCACCATGTCGGTGCCCGCGTCGGAAGCGCCCCCGTACAGCCGGTCGATCGGCTCGCTCATGAACCGGTGGAGGGGGGTGTCCCCCTCGTTGGAACCGATGTCGGGCGAGAGACGGAGGCCGACGCGGTAGTAGTACACCGCCGGGGGGAAGAGCGCGTCGGTGAGGACCCACGGGATCGAGACGGCCAGGTCCCAGCCGTCCGGCGGACCGCTCTGCCGGCTCGCCGGTTCCACCAGGTGTTCGGCGAACCAGCTCGCGTGGCCCTCCCCGCTGCCCGCCACCTGCTCCCTGGTGGTGGGTTCCTGCCCGGTGTACAAGGAGAGCGCGTCCTCCCAGGACCCGTCCGCCATCCGTCGTGCTCCTCTCGCGGGGGCCGTGTTCTTCGTGGTACCCGCCGCTAGGCGGTAGTGGCCCCGGCCGGGGTGGTTGCCGTCGTGCTCGTCGATCCGCCGAAAGCCGCCAGGGCGTCCCGGAGATCGGCCATCATCTCGGCTGCGGTCAGCGCCGCACCTTCCTCGCCTTCCCGCTGGAACTGGTGGGCGAGCTTGAGGTCCTTGACGAGGCCGCCGAGCTTGGTCTCCATCGACGTCAGCTGTGTCTCCATGGCGACCGCGAACTCCTCGAACGTGTCCCGCAGGGCCGTGGCGCTCACCGCGCCCTTGCCCGAACCGGTGAAGATGTGCGGGTAGACGCCGTTGCCGCCCTTACCGGCGAAGGTCTGCAGGGTCAGCCGCGAAGGCTCCTTCATCAGCGCCTCGATGACGCCGCCGAGCTGGGCGACCGTCCGGTCGATCGCCGCCTGGTCGACCTTGTACGTACCCGTGCCGTCGCCGGTCTTCTCGTCGGCCGTCACTGCGCCGACAACTGGCGGCCGCCGGCCAGGTCGGCCTGGATCTGGAGGTCCACCATGGTGGTGAGGGCCTGCGTGCCCTGGGTGAAGGTCGTGTTCATCTTGTTGATCGCCGCGTTCACCGTGCCCTGGAACTCGGCCCACGCCTGCGCGGAGTCACCGGAGAACGACTGCTGGAGCGGACGGATGCGGTCCAGCATGTCCTGGAGCGCCGCCGTCATGGCGGCGTTGGCCTGCCCCATGTCGTCGATCACGGCGTTGGCCGCGGCCTTCTTCAGTTCGACGTCCGCCATGTCGCTCTCCTCGATCCGCTGATGTGTCCCGGTCCCTGTCGGGCTCCGGGCCGTACGTTCCCGCCGTGACGGGCTGACTGGGACGGTTACTTGCCGCTGAGCGCCGCGTACGCGCTCTCGCCCTCGTCGGAGAAGGTTCCTCCGGACGGGCTCCACGCGGCGGAGAACTGCTGGGCGTCCATCTCACCGGCGTTGTGGGTGCGGTCGGCCGCGGTGAGGGCCTGGTGCAGGCTGTCCACGCGCTGCTTCACGGTGTTGTAGATCTCCAGCCACTCGTCGAGCTTGTTGGTGAACGTGGTGGCGGAGGCGGCGACGTACGAGACGCGCACGTTGTCGTGGATCTGCCGCACGGTGTTGGCGGCTTTCGCCATGGCGGCGACGTTGTCCTCCAGCGCCTGGCGGGCGAGGTCGATCGCCGCCTGTTCCCTGTTGTAGTGGTCCGAACCACCCACGGTGTCCGTGGAGTCACTCATGTCACGTTCTCCTTCGCCGGGCGGACCGCACCTGATGGAACGTCACCCTAGCCGCGCGAACTGATAGTTGTGGAGGGAAACAACCTCAAATAAAGCTCAGAGAATTCCCGGTCCTCAATCCTCCGTCCCGCATTTCCGTGCGGCCGTATACGAACGATCCGGCCGCGGGCGCTCGGCGCCGCCGGCATTCGGGCCGCCGGCCGTTTCCGGGCCGGCCCGATTCGCCGCCGCCGGATCGAGGAGCGGGCCTTGCGGAAAGAGCCGCAGCAGGCGGTACGGGAGGCGCACGGCCGACGACGCCTGGTACCCCAGTTGCTGCGCGGCCCGCGGTGCCAGCGGGTAGGACACCCCGGCATCCGTCACCAGGTACTCGGAGGAGCCGGTCCCCGCGCCGGATCGGGCGCGGACCAGCGCGCCGGATCCCGGCCGCACCCAGACGCGGTCCGCCGGGGTACAGGAGGCCGAGACGGACACCTGGACGGCGGGCACGGTGCCCGGCACGGACCCCCGGGCGGCCAGCGCCACCGTCGTCAACCAGCCGTCGTCCGTCGGGGCCGTACGGACGCACACCACGGACTCGTCCGGATCGACCGACGACACCCCGGGCGCCGTGCGCGGCAGCGCCGGGTTGCCCACGGTCACCGAGGCGGGCGCCGTGTGCGCCGCCAAGTCCGCGGGCCCCAGGGAGAGTTCGCGCACCTCCGCGCCCTTGTAGGCGTCCCGTTGGGTACGCGGGTCGCCGCTCAGGAGGAGACGGTCCAGTACCCCGAGAGGCACCAGGCCCTCCTCGGTGAGCAGGTAGTGCTGGCCGGAGGCCGTGAACAGCTGCCCGATCCGGGTGGCCGCGCCGGACAGCCGGGGCCCGGCGGCGCCCCGCCGGGCGACCTCCGGCGGAGCCAGCGGCGGGCCGGCGTCCAGCGACTGGAGGAAGGAGGGTGCGACCCGCGTCGCCACGACGCCCGCCCAGCCGAGTGCGGCCTTGGTGCCGTGCTCGCCGTCGACGGCGAACCGGCGTCCGTTCCAGACCAGTTGAAGACCCTCATCGGGTGCGGAGACCAGCACCCCGCGACTCTCGTCCAGTCCGGTGACCGTACCGGCCACTCCGACGGCGATGCTGGTCAGCGGCGGACCGTCCGGTGAGGAAGAGCCGGGGAGGGCGCACACCGACCACGTCTCGCGCGGCAGACCGGCGGCGGGCAGGCCGTCGGGGGCGCCCACGATTCCCAGCGCCGGGCCACGCTCCGTACCGGCGAGGGAGTTCTCGGCCACGTCGGTCACACGCAGCCGGTCACCGGCGATCAGCCGCGCCGACGCCTCGTTGAGGACCGGGTGCAGAGCGCCGTCGACGAACAGATACCGGGCGCCGGTCTCCCGGACGAGGACCAAGGTCCCCGGCTCCTTCCAGGAGGTGGCGCCGCCGGGGCGGATCAGTCCGTACAAGGTGGTGACCAGGCAGGCCAGGACCACCAGCAGAACGCCCCACACCAGCCCGCGCCAGGTGCGGGTGGAAGGGGTCTCGGCGGCGTCGGGGTCGGCGCGCAGCAGACCTCCGGAGAGCCGCCCCATGACGAACAGGTGGGCCTGGACCTGGTCCTTGCGGTTCTGGGTGCTCATCCGCCGCTCAGCCCCTGATCCCGCGCAGCGCCCCGAAGACCCCGGACAGCAGCGCGGCCAGCGGCAGCAGAGCCAGGGCCGTCACCAGGTGGAGGACGTCCGCGGCCCTGCCCCAGTACGGGACGAGCCGGCGACCGGGTACCGTCCACGCGGCGACGGCCGCCGCCGCGCCCGCCACCAGCAGGACCGCCACCGCCTCCAGCCGACCCGGCAGGGGCGCGCCCGCGGCGATGACGACCGCCGTGGCGGTCAGGCCGTACGCGCCGGGAACGGCGAGCGCCAGCCGGTGCCAGAGCGCGCCGACGAGCCGCACGTGCAGGAGCAGCAGCAGGCTGAGGGCGACGGTGAGGGCGGGTCCCGTCCGCTCGTCCGACCCCGCGGCCGTCAGCAGTGCCGTCTGGCTGCCCATCGCCACCACCCCAAGCGCGGCGTAGATGCTGGTGAGGTACGTGTCGGCGAGCGCGGCGCGCGCCCGGACCCGCTCCGCGGGGAAGGGGTCGATGCCTTCCTGGAGGTCGTCCGCCCCCGTGGGCAGCGGAGGCAGCCGCATTCCGGCGAAGCGGAAGGCCAGGCCGGGCACGAACACGGCGGAAACGACCGTCAGGACCGCCAGCCAGCCGGCGGCCTGGGCGGGGGGAAGGCCGGCGGCGGTGACGCCGCCGGCGAGCGCCGCGAACAGCGCGACGGTGAACGCCCCGAGGAACAGCGGGACGAACGCTCCCACGGCGGCCAGCGCGACGACGGCGGCACCCGCCGCGGCGGCCCCGCCCGCCAGGAGGCGGGGTCCCAGACCGTCCTCGCCCGCCCCCGCCTGCGGGAGCAGCGCTCCGGCCAGGGCGAGATGCGGTACGGCCAGCATGCCCAGGACCGCCCCCGCGCCGGAGTCGCCGACTGCCCGGGAAGCCGTGAGGGAGCCGGCGATCAGGAGCACGGCCAGTGCGCCGGCCGTGCCCGCCCGCCAGGCGTCGGCGCCGGGCAGGACGAGGACCACCAGGGCGGCCAGCAGGGCTGCGGTGCTCAAGCCCAGCAGGAGCCGCCGGGTCAGCGCGGGCCGCCAGGTGTCGTCGCGGGCGCGCAGGGTCTCGCCGATCCCTTCGACGAGGTCGTCGAACGCCACCTCGGGAAGGGTCTCACCGCGTGGCCTCAGGTACAGCGTCTCCCCGTCCACGAGGCCGAAGGACGCGGCGGTGCCCTCCTCGTCGAGAGGCGCGCCCCCCAGCCGCTGGACGGACCAGCCTCCGGGGCCGGGTTCCTGCTCGTGAGGTTCGGCTCCCGCGTACTCGACGAGCACGGGAAGCAGATCGGCGAGCGGAACATCGGACGGTATCCCCAATTCGAAGGCCCGGGAAGGAGCTCTGACGGATATTCGACAGAGTTCGCCTGTCTTGTCGCTCACGGCAGCTCGATTCACTCCCGCCGTGAATTCGGCGGCGGTCCGACTCGGGAAACGGGGGCACACTATCGTGACTCCCGGCCAACAGTATGATCACCCGTCAAACAGCCTTCTTCGCCGCCCTTGGAGGGCTGCTGACGTCCTCGTGACGGGGAATGGCCGCCGCACCAACCGGGAGCCGGTTTGACCACCGTCACGTTCCGTCGCCCTCCGCGCCGGGTGGGTCCGCAGATGCCGCAGGGCGAACTGGCCCTCCAGGAGCCGCCGGCGCTGCCCGAGCCACAGAGCGCCATGGGCGGCGTGGTCACCTACCTGCCGATGGCCCTGAGTTCCCTGGGCATGGTGCTGGTCTTTCTCCGGCCGGGCGAGGGCAACGGCGTGCTCATGTGGGTGGCCGTCGGCATGATGACGCTGTCCGCGGTCGTCATGCTCGTCGCCCAGTTCTTCCGCGCGGCGGGGGAACGCAAGCGGGCCCTGCGCGGCGAACGCCGCGACTACCTCCGGTACCTCGCGACCAGTCGGCGCCGCATCCGCTCCGTCGTCGACCAGCAGCGCCGGGCCCAGGCATGGCACCATCCGGAGCCGGACGCGCTGTGGTCGGTGACCCGCAGCGGCCGTCTGTGGGAGCGCCGGGCGTCGCACGAGGACTTCGCCGAGGTGCGGTTCGCCACCGGCGAGCAGCCTCTCGCCCTCACCCTGACGCCGCTGGCGACGCGCCCGGTCGAGGACCTCGAACCGCTGTGCGCCCATGCGCTGAGGCGTTTCATCCACACGTACGCGACGGTGGACGGGCAGCCCGTCTCCGTACGGCTCCGTTCCTTCGCGCGGGTGCTGCTCGCCCCGGCGGGCGAGCCCGGCGCCGGGTCCGTCGCGGTCGGCTCGGCACGGGCGACGGCACGGGCGGTGGTGGCGCAACTGGCTGCCCTCCACGCGCCGGACGAGCTGAACATCGTGGTCCTCGCGGACGGGGAGGGCTGGGACGCCTGGGCGTGGACCAAGTGGCTCCCGCACACCCAGCACCCGACGGACACCGACGGGGTGGGACCGGCCCGGCTGGCCGCCCAGTCCGTCTCCGAACTGGAACCGCTGCTCGGCGAGGAGTTCACGGCGCGGGGGCCGTTCCTGGCCGGTGCGGCGCCCGACCGCGACGAGCCGTTCACCGTGGTCGTGCTGGACCTCTCCACGGTGCCGCCCGGCGCCCGGCTGGCCGGGGACGGGTACCGCAACACGACCGTCGTCGACGTACGGGGCACCCTCGCGGCGACCGCCGACGACCGGGGGACCCTGCGGCTGCGCGTCACCCCCGAGGATCTCGTGCTGCTCGGCCCCGGCCCCGGAGGCGGACCGGCCGAGACCAGGATCGGCCGGCCGGACACGCTCGGCGCCGGCGCGGCCCGCGCACTCGCCATGCGCCTGGCCCGCTTCCGGCTCGGCGCGGCCGCCCGATCCGAGCAACCGCTCCAGGAGGACCGCGAACTCACCGACCTGCTGGGCATCCGCGACCTCGCCGCGGCGCGGCCGGAGCAGCTGCACCGACCGCGCACCGAGGGAGAACGGCTGCGGGTGCCACTCGGCATCGCCGCGGACGGCTCCCATCTGATGCTGGACCTCAAGGAGTCGGCCCAGGGCGGCATGGGCCCGCACGGCATGCTGGTGGGCGCCACCGGTTCCGGCAAGTCCGAGCTGTTGCGCACCCTCGTGCTCGCGCTGGCCCTCACGCACAGCAGCGAGACGCTGAACTTCGTCCTGACCGACTTCAAGGGCGGGGCCACCTTCCTCGGGCTGGACCGGCTGCCGCACACCTCGGCGGTCATCACCAACCTGGCCGACGAGGCCGCGCTCGTCGAACGGATGCAGGACGCCCTGCACGGAGAGCTCGTCCGCCGCCAGGAACTCCTGCGCAGAGCGGGCAACTTCACGTCCGTACGCGCCTATGAGGAGGCCAGGGCGGGCGGTGCTCCGCTCGACCCGCTGCCGACCCTGCTGGTGGTGGTGGACGAGTTCAGCGAACTGCTCGCCGCCCACCGGGAGTTCCTCGACCTCTTCGTCATGATCGGCCGCCTGGGCCGGTCGCTCTCCGTCCACCTGCTGCTGGCCTCCCAGCGACTCGACGAGGGCCGCAGCCAGCAGTTGGAGTCGCACCTCTCGTACCGGATCGGCCTGCGGACGTTCTCCGCGATGGAGAGCCGCGGCGTCCTCGGAGTACCCGACGCGTACGAACTCCCCCCGCTCCCCGGCAGCGGGCTTCTCAAGAACGACGTCGGCACCCTCACCCGCTTCAAGGCGGCGTACGTCTCCGGGGACTACCGACCCGCCCGTCCCGGCGCCATGCGCCGCGCGGTCGTGGCCGGGCAGGTCGTCCCCTTCGAGGCGGGCTGGGTCCCGCCGCGCGCCCTGTCGGGATCCTCCGAGGACCCCGGGCCCGTGACGGAGCCCGACGAGGAGGAGGTCCCCGCGCGCAGCCTGCTGGACGTCGCCGTGGAGAAACTGGAGGGTTGCGGACCACCCGCCCACCAGGTCTGGCTGCCGCCCCTGGGTGACCCTCCCACCCTGGACCTCCTGTTGCCGCCGCCCGGCGAGACCACCCCGTACCTGCGCGTGCCCGTGGGCGTCGTGGACCGGCCGTTCGACCAGCGGCGCGAGGAGCTGACCGCCGACCTCTCCGGCGCGGGCGGCCACATCGGCATCGCGGGGGGCCCGCAGTCGGGCAAGTCGACGCTGGTACGCACCCTGATCTGCGCGCTGGCACTCACTCACACCCCGAAGGACGTGCAGTTCTACTGCCTCGACTTCGGCGGGGGCACGCTCGGCGCACTGGCCGGGCTCCCGCACGTGGGGGGCGTCACCGGCAGACTGGACCCCGAACGGATGACCCGTACCGTCGCCGAGGTCACCGCCGTCGTGGCCCACCGCGAGCGGCTCTTCGCCGCCCACGGCGTCGAGTCGATGGCGGACTTCCGTGCCCGGCGTGCGGCGGGCGAGTTCCCGGCGGAACGGCACGGCGACGTGTTCCTCGTGGTCGACGGCTGGAACACGGTGCGCCAGGACTTCATGGACCTGGTTCCGACCTTCGGGATGATCGCCTCACGCGGCCTCAACTTCGGAGTCCACCTGATCGTCGCCTCCGGCCGCTGGTCGGAGATCGGAGCCGCGCTCCGCGACCAGCTCGGCACCCGGTTCGAACTCCGGCTCGGCGACCCGGTGGACTCCATGGTCAACATGCGCGCCGCGGGAACCGTCCCGGCGGTCCCCGGGCGGGGACTCGACGCGGACCGCAGCCACTTCCTCACCGCGCTGCCCCGGACCGACGGCGACCCGTCGGCGGACACGCTCCCCACCGGGGTCGCCGCGCTGGTACGCCAGGTGGCGGCCGGCTGGGACGGCGAACCCGCCCCGGCCGTACGGATGCTGCCGGCCACCCTCGCCGCGTCGCGGCTCCCGGCGGCCGACGGCGACCTGCGCGTTCCGCTGGGCCTGGAGGACCTGGGCCTCGGGGTGTTCCGGCACGACTTCGAGGCGCACCCGCACCTCGTGGTGATCGGAGACGTGGAGTCGGGCAAGACGAACCTGCTGGCCCACGTCGCCGAGGCGGTCACCGCCCGCTACACGCCCGACGAGGCCCGGGTGCTCCTCGTCGACTTCCGGCGTGGCATGGCCGGGACCGTCCCCGACGCGCACCGGCTGGGCTACGCCGTGGGACCCGACCCGCTGCGCAGGATGGTCGACGGAGCGGCCCGCGCCCTGCGCGAGAGGGTGCCCGGCGCGGACATCGCTCCCGGGCGTCTGGCCCTGCGGGACTGGTGGACGGGGCCACGTCTCTTCGTGGTGGTCGACGACCATGAGCTCGTCTCCGGCGGCGGCTTCGGCGCCAACGACCCCTTCGCCCCGCTCCACGACCTCCTCACCCAGGGAACCGAGACCGGATTCCACCTGATCGTGGCGCGCGGCGCCAACGGCGCGGGCCGCGCGGTTGGCTCCGACCCTCTGCTCCGCCGCCTGGTGGAGGCCAACACCCCCGTCCTGATGCTCTCCTGCCCGCCCTCCGAAGGACAGGTGGTGCCCGGGACGCGGCCCCGTGCGCTGCCGCCGGGCCGCGGGCTCTACATCACCCGACGGCGTACCACCCAGATCCAGACCGCGCTGCGCGACTGACCCCGCCGCGCCGCCCACCGCCCGGTCCGGACCGGCCCACGACCACGTACCGCGGAAGGAACTCCATGGCCCGCCAGACCCTCGTCGCCACGCCCGGGACCACCCTGGCGGCGGCCCTCGGCGCCGCCCGCCCCGGCAGCGTGGTGCGGGTGCGGCCCGGCCGCTACGACGAAAGCCTCTCCATCACCAAGATGCTCACCCTGATCGCCGACGATCCGGCCTCGCCCCCCGAGATAGCCCCCCGGGACGGCAGCGCGGTCCAGGTCCTCGCGGAAGCGGTGAAACTGTCCGGGCTGGTGCTGCGCGGCGCGGACGAGGACGCCCCCGTCGTCGACGTGCCGCGTGGCCAGGCCGAACTGGAGAACTGCACCGTCCACGGCAACGGCTGGACCGCGCTGCTCGCCCGCGACACCGGTTCCCTCGCGATGCGGGACTGCGTGGTCACCAACGGCCGCGGTGCCGGACTCGTGGATCTCTCGCCCCGTCGCAGCGTCGTCGAGGACTGCCTCTTCGAACACCTGGGAAGCTCCGGGCTGGTGCTGGGCGAGAGCGCGGTGACCACCGTGCGCGGCTGCACCGTGCGCGACGCGCGCGGCAACGGCCTGCTGGCCGGCGACCGGGCCGCCGGCTCGGTCGAACGGCTCACCGTCGTCCGTACCCTCAAACCGGGCGTCGCCCTGGAGGAGCGGTGCTCGACCCGGCTGAGCGAGGTCCGCACCGAGGAGTGCGTCATCGGCTTCCACCTCTCCTCCGGCGCGGGCCCCGTGCTCGACGACTGCGTCGCGCAGCGCAGCACCACCCACGGCATGCTGCTCTCCGGTGCCGCCGACCCCCGGGTGGACCGGTTCCTGGCGGCCGGCTCGGGGGGCCACGGCATCGCCGCCACCGACCGCTCGCGCGGTACGTTCACCGACTGCCGGGTCACCGGCTCGACCGCCGCAGGGCTGCTCGTACGGGACGACTCCGCGCCCGCTCTGGTCCGTACCACGATCGCCGGAGGGCGGTCCGAGGGCGCCGTCGTCGAGGGCGGGGCCGCACCCCGGCTGGAAGCCGTCACCGTGGAGCGGCCCGCCGGGCACGGCGTCGTGGTCGCCGGCGCCGACCCCTCACTGCGCGGGGTGGACGTCGTCCTCAGCGGCGGCCACGGACTGTTCTTCCGCGACGGCGCGCGGGGCACCGTCGAGGACGGCACCGTCACCGGGGCGGGCGGCTGCGGAGCGGTGGTTGAGGCGTCCCGCCCGACGCTCCAGGGCACGGTGCTCCGCGACAGCTCCGCGCCGGGTCTGCGGGTGACCGGCGAGGCGGCCGTCACGCTGACCGGGGTGACGGTCGACAACGCCGGGTCGGAGGGCATCTCGGTGGAAGGTCCCGCCGAACTGGTCGCCGTCGGCAGCCGGGTGAGCGGAAGCCGGACCCACGGCGTGCTGATCGGCCCGGGGGCGGCCGCTCAACTGACCGACTGCGACCTCGGCGGCTCCGGAGGCGACGGCCTGCGGGTGGCGAGCGAGAGGCCCGTCCGCGTCACCCGGTGCGCGATCACGGGCAACCGTGCCGCCGGTGTGCGGCAGACCGCCGCCGACGGGCGGGTGTCCGCCGACGACCTGGACAGCAGGGAGAACGGCGAGCCCGACGTGCTCGGCGCACGCGGCGACGGTGCCGGCCGGGACGAGGCGCCTTCGCAGGACGCTGCCGCCAGGTCCCTCGCCGTGCTCGACGAGCTCGTGGGGCTCCGGCAGGTCAAGGAGCAGGTCGCGACCCTGGTGAACCTGAGCAAGCTGGCACGGCGACGGCGCGAGATGGGACTCCCCGTCCCCGCCACCGTCCGCCACCTGGTCTTCGCGGGCCCCCCCGGTACGGGCAAGACGACTGTCGCCCGGCTGTACGCCTCGATCCTCGCAGGGCTCGGCGTGCTGCGCTCGGGCCATCTGGTGGAGGCCGCCCGCGCGGACCTGGTGGGCGAGTACGTGGGCAGCACGGCGCAGCGGACGACGAAGCTGTTCGAACGGGCCCTGGGCGGGGTCCTGTTCATCGACGAGGCATACACCCTGTCCGCCGAGGCCGGCTCGGGCGGGGCCGACTTCGGCCAGGAGGCCATCGACACCCTGGTGAAACTCATGGAGGACCACCGCGACGACGTGGTGGTGATCGTCGCGGGCTACTCGGGCCGGATGCGGTCGTTCCTGGAGTCCAACCCGGGCCTCGGCTCCCGGTTCGGGCGGACCGTGGAGTTCGAGAACTACGAGGTGGACGAGTTGGTGACGATCGTCGAAGCGCTCTGTGCGCGCAGCCGGCTGACGCTCGCGGAGGACACCCGGCGCGCCCTCGTGCCGCACTTCGCCCGGATGACGCGTGACGAGTCCTTCGGCAACGCCCGGGAGGCGAGGCGGACCTTCGAGGAGATGGTGGACCGGCAAGCACTCCGGCTCGCGGGGAACGAGACGGTCTCGGAGGAGGAGCTGTCGCTGTTGCTGCCCTCGGACGTCGGGGAGGCGGCGACGGCCGCCGCCGGGGGCTGCGGTGGGCCCGGCGGCGACGCCGGACGCCTGGAGGCCGCCCTGGGCCGGCTGTCCGCACTGACCGGGCTGGCCGGCGTGAAGAGTGAGGTCCAGGACCTGGTGAACCTTCTGACCACTGCCCGCAGGCGCCGGGAGAACGGACTGCCCGCCCCGGCGATCGGCCACCACCTGGTGTTCACCGGGCCTCCCGGCACGGGCAAGACCTCGGTGGCCCGCCTGTACGGGGAACTGCTCGGCGCGCTCGACGTACTGCCGCGGGGGCAGTTGGTGGAGGTCGCCCGCGCCGACCTGGTCGGACGGTACGTCGGCCACACCGCGCGGCTCACCGCGGAGGCTTTCGGACGGGCGCGCGGCGGGGTGCTGTTCGTCGACGAGGCGTACACCCTGACGCCCGAGGGGGCCGGTGGCTCGGACTTCGGCCGGGAGGCGGTGGACACCCTGCTGAAACTCATGGAGGACCACCGCAAGGACACGGCGGTGGTGGTCGCCGGCTACGGCCCGGAGATGGACCGCTTCCTGTCCTCCAACCCCGGCCTGGCCTCGCGCTTCGGCCGGACGGTGCCCTTCACCTCGTACGACGCCGGAGAACTCGTCGACATCGTCGTGGGCATGTGCGCACGGGAGAAGTACACCTGCCCACCGGGGACGCTGGAGCGGCTGCGCGACCACTTCGGCACGGTGGAGCGCGGGCCCGCCTTCGGCAACGCACGGTACGCGCGCACCGTGCTGGAGCGCATGATGACACGTCAGGCGGGACGCCTCAGCGCGATGCCGGAGGCGTCGGTGGAAGACCTCACCACCCTGCTCCCCGAGGACCTCGTGTGCTGAGCCTGCGACTCCGCCTGACGGCACACGCGGTCCTCCTCGGCGCCGGCCTCCTCCTTGCCGCGGCGGGGGCGGCCCCCGCCCTCGCGGACGGCGCGGGCGACGAGCCCCTGCCCGTGGTGAGTTCGCTGACGCCCGAGGGCGGCGGCTGCGTGCAGCCGTCCCGCCGGAAGGTGGAGAGCACCCCCTGGCCGCAGGGTTACCTCGGCTACCCCCGTGCCTGGGCCCACACCCGGGGCGAGGGAGTCCTGGTCGCCGTGGTGGACACCGGGGTGGACGCCACCCGTTCCCCCGCCCTCGCGGGCCGGGTCCAGGCGGGCCCGGATCTGGACGGCGGGACGGACCGGGGCGGCGGCGAGGACTGCGCCGGGCACGGGACGTTCGTCGCGGGCCTGATCGCCGCAGCCCCCCGCGCGGGGACGGGCTTCGTCGGGGTGGCGCCCGGGGCGCGGGTCCTGGCCATCCGGGTCACCGGCGACGACGGCGTGGTACCGGCGGACCGGCTGGCGGCCGGAATCCGGGCCGCCGTGGCAGGCGGCGCCCGGGTCGTCGCCGTGCCCCTCGCCCTGCCGCGCGGCAGCGGCGCGCTGACCTCGGCCGTCGCGGCGGCCCGGAAGGCCGGCAGCGTCGTCGTCGCACCCGCCTACGCGGCCCCGGCGAGCCCGGGGACCGAGGAGAAGGCCGCGCCCGCCGCCTTCCCGGCCGCGCTGCCGGGGGTGCTCGCCGTCGCGGCGGTCGTACCGGGCGGCTCGCCCGACCTGACGGTCCTCCCACGCACCGCCCCCGGCATCGCGGCGCCGGGCGGTTCGGTGATGAGCGTGGGACCCGGCGGCGGCCATGTCACCGGCAGCGGGGCGGACCTGGCCACGGGCTTCGTGGCCGGGACGGCGGCGCTCGTGGCCGCCGCCCGTCCCGACGCGAAGGCGCCCGAGATCACGGCCAGGATCGTCGCGTCCGCCTACCGGATGCCGGCGGTGGAAACGGGGCTCGTCGGCGCGGGCACGGTCGATCCGGTGGCCGCGGTCACCGCCCCCTGGTCGCCCGCCGCCCCCGTGGCACCGGTCCGGCCCGTGGTGCTGCCACCGACCCCGGCGAGCCGTGCGCACGACACCGCGGTCGCCGTGGCCGCCGGCGTGGTGGTGGCTCTGGCGGCCCTGGGGTACACCCTCTTCACGGTGACCCGGGCCCGTCGGCGGGGATGGCGTTCCGGCACGGGGCAGTGAGCCGGAGAGGCCGGGAACGGCGGGTTCTCAGCCCTGCGGGTACACGGGCCGTCCTCCCGGCCCCCGCCCCGGGGGCCCACCGGGTCCGGCGCGTTCAGCCCGCGCGGACACGACGGGCCCCGGCCACGAGGTCCGGCGGAAGACCGGGCCCCGCGCACGCGTGGTCGATCAGCAGGTTCCGGTAGGTGGTGTCCACGAGTTGGGGTGCCAGGGTGATCAGGGCCGTCAGCTCGTCGGACGAACCGGTCAGACGTGCGCGGTACGCGGCGGACGCCGCGCGCAGGGAGGGCTCGTGGGGTTCGTGGTCCAGGCCCTGTCCGACGAGGCTCACGGCGGCGGCGAAGTCGCCCTGCTCGGCTCGTAGGTCCGCCAGGTCCAGGTGGAGGGACCAGTTGGCGGGGTCGAGGATCAGGGCGTCCTCGAAGGCCGCCGCGGCCCGGTCCAGGTCGCCGGTGGCGCGCCAGGTCACCGCTCGCGCCACCGCTGTCCACATGACCCGCTCGACGGCGTCGGCGCGGTCGCACAGGGCGAAGGCCAGATCGTAGCGGCCGCAGGCACGGGGCAGCCGGGCCATGGCGGCCAGCGACTCCGGGACGGGGCTGCGGGTGGACACCACCTCGAGGGCGTGGAACCAGGGCGCGAACCGCTCCCGCGCCTCGTCGCCGTCCAGGTCCGGGCCGTGGTCCAGGGTGCGCAGGCACGCCTCGGCCAGCGCCTCGGCGCTCACCGCACCGAGGAAGCCGGGATCGCCGAACCAGGGTGCGCCGCCCCAGGCGACGTCGGGCCGCGCGCCCGTGACCGAACCCAGGGACATCACCGCGTCGTCCATCTCCCCCCGCAGGAAGAAGAAGTACGACTGTGCCAGCACGGCGCTCAGGGACCCGGCCCCCTCCAGGCCCTTCTCCAGCTCCGGGCGCCGGTCGTGCCACAGCTCGGCGAGGGCCGCGTACGGCTCCGGGGCGGACGGTGCCGAGGCTACCGCTCCCACCAGCGACTCCACCGCACGGACCGGGTCTCCCCCGCAGTGCGCCATGACGCGGGCGAGTCCGATCCCCGCCGCCACCGACTGATTCGACATCTGCGGAGGATATCCGGCGGGCCCCCTGCCGTGCCTCCAGGACCGGGAGGAACGGCAGGGGGTGCGTCACGTGCGGGGCGCCGCCTACCGGTGCGCGTACCAGCCGGCGGCCGGGAGCAGCTTGTCGGCGTAGTCGAAGAGGGCCTGGTTCTCCCACGCGTTGCCGGAGGAGGGGTCGGCCGGGTCCCAGCCGCTGCCGGTGACGGCGGTCCAGCCGGGCTCCCAGTAGACGGCGCCGAGGCCGCGGCCGTTCGGGACGGCTTCGACGACGTTCAGTACGTCGCGGAAGTTGGCGGCCTGGCCCGCCGGGGTGGCGGGGTAGCCGGTGACGAGCTGGTCGGCGGTGGCGATGTTGTTCTCCAGGCCGTCCTCGTCGGCGAGGGTGTGGGCGTACGCGGTCTCGGCGACGAGGACCGGTTTGCCGTAGCGGGAGGCGGCGTCGTCGAGGTTGGTCTGGAGGTCGGAGAGGGCTCCGTGCCAGTAGCCGTAGTAGGAGAGGGCGACGACGTCGAAGGGCACGCCGCGGGCGACGGCGTTGTCGAACCACCAGCGGGTACCGGCGTTGTCGCCGCCCTTGGCGAGGTGGAGGGCGACCTTCGTGGTGGAGGAGACGGCCTTGGCGGCGTTGGCGCCGGAGGTGAGGAGGCCGGCGAGCTGGGACCAGTTGTCGGTGGAGCCCTCGGGCCAGAGCATCCCGGCGTTGGTCTCGTTGCCGATCTGCACCATGTCGGCCGTGGTGCCCTGGGCCTTGAGGGCGTTCAGTACGTCGTACGTGTGGGTGTAGACGTCGGTCCTCAACTGGCTGTACCCGTGGCCGGCCCAGGCGGCGGGCTTGTTCTGCTTGCCGGGGTCGGCCCAGGCGTCGGAGTAGTGGAAGTCGACGAGGACCTTCATGCCGAGGGCCTTGGCGCGCTTGGCCATGGCGAGGACGTGCGCCTTGTCGTTGTAGCCGTCCGCGGGGTTCACCCACACCTTGAGGCGTACGTAGTTCATTCCGGCGGAGTGCAGCAGGGCCATGCCGTCGCCGGCGGTGCCGCTCGCGTTGCGGTAGACGGCGCCGTGGGCCTCGTTCTTCGGGAGGGTGGAGAGGTCGCCGCCCTTGACGCTGAGACCGGTGGTGCCCGAGGTGAAGGAGATGTCGTCGAAGTTGGCCCACTCCCCCGCGTGGGCGTCGGAGTGGAGACTGATGGTGCAGGCGCCCCCGGTGACCTTGACGGAGGTCACCAGGCGGATCCAGGCGCCGTTGGCGGTGGGGGGCAGGTCGGTGCGCTGTTCGGCGGAGCCGCAGTTGCGCAGCGCGAGGTACGCGGAGTTCTGGCCGCCGCTGGAGCGGACCCACGCGCTGAGGGTGTACGTGCCGTTGGTCAGCCCGGAGAGGTACTGGTAGGTCTCCACCTTGTAGGCGGAGGCCGACCAGTGGCTGAGCCGGGTGGTGCCCGTGCGGCCGCCGGCCTCGGTGAAGGAGGCGGCGTTCTGGCCGCCGGCGGAGTAGGTGCTCCACCCGGTGGCCCCCGATTCGAAGCCCGGGTCGGTGACGGTGGCCGCCGCGTGGGCCGCCTGGGCGGGGAGCGCCGCGAGCAGCAGCCCGCCGAGGGCGGTCAGCGCGGCGGCGGCCCGGCGTCGGCCGCGCGGGGTGCGGCGGCCGCCCGCGCCCCGTCCGTGTGTGGTGGTCCTGTCGAACAGCGTCTTACCGTGCATCGTCGTCGATGTCCCTTCGACCGTGGTGCGGGATACGGGGGCTTACCGGTGGTGCGGCTGGAGCGGTGGCGCGCCTCAGGCGTCGAGCCGTACGACCCGGACCGCGCCCGCCGGGACGGCGAGGTGTCCGGTGGCGGGCTCGCCGGTGAGGAGTTCGGTGCCGGGGGCGTCGAGGGGGATCTTCGTGTCGCCGTCGGTGTGGTTGATGACGAAGAGGTAGCTGTCCCGCTCCCCGGTGCGCAGGACCACCTCCACGTCGTGCGGGAGCGAGGTGCGCGGGGCGATCCGGGCGTCGGCGCAGGCGCGGTCGAGCACGGCGTCGAGGTCGGGGCCGGAGAGCCGGGTGGAGACGTACCAGGCGGTGCCGGCGCCGAGGCGGTTGCGGGTGACGGCGGGGCGGCCTCCGGCGATCCCGTCGGCGTACGACCAGACGGTCTCGGCGCCGCGCGGAACCACCACGTCCGACCAGAGGTCGCCGGTGAGCGAAGGGCCCTCGGGGGTGACGAGGCGGACGGTGTCGCCCTCGCCGAGCGGGGAGAACTCCTCGACGGTCAGGCCGAGTACGTCCCGCAGGACACCGGGGTAGGCGCCGGGGTGGACGTTGTCGTCGGAGTCCACGATGCCGGAGAAGTACGAGACGACGAGGGTGCCGCCCCCTTCGACGTACCGGCGCAGGTTCTCGCCGGCCTGCTCGGTGGCGAGGTAGAGGGCGGGTACGACGACCAGCGGGTAGACCGAGAGGTCGGCCTCGGGGTGGGCGAAGTCCACGGTGAGGTGGCGGTCGTAGAGCGAGAGGTAGTAGGTGTCCGCGCGCTCGCGGGCGTCGTGGTCCTGGCTGGGGCGCCATTCCAGGGACTGCGCCCACCAGGACTGCCAGTCCCAGACCATCGCGGCGTCGGCGACGGTGCGGGTGCCCCGGATGCCGTCGAGGAGGCCGAGGTCGGCGCCGAGCCGGCTGACCTCGCGCCAGATCCGGCTGTCGGTGCCGGCGTGCGGGAGCATCGCCGAGTGGAACTTCTCGGCGCCGGAGAGGGACTGCCGCCACTGGAAGAACATCGCCCCGTCCGAGCCGCGGGCCACGTGCGCGAGGCTGTTGCGGGCCATCTCTCCGGGGCGCTTGGCGGGGTTGCGGGGTTGCCAGTTGACGCCGCCGGTGGAGTGTTCGAGGAGCAGCCAGGGGGCGCCGCCTGCGACGGAGCGGGTGAGGTCGGCGGCCATGGCGAGGTTGACGTGGGTGCGGCGGCCGTCGGTGATCAGGTAGTGGTCGTTGGTGACGAGGTCCACCTCGCGGCCCCACGCCCAGTAGTCGATGGAGTCGCACTGGCTGAGCGCGGTCATGAAGTTGGTGGTGACGGGGATGCCCGGGGCGAGCCGGTGCAGGATGTCGCGTTCGGCGGTGAAGTTCTCGCGCAGGGTGGCGTCGGCGAAGCGGCGGTAGTCGAGCTGCTGGGAGGGGTTGCCGGCGGTGGGGGTGGTGCGCGGCGGGTCGATCTCGTCGAGGGTGCGGTAGCGCTGGCCCCAGAAGGCGGTGCCCCAGGCCTTGTTGACCGCTTCGACCGATCCGTGACGGGCGGTGAGCCAGCGGCGGAAGTGGGCGGCGCAGGTGTCGCAGTAGCAGGCGGAGACGGGGACGCCGTACTCGTTGTGGACGTGCCAGAGGGCGAGTGCGGGGTGGCCGGCGTAGCGGCGGCCGATCTCCTCGGTGATGCGGGCGGCGGCGGCGCGGTAGTCGGGGTTGCTGTGGCAGATGGCGCCGCGTGAGCCGAAGGCGTACCGCACGCCGTCGCGGTTCACCGGAAGCGCTTCGGGGTGCGCGCGGTAGAACCAGGCGGGCGGGGCGACGGTCGGGGTACCGAGGTCGACGCGGATGCCGCCCTCGTGGAGCAGGTCGAGTACGCGGTCGAGCCAGCCGAAGTCGTGAACGCCGGGCTCGGGTTCCAGGAGCGCCCAGGAGAAGATCCCGACGCTGACCATGGTCACGCCGGCCTCGCGCATGAGTCCGACGTCCTCGGGCCAGACCTCTTGCGGCCACTGCTCCGGGTTGTAGTCGCCGCCGAAGGCGAGCCGGTCCAGACCTCGAGGAGCGGTGTGGGACATGGGGGTCTCCTGGCGTTCTCAGCGGTGACGGTGGTCGCCCGTCGCCGTGTCCGGCGGCGGCGCGCCGCCGGACGGTACGGATTACCCCGACCGGTCGGTCCTGCGGTGGCACCGCCACTCCGTGACGGGGCCCGTGGATCCTCTCTGTGCACCATTCTGGGAACGTGCACAGAGCCGGTCGGCGGTGTGAAGCCAAGATAACCGCAGAGTTACAACCATTGACAAGAGGCGGTTCCGTTTCTCTACTGTGAACGCTCACAGCGCACCAATCGCGCTGAACCCTCGGTTCTCGTCAGGGGAAAACCATGAAGCACCGCAACGTCGCGTTGTCCACGGCCGTCGTCCTCGCCGCCTCGGCCCTCCTCACCGGCTGCGGCTCGTCGGACGACGGCGCCGACGACGCGCCCGCCGCCGCGAGCCCGGCCCACCTCACGTACTGGTCCTGGGCGCCCGGCCTCGACAAGGTCGCGGACATCTGGAACAGGGGCGAGGGCAAGAGGACCGGCATCACGGTCACGGTGAAGAAGCAGGCGTCGGGCGACGACCTGGTCACCAAGATCATCACCGCGGCCAAGGCGCACAAGGCCCCCGACCTGGTGCAGGCGGAGTACCAGGCGCTGCCCACGCTCGTCTCCAACGACGTCCTCGCGGACATCTCGAAGGAGGCGGGCGACGCCAAGGGTGCCTTCGCGGACGGGATCTGGCAGCAGGCGACGCTGGGGACGGACGCCCTCTACGCGCTGCCGCAGGACTCCGGTCCGCTGATGTTCTACTACCGCCAGGACCTGTTCGAGAAGTACGGCCTGACCGTCCCGACCACCTGGGACGAGTTCGCCGAGACGGCCCGCGCGCTGAAGAAGAAGTCACCCGGCACCGACCTGACGACCTTCTCCTCCAACGACTCCGGGCTCTTCGCGGGCCTCGCCCAGCAGGCCGGCGCCCAGTGGTGGACCACCGGTGACGACACGTGGAAGGTCGCCGTCGACGACCCGGCGACGCGCAAGGTCGCCGACTTCTGGGGCGGCCTGGTGAAGGAGGGGGCGATCGACAACCAGCCGATGTACACCCCCGCCTGGAACAAGGCGCTGAACACCGGCAAGCAGATCGCCTGGGTCAGCGCGGTCTGGGCCCCCGGCACTCTCACCACGGCGGCCCCGGACACCGCGGGCAAGTGGGCGATGGCCCCGCTCCCCCAGTGGACGGCGGGCGCGAACGTCACCGGCAGCTGGGGCGGCTCCTCCACCGCCGTCACCAACGACTCGAAGAACAAGGGCGCGGCGGCGACGTTCGCCAAGTGGCTCAACACCGACCCCGCGGCCCTCGCCGCGCTGGTGAAGGAGTCCGGCATCTACCCCGCCGCGACCGCCGCACAGACCGGGGGCGCGCTCGCCGAGCCGCCGGCGTACTTCTCCAACCAGCCCGACTTCTACACCAAGGCCTCCGAGATCGCGAAGGGCACCGCCCCCGCCGCCTGGGGCCCGAACGTCAACGTGGCGTACACCGCCTTCAAGGACAACTTCGCCAGGGCCGCGAAGGACAGGTCCGACTTCGGCGCGGCGCTGACCGCGATGCAGGACGCCACCGTCGCGGACCTCGAGAAGCAGGGTTTCGGAGTCTCCGAGTGACACCCGCACGCCGCAGGGGGTCGTACGGGGTCAAGAGCGCCCCGTACGGCTTCCTGGCCCCCGCCGCCCTGCTCTTCCTGCTCTTCTTCGCCCTGCCCATCGGCTACGCCCTCTTCCTCAGCTTCCGCCGTACCGAGGTCACGGGCCTGGGCCTCGGAAAGGGTGCCCGCGACGAGGTCTGGGCCGGCCTCGCCAACTACACCGACGCCCTCTCCGACTCCGAACTGCTGCACGGCGCGCTGCGCATCCTGGGGTACGGACTGATCGTCGTGCCCGTGATGCTCGGCCTCGCACTCGTCTTCGCCCTGCTCCTGGACACCGAGCGGGTCCGGCTGCGCGGCTTCACCCGGCTGGCGATCTTCCTGCCGTACGCCATCCCGGGTGTGGTGGCCGCGCTGATGTGGGGCTTCCTCTACCTGCCCGACGTCAGCCCGTTCTTCTACGCGCTGGACCGCCTCGGGCTGCCGCAGCCGGATCTGCTGGACGGCGGACCGCTCTACGGCGCCCTCGCCAACATCGCCGTCTGGGGCGGCACCGGCTTCAACATGATCGTCATCTACACCTCGCTCCGGGCGATCCCCGCCGAGGTCTTCGAGGCGGCCCGGCTGGACGGTTGCTCACCGTGGCAGACCGCCCTGCGGATCAAGATCCCGATGGTGGCGCCCTCGCTGGTGCTGACGTTCTTCTTCTCCATCATCGCCACGCTCCAGGTGTTCAGCGAGCCCACCACGCTCAAGCCGCTCACCAACTCCCTCTCCAGCACGTGGAGTCCGCTGATGAAGGTGTACCAGGACGCCTTCGTCAACAACGACATCTATGCGGCGGCGGCCCAGGCGGTCATCATCGCCGTCGCCACCCTGGCCCTGTCCTTCGGCTTCCTCCGGGCGGCCAACTCCCGCAGCAAGCAGGGTGACGCACGATGAGCACGCAGACCCTCCCGGCCGACACCGGAACCTCCCGATCCGCCCGCACCCCCCGCGCCGGCCGCCCGCCGCGCCGCTTCGCGGCGATACCGACGGCCGCGCTCCTGCTCGGTGCCGTCTACTGCCTGCTGCCGGTGCTCTGGGTCGTCGTGGCGTCGACCAAGTCCGGCAGCGAGCTCTTCTCCACCTTCACCTTCCTGCCCGGCTCCGGGTTCACCGACAACGTCTCGGACCTCTCGGCCTACCGGGACGGCGTCTACTGGAAGTGGATGGGGAACTCCGCCTTCTACGCCGGGGTGGGCGCCCTGCTCTCCACGGCGGTGTCGGCGGTCTCCGGGTACGCGCTGGCCGTGTACCGCTTCCGGGGCCGGGAGACGATCTTCAACATCCTGCTCGCCGGGGTGCTCATGCCGCCGGTGATCCTCGCGGTCCCGCAGTACCTGCTGCTGGCCGAGGCCGACCTCACGGACTCGTACCTCTCGGTGCTGCTGCCCGTCCTCCTCTCCCCGTACGGCGTCTATCTCGCCCGGATCTACGCGGCGGCCGCCGTACCGCCGGACGTCATCGAGGCCGGCCGGATGGACGGCACGGGAGAGTGGCGGATCTTCCGCGCGATCGCGCTGCCGATGATGCTGCCGGGGCTGGTGACGGTCTTCCTCTTCCAGTTCGTCGCGATCTGGAACAACTTCCTGCTGCCCTACATCATGCTGAGCGACGACGAGAAGTTCCCGGTCACCCTGGGGCTCTTCACCCTCCTCCAGCAGGGCGCGAACACGCCGGCCCTCTATACCCTGGTGATCACCGGCGCGCTGCTGGCGATCGTTCCGCTGATCGCGCTCTTCCTGGTCGTCCAGCGGTTCTGGAGCCTCGACCTGCTCAGCGGCGCCGTAAAGTCCTGACCATCCCCTCCGGGGCCCACCGGAACCGTCCTTCTCCCGGGGGCCCCGAAAACGAAAGAACACGCACCATGAGCCGCACCGAACCGCCCCCGTCCTCCGGGCAGCCGGGAAGGGGACGCCGCCGGCCGCCGACGATCCACGACGTGGCCCGCGAGGCGGGGGTGTCGCGCGGGACCGTGTCCCGGGTGCTGAACGGTGGCCACAACGTCAGTCCGTCCGCCCTCGAAGCGGTCAACTCGGCTATCCGCAAGACCGGTTACACGGTCAACCGGCATGCCAGGTCACTGATCACCGGCCGCTCCGACTCGGTGGCTTTCCTGCTGACGGAGCCTCAGGAACGGTTTTTCGAAGACCCCAACTTCAACGTGCTGCTGCGGGGTTGTACGAGCGCCCTCGCCGCCCACGACGTACCGCTGCTGCTGATGATCGCGGGCACGGAGGCCGAGCGGCGCCGGAACATGCGCTACATCGCCGGCCACGTGGACGGCGTCCTGCTGGTCTCCAGCCACTCCGGCGATCCGGTGGTCGCCCAGCTCCACGACGCCGGAGTACCGGTCGTGACCTGCGGGAAGCCGCTCGGGCAGGGCTCGAAGGTCAGCTACGTGGCGGCCGACGACCGGGACGGCGCCCGGGACATGGTGCGCTACCTCCACGCGTCGGGGCGCCGCCGGATCGGTACGGTCAGCGGTCCCCTGGACACCCCGGGCGGCGTGGAGCGGCTGGCCGGCTACCGGGAGATGCTGGCCGAGTGCGGGCTCCCCTACGACGACGACCTGGTCGTCGCGGGCGACTACAGCCGGGCCGGGGGCGAGGCCGCCGGGACGCTGCTGCTGGACCGCGCCCCCGACCTGGACGCCGTCTTCGTCGCCTCGGACCTGATGGCACAGGGCGTGCTGACCTCGCTGGAGCGGGCCGGGCGGCGGGTGCCCGAGGACATCGCGGTCGGCGGCTTCGACGACTCCCCGGCGGCGCTCGACTCCCGGCCCGCACTGACCACGATCCGCCAGCCCTGGGACCGCATCAGCGCCGAGATGGTGCGGGTGCTGCTGGCCCAGATCGGCGGCGAGGACCCGGCCGCGGTGATCCTCCCCACCGAACTGGTGCGGCGGGAATCGGCGTAGCAGTACCTCGGCGCCATGACGTCGGCGCGGTACGCCGGGAGAGCCGGACGCCGGAGGTCTCAGCCGATCACGTCGAGCGCCCGGTCCACGTCCGCCTCGGTGTTGTAGAGGTGGAAGGCGGCCCGCAGGTTGCCCGCGCGGTCGGACACGCTGATGCCGGCCCGGTCCAACTCCGCCCGGCGCCCGCCCAGTCCGGGGGCGGCGACGATCGCCGAATCGCCGGGGACCGTGTCGTGACCGAGGCGCGCCAGCCCCGCCCGGAAGCGGGCGGCGAGTCCGGTGGCGTGCGCGTACAGCGCGTCGGGGCCGATCTCCGCGAGCAGGGCCAGCGACCGCTCCGCCCCGTAGTAGGAGAGGAAGGCCGGCGGCGTGTCGAACCTGCGTGCCGAGGAGGCGAGCCGCTCGACGGGACCGTAGGTGCTGTTCTCCGTGTCCGCGCCGGCGACCCAGCCGGCGAAGACCGGCGTCAGCGAGTCCTGCGCTTCCTCGGTCACCGTGAGGAACGAGGCACCACGCGGACAGAGCAGGAACTTGAACCCGCCGGCCACCGTGTAGTCGCACTCCCCCGCGTCCAGCGGCAGCCATCCCGCCGCCTGCGTGGTGTCGAGCAGCACCCGGGCCCCGTGCGCGGTGGCGGCGGCCCGTACGGCCGCGAGGTCGGCGACCCGGCCGTCCGAGGACTGCACGGCGGAGAGCGCGACGAGCGCCGTGGTGGGCCGCACCGCGTCGGGCAGCCCGGTGAGCGGGGCGTACCGCACCCGCAGATCCCCCCGGTGCGCGAAGGGCGCGACGACCGAGCTGAAATCGCCCTCCGGGCAGAGCACTTCGGAACCGGCGGGCAGCGAGGCGGCGATCAGCCCCACGTGCACCGCGACCGCGCTCCCGACGGCGACCCGGTCGGCGCCGACGCCGACGAGCCGGGCGTACCCGGCCCGCGCGGAGTCCACCACCTCCAAGTCACCGGCGCCGAGCGGTCCGCCCTCGGCGTTGGCCCGGGCCAGTCCGGTGACCGCGTCGACGGTGCGGCGGGGCAGCAGACCCGCGAAGGCGGTGTTCAGGTAGGTGGTGGACGGCGCGAACTCGTCGGCGGCCGCGCGGCGCAGCGTGGCGAAGTCGGTCACGGGAGCGGTCGGGATCAGCGGCGTGGTCTCCATACGTCCACCCTCGGCCGCCCGCCCCGCCGCGTCAATGAGGCGGGGCCAGCGCGCGCCCGGGGTGCGCCAGGGCCCGCCCGGCGTGCGCCCGGGGTGCGCCAGGGCCCGCCCGGGGGCCGCCCGGGCGGGCCGATCACTGCTCGCGAATCACGGCCGACGGGTCACGGCGCGCGCATCGGACCGGCGCATCGGACCGGCGGATCAGGCCGTGCCGCCGGTGCCGGTACGGGTACGCCGCCTGCGGGCCAGGAACGCGACCCCTCCGCCGGCCACCAGGGCCAGGGCGCCGGCCGCGGCGATGGCCGGTGTGGCGCCGCTCCCCGTCGCGGCCATGGTTCCCGAGGTGGTCGGCCCCGCGGCCGGGGCTCCGGTTCCGGTCTGTACGGACGTGGCCCGTCCCCCGGCCTTACCCGCGTCCGGGTCCGCGTCCGATGCCGTCGCCGTCGGTGTCGGTGTCGGTGCGGCACCGTCGGCCGAGGAGGTCGTCCGCACCGTGAACCGTGCGGTGTTGTTCGCCCGGTGGGCGTCGGCGTCCAGCTCACTTCCCCACACCGTGCCCACGGTGAGCTCGCCCGAGGTGGTGGCGGGAGCGCCCTGCTCGACCTTCACGGTGAACGGGAACGTCACCGTCTCCCCGACGGTGAACGGCGACTCCACCGCGCACATGTACGCCGGTGCGCCGGGTTCGGAGCCGTTCGTACCGCCGCCCGTCCACACCCCGCACTTCGGGGGGATCTTCACCGCCGTGGTGCCCTCGGGGATCTCGACCAGGACGCCGACCTGCGCGTCCGAGTTCAGCAGATTGAAGACGGCGGGCCCGTCGTTGCGCACCTTCGCGGCCAGCACGGCCTCATGACCGGGGGTGGCGTCCGCGGTGGCGCCGGTGAGCACGGTGTCGGCGGTGTTGTCCGCCTCGATCTGCCACGCCGCGTGATCGTTCGCCGGCTTCGGCGCGCTTCCGTCCTCGACGAGTCCCAGTACCTGTCCGCCGGAGGGGTCCGCGGGTGCGGAGGCGGTGGCCGCCGCGACCCTGTAGTCGACGAACTCGTAGAGAGCCGTGGACTTCACGGTCACGCCCACGGGGGTGGAGAGCCGGTAGCGCTTGCCCGGTGCGACCGGAGTGGCGAGGTGGCAGACCGCGCCGGCCAGCGGCTGGCCGCCCGACGAGGGAACGCCGGTCGTTTGTTCATAGGTGCAGTTGGCGAACTGCTGGGCGAAATCCAGGCCGGGAGTGGCGGCAAGGGTCAGGTCGACGCCGTCCGCGGTGAGCGAACCGGCGTTGTACACCGCGATCGGCGCGTCCAGCGTCGAGCCGGGTTCGGCTCCCTTCAAGTCCGGAATCCTGGTGACGCCCAGCCCCAGCGCTCCGACGGTGACCTTGACGGTCATCTCCGCCGGAGCGGCGTTCGACGAGGTGACGAAGAAGCGGACGGTGCCCGTGGCGCCGAGCGCGGCGTCCGGCTTGGCGTCCAGGTCGAGGAGCCCGCGGGCCTCGTCACCGGGGACGATCTCCTTGGGATCCCAGGCGCACAGGTCGTCGACGCAGGTGGAGTCGAAGTCGGCGAACGCACTGACACCGGAGATGTCGAAGCTGACGACGACGTCCTCGGCCGCGACGTCGGCCGCCGTGTTCTCCACTCCCCAGCTGATCTGCTGGGAGTCCTCGGGATAGGGGGGCAGCGGCAACCCGACCTCGCTGCGGGCGACCGACAGCTTCAGCGTGGGCGCGTCCTCGGCGTGGGCGGACGGACTCACCACGACGGTGCCGAGCACCACGGTGAGCGCGGCGGTGAGAGCCGCCGGCCAGGAACGCCGGAAGGCGGATGACATCGGTGGTTTTCCCTTTCGTCAGCCGGAGTTGTGGCTCCGGTTGCCTGGTGTGACGAGCCGGTCCGACAGAAGGTTGTGCCCGCGCCGCACATTCGTGCCATGGCCACCGGTCCTGCCGGTGGGCGCACGGGTCGAGGGGGCCGAGCGCCCCGTGCGGGCGGCACCAGCATCGCGCCGGTGAGCCTCGTGCACCGGGCGTCGCGCCGTGGTCCCGCGCGCGGCCCGTCACCGGGGCCCCGTCGCGTCCGACGGGCCGTCCACGTCGTCAGGTGGTCGGCCGCCGGTGTCCACCCCGCCGCTCCGCGTCCGCAGCACGTTCGAGGGTGAGGGCCGGATGGCGCTCCTGGGGGTCGTCATGCCGTCGAGGGCTTCGCACAGCGCCGGGCGGAAGTGCCGCGGGGTAGCCGGCCGAGTCCGACGGCGCACGGGAGGGCGGCCGTACGGGGGGCTCCGAGCGGTGGCCAGGCGTGTCGGCGGGCAGGCGGCCGGCGGGCCCGCATCGTGGAAGGAGCTGTCGCGACCGAGCGGCGGCACTGGAAGTGCGGAGAGCTCAATGTTGAAGCTGAGAAGCACGGTGGTTCTGGCAGCGGCCGCGGGCGCGCTGATGTTCGCCGGTGCGGGCACGGCCGGCGCGGACGCCGGAGCGCAGGGCGCCGCCTTCGGCTCGCCGGGGGTGCTGTCAGGCAACGTCGTCCAGATCCCGATCCACATCCCCGTCAACGCGTGCGGGAACTCCCTCAACATCGTCGGCCTGCTGAACCCGAGCTTCGGGAACACCTGCGTCAACGGCGGCGGCTACGACCGCGGTTACGGCGGCCACGACGAGAAGCAGAACGGCCACGAGGGCCACATGGGCGACTACGGCAAGTAGGTCCCCGGCTTTGACGGGCCGAGGTGCTCGGGGGCCCCGGTCAGGTGGTGCCGACCGCACGCGCCTGGCCGGGGCAGCGGTGATCCGCATCCTCGGCCCCGAGGATCCGTCCGTGGCCGAGCCCGACTGCGCCGGTGCCGACAGGTTTTCCTGTCGGCCCCGGCGCAGTCGGGCTCGGTTGCCGTTCTGCCGCAGTGCGACGTCGACGACCTGGCGGCAGACCGTGAACGAGTCGGCGAGCGAGGACGATGCTGGTGGGCGGGGCGGTGGTGACCACGGGCACCACCGCCCGTCCCCGTGCGTCCCTGCCCTCACGTGCGCGAGGACTCCCCCGGTTTCGGTCCGACGAGGCCGTCGGACCGCGCCTGACCTACTTGCGGCTGCCGGTCGTGCCGCCGCCGGTGTCCATGCCGCCGCGCGGGGCGGTACCGCCCTGGTCGAGGGGAAGGGCGATGTCGAAGACCTGCCGGCTGCCGGGGAAGGCGCCCAGGCGCTCGGTTGCTCCGTTCAGGACGTTGACGCGGTACAGGCCGTAAGCGCTGTTGGTCCTGAGGGCGGCAAAGCCCTGGTTGGTTCCCGCCTTGGGCGAGTAGTAGATGTCGAAGCCGGCGGACGGGCCGGCGTTGACACCGAGGGCGCCGGTGGGGGCGAGGGTGCCGGCGTTGGCGGGAGACTGCAGGGAGACACGGTCGTTGGTGGTGTCGATGTCGAACAGCGTCGTCGCGGTCGTCGTGTCGAGGTCGTTGTTGGTGTACGCGGCGCCGGTGACGCCCAGGGCGGTGGTGGGCGTGGTGGCCGGCGGGACGGCGGGGTTGGTCAGCGTGCCGTCGACGGTGGTGGTGCGCGGGGCCGCGGGGTCGTCGATGTTGTGGCGCAGGTTCTGACCGGTGTCGCTGATGACGCGGAGCCGGTTGGCGGCAGGGTTGAAGTCGACCCCGAAGTTCTCGCCCTGCAGCGCCACCGTCAGCTGGGAGACCTTGCTCGCCTTCGCGTCACCGCCGAGGGCGTAGATGCCCCCCTTGTCGCCGACGCCGTACAACGTGCCGTTCTGGACCCGGAAGTCGATCCCGACCAGCGCACGGTCACCGTCGAGACCCCGCACCCGGGCGGCCGAGCGCGTCGATGACGGCGCGTCCACGGAGAAGCTGACGAGCTGCTGGTCGATCGTGAGACCGACGGCCCGCAGGCCGTCGGAGTACTTCTCGTCCGCCGCAGCGGCGGACCCGCAGACTCCGGTCAGCGTGAGCGCGAGGGCGGGGACGAGCATGGCTGTACGCATACGATTCTCCCAGAGGGACACGCCCGGACCGAACGCCAGGGCGTCACCCTGTGACCCAAACACGGCACCCCTGCCACAGCACGTCGCGGAAGCCATTGGAGCAGCCGGCGTTTCTGCCCCGTGGCCCGCCGAGGCGCGGCAGCTGCGAATGTGGGGCATCGGGTGAGGCCCTCGGCCGCACCTGCCCGGCCGCCCCACCCGAAGCCGGGAGCCGGAGCGGGGCCCCGGCCCGGGCGGAGAGGGATGAGCACGCACGGGCCAGGGGCCGTGCACGCTGAGTCAAGAGGGCCTGCCGCGTGGTCGATACGTTGACCCGCGTACGCAGAGATCGAATTCTTCTCCGACAGAGGCCTGCGAGCTGTCACGGAAGCACCGGAGCGCGGGATCTTCGCACTTTGTCGATGCGGCTCCTTCCGCACACCGCTCGCGTGAGAGAAAGAGTCACCTTGCTATTCACCATCGGGCGACTTGCCCGCGGCTGGGGTGCGACCCTCGCCGCCATCATCGGAAGCCTCGTCCTCCTGGCGGGAACGGCCAGTCCTGCGGCGGCCGCCGAAACGGACTGGTCGAACGTCGGCGGCAGCGCCAGAGCCTATTCCGGCATTTACTCGGTGACCATCAATGGCGCTACGTACGAGGTCACCAGGGGCACCGACAACAACGTGTGGTTCCGCTACAACGGCGGAAACTGGAATCCCCTCGGTGGCGACCAGTCGAGCAGGACCACGTCCCCACCGCGCATCATCGAATGGCCCGCAGGACGTGCCATGGTGCTCGTCAGGGGGCTTGACGGCGAGATCTGGTACAGCCAGGTCAACAGCGGGTCCGCCAACTTCTGGGCACCCTGGGTACGTCTCCCGGCCGGCGCCGCCGCCATCGGCGCTCCGCTGCCGACTGTCGTCGCGGGGGGTCTCTTCATCGACACACCGAACCAGTACCGGCAGATCAGCGTCCTGTCGCTGTACATGGCGAACGGCGTGGTGACGCCTGTCGGCGGCTGGAGGGTGAGCAGCCATGCCGTACTTTCCACGAACGCGCGGGACATCGAGGGCGACAGTCAGATCGCCGTCTACGGCACGGAGCGGTACAACACCGTGATGCGCTCCTTCATCACGGGAACCGACCATCACGTGTGGATGATCACGAGTGACGCGAGCGGCGGCAATACCACCGTGACACAGGTGGACGGAGCCGCCGTCTGCGACAGCGGCGTCGGTGCCGCCCGGCAGGGCAACCCCAACACCGTCGTCTCTCCGGGTCAGTCCGGGTACGCCGGTCAGCAACGCGTGTTGATTTCCTGCATCGGAAGTGACGGATACGTCTGGGAGAGCCTCTCCACCGACGGCGGCCTCCACTTCGGCGCGTGGACACGTCCGGCGGGCTCCCCGGCACCCTCCCAGGTGACGCCGGCCGTCAACGCCACGGCCAACTCCTTCACCATCAACATCAGATGGGACGGAACACGGAGCGGAGCCTTCCCCGACAACTCCATCGTGGGCAAACGCATCAACTGAATGACGCCGGCAGATCGGACACCGCCTCGGGGACGAACGGCCACGGACGCCACGGGGACGGTGCGGGCAACACGCGGAACGGCCTCAGGAGGCGCGGTGTCGGGGCCGTTCGCACTCTCCGCCGTCGTCGCGTCCGTACAGAGGGCCGGAGCGGGGAGGGAGCCGGGGCGCGGGAGGTCGAAGACCGCTCCCCCTCCCGGACGGGGAGACCGGACACGCCCCGCACCTTCCGACGCCATACGTCGGCGTCGGGGGTGCGGGGCGTGTCCCTCGTACGGCCCGGGTGGGAGGAAGCCCGAGGGCTCCGGGCCGTACGGTCGGCGCCCTACGGAGGTCAGGCGGTCGCGGCGCCCGGCTGCGGGACCTCGCAGGCGCCGTCGGCGTCGCACGCCGCCGCGTCGTCGCCGATCGGGGTGAGGGCGGTGACCTCGCGGTCCTTCCACGCCTGCTCCAGCGCCTGCGCGAAGACCTCGGAGGGCTGGCCGCCGGAGATGCCGTACCGCCGGTCGAGGACGAAGAACGGGACGGCGTTGGCGCCGAGTTCGGACGCCTCGCGCTCGTCGGCGCGTACGTCGTCGGCGTAGGCGGCCGGGTCGGCGAGCACCGAGCGGGCCTCCGCCTCGTCGAGACCGGCCTCGACCGCCAGCTCGACGAGCACCGCGTCGTCGTAGACGGAGCGCTCCTCGGCGAAGTTGGCCCGGTAGGCGAGGGTCAGCAGCTCGTCCTGGCGGCCGCGGGCCTTGGCGAGGTGGAGCAGCCGGTGGATGTCGAAGGTGCTGCCGTGGTCGCGGCCCTCACTTCGGTAGCCGAGCCCTTCGGCCTGCGCGTTCGCGGCGACGTTGCCCTCCATCGCGACGGCCTCCTCGCGGGTGCGGCCGTACTTCTGCGCGAGCATGTCCACGACCAGGTCGGTGTCGCCCTTGGCGCGCCCCGGATCCAGCTCGAAGGAGCGGTGAACCACCTCGACCTGATCACGGTGGGCGAACCCCGCCAGCCCCTTCTCGAAGCGGGCCTTCCCTATGTAGCACCAGGGACAAGCGATGTCCGACCAGATCTCGACGCGCATGTCTTGCTTCTCTCCAGCTCTTCCCGTGACGGGCACGGGCTCGGTGAGTCGCGCGGAGGACCCTCCGCACCCGAGCGGGACAACACGGGAGGGCCCGCGCGGATTCCCGCCGGGGCGACCGGCCCCGGCCCGTCGGCGGTCGCGCTCCGTCGGTGCGCGTGATCCACGCCACTCCTCGGGCGCCGCGGTACGGGCATGCACGATCATGACCGCCATGGACGCCTCATTTCTCGGTATCGATGACGTGACCCGGACCCCGCAGGTGGCGGTCGTGGTCGACGTGATGCGCGCCTTCACCGTGGCCGCGTGGGCCTTCGCCCGCGGGGCGGAGAAGATCGTGCTCTCCGGGTCGCTGGACGAGTCCCTGGCGCTCAAGGCCCGGCACCCCGAGTGGGTGACGCTGAAGGACGGTCCGCCCGCTCCCGGGTTCGACGCCGTCAACTCGCCGGGCCTGCTGCGCTCGGTCGACCTCGGCGGGCGGACCGTGGTGCAGAAGACCACGGCGGGCACCGTCGGCGCCCTCGCCGTGAAGGACGCGCCGCTGGTGCTGTGCGCGAGCTTCGTGGTGGCGCAGGCGACGGCCGACGTGCTGCGGGCCGGTGGGAGCGGCAGCGTCACCTTCGTGGTCACCGGCGAGGACGGCAAGGCCGACGAGGACCTGGCGTGCGCGCAGTACATCGCCCAGCGGGCGGCGGGCTCCGGGACGGACGCTGCCGAGTTCCTGCGCCGGGGAGACGAGTCGCTCGCCGCCACCGAGCTGAGGGAAGGGGTGCGCGAAGGCGTGCACCCCGACGACGTGGCGCTCTGCCTCGAACTCGACCGGTTCCCGTTCGCGATGGTGGCGGCCCCGGAGGGCTCGCTCATGGTCCTGCGTCCGCGCACCGTGCCTCCGACGGACCTCAGTCGTCGTCGCTGACCACGAGGCACAGCACCAGGCGGGTGGCGCGGCGCGGGGTGTCCGGGTCGGCGGTCCAGCCGTGGTGGGCGTAGAACGGAGGGACGTGACGGAGGGGACGCGGGGACGCGGGGGTCCGGTTCCGCGCGGGCGCGCACCGGCGCCGGACGCCGGCGCGCCGGGCCGCCGTACGCCTCGCGGTACCACCGCGCGTCGGGGTGCCGCGCCCCGTAGGCTCCCGGGATGAGAACCGGCACCGCCCAGACCCGTCTCGTCGTGGTGCGCGGCAACTCCGCTTCCGGCAAGTCGGCCGTCGCGTCCGGGGTGCGGGACGGCTTCGGCCGCGGGGTGGCATTGGTGGGGCAGGACAACCTGCGGCGGACCGTGTTGCGCGACCGGGACCGCCCGGGGGCGGCGAACATCGGTCTGATCGACACCGTCGCCCGCTACTCCCTCGACGCCGGCTTCCACGTCGTGCTGGAAGGCATCCTGTACGCCGACCACTACGGCGACATGCTGGCCCGGCTCCGCGCGGACCACCGCGGTCCGACGTACGGCTACTACCTGGACGTGCCGTTCGAAGAGACGCTGCTGCGGCACGCGACCAAGCCGATCGCCGAGGTGGTCGGGGAGGACGACCTGCGCTCCTGGTACCGCCCTCTCGATCTGCTGCCCGGCGGCACCGAGACCGTGATCGGGGCGGACAGCGCCCTCGCCGACACCGTCGCGCGGGTCCTGCGGGAGACGGGCCTGGACCGGCTCCCGGCCATGGACCGCTGACCGGCCGCACGGGGGGGCTCCCCCGTGGGGGCGGGGGTCCTCAGGCGCGCCTCACTGTCCCACCCGGCCGTCGACGCACTCGCGCAGCAGGTCGGCGTGGCCGCAGTGGCGGGCGTACTCCTCGATCCGGTGCACCAGCAGCTCCCGGACCGCGATGCCGTCCTTTCCGAGGCGCTCGCCGAGGTCGGTGTGGCGTGCCAACGCGGCGTCGGTGGCCGCCTGTTCGCGGGCGAGGTCCTGGTACGCACCGTCCACCGCGGCCTGTTCGGCGAGGGCTCCGTCGAAGTCGCCGTCCCGCACGCCGTAGAGCTTCGGCAGCGGTTCGCCGTCGCTGATCCAATTGCGCCAGTCGCGCTCGACCTCGGCGAGGTGGCGGACCAGGCCGAGCAGCGACATCGTCGACGGCGGGACGGCGCGGCGGGCGAGCTGCTCCGGTCCCAGACCCTCGCACTTCATGGTGAGGGTGAGGCGGTAGTTCGTCAGGTAGTCGACCAGCGTGGCGAGCTCGCCCTCCGGGCTCGCTCCCTCGTTCTCGCGGGGGTCCTTGTCCGGGTCGGTCCACATGTCGGGGTAGACGGTGGCCTGGGTCCATCGCTCGGGTTCGTCGCTCATGGACCGCATGATCGGAGAAGCGGCCCCGACGCGCAACGGCTTTCTCACGGAGTGCGCGGCACCGGGCCGGTACGTCGTTGGACCGGGCCCACCCCGCCCGCCGGACGGAGATGGCGGGCGGGGCAGGCGCGGGGCGCGGTCCTCAGCTGCCGTCGCGCAGGTCGGCAACGCCTTCCTGGCGGAAGGCGATCCGGTCGAAGGCGGCCTCGCAGCCGTCGCCGACGGGTGCCTGGACGAGGAAGCCGGCCGAGGCCGACGCCGCGGCCTCCGCGTCACCGAGGGCGAAGACCCGGACGAAGGTCCAGGTGACGCCGTCCGGCGAGGCATGGAAGGCGAAGGCGCCCCCGGTGCGGCTGAGCCGCAGCCAGAAGGTGTCGCCGTCCACGGTGAAGGAGTTGACGTCGTCGGAGACGCCCCGGGTGACCACCGTGCAGACGGTGGGCACGGCCGGTGAGAGCTCCAGGCAGACCTTCGCCCAGTCGCGCTCCCCGACGTGGAGGTAGAGGACGCCGGCGTCGTAAGCGCCCGCGAAGCCGACCTTCACCCGGGCGAGGAGCTGGAAGTCGCCGGGGGGCGGGGTGCCCAGCAGGCGGGGGGCGTCGCTCGCCGGTTCGAGGGAGTCGCCGCCCGGGGGCACGAAGCGGTCCTGCCGGGCCCCGGCGCGGCCGGTCAGAACACCGCCCTCGTAGGTCCACTTGCCTTCGGGGCCGAACGGCTCCAGCTCGAAGGGGAGTTCGGGAAGTCGCACGGTCATGTCGTCATCCGTTCACCCGGCGGGGCAGGCCCAGCGGGTTGTCGTCGCGCAGTTCGGGAGGGAGGAGGCCTTCGGGGGTCGACTGGTACGTCACCGGGCGCAGCCAGCGTTCGATGGCGGTGGCGCCGACCGAGGTCGAGGTGGACGTGGTCGACGGGTACGGGCCGCCGTGGTGCTGGGCGGGGGCGACGGCGACACCGGTCGGCCAGCCGTTGACGAGTACGCGCCCGGCGAGCGGGATGAGGGAGGCGAGGAGCCCGGCGGCACCGCCCGCCGCTTCCTCGCCCGAGATGTGCAGGGCGGCGGTGAGGTTGCCGGGGAGGCGGCCGAGCACGGCGGCGACCTCGTCCGGGGAGCCGTACCGGGCGACGACGGTGACCGGGCCGAAGCACTCCTCCAGGAGCGCCTCGTGCGGGCCGTCCTCGGCGAGGCGGGAGGCGGGGACGGTGAGGAAGCCGGGGGCGACGGCGTGTTCGCCGCCGTCGCCGGGGGTGACGGGCGCTTCCACGTCGGGGAGGGCGGCGCGCTCGCGTACGCCGGCGACGAAGGCGTCCCGCATCCGGTGGTCGAGCATGACGGCGGGCGTGGTGTCGCCGACGGTCGCGGTGAGGGTCTTGACCAGTCCGTCACCGGGCTCGCCCGCCGGGACCAGGACCAGTCCGGGCTTGGTGCAGAACTGTCCGGCGCCCATCGTCATGGAGGCGCCGAGTCCGGCGCCGATCTGTTCGCCGCGCTCGGCGGCGGCGGCCTCGGTGACGACGACGGGGTTGAGGGAGCCCAGCTCGCCGTGGAACGGGATGGGGGCGGGACGGGCCGCGGCCGCGTCGAAGAGGGCGCGGCCGCCGCGGATCGAGCCGGTGAAGCCCGCGGCGGAGATCAGCGGGTGGCGGACCAGTTCCACGCCGGCCTCGAAGCCGTGCACCAGGCCGATGATCTCCTCGGGCAGTCCGTGCTCGGCGGCGGCCCGGCGGAGCAGGGAGGCGCTCAGCTCGGAGGTGGCCGGGTGGGCGGGGTGCGACTTGACGACGACCGGGCAGCCCGCGGCCAGCGCGCTCGCGGTGTCGCCGCCGGGTACGGAGAAGGCGAGCGGGAAGTTGCTGGCTGCGTAGACGGCGACGACGCCGAGCGGGATCTTCCAGCGGCGCAGGTCCGGCCACGGGGGGGTGCGGCTGCCGTCCTCGTGGTCGATGTGGATGTCGAGGAAGGCACCCTCCTCGACGACCTCCGCGAAGGCCCGCAACTGGGCCGCCGTGCGGGCGAGTTCGCCGGTCAGGCGGGCTGTACCGAGCGCGGTCTCGGCATCGGCGGTCGCCACGACGGATTCCTCGGCCCCGGCGAGCAGGTCGGCCGCGGTGCGCAGGAAGGCGGCGCGCACGGTGCGGTCGGCGAGTGCGTCGCGGACGGCGTGCGCCGCCCGGACCACACGGTCGACGTCCTGCGCTGTAGCCTCCACCGCAACCTGCTCGCGCGGGTTCCCGGTGCGGGGGTCGACGCTCCAGACTGGTGCTGCTGCCACCGTTTTCCCTTCCGTACTCTCTGCCACACGTCAGGACGTTGTTCGGTATTCTGAACAACGTTCCTCATCGTGAATGTCCTGGAACTCTATTTCCGGGCGTTCCGCGTTGGCAAGAAGTCACTGGCAAGAAGTCACAGCGAAGTCACGGGTTTCCGGAGAAGGTTGGAAGGGGCGAGGGCGATGTCGGCTGCCGAGTCTGGTGGGGCACAGGTCAAGTCCGCGGTGCGGACGGTGGAGCTCCTCGAATACTTCGCGGGGCGCCCCGGGATGCACTCCCTCGCGGCGGTGCAGGAGGCGGTGGGGTACCCCAAGTCCAGCCTCTACATGCTGCTGCGCACCCTCGTCGAGCTCGGCTGGGTGGAGACCGACGCCACCGGCACGCGGTACGGCATCGGGGTGCGCGCCCTGCTGGTCGGCACCTCGTACATCGACGGCGACGAGGTGGTGGCCGCCGCCCGCCCCACCCTCGACCGGCTCTCCGACGACACCACGGAGACCATCCACCTGGCCCGGCTCGACGGCACCAACGTGGTCTACCTCGCGACCCGGCAGTCCCAGCACTACCTGCGCCCCTTCACCCGGGTCGGCCGCCGCCTGCCCGCCCACTCGACCTCGCTCGGCAAGGCGCTGCTGGCGACCTGCAGCGACGAGCAGGTGCGCAAGTTGCTGCCCGAGACGCTTCCGGCGCTGACCGAGCACACCCTGACCGACCGCGAGCAGCTCATCGAGGAGCTGCACACCATCCGCGAGCAGGGGTACGCGGTGGACCGCGAGGAGAACACCCTGGGGCTGCGCTGTTTCGGCGTGGCGATCCCGTACCGCACGCCCTCGCGCGACGCCATCAGCTGCTCGGTGCCGGTCGCCCGGCTCACCCCCGCCCACGAGCAGACGGTGAAGGACGCCCTCTTCGACGCCCGCGACCGGCTGACGCTGGCGACCCGCCGCCTCTGACCGCGTGCCGGGCGGCCGCGAGGTCGTGGAGGACTCCGGCGCGGCCCGCTCCGAGGTCGGCGGCAACGGCCCGGCAGCGCCGGTCGCGCGGAAGATGATGGAGGCGGCGCTCGCGTAATGCGAGAGGGCCGGCTCCCGGGAAGGGGAAGCCGGCCCGTGCCCGCGACTGCGCGCGGGTCAGCCGACGAGGGCGACGGGGGCGTCCCAGGCGTCGCGGTCGACGGTGAGGGTGTGTCCCCCGCGCGTCTCCTTGCTGTTGACCTTGTACTGGTGGGCCCGGCTGTGGTCGGTGTAGAGCGTCTTGCTCCACGGCCAGTCGGTCGTGGTGGTGGGCTTGCCGTCCCAGAGCGCGTACCAGAGGTTGCCCGGCAGGTCGGTCCTGTTCACCGCCGTGGCGACGGCCTTGGCGCTGGAGCTGCTGAAGCCGTAGAACCCGGCCCGGTAGGTCTTGGCGCGCAACGTCCTGGTGAACGAGCGGACGTAACTCAGGACCGCGTCGTTGCACGCCTTGTCCGTGATCGTGTACGGCTCGATGTCGAGGTAGACCGGGCTGCCGGCCTTCATGCCCAGCGCCGCGGCCCTGGCCACCGCGTCGTTGCCGTCCTTGACGCCGAGGGAGGCCGCCGTGGAGGCGGTCAGCTTCTCGGGGTTCGCGCTCTTCTGGCACGGCGGCTGGGCACCGACGTAGAGCGGAATGAGCTTCCAGCCGGCGGAGTTGACCGACTTCACCCAGGACGAGGTCAGGTTGGGCTGGGCGCAGCCCCGGTTCTTGCCCCCGATGTAGACGGCGGCGCCGCCGTAGAACGCGTCGGACTTCCACGCCTTCATCGCGGCGAGCGACGGCGCGGTGCAGGTGTCGAACGCCTGCCCGGTGAAGGTCTTCTGCGCGGGCCAGGTGGTGGCCGCCATCGACGTCTGGGCCACCACCCCCGAACTCACGACGGCGACCGCGGCCGCCGTCCCCCACGCGATGTAGCGGCCCTTCTTGGACAACCGGTGTCTGGACATCCCCACCCCGTTCGGATCTTGCCTCCGGCCGCTGCCGTGCCCGGCTCGGTCGGAGCGCGGCGGTGGCACGGAGGACGGCGCCCGTGGACGGGCGTCCGGAGCGGGTGGCACCCTATCCGACTCCGCCGGCTCCTGCGGCGGGCGGGTGCCCGGGGCGGTGCCCGTACACCCGCCCGGTCAGCGGGCGGTCCTCACTTCACGCCGAGCACCTGCTCGATCGGGTCGATCGCGAAGTAGACGGCGAAGAGGGCCGAGGTGCCCCAGAGCAGCCAGTGCACCTCCCGTGCCTTGCCGAGGGCGGCCTTGATCACGACGTAGGCGAGGAACCCCGCGCCGATGCCGTTGGTGATCGAGTACGTGAACGGCATGACGGCGATCGTCAGGAACGCCGGGATGGCGATCTCCCAGCTCTCCCACTCGATGTGGCGGACCTGGGACATGAGCAGGAAGCCGACCGCGATGAGCGCGGGCGCGGCGGCCTGGGCCGGGACGACGGTGGCCAGCGGGGTGAGGAAGAGCGCGACGGCGAAGAGGGCGCCGGTGACCAGGGAGGCGAAGCCGGTGCGGGCGCCCTCGCCGACGCCTGCCGCCGACTCGATGTAGGCGGTGTTGGAGCTGGCCGAGGCGGCTCCGCCCACGGCGGCGGCCGCTCCGTCGATGAGGAGGACACGCCCGATGTTCGGCACGTCGCCCTTCTCGTCGAGGAGTCCGGCCTCCTGGGAGACACCGACGACCGTGCCCATGGTGTCGAAGAAGTCGCTGAGGATCAGGGTGAAGATCAGCAGGACGATGGTCACCACGCCGACCTGCTGGAAGGCGCCGAAGAGGCTGAAGGAGCCGACGAGCCCGAAGTCGGGGGCGGCGACGATGTCGTCGGGGACGGACGGGACGGTCAGGCCCCAGGCGGCCGGCGCGATGTCGGCGATCTCGTTGACGACGATCGCCAGCACGGTGCTGACCACGATGCTGATGAGGATGGCGCCCTTCACCTTGCGGACCATCAGGGCGACGGTGAGCAGCACGCCGACGCAGAAGACCAGCACCGGCCAGCCGGTGAGGTGGCCCGTCGAGCCGAGCTGTACGGGCGTCGAGCCGGTCTCACCGGGGATGCGGGTGACGAAACCGGCGTCGACGAAGCCGATGAACGCGATGAAGAGCCCGATGCCGACACTGATGGCCTGCTTGAGGGCGGGCGGGATCGCGCGCATCACCGCCTCGCGCAGTCCGGTGACGACCAGGACGCAGATGATGAGCCCTTCGAGGACGACCAGGCCCATCGCGTCGGGCCAGCTCATCAGCGGCGCGATCTGGAAGGCGACGACCGCGTTGAGGCCGAGGCCGGCCGCGATGGCGAGCGGGAGGTTGCCGCCCAGTCCCATGATCGCTGTCATCACGGCGGCCACCAGCGCGGTGACGGTGACGAGTTGGGGGGTGGAGAGGTGGGCGCCGAACTTGTCCTCGGCCGAGCCCAGGATGATGGGGTTGAGGACCAGGATGTACGCCATCGTGAAGAAGGTCGCGAAGCCGCCGCGTATCTCGCGGCCGAGGTTCGATCCGCGGGCGCTGATGGCGAAGTAGCGGTCCAGCGCGTTCCGGTGGGCCGCGGCCGGGGCGGTATCCGGTACGGCGTCCGGCGCGGCCTTCGCCGTCTCTGGTGCTTCCGGTGCTTCCGGTGTGTCGGGCATGACGCTCCTGGGGAAGTGTGTGATCTGCGGGGCGGGTGACTGCATGTTCCCCCGTGGAAGGGGGGTTCAGGTTTTCGCCGTGTTACGCCTTACTTGGGGTGACACCCGATTCGCGGCGCTGCCGCGGTGCGCTGGTACGCTCTCGCACCGCTCGCACCCCTGGGTGCCGCTGAGGGAACGTACACAGCCGCCGCGGTTCGCGTACAGGGATTCGAGAGCAGGGAGAGGTACCCGTGGGCACTGTGGTCGACGCTGCCGCTGCCGCCGAGTTCCATCAGTTCTTCGAAGCGCACTACGCCGAACTGGCGCGCCTCGCCTACCTGTTGACGGGCGAGGCGGATGCGGCCGATGATCTGGCCGCCGACGCTCTGATGGCTCTGTGGCACCGCTGGGACCGGATGAGGGAGGCCGATCATCCCGTCGCGTACGCGCGCGGGGTCGTCGCCAACCTGGCGCGCACCCGGATCCGCGGTGCGGTGCGCGAGCGCCGCAGGGTCGCGCTCTTCTGGGCTCCACGTTCCGGCGGCGACGGGTTCGCCGTCGACGATCCCGACGTACCGACCGTGGTGGACGTGCAAGAGGCCCTGCGTAAGCTGCCGTTCAGGAAACGGGCCTGCGTGGTGCTGCGGCACGCGTTCGATCTGTCCGAGCGGGACACGTCGCTGGTCCTCGGGATATCGGTCGGCACGGTCAAGAGCCAGACTTCCCGGGGCTTGGCGGAGTTGCAGCGGCTGCTCGGTCCCGGGGCGGGCCCGGCTCCGGCACGGGTGGCCGTGGCGGGGCAGCCCGGCGGAGGAAGGCAATGATGGACGAAGAGCTGCGGGAGCGCCTTCGCGGTGCGGCGCTGGAGCACCGCCCGGACCGCGAACGGATGTGGGCCCGGGTCGAGCGCGGGATGGCGCGGGACACGCCGCCCCCACGTGCGGCACGCCCGCCGCGCGCGCCGATGCCGAGGCTGCGGATCGCGGCGGCGACGGTGGCGGTCTGCGGGGTGCTCGTGGCCGTCTCGCTCGGCGTCGCGATGACGGGCCGAGGCGGTGGCACCGGCGATCCGGTCGCGGCCTCGCCGAGTCGTACCCCGACGGTGCCCGCTCTCTCCGGGGAGCGCGGCAGCCGGCTGCCCGCCTCGAACGGCCCGGTCTCCACGGACGGTGTGGTGGACCCGGGCGGCAACGCCTTCTGGGCGCAGAGCCAGGTGCTGGTGACCGCGGCGCGGCCGCTCTCCGCCCTCACGGTGGAGCTGCGGATCGCCCGGACCGACGGGGTGAGCCAGACCGGTTCGTGGACGTCCGGCCACACGGAGGACTACGCGGTCGCCGTGCGCGAGGAGGGCGGTTTCCTCGTGTTCCGGTGGACGCTGCTGCCGGGCCGCACCGTTCCGGCGGCCACCCTCACCTTCGCGGGGCAGTACAACCACGCGGAGGGCGAGCGGGACGTGAGCGGCGACGACTTCACCGTGCGCAGCGCCTTCGAGGGCGGTGTGTCCGCGAGCGGCGGCGACTTCTCGTCCGCCGGCTGAGCCGGCGCGGTGGCACGGGACGGAAAGGGAGCGGGAGAGGGCGCGGACCCGCACAGTCCGCACCCTCTCCCGCCCGTGGAGGTCCGCCCCCGCGGGAGGGCGGACGGGGTCAGCAGTGGCCGCCGGCTCCGGCCCGGCGGTCCACGAGCGCCGGAACGGCACGCGGGGAGTCGACCTTGGTCCGCAGCACCGGGGTCCAGCCGGCGCCCGACGTGAGCTGCTCGGCGGGGACGCCGGCGTTGTGCACGGCGATCAGGTCGGTCTTCTTGCCGTTGACGTAGTTGTCGGCGGCCGTCAGCGGGGACTCCTTCCACTTCTTCAGGATGAGCGCCGGGTCGTACCCCGCCGGGAGCGTGAACGCGTTGTGCTCGGCGACGAGCCGGGACTCGATGCCGATGCCGTAGGTGTACCCGTACGCGCTGCCGGCCTTCACCACGAAGTGGTTGTTGTACGAGTCGACCTGGCCGAAGCGGACGCGCGGGGCACGCTCCTTAACGTCCTGGAAGAGGTTGTGGTGCAGGGTCACCCGGAGCTTGCCGCGGTCGGTCGCGCCCGCGCTGTCGCTGTTGCCGATGAGCATCGTCTTGTCGTGGTCCTTGAGGACGTTCCACGAGACGGTGACCAGGTCGGCGCCGCGCACGATGTCGAAGAGCCCGTCGTGCTGCTGGTAGACCGTGCCGAAGTAGTGCGGCTGGGCGGCGTCGGGGCGGTCCCCGTCGCTGAAGGTGTTGTGGTCGACCCAGACGTGGGTGGAGTTGGTGACCACGAGGTTGTCGTACTCGGAGTTCCAGGCCCCGGTCGCGGTGTCGGTCGGGTCCCACTGCGGGAAGCAGTCGTAGGTGTCCTCGAAGCTCAGGTTGCGGACGATGACGTTCGAGACGTTCTTGACCTGGAGGCTGGCACCGATGACGGTGGCGTCGTCGCCGACACCGATCAGGGTGGTGTTCGAGGGGACCGGCACGTTGACGGCCGCCGCCTGGAGGGCGGCGGAGGCGGCGCGGGCGTCCTCCAGCGGGCCGCTGGGCACCGCGTCGGTGCCCCAGACCGCCGGGTCGTAGGCGGCGAGGTACTTCTCGAGGGTGTAGCCGCCGGTGTAGTAGTCCTCGCAGCCGATGGGGGTGCCGTTGACGTCGGAGTTGCCGTGGACGGTCCCCACGATCCGGACGATCTTGGGAGCGTCGCCGGCGTCCTCGAAGGCGGCGATCAGCTCGGCGCGGTTGGTGACCGTGTAGACGTGGTCGCGGGTGGCCGCGGCGCCGCCGGTGGTCGAGCCGTCCGCGGAGGCCCAGCCGTCGTGGGCGGGCAGCACGGCGCGCTCGATCGGCTTGGCGTGCGGCCGGGGGGCCGCCTGGGCGGGCAGCGACACGGCGAGGGCGACGGAGGCGCAGCCCATCACCACGGTGATGGCACGGAGGTGGCGCATGCGTGCGGACATGGGGTTCCTTCGGTTCGTTGCGTCGGAAGGGGAGAGCGGGGGCGCGGGGGTTCGGGCGGGCTGGTTCCGGGCCGGCCTCAGGCCCGCGGCCAGGTGATCCACTCGGCCGGAACGGGGGTGGTGAGCCGGCGCGTCTCGCCCGGGGCGAGCACGCGGGCGTCCACCAGGGCGCGGGCGGTCGTCCGGGCGACGTCGATCGCGCCGCGCGGCTGGAAGTGCGTGTTGTCCTGCACTCCGTCCGGGTAGTTGGGGGACTCCCCCGGCGGCAGCCAGTTGAAGTACCCCTGGGTGGCGACCGGTCCCAGCTGCTGCCAGCGGGCGAGGGTGAGCGCCTGGGTGTCGATCAGCGGTACGCGCTCCTCGGCCGCCAGGGCGCGCATCGCGGCCGGGTACTCACCGTGGCTCGGTCGGGCGGTGCCGTCCTCGGCGAAGCGGCGGCGCTCGACGGGGGTGAGCAGGACGGGCCGGGCGTGGCGTGCGCGGGCCGCCGTGACGTAACGGCGCAGGTGGTCCTGGTAGGTCGTCCAGGGGTCGGTGCCGCGGAGCGGATCGGCCGTCTTCTCGTCGTTGTGCCCGAACTGGATGAGCAGGAGGTCGCCGGCGCGGACGTCGGGGAGCAGGGCGGCGAGGAGTCCTTCGTCGATGAAGCTCTTCGAACTGCGCCCGTTCATCGCGTGGTTGGCGACCCGCAGCCCTCGGCCGAGGAAGAAGGGCAGGGCCGTCCCCCACCCCGTTTCGGGTGCCGCGTCGGCGTACTTCTGGGCGGCCGTCGAGTCGCCCGCGATGTGCACGGTGCGAGGACGGGGCCGCCGCCCCCCGTCCTTCGCCACCGCCGGGGTGGCGGCGAGGGCGAGGGGCAGGGCCGCGAGCGCGGCCACGGTTCGTCTGCGGGTGAGTGACACGAGGTACCTGCCTCCCAGGTCGTACGGGGTGGAGGGGAGCCGGCGGCGGGGCGCGTTCCGTGCCGCCGCCGGCTCCCGGTCGTCGCCGGTGGTGCGGGTGGAGTGGCTGGTGTCCGGCCGGTCAGCCGTTGCCCAGCTCCTTCCACTCCTTCTGGGCGGCGTTCAGCTCGCCGGCGATCTTGTCCAGGAAGTCCTTCGCGGAGACCTTGCCGAGCAGCAGCTTCTGGAACTCCGGCTCGTTGTCGGCCTTGCTGATGTTGTTCCAGTCGGGCAGGTAGTAGGGCAGGTTCACGATCTTGGTGGAGCCGTCGGTGAGGGCCTTGGCCGCGAGCGCGGTCGGCTCGGACGCGGTGATCCACGGGTCCGCGGCCGCCTCGGTGTTGGCGGGGATGGCGCCGGCCGACTCGTTCCACTTGCTGTTCGAGGCGTGCGAGGCGGCGAACTCGATGAACTTCCAGGCGGCGGTCTTGTTCTTGCTGCTGCGGAAGAGCCCGAGTCCGTCGACCGGGTTGGAGACCTGGACGCGGGTGCCGCTGTCACCGATCGGGTTCGGGATGCCGGCGAACTTGTCGTCGCCGAGCGCCTTCACGTGGTCCTGGTAGGAGCCGAGGTTGTGGCTCAGCATCCCGATCGTGCCGGTGTCCCACTGCGCGACCATCTTGGTGAAGTCGTTGTTGACGTCGGCGGAGGGTGTCGCCTTCTTGAAGAGGCCGACGTACTTCTCCAGCGCGGCCACGTTCTTCGGGTCGTTGACCGTGGTGGTGTCGCCGTTCCAGAACTCCGTGATGCCCGACTGCCCGTAGGAGGCGTCCAGCGCCTGGGCTATGGAGCCCGCGCCGCCCCTGATGGTGTAGCCGAACTCGTTGTGCTTGGAGTCGGTCAGCTTCTCGGCCGCCTCGTAGAACTGCGCCCAGGTCGAGGGCGCCTGGAGGCCCGCGGCCTTGAACAGGTCGGTGCGGTACCAGAGCGTTCCGTTGTTCGCGGAGGTCGGGACGGAGTACATGTCGTCGCCCCGGCCGCCGGCGTCCTTGACGCTCGCGACCATGCCCTCGACGAGCTTGCCCTTCAGCGAGGACTTCTCGATCCGGTCCTGGACCGGCTCCAGCGCCTCCTGGGAGACGATGTTGGCGAGGTACGCGGTGCCGACACCCCCGACGTCCGGCAGGCCGCCGCCCGCGATGGCGGTGTCGTACTTGGACTGCACGTCGGCGATCGGGATCGGGACGTACTTGACCTTGATGTTCGGGTTCTCCTTCTCGAAATCCTTGATGATCTCGGTCCAGACCTCGGTGCGCGGGCCACCGTTGTTGTCCCAGAAGGTGATCTCGCCCTTGCCGCTGCCCTCGGTGCCGGAGCCGCTGCCGTCGTCGCCGCAGGCGGTGGCGGTCAGGGCGAGCATCGCGGTCAGCGAGACCGCCGCGGCGGTACGCCCCCGGGACTTCTTGGAGATGGTCATGGTTCGGCTCTTCTCTGTGGATGGAGAGGGGTGTGGATGTGCCGTGTACGCCGTGTATGTGGGGGGCGTCAGTGCCGGCGGTGCGGTGCCCAGCCGTCCTCGCCCGCGAGGTAGTCGCCCACCTCGTGGAGCGCGGCGTCGGCCGGGGACATCTGGGGGCGGTCCGCAGTGGCCGCGGCGCCGGGACCGTAGGTCCGGTACTCGCTGAACCGGGCTTCCCGCCAGGGGAAGCCGCTCATGTCGGACCAGGGGCTCGCCTTGACGGCGGCGGGCAGCGACGTCTCGCGGACCAGGACCTGGCCGATGGCGTCGGGGTTGCCGCTCGGGTGCCAGGGGCGGCCGAGGTGGAAGGTGTCCGCGGGAGCGTCGCTGATGATCCGGCTGCGGGTGATCAGGATGCCGTACGGGTTCTCCTTCCAGGTCGAAGCGGCCGTGATGTAGCCGTTGTTGGTGTCCGAGCCGCGGCTGAGCGCCTTGATCACGGACTTTTCGACGACGGTGGTGGCGCGGCCGTAGAGGAAGTCGACGTCACCTTCGATGTAGGAGCCGGTGACGTAGACGCGGGCCTTCTGGGTGAGGGCCGGGGTGTCGGTCATCAGGGTGTCCTGGTTGCCGAGGAATCCGGTGTTCTCGAAGGTCAGCCGGTCGCCGGTGGTCTTCACGGCGAGCGCCTGCTCACCGCTGATCTCCACGGCGGCCTCGTCGAAGTCGTTGGAGAAGGTGAGGTTACGGGCCGTGAAGTCGTGGCCCTCCACGAGGACGGTGGCGCTGCCGGTGGACCCCTGCGTCCCCGTGCCGTCGGGCTTGGGCTCGCCCTGCGGGGTGTTGAAGACGATCAGGGTGTCCGAGCGCCGCCGGCCGGTGCCGACGAGGGAGACGTACGGCTGGCTCTTGCCGATGCGCACGTGTTCGCGGTACGTGCCGGGCGCCAGGCGCACGGTGATCCGGCCGTCGTTGCCCTGGGGCACCGCGTCGACGGCCGCCTGCACGGTGGGGTACTCGGCGGGGACCCGCAGCACGGTGTCGGTGCCGATCTCCTTCCGCGGACCGGCGAGGCCGCCGGCCGGTCCGGGCCGGTCACCGGCGGACCGGTTGTGGTCGTAGGTGATCCGGTCAAAGGTGCCTGCCGTCCCGCGGGGGCCCGACGCCCCGTCGCGGTACCCGAGCAGGTTGTGGGAGACGGTGACGTACCGGCTGCCGCCACCGAGGTCGAGCCCGGTGCCCGTACCCGTGAAGCGGTTGTGGTCAATCCAGACGTGGTCGGCGGCGTCCGCCCGGAGGGCGGCCGCATCCGTGCCCCGGAGGGTCAGGTTGCGGACGATCACGTTGTGGGTGCCCGGGTCCAGGCGGAGGCCGCCCCCGGCGATGCCGGCGGTGTCGCCGACGCCGACGACGGTCTTGTCGGAGGTCACGGTGACGGCGCCGGCGACGGGGTCCGCCGCCAGGACTCCGGCGACCCGGATGATCCAGGGCCCCTCGGCGCCGGCGTACGCGGCCAGGCCGGCCCGGGTGGTGACGGTGACGACACGGCCGCCGGCGCCCCCGGTGGTCCCGCCGGCCAGGGCGGCGGCGCCGTACGGGGTGTCGGACCGGGTGGCGTGCGAGCCGGACTCCACCACCGTGGCGGTGGGCGGGTCGAAGGGCCCGGCCGCGCCGGCGGCGGGGCCCGTGGGCAGGAGGAAGGCCCCGGCCAGGGCGAGTGCCGCGACCGGCGTGCTTCTCCGGGTGCGCGGGGTACGGAGGTGCGTCATTGCGGCTCCCATACGAGCGGTACAGATGTGTCCGTGCTGCGGTGCGACGTGCCGTGCGTGCGGTACAGGTGTGGCCGTGCGGGCGGTGCGTGACGTGCGGGGCGGGTGTCCGTACGGGCGGCGGTGCGCGTACGGGGCGGGCGGGGCGGTGGTGCGGGCGGTTACCCGGGCCCCGGCGGGGAGTGGAAGGCGGTGAACCCGGCGGTGCCCGCCGGCCCCGTCCCGGCGGGTGCCGTGGCGAAGAGGCCGAGCAGCGCGCCGACCCAGCGCCACGGTTCCGCGGCGAAGACCTGGCCCGAGGGACGGAATCCGTCCCCGGTGTCGGCGTGGAAGCGGCACCGGGCGCCCGCGCTCACCTCGATGCGGAGCGTGGCCGACGCGTCGGGGGCGGGACGCCCCGGTGCCGCGTCCCGTTCGTGCTCGGCGACGCCTTCCGCGTACCGGTGCACGAGCGACACGCCCCCGTCCTCGCCCCGTTCGAGGCCGATCCAGCTGAACGCGTCGCCGAGCACGGCCAGTCCGGCCTTCGCCCCGGGTACGTCGCTGCCGAGGGCGAGTGACACCTCCACGGTGAACTCCTCGGCCGGCAGCCGCTGGACCAGCACGTTCGGCAGGGTCCGCAGGTCGTGCGCGTGCGAGGTGCGGACGCAGGCGAGCCGCAGCCCGTCCCCGGCGTGCTCGACGGTCCATCCCGGGCGCGGGTTGGCGGTCCACTGCCACTGCCTGCCGTACCGGCCGCCGGCGAAGCCGTCCGCGAACGCCGGCGCGTCCACCGGCTGTTCGGGCGCGACGGGCTTGGCGTGCACCGCGACGGGTTCGCCCCGGTCACCGAGGACGGGCCACCCCTCCTCGTCCCAGCGCATCGGCTGGAGGTGGACCACCCTCCCGTACGCGCCCCGCTCCTGGAAGTGCAGGAACCAGTCCTCGCCCGCCGGGGTGCGCACCCAGCCGCCCTGGTGGGGGCCGTTGACCCCGGTGCGGCCCTGGGCCAGGACCACGCGCTCCTCGTACGGGCCGGTGAACTCCTTCGCCCGGAACGCGCCCTGCCAGCCCGTGGTCACCCCGCCCGCCGGGGCGAAGATCCAGAACTCGCCCTCGTGCCGGTAGACCTTGGGCCCTTCGAGGGTGAACCAGCCGGGGATCAGGTCCCCGTCGACCAGGGTCGTTCCCTCGTCGAGCAGTTCGCGGCCGTCCGCGCTCATCCGGTGGCCGGTGAGCCGGTTCTTGATCCCGGAGCGGGACTTCGCCCAGGCGTGGACGAGATAGGCCTCGCCGGTCTGCTCGTCCCACAGCGGACAGGCGTCGATCAGGCCCTGGCCGCCCTTCACCAGGTGCGGTGCGCTCCACGGACCGCGTACGTCCTCGGCGTTGACCTGCTGGATGCCGTGGTCGGGGTCGCCCCAGAAGATCCAGAACCGGCCCGCGTGGTGGCGGATCGAGGGTGCCCAGACGCCCCGGTCGTGGCGTGGGACCGCGAAGTCGGCGGCGGGTTCCAGGGTGTCGAGGGCGTGGCCGATCAGCGACCAGTTGACCAGGTCCCGGGAGTGCAGCAGCGGCAGCCCGGGGGCGCGGCCGAAGCTGGACGCGGTGAGGTAGTAGTCGTCGCCGCCGACACGTACGACGTCGGGGTCGGACCAGTCGGCGTTCAGCACCGGGTTGCGGTAGGTGCCGTCGCCGAGGTCGGCGGTCCAGGGCCTGTTCACGCGGTCACCACCTTGCGGACCAGGGCGGCGGCCTCGTCGCGGTCCAGCCGTCCGTCCGCGACGATGGTGACGACCCGCCGGACGACGGTGGCACCGGCCGGCACCGGGAGCCGTTCCTCGGCCGCGAGGGACGAGCCGACGCCCGGGTACTCCTCGGCGCGGACGAACCAGGGGTCCTGCCGGGTGTCCCCGGTGGCCCCGGCGAAGACCAGGGTCCAGCCGTCGCCGGCCATCGCCAGCCAGTCGGCCCGGTCTCCGTGTACGGCCCGCTCACCCTCGCCGCCGGCGCTGAACACCTCGGGCGCCCGGTCCTCCTTGGGTGCCCGCCAGAAGAAGCCGCCGTACCCGGCCCCCGGCCGCCCGTTGGTGGCCGGGCTGCCGATGGACAGGCCGGTGGTGGCCCGGTTGGTCAGCGAGAAGGAGAAGTCGAGGGCCCAGGCGGTACCCGTCAGCGGGATGACGGCCACCGTGCGGTGCTCGCGGAGCAGTTCGGTTCCGCCCGCCTCCCAGGCGAGCTCCTCCACGAAGCCGTCGGGGTCGCGGAGCTTCCAGCCGAGGTGGCGCTGGACTCCGTGGTTGTCGAGCGCGGTGGGCCCCTGACCGCGGACGAAGGTGCGCCCGCCCCAGAAGTTGTACCCGGCGACGTCGGGCACGGCCACGGCGGCGCCGAGGTGGTGCGGGTGGTCGGCGGGGCGCAGCTCGGTGACGGGGGTGCCGGCGAGGGTGGTGAGGGGATGCAGGCACGGGCGGCCCGCCCGGTCGTCGGGGAGGTAGCCGTAGCGGCCGACGGGGCGGCCCGCGCAGCTGAGGCGGAGCTCGTTCACGAGGCGCTCACCTCGCGGGAGCGGGCCCAGGGGGCGCCGAGTTCGGAGAAGAGGGCGAGGGATTCGGCTCCCGCGTCGACCACGGCGTCGATCCCCTTGACCACCCGCCGGGACCCCTGGGTGGCGGCCTCGCTGTACCAGGCGTCGGCGGGCAGCGCGGTGGGCTCGGCTCCGGTGCGTACCGCTTCGACCACGCGCATGAAGGCGCCGGTGCGGTGCGGGGGCACCAGTAGGGGGGTGCCGTCGGTGAGGTGGTCGGCGAGGTTCTCCAGCAGGTCGGTACGGCCGTGCACGGTCTCCTCGGGGCCGTGTCCGGCGCGCTGGAGCAGGACGCGGTCCTGCTTGTACCAGAAGGTGATGCGCCCCCGGTCGCCGTGCACGACGACGTAGGGTTCGGCGGCCCGCTCGGCGCAGAGGGTGACGCAGACCGCGACGGGGAGGCCGTCGGTGGTGGTCACCCGGAGGCTGCTGGTGTCGTCGGCCTCGATGTCGTGGGCCCGGAAGAGCTCGGTCTCGATGCGGGCGACGTCCTCGGCGGTACCGCTGCCGGCGAGTTCGAGGGAGGTGGCCACGGCGTGGGCGAGCGGGTTGGTGAGCACCCCGTCGACCACGTCGGTGCCGCCGAGCCTGCGGCGCCCGGCCCAGGGTGCGCGCCGGAAGTAGGCCTCCTCGCGCACCCAGGCGCCGGCCGCGCCGATCCCGCGGAGCGCGCCGACGGCACCGTCCGCGACGAGCTCGCGGATGGCGGGCACGGCGTGCGAGCCGAAGGACTGGAAGCCGATCTGGCAGGCGGTGCCCGCTTCCCGTACGCCGTCGCTCATCCGGGTGAAGTCGGCGAAGGTGGCCGCCGGGGGCTTCTCCAGGAGGAGGTGGACGCCGCGCCGGGCGGCGGTCAGGGCGAGATCGGTGTGGGTCGGGATCGGGGTGCAGACGACGGCCGCACGGGCGCCGGTGGAGTCGAGCAGCGCGCCGAAGTCGGACGACTGCTCGGGGAGTTCACCGGTGAAGGGGGCGAGTTCGCTCTGGTCGAGCGGGGTCAGTTCGCAGATCCCGGCGAGCCGGACGATCCCCTTGCGCTGGAGACGTTCGATGTTGGCGAGGTGCCAGCGGCCGTGGCCCCGGGCACCGGCCAGGACGATCGGGAGGGGGGTGGTCATCGCGGGTCAGCCCTTCACCGCACCGGCGCTGAAGCCGGTGATCAGCCACTTCTGGATGAAGGCGAAGACGATCACCACGGGGACCGCGGCGATGACTCCGCCCGCGGCCAGTGCGCCCAGGTCGACGCTGTCCGCGCCGATGAGGGTGTTCAGGCCGACCGGGATCGTCTGCTTGTCCTGCTCGCTGAGGAACATCAGGGCGAAGAGGAAGTGGTTCCAGCTGTGCACGAAGGCGAAGGAACCGACGGCGATCAGCCCGGGCCGCAGGAGCGGGAGGACGACGGCGCAGAAGGCGCGGAAGCGCGAGCATCCGTCCACCCAGGCGGCTTCCTCCAGCGTGACGGGCACATTCTTGATGAACCCGCTGATGAGGATGATCGACAGGGGGAGCTGGAAGACGGTCTCCGCGATGACCACGCTGCCCAGCGAGTTGATCATCTGGAGGTTCTTGAAGATCTCGAAGAGCGGTACGAGCATCAGCGCGCCCGGGATGAACTGCGAGCAGAGCAGCGCCAGCATGAAGGCGCCCTTGATCTTGAAGTCGAAGCGGGCCAGGGCGTAGCCGCCGGCCAGGGCGACGGTGGTCGTGGCGATCAGGGTGCCGACGCCGACGATCATGCTGTTCTGGAAGAAGACGGCGAAGCTGCGTTCCGTCCACACCTTGTCGAAGTGCTCACCGGTCATCGGCCAGGGCACCAGCGAGGTGGAGCCCGCGGGGCGGACGGCGAAGAGGAACATCCAGTAGAACGGGATGAGGGTGAAGAGGAGGTAGACGCCGAGCGGCAGGTAGATCTGCCAGCGCGGTACGTCGTCGAACGAACGCTCGCGTCCGGGCCGGCGGTTGCGGGCCGGGGGCCTGACGTCCGCGGCCGGAGGCGGGGTGGCGGGGGTCTTCTCGGCGAGTGCGGCAGTCACTTGTGGTCGCCTCCGAACTTGCTCAGGCGCAGATAGACGATCGAGCAGAAGAGCAGGATCGCGAAGGCGACGGTGGTGAGCGCGGACGCGTACCCGAAGTCGTGGCCCTCGATGCCGGTGTTGGCGACGTAGAGCGGGAGTGTGGTGGTCACGCCCGCCGGACCGCCGCCCGTGAGGGTGTAGAGCAGGTCCACGTTGTTGAACTCCCAGACCGCGCGGAGCAGCGTGGAGAGGATGATCGCGTCCCGCAGGTGGGGCAGGGTGATGTGGAAGAACTGCCGCATCCGTCCGGCGCCGTCCACCGAGGCCGCCTCGTAGAGCTCCTTGGAGACGGACTGGAGGTCGGCGAGGATGAGGATGGCGAAGAAGGGGACGCCGCGCCAGAGTTCGGAGACGGTGGCGGCCCAGAAGACGGTGCCGGTGTCGGAAAGGACCGAGGTGCCGTAGTCGCCGATCCCCGCGTCCGCGAGGTAGCGGCTGAATCCGGTCGAGGAGTTGTAGAGCAGGATCCAGATGGTGCTGGTCAGCACACCCGAGACGGCCCAGGGCGAGAAGACCATGGCGCGGGAGATGCCGCGGCCGATGAAGGACTGGTTGACGATCAGCGCCAGGGCGAGGCCCAGCACGAGCTGGAGGCTGACCTGGGTGACGACCCACTGGGCGCTGAAACCGAGGGTCGACCAGAACTGGTCGTCGTCGGTGAAGATCTTGGTGTAGTTGTCGAAGCCGGCGAAGCCGTTCCGCCAGGGCTTGGTGACGTTGTAGTTCTGCAGGCTGTAGTAGAAGACGCTGATGACCGGATAGGCGATGAACCCCACCATCAGCAGACCGGCGGGCGCGATCAGCAGATACGGCAGCTTGCGGGGGGTCGCCGAACGGCGCCTGGGCACCTTGGGCGGTTTGGCCACGGCGGCGGCTTGGGCCATGACACCTCTCCGTTCTCTCGTGTTTCCGGTCGTGTTGCGTGTACTGCAAGCGCTTTCCCCGCGGCGTTCGACAAGGCCGGACGAGGCGGGTGCGCCGGAATGCCTGGGTGCCGGTGTCAGCCGGCGTACGGATCGGGCACGTCACCCTCGCGGGCCAGGAAGGCGAAGTCGCAGCCGGTGTCGGCCTGCGTGATCTGGTCCTGGTAGAGGGCCCCGTAGCCGCGGCCGTACCGGGGCGGCGGCGGGGTCCAGGCGGCCCGGCGCCGCTCCAGTTCCTCGTCGTCCACGTCGAGGGTGAGGCGGCGGGCCGCCACGTCCAGGGTGATCGTGTCACCGGTGCGGACGAGGGCGAGCGGGCCGCCGACGAACGACTCGGGCGCGATGTGCAGGACGCACGCCCCGTAACTCGTGCCGCTCATCCGGGCGTCGGAGATCCGGACCATGTCGCGGACGCCCTGCTTGAGCAGGTAGTCCGGGATCGGCAGCATGCCGTACTCGGGCATCCCGGGGCCGCCCTTGGGGCCGGCGTTGCGGAGCACCAGCACGTGGTCCGGGGTGAGGGCCAGGGCCGGGTCGTTGATGGTGCGCTGCATCTCCCGGTAGTCGTCGAAGACGACGGCGGGGCCGGTGTGGCGCAGCAGCCGGGGTTCGGCCGCGATGTGCTTGATGACCGCGCCGTCCGGGCAGAGGTTGCCGCGCAGCACCGCCACGCCACCCTCGTCGGCAAGCGGTTTCTCCCGGTCGCGGATGACGTCGTCGTTGTGCACGAGCGCCCCGTCGAGCTGTTCGCGCAGGGTGTCGTGGCCGACGGTGGGCCGGTCCAGGTGGAGGACGTCGGTGAGCCGGGAGAGGAACCCGGGGAGCCCGCCGGCGAAGTGGAAGTCCTCCATGAGGTACTTCCCGCCGGGGCGGAGGTTGGCGAGCACCGGCACGGTGCGGGCGATCCGGTCGAAGTCGTCGAGGGTGAGCTTGATGCCGGAGCGGCCGGCCATCGCGATGAGGTGGATGACCGCGTTGGTGGAGCCGCCGAGCGCGAGCACGGTGGCGACGGCGTCCTCGTACGCGTCCGGGGTGAGGATCTGCGACAACGTTCGTTGCTGCCACACCAGTTCGACGATACGGAGACCGGACTGCGCGGCCATCCGGTCGTGGCCGGAGTCGACGGCCGGGATCGAGGAGGCACCGGGGACGGTGACGCCCAGCGCCTCGGCGGCGGCCGTCAGGGTGGAGGCGGTGCCCATCGTCATGCAGTGGCCGGGTGAGCGGGCGAGCCCATTCTCCAGTTCGGCCATCTCGCAGTCGCCGATGAGTCCCGCCCGCTTGTCGTCCCAGTACTTCCACATGTCGGTGCCGGAGCCGAGGACCTCGTTGCGCCAGTGGCCCGGCAGCATCGGCCCGGCCGGCACGAAGACGGCCGGCAGGTCGACGGAGGCGGCGCCCATCAGCAGGGCCGGCGTCGACTTGTCGCAGCCGCCCATCAGCACGGCCCCGTCGACCGGATAGGAGCGCAGCAGCTCCTCGGTCTCCATGGCGAGCATGTTGCGGTAGAGCATCGGGGTCGGCTTCTGGAACGTCTCCGACAGGGTGGAGACGGGGAACTCCAGCGGGAAGCCGCCCGCCTGCCAGACCCCGCGCTTGACGGCCTGCGCCCGGTCCCGGAGGTGGACGTGGCAGGGGTTGATGTCGGACCAGGTGTTGAGGATCGCGATCACCGGCTTGCCGAGGTGCTCCTCGGGGAGGTAACCGAGCTGCCGGGTACGCGCCTTGTGGCTGAAGGAGCGGAGTCCGTCGGTGCCGTACCACTGGTGGCTGCGGAGCTCCTCCGGGGCGATGCGGGCGTTCACACCGACCACCCGGCGATCTCGTCGGCGACCTCGGCGCGCTGCGCCTCCGGCAGCACCCGGCTGGGCGCGCGGACGTCGCGGCGGCAGAGGCCGAGGACCGCGAGGGCTTCCTTCACCACGGTGACGTTGTTGGCGGACTGCCGGTCGGCGCGCAGCTCCTCGAAGCGGCGGATGCGCTCCCAGACCTTCATGGCGGCGGTGTAGTCACCGGCCCGCAGCGCCTCCAGCATGGCGAGCGAGACGGCGGGGGCGACATTGACCAGGCCGGAGGTGAACCCGGTGGCGCCGGTCGCGAAGTAGGAGGGCGCGTACAGCTCGGCGAGGCCGGCGATCCAGACGAACCGGTCGAGTCCCGCGTCCCGGGCGAAGGCGCCGAAACGGGCGGCGTCCGGTACGGCGTACTTGACGCCGATGACGTTGGGGCAGAGATCGGCGAGTTCGGCGAGCTTCTCACCGGCGAGCAGCGGGTTGCGGATGTAGGGCACGACGCCGAGCTCCGGCACGGCCTCGGCGATCGCCCGGTGGTAGTCGATCCAGCCGTCCTGGGAGACGTACGGGTGGACCGGCTGGTGCACCATCACCAGCTCGGCGCCCGACTCCCGGGCGTGCTCGGCGGCGGCGACGGCGGTGGGCACGTCGTGTCCGACGCCCACCAGGACGGTGGCCCGGCCCCGCACCTCGTCGATGGTCAGCTCGGTGACCGCGCGCCGCTCCTTGGGGGTGAGCGCGTAGAACTCCCCGGTGTTGCCGTTGGGGGTGACGATGCGGACTCCGCCGTCGAGGAGCCGCCGCAGCAGCGCCCGGTGGGTGTCCTTGTCGATCGTCCCGTCCGGTGCGAACGGCGTCACGGGGATCGCCACGACGTCGGCGAGGGCCGCCTTGAGCGGGATGAGGTCCATGCCAACTGGCCTTTCGTCGATGTGGTTCACGCCTGACCGCCCTCGGCGGTGCCGGCGGAGCCGTCAGGGAAGGCGCGGCGGAGGAAGGACGCGATGTGGTCGTGGAGGGCCGCCGCCGCGCCGGCCGGGTCCGGGGCGAGTGCGAGCCGCAGGATCTCCCGGTGCTCGGCGGCCTCCCGTTCCCAGGACGGGTCGGCCGCCCAGGCCACGGTGGAGACGAGAGCCGCCTGGTCGCGGACCTCGTCGAGCATCCGGCCCAGCAGCGGGTTCCCGCAGGGCAGGTAAAGGGCCCGGTGGAAGTCCCGGTTGGCGAGCGAGCGGTCGGCCTTGTCGGTGGACGAGTCCGCCCGCTCCAGCGCCTCCCGCGCCGCGTCCAGGGAGGCCCCGCAGGTGATCGTGCGGCGCAGCGCCTCCGGCTCCAGCAGCAGGCGCACGTCGTAGACCTCGCGCGCCATCTCCGCGTCCACCAGCCGGACGGCGGCGCCCTTGTACTGGCTCATGACCACCAGCCCGGTGCCCGCGAGGGTCTTGAGCGCCTCGCGCACCGGCGTCTTCGACACCCCGAACCGTGCCGCGAGTTCCGTCTCCACCAGCGCCTGCCCCGGCAGCAACTGACCCGTCAGGATGGCGTGCTTGACCGCTTCCAGCACGAACTGCGTCCTGGACGGGATCGGGGTGGGCGCAAACGTCATGAAGGGCTCTCGCATCTCGCGTATCGCGTCTCATATATGACGTACGAAGTACGACGCGATGAAGCTAGAGCGGGCGCGATGTTTCGTCAACGCTTCGGACAGAAGAAGTTCGTTCGGCTTGCCCGGCGCCGTGCCGCACGGAGGGCGGGGGCGGGGGCGGTGCGGGAAGCCGCCGACCCCTGCGGCGCAGGTGGGACCGGTCGTCGCGGCCCCGTCCTGATCCATCGGAGTGCGCCCGGAGACCGCCCGGGGAGGGGGCGCGGGACCCCGGGCCGGGCAGGGACCGGAGGCGGGCAGGTTCCGGGCCGGGGCCCCGGCAGCGGGCCGCACCGGCCGCACCGGCGGCGTCGGCGGGCCGGGAAGGGCTGTCGGCGGGCGGAGGCAGGAGAGCGGACGGCCTGGGTGGCGGGCACGGCGACGACCGGCGGGAGGTGTGGGATCTCCCGCCGGTCGTCGCGCCCCGGCCGTCGCCGGTGCCGCCCGTACCGGAGTCCGGGCGGTGCTGCCCGTACCGGAGTCCGGTACGGGTCGTCTCAAGTCCCGGTACGCCTCATCTCATCCCGCGATACGGCCCAGCGCGTCCGAGACCGCGGTCAGGTCGGCGTCCGAGGCCAGACCCGCGTGGTAGAGCCGGAGTTCGGTGGCGCCCAGGGACGCCGCGTGGGCGGCGTCGCGCTCCAGCGTGGTGGGGCTGCCACCCATGCCGGAGACCACGCCGAAGTTGGCGGCCACCACGCCCCCGCGGCCGCCGAACGGCCCGAGGACCGCCTCCCTCGCCGTGTCGCCGCCGGTGCACGGCAGCACCACCCCGTCGGCGACGGAGAGGATGTGCCCGGGGTCGACGCCGACGTTGGCGCCGGTGCGGTGGAACGCCGGGTCCGCGTGGAGCAGGACCTGGAAGCCGGGGGCCGCGGCCTCTTCCCGCACGGCCGTGACGACCGCTTCCTGGAGAGTGCGGGCGGCTTCACGGCGCCATGTCAGGGTGGCCGCCGCCCGCTCCGCGCCGAGCAGTTCCTCCACCCCGGCCCAGCCGGCCGCGCCGGGTCCGCCGCCCGCCCACACGGGTTCCAGCGCGCGGCGCACGGCCGCGCGCAGTCCGTCCGGGTCAAGGCCGTGCCGGGCGTACCCCTCGGCGCACTCCGCGCAGAAGCAGAGCGACATGAGGTACTGGGCCGCCTCGCCGAGGGGTACCCCCTGGACCTTGTCGTGGCCGTGCAGGTGCGCGAAGCCGTACCAGCCGCAGCTCTCCAGCTCCGTGCCGGCCGCCCCGGGACGCGTCGCCGCCTCGGCCGCCAGCTCCACGAGGTGGGCACGGACGTCGGGCCGTCCGATGCACGGCGCCCACGGATAGCGGTCACCGTAGGCGTTGACCACCGATAGGCCGGGGAACTCCTCCCCCGTACGCGAGTCGTGGGCGAGGACGACCCAACTGTGCACCTGGAGACCGGCGTCCGCCAGCGCTTCGGCGGCGACCGCCCAAGGGTCCGCCCCGGGCGTCCAGTTCTGCACCCGGGGCGCCCTCTCCCGCCCGGACCAGCGCTTCTCGTCGGGCGGATAGAGCACCGCCGCGTACGGGGCGGTGACGATCCGGGTCGTGGGGTGGCGGGGGGTGAGTGCGCGGGTGGAGTGGTACGCCGAGGCGAGGGTCACCTGCTGGACACCGAGTCCCGCGATCCGGCCGGCGGCGTCCGGGTCGCCGACGACGTCCCAGGGGTAGAGGAAGGCCGAGGTCTTCACTCCCCACCCCCCGCGGCGCGCTCGGCCAGCAGGGCCCGGCCGTCGTCGATGATCCGCGCCAGCTCCTCGACGTGCGCGGCGGGCGGCTCGGTGAGCGGGGTGCGGACCTCGCCGACGTCGAGCCCCTGGAGCCGTACGGCGGCCTTGACCAGGGAGACGGCGTAACCGCGGCCCTTGGCGCGCAGTTCGACCAGCGGTCGGTAGAAGCGGTCCAGCAGGGCGTCGGCCAGCGCGTCGTCCCCCGATGCGAGCGCCCGGTAGAAGGCGAGCGCGATGTCGGGGGCGAAGGCGAAGACGGCGGAGGAGTAGAGCGTGATGCCGATGCCCCGGTAGGCGAGCCCGGTGAGTTCGGCGGTGGGCAGTCCGTTGAAGTAGAGGAAGTCGCTGCCGGGCTGCGCGGTGCGGACGGCGCTGACGATGCGCTGCATCAGGTCGAGGTCGCCGACGCCGTCCTTGAGGCCGATGATGCCGGGCGTCCGCGCCAGGGCGACGACGGTCTCGGGAGTGAAGACGGCGTTGTCGCGCTGGTAGACGATCGTCTCCAGGCCGGTCGCCGCGGCGAGCGCGGTGTAGTGGGCCAGCAGTCCCCGCTGGTCGGCGACGACGAGGTACGGGGGCATGGCGAGGAGCCCGTCCGCACCCGCCTCCTCGGCGATCCGGGCGTACTCCACCGCGAGCGCCGTGCCGTAACCGGCCCCGGCGACGACCGGCACCGCTCCGGCGGTCTCCTCGACCGCGGCCGCGACGACCCGTCCGAATTCGGCGGGCGTCAGTGCGTGGAACTCGCCGGTGCCGCAGCAGGCGAAGACCGCGGCGGCACCGGCGTCGATGCCGGTCCGGACGTGCCGGCGGAACGCGACGAGGTCCACGTCGCCGTCCGGGCCGTACGCGGTGACGGGGAAGAAGAGCGGCCCGGCGACTTCGGTGAGCCGGGCGGCGAGGGGGGCTGAGGTCACGGGCGCTCCCTGAGCGAGGTCCAGGCGTACACAATTCTGATCGATGTCCATATTCATGAACGGGGTCACGCTAGGGCAGCCCGGCGGGGCGGGTCAAGGCGAAGGTCGTGTCGCCCCGCGGGAGTTCGCCCCGCGCCACTCCCCTTGACGCGAACCACCCCCCTTCCCTAGCTTGTCCACGCATGTGAATGTCGTCCATGGACCTGGCGTTTCGTGGCTCAGCCCGCGCGCCGAGGAGACCTTATGTCCGGTATGACCGCTCCCCGCACCGTCCTGCTCACCGGAGCCGCCGGCGGCCTCGGCACCCTGATGCGTGAACTGCTCCCCGCGTACGGCTACGAACTGCGCCTCTTCGACCTCCACCCGATCGAGGGCGAGCCGGACGCGATCGTCGCCGACCTCGCCGACCGGGAGGCGCTGCGCGAAGCGGTACGCGGGGTCGACGCGATCATCCACCTCGCGGGCATCTCGCTGGAGTCCTCCTTCGAGAAGATCCTGCGCGCCAACATCGAGGGGACCCACCACCTCTACGAGGCGGCCCGGGAGGAGGGGGTGCGCCGGATCGTGTTCGCCTCCTCCAACCACGCGATCGGCTGGACCCCCGCCCCGGCCGCCGGCGAGCCGCTCATCCCGGTTTCCACCCCCCGGCGCCCCGACACCTTCTACGGCCTCTCCAAGTCCTTCGGCGAGGACCTGGCCCAGCTCTACCAGGACCAGCACGGCATCGAGACCGTGTCGGTCCGCATCGGCTCCTGCTTCCGCGAGCCGACCTCGGTACGGATGCTGTCGGTCTGGATGAGCCCCGAGGACGGCGCCCGCCTCTTCCACGCGGCCCTCACCGCCCCCGACGTCGCCCACACCGTGGTCTACGGCTCCTCCGCCAACACCCGCCTCTGGTGGGACCTGTCGAGCGCGCGGGCGCTGGGATACGAGCCCAGGGACGATTCGGAACGGTTCGCGGAGAAGCTGATCGCCGAATTCGGCGAGCTGGACCCGGACGACCCCGCCCAGACGCACGTCGGCGGCCCCTTCGTCAACGACCCGCCGATCTGGCCGTACTGAGGGCCCGCAGGCCCCCTCCCCTCCCCGGTGGGCCTCCGCCGGGGAGGGGCACGCGAAGGGCCTGCCCGATGCGCTCCCCCGGACGGGTGAACGGCCGCGGAAGGTAAGGGAACGGCAAAGCGGGGTCGTTCGTTACCCCGGTCATGACCGCAATGACCCCCGGCTCGAACATCCCTCTCTCCGCCGTCCGCGTGGCGGTGGACGTCACCGCCCCGGTGCGGCTCGACGTCTCGGGCCTGCTGCTCTCCGCCGACGGCAAGGTCCGTTCCGACGACGACTTCATCTTCTACAACCAGCCCTCGGGCCCCGGTGTGACCTACCGCTCCGGTGGCGGCACGGCGCCGGACGCGATCGTGGTGGACACCTCCGCGGTACCGCCGGGCATCGAGAAGATCGTCGTCACCGCGAGCCCCGACGCGGCGGGCCAGTCCTTCCAGGGAATCGAGCCCACCGCCACCGTGCGGGACGCCGACACCGGCAGCCCCCTCGCGACCTTCACCCCGCCGCGTCTCGGCTCCGAGACGGCACTCGTGGTCATCGAGGTCTACCGCCGGCAGGGCGCCTGGAAGGCCCGTGCGGTCGGCCAGGGGTACGCCAACGGCCTGGCGGGCATCGCCACGGACTTCGGTGTGACGGTGGAGGAGGAGCCCGCCGCCCGGGCCGCCCCGCCGGCCCGGCAGACCCCGCGGGCCCACCCGCAGCCGGCGGCGGTGGACCCGAGGACCGCGCCTCCGCTCCCGCCGATGCCGCCCGCCCCGCCCGCAGCGGCGCCCGCGGCGTCCTCCGGCAAGATCAACCTCGACAAGGGCCGGGTCAGCCTCCAGAAGAACCAGACGGTCTCGCTGGTCAAGGGCGGCCGCCCGCTGCTCTCCCAGGTCAAGATGGGCCTCGGCTGGGAGCCCGCGTTCCGGGGCAAGGACATCGACCTGGACGCCTCGGTGATCGCCTACGGCCCCGACCGCAAGCACCTGGACAGCTGCTACTTCGGCAAGCTCTCCATCCTCAACGGAGCGATCAAGCACTCCGGGGACAACCTCACCGGTGAGGGCGCCGGGGACGACGAGGTGATCGTCGTCGACCTCGGCCGTATCCCCGCCGAAGCCTCGGGACTCGTCTTCACGGTGAACAGCTTCACCGGCCAGAAGTTCACCGAGGTGGCGAAGGCGTACTGCCGCCTCATCGACGCGGCGACGGGCGAGGAGCTGGTCCGGTTCGAGCTCAGCAACACGGAGCCGCAGACCGGCGTGATGATGGCCAAGCTCATCCGGCAGTTCTCCGGCGAGTGGGAGATGACCGCCATGGGCGAGTACGTGAAGTCACGCACCGTGCGCGGCATGGTGAAGCCGGCCTCCGCCGCTCTCTGACCCCTGTCCCGCCCCGGACACGGCTCCGGGGCACCTGAGACTCTCAGGTGCCCCGGTTCCGGATGCCCTCCGGCGGGACGGCGGCTCGTGCCCGAGGGCATGTCCGTCCGACACGCCCTGGCACCCTCAGAGCTTGGTCAGCTTGGAGTACGGGCTCAGGATCCTCCCCTGACGCCCGGCGAAGTCGATGAGGACTGCGTCGTTGTCGCCCTCGACAGCGAGAACCCGTCCGAGGCCGAACTGGTCGTGTGACACCCGGTCGCCCACGTCGAAGCATTCGACCGGTGGGGCCGCCTGGGCCGGGCGGTTGAAGGGACTGGAAGGCAGGTGACGCCGGGATCCGGCTGACTGTTTCATTACCTTGAGTATGCGCCACCCGGCCGCCCGGCGCCATGCCCGTTCCCGCCCTCGGCCGAGTAGTGCCGCATTCGTGATGCGGCCGCGACCAGGGCCGGTAGCCGCCGCGGCGCGCTTCCGAGCGCCCCGCGGCTCCGGAGACCGGGCCCGAAACGAACCCGAAGGTGTGGCGGTTCGCCCGCGCCCGGGTGCGTCCGGCGGATCGCCGGCGGCAGGGGCACCGGGTCCGGGCAGACGGCCGGCGGCCCGCGAGAACGCCCGGCCGCGCGTACCCGGTCGGGCGTGCCGCCCCTCGCGCGGTGCCCACCCGGCCGGGCGCCGCGCCCTGCCCGGTGTCACGCCCGGCCGGACGCCACCGCGAGCTGTAATGCCTGAGTAACGGTGCCTCTCTAACGTCCGGGCTCCCCCGTACCGTCCTTGGAGGAGCACCCCCGATGCACCTGCCCCGATCGTCCCGGCGCAGATCCGCCGCGCTGGTGGCCGCCGCGCTCACCACCGCCGGTCTGCTGATCGGCCCCCCGGCGGCCGCCGCCGACGCCGCGCCGTCCCCGAAGATCGACTCCGCCCTGCTGAACGCCGTCGACGGTGGTGGCGAGGCGACCTTCTTCGTCATGCTGAAGGACCGGGCGGACCTGTCCTCCGCCAAGAAGCAGAAGTCCCACGCCGCTCGGGCCGAGGCCGCCTACGGCAAGCTGCGCGCGCACGCCAAGTCCAGCCAGAAGTCGCTCAGCTCTTTCCTCGACGAGGAAAAGGTGAGCCACGAAGGTTACTGGATCGCGAACACCGTCAAGGTCACCGGTGACCAGAACCTGATCAATCAGCTGGCCGAGCGCTCGGACGTCGCGAGCATCGTCCCGGAGCGGCACTACCGGCTGGACGACACCGAGACGTCGGACGCGAAGATCACCGAGGCGCGCACCGGCTCCTCGGTCAAGGGCGCCACGGACTCCTCCGCGAACGGTGACACCGCGCCCGAGTGGGGCGTCGCCGACATCAACGCCGACGACGTGTGGAACCAGTACGGCGACCGGGGCGAGGGCATCGTCATCGCCAGCGTCGACTCGGGCGTGCAGTACGACCACCCCGACCTGGTAGCCCAGTACCGGGGCAACAACGGCGACGGCACGTTCACGCACGACTACAACTTCTACGACCCCTCCGGGACGTGCGCCGCCGACGGCACCCCGTGCGACAACAACGGCCACGGCACCCACACCATGGGCACGATGGTCGGCAAGAACGGCATCGGCGTCGCACCGGACGCCACGTGGATCGCCGCCAAGGGGTGCGAGTCGAGCCAGTGCTCGGACGAGTACCTGCTCGCCGCCGGTCAGTGGATTCTCGCCCCGACCGACCACAACGGGCAGAACCCTCGCCCGGACATGGCGCCGAACATCGTCAACAACTCCTGGGGCGGCGACGACACGACGTTCTACCAGGACATCGTCGAGGCCTGGAACTCCGCGGGCATCTTCGAGGCGTTCGCGGCCGGCAACGACGGCGACGGCACCACCTGCTCCACCGCGCACGCCCCCGGTTCCCAGGTGACCTCCTACGGCGTCGGCGCCTACGACGCTCAGGGCAGGATCGCGTCCTTCTCCGGCTTCGGCCCGTCGCTGGTCGACGGGTCGCAGAAGCCGAACATCTCGGCGCCGGGCGTGAACGTCGAGTCGACGTGGCCGGGTTCCTCGTACAACACGGAGAACGGCACCTCGATGGCCACTCCGCACGTCGCGGGGGCGGCCGCCCTGCTCTGGTCGGCGGCACCCTCGCTGATCGGTGACATCCAGGGCACGCGGGACCTGCTCGACCAGGGCGCCCGTGACGTCGACGACACCCACTGCGGTGGCACCGCCGGCATGAACAACGTCTGGGGCGAGGGCAAGCTCGACATCCTCGCCTCCGTCGACAGGGCCCCGCACACCGCCGGCACCGTCAGCGGCAAGGTCACCGACAAGGCAACCGGCGCCGCGCTCTCCGGCGTGGTCGTCAAGGCCACCAACGCCACCTACGGCACCCGCACGGTCACCACCGGCCCCGAGGGCACGTACCGCCTGTCGCTCAACCCGGGCCGTTACGACTTCGCGCTCAGCGGTTACGGCTACGCGACCGCCCACGTCGCCGGTGTCGGGATCACCGAGAACCAGACCCTGGCGCAGGACGTCTCGCTCTCCGCCGTCGCCTCGCACAAGGTCACCGGTACCGTCCTGGACGTCACCGGCAAGGCCCTGCCCGGCGCGACCGTCGAGCTGACCGGTTCCCCGGTCCCCTCGGTGGTCACCAACGCCAAGGGCACGTACACCCTGCCGAAGGTCGCCGAGGGCTCCTACACCCTGACCGTGAAGCCGACCGCTCCGGTCCTGTGCAACGGCGTCTTCACCGGCTCCGCCACCGTCGCCGCCGCCGACCTGACCAAGGACGTCCGGGTCCCGGCCCGTACCGACGCCGCCGGCAACAGCTGCGCCCCGGTCGCGTACTCGTGGATCGCCGGTGCGAAGAAAGTCGCCCTGACCGGTGACGAGGACGCCGCGACGATTCCGCTGCCCTTCCCGGTGAAGCTGTACGGGGTCTCGTACTCCACGACCTCCGTCACCACCGACGGCATGCTCAACTTCCTGGCTCCGCGCATCGGTGACTACGCGAACACCACGCTGCCGACCGAGTACAACCCCAACGGCTTCATCGCCCCGCTCTGGGACGACCTGACGCTCGACAGGAAGTCGTCCGTCCAGACCGCCACCACCGGCACCAGGGGCAGCCGCAGGTTCGCCGTCGTCTGGAACGACGCGGCCTACGCGAACGGCACCACCGGGCGCGCCACCTTCGAGGCGGTCTTCGACGAGGCCACCGGCGCGGTGACCCTCCAGTACAAGTCGGTCGCGGACCTGGGTGCGGGTGCCACCGTCGGCATCCAGAACCAGGCCGGCACCGACGCCCTCCAGTACGCCTGCAACCAGTCGGTCCTCACCGCCGGTTCGGCCATCCGCTTCACGCAGGGAGCCAAGTGATGAGAACCCTCCACTCGCGGCGGGGCGTCCAGCTCGCCTCCGCCCTGGTCGCCGCCGGGCTCTGCCTGAGCATCGCCCCGCAGGCCCTGGCCGCCGACGACGGCGACGGCGTCCTGAAGCTGACGGCCGCCCAGGCGCAGCAGCTGACCGCCGATGTCGCCCTCGACCCGTACGGTGACGCGGCCGGGAACCAGGTCAGCCCCCAGGCCGAGGACGCGCCCGCGTCCGGCGCCGGCACGGACGCGACGCCCTCCGGCTCCGGTTCCTCGCTGGACGGCGCGTCCACCGACGCCGCCACCGACTCCGTCGCCCCGGTCACCTTCACCGGCACCTCCTCCCTGGAGGGCGTACGGGGCATGGGCGCGACCGTGCCCGTCGGCGAGAACGGCGACTACTTCACCGTCCACAGCCGGGGCAACGTGCAGCTGCACGCCGCCGACGGCGAGTCCGTGTGGGAGCGCACCAACACCTCGTACTACGCGGACTGGCAGGTCAAGCCGCTGCGACCGTGGCAGCCCGAGCCGTTCCCGGTGCGGATCATGATGGGGTACAACGCGGTCTCGCCGTTCACTCCGTCGTCCGACTCCGGTTACTCCACGGGTGACCTGACGGGTGACGGCGTCGACGACATCGTCTTCTCGGCAAGCGTCGGCATCGCGTCCTACCGGCCGTTCACCTCGCCGGGCTCGTCGCTGCCCAACGGCACTTTCGTGACCATCCTCGACGGAAAGACCGGCAGGACGGTGTGGTCGAAGCTGTACGACTACGCGACCATGGTCAAGATCGTCGACGGTACGCTGCTCGTCGCCGACGCGCCCCGGATGAACATGAACGCGCCGGCGTCCGACACGGCGAAGCTGTACGGCATCCGCTTCTCCCCGGCGGACGGCAAGCTGACCCCGTCGTCCACGTGGACGTACGACACCGGTGAGGCGGGCGACGCCGCCTGGGGCGACATCCAGGACCTCGGCAAGGGCAAGGTCGCCGTCTCCTGGGACCGCGCGATGTCCAGCACGGTGGAGGGCCGGGGTCACACCCTCGCCCTGAACGTGGCGGACGGCTCGGTCACCTGGCGGACCGACAGCCTGCTCTACAGCCGTCAGCTGCGCGTCGACGCCGGCCGCAAGCGGCTCGTCGCCGTCGAGCAGTCCGACGTCAACGACGCGGTGACGTACGAGGTCGCCGCGTACGACCTGAAGACCGGCAACCGTACGACGCTGGACAGCCGGGTCAACGTGCTGCCCACCGCCCTGACGGTCGGTGACCTCACCGCCAAGGCGGGCGACGAGTACGCGGTCGCCGAGTCCTCCCTGGACAACTACCTCCAGGTGAACGCCAACACGGTACGTGTGGTGAGCGGGGACGCCCCCGGCAAGCCGCTCTGGTCGCAGACGACCAAGCGCGACGCCGGGAACAACCAGGACGGGCCGAGCGTCTGGCGTCTCCAGGTCGCCGACGGCAAGCTCGTCGTCGCGGGTGACGACGACCGCATGATCGCCGGGTCGCAGAACGCCGGTGGCGGACGCTTCGCCTCGACGACCGTGTACTCGGGCAAGGGTGCCCTCGTCTGGCAGAACAAGGGTCTCGCCGGCGCGCCGATGTACCAGGACGTCTTCACCGACGCCACGGGCACCCACGTCCGTGTCGTCGACCAGAGCCAGAACATCCGTACGTTCAAGCTCGGCAACGGCAACCAGCAGAGCATCACGCCGCTCCGGGCGGACATCTCCTACGCACAGACCGCCGACGTGGACAAGGACGGCACGTCCGACGTGGTGATGGCCGGTTCGTCGAACGGCGTGTGGGCCTACTCCGGTCCGTCGCTCGTCTCCGGCAAGCCCGAGAAGCTGTGGCGTGCCACGGTTCCCGGTGCGGTGCACGACATGCAGAAGGGTGACGTCGACGGGGACGGCAAGGACGAGATCGTCGTCGCCGCCGACTCCGCCGTGGTCGTCCTCAACGCCAGGACCGGCAAGACGCTGGCCACGATCGACAGCGGCGGCCGGTTCGTCCACTCGGTGAAGCTCGCCGACCTCGACGGTGACGGCGAGCAGGACATCGTCGTCCCGACGAACACCCTGAACGCCTACTACGGCGACGGGCACAGGATCTGGTCCTACACAGCGCCCAAGGACCTGGGCGACGTGGTCTTCTCCGATGCGTCGGTCCAGGACGGCAAGGTCTACACCTCGTACTCCAAGGCCGGCTCGCTCGGCCTGGCCGACCCGGGGGCGAACGCGGTCGCGCTCAACGCCAAGACCGGCAGGACCAAGTGGAGCATCGCTCCGGAGGTACCGGCCGTGTCGACCGACGGGGTCATCCACGCCGCGCTGACGTACAAGGGCACCTTCGCCTCCCCGGAGATCCCGTACGCGGACGGCCACGCGGTCGTCTACACCTGGGACATCCAGTCGCAGGCCGGCGTCGGCTCCACCGATTCCAGCTCCCCGCACACCTACATGGAGATCCGCGACGGCCGTACCGGCAAGGTCGTGCACGCCACGACCATGGGCGGCCTGTGGACGCACGGCGGCTTCTTCACCGACAACGGCAGCCTCTACCAGGCGGGCACCTCGTCCTTCCGGAGGTTCTCCGGCGAGGGCACCGAGGACGCTCTGGCCTCGGTGATCGGGCAGACCTACAACGGCGCGTTCGCCACCGGACCCGGTGGCCGGAAGCTGCTGATCGCCGGCAGTGAGGGCTCCATCGCCGCCTACGCCGGGGACGCGTACTTCTTCGAGAGCGGCCAGTCCTTCCAGTCGTCCCTCGGCGACGCGGACCTGATCGGCGCCCGGAACTTCCTCGCGGCCGACCTCGACGGCGACGGCACCGACGAGGTGCTCTCGCTCCAGGGTGACGACTACGGCTCGGACCGGCTCGCCGAGGACCTCGGCGGTCGCTACCTGGTCGACGACAACGGCATCCACCAGGTCGCCACGTACAAGCTCTCCTGACCCACGGGCTGACGCCCTGACGTGCACGGACCCCCCGGGCCTCGCCCGGGGGGTCCACAACGTGTTCGATTACAGTGCATCCTGATGAACGCGCGACGACCGGACAGCACCGCTTCCGCGGCGCCGTTGCTGCGCCTGCACCTGCTCGGCGGGTTCAGGGTCACCCGCGACGGCGGTCCCGCGCTCGCCGACCGGTGGCCGCGCCCCGGCGCCCGCGCGCTGGTGAAGCTGCTCGCCGTCGTCCCCGGCCACCGTCTCCACCGCGAGGAGGCCGTGGCCGTCTGCTGGCCCGACGCCGATCAGAAGGCCGCCGCCGGCAGCCTGCGCGTCGCCCTGCACGCCGCCCGCCGCGCCCTGGAACCCGAACTCGCCCCGCGCTCCACCTCCTCCTACCTGGTCTCCGACGGGGCGCTCCTCCATCTCGATCCGGCCACCGTGTGGATCGACGCCGACGAGGCGGAGTCCTCGGCCCGCACCGCCCTCGGCGACGGCGGGGTGAACGAACTGTCCGCCGCGCTCCGCAGGTTCACCGGCGAACTGCTTCCGGAGGACAGGTACGCGCGCTGGGCCGACGACCGGCGCGGACGACTCACCCTGCTGCGCGAACAACTGCTGCTCCGGCTCGCCCGGCAACACCTGGAACGGGGCGCGGCGGCCGACGCGGCGGCCGCCGCCGAGCAGGTGCTCGCCGGCAGCCCTGCCGAGGAACTGGCCCACCGCGTCCTCATCGAGGCGTGGCTGCGCCAAGGGCTCCGGCGTCGGGCCGTGCACCAGTACCACGTGTGCCGCGAGGCGCTCGACACCGAACTCGGAGTGCGTCCAGCGCCGGAGACGGAGCGTCTGCACCGGGCCGCGCTGGCCGCCGCACCCGCGCCCGTACCCGCCACCCCCCTCCTGCCGGCCCCGCTGCGGGCCGCGGCCGCGCCCCCGTTGCGGGGCCGGGACGCGGTGCTCGGCCGCCTCCTCGCGGCTCAGGGACCACCGGTCGTCCTGCTCACCGGCGAGGCGGGGGTGGGGAAGACCCGCCTGGTCGGCGAGGTGGCGCGGCGGGCCACCTCAGCGGGTACGGCCGTGCTCTGGGGCGGCGGCCAGGACGCCGGAGCGCACACGCCGTACGGGGTGTTCGCGGAGGCGCTCGACGGCTGGCTCGCCGAGCACAGCCCGGCGGAGCGGGCCCGGGTCGGCGCCGAGTACCCGGAACTGGCCGCGTTCCTGCCGTCCCTGGGGCAGGTGGGGCCGACGGGGGAACGCAGTCCCGAGGAGGAGCGGGACCGATTGTTCCGGGCGAGCACGGCTCTCCTCGGCGATCTGGCGGCGGTCCGCCCGGTGCTGGTGGTGCTGGACGATCTGCACAGCGCCGACTCCGGTTCCTACCAACTCCTCGGCCATCTGGCCCGGCGGGCCGTACAGCGGGGTACGGCGCTGCGCTTCCTGGCGACCTATCGCGAGGAGGAGCTTCTCGACGGCGACGCGCGCCGCTCGTCCGTCGCCTCACTGACACGCCAGCGTCTGGCCGTGCGGGAGGAGTTGGGGCGCTTGGACAAGGAAGCGTGCCTGGCGGTGGTACGGGACGCCGGTGGCGGGGCGCAGCAGGACGGTGGAGCGCACCGGGTGTGGGAACTCTCCCTCGGCAATCCGCTCTTCGCCCTCGAACTCGCCCGCGACCTGCCTCGTGGCAACAGCGGTGACTTCGCCCCCGAGGGGGTGCGGGACCTGGTGGCCGAGCGGCTCGAACGGCTCGACACGGACGCGCGCCGCGTGGTCGAGGCGCTCTCGGTGGCCGGCGGTGACACCGCCCTCTCCGAACTGCTCGACGTCGCCGGGCACGGACTGAATCCGCCGGTCTCCGGCGCTGCGGCGGCGGACGCCCTGGAGCGCGCCATCGCCGCCTCGCTCGTCGAGGAACGCCAGGTGGTGGTGGCCGGACGCCCCGAGGCAGGGGTCGCCTTCCGCCATCCGCTCGTCCGGCTGACCTGTTACGAGCAGTTGGCCGTGGTCCGGCGCAGGCAGTTGCACGCCGCGTTCGCGCAGGCGGTCCAGCGGCGGCGGCCCGACGCCGTCGACACCCTCGCCTCCCACTTCGCGCGCGCCGACGACCCGCGCGCCGCCGAGTACCTGCGCCGGGCAGCCGAGCGGGCCGCCGCGCTGTACGCCAACGACGCCGCCGACCGCTACTACCGCGACCTGGTGGCCCGCCTGGACGTCGACGCGGCCCGCGCCCGGGTCGCGCACGCCCGCGTCCTGCGCAGGATGGGTCACTTCGAACAGGCCGCCGACGCGGTACGGCTCGCCCTGGCCGAGTTCGAGCGGCGCGGCGATCACGACGACGCGGTCCTCGCGGCGGCGCTGCTCGCCGAGACGCTGGCGAAGACGAGCGGCCCGGACACCGCCCTGCGTACCCTGCGGGACCATCCGGTGGCGGCGGACACCGCGCCGGAGCCGGCAGCCGGCCACTTCCTCGCCCTGGCCCTCGTCCGCTGCGTCCAGGGCCGGTACACGGCGGGAGCCCAGGCCGCCCTCGACGCTCTGTCGGCCGCCCGGAACGTGACCGGGATCCGCGGACAGGGCCTGGCGGCCCGCGCGTTCGGCCTGCGGGCCGCCAACCTCGGGCTCGCCGGCCACCTCGACCGGGCGCGCGCGGCGGGCGACCGGGCCCTGGCACCGGCCGAGGCCTACGGGGACCCCACGCTGCTCGGTACGGTCCTGTCGACGCTGCGGGAGAACGCACGGCGGGCCGGCCGGCTGCGCGAGGCCGTCGAGATCGGCTCCCGCGCCCTCGGGCTGGCCAAGCAGTCCGGCGATCCCACGGCCGCCGCGTTCGAACGGGGGAACCTCGCCGAACTGCGTCTGCTCCTCGAAGAACCCGAACAGGCCCGCGCCCTCGCCGAACAGGCCGTGGCGGGCGCGGAGGCGTACGAAGCCTGGTGTCTTCCGTACGCGCTGGCCACGATGGCCCGGGTACGGGCGTTCCTCGGCCACCCGGCGGAGGCGACGGCGCTGCTGGACCGCGCGGGGGCGGCCGCCGCCGCGGGCGGCGACCGCCAGGCCGCGTACGAGGTACGCACCGCCCGCGCCGAGTTCGCCCTGCGCGCCCGCCGCCCCGACGACGCGTTGCGCGCCCTCTCCGGCCACACCGGCGACGCCCCGGTCCTGGTGGCCTGGGCCGAACTCCTGTCGGGCCGCCCCGAGAGCGCGCTGCGCCTCGCCCGCGCCGAGGTGGCACGGTCCGAGCGCACCGGAGAGCGCCTCGCCGAGGTGGAGGCCCGGATCGCCCTCGGCGTCTCCCTCTCCCGCCTCGCCCTGGAGAGGGAGGGTGCCAGGGAGCTCGCCCGCGCCGAAACCCTCGCCGGGACCCTGCCGTACCCGGCGGGTGCACGCCGGGCGGAGCGGGCGCGGGCGTTGCTGCGCGAGGCGGGACGCGGGTGACGGGCCGGGCCGCACGGGGGCGCCGGAACGGTCGGCGCCCCCGGAGGGGTGACGGGCTCGGCGCCGGGGTCAGTGCTTGTTCGGCTGACGCTTCCAGGGGCCCGTGATGGCGAGCATGATGCCGGGGGTCTGGATGTTGGCGAAGAGGGTCTTGCCGTCGGGCGAGAAGGTGACCCCGGTGAACTCGCTGTACACCGGCGCCTCGGGGGTGCCGTCGTTCAGCTCGTTGCGGGCGATGGGGTAGGTGACCCCGCTGTCGGTCGCCCCGAAGAGGTGCTGGACCCCCTCGCCGTCCTCGGCGATGACGAGGCCGCCGTAGGGCGAGACGGTGATGTTGTCCGGGCCGTCGAAGGCGCCGTCCTTCGAGGGGTCGGCGTTGACGCCGAGGAGCACCTTCAGCGTCAGCGTGCGGCGCTTGGTGTCGTAGAACCAGACCTGGCCGTCGTGCTGGACGGGGCTCTCCGAGCGGGCGAACGAGGAGACGATGTAGACGCCGCCGTCGCTCCACCACATGCCTTCGAGCTTGCGGGCGCGGGTGACCTCGGTGTCGGTGAACTGCTTGCGCACGGAGACGGTCCTGGCGTCACGGTCCGGCACGTCGACCCAGTCGACGCCGTACACGGTGCCGATCCTGGTGGCGCGGGAGAGGTCGTCGACGAAGACGCCGTTCTTGTCGAAGCACTTGGTGGCCTGGAGGACACCGGCGTCGTCGGCGAGGGTGCGCAGCTTGCCGCGGCCGTGCTTGAAGCCCTGCGGCGGCACCCAGCGGTAGAGCAGCCCGTTGGGGGTGGAGGCGTCCTCGGTGAGGTAGGCGTGGCCGCGCTGCGGGTCGATGACGACCGCCTCGTGGGCGTACCGGCCGAATGCCTTGATCGGGCGCGGGTCGCGGTTGGCGCGCTTGTCGTACGGGTCGACCTCGAAGACGTAGCCGTGGTCCTTGAGGAGGCCGTTCTTGCCCGCCCGGTCCTCGGTCTCCTCGCAGGTCAGCCAGGTCCCCCACGGGGTCGCGCCGCCCGCGCAGTTGGTGGAGGTGCCGGCGATGCCGACCCACTCGGCGGTGTGGCCGCCGGTGCGGGTCTCGACGACGGTGCAGCCACCGGCGGCGACCGGGTCGTAGACGAGGCCCTCGGTGAGCGGGACGGGGTGCGCCCAGCCGGCACGGGTACCGCTCAGCTCGTGGTTGTTGACGAGGAGGGTGACGCCGCGCGGGCCCGCGAAGGCGGCGGTGCCGTCGTGGTTGGAGGGGGTGGTCTCCCCGGACTCCAGCTTGGTGACACCGCTGTGCGTGATGATCCGGTACGAGAATCCGGCGGGCAGCGCCAGGATGCCCTTCGGGTCGGCGATCAGCGGGCCGTAGCCGGGGGCCTTGGAGTGGTGGTGGCCGTGGTCACCACGGCCGTCGTGGTCGTCGTGTCCGCCGTGACGCTGCCCGTCGTGCTCGGCGGCGAGAGCGCCGGGGGCGGTGGCGAGGGTCCCGACCACGCCGGTGAGGGCGATTCCGGCGCCGGTGAGGGCGGACTGTCGGGTGAATTCCCTGCGGGTGAACGACATGGCGGGCTCCTGCGCGGTGTCCTGTGGTTGGCGCGCCCACCGTCGCGGGCCAGGGACAACGGCAGGTGAACTCCGGGCGACGTACAGCCACATCCTTGCGGTGCAACGGACGGCACCGCTCGCCCCGGCCGGCCGCTCCGCACACCGGGCGCACCCCCCGCGGCCTCGTCGGATGCCGTCCCCACGGCGGGACGGCATCCGACGGTCCGTCAGGAGTACGCGCGGGAGCGGGCCTTGAAGGCGGCCTTGCGCGCCTCCTTCGCCTTCTTCTTGTCACTGTGCAGCCGGCCCATGGCGTCCAGCACCTCGGCGGTCGCCGGGTGGTCGACCCGCCAGACCTCGTCGAAGAAACCGCTGTGCCGGCCGGAGAGGCCTTCCACGAGCCCTTGCAGCTCCGCCAGCTCGCCGTCCGCGTCCAACTGGGCGGCGAGCGTGTCCACGGCCAGCCAGAAGATCATGGACTCCGGCGGCGCCGGGACGTCTTCGGCGCCGTGCTCCGCGAGCCAGACCCGGGCGAGTCCGCCCAGCTCAGGGTCGTCGAGCACCGCGCGCAGGGCCGGTTCCGATCCGGGGCCGGTCAGGGCGAGCGCCTGCTGGCAGTGGAGCCGGCGCAGCGGGGCGCCCTGATCGCCGCCCCGGGCCGCGGCGAGGAGGTCGGCGGCGGTGGCGACGGTGTCCGCGTCCCCGCGTCCGGCGATCCACAGCCCGATCTCCGTCTGGGCGGCGGCTTCGGGGTAGTACGCGATGCCGTCCAGGAGGGTGGCGGCGTCCTTGTCCGCGAGGTCGCCGACGGCGGGCGCGTCCACGCCCGCCTCCAGCATCCGGGACCGGATGCCGTACAGGCCGAGCGGGGTGAGCCTGACCATGCCGTACCGGCTGACGTCCTCCTCGTCCCCGGGACCGGCGGCCGTCGTCTCGCCCTCCTCGGTCATCAGCGTCTCGTCGACCGGGTGGTACTCCACGAGGCCGATCGGCTCCAGCACCCGGAACTGGTCGTCCAACCGCATCATCGCCTCCGACACCTGCTCCAGGATGTCGTCGGTGGGCTCGCCCATGTCGTCCGGGACGATCATGGAGGCGGCGAGGGCGGGCAGCGGGACGGGCCCGTCCCCCGGTCCCCCCTCGGAGAGGGTGAGCAGGTAGAGGTTGCCCAGAACGCCCTCGAGGAACTCGGCCTCCGCCTCGGGGTCCCAGTCCAGGGCGCCGAAGTCGACCGATCCGTCCTCCCCGACCAGGTCGGCGAAGTCGTCGAAGACCGGGGCGGTGGCGTCGGCGAAGGCGGCCTCCAGGCCGTCGAGCCAGATGGCGAGGACGTCCCCGGGGGATCCCGCGGTCAGCAGGGCGAGGCTCTCCCCCTGGGTGGCCGTGCCCTCGGCCGTGTCCGTGCCCTCCGCGGCCTCACCGTCACCGTCCGCGGGGTCGGTGACCTCCACCAGTCCGGTGTCGACGGCGAGGCGCCAGGCCTCGCTGGCGAGGGCGGCCCCGTCCTCGTCGGCGGGGAGGCCGAGGTGAGCGGCGGCCTCGGGGAGCTGCGCCTCGGCGAGCTCGCCCCCGGCGCCGACGCGCGTGGCGGGCCCGGCCCAGCGGGCGAGGCGTACGGCCCGCACGAGCAGCGGCGCGACCAGGGCGTCCCTGGCCAGTTCGGCCTCGGCGGGGAGCCGCACCGGCGGCAGGGTGGGACGCTCTGCGGACATCGGGGGTTCTCCTCGGCGCGTGCTCGGGTGTACGGGTGCGTACACGGTTCAGGCCGCCCAAGCCTAAGGGGTGTCCGGGACGGCCCTCGGACGCTTCACCGCCCCCGCCGGGCGCCTCACGCAGGGGGAGCCCCCTTCGCTCAGCCCGGTACGGTCCGGCGCCAGGCGGTCATGTTCAGCTCGTCCATCAGCCGGAGGTCGTGTCCCACCAGTGGGAAGGTGCGCGCTCCGGCGTCCGGGGCGGCGGCGAGTTCCAGTGCGTCGCTCTCGATCAGCTCGCCGCCCTCCGCGGTCGACACCCAGGCGAGGACGGCCTTCAGGGTCCCGCCGGGCTCCAGCGTCACCGCCTCGGGTCCGAGGTCGTCTCCGAACATCGAACGGCCCGGGTTGACCGGTACCGGCAGCCGGTCGCCGTCCTCGTCCAGCACCCGGACCGAGGGGTATCCGTCGACCGGGTAGGGCGCGGTACCGCAGTTGACGAGGGTCAGCACGACGGCCCGGGCGAACAGGGCGGTCTCCACCGGCCCCATCTCCACCCGGCCGCCGGAGGCGGGGCAGTCGCCGGCCGGGGCCGGCGTGGCGGAGGGCGGCGTGGCGGAGGACGGTGTGGCGCCGTACGGGACGGCGGAGGGGCCGGGGGTCTCAGCCGCGACGGGCCCACCCGACGGCTGCCCCGTCTCCGGCGCGCGGGTGGCGGCCGGCGGCCGTCCCGGCTCGCCCTCCCCCGCAGGTACGAAAGCCCCCGCGCACCCGGTCAGGGCGCACGCCCCCGCCAGGACCCAGGTCCCCGCCCCGAGCAGCGCCGCCGCGCCGCTCCCCCGCCGTATCCGTTCACCCGCACGTGTGCGCACGCACTCCCCCGACGGTCTGCCGCGATCCTTCCGGACCAGGTGAGACGCAGCCACGCCCCCGCTGGTTCGGCGCCCCCGGGACGGGGCGCCACCGCGCGGGTGCGGCGCCTGCACGGCCGGTGCCGCCCATCGTTCAGCTCCGCTACATCGTCGCGGCAAGCACTCCGTGCTGGACCCGGCGGCGGGAGCTCCCGAGACTGCCACCATGACGACCGACACGATCCGGCCCTTCGGCCGTGCGCTCTGCGCGATGGTCACCCCGTTCACGGCTTCCGGCGCCCTCGATCCGGACGCGGCCGGCGCCCACGCCGCCGCCCTGGTCCGCGAGGGGTGCGACGGTCTCGTCCTCAGCGGTACCACCGGGGAGTCACCCACCACGACGGACGCCGAGAAGTCGGCGCTGGTGCGGGCCGTGCGGGAGGCGGTGGGCGAGGGGGTGCCGGTCCTGGCGGGCGTGGGCAGCGCCGACACCCGCCACACCGTGGAGCTGGCCCGCGACGCCGAGAAGGCGGGCGCGGACGGACTGCTCGTCGTGACCCCCTACTACAGCAGGCCCCCGCGGGAGGCCGTGGAGGCGCACTTCCTGCGCGTCGCCGAGTCGACCGGGCTGCCGCTGATGCTGTACGACATCCCCGGTCGCACCGGCACCAGGATCGGGACCGGGAGTCTGCTCCGGCTCGCGGAGCATCCCCGCGTGGTGGCGGTGAAGGACTGCGCGTACGACATGCTCGGCACCACCGAGGTGCTCTCGCGCACGGGGCTGGCGTACTACTCCGGCTGCGAGGAGCTCAACCTGCCCCTGTACGCGATCGGGGGCGCCGGGTACGTGAGCACGGTCGCCAACGTGGCGCCCCGTCCGATGCGGGCGCCGCTCGACGCCTTCGACGCGGGGCGCACCGGTGAGGCCGCCCGGCTGAACGCCCGTACCGCGCGGCTGACCGCGCTGATGATGGCGTCCGGGCTGCCGGGCACCGTCACGGCCAAGGCGCTGCTCGACCTGGGCCCGGTGCGGGAACCGCTGCTCGCCGCGGACCGCGGCACCGTCGACGAGCTGCGGAAGGCCCTCGCCGGGCTCCGGCTCCCGCACGGCTGAACCCGGAGCGGCGGGCACGGGTTTCCTCCTCACTCCCGGGGCAACGCTCCGGAAGCGAGAGGCACGAGCCCCGGGACGGCCCCGGGGCGGCCGGCCCGAGGGGAGAGTGGACCCGTTGGCGTGGGACGTACGGAGGTCGGCGGCGGGGCGGTGGGCGGGCCGGGAGTGGGCGGCGGTGCGCCGGTCCGTGCACAGCGCGTTCGAGGAGGCGGGGCCGGAGCGGGACACACTCGTCCGGTCCCTCAAGGCCGCCGGGGCGGCCATCGTCGCCTGGGCGCTGACGGGGTGGTGGCTGCACGCCCCGATGGCCCTGCTGGCCCCCTGGACGGCGGTCGCCCTGGTCTGCGGCACGGTGTACCGGTCGCTGCGGACGGGTCTGCAGCAGTGCGCGGTCATCGCCCTCGGCACGGTGTGGGCGTCGGCGGCGATGGCGATCACCCGGGACCAGACCATGGCGGCGATGCTGCTCACCGTGCCGTTCATGACCCTGATCGGGACCTACCGCCGGTTCGGCGAGCAGGGCCTCTTCGGGGCCACCACGGCGCTCTTCGTGATCACCGCCGGTTCGTCCAGTGCCGCCACGGTGGGACACCGGCTGCTGGAGACCGTGATCGGAGCGGTGGTGGGCATCTCGGTCAACGCGCTGGTGCTGCCTCCCGTCCATCTGCGCAGCGTCCGCGACCGGCTCGGCCGCTTCGCCCGGGGCACCTCGGAGCTGCTCGACACCATGGCGCGCGGTCTGCGCGAGGAGGACGGACTCGACGGGGCGGCGAGCTGGCACGGCGAGGCCACGCGCCTCGCGCTGTCCCTCCAGGGGGTGGCGGAGGCCCGCTCCTGGGCGATGGAGGGAGCCCGGCTGAATCCCGCCAGGCGACTGCGGCGCACGGGCCCACCGCCTCCGCCCGTCTCGGAGGACATGCGGTGGGGGCGGGTGTCCTCGCGCGTCCTCGCCGTCACGCGGACGCTGAGCGGCGTCGGTGGCGACGACGCGGAGCTCCCGGGTCCGTCCCCGCGCTACCTCGCCGACCTGGCGGACGTGCTGGACGGTACGGCGCGGGTCTGCGAACAGGCGGCCGCGCCGCTCTTCCCGGGCAGCGGCCGCGCCGGCGAGCGCGACACGACGGCGGCCGACGGGGCGTGGGACTCCATGCGCTCCCTGGCCGGCACCTTCCACCTCCAGAAGGGCGAGGCGGCAGCCGTGAGCGGGGAACTCCTGGTGGAGACACGGCAGTTGCTCAACGAACTGACCCGGTCGCCCTGAGGACCCGCTTTACGCGCCCATGGTCGTACGGCGCGACGGGACCGGGTAGGCGCGGGTCATGATCGAAGTCGTGGAAGCAGGTGGCTGGGGTCTCCTGGCCGGTTCGGCGCTCCTCCTGGGAGCCGGGGTCGGGTACGCGTGGCGGTTGCCGCACTGGCTGGTCGCCTCGGTGATGGCGTTCGGGGCCGGGGTTCTCCTGTCCGCCGTCTCCTTCGAGCTGGTGGGCGAGGCGTACGAGCAGTCGGGGCTGACGCCGGCCGTGCTCGGGACCGCCGCGGGGGCGGTGCTCTACACGGTGGGGAACATCGCGCTGGCCCGGCGGGGAGCCCGGCACCGCAAGCGGTCCGGGCTCGTCCGCTCCCAACCGGGCGAGTCCCAGCAGGCCGGCTCCGGCATGGCGCTGGCGCTCGGTGCGCTGCTGGACGGCGTACCGGAGTCGGCGGTCATCGGCGTCGGGCTGACGGACGGCGGGACGGTGAGCCTGGTGACCGTGGCCGCCGTCTTCATCAGCAACATCCCGGAGGGCCTGTCGAGTTCGGCCGGGATGCGCGAGGCGGGCCGCGGCAGGACGTACGTCTTCGGGGTGTGGAGCGCCATCGCCGCGGCCTGCACCGTGTCGGCGGTCATCGGCTACGTCGTGGTCGGCGGGCTCTCCCCCCTGGTGACGGCGTACGTCACCGCCGTGGCGGCCGGAGCCATCCTGGCGATGATCGCGGACACGATGATCCCGGAGGCGTTCGAGGACGCCCACCTGGCGAGCGGCCTGGTCACCACCAGCGGCTTCCTGCTGTCGTTCGCCCTCTCGCACGGGTGAACCGCGGCCGGGCCGCGCACGGGCGGGCCCCGTCGGGCGCGCCGTCCGCCGCACCGGACGGCGCGGAGAAGTGGCGGGGGCGCCGCCCCGGGGTTTGGCTGGACGGACGACCGCCCGCTCCGGCCCGGTGCCGCGCGGGCCGGTGCACTTCCCCAGCCTTGGAGTCCTGCCATGTCCTGCGGCACAGCACCCCGCACCGGCGCCCCGGGGGCGCGCGGACCGGTGGCGCGGAGGAGAGTCCGGTGAAGGACGTCACCGGCAGCGACAGCGAACACGTCCTGCACGCGCTCCTCGCCGAGGTGCACACCACGGCCCCGACCAACCTGTCCGTCCTCGTCAACCGGTACGCCGTGCGGCTCGGCCTCGGCCACGCGGAGATCTACCTGGTGGATCTCCAGCAACGACAGCTGACGCTCCTCTCCGGTGAGGACCGGCTGCCGGTGGACGGGTCCCTGGCGGGGTGGGCCTACCGCGCGATGTCCCTGCGGGTGCAGAACACCGATGCCCGCACGCTGATCGTCTGGCTCCCCCTCATCGACGGCGAGGAGCGGCTGGGCGTGGTCGGCATCCACATGGAGACGCTGGACAGCACCCGGCTGGAGCGCTGCAGGACGCTCGCCTCCGTCCTCGCCATGGCCATCACCTCCAAGCGCGCGTTCAGTGACCGGCTCGTGCAGCAGGCTCGTACCGGCACGATGACACTGCCCGCGGAGATGCTGCGGGCCCTGCTGCCGCCCCGCACCATCGGCGACGACCGGGCCGTCTCCACCGCGGTCCTCGAACCGGCCTACGCACTCGGCGGGGACGCCTTCGACCACGCGCTGACGGAGTCGACCCTGCACGCCGTCATCCTCGACGCGATGGGGCACAACCTGGCGTCCGGGCTGACCACGGCGATCGCGATGGCCGGCTGCCGGAGTGCCCGGCGCAGGGGCTCGGGCCTCAGGGAGATGGTCAGGACCATCGACGAGGCGCTGGCGGAGTGGCTCCCCGAGCAGTTCTGCACCGGCGTCGCCATGCAACTCGACCTGGCCAGCGGCATCCTGAGCTGGGTCAACAGCGGTCATCCGCCGCCCCTCCTGATCCGCGACGACCAGGTCCTGGAGAACGCCCTCGAACATCCGGGCGAGCCCCCCATGGGAACGCCCGGAACGCTCGGCGGCCACCCCCGGACGGTGCACGAGGTGTCGTTGCGGCCGGGGGACCGCGTGATCCTCTACACCGACGGCGTGACGGAGGCGCGGATGCCCGGTGGCTCGCAGTTCGGCCTCGACGGCTTCACCACCTCCATCATCCGCGCCACCGCCGCCGGAGAGCTCGCCTCCGAGGCGCTCCGGCAGCTCATCCACGCCCTCCTCGACCACCAGAACGACAAGCTGACGGACGACGCCACCATCCTCATGATCGAGTGGCGTCAGCCGCACCGCGTGTGACGGGCGGCTGACGCGGCGGAGGGGTGTCACCGCTGGGGCGTCAGCAGCGTCTTGATCATCCCGTCCTCCTTCTGCTGGAAGGTGCGGTACGCCTGCGGCCCCTCCTCCAGCGGCAGGTGGTGCGTGGCGAAGGAGTCGACGCCGAGCGGGTCCGCGTCCGTGAGCAGCGGCAGGATGTCCTCGACCCAGCGCCACACGTTCGCCTGGCCCATCCGGAGCTGGATCTGCTTGTCGAACATCTTCAGCAGGGGCAGCGGGTCGACGGCGCCGCCGTAGACACCGGAGAGGGAGACCGTGCCCCCGCGGCGCACCACGTCGACGGCGGTGTACACCGCCGCCAGCCGGTCGATGCCCGCGGTCTCCATGAGGCGTTCGGCCACGGCGTCCGGCAGCAGCCCGACCGCCCAGTGGGCCGCCTTGGCCGTCGGGGCACCGTGCGCCTCCATGCCGACGGCGTCGATGACCGCGTCCGTGCCGCGGCCCTGGGTGAGGTCACGGATCGCGTCGCCGGGACCCTTGTCGTACCGGCGCAGATCCAGGCAGGTGGCGCCGTGGGCGCTCGCACGGGACAGGCGGTCGGGGACCAGGTCCACGCCCACGACCAGCTCGGCGCCCCGGTGGCGCGCGATGCGGGCGGCCATCGCGCCGATCGGGCCGAGGCCGAGGACGGTGACCGTGCCGCCGGGAGGGATCGCCGCGTACTCCACCGCCTGCCACGCGGTGGGCAGGACGTCGGAGAGGTAGACGAACCGGTCGTCCGCCGGCCCCTGCGGGACCTTGATCGGCAGGGTGTTCCCGAACGGGACCCGGAGGAATTCGGCCTGCCCACCGGGGACTTGGCCGTACAGCTTGGTGTAGCCGAAGAGCGAGGCACCCATGCCGCGGGAGCGCACCTGGGTCGTCTCGCACTGGGACTGGAGGCCCTGCCCGCACATGAAGCAGTGGCCGCAGTTGATGTTGAACGGGACGACCACCCGGTCGCCCGGCGACACCGAGGTGACCTCGGGGCCGGTCTCCTCGACGATCCCCATCGGTTCGTGTCCCAGGATGTCGCCCGCGTCGAGGTAGGGGCCGAGCACCTCGTAGAGATGGAGGTCGGAGCCACAGATCCCGGTCGAGGTGATGCGGACGATCACGTCGTCCGGCTTCTCGATCCGCGGATCGGGCACCGTCTCGACCCGGACATCCCGCTTCCCGTGGTACGTGAGCGCGCGCACGACGCATCCCCTTCCAGTGGACGGGCAGGTTCCCCTTCCACTCTCCGCGCTCCGCGCGCCCCTGTCGCGTCGGCCCCCGGCGCGGCCGGCCCGGAACCGGAACAGCCCCCGGGGGCGCCGGGGGCTGTTCGCTGGGTTCGTGGGGGCTTCAGTTGTGCGCGTGCAGGATGTCGTTGAGCCCGCCCCAGACCGCGTTGTTCGGGCGGGCCTCGACGGCGCCCGTGACGGAGTTGCGGCGGAAGAGGATGTGCGAGGCGCCCGAGAGGTCGCGGGCCTTGACGATCTGGCCGTCCGGCAGCGTGACGCGGGTGCCGGCGGTGACGTACAGGCCGGCTTCGACGACGCACTCGTCGCCGAGCGCGATGCCGATGCCCGCCTCCGCGCCGATGAGGCAGCGCTCACCGATCACGATGCGCTCCTTGCCGCCGCCGGAGAGGGTGCCCATCGTGGAGGCGCCGCCGCCGATGTCCGAGCCGTCGCCGACCACGACACCGGCGGAGATGCGGCCCTCGACCATCGAGGTGCCGAGCGTCCCGGCGTTGAAGTTGACGAATCCCTCGTGCATGACGGTCGTGCCGGACGCCAGGTGCGCACCGAGGCGGACCCGGTCGGCGTCGGCGATGCGGACGCCCTGGGGGGCGACGTAATCGGTCATCCGCGGGAACTTGTCGACCGACGTGACCTGGAGGTGCAGGCCCTCGGCCCGGGCGTTCAGCCGGACCTTCTCCAGATCGTCCACGGCGACCGGGCCGAGCGAGGTCCAGGCGACGTTGGCGAGGAGGCCGAAGATCCCGTCGAGGTTCTGGCCGTGCGGCTGGACGAGCCGGTGCGAGAGCAGGTGCAGACGCAGGTAGGCGTCGTGCGCGTCCAGCGGCTTGTCGTCGAGCGAGGAGATGACCGTGCGGACGGCGACGACCTCGACCCCGCGCCGGGCGTCCACGCCGACGGCCTTGGCGGCGCCTTCGCCGAGGAGGTTGACGGCCTCGTCGGCGGTGAGCCGCCGGGTGCCGGCCGGGCCGGCCTCGTCGGCGGCGAGCCCGGGAGCGGGGAACCACGTGTCGAGGACGGCGCCGTTCCCGGCGATGGTGGCGAGGCCGGCGGCGACGGCGCCGGTGGTGCGGGACGAGCCCTGGGAAGTCGTGTCGGTCATGACCGAAACCTAACCGGCCGGGACCCGCCCGGGCGAACCGGTCTCAGCAACCGGCCGGATGGGTCGCGCTCTTCGGGGCACCGCCCCGGGGAGCGCGGTGGACGGGACGCTACCGTGTGCCGGTCCGGCCTCGTCGGCCGGACGACCGGACGACTTCACGGAGCGACAGTGGCGCACGGCACGGGGTGGGGCGGCGGGGCGCACGGTGGCGCACCGTACGGCGGGGGAGCCTACGGGGGGTGGGGCGGCCGGCGGGTCCCGCCACCCCCGGAACCGGGGGTCATACCCCTCGCTCCCCTGCGGCTCTCGGACATGTTCAACGGCGCCTTCACCACGATGGGCCGTTACTGGAAGCAGCTGTTCGGCTTCACCGCCGCGGTTTACGGCACGGCGGCGGTCGTGGTCGTGGCCGCCCTGCTCGTCGCCCTCTCCGCCGTCCACGAACAGCTCGAACGCATCAAGGCGTCCTCCCTGGACACGGACACCGTGGACGGGGACGACATCACCCCGGTGATCGTGGCGCTCGGTGCCGTGACGCTGGTCGGGATGGTCGTCGCCGTCGTCGCCATGGCCCTGGTGCAGGCGGCGGTGCCCGCGGTGCTCCGGGAAGCCGTGCTGGGCCGCCCGGTGACGTTCCGCTCGGTCGGGCGGACCGCCGGCTCCCGGCTGAGGGCCATGGTGGGCACCGTGCTCCTGACCAGCCTGATCGGAGTGGTGCCCGTCGTCCTGATGGCGGTCGGCGAGGCGACGGCGCTCCTGCTCGTCCTGTCGGACGGGCACCGGGGCGGTGCCGCGGTGGCCATGGCGCTCAGCATCCTGCTGCTGCTCGCGTCCGCACCGCTCGCCCTCTGGCTCTGGGTGAAGTTCTCGCTGGCGCCGACGGCGGTGGTCCTGGAGGATCAGGGTCCGGTCGACGCGCTGCGCCGCTCCTCGCACCTGGTGCGCGGCGACTGGTGGCGCGTCTTCGGCATAGGGATGCTGGGCTACCTGGTCGCCGGGGTGGCCTCCTACTTCGTCCAGCTCCCCTTCTCGCTCCTCGGCGTGTTCTCCTCCGCGCTGACCACCGGGGACCTCGGCAGCAACCCGACCCTCACTTCCGTTCTCGTCACCCTCGGCAGCGTCGCCGGCATCGTGATCGCCGGTCAGCTGATCGGGCAGACCTTCGTGGGCACCTTCCCACCGCTGCTGCTGGGACTGGTCTACGTCGACCGCCGCATGCGCACGGAGAACCTCGCCCAGGGTCTGACGGAGGCGGCGGGGCTGACGATGCCTTCCTACGGGTACGGGCCTTCCTACGGGTACGGGCCTTCCCGCGGGTACGGGCCGGCGCCGTACGGTCCTCCGGCTCCCCCGTACCACGGCGCCCCGGGTCCCGCTCCCACGCCACCGGCCGGACCGGCGCCGCAGCCGCAGCCGCCCGGGGAAGACTCCCCCCGTGACGGCGGCGACACGGCGCCCTGACCCGGTGTGAACGCCCCCCGGGGGGACCGGCTCTCAGTCCAGGAGCGTCCCCTTCGGGCGGAGTACGCAGAACTCGTTGCCCTCGGGGTCGGCCAGCACCACCCAGCCGACGTCGTCCGTCTGGCCGACGTCGGCCCGGGTGGCACCGAGTGCGACGATCCGCTCGACCTCGGCCGCCTGGTCGTCGGGGCTGAGGTCGATGTGCAGGCGGTTCTTGACGGTCTTGGAGTCGGGTACGGAGACGAAGCAGAGGCCGGGCAGGGCCCGTGCGTCCGCCCCGATCGTCACCTCGTTCTCGTCCTCGTAGACGACCTTCCAGTCCAGCACCCCGCACCAGAAGCGGGCGAGCGAGGACATGTCGTGGGCGTCCACGACGAGGGTGTACCAAGAAGAGGCCATGGCCGCGACTCTGCCAGACGGAGCGGGCCGTCTCCAGGACATTCCCGGCCGGGCCCCGGTAAAGGGTGCCGGACCGACGGGAGTTGGCGCTTCGTCACGACGGTCGGCGCGGGCGGCCCGGGTCAGCCGCTGACGCCGGCCGAACCCGTCTCCAGGCGTCCGGTGAACCTGCGGGACCACGTGGTGTCGGAATCGACCGTGACGGTGAAGTCGTACCAGCCGTTCTGGTGGGCGACCACGTTGAAGAAGGTCTCCGCGGCGGACCCCGCCGCGACGGTGTGGGTCCACGGGCCGTCACCGCGGTACTGGTTCGGGGCGATGGTGAACTTCACCGGCGCGGTACCGGAGTTGGCCAGCGAGAAGTAGAGGGCGAGCTTGCCCGTGCCGGGCTCGGTGGCGTAGCGGGTGCCGGCCTCCGCCGTCCTGCCCGCCTTCGTGGCGTCGCCCCGGAAGCGGCGCAGGAAGCGGTGAGGGCCGGTCATGGTGAAGTCGTACGCGCCGGAGCCGTACCCCGAGCCGATGTTGAAGTAGTCCGTGGCGCTGCCCCCCGCGTCCACCGTGTACTGCCACGGCGTGGTGTCGCGGTAGGCGTTCGGGTGGAGGGAGAAGTGGGCCGCCCGGGTGGCGGGTGCGCCCTGGTTGGTCATCGTGAACCAGGCGAGGATCTTTCCAGAGCTCCCGAACTCCAGCCGGTCCAGGTTCCCGCCCGGCTGGTAGGGCAGCGCCCGGGACGGGCGGGTACCGCTCTCCTGCGCGGGCAGGGCGTTGTTCGTGGGGACGGGGTTGGGCAGCGGGCCGCACGTCGAGAGGCCGATCACGCTCGTGGCCGGCAGGGTGACCGCGCCGGGAACGGGGTGGGCGAAGTCGAAGACACCGGTCAGGTCCCCGCTGACCTTGCGCCGCCACTCGCTGATGTTGGCGCAGCGGGCGGGCTTGCCGAGGGCGGTCGTCCAGGTCTCCAGGAATCGCAGGACGGACGTGTGCTCGAAGACCTCCGAGGAGACCCAGCCTCCGCGTGTCCACGGCGAGACGACCGTCATCGGGACGCGGAAGCCGAAGCCGTACGGCACGCCGTCGAGGAACTCGCCGGGGGTTCCGGCGGGCGGGGCCGGAGGGGGCACGTGGTCGAAGAAGCCGTCGTTCTCGTCGTAGGTGAGGAAGAGCACGGTGGAGTCGAAGACGTCCGGGTCCGCCGCGAGGGCCCGGTAGACCAGGTCGACGAAGTGCGCTCCGTCGCCGGGCGGGGCGTACGGGTGCTCGGAGAACGCCTGGTTCGGGACGACCCAGGAGACCTGCGGCAGGGTGCCGGCGACGACGTCGGCCCTGATGGCGGCAGCGATGTCGTCCGGTGTGGAGCCCGTGCGCCTGGGGACGGAGGACATGCCCCGGTCGTACAGCGGGTCTCCGGCCCTGGCGCTCGTGAAGGCCTTGAAGTAGGCGCAGCCGTTGTCGCCGTAGTTGTCCTGCGCGTTCTGGTAGACCTTCCAGCTCACTCCGGCGCTCTGGAGCGCCTGGGCGTAGTTCTGCCAGGTCAGGCCGGACTCGTCGCCACCGTCGTAGCTGGCGGCGTCGACCTTGCCGCTCCACAGGTAGGTGCGGTTCGGCCCGGTGGCGCTGAGGGTGGAGGAGAAGTAGGCGTCGCACACCGTGTAGGCGTCGGCGAGCGCGTAGTGGAAGGGCAGGTCCGAGCGGTCGAGGTAGCCCAGGGAGCGGACGCTGCCGACGGCCGGGACCCAGTTGTCCAAGCGGCCCTTGTTCCACGCGGAGTGCTGGGAGGACCAGGAGTGCGGCAGGTCTCCGGTGCACTGGGCCAGCGTCCTGCCGTCCTGCCCGCCCGCGGCCGGGGTCGCGCTCAGCTTCCAGGGGTACTGGCGGCCCGTGCCGTTGGGCTGGTCGAAGACGGAGCGGTTGCCCGCGAGGGTGATACCGCTGCGGTCGTCGAAGCCGCGGACCCCCCTCAGCCGTCCGAAGTAGTGGTCGAAGCTGCGGTTCTCCTGCATCAGGATCACCACGTGCCGCACGTCCTTGATGGTGCCGGTCGCGGCGGTGGCCGCCGCCGACGCCGTGCGCGTCCCCGCGCCCAGCGTCATGCCGGCCGCCACCGAGGCACCGATCCCCACGAAGCCCCTACGACTGATCGGTGTCATTCGCCCGCCTCCGTCCCGCGGGTGCCCCTGCGGCACGCCGCGCGTCAGCATGCCCCCTCGACGGGGAGGTCACCGGACCTGCGGATGATCCCCGGGTGAACGGCCTCCGGCGGGCCGGGGGCCGTTCGTCCGGGCCTGACCTCCCACCGGCCGCCGGTCAGCCGCCGGCCGTCAGCCGCCGACCGTGAACCAGGTCGCCCGGGACTTCTTGAACTCGGCGTGGTCCAGGTCCTTCGCCTCGGTGCCGTCCCCGTAGAGGTCGGCCGCGCCGGCGTCGGTGATCAGCTGGGCGCGGGTGCCCGCCACGGTGAGGTCGGGAACCGAGACGACGGCCTCCCAGCCGCCCGGGTCGGTGGTGGGCAGGTCGGTCCGCTTGACCGGGGCGTGGCCGGCGACGCCGTCCCAGCTGTAGAGGGCGTACGGGTCGGAGTTGTCGTCCGCTGCCCAGGAACCGGCCACGACGAGGTACTGGTCGGAGGCGTTCTTGCGGATGTCACGGAGGGCGAGGCCGCCGAGGTCGAGCTCGATCGGGGTGCCGAAGACCGCCTTGGCGCCGCTGCCGACGACCTTGTCGAAGTTGGTCACCGGCACGACGAGCCCCTTGCCGCCCGACTTCGGCGGGACGAGGGGTGCGCGGAAGCCGACGTACGCGGTGGTCGTCGAGCCGGGCGCGAACTCCAGGCCCTCCACGTTGAACCCGTCGATCTGCTTGGGCGCCTCGCCGTCCTCGGTACCCGCGGCGAAGCCGTACCGGTCGCCGTTGGCCTCGTCCCAGGCGACGAGGTCGTCGCGGAGCTTCTTGTACGAGGTGCCGACCGTGAGCGCGGTGGTGGCGCCGGAACCGGAGACGGTGGTGGTGAAGACGGTGTTGCGGTCGGCCTTGTACTCGCCGTCCTTGTTGTTGCCGAGCGAGCCGGTCCAGTAGATCGTGTTGCCGACCCGGGCCGCGCCCTCGATGTCGATCTCCTTCTCCACCCCCAGCTTGGACGCGACGTCCCAGGTCTTCACGGGCGCGCCGGAGACCGCGAGGTTGTAGAGGCGGAGCACGTTCGACTCGTCGTCGGCGACGACGGCGTACCCGCCGCCGACGTCGACGGCGGCGGAGGCGTCCGAGGAGCCGGTGAGGTAGCGGGTGTCGGCGGCGTTCCGCACGGCGGCCGAGGCGGCGTAGTACAGCTTCTTGGTGGCCGTCTTGCCGCCGAGGCCGGTGACCTTGATGGTGAGGTCGGTGTAGCCGCGGGCGTGGGCGGCGACGGAGATCCGGCGGGTCGCGCCGGTGCCGGTCACGGTGACGTCGGAGGTCGCGGCGACCGAGGTCCGGGAGCTGGCGGAGGCGGCCACGGTGAGGGCGGAGACGTCGGCGCCGCTCTGCGCGATCGTGACGGTGACCGTGTTGTCGGCGGCGCCGGTCCCGCCCACCGCGCCGGAGAGGTACGTCGCCGAGAGGGCGATGGTGGGTGTCCCGTAGGTCACGGCGTGCGCGGGGGCGGTGATCCCCAGGGCACCCAGGGCGAGCATCCCGGCCGCCGCGGCGGCGACCCGGCGGTACCGGGGTGCCTGGCGGTGCTGGGCTGCCCGGTGGTGCTGGGGGGAAAGCTGGTGCGTCACGGCGTACCTCTCGTCGGCGTGGTCTCGACGAACAGGTTCCGGTTACGGTGCCAACGGGGGGCACACATCACCGGTCCGGCGGGCGAACAACACGAGGACGGCCCCCCGGCGTGGGGGCCGTCCTCGAGACCGCGACGGGCCGGGGTGCTCAGACGTTGAAGCCGAGCGCGCGGAGCTGCTCGCGCCCGTCGTCCGTGATCTTGTCCGGGCCCCACGGCGGCATCCAGACCCAGTTGATCCGCAGTTCGCTGACGATGCCGTCGGTCGCGGACTTCGCCTGGTCCTCGATGACGTCGGTCAGCGGGCAGGCCGCGGACGTCAGCGTCATGTCCAGGGTGGCGATGTTGGCGTCGTCGATGTGGATGCCGTAGATCAGGCCCAGGTTGACGACGTCGATGCCCAGCTCGGGGTCGACGACGTCGTACAGCGCCTCGCGGACCTCCTCCTCGGAGGCCGGCTTCAGTGCCACAGTCTCGTTCTCGCTCATGAGCTCTTCCCTTCGGACAGCGCCTTGGCCGTCGCGTCCTTCCACGCCATCCAGCTCAGCAGCGCGCACTTGACGCGAGCCGGGTACTTGGAGACACCGGCGAACGCGACCGCGTCCTCCAGCACCTCCTCCATCGCGTCGTCGGGCTCCAGCTGGCCCTTGGACTGCATCAGCTCCAGGAAGGCCTCCTGGATCCTTTGCGCCTGGTCCAGCTCCTTGCCGACCAGCAGGTCGTTCAGCACCGAGGCGCTGGCCTGGCTGATCGAGCAGCCCTGCCCCTCGTAGCTGACGTCGGCGAGGGTGTCGCCCTCGTACCGCACGCGGAGCGTGATCTCGTCGCCGCAGGTGGGATTGGTGTGGTGCACCTCGGCGTCGCCGTCCCGCAGGCCGCGCCCGTGGGGGTGCTTGTAGTGGTCCAGGATCACTTCCTGGTACATCGATTCCAGCTTCACCCGTCAGCCCTCAGCACTTCGCCCGTCAACACTCTGCCCCTCACCCGAAGAAGTTCCGTACGTGCTCCAGGCCGTCCACCAGGGCGTCGACCTCGGCGGGCGTGGAGTACAGATAGAACGACGCCCGCGTGGTCGCCGGAATTCCGTACCGCAGGCAGACCGGCCGTGCGCAGTGGTGACCGACCCGGACCGCGATGCCCTGTTCGTCGAGCACCTGGCCCACGTCGTGGGGGTGGATGTCGCCGAGCGTGAAGGAGATCGTGGCGCCGCGGTTCTCGGCCGTGGTCGGGCCGATGATCCGCAGGTCCGGGACCTCCAGGAGCCGGGCCACCGCGTACTCGGTGATGGCCTGCTCGTGGCGGTGGATGTTCTCCATGCCGATGGCGGAGAGGTAGTCCACCGCCGCGCCGAGGCCGACGGCCTGCGCGATCGGGGGCGTACCCGCCTCGAACTTGTGCGGTGCGGGGGCGTACGTCGACGAGTGCATCGACACGGTCTCGATCATCTCGCCGCCGCCGAGGAACGGCGGCAGGTCCTCCAGGAGCTCCTGCCGTCCCCACAGGACGCCGATGCCGGTCGGGCCGACCATCTTGTGACCGGTGAAGGCCACGAAGTCGGCCTGGAGCGCCTGCACGTCGAGCACCATGTGCGGGGCGGCCTGCGAGGCGTCGATGCAGACCAGCGCGCCGACCTGCTGGGCGCGCCGGATGATCTGCTCGACCGGGTTGACCGTGCCCAGGATGTTCGAGACCAGCGTGAAGGTGACGATCTTCGTCTTCTCGGTGATGATCTCGTCGATGTTCGACAGGTCGAGCCGGCCGTCGTCCGTGATGCCGAACCACTTCAGCTTCGCGCCGGTGCGCTGCGCGAGCAGCTGCCACGGGACGATGTTGGAGTGGTGCTCCATCTCGGTGGTGACGATCTCGGTGTCGCGGTCGACCCGGTAGGGCTCGTCGGCCCAGCCGAGCATGTTCGCGACGAGGTTGAGCGACTCCGAGGCGTTCTTCGTGAAGATGACCTCGTCGCGGCTCGGCGCGTTGATGAAGGCGGCGACCTTGTCGCGGGCGCCCTCGTACAGCGCGGTGGCCTCCTCGGCGATGGTGTACACACCGCGGTGGACGTTGGCGTTGTGCCGCTCGTAGTACTCACTGAGGGCGTCGAGGACCTGACGCGGCTTCTGCGAGGTCGCCGCGCTGTCCAGGTACACGATCTTCTTGCCGTCGTGGACCGTTCGGCCCAGGATGGGGAAGTCCTTGCGGATCGCCTCGGTGTCGAGGAGGCCGGTGAGCCCCTGGCGGGCGTCAGTCACGCGGAAGCGCCACCCTTCACATATGCCTCGTAGCCCTCGTTCTCCAGCTTGTCGGCCAGCTCCGCGCCGCCGGACTCGGCGATGCGGCCGTTGGCGAAGACGTGCACGAAGTCGGGCTTGATGTAGCGGAGGATCCGGGTGTAGTGGGTGATCAGCAGGGTGCCGACCTCGCCCGACTCGCGGACGCGGTTGACGCCCTCGGAGACGACGCGCAGGGCGTCGACGTCCAGACCGGAGTCGGTCTCGTCGAGGATGGCGATCTTCGGCTTGAGGAGCTCCAGCTGCAGGATCTCGTGGCGCTTCTTCTCACCGCCGGAGAAGCCCTCGTTGACGTTGCGCTCGGCGAAGGCGGGGTCCATCTGGAGGCCGGCCATCGTCTCCTTGACCTCCTTCACCCACGTGCGCAGCTTGGGGGCCTCGCCGCGGATGGCGGTGGCGGAGGTGCGCAGGAAGTTGGAGACCGAGACACCGGGGATCTCGACCGGGTACTGCATGGCGAGGAACAGGCCGGCGCGGGCCCGCTCGTCGACGGACATCTCCAGGACGTCCTCGCCGTCCAGGGTGACGGTGCCGCTCGTGATCGTGTACTTGGGGTGACCTGCGAGCGAGTACGCCAGGGTGGACTTGCCGGACCCGTTGGGGCCCATGATGGCGTGGGTCTCGCCCTGCTTCACGGTCAGGTCGACGCCCTTGAGGATCTCCTTCGTGGCGTTGTCGGCCTCGACGGAGACGTGCAGGTCGCGGATTTCAAGCGTTGCCATGGGTGACTCAGGACTCCTGGGTGACGGAGACGAGCACATCGTCCCCTTCGATCTTTACGGGGTAAACGGGGACGGGGCGCGTCGCGGGAAGGCCGGACGGCTTGCCGGTGCGCAGGTCGAAGGAGGAGCCGTGCAGCCAGCACTCGATCATGCAGTCCTCCACCTCGCCCTCCGACAGCGACACATTGGCGTGCGAGCAGATGTCGTTGATGGCGAACACCTCGCCCTCGGTACGGACGACCGAGACCGCGGTGCCGTCGAGCTCCACCCTCCTGGGGGTGTCGTCCTCCAGCTCGCTCAGCGCGCACACCTTGACGAACGCCATCAGACGGACGCCTTCAGCTCTGCCTCGATCTTGTCGAGCAGCCGTGCCTCGACGTCCGGCAGACCGATCTGCTGGACCAGCTCGGCGAAGAAGCCGCGCACGACGAGACGGCGGGCCTCCTCGGCCGGGATGCCGCGGGACTGGAGGTAGAAGAGCTGCTCGTCGTCGAAACGGCCGGTCGCCGAGGCGTGGCCGGCGCCGACGATCTCGCCGGTCTCGATCTCCAGGTTCGGCACCGAGTCGACGCGGGCGCCGTCGGTCAGGACCAGGTTGCGGTTCATCTCGTACGTGTCGGTGCCCTCGGCCTTCGCCCGGATGAGGACGTCCCCGATCCAGACCGCGTGGGCGCCGTCGCCCTGGAGGGCGCCCTTGTACACCGCGTTGGACGTGCAGTGCGGGGTGTTGTGGTCGACCAGGAGGCGGTGCTCCTGGTGCTGGCCCTTGTCCGTGAAGTACAGGCCGAACAGCTCGGCCTCGCCGCCGGTGCCCGCGTACGCGACCCGGGGGTGCAGCCGGACCACGTCGCCGCCGAAGGTGACGACCACGGACTTGAACGAGGCGTCGCGGCCGATCAGCGCGTTGTGCTGGCCGACGTGGACCGCGGTGTCGTCCCAGTCCTGGACGGAGACGACGGTGAGCTTGGCGCCGTCGCCGACGACGAAGTCGACGTTGGCGGCGAGCACCGCGTCACCGGTGTGGTCGATGACCACGACCGCCTCGGCGAAGGCGCCCAGCTCGACGAGCTGGTGGCCGTAGGCCACCCCGCCCTCGCCGTGCACCGCGATCCGGATCGGCTCGGTGAGCACGGCCTCCTTGGCGACGGTGACGACCGAGGCCTGGGTGAAGGCGGAGTACGCCTGGGCGGCGACCCGGTCCACCGGCGTGCCGGCCCGGCCGAGCCGGGCGTCGTCGCGGCCCACGGTCTCCACCGTGACGCCCCCGGGGGCCTCCACGACGACCTTGACGCCGCCGCCGTTCGCCACCGCGGTGCCGTCGTGCAGCCCGCGCAGGCGCTCCAGCGGCGTGAAGCGCCACTCCTCCTCGCGGCCGTGCGGGACCGGGAAGTCCGCCACGTCGAAGGAGGGCGGGGCGCTCATGCGCGTGGCGACGGTCGACTCGGCGGCCACCGCGATGGAACCGGCGGTGGTGGAACCCACCGGGGAATTCTGAGCCTCAGCCATGGCTGTCGTAGTGCTCGCTTTCTTAGGTCGAGAAGTGGGGTGCGGTCGGGTCTGCGGCGAGGGCCGTACTAACCGACCGAACCCTCCATCTGCAGCTCGATCAGCCGGTTCAGCTCCAGGGCGTACTCCATCGGGAGCTCCTTGGCGATCGGCTCGACGAATCCGCGCACGATCATCGCCATGGCCTCGAACTCGGTGAGGCCTCGGCTCATCAGGTAGAAGAGCTGGTCCTCGGAGACCTTGGAGACGGTCGCCTCGTGGCCCATCGACACGTCGTCCTCGCGGACGTCGACGTACGGGTAGGTGTCCGAGCGCGAGATCGTGTCGACGAGCAGCGCGTCGCAGAGCACGTTCGACTTCGCGCCCGGCGCGCCCTCGCCGATCTCGATGAGACCGCGGTAGGAGGTGCGGCCGCCGCCCCGCGCCACCGACTTGGAGACGATGTTGGACGAGGTGTTCGGGGCCATGTGGACCATCTTGGCGCCGGCGTCCTGGTGCTGGCCCTCGCCCGCGAAGGCGATGGAGAGCGTCTCGCCCTTGGCGTGCTCACCCATGAGGTAGACGGCCGGGTACTTCATGGTGACCTTGGAGCCGATGTTGCCGTCGACCCACTCCATGGTCGCGCCCTCGTACGCCACGGCGCGCTTGGTGACGAGGTTGTAGACGTTGTTCGACCAGTTCTGGATGGTCGTGTAGCGGCAGCGGCCGCCCTTCTTCACGATGATCTCGACCACGGCGCTGTGCAGCGAGTCCGAGGAGTAGATCGGCGCGGTGCAGCCCTCGACGTAGTGGACGTAGGCGTCCTCGTCGACGATGATCAGCGTCCGCTCGAACTGGCCCATGTTCTCCGTGTTGATGCGGAAGTAGGCCTGGAGCGGGATCTCCACGTGCACGCCCTTCGGCACGTAGATGAAGGAGCCGCCGGACCACACGGCCGAGTTCAGCGAGGCGAACTTGTTGTCACCGACGGGGATGATCGTGCCGAAGTACTCCTTGAAGAGCTCCGGGTGCTCCTTCAGCGCGGTGTCGGTGTCCATGAAGATGACACCCTGCGCCTCCAGCTCCTCGTTGATCTGGTGGTAGACGACCTCGGACTCGTACTGCGCGGCGACACCGGCGACGAGGCGCTGCTTCTCCGCCTCGGGGATGCCGAGCTTGTCGTACGTGTTCTTGATGTCCTCGGGCAGGTCCTCCCAGGACTCCGCCTGCTTCTCCGTGGACCGCACGAAGTACTTGATGTTGTCGAAGTCGATGCCCGACAGGTCCGAGCCCCAGTTCGGCATCGGCTTCTTGCCGAAGAGCTTCAGGCCCTTGAGGCGGAGCTTCAGCATCCACTCGGGCTCGTTCTTCTTCGCCGAGATGTCGCGGACGACATCCTCCGAGAGGCCGCGCTTGGCCGCCGCGCCTGCCGCGTCGGAGTCGGCCCAGCCGAATTCGTACGTACCCAGGCCCTCGAGTTCGGGGTGGGCAGTCTCCGTAGGGAGCGTCATGCGGGGTTCCTCCCGGCAGTGCTTGCAGATACTGAGGTGGTGGTCTGTGGGGGCGTGGCGGCCTCGGTGGCACCGCCCGACCCGGGCACGTACGTCGTGCACACGCCGTCGCCGTGGGCGAGGGTGGCCAGACGCTGCACGTGGGTCCCGAGCAGTGCGGAGAAGAACTCCGTCTCCGCCTCGCAGAGCTGCGGGAACTGCTCGGCGACGTGGGCGACCGGGCAGTGGTGCTGGCAGAGCTGTTCGCCCTGCTGGGGGCCCGGCGCGCCGCGCGCCGTAGCAGCGTACCCGTCCGCGGACAAGGCCCTGGCCAGCGCCGCCGTACGGTCGCCGGGGGCGGCGGCCTCGACCGCCGCGCGGTACTTCTCCGCCTGGGCCGCCATCCGGGAGCGGGCGAACGCGACGACCGCCTCGTCACCCGCGCTCTCGGCGATCCAGCGGAGCGCCTCGGCCGCGAGCTTGTCGTAGGACTGGTCGAAGGCGTCCCGGCCGCTGTCGGTCAGTGCGAAGACCTTGGCGGGGCGGCCGCGCGTCCGGGTGCCGTACACCCGCTGCTCGCGGGGTTCGACGACCCCGTCGCAGCCGAGCGCGTCCAGATGGCGCCGGACGGCCGCCTGGGTGAGGCCGAGTCGCTGCGCGAGGTCGGCGGCGGTGGAGGGGCCGTGGTCCAGGATGGAGCGCGCGATCCGGTTGCGCGTCGAGCGCTCACCGATCGCGAGTTCCTCCTGCGGAGCCTCACCGACGTATTTCACAACGCCATTGTTGCGTAATTCGGCGCGGCATGACAACCACGGTCCGGAACGATCAACGGTGCGGTTGGTCACTTAGGGTCACCTAAGCAGGGCGCCGGGACCCTTGCCCGGCAAGGGCCCCGGCCCTCCCCGGCCGGGGAGGCGGGAGTGCCCGGGACTTAGACTTACCGGCCATGAGCAACGAGCCTGTCGTGCGGGTCGAAGGCCTGGTGAAGCGGTACGGCGCCAAGACAGCCGTCGACGGACTCGATCTGAGCGTCGCGGCGGGCACGGTGACCGCGGTCCTGGGCCCCAACGGCGCCGGCAAGACCACCACGATCGAGACCTGCGAGGGCTACCGCCGCCCGGACGCCGGCACCGTCCGCGTCCTGGGCCTCGACCCCGTCGCCGACGCGGCCCGGCTGCGCCCCCGCGTCGGCGTCATGCTCCAGTCCGGCGGCGTCTACTCCGGCGCCCGCGCCGAGGAGATGCTCCGCCACATGGCGAAGCTCCACGCCCACCCCCTCGACGTCGACGCCCTCGTCGAACGCCTGGGCCTCGGCGGTTGCGGCCGGACCACCTACCGGCGCCTCTCCGGGGGGCAGCAGCAGCGCCTCGCGCTCGCGATGGCCGTCGTCGGCCGCCCGGAGCTCGTCTTCCTCGACGAACCCACCGCCGGACTCGACCCGCAGGCCCGCCGCGCCACCTGGGAGCTCGTCCGGGAGCTGCGCGCCGACGGCGTGTCCGCCGTGCTCACCACCCACTTCATGGACGAGGCCGAGGAGCTCGCCGACGACGTCGCGATCGTCGACGCCGGGCGTGTCGTCGCCCAGGGCAGCCCCGAGGAGCTGTGCCGGGGCGGCGCCGAGAACACCCTGCGTTTCTCGGGCCGGCCCGGGCTGGACCTCGGCTCGCTCATCAAGGCGCTGCCCGACGGCTCGGGCGCCGCCGAACCCGTCCCCGGCACGTACCGCATCTCCGGGACCATCGACCCGCAGCTGCTCGCCACCGTCACCTCCTGGTGCGCGCAGCACGGGGTCATGCCGGACGGCATCGCCGTCGAGCGGCACACCCTGGAGGACGTCTTCCTGGAACTCACCGGCAAGGAGCTGCGCGCATGAGCGCCGGTACGTACGCCCCGCGGCCGGGCGCCGCCCCGCTGTCCCGGATGATCGCCGCGCAGACCGCGCTGGAGACCCGGATGCTGCTGCGCAACGGCGAGCAGCTGCTGCTGACGGTGGTCATCCCGGCGCTGCTGCTGGTGCTCTTCGGCTCCGTCGACATCGTGGACACCGGCGCCGGCGACCCCGTCGACTTCCTGGCGCCCGGCGTCCTGGCGCTCGCGGTGATGTCCACGGCCTTCACCGGCCAGGCCATCGCCACCGGCTTCGAGCGCCGCTACGGCGTCCTGAAGCGGCTCGGCGCCTCCCCGCTGCCCCGCTGGGCGCTGATGACCTCCAAGACGCTGTCGGTCCTGGTGACCGAGGTGCTCCAGGTGGTCCTGCTGACGGCGATCGCCTTCGCCCTCGGCTGGTCCCCGCACGGCAACCCCCTCTCCGTGCTGCTCCTGGTGGTGCTGGGCACTGCCGCGTTCTCGGGGCTGGGCCTGCTGATGGCCGGGACGCTGAAGGCGGAGGCGACCCTCGCCGCGGCCAACCTGGTCTTCCTGCTGCTGCTGGTCGGCGGCGGGGTGGTGGTGCCGATGGAGAAGTTCCCGGACGCGGTGGCGTCGGTGCTCGGCCTGCTGCCGATCGCGGCGCTCTCGGACGGGCTGCGGGACGTGCTCCAGCACGGCGCGGGCGTCCCCTGGGGCGATCTGGGCGTCCTGTCGCTCTGGTCGGTGCTCGGCCTCGGCGCGGCGGCGAAGTTCTTCCGCTGGGAGTGAGCGGGGCCGGGGGCGTCCTCGCCGGTAACGGTCGGGGGTGACACTTCGGGGTGACTCGTCCCCCTCGTGAAAGCTTGCACAAGCTGCCGCTTACGATGGTGGGCGTGCCTCAGCTGACCCGAGCCGACGTCGCTCACGCCGCGCGGAACCCGCTCCAGTACATCGCCGAACGGTGGACCCCGGATCTCCGGACCGTCCGCCGGGCCGCCCTCTCCGCCGTCGTGATGGCGGTGATCATCGTCGCCACCGGGGGCGCGGTACGGCTGACCGGCTCCGGCCTCGGCTGCCCCACCTGGCCCAAGTGCACCGACGAGAGCCTGACGACGACGAGCGAGATGGGCTTCCACGGAGTCATCGAGTTCGGCAACCGGATGCTGACGTACGTGCTCTGCGCGGCGGTCGGCTGGGCGATCGTCGCGGCCCGTGCCCTCAAGCCCCGGCGCCGCGGCCTCACCCGGCTCGGCTGGGCCCAGTTCTGGGTGGTCATGGGCAACGCCGTCCTCGGCGGCGTCGTGGTCCTGGTCGGCCTCAACCCCTACACCGTGGCCGCGCACTTCCTCCTCTCCGCCGCCCTGATCACCGTCGCCGTGGTGATGCACCACCGGACCGGTGAGGGCGACGGCGCGCCGAAGCCGCTGGTCGGCAAGGCCGTCTCGCAGCTGACCTGGATCCTGGTGGTGGCCTCGGGCCTGCTGGTAGCCGTCGGCACGGTGGTGACCGGGGCGGGCCGGCACGCGGGCGACTCCAGCGACGTGCACCGCATCCCGATCGACTGGAAGCTGATCAGCCAGCTCCACGCGGACCTCGCCTGGGTCGTGGTCGCGCTGACCCTGGCGCTGTGGTTCGTCCTGAAGGCGGTCGACGCCCCCCCGGGACCGCGCCGCCGCGCCGGCGAGCTCTTCCTCGTGCTGATGGGCCAGGGCGTCATCGGGTACGTCCAGTACTTCCTGGACACCCCGGAGATCCTGGTGGGCCTGCACATGGTGGGCGCCTGCCTGGTCTGGATCTGGGTCCTGCGGGTCCTGCTCGCCCAGCGGGAACGCCCGGTGGCGGTCGCCGATGCGCCGCTCCCCCGGTCCGGCGGGGCGCTGACGGCCGTCTAGGCGGTGTCCGGGCCGGGAAAACCGGTGGTGCCCCGGCCCGGACGGGCCTAGCGTGTGCGGGTCACCGACCCGCAGGCGTAGAACGAGGTGTATGCGAGATGACGGTCCGCACCGCGGCGGCAGGCTCCGGCCCGCTGTCCTCCCCCACGGCCCTCATCTCTTCGACCCCAAGGGGCACCTCCCGTGGATCTTCCACGCATCCACACCCTCCGCGAGGGTGACCACCGCATCCACAACCCGTTCACCCCGGGCAAGCTCGCCGCCCTGGGCGAGGCCCTGCGCCTGGCGCCCGGAACGCGCGCCCTCGATCTCGCCAGTGGTTCGGGCGAGATGCTCTGCACCTGGGCCCGCGACCACGGCGTCACCGGCACCGGGGTGGACATCAGCACCGTCTTCACCGAGCGGGCCCGCGCCCGCGCGGGCGCACTCGGCGTCGCCGACCGGGTCACCTTCGTGCACGGCGACGCCTCCGGTCACGTCGCGGACGAACCGGTCGACCTCGTCGCGTGCCTGGGTGCCACCTGGATCGGGGGCGGTGTGGCCGGCACCGCCGAACTGCTGGCCCGCAGCCTGCGTCCCGGCGGTCTGATGCTGATCGGTGAGCCGTTCTGGCGCCGGGACGTGCCGGACGAGGAGACCGCCCGGGCCTGCCTCGGTGCCGGCAGGGACGATTTCCTGGTCCTGCCGGAGCTGATCGAGCGGTTCGGCGCTCTCGGGTACGACGTCGTGGAGATGGTGCTCGCGTCCCAGGACAGCTGGGACCGGTACCAGGCGGCGCAGTGGCTCAGCCTCCGGCGCTGGCTGGACGCCAACCCCGGCGACGCGATGGCCGCCGAGGTCCGTGCCGAACTCACCACCGCGCCCGCCCGCTACGCGCGCTGGACGCGGGAGCACCTCGGCTGGGGCGTCTTCGCACTGATGGCCCGCTGACGGGGCGCGGACCCGGGCGGCAGTGACCGCCCGGGTCCGCGCCCCCCGCGTGTCCGTGCCGGGTCCTCAGTCCCGGTTGGCGGGGCCGCCCACCTGGATGCCCGCCATCCGGGTCCACTCGTACGGGCCGGTGCGGACCTTCGCCGCGAAGTCGCCGTCGAAGCTCTCGTGCAGCGTGAGGCCCGACTTCTGCGCGGCGCTCTCGGCGACCGCGTGCGAGGGGGCGACGAGGTCGCCCCAGCCGCCGTCCTCGCCCACCAGGACGATCCGGGTGCCCGCCTGGCCGAGGTATGCCAGCTGTCCCTCCGCGCCGCCGTGCGCCTCGGCGAAGGTACGGATCTCCTTGGCGAGCCGGGCCGCCCTGCGCGCGTCGCGGGCTTCCCGCTTGCCGTCCACCTGCTGGGTCACCTGGGTCTCATCGGTCTCTGCCATGGACAGGATGCTACCGATGGGTAGCGCGACGGGCGACGGGCGGGTGACGTGGCCTGGGCCACGTCACCCGCCCGTCGGCGAGAGTCTGCGGTCAGCGGAGGAAGGGGTCCACCGCGACGGCGACGAAGAGGAGCGAGACATAGGTGATGGACCAGTGGAACAGCCGCATCTCCTTCAGCTTGGCACCGGCGACGCCGGCCTTGGCCCGGTTCTGCAGGCCGTGCGCCTCCCAGAGCCAGAAGCCGCCCGAGAGCAGCGCCACCACGGTGTAGAACCAGCCGGTGTAACCGAGCGGGGTCAGCAGCAGCGAGACCGCCACCATCACCCAGCTGTAGATGACGATCTGGCGGGCGACCACGCGGTTGGAGGCGATGACCGGCAGCATCGGGACGCCGACGCGGGCGTAGTCGTCCTTCACCTTCATCGACAGCGGCCAGTAGTGCGGGGGCGTCCAGAAGAAGATGACCGCGAAGAGGATGACGGCGGCCCAGGACACCGAGTCCGTCACCGACGACCAGCCGATGAGGACCGGCATGCAGCCGGCGATCCCGCCCCAGACGATGTTCTGCGAGGTCCGGCGCTTCAGCAGCATCGTGTAGACGACGACGTAGAAGAGCAGCGCGCCGAGGCTGAGGGCCGCGGAGAGCCAGTTGACCAGCAGACCGAACCAGACGGTGGAGACGACCCCGAGGGTGATCCCGAAGGCCAGGCACTCGCGCGGGCTCACCATTCCGGTGACCAGCGGTCGCTGCGACGTACGGTCCATCAACGCGTCGATGTCGCGGTCGATGTACATGTTGAGCGCATTCGCACCGCCCGCGGAGATGAATCCGCCGATGGTGGTTGCGAGGACGAGCCACAGATCGGGCACACCCTGAGCGGCCAGGAACATCACCGGAACGGTGGTGATGAGCAACAGCTCGATGATCCGCGGCTTCGTCAGCGCCACGAATGCCTTGATGCGGGCCCCGTACGGGCGATGGCCCCCTGGGCTCGGAGTCAAGGCGACCCCTGCGGGTCGGGACTCGACGGCCGTCACGCACACCCCTGACAGAGAAATCCCAGCAAGCACCGGGCGTGAGGGCCCGGTAAAGACTTGCGCGAACCAGACCACTGTAGACGTTGGGGACAGGCCGTCCTTCGCGGGGGTGGACTCGTGTTGGGGTGGCGCGACCGGGGCGGGGCGACGCCCTTTCGAGCGCCCCGCCGCAAAGGGCTCCGACGAGAGGTGCGCCGCTCGTGCGAGAAGCACAGAAGTCGCTGGTCACGCTCATTGGAGAAGCCCAATGGAGAACCGTCCCGCTCATACGGAAGGCGAACTCCGCCGATGCCGCGCACCCTGGAATACGACCGGAAATCCCTTGCTGTTACGGGGGTAGGCTCAAGAACGTCCGGTGCGGTCACCAGCCCCCGGTTTTCCGAACAGTGGAGAGGAGCCCTGACTCAGGGTGAGCACCAAGCCGACCACCACAGACCTCCAGTGGACCGAATTGGACCAGCGGGCGGTGGACACCGCTCGCGTCCTCGCGGCCGACGCCGTACAGAAGGTCGGAAACGGCCACCCGGGCACGGCGATGAGCCTGGCGCCGGCCGCCTACACCCTCTTCCAGAAGGTGATGCGGCACGACCCCGCCGACGCCGACTGGACGGGCCGCGACCGTTTCGTGCTGTCCGCGGGTCACTCCAGCCTGACTCTGTACATCCAGCTCTACCTGGCCGGTTACGGCCTGGAGCTGGACGACCTGAAGGCCTTCCGCACCTGGGGCTCGAAGACCCCGGGCCACCCGGAGTACGGCCACACCACCGGCGTGGAGACCACCACCGGCCCGCTCGGCCAGGGTGTCGCCAACGCCGTCGGCATGGCCATGGCCGCCCGCTACGAGCGCGGTCTGTTCGACCCGGACGCGGCCCCCGGCACCTCGCCCTTCGACCACGACATCTGGGTCATCGCCGGTGACGGCTGTCTCCAGGAGGGCATCTCCGCCGAGGCGTCCTCGATGGCCGGCCACCAGAAGCTCGGCAACCTGACGCTGCTCTGGGACGACAACCACATCTCGATCGAGGGCGACACGGAGACCGCGGTCTCCGAGGACACCCTCAAGCGGTACGAGGCGTACGGCTGGCACGTCCAGCGCGTCGAGCAGCAGGCCAACGGCGACCTGGACCCGGCGGGCCTCTACAAGGCGCTGCTGGCGGCCAAGGCCGAGACGGAGCGCCCCTCGTTCATCGCGGCCCGCTCGATCATCGCCTGGCCCGCCCCGCACGCCCAGAACACCGAGGCCGCGCACGGCTCGGCGCTCGGCGACGACGAGGTCGCCGCGACCAAGAAGGTCCTCGGCTTCGACCCGGAGAAGACCTTCGAGGTCTCCGACGAGGTCATCGCGCACACCCGCGAGGCGCTGGACCGCGGCCGCGACGCCAAGGCCGAGTGGGAGAAGTCCTTCGCCGCCTGGCGCACCGCCAACCCGGAGCGCGCCGCCGAGTTCGACCGGATCAACGCCGGCGAGCTGCCCGCGGGCTGGGAGGAGAAGCTCCCCGTCTTCGAGGCCGGCAAGGCCGTCGCGACCCGTGCCGCGTCCGGCAAGGTGCTCCAGTCCCTCGGTGACGTGATCCCCGAGCTGTGGGGCGGCTCCGCCGACCTCGCCGGCTCGAACAACACCACGATCGACAAGTCGTCGTCGTTCCTCCCGGCCGGCAACCCGCTGCCCGAGGCGAACCCCTACGGCCGCACGATCCACTTCGGCATCCGCGAGCACTCCATGGCCGCGGAGATGAACGGCATCGCGCTGCACGGCAACACCCGCGTCTACGGCGGCACCTTCCTGGTGTTCTCGGACTACATGCGCAACGCCGTCCGGCTCTCCGCGCTGATGCACCTGCCGGTGACGTACGTCTGGACCCACGACTCCATCGGTCTGGGCGAGGACGGCCCGACGCACCAGCCGGTCGAGCACATCGCGTCGCTCCGCGCCATCCCGGGCCTGAACGTCGTGCGCCCTGCCGACGCCAACGAGACCGCCATCGCCTGGCGCGAGATCCTGCGCCGCTGGACCAAGGTCTTCGGCAAGGGCGCCCCGCACGGTCTGGCGCTCACCCGCCAGGGCGTGCCCACGTACGAGGCGAACGAGGACGCGGCCAAGGGCGGCTACGTGCTCTTCGAGGCCGACGGCGGCGAGCCGCAGGTCGTCCTCATCGGCACCGGTTCCGAGGTGCACCTCGCCGTCGAGGCGCGCGAGCAGCTCCAGGCGGCCGGTGTGCCGACCCGGGTCGTCTCGATGCCGTGCGTCGAGTGGTTCGAGGAGCAGACCCCGGAGTACCGCGAGAGCGTCCTGCCGAAGGCCGTGAAGGCCCGGGTCGCCGTCGAGGCGGGCATCGGCCTGACCTGGTACCGGTACGTGGGTGACGCGGGCCGCATCGTGTCGCTGGAGCACTTCGGTGCCTCGGCCGACGCGAAGGTGCTCTTCCGCGAGTTCGGGTTCACTCCCGAGCACGTGGTCGCCGCCGCCCGGGAATCCCTCGACGCCGCCGCGCGCTGACGCACTCATACGACTAGTAGGAGATGTAATTCCATGACAGACGCACTGAAGCGCCTTTCCGACGAGGGCGTCGCGATCTGGCTCGACGACCTGTCCCGCAAGCGCATCACCTCCGGCAACCTCGCCGAGCTGATCGACCAGAGCCACGTCGTCGGTGTCACGACCAACCCGTCGATCTTCCAGAAGGCGATCTCCTCGGGCGACGGTTACGAGCAGCAGCTCACCGACCTCGCGTCCCGCAAGGTCACCGTCGAGGAAGCCATCCGCATGATCACGACGGCGGACGTCCGCGACGCCGCCGACATCCTGCGTCCGGTCTTCGACCGCACCGACGGCCAGGACGGCCGGGTCTCCATCGAGGTCGACCCGCGTCTGGCCCACCACACCGTGCCGACCGTCGCCGAGGCCAAGCAGCTGGCCTGGCTGGTGGACCGGCCGAACACGCTCATCAAGATCCCGGCGACGAAGGCCGGTCTGCCGGCGATCACCGAGGTCATCGCGAAGGGCATCAGCGTCAACGTGACGCTGATCTTCTCGCTGGAGCGCTACCGCGAGGTCGTGGACGCCTACATCACCGGCCTGGAGCAGGCGAAGGCCGCGGGCCTGGACCTGTCGAAGATCCACTCGGTCGCCTCCTTCTTCGTGTCCCGCGTGGACACCGAGATCGACAAGCGGCTGGACGCCCTCGGCACCGACGAGGCGAAGGCCGCCAAGGGCAAGGTCGCCCTCGCCAACGCCCGTCTGGCGTACGAGGCGTACGAGGAGCTCTTCTCCTCCGACCGCTGGGCCGCCCTCGACAAGGCGCAGGCCAACAAGCAGCGTCCGCTGTGGGCCTCCACCGGCGTCAAGGACCCGGAGCTCAAGGACACCCTGTACGTCGACGACCTCGTCGCCCCGAACACGGTCAACACCATGCCGGAGGCGACCCTGGAGGCCGTGGCCGACCACGGTGAGATCTCGGGCAACACGGTCGCCGGCGGCTACGACCGGGCGCGCGCCGCCCTCGACGCCATCAAGAAGCTCGGCGTCAGCTACGACGAGGTCGTGGCGCTGCTGGAAGAAGAGGGCGTCGACAAGTTCGAGGCCGCATGGAACGACCTGCTCAAGTCGACCGAGGCGGAGCTCGCGCGCCTCGCTCCTTCGGAGGGCTGACCACTTTGTCTGGTGTTCCCGGAGCAAATCCGCTTCGTGACCCCCAGGACCGACGGCTCCCGCGCATCGCGGGGCCGTCGGGCCTGGTCATCTTCGGTGTCACGGGCGATTTGTCAAGAAAAAAGCTCATGCCCGCCGTTTACGACCTGGCCAATCGCGGCCTGCTGCCGCCGGGCTTCTCGCTCATCGGCTTCGCGCGCCGCGACTGGGAGGACGAGGACTTCGCCCAGGTCGTCCACGACGCCGTCAAGGAGCACTCCCGCACCCCCTTCCGCGAGGAGGTCTGGCAGCAGCTGAGCCAGGGCATGCGGTTCGTGCCCGGCAACTTCGACGACGACGAGGCGTTCGAGACTCTCAAGGAGACGATCGACGAACTCAACAAGGCCCAGGGCACCGGAGGCAACTTCGCCTTCTACCTGTCCGTGCCGCCGAAGTTCTTCCCCAAGGTCGTCGAGCAGCTCAAGAAGCACGGTCTCGCGGAGCAGACGGAGGGCGCCTGGCGCCGCGCCGTCATCGAGAAGCCGTTCGGGCACGACCTGGAGAGCGCGCAGGAGCTGAACCAGCTCGTGCACGACGTCTTCCCGCCCAACGAGGTCTTCCGCATCGACCACTACCTGGGCAAGGAGACCGTCCAGAACATCCTGGCGCTGCGCTTCGCCAACACGATGTTCGAGCCGATCTGGAACAGGTCGTACGTCGACCACGTCCAGATCACGATGGCCGAGGACATCGGCATCGGCGGCCGGGCCGGATACTACGACGGCATCGGCGCCGCCCGCGACGTCATCCAGAACCACCTGCTCCAGCTGCTGGCGCTCACCGCGATGGAGGAGCCCGGCTCCTTCCACCCGAAGGCGCTGGTCGCGGAGAAGCTCAAGGTGCTCACCGCCGTCGAGCTGCCCGAGGACCTGGGCAAGCACACGGTGCGCGGCCAGTACAGCCACGCGTGGCAGGGCGGCGAGGAAGTCCCGGGCTACCTCGAAGAGGACGGCATCGACCCCAAGTCGACGACGGACACCTTCGCGGCGATCAAGCTGACGATCAACAACCGCCGCTGGGCGGGCGTCCCGTTCTACCTCCGCACCGGAAAGCGCCTCGGCCGCCGGGTCACGGAGATCGCGGTCGTCTTCAAGCGCGCCCCCTACCTCCCGTTCGAGTCCGGCGCCACGGAGGAACTGGGCGGAAACGCCCTGGTCATCCGCGTCCAGCCGGACGAGGGCGTGACGGTGCGGTTCGGCTCGAAGGTGCCGGGCACCTCCATGGAGGTCCGGGACGTCACGATGGACTTCGCCTACGGCGAGTCCTTCACCGAGTCCAGCCCGGAGGCGTACGAGCGGCTCATCCTCGATGTGCTGCTCGGTGACGCCAACCTCTTCCCCCGCCACCAGGAGGTCGAGCTCTCCTGGAACATCCTCGACCCGATCGAGGAGTACTGGGACAAGCACGGCAAGCCCGCGCAGTACGCGGCCGGTACCTGGGGTCCGGCCGAGGCGGACGAGATGCTCGCACGCGACGGACGGAGCTGGCGCCGGCCATGAAGATCGATCTCACGGAAACCACGTCCAGCAAGATCAACAACGCGCTGATCTCCGCCCGCCGCGCCGTCGGCACCCCTGCCATCGGCATGGTGCTCACGCTGGTGGTCGTCACGGACGAGGAGAACGCCTACGACGCCCTCAAGGCGGCGAGCGACTCCTCCCGCGAGCACCCCTCGCGGATCATCGCGGTCATCAAGCGGGTCAGCCGCTCGCCGCGCAGCCGCCGCGACGCGCGTCTCGACGCCGAGATCCGGGTCGGTTCCGACGCGGGCAGCGGTGAGACGGTCGTCCTGCGGCTCCACGGCGAACTCGCCAACCACGCCCAGTCGGTGGTCCTGCCGCTGCTGCTGCCGGACGCCCCGGTCGTGGTGTGGTGGGCCGAGGACGCCCCCGCCGACCCGGCGAAGGACCCGCTCGGCGCGCTCGCCCAGCGCCGCATCACGGACGCCTACTCGGCCGAGCACCCGCTCGACGAGCTGGCCGTCCGCGCGGCGTCGTACGAGCCCGGCGACACCGACCTGGCCTGGACCCGCATCACGCCGTGGCGTTCGATGCTGGCCGCCGCCCTGGACCAGCAGCCCGCGCAGGTCGTCTCGGCGACCGTCGAGGGCGAGAGCGACAACCCGAGCTGCGAACTGCTCGCGATGTGGCTCGCGGACCGGCTCGGCGTCCCGGTGGGGCGTACGCGCTCCCAGGGACCGGGTCTGACCGCCGTCCGGTTGGAGACGAAGAACGGCCCGATCGTGCTCGACCGCGCGAACGGCTCGCTCGCCACCCTCTCGATGACCGGTCAGCCCGACCGCGGTGTGGCGCTGAAGCGGCGCGAGACCGCCGAGCTGCTGGCGGAGGAGCTGCGGCGCCTCGACCCGGACAACACGTACGCCGCGACGGTGAAGTTCGGCATCGACAAGCTGAGCCGCCCCGACGAGGGCGCGGCGGCTCCCGCGCCCCAGACGGCCGGGGAGCCGGCCGACGGATCGGGTGACGCGGAGAAGCCGAAGGCCGCCGCCCCCGCGAAGAAGGCCGCTCCGGCCAAGAAGGCGGCGTCCAAGTGAGTGCCCCGCAACTGGTCGTGCACCGCGACAAGGAACTGATGGCGCAGGCCGCGGCGGCCCGGCTGATCACGAAGATCGTGGACGCCCAGGCCGCACGCGGATACGCCTCGGTGGTGCTGACCGGCGGGCGCAACGGCAACGGCCTGCTGGCCGCGCTCGCCGCCGCGCCCGCGCGGGACGCCGTCGACTGGTCGCGGCTCGACCTGTGGTGGGGCGACGAGCGGTTCGAGCCGGACGGCGACCCGGAGCGCAACGTCACGCAGGCCCGTGAGGCCCTGCTCGACGCGGTCGCCCTGGACCCGGCGCGGGTGCACCCGATGCCGGCGTCGGACGGTCCGTTCGGGAACGACGTGGACGCGGCCGCCGCGGGGTACGCCGCGGAGCTCGCGGCCGCCGCCCGCCCGGAGGACCACGGGCCGGTCCCGACGTTCGACGTGCTGATGCTGGGCGTCGGACCCGACACCCATGTCGCCTCGCTCTTCCCCGAGCTGCCCGCGGTACGGGAGACCGAGCGCACCGTCGTCGGTGTGCACGGCGCCCCCAAGCCGCCGCCCACCCGGGTCACCCTCACGCTCCCGGCCATCCGGGCGGCGCGCGAGGTGTGGCTGCTCGCGGCGGGCGAGGACAAGGCGGAGGCCGCGGCCATCGCCCTGTCCGGCGCCGGGGAGATCCAGGCTCCGGCGGCGGGCGCGTACGGCCGCGCCCGGACGCTCTGGCTGCTCGACGCGGCGGCCGCCTCCCGGCTCCCCCGCGCGCTCTACCCGCCGGCCTCTCCCTGAGAGGTCGTCACCCGCTGTACGGGGAGGCCCGGTTCCCGCTCGTCACGAGCGGGGGCCGGGCCTCTCGCCGTCGCACGCCCGCCCGGGAGAGGCGTGAGTGAGGGACGGATCTCCCGGACGTCTCACGTGGGGTCGAAGTACCGGTCTGCCACTCGACTTCCCCACGTCCTCGTCCCCCTCCTCGTACGAGCCATGGGAGCAGCACGAATGACACCCTCAGAAGTTTCGGCGCGAAGGGCCCTCGCGTCCCTGCGTGAGCTCGCCTGCCGCTACCGGGCGGACGAAGTGCGGCCGGAGGACCTGCCGATGCGCTCCGCCGAGGCCCTCGCGGCCGGGCTGGACACCCCCGCGCTGTGCGAACTCGCCGGGCTGCCCCGGAACACGGACACCCGCGACATCCGCGACGTGTTCGAGCAGGCACTGCGCGAGTCGGGAGTCGAGTTGCCCGCTTTGGCTCTGGCGCGGCGCCACGGCCTGCGCCGACTGGCGGCGAGGCTGCTCGACGGGTCGGTCACCCTCGCCGGTCTGGCGACGGACGACGGGTGGGACACGGAGGCCGGAACCGCGGAGGAACGATCGTTCGTCGCCCTGATCCCGCCGTGCGCGTGTTGCCTCGAGTACACCGTGGGCCTCGACCCGGCAGCGTGGGCGGCCGAGGTGCGGGTGGCCGCCCTCGCCCTGGTGGCATCGCCGCGGGACCGCACCGACTGTTGACCCCGGTTCCGCGGGGCGCCCCGGAGCGGAGGGTCGGGCCCGCGGCCGAGCGGCGGGCGGTGCGGAGCCCCGGTGACGATCTCCGTTCCGGCCGGTGGGCCGCGTGCGACAGCACCCTCACCGGCCTCGTCGCGGCGGACCTCGGCCGCCGGCTGTTCATCGCGTGGAGGCGGACCGCTCGCGTTCCGGCCGGGCCACCGTGTCCGGGTCGCCGCCGTCCCCCTCCAGGAACGGCGCCAACAGCCCCGGTACGGCCTCGGAGGCGAGGCGGAGCCCTTCGCCCGCTCCGGTGTCGTACACCGCGTAGGCGCCCGTCCCGGCGGCCGTGGTGGCCGTGAGGTCCAGCAGGCCCGCCCGCCGCTGGAAGTACGACTGCCGGACCGTCCAGCCGATCACCCCGGACCTTTCCAGGGCCGCGGTCGAGCGCCGTACGGTGCCGGAGCGGGTCACCAGGTGCCGGTCGGTGAGGGCGTGACCCAGGCTCCGGTACGCGTCCAGGGCCAGCGCCACCGCGACCGGTATGCCCACCAGGGCCAAGCCCAGGGCGGCCCAGTACAGGACGGGCGTCAGCGCTGCCGCGAGCACGGTCAGCACCACCACCGGGGCCAGCACCGCGGCGAGCGCCCGCCGCAGCCGGCGGCCCCGGGCGGCGCGCGGGTGGCGGGTCAGGGGTGTGGCGGTGGGGGCGGACTCCTGCCGCAGGACGGCCGCCACGATCCGGTTCGCGACGGGCCGGGGGACCGCGGGCAGCAGCGTGCGGTGGCTCGCCTCCTTCGCCTCCTCGTCGTCGGCCAGTCCGGTGGTGATGGCGTCCACCCGGGCGGCGCCGAACAGCCGGATCCCCAGCGGCTCCACCAGGTCGGCGCCGCGCAGCCGGGCCTCCTCGACCGTGGTGGAGCGGGAGGTCAGCAGCCCTCGGCGGACCCGCAGGGTGCCGCCCGCCTCGCGCTCCAGGCGGTAGTTCCACCACATCTCGGTCCAGAGCCCCAGCGCCCCGGCCCCACCGGTGAGGAGGGCCGCCGCGACGAGGACGGCGAGCGTCCAGAAGAGCGGCAGGGCCTGGAAGAGTTCGACGGCCCAGTGGATGACGTCGCCCTGCGCTCCGGCCCACTCGCTGATCTGCATCACCCCGCCCGCCGCCGCGCCCCCGAGCATCGGGGCGACGAAGGAGACCGGGGCGTAACGGATCCAGCGGGGGTCGAGGACGGCCAGCACGCCGTCGCTCTCCCCGATGGCGGCGGCGGTGGCGTCGCCGTCCGGTGCCGCGCCGCGTGCCAGCAACAGCCGGCGCAGCCGTTCGCCCTCGGCGCGGGTGACCGGGTCGAGTTCCAGGGTGGATTCGCCGTCCTGGTGCTCGCCGGTGCCGATCCGTACGGTGACCAGGCCGAGGAGCCGCAGCAACGGGCGGGCGGTGAGGTCGACGGTGCGTACGCGGTCCAGGGCGAGCGAGCGACGGCGGACGAGCAGCAGTCCGGAGTGCAGGTCCACGTGACCGGTACCGATCCGGTAGCGGGTGCGGCGCCACCGGACGTGGCCGGCGAGGGCAGCGCAGCCGGTGAGCAGGACGGCACCGGCCGAGGTCCAGAGTCCGGCCCGGGCGGCACCGAAGTGGCCGAGGAACCCCATCACCAGCGGGACGGCGGTGCCCACCACCACACCGGCCGTGAGGACCGCGGTGACGAGTGCGGTCCGCGGGTCGAGGCGGCGCCACCCGTCGTCGAGGGCGCCGGGGGTGCCGGGTGCCGTCATGTGGCGTCGCCGGGTGTGTCCCGGGTGATCCGGGTCAGCCGTTCGGCGAGCGCGGCGGCGGGCTCGTGCCCGAGCCCCGCGATCCGTACCGCTCCCTTGGCGGAGGCGGTGGTGACGGTGAGGGTGGCGAGCCCGAAGAGCTGCTCCAGCGGGCCGCGGACCGTGTCGACGGTCTGGATGCGCGACATCGGCGCGATCCGCCACTCCTGGACGAAGAGACCGGTGCGGACGTAGACGGCGTCCTCGGTGACCTCCCAGCGGTGGGTGCGGAACCACCAGCGCGGCAGCAGGGCCGCACAGCACACGCCGAGCCCGGCCGTGACGGCCGCGCAGAGCAGCAGCCACGGCCGGGCCGGGACGAGGAGGGCGGCGAGCACACCGATGACGGTCACCGGCGCCGCCGTCAGCAGTGACCACCGGGCCCGCCACCAACCGACCGCACGCCGGTCGAGCTCGTGGGCCGGAGGTCTCAGGCGAGGTGGTGCCGCCCGAGCCGTCACCGTCCCGCCCTCCCCGTCGGTCACCGGCTCAACGGCCGCGCAGCGACCGGTAGGTGGTGACGAGGGCGGCGGTGGAGCTGTCCAGCTGCTCGCCGCCGGTGCCCCCGGTGAGGACCGGCTCGATCTTCTTGGCGAGGACCTTGCCGAGTTCGACGCCCCACTGGTCGAAGGAGTCGATGTTCCAGATCGCGCCCTGGACGAACACCTTGTGCTCGTACAGCGCGATGAGCTGCCCGAGGACCGAAGGGGTGAGCTTCTCGGCGAGGATCGTCGTCGTGGGGTGGTTGCCCCGGAAGGTCTTGTGCGGGACCAGCTCCTCGGGCACTCCCTCGGCGCGGACCTCTTCGGGCGTCTTGCCGAAGGCGAGCGCCTGCGTCTGCGCGAAGAAGTTGGCCATCAACAGGTCGTGCTGCGCGATGAGTCCGGGCAGCAGGTCGGCGACCGGGGCGGCGAAGCCGATGAAGTCGGCCGGGATGACCTTGGTGCCCTGGTGGATCAACTGGTAGTACGCGTGCTGGCCGTTGGTGCCGGGGGTTCCCCAGACCACCGGTCCGGTCTGCCACTCGACCGGATCGCCGTCCCGGTCGACGGACTTGCCGTTGGACTCCATGTCCAGCTGCTGCAAGTAGGCGGTGAACTTGGAGAGGTAGTGGCTGTAGGGCAGCACCGCGTGCGCCTGGGCGTCGAAGAACTGGCCGTACCAGACGCCCAGCAGGCCCAGCAGCAGCGGGGCGTTCTCCTCGGCCGGGGCGGTGCGGAAGTGCTCGTCGACGAGGTGGAAGCCGTCGAGCATCTCGCGGAACCGGTCCGGGCCGATGGCGATCATCAGCGAGAGGCCGATGGCGGAGTCGTAGGAGTAGCGACCGCCGACCCAGTCCCAGAACTCGAACATGTTGGCCGTGTCGATGCCGAAGTCCGACACCTTCTCGGCGTTGGTCGACAGCGCCACGAAGTGCTTGGCGACGGCGTCCTGACCGGCCCTCAGCTCGGTGAGCAGCCAGTCGCGGGCGGAGGTCGCGTTGGTGATCGTCTCGATGGTGGTGAAGGTCTTCGAGGCGATGATGAAGAGCGTCTCGGCGGCGTCCAGGTCGCGCACGGCCTCGTGGAGGTCGGCGCCGTCGACGTTGGAGACGAAGCGGAGGGTGAGCGAGCGGTCCGTGAAGGAGCGCAGCACCTCGTACGCCATGGCGGGGCCGAGGTCGGAGCCGCCGATGCCGATGTTGACGATGTTCTTGATGGGGCGGCCGGTGTGGCCGGTCCACTCGCCGGAGCGGACGCGCTCGGCGAAGCCGGCCATCTTGTCCAGCACCGCGTGCACGGCCGGCACGACGTTCTCGCCGTCGACCTCGATCACGGCGTCGCGCGGAGCGCGGAGCGCGGTGTGCAGGACGGCGCGGTCCTCGGTGGTGTTGATCTTCTCGCCGCGGAACATCGCGTCCCGGAGCTCGGCGACGCCGGTGGCGGCGGCGAGGTCACGCAGCAGACGCAGCGTCTCGTCGGTCACCAGCTGCTTGGAGTAGTCGATGTGCAGGTCGCCCACCCGGAGGGTGTAGGCGGCGCCGCGGTTCGCGTCGTCGGCGAAAAGCTCCCGCAGGTGGGTCGCGCCCAGTTCCTCACGGTGCTTGCCGAGGGCCGCCCACTCGGGCGTCCGGTTGAGCTTGGTTCGGCTTTGTGCGTTCATCCCGGGTATCAGCCCATTCTTCTCGTACCTGCTCCCCGCTGCACCCCCAACCTAATTGATCCCGCTCGCGGGCGCCGAGCGGGCATGGCTCCGCACGGGAAGAGGGAGGGAACGAGGGCCGGGAGGACCGGCAAACGGTCCGGCCGGCACCCAGGAGGTGTCCGGCCGGTGAACGGGCGGGCGGGGCGCGGCGGCTCCCGCCCGGGGAACGCGGGCCGAGTCCGTGACGCGGACGGGGCCGCTGTCCTCAGATCTCGCCGCGGAGCTTGGCGAGCGCCTCGGCGAGAATGGCCTCGCCGTCCGCGTCACTGCGCCGCTCGCGGACGTACGCGAGGTGGGTCTTGTACGGTTCCGTGCGCGGCGGGGCCGGCGGACTGTCCTTGTCCTGGCCTGCCGGGAAGCCGCACCGGGGGCAGTCCCACGTCTCCGGTACCTGCGCGTCATGGGCGAAGCTCGGCTGCGTCTCGTGCCCGTTCGAGCACCAGAAGGAGATGCGGAGGCGCGGCGCGGACTCGCCCCGCTCGGCCTCCCCCATCGGCCCCGCTCCGACCCGGCTTCCCCGGATCGCGTTGCCACTTGCCACGGTCGTAACTCCCTGCGTGATGGTGCTCGAAGGTGCCCCAGTCTACGTAAGGCCCAACGCGCGTCCAGTGGTTGGAGTTACACCGTCACCGGTAATCGCGGACGGAGCGTCAGTTGTCCAGCTTGATGAGCAGGCCGAGCACCACGATGCTCGCGAACCAGCACAGGCCGACGACCACGGTGATGCGGTCGAGGTTGCGCTCGGCCACCGAGGAACCGCCGACCGAGGACTGCATGCCGCCACCGAACATGTCGGAGAGGCCGCCGCCCTTGCCCTTGTGCATCAGCACCAGCAGCATCAGCAGCAGGCTGAAGACGATCAGGGCGATCTCGAACGCCAAAATCACGGCTGGTCCCTACTTTCCGGAAATTCCTGGACTGCTTCCACAGACACGGCTACTACGGATGATCGCCGCTACGCACAGCGGGGGCCGGGGAGTGGAACCCACCCCGGCCCCCGCAAGGGTACGACGGATCGGCGCTAGCGCATACTCACTGGTCGCGGAAGCGAACGATCTTGACGAACTCGTCGGCGTCCAGCGCGGCACCGCCGACGAGAGCGCCGTCGACGTCGGGCTGCGCCATGATCGCGGCGACGTTGCCGGACTTCACGGAGCCGCCGTACTGGATGCGGACCGCGTCGGCCAGCTCCTGCGAGTACAGCTCGGCGAGCCGGCGGCGGATGGCTCCGCACACCTCCTGGGCGTCCTCGGGGGTGGCGACCTCGCCGGTCCCGATCGCCCAGACCGGCTCGTACGCGATCACGATCGACTCGGCCTGCTCGGCCGGGATGTCCGCGAGGGCGCCGTCGAGCTGCGCGAGGGTGTAGGAGACCTGGTCACCGGCCTTGCGGATGTCCAGGCCCTCGCCGACGCAGAGGATCGGGGTCAGCCCGTGACGGTAGGCGGCCTTCACCTTGGCGTTGCAGATCTCGTCGTTCTCACCGTGGTACTGACGGCGCTCGCTGTGGCCGACGGCCACGTAAGTGCACTTCAGCTTGGCGAGCATGGAGCCGGAGATCTCGCCGGTGTACGCACCGGAGTCCTGCGCCGAGATGTCCTGGGCGCCGTACTTGATCTTCAGCTTGTCGCCGTCCACCAGGGTCTGCACGGAGCGCAGGTCGGTGAAGGGCGGCAGGACGGCGACCTCGACCGCGTCGTAGTCCTTGTCGGCCAGCGCGAAGGCGAGCTTCTGGGTGTGGGCGATGGCCTCGAGGTGGTTGAGGTTCATCTTCCAGTTGCCCGCCATCAGCGGGGTACGGGTGCTCATCTGGCTCAGTTCTCCAATGCGGCGAGGCCGGGAAGGCTCTTGCCCTCAAGGTATTCGAGGCTGGCGCCGCCACCGGTCGAGATGTGGCCGAAGGCGTTCTCGTCGAAGCCCAGGATGCGGACGGCGGCGGCGGAGTCGCCTCCACCGACGACGCTGAAGGCCGGGGAGTCGACGAGCGCCTGGGCGACCGCGCGGGTGCCCTCGGCGTAGTCGGGGTGCTCGAAGACACCCATCGGGCCGTTCCAGAAGACGGTGGCCGCGTCGGCGAGCTTCGCCGCGTACAGCTTGCGCGTCTCGGGGCCGATGTCCAGCCCCTGCTGGTCCGCCGGCATGGCGTCGTGGGCGACGACGGTGGGGTGCGCCGGGGCCTTCGTCTTCAGGTCCGGGAACTCGGGCGCGACGAGGACGTCGACGGGGAGCACGAACTCCACACCGCGCTCGTCGGCGCGCTTGAGGTACTCCTGCACGACGGGGACCTGGTCCTCCTGGAGCAGCGAGATGCCGATCTCGTGGCCCTGGGCCTTGAGGAAGGTGTACACCATGCCGCCGCCGACCAGGATGCGGTCGGCCTTCTCCAGCAGGTGGTCGATGACGCCGAGCTTGTCGGAGACCTTGGCGCCCCCGAGGACGACCGCGTAGGGGCGCTTGACGTCGCTGGTGAGCTTCTTCAGGACGCCGACCTCGGTGGCGATGAGGTAGCCGGCGAAGTGCGGCAGCCGGGCCGGGAGGTCGAAGACCGAGGCGTGCTTGCGGTGCACGGCGCCGAAGCCGTCGCCCACGTACACGTCGGCGAGGGAAGCGAGCTGGTCGGCGAAGGCACCGCGCTCGGCGTCGTCCTTGGACGTCTCACCGGCGTTGAAGCGGAGGTTCTCGACGACGGCGACCTGGCCGTCGGTGAGGGCGGCGACCGTGGCCGTGGCGGACTCGCCGACGGTGTCGGTGGCGAACGCGACCTCGGTGCCGAGCAGTTCACCGAGCCGGGCGGCGGCGGGGGCCAGCGAGAACGCCGGGTCCGGGGCGCCCTTCGGGCGGCCGAGGTGCGAGGCGACGATGACCCGCGCGCCGGCCTCGGCGAGCTTGGCGACGGTCGGCTGGACGGCGCGGATGCGGCCGTCGTCGGTGATGGTGGTGCCGTCGAGCGGCACGTTGAGGTCGGCGCGGACGAATACCCGCTTGCCCTCGACCCCTGCGGCGAGAAGTTCGTCGATCGTCTTCATCTGTTCCAGGACTCCTTGGAAAAGGACGGATGAGCACGCGAGGGGCCCGGACGGCGCTGCGTCGCGCCGTCCGAGCCCCTCACCACATCGAGATGCCTGCCGATCCGAGGATCAGAGCTGGCCGCCGACGAAGACGGTCAGGTCGACGAGGCGGTTGGAGTAACCCCACTCGTTGTCGTACCAGCCGAGGATCTTCACCGTCTTGCCTTCCTGAACCATCGTCAGGGAGGAGTCGAAGGTGCAGGAGGACGGGTCGCCCACGATGTCGGAGGAGACGATCGGGTCCTCCGTGTACGTGAGGAAGCCCTTGAGGTCGCCGTCGTCGGCGGCCTTCTTGAACGCGGCGTTGACCTCGTCCTTGGTGACCTCGCGGCCGAGTTCGACGACCAGGTCGGTGGCCGAACCGGTCGGGACCGGCACGCGCATCGCGATGCCGTCGAGCTTGCCCTTGAGCTGGGGCAGGACCAGGGCGGTGGCCTTGGCGGCACCCGTCGTGGTCGGGATGATGTTCTCGGCGGCGGCGCGGGCGCGGCGCAGGTCCGAGTGCGGGTAGTCCAGGATGCGCTGGTCGTTCGTGTACGCGTGGACCGTCGTCATCAGACCCTTGACGACACCGAAGTTCTCGTCCAGGACCTTCGCCATCGGCGCCACACAGTTGGTGGTGCAGGAGGCGTTGGAGATGACGTGGTGGTTGGCCGCGTCGTACTTGTCGTGGTTGACGCCCATCACGATGGTGATGTCCTCGTCCTTGGCCGGAGCCGAGATGAGGACCTTCTTGGCGCCGCCCGCGATGTGCTTCTCGGCGTCGGCCTTCTTGGTGAAGAAGCCGGTCGACTCGATGACGACGTCGACACCCAGCTCACCCCAGGGGATGTCGGCCGGGTTGCGCTCGGAGAGCACCTTGATGGTGTGTCCGTCGACGGTGATGGTGTCGGCGGTGTGGCTGACCTCGGCCTTGAGACGACCCAGAATGGTGTCGTACTTCAGCAGGTGCGCCGTGGTCGCGGTGTCACCCAGGTCGTTGACAGCCACGATCTCGATGTCCGCACCCTGCTCCAGCAGCGCGCGGAAGTAGTTACGACCGATGCGGCCAAAGCCGTTGATGCCTACGCGGATCGTCACGAACCGATCTCCTCGTTAGGTACGCCGGGTTTCGACGCCGGCGAGATGTATGGGATGTCCCCGACCGCCTCCGACCCTACCTCTCATGTGGCCCCCGGGTGACATCGAGAGCCCTCGCCCGCGCCCCGATAGGGCCTACTGACCAGTAGGAACAGGTCGTTCCGGTGCCTCCGCTCCCCGGACGGACCCGGGCCCGGTCACCGGGCGGCTTCCGTCCCGCGACGGCCGGTGCGGCTCCAACGCCCTTGCGCGGACCAACGATCCGGGCCTTCCGGCGCCGCGGCACGGGGTCCGGCGGGGCCGGGCGGCCCGCCCGCCGCGGGCGTCCCCGGCCGGTGCACCGGCGGCCGGCGAAAAGACCGCCGCCGGCGTCTTCACGAGGAGACGCCGGCGGCGGCCGTATACGACGGGTGGGGCGGCCCTCAGCCGACCAGGCCGTCCGCCATCTCCTCGCTGAGGGTGGACTCCGTCCCGGGGATGCCGAGGTCCTGGGCGCGCTTGTCGGCCATCGCCAGCAGCCGCCGGATGCGCCCGGCGACGGCGTCCTTCGTCAGCGGCGGGTCGGCGAGCGCCCCCAGCTCCTCCAGCGACGCCTGCTTGTGCTCCATGCGCAGCCGGCCGGCGGCGGCCAGGTGCTCGGGGACCTCCTCGCCCAGGATCTCCAGGGCGCGTCCCACCCGCGCACCGGCGGCCACCGCCGCACGGGCGGAGCGGCGCAGGTTGGCGTCGTCGAAGTTGGCGAGGCGGTTCGCGGTGGCCCGCACCTCGCGCCGCATCCGGCGCTCCTCCCAGGCCAGCACGGACTCGTGGGCGCCGAGCCGGGTCAGCAGGGCCCCGATCGCGTCGCCGTCGCGGACCACCACCCGGTCCACTCCCCGTACCTCACGGGCCTTGGCGGCGATGGAGAGCCTGCGTGCGGCGCCGACCAGGGCGAGCGCCGCCTCCGGTCCGGGGCAGGTGACCTCCAGCGAGGAGGACCTGCCCGGCTCGGTGAGCGAGCCGTGTGCCAGGAAAGCCCCGCGCCACGCCGCCTCGGCATCGCAGGTGGCCCCCGAGACCACCTGCGGGGGCAGCCCGCGGATGGGACGGCCGCGGCCGTCCACCAGCCCGGTCTGCCGGGCCAGCTGGTCGCCGCCCGCCACGACGCGTACGACGTACCGGGAGCCGCGCCGCAGCCCGCCGGGCGCCATCACGATCAGCTCCGAGGCGTGCCCGAAGATCTCCAGGATGTCGCGCTTGAGCCGGCGGGCAGCCATCGCGGTGTCCAGCTCCGCCTCGATCACGATCCGGCCGCTCACCAGGTGGAGCCCGCCCGCGAAGCGGAGGATCGCGGAGACCTCCGCCTTCCTGCAGCAGGTCCGGGTGACGGGAAGCCGAGAGATTTCGTCCTTCACCGCTGGCGTCATCGCCATGGGCCGATCCTTCCATGCATCCGAAAAATACGGTCGTACGCGGCGGCCAGCAGCTCCGGATCATGAATCGGAACACCGTCCGGCGAGGCCACCGGCGCCAGCTCCACCGCGGCTCCGAGCCGCTTCGCGGCATCGGCGAGGGACTCGCGGTCAGGAACGGCGGCCTCGTCGGCCAGCACCACGTCCAAGGCGAGTTTAGGGGCGTGTCGCCCCAAAACCTCCAAATGACGCTGCGGGGAGAAGCCATCTGTTTCACCGGGTTGGGGCGCGAGGTTGAGCGACAGCACCTTCCGGGCCTTGGTCGCGACCAGCGCGTCGAGCAGATCGGGTACCAGCAGATGGGGGATGACCGAGGAGAACCAGGAGCCGGGGCCGAGCACCACCCAGTCCGCGTCCAGGACCGCTTCGACCGCCTCCGGGACGGCGGGCGGGGCGTGCGGCACCACCTGTACGGACTGCACCTCGCCGGGGGTGAGCGCCACCGTCGCCTGGCCGCGTACGGTCACGACCACGTCGGGGCGCTCCGGTTCGTGGCCCCTGACCTGCGCCTGGAGTTCCAGGGGGACGGCGGACATCGGCAGGACCCGGCCATGTGCACCGAGGAGGGTGCCGACCAGGTCGAGCGCCTGCACCGGGTCGCCGAGCTGCTCCCAGAGCGCCACGATCAGCAGGTTTCCGACCGCGTGCCCGTGCAGGTCGCCCCGGGACTCGAAACGGTGCTGGAAGACCCGCGCCCAGGTCTGCCCCCAGTCGTCGTCACCGCAGAGGGCCGCCAGGGCCTTGCGGAGATCGCCGGGGGGCAGCACCCCGAACTCGTCGCGGAGCCGGCCGCTGGAGCCGCCGTCGTCGGCGACGGTGACCACCGCGGTCAGGTCCCCGGTGATCCGGCGCAGAGCGGCGAGCGAGGCGGAGAGTCCGTGGCCGCCGCCGAGGGCGACGACCTTGGGCGGACCGCCTCGTCTGCGCCCGGAGCGGAGCGAGGCCGCCCTGCTCAGTCTCCGCAACCGATGGTTGACGGTGGTCACTCGCGCCCCATGTCCCGGTGGACGAGGACGGTCTCGATGCCTTCGGCGGCGAGGCGCGCGGAGAGCTTCTCCGACATGGCGACGGAGCGGTGCTTGCCGCCCGTGCAGCCGACCGCGATGGTCACGTAGCGCTTGCCCTCGCGGCGGTACCCGGCGGCGACGAGCTGGAGCAGCTCGGTGTACTGGTTGAGGAACTCCTTGGCGCCCGGCTGGTCGAAGACGTACGCGGACACCTCCTCGTTCAGGCCGGTGAAGGGGCGCAGCTCGGGCACCCAGTGCGGGTTCGGCAGGAAGCGGCAGTCCACCACGAGGTCGGCGTCGACCGGCAGGCCGTACTTGTAGCCGAACGACATCACGGTGGCGCGCAGCTCCGGCTCCTGGTCGCCGGCGAACTGCGCGTCCATCTTGGCGCGCAGTTCGTGCACGTTGAGGCTGGAGGTGTCGATCACCAGGTCTGCGTCGCCGCGCAGCTCGCGCAGCAGGTCGCGCTCGGCCGCGATGCCGTCGACGATGCGCCCGTCGCCCTGGAGGGGGTGGGGGCGGCGGACCGACTCGAAACGGCGCACCAGTGCGTCGTCCGAGGATTCCAGGAAGACGATCCGCCGGGTGACGTGCTTGGCCTCCAGGTCCGCGAGGGACTCGCGGAGGTTGTCGAAGAAGCGCCGGCCGCGTACGTCGACGACCACCGCGATCCGCGCCACGTTGCCCTGGGACCGCGCGCCGAGTTCGACCATGGTCGGGATCAGCGCGGGCGGGAGGTTGTCGACGACGAACCAGCCGAGGTCCTCCAGACACTTCGCGGCCGTGGAACGGCCGGCGCCGGACATCCCGGAGATGATCACCAGTTCGGGAATGGCCGCCGGGACGGCGTCGCCCGTCTCGTTGGTGGTGCCCGTGCTCACGTGTGCTGCTCCGTCTGTTCGGTCCGGGTGCGAGGGCTCGGCGGGGCGCTGTTCGTGGTCGGTCATGGCGTGTCCCCGTCGTCGTCTTCCATGATCTCTCCTGTGGCCGTGTTCACGGCGGGCGCGGCCGGGGTGGCCGCGGCGAGGGCCGCGGCCACCGATTCCGCGGTCCTGCGCCCTATCCCCGGGACCTCGCAGATCTCTTCGATTGTCGCCTGCCGCAGCTTCTTGACGGAGCCGAAATGCTTGAGCAGCGCGAGTTTCCGGCCCTCGCCGAGGCCGGGGACGCTGTCCAGGGGGCTGCTGCGGACCCGCTTGGCCCGCTTGGCCCGCTGGTAGGTGATGGCGAAGCGGTGGGCCTCGTCGCGGACGCGCTGGAGGAGGTAGAGGCCCTCGCTGGAGCGGGGCAGCACCACGGGATCGTCGTCGTCGGGCAGCCAGACCTCTTCGAGGCGCTTGGCGAGGCCGCAGACGGCGATGTCGTCGATGCCCAGCTCGTCGAGGGCCCGCTTCGCCGCGGCCACCTGGGGCTGCCCCCCGTCGACGACGACGAGCTGCGGTGGATAGGCGAACCGCTTGGGGCGGCCGTCGTCCTCGCGCGGCTCGGTCTCGTCGGGGGCGTCGGCGAGGGCTCCTGCCTGTGCACCGGCGGGGGTGCCCTCGTGCGCACCGGCGGGGGCGCTGCCCGGGGGGAGGGGTGCGGGGCCGGCCACTTCACCGGTGGCGGCGGGGGTCTCCTCCCACTCCCCCAGGCGCTCCTTCTCCTGGAGGTAGCGGCGGAACCTGCGGCCGATCACCTCGTGCATCGACCGGACGTCGTCCTGACCCTCGAAGCCCTTGATCTGGAAGCGGCGGTACTCGCTCTTGCGGGCGAGCCCGTCCTCGAAGACGACCATCGACGCGACGACGTCGTCGCCCTGCAGGTGGGAGATGTCGTAGCACTCGATGCGCAGCGGGGCGGTGTCGAGGCCGAGCGCCTCGGCGATCTCCTCCAGGGCCCGGGAGCGGGTGGTCAGGTCGGAGGCGCGCTTGGTCTTGTGCAGTCCGAGCGCCTGCTGGGCGTTGCGCTGGACCGTCGCCATCAGGTCCTTCTTGTCACCGCGCTGCGGGATGCGCAGGCTGACCTGGGAGCCCCGGCGGTGCGCGAGCCATTCGGAGACCGCGTCGGGGTCCTCGGGCAGGGCGGGGACGAGGACCTCCTTGGGTACGGAGTCACCGGTCTCCTCCCCGTAGAGCTGCTGGAGGGCGTGTTCGACCAGACCGGAGGTGTCGACCGCCTCGACCTTGTCGGTGACCCAGCCGCGCTGGCCGCGGACCCGGCCGCCGCGCACGTGGAAGATCTGGACGGCCGCCTCCAGTTCGTCCTCGGCGACGGCGATGAGGTCGGCGTCGGTGGCGTCGGCGAGGACGACCGCGCTCTTCTCCATCGCCCGGCGCAGCGCCCCGAGGTCGTCCCGGAGCCGGGCGGCCCGCTCGTACTCCATGTCCTCGGCCGCGATCATCATCTCCTTCTCCAGCCGGCGCATGTAGGAACCGGTGCGCCCGGCCATGAAGTCACAGAATTCCTCGGCGAGTTCGCGGTGCTCCTCGGGGCTGACGCGGCCCACGCACGGGGCCGAGCACTTGCCGATGTAGCCGAGCAGGCAGGGGCGTCCGGTGCGGGCGGCGTTCTTGAAGACCCCGGCGGAGCAGGTACGGACGGGGAAGACGCGGAGCATCAGGTCGACGGTCTCGCGGATCGCCCAGGCGTGGCCGTACGGGCCGAAGTAGCGCACGCCCTTCTTCTTGGCGCCGCGCATGACCTGGACCCGGGGGAACTCCTCGTCGAGGGTGACCGCGAGGTAGGGATAGCTCTTGTCGTCGCGGTACTTGACGTTGAACCGCGGGTCGAACTCCTTGATCCAGGAGTACTCCAGCTGGAGTGCCTCGACCTCGGTGGAGACGACCGTCCACTCCACGGAGGCGGCCGTGGTCACCATGGTGCGGGTGCGCGGGTGGAGGCCCGCCAGGTCCTGGAAGTAGTTGGCCAGGCGCTGGCGGAGGTTCTTCGCCTTGCCGACGTAGATCACCCGGCGGTGCTCGTCGCGGAACTTGTAGACCCCCGGGGAGTCGGGGATCTGTCCCGGCTTGGGGCGGTAGCTGGAGGGGTCTGCCATGTCTCACACCCTACTTCCGGCCGGTGACACCCCGGGGTGCCGTCCTCCCCCCGAACGCTCCGGCACGTGCGGGGGAAGGGTTGTACGGTTCGGCCCCGGCCGCGATTGCCGCACCGCCGTGCCGCGCCCCGACGCGAGGCGGGCGGGCGGCCCGCCCCCGCGCCGGGGTCAGGCGTCGTGGCCGGCGACGAGCCGGCCGCCCTCCGCGCTGACCGGTACGGCGGGCAGCGGCACGGTGGCCGGGCCGTGGACGACCTTCCCGGTCGTGGTGTCGAAGACGGAACCGTGGCAGGGGCAGTGGCCCTCGGTGCCCTCGATCCTGGTCAGCACGCAGCCGGCGTGGGTGCACTGGGCGCTGAAGGCCTTGTACTCCCCCTTCGCCGGACAGGTCACCAGGAGGCGCTGCTCCCGGTAGAGCTTCGACCCGCCGACCGGTACGGCGTCGGCCGCGCCGAGGTCCACCGGCGCGGTCGGGGTGGGGTTCTGCGCGTGGCCGAGCTTGGACTCGGTGGAGCAGGCGGCCGCTCCGAGCCCGGCGGCACCGACGAGCGCGGCGCCCTTCAGGACGGTGCGACGGGCGGCGGGCGAGCCGGACATGGCGGTCTCCACGGGGGTCGGTGGTACGGGGAGGTGCGGGCCGGCCGGGACGGGGGCGGACCACCGGGGCGGGACGACAGAACCGACGATACCGGCGGAGATCGGCGCCCCGGCGCCCGGGTCCGGAGCACGGCTCGCGGACGCGGCCGGCACGCGGCGCGACCCGCCGGGGTCCCCTCTCCCGGAAGGAGCGGGGACCACCGGCGGGCCGTGCCGAGGCGGGATCAGGCCTTGCGGGCGCCGGTCGCCTTCCTGGCCGCCGGCTTCTTCGCGGCGGGCTGCTTCGCCGAGGCGGTCGCGGTGGCGGTCCGCCGGGTGGAGCCGGCCTTGGCGGCCACCGCCTTCGCCGCACCCTTGCGCACCGGCTTGCGCGCGGCGGGTACGGCTGCCGCCGCCTCGTTGACCCGGTCGGTGTCCAGGACGTCCTGGAGGAACTTCCCGGTGTGGCTGGCGGGTACGGCCGCCACCTCCTCCGGGGTGCCCTCGGCGACGACCAGACCGCCGCCGTTGCCTCCCTCGGGACCCATGTCGATGACCCAGTCCGCCGTCTTGATCACATCGAGGTTGTGCTCGATGACGACGACGGAGTTGCCCTTGTCGACCAGGCCCGAGAGGACCTTGATCAGCTTGCTGATGTCCTCGAAGTGCAGGCCGGTGGTCGGCTCGTCCAGGACGTAGACCGTGCGGCCGGTGGAGCGCTTCTGGAGCTCGCTCGCCAGCTTCACGCGCTGCGCCTCACCGCCGGAGAGGGTCGGCGCGGACTGGCCGAGGCGGACGTATCCGAGGCCCACCTCGTGGAGGGTGCGCAGATGCCGGGCGATGGTCGGGACGGCCTCGAAGAACTCCAGGCCCTCCTCGATCGGCATGTCCAGCACCTCGGCGATGGACTTGCCCTTGTAGTGGACCTCCAGGGTCTCCCGGTTGTACCGGGCGCCGTGGCAGACCTCGCACGGCACGTACACGTCGGGCAGGAAGTTCATCTCGATCTTGATGGTGCCGTCGCCGGAGCAGTTCTCGCAGCGGCCGCCCTTGACGTTGAAGGAGAAGCGGCCCGGCAGGTAGCCGCGCACCTTCGCCTCCATCGTCTCCGCGAAGAGCTTGCGGACGTGGTCGAAGACGCCGGTGTAGGTCGCCGGGTTGGACCGGGGGGTCCGGCCGATGGGCGACTGGTCGACGTGCACCACCTTGTCGACGAGGTCGTCCCCGTCCACCCGGGTGTGCCGGCCGGGCACCGACTTGGCGCCGTTGAGCTCCCGGGCGAGGTGGGTGTAGAGGATGTCGTTGACCAGGGTCGACTTGCCGGAACCCGACACCCCCGTGACGGCCGTCAGGACGCCGAGCGGGAAGGAGACGTCGATGTCCTGGAGGTTGTTCTCCCGGGCACCGTGCACGGTGAGCCGGCGGCTCGGGTCGACGGGGCGCCGGACGTCGGGGACACCGATCGCCCGCTTGCCCGCCAGGTACTGGCCGGTGATCGAGTCCTTGTTGGCCAGCAGTTCCTTCAGCGATCCGGAGTGGACCACCTTGCCGCCGTGCTCCCCCGCGCCGGGGCCGATGTCCACGACCCAGTCGGCGACCTTGATGGTGTCCTCGTCGTGCTCGACGACGATGAGCGTGTTGCCCATGTCGCGCAGCCTGACGAGGGTCTCGATCAGCCGGTGGTTGTCGCGCTGGTGCAGACCGATGGACGGCTCGTCCAGGACGTACAGGACGCCGACCAGGCCGGAGCCGATCTGGGTGGCGAGCCGGATGCGCTGGGCCTCACCGCCGGAGAGGGTGCCGGCCGCTCGGTTGAGCGAGAGGTAGTCGAGGCCGACGTCGACGAGGAACCTCAGGCGCTCGTTGACCTCCTTGAGGACCCGCTCGGCGATCTTCTTGTCCCGGGCGTCGAGCTTGAGCCGGGACAGGAACTCCGCGCAGTCGCTGATCGACATCGCGGCGACCTCGGCGATGGACTTCTCCATCACCGTCACCGCGAGGACGATCGGCTTGAGCCGGGTGCCCTCACAGGTCGGACAGGGCACCTCGCGCATGTACCCCTCGAAGCGCTCCCGGCTGGAGTCGCTCTCGGCCTCGGAGTGCCGCCGCTTGACGAACTGCACCGCGCCCTCGAAGGAGGGGGTGGTGTAGGCGCGCTCGCGGCCGTAGCGGTTGCGGTAGCGCACCTCGGTCTTGATCTTGTGGCCGTGGAGCAGGGCCTTCTTGGCGCGCTGCGGCAGTCCGGCCCACGGAATGTCCGTACGGAAGCCGAGGGCCTCGGCGAGCGCACCGATCAGACGGCCGAAGTACTCCTTGGTGTGGCCGTGCGACCAGGGGTGGATGGCCCCCTCGTCGAGGCTCTTGTCCTCGTCCGGGACGACCAGCTCGGCGTCGACCTCCATACGGGTACCGATGCCGGAGCAGTCGGGACAGGCGCCGAAGGGCGAGTTGAAGGAGAAGGAGCGGGGCTCCAGCTCCTCGAAGGAGAGGTCGTCGTAGGGGCAGTAGAGGTGCTCGGAGTACATCCGCTCGCGCTCGGGGTCCTCCTCGGGGAGGTCGACGAAGTCGAGCACGACCATGCCGCCGGAGAGGCCGAGGGCCGTCTCCACCGAGTCGGTCAGCCGCCGCTTGGCGCTGTCCTTCACCGTGAGGCGGTCGATGACCACCTCGATGGTGTGCTTCTCCTGCTTCTTCAGCGTGGGGGGCTCGGAGAGCTGGATGGTGGCACCGTCGACCCGGGCGCGGCTGTATCCCTTGGTCTGGAGGTCGGCGAAGAGGTCGACGAACTCGCCCTTGCGCTCGCGCACCAGCGGGGAGAGCACCTGGAAGCGGCTGCCCTCGGGCAGGCCGAGGACCTTGTCCACGATCGCCTGCGGCGACTGGCGGGAGATCGGCCGCCGGCACTCGGGGCAGTGCGGCTTGCCGATGCGGGCGAAGAGCAGGCGGAGGTAGTCGTAGACCTCCGTGATGGTGCCGACCGTCGAGCGCGGGTTGCGCGAGGTCGACTTCTGGTCGATGGAGACGGCGGGCGAGAGACCCTCGATGAAGTCGACGTCCGGCTTGTCCATCTGACCGAGGAACTGCCGGGCGTACGAGGAGAGCGACTCGACGTAGCGCCGCTGGCCCTCGGCGAAGATCGTGTCGAACGCGAGGGAGGACTTGCCCGACCCGGAGAGCCCGGTGAAGACGATGAGGGAGTCACGGGGCAGGTCGAGCGAGACGTTCTTCAGGTTGTGCTCGCGCGCACCACGGACGATGAGACGGTCGGCCACGCCGGTCCGCACCTTTCTTGAGAGAAACGGGGGAACTGAGCCCCCTGCTCCAGGGTATGGGGGGCGCCACAGAGGTGTAGAAATCTTTCGACTTCGAGCGTATAGCACGCACATTCGAATTCCGGCCGACCGAAACCTCCTTCACCCGAACGGGTGGCGGAGCTACGCTCGGTCGCATGAGCGATCATGTGCGCGACCTGGCATCTGTACGCGGGGCTACGGAACGGCTGCTCACCGCGGCGAGCACGTGGGACAACTCCACTGTCCCCGAACCGTCCCTACTGCCCGGTTGGAGCCGGGGCCATGTGCTGGCCCACCTTTCACGTAACGCCGACGCGCTCCGAAATGTTCTCCGCGGACGCCCGATGTACGCGAGCGGCGAAATCCGGGACCGCGACATCGAGGCCGGGGCGCCCCGTTCCCTCGCCGAGCACCTCGCCGACCTGCGGGCGAGCGGCGAGCGGTTCCTGGCCCAGGGGGCGGCACCGGCCGACTGGTCACGCACCGTGGAGCTGCGGGGCGGGGTGACGGATCTCGCCTCCCGGGTACCGTTCCGGCGCTGGGCCGAGGTCGAGCTGCACCACGTGGACCTCGGCGCGGGGTACGAGCTGGAGGACCTGCCGGAGGAGTTCGTGCTCCGGGAGACCGACTTCCTGGCGGACCGGTTCCAGGACCACCCGACGCTGGGCCCGATCCGGTTCGCGGCCGACGACGGCCGCGTCCGGACGACCGGCGGCGGTCGCGCGGACGCTCCCCCGGTCGAAGTGCGCGGCCCGGCTCCGGAGCTGCTGGGCTGGCTCTCCGGCCGCCGCGACGGCTCCGCGCTCACCGCGGAGGGCGGCCCCCTCCCCGTACTGCCGCCGCTATAGGCTGCCGCCCATGACGTACAGCGGAGCGGTGCGGGTCGGCGGACCCGCGGACGTGCACGAGCTGACCGACCTGATGATCTCCAAGGTCGCGGTGGGCCCGATGAACAACAACGCCTACCTGCTGCGCTGCCGGGCCACCGGCGAGCAGCTCCTCATCGACGCCGCGGCGGAGGCGGACACCCTGCTGAGGCTCGTCGGCGGGGACGGCATCGCCTCGGTGGTCACCACGCACCGGCACGGTGACCACTGGCAGGCGCTGGCCGAGGTGGTGGCCGCCACCGGCGCCGTCACCTACGCCGGCCGGTACGACGCCGAGGGCATCCCGGTGCCGACCGACGTGCCGGTGGAGGACGGGGACACGATCCGGGTGGGCCGGGTCACCCTGACCGCCCGCCACCTGGTCGGCCACACCCCGGGCTCCATCGCGCTGGTCTACGACGACCCGCACGGCGCTCCGCACCTCTTCACCGGCGACTGCCTCTTCCCCGGCGGCCTCGGCAACACCCGCAAGGACCCGGAAGCCTTCGCGAGCCTCCTCCACGACGTGGAGACGAAGCTCTTCGACCAGCTCCCCGACGAGACCTGGGTCTACCCCGGCCACGGCCACGACACCACGCTCGGCGACGAGCGCGGGCAGCTCCCCCAGTGGCGCGCCCGGGGCTGGTGAGGCGCGGACACCGCCCGACGCACGGACGAGGGGCGCCCCGGTACCGAGAGCGGTACCGGGGCGCCCCTCGTCGTGGAAGGGGGGGAACGGATGCCGGACGGCTCAGCCGCCGACGCTGCTGCTGCCCTTGCGGGACGCGGTGCCGGTGTCGCCGTCCTCGGATCCGTTCTCGGAGCCGGTGCCGGCCCCGGGGCCTTCCGGCCGGGACGCGGCGGCGGCCTCGGCCGCGGCGGTCTGCTTCCGCCCCGCGATCAGACTGGTGATGGTGGTGATCACCAGCACGCCGCAGATGACGGAGAGCGAGAACGGGATCGAGATCTCCGGGACGTGCACTCCGGATTCGTGCAGCGCGTGCAGCACCAGCTTGACGCCGATGAACCCGAGGATCACCGAGAGTCCGTAGCTGAGGTGGACCAGCTTCTTCAGCAGCCCGCCGATGAGGAAGTACAGCTGGCGCAGGCCCATCAGTGCGAACGCGTTGGCCGTGAAGACGATGTACGGGTCCTGGGTCAGGCCGAAGATCGCGGGGATGGAGTCGAGCGCGAAGAGCACGTCGGTGGTGCCGATCGCCAGCATGACGACCATCAGCGGGGTCATGACGCGCTTGCCGTTGTTCCGGATGAAGAGCTTGGTGCCGTGGTACCGGTCGGCGACGCCGAAGCGGTGCTCGATCGACTTGAGCAGGCGGTTCTCCTCGAACTCCTCCTCGTCCTCGTCGGCCCGCGCCTCCTTGATCAGCTTCCACGCGGTGTAGATCAGGAACGCGCCGAAGATGTAGAAGATCCAGGAGAAGTTGGCGATGACGGCCGCACCGGCCGCGATGAAGATCGCCCGGAGCACCAGGGCGATCAGGACACCGACCAGCAGTACCCGCTGCTGGAGGTGCGAGGGCACCGAGAACTTCGCCATGATCAGGACGAAGACGAAGAGGTTGTCGACGCTGAGCGACTTCTCCGTGATGAATCCGGCGAAGAACTCGCCGGAGGCCTGGCTGTTGCCGAAGACCAGCAGGCCCAGCCCGAAGAGTGCGGCCAGCACGATCCAGACGACCGTCCAGATTCCGGCTTCCTTGGTCGACACGTCATGGGGCTTGCGCCCGATGAGGAAGTCGACGGCGATGAGGGCTGCCAGACCAAGAATGGTCAGCACCCAGAGGGTCCATGAAACGTCCACTGCGCCTCCGGCAGTTCGCTACGGCTACTGATCAGCGTCGTCGCTGCCGGAGGTCTCTTCCACCCGGGGCGTACGGGATGTACGCCGGGCCGACGCCCCGGGACCGGTCACAGTCCGTACTGACGGGAACGCCACGTGTGGGAATACTCCCCTCCGTTCAAGAGACAGTACAGGCATACCCAAGAAAAGGTAAAGAGAGTGGCAAAGAAGAATCAAAACCCCTGGATCCGCCGGTCCTCGCGTAAGGGCGGCGGGGTCAGCGGCCCCGGGCCCGCCGCTCCCGGGCCACCGTGGCGAGCACCTGCTCCAGGACCCGGCTGCCCCGCGGCACCCGGGGCGGCTCGTACGTCCATACGTGCCGGACCCAGGGGTCGGCGAGGTGGTCACCGGCGAGTGGGGTGAGCCGGAGGAGCCCTCGCCAGAACGGAGCGAGCAGGGGTCCGTACGCGGACGCCTCCTCCTGGTCCGCGACGAGCAGCAGGTGCACCCCGACCGAAGGACCCTCGTCGGCGAGGTAACGGAGCCGGGTGACCGCGCGGTCGTCGAAGCCGTGCGGGAAGTCGTTGACGACGAGCAGTTGCCCGGCGGGGTCGAGATCCGGCGGCAGTGCGTCGGCCGCGCCGGCCCGGAGCGCCATCTGGACCAGGTCGACGCGCTGCGTGAGCCGGTCGAGGACGGCCGTCACCCCGGCGGCGCCCACCGCGGGCGGCCCGGCGAGCACTCCGGCCCCCACCAGCGGCGCGAGGGAGGCCGCGCCGGCCCCGGCCGGGTCGATGACGTGGACCGCCATCTCCCCCGCCGGATACGCGGCGAGCAGCCGTACGGCGTGTGTGAGCGCGCTCTCCAGCGCCAGGTGTTTCAGCTCCGCTCCGTCCAGCAGGCCGTCCGCCGCCGAGGCGCTCCGGCCGGCGTCGATCCACAGGCCGCGCTCCAGCGGGAGCCGGACGAGCAGCGGAACGCGCAGCTCCGGGGCTTCGGGGAGGTGGACGTCGCCCAGTCGCAGGGCCCAGGGCGGTCCGGCCGGAGCCCGGTGGGCGTGCCAGACCGGGCTGTCCCAGCCGGCGAAGGCGGCGGGGAGCGCGGGTTCCACCACATCGGACTCGGCGGCCAGCTGGGCCAGGTCCCGGTCGAGCACCTCCCGGGCGCGGGCGATCAGCTCGTCGTGTTTCGCCCTGGCCTCCGCGCGCGCGGCGTCGCCCGCCCCACCGATGCGGTTGCGCGGGTCGGAGAGGACCCCGTCGAGCTCCTGCTCCCGGCGCGACTCGGCGAAGTCGACGGCGCCGCGGTAGGCGGCGACGCAGCGGGCCAGGTCCTCGAACATGCCCCAGACCTGGTTGTAGAGCCGCTCGTCCAGGGAGTCGCCGGGGGCGTCCCCGGCGACCGGCGCGGCCGGTCCGGAGGGCGGGGCGGACGGGACGGGTGTGCCGGGCGGAGCGGTGGCTGCGGGCGGGGCGGTGGCTGCGGGCGCCGTGACCCGGCGCCGGGGGTGCGCGTAGTCGATACGGCCACCGGTCACCGTCCTGGCGTCCGCCGCCGTCACGGACTCCGCCGAGGAGGTGGCGGGGGCGGTGGACTTGGACGGGTCCACCGACGGTCCGGGCTGCGCCGGGACGAGCGGTCCGGCGGCCGCCATGATGGAGGCGGCCAGTGCGTCGGCCCCGCTCACCCCCTGGTCGGCGAGCATGCCCGCGAGCCCGGAGTCGTACCCCTGACCGACGGCCCGCACCTTCCAGGCTCCGGCGCGCCGGTAGAACTCCAGGACGGCGACGGCGGACTCCGTGTCCAGGCCGGTGAGGGTGAAGTCGGCGATCGGGGCGCCGCCGGGCTCGCCGACGGCCACGAAGGGGGCGGCGACCGCGCCGAAGCCGGCGGCGGAGCCGGACGTGCGCGGCAGGACCAGCAGCACGGTGACCCGGTGCACCTCGCCGGGCAGCGCGTCCAGGTCGAGAGCGAGCCGGTGTTCGGTGGCGGCCCGACGGGGGACCTCGACGCCGGGCAGCCGCGGCTCCCCGGGATGGGCGATCCACTCCGCACCCCGTACGGTGCCCCGCTCGTCGGCGAGGGCGGCGCCGGCCACGACGGGGGAACCCGCCGACACCCGGACCTCCAGACGGGTCGAGGGGAGCGGGTGGTTCTGCCCCCGGACGAGTTCGGCCGTCATTGCCCTGTCCCCTTGCTGCGTGACCGTGTGGTGAGCGTGTGCTGGTGGGTGACCGTGTCGGTGGGCGCGGCGCGCCCGGAGTACGCGCAGCTCCCGGGGGCGTTCGCCTCCGGGAGCTGGGTGGGCCGGTCGAGGGCCCGGGTCGCGTACGGGCCGTCAGAGGTGCGGCAGGATCGCCGGCATCAGGTCCTGGAAAGTGCGGCCGTTGGCCGGGTTCCCGAGCGCGGTCATCTGCCAGCCGCCACCGGCACGGTGCACCTTCGCCATGATCTGGGCGGTGTACTGGCCGCCGCCGTCGAGGGTGTAACGGGCCAGTTCCTGGCCGTTCGTCTCGTCGACGATGCGGCAGAAGGCGTTCTGCACCTCCTGGAACGTCTGGCCGGTGAAGCTGTTCACCGTGAAGACGATCTGGTCGATGTGGACCGGCACCCTCGCCAGGTCCACCAGGATCGACTCGTCGTCGCCGCCCGATCCCGCGCCACCGACGAGGTTGTCACCGGTGTGCTTGACCGAACCGTCGTCGCTGACGAGGTGACGGAAGAAGACCACGTCCACCGGCTGCTTGTCGGCGAACAGGACCGCCGAGGCGTCCAGGTCGATCTCCCGGGTGCGCGATCCGAAGAGGCCGCGGCGCGGCGCCGCCTGCCAGCCGAGCCCCATCCGTACCGCGGTCAGGGTTCCCCCGTCCTGCTTCCGCAGGCTGATCGCCTGACCCTTGGTCATGTTGACCGTCACGCGCTGTCCCCTCTCCGCGTTATGCCCCGCAACCATCCGTATGCGGTTTCCCCGCACCCTACGCATTGCGCCCGGGCGGAGTGCCGCTCCGGCCCGTTCTGTGTCGTTCTTGCAACACAGCGGGCCGGAATCCCCGTCACACCCCTCCCACCGGACCACCGTTGCCCCGGCCCCGCGCGCTCCCCCGGCGGCGCCCCGGGTCAGGCGATCCCGGCTTCCTTCATCTGCCGCAGCTCCTTCTTCAACTCGCCCACCTCGTCGCGCAGCCGTGCGGCGACCTCGAACTGGAGGTCGGCGGCGGCGGCCCGCATCCGCTCGGTCATCTCCTCGATGATCCCGGCCAGCTCCTCGGCCGGCCGGTCGCTGGTCACCGCGCCGCTGGCGCGGGGCTTTCCGGCGTCCGCCTTGGCCTCCCCCGCCTTGGCGGCCTTGCCGCCGAGGGCGGGAACCGGCGCCTTGGTCCCCTTGGTCTGGCGGTAGCCGGTCCCGAGGAGCTGCTCGGTGTCGACCTCCTCGCGGGCGATGGAGGCGACGATGTCGTTGATCTTCTTGCGCAGCGGCTGCGGATCGATGCCGCGCTCGGTGTTGTAGGCGATCTGCTTCTCGCGGCGCCGGTTGGTCTCGTCGATCGCCCGCGCCATGGCGGGCGTGACCTTGTCCGCGTACATGTGGACCTGGCCGGAGACGTTGCGCGCGGCGCGTCCGATGGTCTGGATGAGCGAGGTGGCGGAGCGCAGGAACCCCTGCTTGTCGGCGTCGAGGATCGCCACCAGCGAGACCTCGGGCAGGTCGAGGCCCTCCCGCAGGAGGTTGATGCCGACCAGGACGTCGTACTCGCCGGAGCGCAGTTCGCGCAGCAGCTCGATGCGGCGCAGGGTGTCGACGTCGCTGTGCAGGTACCTGACCTGGATGCCCAGCTCCAGGAAGTAGTCCGTGAGGTCCTCGGACATCTTCTTGGTGAGGGTGGTGACGAGAACACGCTCGTCGCGCTCGGTGCGGGTGCGGATCTCGTGGACGAGGTCGTCGATCTGGCCCTCGGTGGGCTTGACGACGATCTCCGGGTCGATGAGTCCGGTGGGGCGGATGATCTGCTCGACGAAGCCGTCGCCGCGCGAGAGCTCGTAGGTGCCCGGAGTGGCCGAGAGGTAGACGGTCTGGTCGATCCGCTCCTGGAACTCCTCCCACTTCAGGGGGCGGTTGTCCAGGGCGGACGGCAGGCGGAAGCCGTGGTCCACGAGGGTCCGCTTGCGGGAGGCGTCGCCCTCGTACATCGCACCGATCTGCGGGACCGTGACGTGGGACTCGTCCAGCACCAGCAGGAAGTCCTCGGGGAAGTAGTCGAGGAGGGTGTTCGGCGCGGTGCCGGGCAGCCGGCCGTCGAAGTGCATCGAGTAGTTCTCCACGCCGGAACAGGTGCCGATCTGGCGGAGCATCTCGATGTCGTACGTGGTGCGCATGCGCAGGCGCTGGGCCTCCAGCAGCTTGCCCTGCTTCTCCATGGAGGCGAGCCGCTCCTCCAGCTCCCGCTCGATGCCGTTGATCGCCTTCTCCAGGCGCTCGGGGCCGGCGACGTAGTGGGTGGCGGGGAAGACGTGGAGCGAGGTGTCCTCGCTGATCACCTCGCCGGTGAGCGGATGGAGGGTGGAGAGCGCCTCGATCTCGTCGCCGAACATCTCGATGCGGACGGCGAGCTCCTCGTAGACCGGGAAGATCTCGATCGTGTCGCCGCGCACCCGGAAGGTGCCCCGGGTGAAGGCGAGGTCGTTGCGGGTGTACTGGATCTCGACGAACCGGCGCAGCAGCTGGTCACGGTCGATCTCGTCGCCGATCTTGAGCTGGATCATGCGGTCGACGTACTCCTGCGGGGTACCGAGGCCGTAGATGCAGGAGACGGAGGCGACCACGACGACGTCCCGCCGGGTGAGCAGGGAGTTGGTGGCGGAGTGGCGCAGCCGCTCGACCTCCTCGTTGATCGAGGAGTCCTTCTCGATGTAGGTGTCCGACTGCGGGACGTACGCCTCGGGCTGGTAGTAGTCGTAGTACGAGACGAAGTACTCGACGGCGTTGTTCGGCAGCAGCTCGCGGAACTCGTTGGCGAGCTGCGCCGCCAGCGTCTTGTTGGGCGCCATGACGAGGGTGGGCCGCTGGAGCTTCTCGATCATCCACGCGGTGGTCGCCGATTTGCCGGTACCGGTCGCGCCCAGCAGGACGACATCCTTCTCACCTGCCCGGACACGCTTTTCGAGCTCGGCGATGGCCGTCGGCTGGTCGCCGCTGGGCTGGTAGGGACTGACGACCTCGAAAGGCGCCACCGAACGTTCGATCTTGGAAACGGGCCGCATGCCTCCACCGTACGACCCGTGACTGACAACGGCGCCGGGATCAGCGGCGCCGGGGCCGGACCGCGCGGTCGGACACGGGTTCGGCGGCGGGGTCGCGCCGGCGCTGGACGGGGATGGCGCGCGCGGCGTCGCCGGGACGGCCGGACCCGGCGTCGCGGGCCGGGTCGCCCCTGACCACCAGCGGGTCGAAGAGCACCACCGCCCCCGCGAGCAGCAGGAAGGCCAGCGGCCCGACGAGGAGGGGGACGAGGATCGCCCCGACGGGCTCGCCGGTCGCCCCGCCGGTGTCACCGGCGTGCAGATGGACCCGGAGCGCGGCCATGCCGGTGTAGTGCATCCCGCTCACGGCGGCCCCCATGACGACCGCGGCGCCCAGGCTGGGCAGGAAGCCGTGCAGGGAGACGGCCGCCCAGAGCGCGGCGGTGGCGGCGACCACGGCGATGACGACGGAGAGGGCCACCGTGGCGGTGGAGTACGCGAACCGGCCGTGGAACACCATGCCCGCCATGCCGAGGTAGTGCATGGTGGCCACCCCGAGGCCGGTGATGGTGCCGCCGGTGACCAGCGCCAGCGGGGTCGCGCCCCGGTAGCCCACGATGAAGATGCCGATCCCGACCATGACGATCGCCACGGCGAGACTCGCGTACATCAGCGGGCGGTCGTACCGGATCGGCGCCTCGTCGATGGAGAAGCCCATCATCGCGATGAAGTGCATCGTCCAGATGCCCGATCCGATGGAGGTCGCGCCGAGCGCGAGCCATCCGGCCCGATGGGGGCGGCGGCCCGGCTTCGGCCCGGCACCGCGCACGGAGCGGACGGTGCAGCGCAACCCCAGCGCGGCGCCGAGGCAGGCCATGAGGAAAGCCGCGACCGGAGTCACGAGGCCGTAGGAGAAGCCGTCGACGGTGCCCTGCATGCTGGATACGCCCTTCACGAAAACCGCGGTGCTGGTGGTGCTTAGCCGGTCGGCGGGCGGGCCGGGGCCCGTCCTCCCGCCGTTTCACGGGAGGCCGCAGGTCGCGGCCGGCCGGCCGGTGCCGCTGTCCTGGTCGAGGGACCGGGGCCCGGGTGCGGCCGGAGTTCCGGAGGACCCGGAATTCCGCCGAAAATCCGGGAGACCCGGCAAGCGACCACAAGGGGGGCATTTTATCGCCCGCGGACGGTGGCGGTGGAGAAAGCGCCGCTCATGATCGAGTCCTCACCACTTCTCCCCGGAGTGGGGACGACCCTCACCATCCCGCGACGCCGCGCACACCGCGACGGGCCCTGCGGCTACGGCGGACGCCCGGGAGGAAGCGCCACCACCGGCCCCGGGGGCGTGCCGCCCGGCCGGTCCCGAGGACGGCGGGCCCGTGGAGTCACCCCCGCGTACGGAGCCCCGTCCAGGCCGGATGGCGGGCGTCGTCTGCCCGGACCACGGCGTCGGCGCGGTCGGCGGGTGCGGTCTCCTCCTCGTACCGCGCGAAGGCGGGCAGCGTCCACTGCGCCCCCTCGTCCGTGCGCCGCCGCAGCGCGCCCGGCGAGAGCCGCAGATGGACTGCGAGGTCGAAGGGGTACCACTGCCCCAGCAGCAACGGCCCGTGCACCACCACCGCACCGCCCTCCGGGAGCGTCCGGTACGGGCTGCGGGTGGCCCGGTCGGTGACCGGGTCCCACAGGTCCGGCAGCACCCGGCCGTCGCCGCCCGGTTCCAGCGGCTCGAACACCTCGCGCCACAGCGCCTTGGTGTCGTACCAGCCGTCCGCGTAGGAGTCGGGGTCCCGCTTGCCGTACTCGTACCGCAGGCTCGCCGGGCGCAGGAACCCCTCGGTGGAGACGACGAGCACGGCGCGTCCGCGCAGCCGCAGCTCCTGGGCGACGGCCTCGGCGAGCGGTCCGGTGCCGGCGGCGGGGGCGCCGTCGACGCCGATCCGGAGCCAGGGTCCGCCGCCCTCGGGGCCCGCCCCGTCCGCGTGCGCGGCGAGGGCCTCGGCCAGCCGGTCCCAGGTGATCGCTTCGAGTCGCACGCCCCCATCATCCACCGCCCCGCCCCCGGCCGGGGGCGGGGCGGCCGGTCAGGCGCCGCGCAGTTCGGTGGCGAGAGGGCTCTCGCCGTGCACCTCGATCCGCCCGTCCTTGACCGCCTGCGCGAAGGTGATCTCGTCCCGGCCCATGGCCAGGCAGAGTTCGGCCTCCAGGAGTATCCGGGCGTCGGCGTGGGGGGCGCCGCCGTATCCGTAGACCTCCTCGCCGTCGGCCACCGCGCCGGTGCGTACGTGGAACTCCCCCTCGTCCAGGTGCACGTCGACCACACCGGTGTGGGCCGTCGCCGCGAGGGAGCGCCGCAGCGGGAGAGCGAACCAGTGGGCGCGGACGGCGTCGGTGGGGCGGCGTTCGTCCAGGGCCGGCGCGCCCCACCGGGCGAGGGCGGTGAGGACGGGGAGGAGCTCCCTGCCCCGGCCGGTGAGTTCGTAGACGGAGGCGGCCGCGGGAGGCGGCAGCCTGCGGCGGACGGCGAGTCCGCTCTGCTCCATGTCCTTGAGGCGGGAGGCGAGGACGTCCGTGCTGACGCCGGGCAGGTCCGCGTGCAGATCGGTGTAGCGGCGCGGTCCGGCCAGCAGTTCACGGACGATCAGCAGGGTCCACCGGTCTCCGACGGAGTCCAGGGCTCGGGCGGTGGCGCAGAACTGGTCGTAACTGCGTCGGCGTACGGGGCGCGCTGCGGGCTGCTGCTGACGTGGCATACGACGCAGTCTAGACATGTTGTTGGACTTTCCAAGGTCAGGCTTGGTAAAACCAAGTATCGCAATCGGCAGGGGAGGAACCGCATGGAGTTCCGGCAGTCCAGCAAGCTCGACGAGGTCTGTTACGAGATCAGAGGACCGGTCATCGAGCAGGCGAACGCCCTGGAGGAGGCGGGCCACAGCGTGCTCCGCCTCAACACGGGCAACCCCGCGCTCTTCGGTTTCGAGGCGCCCGAGGAGATCGTTCAGGACATGATCCGGATGCTCCCCCAGGCACACGGCTACACCGACTCGCGCGGCATCCTGTCCGCCCGCCGCGCGGTCGCCCAGCGCTACCAGGCGATGGGGCTGCCCGACGTCGACGTGGACGACATCTTCCTCGGCAACGGCGTCTCCGAGCTGATCTCCATGGCCGTCCAGGCGTTCCTCGAGGACGGTGACGAGGTCCTCGTACCGAGCCCCGACTACCCGCTGTGGACCGCGGTCATCACCCTGGCCGGCGGCAAGGCGGTCCACTACGCCTGCGACGAACAGGCGGAGTGGAACCCGGACCTCGCGGACATGGCCTCGAAGATCACCGACCGCACCAGGGCCGTGGTGATCATCAACCCCAACAACCCCACCGGCGCGGTCTACTCGAAGGAGACGCTGGAAGGCATCCTCGATCTGGCCCGCCGCCACGGACTGCTGGTGTACGCCGACGAGATCTACGACCAGATCCTTTACGACGACGCCGTGCACCACCCCGTCGCGGCCCTCGCCCCGGACCTGCTCTGCCTCACGTTCAGCGGGCTGTCGAAGACGTACCGGGTCGCGGGGTTCCGCTCCGGGTGGCTGGTGGTCACCGGCCCGCAGCAGCACGCGCGCGGCTACCTGGAGGGCCTCACCACACTGGCCTCCATGCGGCTCTGCGCCAACGCTCCCGCGCAGTACGCCATCCAGGCCGCGCTCGGCGGCCGGCAGAGCATCCGGGAACTCGTCGCGCCGGGCGGCAGACTGCACGAACAGCGCGACCGCGCCTGGCAGAGGCTGAACGAGATCCCGGGGGTGTCGTGCGTGAAGCCGAAGGGCGCGCTCTACGCGTTCCCCCGGATCGATCCGAAGGTGCACCGGATCGTGGACGACGAGCGGTTCGTGCTCGATCTGCTGCTGCGGGAGAAGATCCAGGTGGTGCAGGGCACCGGCTTCAACTGGCCCCGGCCGGACCACTTCCGCATCCTCACCCTGCCGCAGGCGGACGACCTGGACGCCGCGATCAGCCGCATCGGCCGCTTCCTGGAGGGGTACCGGCAGTGATCCGGGCCGTCCTCGCGTTCGTCCCGCGCCTCAGGAACGCCGGGACCCGCGCACCAGCGCTCTGAGCGGGACGACCGCGAGCCAGAACCAGATCGCCACGACCGGGCGCACCGCGAAGGCGAGCGGGACGGAAGCGCCGAAGACCAGTGCCGTCGTCCAGGAGTCCGTGGTCACCGTCCGCACGGCGGCGCGCACCGGCGCCCCGGCCTTCCCCCGGCCGGTCGGGCCTGACCGGCCGGTCAGGAGAACGCCCAGCCCCAGCAGGTTGGTGACGGCGACGGTGCCCGCGTAGACGGCGACCGCGAGCGGCTCGGAGGCGTACTCGGAGAGGAGTGAGGTCGGAAAGGGGAGGAAGGCGATGGCGCCGAGCCAGACGAGCGCGAGCCGGAGCGGGGCTCCCTCGAACCGGGGTACAAGCGCCATGGTGCGCCGGTGGTCCCGCCAGAATCCGGCGAGGATCACGAAGCTCAGCGCGTAGGCCCCCAGGTCCGGGAGGGCGTCGCGGACGGCGTCCCGGAAACGGGCGTCGTCCAGCCCCGGGGGCACCCGGACGTCGAGCACCAGCAGGGTCATGGCGATCGCGAAGATCCCGTCCGACAGGGCGGTCAGCCGGACCGTGTCCCCCGCGCCCGTCGCGTCGCCCGTCCCGGACCCCGCCCGCTCGTCGCTCACCGGGCCAGCTTCACGGGACCGCCCCCGCACCGGTCCGGATTACGCCGATGACGGGCACGCCGGGGCCGTCGCGGGGGATCGCCGCGCGCGGGAAGGGCACGCCGCGAGTCGTCGCGGGGGATCACCGCGCGCGGGAAGGGCATGCCGCGAGTCGTCGCGGGGGATCGCCGCGCGCGGGAAGGGCACGCCGCGAGTCGTCGCGGCGCGGGGTGGCGCCGCGGGAACGGGAGCGGGCCCGGAGGCGTAGCCGGCCTCCGGGCCCTGTGGGTGCCGCCTTCGTCGCACGCCGGCACGTTTAAGGACCGGGGTCAGTCATGATGTCGTCGCGTCCTGCCTTTGGACTACCGCAGATCGAGCTCTGCGGGCCAGATTCGAACTGGCAATTCGACGTCGCTGTGCCCCGGTCCGGTCGATCCGGCGATCGGCGGCCCATGCTGAGTCTGGAGCAATAGTCTGAGATTGATCGCGGTCTGCCTCTGCCTGTTGGGCCACTCCGGCGGGAGTCGGTGCGTACCGGGGGCGCCCTGCCGCGGGGCAGGGACCACCCGTGCCGGAGGGAGGACTCGAACCTCCACCGGAACCGCGTCCGTCACGACAAGCCTCAGTTTCAGCTTGCGCTCCTCGCGCACCCCGGCCGCGGTCGTCCGCGGCCGGGGAATCCATGGTCGGTCACCCGAAGAGGTAACCGAATACCGCATCACCCACCCGCTGGTCGGTGACCTCGGCCGCGTTGGCCTCCTCGCGGGCGTACTTCACGGCCTGCTGGAGCTTCTCCACCCGCTCCGTCAGCTCCCGTACGCGGCGGGCGGCGAGGGCGCCGGAGAACTTCACCGTCGTCCAGTAACCGATCGGCACGTCCTCGTAGTACACCTCCACCTGCGCGGGGTGTTTCTCGGTCGCCTCCGCCTTCACGTGGTTGCGGGGCACCTTCTTCGTCCGGAGGGTGCGCACCGGCTCGGTCTTCCAGGCGTCGGTCGAGGGGTCCTGCGCCCACGCCTCGGAGGCGTCCAGGACCGGCAGCTTACGGACGAAGGTACCGATGTCGGTGAGCTGCTTCTCCAGGAAGAGGAGGTAGGAGACGGGAGCGTCCGCGACGAGCACCCGGCCCTCGACCGTGACGTCCGCGCGGGCCGCGCAGTTCGCCCAGTCCTTGGTGGCGGTCACGTCGAAGAGGCGGGTCAGCGCGGCGGCGGTGTCCCGCAGCACGTCCTCGGCCTTGACCTGCACCAGCGTCGACTCGGGCGGCAGCTGCTCGCCCTCCTCGTCCTTCGGCTGGTACGTACGGGAGAGTCCGGCCAGCAACCCGGGCTTCTGGAGTCCGTGATGGGCCGCCGTGAGGTCCTGGTGGGCCTTGGACTTGACGCCCTTCTCGACTGCGATGATCTGATTGAGTTTCGCCACGTCCAGGAAGTTAGCACCGGCAACACGCCCTGCTCCAGCGGTTTTTCGCGCCCCGCCGTCACCGCTGTCGCCCGACGGCCGCCGCCGTCGTTCAGCGGCCGAGCAGCGCCAGCAGGACGCCCACCGGGTCGGTGCCCGGCATGGCGCGGGGCCACCAGTCCTCGCTGCCCGGGTCGGATTCGTAGCCGTACCAGAGGTTGTCCCGGCCGTAGCGGAGCTGGCGCCGGCCGCCGGGGTCGGTGAGGTGGTTGCGCCGGGGCTGGAAGCGGGGGAAGTCGGCGGCGGCCAGGGCCGGGCGGGCCCGGTCGAAGGGACCGGCCGGCGGGTCCCACGGGGTCTCCAGCACGGCGAGGCCCTCGGCGCCGCCCTGACGCCAGGCGGCCACCGCGCGGGCGAGGTCGGTGGTGGTGCGGCCGGTGGCGTACGCGAGTTCGCGGTAGAGGGCCCGGGTGGTGGCGGTGAGGCCGGCGGTGGGGCCGGCGGCGGCCAGCCGCACGGCGTCCTGCCAGGCGCTCAGTCCGGCGATGGGGTCGCGGCCGGTGGTGAGGATCGCGTGGGCGCGGGCCGCCGCGTCGGTGGCCAGCTGGTCCAACGCCAACGGGTCGCGGGAGCCGGGGAGTTCGGGATAGGCGGGCGGCCTGCCGGGGAGAGCGGGTAGGGGCGGCGGGGGCGGCAGCGGTGGCAGGTAGCGCTCGGCGAGCGCCTCCCCGGCGGGTACGGACGGGGCTTCGGGAACCTCGGGGCGCTCGCGGGCGGCGTGCTCGGCGTTGCGCCGGGCGAGCTCGTCCAGGAGCTCGCGTTCCCCGCGCCCGCGCAGGAGCAGCAGGACGAACGGGTCGGCGTCCAGCAGCCGCGCCGTCTGGTAGCAGAGCGCCGCGACGTGCTTGCAGGGCAGCGCCCGGTCGGGGCAGGAGCAGGTGGGGTCCAGGTCGTCGACGGCCGGCAGCAGCCGGACGCCGGCCCCTTCCGCCGTGTCGACCAGCGCGTGCGGCATGGTCCTGGCGAGCAGGGCGGAGAAGTGCCCGGGGCGGGCCGCCACCGCGTCGAGCAGGGTGTCCCAGCCGCTCTCGGTGAAGACCCTCAGGCGGATCTCCGCACGGTACGGGCGGGGCCGGCTGCCGTGCACGTACGCGACGACCCGGCCGGGCGTGACGGTGATCGCGGCGACGTGGCCGGAGTCAGCGTACGCGCGGCCGCGGGCGAGGCGCTCTCCGTCCAGCGACAGCGCTTCCAGCGCGTCCACCCAGGCGCGGCCCCACCAGCTGTCGGCGAACGGCTCTCCCTCGGCGGACCCTCGGGCGGGAACCGCCTCGAAGGTCCGGCGCAGCCCGTCCGGTCCGGGACGGGCCGCGGGGGCACGGCTCCCGTTCGGTGCGACGGGGGTGCGGACGCCGAGCCCCCGGGCGCCGGGGCGGGGGCTCATGCGGGCCTCCGGAGCGAGACGAGGTCGGCGAGGTCACGGTCGCTCAGCTCGGTCAGCGCGCTCTCCCCGGCGCTGCCGAGCACGGCGTCGGCGAGGGCGCGCTTGGATTCCAGCAGCTCGCCGATGCGGTCCTCGACGGTGCCTTCGGCGATCAGCCGGTGCACCTGGACGGGCTGCGTCTGGCCGATGCGGTACGCGCGGTCGGTGGCCTGCTCCTCGACGGCCGGGTTCCACCAGCGGTCGTAGTGCACCACGTGGGCGGCGCGGGTGAGGTTGAGGCCCGTACCGGCCGCCTTCAGCGAGAGCAGGAAGACGGGCACCTCACCCTGCTGGAAGCGGTCCACCATGCGTTCGCGCTCCGCCACCGGCGTACCGCCGTGCAGCAGCTGCGAGGGGACGGCGCGCGCGGCCAGGTGGTCGGAGAGCAGCCGGGCCATCGAGACGTACTGGGTGAAGATCAGCACCGACCCGTCTTCGGCCAGGATGGTGTCGAGCAGCTCGTCGAGGAGGGCGAGCTTGCCGGAGCGTCCGTCCAGGCGCGGCGCGCTCTCCTTGAGGTACTGCGCCGGATGGTTGCAGATCTGCTTGAGGGAACCGAGCAGCTTCATGATCAGGCCGCGGCGGGCGATCCCCTCCGACTCCTCGATCCGGGCCATCGTCTCGCGGACCGCCGCCTCGTAGAGCGTGGCCTGTTCCCGGGTCAGGGAGACCGGGTGGTCGGTCTCCGTCTTGGGCGGGAGTTCGGGGGCGATGCCCGGATCGGACTTCTTGCGCCGCAGCAGGAAGGGGCGGACCAGCCGCGCCAGGCGTTCGACGGCCTCGTCGTTTCCCAGCCCCGCCGCGGTGCCGGTGTTCTCCGCGGCCCGGGCGTGCCGGGAACGGAACGCCTTGAGCGGTCCGAGCAGGCCCGGGGTGGTCCAGTCGAGCAGGGCCCAGAGTTCGGAGAGGTTGTTCTCCACCGGGGTGCCGGTGAGCGCCACGCGGGCGGGAGCCGGGATGGTGCGCAGCGCCTTGGCCGTGGAGGAGTGCGGGTTCTTGACGTGCTGCGCCTCGTCGGCGACGACCAGCCCCCAGCCGTGGCCGGCCAGCTGTTCCGCGCTGGAGCGCATGGTGCCGTACGTGGTCAGGACGAACCCGCCCTCCTCGCCGGGGAGGGCACGGTCGGTGCCGTGGAAGCGGCGGACCGGCACGCCGGGGGCGAAGCGGTTGATCTCGCGGTGCCAGTTGCCGAGCAGGGAGGCCGGGCAGACCACCAGGGTCGGTGCCGCGTGGGCGCGGTGGAGGTGGAGCGCGATCACGGTGATCGTCTTGCCGAGGCCCATGTCGTCGGCGAGGCACCCGCCGAGGCCGAGCGAGGTCATCCTGTCCAGCCACGTCAGGCCGCGCACCTGGTAGTCGCGCAGCGTGGCGTGCAGTCCGGGAGGCGGTGCGAGGACGGTGTCCTCGTCGAGGATGCGGGCGCGCAGGGCGGCGAGGGTGCCGGTGGGTACGGCCTCCACCTGCTCACCGTCGAGTTCGGCGCTGCCGGTGAGGGCGACGGCGAGGGCCTCCACGGGGGCGAGGAGGCCCAGCTCCCGCTTGCGCGCCCTGCGGACGAGGCCCGGGTCGACGACCACCCACTGGTCGCGCAGCCGTACCACCGGCCGGTGCGATTCGGCGAGGCGGTCCATCTCGGCCTCGGTCAGCGGCTCGTCCCCGAGGGAGAGCTGCCAGTCGAAGGCGAAGAGGCGTTCGGCGTCGAAGAAGGAGGTGCCGTCGGTGGCGGAGCCCGGAGCGGGGCGCACGACGGCGGCGGCGGTGAGCGAGCGGGCGAGTTCGCGCGGCCAGTGGAGGCTGACACCGAGGTCCGCGAGACGGGCGGCGGCCGGCCCGAGCAGTTCGTACAGCTCGTCCTCGGTGAGGGCGAGCACGTCGGGGACGGGCTGGTCGAGCAGGCGCTCCAGCGGAGCCCACGCCCGGGCGGCCCTGCGCAGCGCGAGCACGGTGTCGACCCGGGAGCGCGGGCCGAAGGGTTCGCCGGCGACGCCGTCCCAGAGGGCCGCCGCATCGGTGACGCGGGTCGGGTCGGCGAGGCTGTGCACTTGGACGACGGCCGCTGCGGCGTGCCGTGCGGCGGGGGCGGCCGGTCCCCCGGAGACGTCCTCGGACGCGTGGGGGTCCGCGCTGTCGAAGAGTTCGAGGGCCGACAGGTCGAGCCGGAGCGAGACCTGGACGCCGGCGTCGAGCCCGGCCGCCACCTCCACCGCCCAGGCGGCGGCGCCGGGGAGGTGCTGCGCCTCCCGGGCGGCGAACGGCGCCCCCGGGGCGAAGGCGGCCGCGGGGGTCCTGGGCAGGGTGTCGGCGACCGCGTCGAGGAAGGCGCCGACGAGGAACTCCGGATCGGCGAGGCGGAGCGGGGTCGTGCCGGGCAGGGGCACGGCGTACCCCTCGGCCGGCATGGCTGCCGCGACCGCCCGCAGATGGGCCACGTCCGCGGCGTCACGCGGTCCGGCCCGCCAGGCGTCGTGGTCCTCCGGCGTCAGCCCGGGCAGCATCCGTCCGCGGGCCACCAGGGTCAGGGCGTGCACGGTAGCCGCGCCCCAGCATCGGGTGGCCGGGTGGGAGGACGGCAGGTGCCGGGCGCCGGCGAGCAGCGGTACGGCGTCGGCGATCGGGAGGAGCAGGGCAGGCACCTGGCGGCGGCGGGCCCCCAGCGCGCCGTGGGCGCGCACGACGGTGATCTCGGCAACGGCCGGAGCGCCGGCGGCGAAGGGCTCCTCCGGGGAGGATGCCGCTCCCGCCTCGTCGTCCGGCCGCTCCGGGCGTGACGGGTCCCCCGGGTGTGCCAGGTGGCCGGCGGGGTCCCAGCCGCTGTCCTGCGGGTCCCAGAAGGCGATCCGCCCGTCCCTCGGCAGGGCGGCGGGCAGGAAGACGGCGGCACGCCGCAGCAAGCGGTCCGTGTCCCGGTCGGACAGCTCCCGCACCGCCATACCGGCCACCCCTCCCGCTCTTCTCCGGACGCGCCGCGCCCCGTCGCTGATGTCGTCGCCGGCGTCGTCCTCCGGCCCCGACGAGTCTAGGCGGGAGGTCCGACAGCGCCGGTCGCGCCCGGCATCGGGCCAGGTCGGGCCGGGTCCGGGCCGCGCGGGGGGACCGGGAACGAGGGCCGGGCCTCGGATGGCGGGGCCGGGGGGCCGGAGGCCGGGTGGACGGGGCCGGGGGCCGGGTGGACGGGGTCGGGTACCCGGGCCGTACGCGCCGGTCTCGGTTCCGGGCGGCCCCGGCTCGGCTTTGACGGTCCCGGGCCCGACGCGGCCACCGCCCACTCGCTGCCTTGCCCACTCGCTGCCCTACCCACCCGGTCCCCGCGCGCTCCTCCCTTCCGGATACGCGCGGCCTTCCGGATGGTCTTCGCTCCCTCCGGAGCCTTCCGGTACCCGACCGCTTCAGTGCCGGGTGAGACGGTCCGACCGGGGCGGGGCGTCGGCGTCGGCGTCGGTGTCCGCAGGCGACGCCGGGCGCGGAGTGGCGGCGTACCGGGGCGGGGGCGACGGAGGGCGGGCCCCCTGGGGGGACGGGGTGCCGGATCCGTGCGGTGCCCCGTTCCGGGCGGCGGTCGGCGCGGGTCCGGTGGGCGGCGCCTCGGAGGCGACCGGACGGGACTGCCCGTCGCCCGCCTGCGGTTGCTGCGCCCGTTCCAGGAAGCGGAGCAGCTCCACGGGGAAGGGAAGCACCAGCGTCGAGTTCTTCTCCGCCGCGACCGCGACCACCGTCTGCAGGAGTCGCAACTGGAGGGCGGCGGGTTGCGCGGACATCTGGCCCGCGGCCTCCGCCAGCTTCTTCGACGCCTGGAGTTCGGCGTCGGCGTTGATCACGCGGGCCCGGCGCTCGCGGTCGGCCTCGGCCTGCCGGGCCATGGAGCGCTTCATCGTCTCCGGCAGGGAGACGTCCTTGATCTCCACCCGGTCGATCTGGACGCCCCAGCCCACGGCAGGACTGTCGATCATCAGCTCCAGGCCCTCGTTGAGCTTCTCGCGGTTGGACAGCAGATCGTCCAGGTCGCTCTTGCCGATGATCGAACGGAGCGACGTCTGCGCCATCTGCGAGACGGCGAAGCGGTAGTCCTCGACCTGGATGACCGCGCTCGCCGCGTCGATCACCTTGAAGTAGATGACCGCGTCGACCCGGACGGTCACGTTGTCCCTGGTGATCCCGTCCTGCGCGGGCACCGGCATCGTGACGATCTGCAGATTGACCTTACGGAGCCGGTCCACGCCAGGGACGATCATCGTGAGTCCGGGCCCCCTGATCTCGTTGCGCAGCCGGCCGAGCCGGAGCACCACCCCTCGCTCGTACTGTCGGACGACGCGGACCCCCGCGACTGCGAACAGAACGCAGACGGCGATCACCGCGACGATCGCGATCACTAGCACTTGGACCATGACGGCCCCCTGCCACTGGCACGACACACAACGGCGCCGGGACGGAACCGTTGCCTATTAACACGTTATGCCCTATTCGCACCCCAAGGGAACCCCCAACTCTCCCGGAAGTCGCCCGGTCGGCCCTCCCCGGGTGCCGGGGCGCTCCGGAGCGGGCAGCGTGGCAGGCGCCCGTACGGAATTCCCGTGCGGCACCTCAGGTGCGGCGCCCTCGCGCCGTGCCGTACCCCCGCACCCCCTGATGATCCGGACGAGCAGACGAGGACCCGCCCATGTCCGTGACAGCGACGCTCCACCACCGCATCCGCCGTCCCCGCGCCGCGGGGGCCGTCCTGCTGGCCCTCACCGCTCTGGGTGCCGCCTCGGGCTGTTCGGGTCTCGGCCGCACAGCGGTCGGGCCGGTCATCTACACCAACGAGCGCGATGTCGAGGTCATGGAGCAAAGTCCGCTGGTACGGGGCTGCCACGCACTGCCGGGGGGTGCGAAGACGGTCGACAACAACACTCTCATCGACATGGTTCTCTACCGCTCCCGCGACTGCACCGGCAAGGGCAGCACCTACCTCTCCACCCGCCTCACCGACCAGGACGCCCCGAGCACCCCGGTCTGGCGCAGCTACACCCTCGTGCACTGACCGGCCTCCGCTCCGGCGGCCCTCGGAAGGGCCGGCGGCCCGTGGCCCGCGCCCTCAGTGCCGGGGGCAACGGCCCGCCGGAGTGCCCGGGGCAACGGCCCGCCGACCAGTGGACCGGCCCTCCGGACCGGCGGGAGCGGTCGTCCGCGATCCCCGCGACCGGGGCCGGCCCTTCGGTGCGCACCAGCCGGGCGGCCGGCGGCGGCGCGTCGCCGTGCAGCGCGCCGAGCCGTGCGGCCCCCAGCCGTGCAGCGCCCCGAGCGGGTTGCCGCAGAACGTGCGGGCCCGTACGCGCGCCGTATGCCCGCCGGCGAGAGGAACTCCGCCGGGTTGCCCGGCGCGTCGCCGGCGGCGCCGCCCACCGGACAGCCCCGCACCCGCGCATGCCGACCCGCACTCCCGGTACCGTCACGCACATCCCCCTCCGGCATTCCGCATCCACGACGGCACGGGTCCATGCTGGACGTGAGGTGATGAGAGATGCGTACCGGCAGTGAACCCGTGACCGCGCGCAGTCCGCTGCGCATGCGGCTCTGGCTGAGTCTGTGGGGCGTCGCCTGGACCCTGTTCGGGGTGGTCGCGTTCTCCCTCGCCGATCGTCCCGGATGGGCGGTGGCCTGCGGCGTGCTGCTGGCGGTGACGGCGGCGGACTTCGTGGTGATCGTCCACCGGATGCGCCAGGGCGCCCACTTCCAGCCGGGCAGGGAGGTCCCCCCGTACGAACCGGGACACGGCGACGGGCGGACGGACCGGCCGTGGACGAGGGCTCCGTGAGGTGAGGTGGGGGCGGGAATCTCGGAGCCCCGGCGGTGCTCCTTGAGGGCTTGCGGGAGTCCCACGTCTCGGCGGGGCTCCACGAGCGCGGAGGTCCTCGCCGCCGCGCGAGCCTGTCGCGTACGCGCGCCGACTGTCCGGTGCGGGTCGGGCGCCCCGGTCGCTCCCGCGCCCCGCGCCCGCTCAGTCGCGGCTGTCGAAGCGCGCGGCGCTCAAGTACTCCGGGTTGGGGTCGAGGGCGGCGGCGAGCCGGAAGTGGCGGGTGGCCTGCTCAGGGCGCCCGGACCGCTGGAAGGTGCGGGCCAGTGCGAAGTGGGCGAAGGCGTTGTCCGGCTCCCGCTCCAGGACGAGCTCGAACTCCAGCTCCGCCGGTCGCAGTTGGGCGGCGGCGAAGAACGCTCTGGCACGCAGCAACCGGGCCGCGGTGTTCTCCGGGTGGGCCGCGATCACCGAGTCGAGGAGCTTCACCGCACCCTGGGGGTCCCGCGCGGCCAGCAGTTGCTCGGCGGCACGGAAGTCGATCACATGGGTTTCCGGGTTCCGTTCGGGCACGGTCGCATCCTTCCCTCGGCTCGGCCGTTTCCAACGTCGGGCAGTTCCCCGCTATTCCGTGCGGTCGCGGGCGGGACCGTCCGTGCGGTCACGGGTGGGACCGGAGGCCGCCCGTCGGGACAGTTCCTCCCACACCGTGCGCACCTGTGGTTCCAGGTCGGCGAGGGGGCCGTCGTTGTCCACGACGAGATCGGCGACGGCGAGCCGTTCCTCGCGGCTGGCCTGGGCCGCCATCCGGGCCCGGGCGTCGGCCTCCGTCATGCCGCGCAGCCGGACGAGCCGGTCGAGCTGGGTGGCGGGGGTGGCGTCGACGACGACGACCAGGTCGTAGAGGGGAGCGAGACCGTTCTCGGTGAGCAGGGGGACGTCGTTGACGACGACCGACCCGGGTCCGGCGGACTTCTCCAGTTCGGCGGTCCGGTCCCTCACGAGCGGGTGCACGATGGCGTTGAGGGCGGCGAGGCGATCGCTGTCGGCGAAGACGATCGAGCCGAGTGCGGGCCGGTTCAGACTGCCGTCCTCCAGGAGGACACCGGCGCCGAACTCTCCCACGACGGCGGCGAGTCCCGGCGTGCCGGGGGCGACGACCTCGCGTGCGAGGCGGTCGGCGTCGATGAGTACCGCTCCGTACGAGGCGAGCAGCCGGGACACTTCGCTCTTGCCGGCGCCGATGCCGCCGGTCAGGCCCACTGTCAGCATGAGCGGCAGCCTACGGGGCGGCCCGGCCCGTGTCCCACCCGGTGGCGGTCCGGCGCACCCGTGCGGTGGGCCGGAACCGCCACCGTCAGGCGTCGCCCTCGCGCTCGGCGAGGAACCGCTCGAATTCGAGCCCGATCTCGTCGGCGGACGGCAGGTCCACCGGTTCGGCGACGAGGTTGCCGCGGGTCTCGGAGCCGGCGATCGCGTCGTACTGGTGCTCGAGACCTTCGACGAGCGCGACGAGTTCTTCGTCGCCCTCGCCGATCTGCCGGTCGATCTCGGTCTGGGTGCGGTGCGCGGCGGTGCGCAGGGTGTGCGCGACGGTGGGCAGCACCAGGCCGGTGGCGGCGGTGATGGCCTCCAGGCTGGTGAGCGCCGCGTCCGGGTAGGCGGACCGGGCGACGTAGTGCGGGACGTGCGCGGCCACGCCGAGCACGTCGTGCCCGGCCTCGGCCAGGCGGTATTCGACGAGGGCGGCGGCCGAGCCGGGGACCTGTGCCTCGTCGAACGGGGTGCTGTGGCCCGGCATCAGATCGACGCGGTTGCCGTGCGGGGTGAGGCCGACCGGCCGGGTGTGCGGCACTCCCATGGGGATGCCGTGGACGGTCACGGAGAGCCGCACGCCGAGGCGTTCGACGATCTGCTCGACCGCGGCGGCGAACCGCTCCCACTCCACGTCCGGTTCGGGACCGGAGAGCAGGAGGAAGGGGGCGCCGGTGGCGTCCTGGACGACGCGGACGTCCAGGGTCGGGGTCTCGTAGGCCGTCCACCGGTCGCGCCGGAAGGTGAGCAGCGGGCGCCGGGCGCGGTAGTCCACCAGCCGGTCGTGGTCGAAGCGGGCCACCACCTGGTGCGGCAGCGACTCCAGCAGTCCCTCGACGACCTGCTCGCCGGTCTCGCCGGCGTCGATGTACCCGTCGAAGTGATAGAGCATGACCAGGCCGGCCGACTCCTGGGCCAACGCCATGTCGACGACGGCCAGCCCCTTCGGCTCCCATTCGTACAGACTCTGCGGATCAGGCACGGTTACCGCTCCTCCTCGTGTTCGCAGAGGAGAACGCCCCGGGGGGCACGGACATTCCCCGTCCGCGCCCCGTCACGGGATGTTTACCCGAGCACTCCTGCCCGGGCGGCAGTGCTTACGCCAGGACCCGGCTGTGCAGGGCGGTCACGGCCTTGCGGGCCGAGGTGAACGCCCCGTGCTGCCAGGCGTCGGTGTTGCTCAGGTAGTCGCCCGCGAAGTAGACGCGGCCGGCCGCCTTGTTGAGCGGGGCGAAGGCGGCGGCCTCCGGGCCTCCGGAGAGCGAGTGCCAGGCGGCCTCCAGGTAGGGGGTCTGGCGCCAGTGGTGCGAGAAGGACGAGGCGAGTTCCGTACGGTACTTCTCGCCGTGGATCTTGACGCCCTGGGCCAGGGCGCGGGCTTCGCGGTCCTTGGGCGCGAGCGCGGCGTAGGAGTCGGCGTTGGCGCCGGTGTTGTAGTAGCCGATGATGAGCCCGCGGTCTCCGTTGTGGCCGTAGGACGGGTACCAGATGTGGGAGAGGTCCATGTCGGTCTCGGTGATGCCGCCGTAGATCCGGTGGTCCGTCTCCCACCAGCGGTTCTTGTACTCGAGTCCGATCTTGCCCGCGGACGAGGGCCTGCACCCCTGGAGCGCGGTCTGCACGGCGGAGCCGAGGTTGTGCGAGGTCTTGGCCAGGATGTTCGGCGGCAGCGCGGCGATGCAGTAGTCGGCGTCGATGGTGCGGGTACGGCCGTCCTGGGTGTAGGTGACGGTGACGCCGTGCGGGGTGTCCGTGATGTCGGTGACGGCGGCGCCGGTCCGTATGCGGCGGCTGCCTATCGCCCGGGTCAGTGCCGCGGGTATCTGGTCCATGCCGCCGACGGGCTGGAACATCAGCATGGCCTGGTCGTACTCGAACTCGAAGGAGAAGTAACGGCCCACGTTGGTCGAGAAGATCTCCGAGGCGGTCGGTACGCCTCCGAGCACCTCGCCGGGGGTGCCGACGGCGGCGGGGTCGACGGTGTAACCGCGTCGCGGGCTGCCCGTGTACTCCAGGGTGTCCCCGATGTCACCGAAGTCCTTCAGGAACTCCAGCAGCTTCTCCTGGTCGTCCGCGCTGATCTGACGGTCCAGCGCACCCATGTCGGTGGCTTTTGCGAGGAGTTCGGAGACGTAGCCGTACATGTCGGCCTTGGCCGTGCGGTAGCGCATCGGGGCCTTCATCCCGGTGCGCTCGTTGAAAATGTAGGCGTTGGCGTTCACGTTGGTGAACACCTCTACGGGGACGCCGAGTTCACGGCAGTAGTCGAGCGTGACCATCCACTGGGGAATCCGGCCGGGACCGGCGTTCATGTACTGCCCGTCGTGGAACTTCGCCGTCTGCTTGTTCCCGTACAGGTCGGTGGTGGTGTCCCCGCCCCGGATGGTGGTGTTGCGGCCACCGGTACGCCCCCGGGCCTCCAGGACCGTACAGTCGTAGCCCGCCTTGCCGAGTTCGTACGCGGAGGCGAGGCCGGCGATGCCGCCGCCGACGACGACGACCTTCGCGGCCGCCTTGCCCTTCAGGTGGAAGTCACCCTTGCTGGGGGCGTGGAAGGCGGGTTCCCGGCCGGCCGCCTGGGCGGTGGGAGCGAGGCCGAGCGCCCCCATGGTGGCGAACATGGCGCCGGCACCGCTGGTGAGACCGACCTGACGCAGGAAGTTGCGGCGGCTGGAACCGGACGCGGCGGCGCTCGGCGTGCTGGATGTAGAGGTCATGTCCCGACTCCTCGGTGGATCTTGTCGATGCCGGGATCCTGGCAAGTGGGTGTTACGGCCCGTCAGTTACTCGTGTATCCCACATGTTTCTCTGGGCGGAGAAGGAAGACCGATAGTCGGGCAATGGTCCAGACCTTGACGCCCTCCGGTCCGCGCCCTAGGTTTCCGTCTGCATCGGACAGGAGGCGCGGGTCCGGCGCGATCCGGACGAACGACCCGGGACATCCGGTCCCGATCGGGCCGGTTCGGGCGCCGCCCGCGCAAGCCCAGTCCGATCGGGACGGGAGGCCCCGGGTCACGAGGTCGCTCGTTCAGGTTCTCGCCCCACATTCACGTACAAGAAAAATTCGGGCTCTCTGGACTCTTCGGGAAGGCACTTCCATGCGCACCCGCACCCCCCTCACCCCCCTGCTCGCCGCCGCCCTCGTCACCTGCGGCCTCACCCTCGCCTCCGCGGGACCGGCCGGGGCCGCCACCGTGGTCGACGTCAGCACCGCGAAGCAGCTCAAGGCGGCGCTCGCGGCCGCCGTGCCGGGCGACACGATCCGCCTGGCGGACGGCACGTACACCGGCAACTTCAAGGCGACCGTCGCGGGTACCGCGACCGCCCGCATCACCCTGACCGGATCCGCCGGGGCGGTACTCAGCGCCGGCGGCGGCTACGGACTGCATCTGAACGGCGCCTCGTACTGGACCGTCCGGGGCGTCACGGTCACCGGCGGGCAGAAGGGCATCGTGACCGACGCCGCCAACGGGGTGGTCATCGAGTCGGTGACCATCCACGACCTCGACATGGAGGGGGTGCACTTCCGCACGTCCAGCAAGGACGGGGTCCTTCGCGACTCGCGGATCTACGACACCGGGCACGACGGGCGCGGGATGGGTGAGGGCGTCTACGTCGGCACGGCGGGCGACCTCACCGACCGCAGCGACCGGGTCGAGATCAGCGGCAACACCATCGGCCCGGGCGTGGGCGGCGAGAACGTCGACATCAAGGAGGGCACCACGGGCGCCCGGATCATCGGCAACACCTTCGACGGCAGCGGGCTCACCGGAGCGAACTTCGACGACTCCTGGGTCGACGTGAAGGGCAACGACGTCCTCGTCCAGGGCAACACCGGTTTCCGTACGACCAACAACGGCTACGAGACCCACACCCAGCAGCCGGGCTGGGGCTGCGGCACGGTCTTCCGCGACAACGCGTCCGACCTGGCCGGCGCCACCGGCACCCTGCGACTGGCGATCAACGTCACGGCGAACACGCCGAGTTGCACCACGACCGTGTACGCCGACAACACGGTGAGGGGTGGGTACGGTCTGACGAACATCGGCGTCACTCCCTGACGGCGCCGCGCCGCCCCTGAACATACGGCCCGGAGGCCCCGGGCACAGCATGAGGCCCGCCCCCCGAAGGGGACGGGCCTCATGCGTACCTACGCCTGCTACCGCCGTCCGTCAGCGGTCGCCGGGGTCAGAGCTTCAGCTCTGGCCGCCGGCCAGCTTCTCGCGCAGAGCGGCGAGCGCCTCGTCCGACGCCAGGGCGCCGGAGTTGTCCGCCGACTCCGAGGAGTAGGAGCCGCCACCGCTGCCGCCGGAGGCAGCCGGGGCGCCGGCCGGGGCAGCAGCACCCTCGGCAGCGGCGGCCTCGTCGGCCTCGCGGGACTTGATGACCTGCGCCTGGTGCTGCTCGAAGCGCTGCTGCGCCTCGGCGTACTGGGTCTCCCAGACCTCACGCTGCGACTCGAAGCCCTCGAGCCAGTCGTTGGTCTCGGGGTCGAAGCCCTCGGGGTAGATGTAGTTGCCCTGGTCGTCGTAGGACGCGGCCATGCCGTACAGGGTCGGGTCGAACTCGACCGAGGCCGGGTCGCTGCCGAAGGACTCGTTGGCCTGCTTCAGCGAGAGGCTGATGCGACGACGCTCAAGGTCGATGTCGATGACCTTGACGAAGATCTCGTCGTTGACCTGGACGACCTGCTCCGGGATCTCCACGTGGCGCTCGGCCAGCTCGGAGATGTGGACCAGGCCCTCGATGCCCTCGTCGACGCGGACGAACGCACCGAACGGAACGAGCTTGGTGACCTTACCGGGGACGACCTGACCGATCTGGTGCGTCCGGGCGAACTGCTGCCACGGGTCTTCCTGCGTCGCCTTCAGCGACAGGGAGACGCGCTCACGGTCCATGTCGACGTCGAGGACCTCGACGGTGACTTCCTGGCCGACCTCGACAACCTCGGACGGGTGGTCGATGTGCTTCCAGGACAGCTCGGAGACGTGAACGAGACCGTCGACGCCACCCAGGTCCACGAAGGCACCGAAGTTGACGATCGAGGAGACGACGCCGGAGCGGACCTGGCCCTTCTGCAGGGTGGTGAGGAACGTCTGGCGAACCTCGGACTGGGTCTGCTCCAGCCAGGCACGGCGGGACAGGACCACGTTGTTGCGGTTCTTGTCCAGCTCGATGATCTTCGCCTCGAGCTCCTTGCCCACGTAGGGCTGGAGGTCGCGGACGCGACGCATCTCGACGAGCGACGCCGGCAGGAAGCCACGGAGGCCGATGTCGAGGATGAGACCACCCTTGACGACCTCGATGACGGTACCGGTGACGATGCCGTCCTCTTCCTTAATCTTCTCGATGGTGCCCCAAGCACGCTCGTACTGCGCGCGCTTCTTCGAGAGGATCAGGCGGCCTTCCTTGTCCTCCTTCTGGAGAACCAGGGCCTCGATCTCGTCGCCGACCTTGACGACCTCGTTCGGGTCGACGTCGTGCTTGATCGAGAGCTCGCGGCTCGGGATGACACCTTCGGTCTTGTAACCGATGTCGAGGAGAACCTCGTCGCGGTCGACCTTGACGATGACACCTTCAACGATGTCGCCGTCGTTGAAGTACTTGATCGTCTCGTCGATCGCCGCGAGGAACGCGTCCGCGTCGCCGATGTCGTTGACCGCAACCTGCGGAGTGGTGGCGGTGGTCTCGGTGCTGCTCGTCATGTGGGAAAGGGCTCCGGTACGGACAGAGAGTCGTAGGTACTGCTACGCCGTGAGCCCGTATCGCCTCTGCAGAAGCCGGACAGCCGGGAAAGCGTCCGACCCGTCTCCGGGGGACACCTCGACAACCGAGGGGACATGCAACAGACGCGAGCGCGGCCTGCTAGGTCTGAGGCGCGCAGGCTCGCAGCGCAACTTGTAGCATACGGGGGCAGCCGGACACGGTCAATGCGCGAAGGCGCACACGCGGGGCGCAACGGGCCATATCCGGCGCAACTCGGCCGCGTCCGGGCCATGTCGGGGCCGCGAAGTTCTCGTACGCGCGTCGCCGCACGCCGGAGCCCGCACACGGCGGCCTCCTCACGGATACCCACCGCACCCGGCCGCACGCGGCGGGGTAAAGGCAAACTACAACGACGGACACGATGAGCCAAGAGACCTACGGAACCGAACCCGAAGCGACGCGCCGCGAGGCGGGCGACACGGAGAGCAGCCGGGCCAGCCGCGGCTGGTGGGACCGGAACGCCGACACGTACCAGAGCGACCACGGGGCGTTCCTCGGCGACGACCGGTTCGTCTGGGGGCCGGAAGGGCTCGACGAGGCGGAAGCCGGGCTGCTCGGTCCCGCCGCCTCACTCGCGGGCCGCGACGTGCTGGAGATCGGCGCGGGCGCGGCGCAGTGCTCGCGCTGGCTGGCGACCCAGGGAGCCCGCCCCGTGGCACTCGACCTCTCCCACCGGCAGCTCCAGCACGCGCTGCGGATCGGCGACGAGGTACCCCTCGTCGAGGCCGACGCCGGGGTGCTGCCCTTCCGTGACGGCACCTTCGACCTCGCCTGCTCCGCCTACGGCGCGGTGCCCTTCGTCGCCGACCCGGTACGCGTCTTCCGCGAGGTCCGGCGGGTGCTGCGGCCGGGCGGCCGCTGGGTCTTCTCGGTGACCCATCCGATCCGCTGGGCCTTCCCCGACGAACCGGGCCCCGAAGGGCTCTCCGTCGCCGCCTCCTACTTCGACCGCGTCCCCTACGTCGAACAGGACGACGCGGGCGAGGCCGTCTACGTCGAGCACCACCGGACGCTGGGCGACCGGGTACGGGACGTGGTGGCGGCCGGCTTCCGCCTCGTCGACCTCGTCGAACCGGAGTGGCCCGACTGGAACCACCAGGAGTGGGGCGGCTGGTCCCCGCTGCGCGGCAACCTCATCCCGGGTACGGCGATCTTCGTCTGCGAACGGGACTGACCCTCCCGGCCCTCGCCGCGGGTGCGGTCGGCGTGCCGTGCGTCCGCCGATGCGTGGGTGAAGGCCGATGCATGGGTGGTGGTCGGGCAACGCGTGACGGTCGACGTACGGGAGGCGGTCGATACGTGGCTGGCGGTCGACGTACGGGTGGCGGTCGATGCGTGGGTGGCGGTCGATGCGTGGCTGAAGCATGGCGGGCCCTTTCGCGAGAGAAGTCTGCCGACCGTCCCCGGGCGGGAACCGCCGGACGGCGACAGGACCGACTTTGCCGGGCGCTTCGGCCGGCGGTATCCCCCGCACGGGGGAAACGGCTCCCCCGTGCGGAGGTGGGGAGCCATTGCCCACCCGTACGACACTGGGTGCGTGATCCGAACCGATGCCCTGGTCGCCCTCCCCGTCCGCACCGCCGTGCCCGCACTGCGCCGGGCGCTCGACGAGCGGGGCACCGCCGTGCTCTGCGCGCCTCCCGGCACCGGCAAGACGACCCTCGTGCCGCTGGTCCTCGCCGGGCTGACCGGTGAGGGTCCGCCCCGCCGGGTCGTGGTCGCCGAGCCCCGCAGGATCGCCGCCCGGGCCGCCGCCCGCCGGATGGCCTGGCTCCTCGGCGAGCGGCCCGGGGAGCGCGTCGGTTTCACCGTGCGCGGCGAGCGGGCCGTCGGGGCCCGGACCGTGGTGGAGGTCGTCACCACCGGAGTGCTGCTCCAGCGCCTCCAGCGCGACCAGGAGCTGGCCGGGGCCGACGTGGTCATCCTCGACGAGTGCCACGAACGCCATCTGGACGCCGACACCGCCGCCGCGTTCCTGCTGGACGTGCGGGAGACCCTTCGCCCGGATCTGCGGCTGGTGGCCGCCTCCGCGACGACCGACGCGCAAGGCTGGGCCCGGCTGCTCGGTGACGCTCCGGTGATCGAGGCGGCCGGGGTCTCCCATCCGGTGGAGGTGGTCTGGGCGCCGCCCGCCGCGCCGGTCCGGCCGCCGCACGGGATGCGGGTCGATCCCGCGTTGTTGACGCACGTCGCCTCGGTGGTGCGCAGGGCGCTCGCCGAACGCGACGGCGACGTGCTCTGTTTCCTGCCCGGCGTCGGCGAGATCGCCCGGGTCGCGGGGCAGCTGGCGGGGAGCGGGGCGGAGGTGCTCCAGGTGCACGGGCAGGCCCCCGCCGCCGTCCAGGACGCGGTGCTCGCCGGCGGCTCCGGCGCAGGCCGGCGCGTCGTGCTGGCGACCTCGGTCGCGGAGTCCTCACTGACCGTGCCCGGGGTGCGGGTCGTGGTCGACAGCGGCCTCGCCCGGGAGCCCCGGACGGATCACGCCCGGGGGCTGAGCGCCCTGACGACCGTGCGGGCCTCGCAGGCGACCGGGCGGCAACGGGCGGGCCGTGCGGGACGGGAGGCTCCCGGTGCGGTGTACCGGTGCTGGACGGAGGCGGAGGACGGGCGGCTCGCCCGGTTCCCGGCCCCGGAGATCCGGGTCGCCGACCTCGCGGGCTTCGCACTCCGGACAGCGTGCTGGGGAGACCCGGGGGCGACGGGCCTGGCGCTGCTCGACCCCCCACCCGCAGGGGCGATGAGCGCGGCCCGTGAGGTGCTGACGGCGGTCGGGGCGGTGGACGCGGACGGGCGGGCGACCGCGCGCGGCACACGGATGTCCCGCCTGGGCGTTCACCCCCGGTTGGCGCGGGCCCTGGTCGACGGCGCCCGGGAGGTGGGCGGGCGCAGAGCGGCCGAGGTGGTGGCTCTGCTGAGCGAGGAGCCGCCCCGCGCGTACGGGGACGACCTCGCGGCGGCCCTGCGCACCGCGCGCCGGGGCGGCGACGGGTATGCCGCGCGCTGGCGTCAGGAGGTGCGACGGCTGTCGTCCTCCCTGACCGACTCGGCCGGCAGGGACCCGTCCGGGGGTGGTTCGTCCGGCGGCGGTCCGGCAGCCGCCGCCCAGGCACTCACGGACGACGCCGCCGTCGGGCTGGTGGCGGCGCTGGCGTTCCCGGAGCGGGTGGCGCGCAACCGGGGCGGGGAGGCGTTCCTGATGGCGTCCGGGACCGGGGCGGAGCTGCGGGAGGGTTCAGGGCTGCGCGGCTCGCCGTGGCTCGCGGTCGCGGTGGCCGATCGGCCCGCGCACGCCGCGTCGGCCCGGGTGGGGCTGGCCGCGGTGATCGACGAGGACACGGCGGTGCTGGCCGCGGGTCATCTGCGGTTCCGTGGGGAGGAGGTCCGCTGGAGCGACGGCGACGTGGTGGCACGCGTCGTGGACCGGCTGGGGGCGGTGGAGCTCGCGGTGCGCCCACTTCGGCAGCCGGCCCCGGAGCTGATACGGACGGCGCTGCTGGAAGGGCTGGGCCGGGAAGGCACCGCGCTGCTGCGGTGGACCAGGGACGGTGAGCAGCTCCGGGCCCGGCTCGCGTTCCTGCACCGGGCACTGGGGGCGCCGTGGCCCGAGGTGTCGGACGAGGCTCTGGTGGCGCGTGCCGGGGAGTGGCTGGAGCCGGAGCTGTCGCGCGCCCGTCGCCGCGCGGACCTGGGACGGATCGACGCGGGGCAGGCGCTGCGTCGGCTGCTGCCGTGGGCGACCGGTGAGGCGTCCCGGCTGGACGAGCTGGCCCCGGAGCGGATCGAGGTGCCGAGCGGTTCCCGCGTCCGGGTGGAGTACGGCGGCGAGCAGCCCGTACTGGCGGTCAAGCTGCAGGAGCTGTTCGGTCTGGCCGAGACGCCCTCGGTGGCCGGAGTGCCGGTGCTGGTCCACCTGTTGTCGCCGGCGGGCCGGCCTGCGGCGGTCACCGCGGATCTGGCCTCGTTCTGGCGGGAGGGTTACCGAGCGGTCAGGGCGGAGCTGCGCGGACGTTACCCCAAGCATCCCTGGCCGGAAGATCCGTCGACGGTGACGGCCACCAGGTTCACTTCGGCGCGACTGAAGCGGGAGGGGCGGCCCTGACCCGTCGACCGGTACGGCTGCCACCCGCAGGCGGCACCGCTCGCGACCCCGCTTGCTCGACTCGGCCGCGCCCCGGGGAGGGCTCGGCAGGACTGTGACCTGAGGACCCGGTGCGGCTGTCACCTGCGCCCCTGCAGGCCGGGCGGGCCGGGCGAGCGGGCGGGCCGGGTGGCCCGTCGCTGCGGGCCCGGTGTGGTCGTGGCCCGCGGGCGGGGCACGGCCATCAGGTGCGGGGCGGGGTCCGGTCGTTGCCTGCGGACGGAATACCCCATGGCCCACGGGCCCGGGGCGGCCGTCGCCCGAGGGCGGGCCTCCGTGACCGAGTGACGGTACGACCCTCACCCGTCGGCTCGGTGCGGCCGTGAGCCGGTGTGTCGGTGCGGCCGTGAGCCGGTGTGTCGGTGCGGCCATGGGCCTTGGGCCCGGTGCGACCGTGAGTCGGGGTCTCGGTGCGACCGTGAGCCGGCGTCCCGGTGTCCCGGTGCGACTGTGAGCCGGTGTCCCGGTGCGACCGTGAGTCGGCGTCCCGGTGCGGCCATGAGTCGGCGTCCCGGCGTGACGTGGACCGTCGGCCCGGCCCGGCCGAGACCCGCCGACGCCGTTCGGCCGTCACCCGAGGGCGGTGCGACCATGGCCGAGGGCTCGGTACGGCCGTCGACTGTCGGACCGACAGACGGCTGCGACCGCTCGGGCCGCTGCGACCCGAGCCGCCGGCCCGGTACGGCGACCCGCCCGCCACCGCGTACCGGCCGGGCACGGCGGGACCGACGGGATGGATACAGCTGTCACCGATACAGCCGCCGCCCGTCGGCCCGGTGTCCCGCAACTCCGGGCCCTCCACGGGCCGCGCGCCCGTACCGAGGCAGTTCGGAACGGGCGCGCGGCGTGGCGCCGGGTGGCGTCAGAGGCGCCCGGTGGTGTGCGCCGGGTGGGATCAGTCGGCCGGTGGCGTCAGGCTGCGGGTGCCGCCTCGACGGTCAGCCGGATGTCGACGGTGGCGCCGCCTTCGGTGGTGATCCGGAGCGTGTAGATGCCCGCGGTGTCGCCCGCGTGGATCTTCGGCAGGGTGAGCAGGCCGTCCGCGTCGGTCGTCACTCCGGTCAGCGTGCTGACGGCGGCCCCGTCCGATCCGGGGAAGGAGGGACCCTCACCGTCCGCGACCGGCTGCCCGGCATCGGTGAGAACCGTGGCAGTGACGGCGACGCCGGAGGCGACGGCTCCGTCGAGGGTCGCCTTGACCTGGATCTCCCCGGCGAAATCACCGCCGGTGGTGGCTGTCGCCACGGTTCCGGTCGTCGGGGTGACCGCGTCGGCCCGGCGGGCGGTGACGGTCGCCGCGACATCCAGGCTGAATTGAGGGGCGGTGCCGACGACGACGTGGACGGTGAAGTCGCCCGTGGTCTCACCCGCCACCACCGCCGGGGCCACGGCGGTGCCGTCCGCTCCGGTGACGGCCTCGGCACTGCTCCCGCCGCCGACGAAGCGGGCGTCGGTGTCGCCCTGGATCGTGAAGGTGACGGGGGCCTTGGCGAAGCCTTCGCCCCGTCCGTCCACTGCCCGCACGGTGACCTTCCCGGCGAACTGCTCTCCCGCCATGGCGGTCAGCGTGCCGGATCCGGTGTTCTCCACCCCGGAGAGCTTGACGGTCGGGGTGGGCGGCGGCGGGGTGCCGGTCGTGGGCGGTTCGGTGGGCTGCGTGTGTCCGGGGCTGCCCGGCGTCGGTGTGGGACTCGGGGAGGGCGAGGCGGTTCCCGGCGACCCGTCGGGGGACGGCGTAGGCGACGGCCGCGTGGGCGGCGAGGGCGACGGCGACGGCGAGGTCGAGGGGAGCAACGGCCTGAGCGAGGCGGGACCGCTGCCGGAGCCGGTCGCCGGGCCGGGGGTGACCGGCAGGACACCGCTTCCGTCGGGGACGGTGTGCGTGCCCCGCTGGTAGTACGCGAACCACGATCGCACGGTCGTCAGGTACGCGGTGGAGTGGTTGTAACTGAGCACCGCACGGTCGATGTCGGGGTCGAGGGACAGGTCCCGGGAACCGGCGCAGAGGTAACGTCCGGCGGCGAGCGCCGCGTCGTAGACGTTGTTGGGGTCCTTGCGTCCGTCACCGTTGGCGTCCTGGCCCCACATGGCCCAGGTGGACGGGATGAACTGCATCGGCCCGACCGCGCGGTCGTGGACGGAGTCGGCGTCGTACGCGCCGTTGTCCGTGTCCTGGATGAGCGCGAACCCGTTGCCGTCGAGGGCGGGGCCGAGGATCGGGGTGAGGGTGGTGCCGCGCGCGTCGACCTTGCCGCCGCGCGCCTGTCCCGACTCCACCTTCCCGATGGCGGCGAGGAGTTGCCAGGGCAGCCGGCAGGCCGGGTCGGTGATGCCGATGGTCGACTGGGCCCGCGTGTAGGCGGCGAGGACGGAGGCGGGGATGCCCGATTCGAGGCTGGTGGCAGCAGGCAGCTGGACGGACGCGATCGGGCCGTCGGGAGTCGTCAGCGGCGGCAGATCCGTGTGGTAACCGTCGTTGCCGGTGGCGGCGCCCTGCTCGGGTTCGGCCGACGTCGGCTGGTCGGTCCCGCCGGGCGGGGTGTCCGCGGCCAGGGGGGCGCCGGGTGCCTGCGACGCGGAGAGGGCCGCGATGACGGCGGCGGCCACCGCGGTGCTGGTGGCCCCTCTGCGCAGGCGACGGCCGAATTGCGCTGCCATATGGTCTGGTCCCTCCCCGACGACGGATGTTCGCGCTCCCCAGCGCGAGGACTCCCGCGACCCTACGGCAACTTCTGACGCTTAGACACAGTCGCTTGACCGGTTCTCACTGGTTTTTCACGGTGTTCAGCCGACGTTGTACCGCCTCTCGCCTGGGGAGGGGGACGCCGTCCCACCGACACCGGCTCTCGGTACCGCCTGTTCGCACCGGCTCTCTCCCCCACCGGTCGCGACCGCGCAGCGCTTTCGGACGGGTGGCGCCACACCGGCGCCCCGGCCCGGCAGCCACCGCCGCGGCGACCGACTCCCGCGACCCGCAGCCAACTCCGCACGACCGACTCTCCCGGGCTCGGCCACCCTCACCGCACCGGGCTCTCCTCGGCCGCTCGCGACCCGTCTGCCCCTCCCGGCGCCGACCAGGACAGCGGGTCCGACCAGGACAGCGCGTCCGACCAAGACAGCGCGCAGGCCAAGACGGCGCGCATGCCACGACAGCGCGCCGGCGACCGCCGCCCCGTCCCTCCGCCCCGTCCCTCCGCCGCGGTCCACGACCACGTCGAAGCCCTCGCACCAGGGACACGGAAAGGGCCGGGCACCCACGTGCCCGGCCCTCTCAGTGTGCCGGGGCCCGCACCCACCTCACGTACACCCGGCCAACCCCGGCGCACGTCGCTTGCCCCTTCAACGCCCCGGCGTACCTCGTGCCCCTCAGCAACCCGGCGTATCTCGTGCCCCTCAGCAACCCGGCGCACCTCGTGCTCCGCACGCCCCGCGGTTCAGTGCGCGGCGGACTCCCAGTCGTGGCCCACGCCGACCGACACGTCGAGCGGGGCGCGCAGCGAGACGGCCGAGGCCATCTCGTGGCGCAGGATCCGCTCGACCTCGGCGCGTTCGCCGGGGGCGATCTCCAGCACGATTTCGTCGTGGACTTGGAGCAGCATCCGTGACTTCAGCTCCGCCGCGGTCAACGCCTGGTCGACCTTGAGCATCGCGACCTTGACGATGTCCGCGGCGGTGCCCTGGATCGGGGCGTTGAGCGCCATCCGCTCGGCCGTCTCGCGGCGCTGGCGGTTGTCGCTGTTGAGGTCGGGGAGGTATCGGCGGCGGCCGAAGACGGTCTCGGTGTACCCGGTGGACCTGGCTTCTTCGACGACCCGGTGGAGGTAGTCGCGTACCCCGCCGAAGCGCTGGAAGTACGTGTCCATCAGGCCCCGCGCCTCGCCCGCATCGATGTTGAGCTGCTGGGAGAGCCCGAACGCGGAGAGGCCGTAGGCGAGTCCGTAGGACATGGCCTTGATCTTGCGCCGCATCTCCGGGTCGACGGCCGACTTGTCGACGCCGAACACCTGGGAGGCGACCGTGGTGTGCAGGTCCTCGCCCGAGGTGAACGCCTCGATCAGGCCCGCGTCCTCGGAGAGGTGGGCCATCACCCGGAGTTCGATCTGGCTGTAGTCCGCCGTCATCAGCGTCTCGAAGCCCTCGCCGACGACGAAGCCCCGGCGGATCGCGCGCCCCTCGTCCGTACGGACCGGGATGTTCTGGAGGTTGGGGTCGGTGGAGGAGAGGCGTCCGGTCGCCGCCACCGTCTGGTTGAACGTGGTGTGGATTCGGCCGTCCGCCGCGATCGTCTTGACCAGACCCTCGACGGTGACCCGCAGCTTCGCCTGTTCCCGGTGGCGCAGCATGATCACCGGCAGCTCGTGCTCGGTCTGCGCGGCGAGCCAGGCCAGCGCGTCGGCGTCGGTGGTGTATCCGGTCTTCGTCTTCTTCGTCTTGGGCAGGCCCAGCTCGCCGAAGAGGACCTCCTGGAGCTGCTTGGGCGAGCCGAGGTTGAACTCCCGGCCCACCGCGGCGTGCGCTTCCTTCACGGCCTGCTGCACGGCGGCCGCGAACTGCTGCTCCATCGCCTCCAGATGGGTACGGTCGGCGGCGATGCCGTGCCGCTCCAGCCGGGCCAGCAGGATGGAGGTGGGCAGTTCCATGTCGTGCAGGAGGTCGAGCGCGCCGACCTCCCGGAGCCGGACGGAGAACGCGGCGCCCAGGTCGAGGACGGCGCGGGCCTGCGTCATCAGGGCGTCCGCCTCGGCGCGGTCGTCCGCGCCGAACGCCAGCTGCCCGTCCGCCGAGGCGGCCGGGGCGAGTTCGCGGCCGAGGTACTCGACCGCCAGCGCGTCCAGCGCGAACGACCGGCGTCCCGGCTTCACCAGGTACGCCGCGAGCGCGGTGTCCATGGTGACGCCCTCGATGTGCCAGCCGTGTTCGGGGAAGACCCGCATGGCCGCCTTGGCGTTGTGCAGGACCTTGGGCCGCGCCGGGTCCGCGAGCCAGGCGGTGAACGCCTTCTCGTCCGTGGCGTCGAGCTCCCTCGGGTCCAGCCAGGCCGCCGCGCCGCCGACCGCCGCCAGGGCGACCTCGGTGACCGTGCCGGTGCCCAGCGCCCAGGTGTCGACGGTGGCCATGCCGAGCGGCTGCCCGCCGTGCTCCGCCAGCCATCCGGCGACCTGTCCCGTGCCGAGGACGGTGCCGTCGAGTTCCACCCCGGCGGCGGGGGCGGGCGCCTCCTCCTGACCCGCTCCCGGGTCGACGGCGAGCAGCCGCTCCCGCAGACTCGGGTTGCGGATCTCCAGGACGTCGAGCACCCCGGTGACGGCGGTGCGGTCGTACGGGGCGCGCTCCAGGTCGGCGGGGCCCTTCGGGAGCTCCACGTCACGGACCATCTCGGTCAGCCGGCGGTTCATCCGCACCGAGTCCAGGTGGTCGCGGAAATTCTGCCCCGCCACCCCCTTCACCTCGTCGGCGCGTGCCACCAGCTCGTCGAAGGAGCCGAACTGGTTGATCCACTTCGCGGCCGTCTTCTCGCCGACCTTGGGGATGCCGGGGAGGTTGTCCGACGGGTCGCCGCGCAGCGCCGCGAAGTCCGGGTACTGGGCGGGGGTGAGGCCGTACTTCTCCTCGACCTTCGCCGGGGTGAAGCGGGTCAGCTCGGAGACGCCCTTGGTGGGGTAGAGGACCGTGACGTTCTCGGTGATGAGCTGGAAGGAGTCGCGGTCGCCCGTGACGATCAGCACCTCGAACCCGGCGGCCTCCGCCTGGGTGGCGAGGGTGGCGATCACGTCGTCGGCCTCGAAGCCGTCGACCGCGAACCGGTCCGCGTGCATCGCGTCCAGCAGCTCGCCGATCAGCTCGACCTGCCCCTTGAACTCGTCGGGCGTCTTGGAGCGGTTCGCCTTGTACTCGGGGAACTCCTGGGCGCGCCAGGTCTTGCGGGACACGTCGAACGCCACCGCGAAGTGGGTGGGCGCCTCGTCGCGCAGCGTGTTCGCCAGCATCGAGGCGAAGCCGTACACGGCGTTCGTCGGCTGCCCCGTCCCGGTCGTGAAATTCTCCGCGGGCAGGGCGAAGAACGCCCGGTACGCCAGGGAGTGCCCGTCCATGAGGAGCAGGCGCGGTCGGTTGTCTGCCGTCTTCTTCGATGCTGTCTCAGCCACATGCACGATCCTGCCACGGCCCACCGACATTCCGGACCGCTCCCGGCCACCGCCGCCCGCTCCCTCGGAATGTGGCCCCGGGGGCCGTGACAGGATCGGAAGAGAGGAATCCACGCGCTCGAAGGGGAGCACCATGGCCACGAAGCCCCCGACCGGAGACCCGGTCCAGGACGCACCGAAGGTCCGGCAGGCCCAGCACGCGGCGGCCGGCCTGCCCGCCGTCGCCCACTCCCTGCTCATGGCCCAGCAGCAGATGGGGGTGGGGCGCACCGCGCGGACGCTCCTCAAGGTCAACCAGAAGAACGGTTTCGACTGCCCGGGGTGCGCCTGGCCGGAGGGCGACCGGCGGCACACCGCGGAGTTCTGCGAGAACGGGGCCAAGGCCGTCGCCGAGGAGGCGACGCTGCGCCGCGTCACCCCGGAGTTCTTCGCCGCCCACCCGGTCTCCGACCTGGCCGGCCGCAGCGGTTACTGGCTCGGCCAGCAGGGCCGGATCACGCAGCCGGTGTACCTCCCCGAGGGCGCGGACACCTACGAGGCGATCGGGTGGGACGACGCTTTCGCCATCATTGCTGAAGAACTCCGTGGGCTCGGCTCCCCCGACGAGGCGCTCTTCTACACCTCCGGCCGCACCAGCAACGAGGCCGCGTTCCTCCTCCAGCTCTTCGCCCGCGAGTACGGCACGAACAACCTTCCGGACTGCTCCAACATGTGCCACGAGTCGTCCGGCTCCGCGCTCATGGAGACCATCGGCATCGGCAAGGGCAGCGTCTCCCTGGAAGACCTGCACCAGGCCGATCTGATCATCGTCGCGGGCCAGAACCCCGGCACCAACCACCCGCGCATGCTCTCCGCGCTGGAGAAGGCCAAGCACGCCGGGGCGAAGATCATCTCGGTCAATCCACTCCCCGAGGCCGGTCTGGAGCGCTTCAAGAACCCGCAGACCCCCCGGGGCATGATCCGGGGCACCGCGCTGACCGACCTCTTCCTCCAGATACGCCTCGGCGGCGACCAGGCTCTCTTCCGTCTGCTCAACAAGCTGATCCTGCAGACCGAGGGCGCCGTGGACACCGCTTTCGTCGACGAACACACCCACGGGTACGAGGAGTTCGCGCGCGCCGCGCAGGAGGCCGACTGGGACGACACCCTCACCGCCACCGGGCTGGAACGCGCCGACATCGAGAAGGCCCTCGCTCTGGTCCTCGCCTCCGAGCGCACCATCGTCTGCTGGGCGATGGGTCTCACCCAGCACAAGCACTCCGTGCCCACCATCCGCGAAGTCGTCAACTTCCTCCTGCTGCGCGGGAACATCGGCCGCCCCGGCGCCGGCGTCTGCCCCGTGCGCGGCCACTCCAACGTCCAGGGCGACCGCACCATGGGCATCTACGAGCGCCCCGCACCCGCCTTCCTCGACGCCCTCGACAAGGAGTTCGGCATCACCTCACCGCGCCACCACGGGTACGACGTGGTGCGCGCCATCCGCGCCCTGCGCGACGGCGACGCCAAGGTCTTCTTCGCGATGGGCGGCAACTTCGTCGCCGCCACCCCCGACACCGCGGTCACCGAGGCGGCGATGCGCCGGGCCCGCCTCACCGTCCACGTGTCGACCAAGCTCAACCGCTCGCACGCCGTCACCGGCAGCCGCGCCCTCATCCTGCCGACCCTCGGGCGCACCGACAAGGACGTCCAGGCCGGCGGCAAGCAGTTCGTCACCGTCGAGGACTCCATGAGCATGGTGCACGCCTCCCGCGGCAACCTCGCCCCCGCGAGCCCGCACCTGCTCTCCGAACCCGCCATCGTGGCCCGCATGGCGCGCGCCGTCCTCGGACCCGGTTCGGCCACGCCCTGGGAGGAGTTCGAGAGGGACTACGGCACCATCCGCGACCGCATCTCCCGTGTCGTGCCGGGCTTCGAGGACTTCAACGCCCGCGTCGCCCGCCCGGGCGGCTTCACCCTCCCCCACGGGCCGCGCGACGCCCGCCGCTTCCCCACGGCCACCGGCAAGGCCAATTTCACCGCGGCGCCCGTCGAGTACCCCGAACTCCCCGCCGGCAGGCTGCTCCTGCAGACCCTGCGCTCCCACGACCAGTACAACACCACGATCTACGGGCTCGACGACCGCTACCGCGGTATCACGAACGGCCGGCGTGTCGTCCTCGTCCACCCCGAGGACGCCCGCGAACTCGGCCTCGCCGACGGCGCCCACACCGACCTCGTCAGCGAGTGGAAGGACGGCACCGAGCGCCGCGCGCCCGGCTTCCGCGTCGTCCACTACCCCACCGCCCGGGGGTGCGCCGCCGCCTACTACCCCGAGACGAATGTCCTCGTGCCGCTCGACTCGACCGCCGACACCAGCAACACCCCCGCCAGCAAGTCGGTCGTGGTGCGCTTCGAGAGCGCCGGCTGACCCCCTCCGGCGGGCGGGTGCCGGGCCGGCACGTGCCGGGCGGACGGGCCGACCGGAGCGGGCCGCGTCGCGGAAGCCGCCCCGGGGCCGACGCACCGGAGACGTCGCACCGGGGCCCCCGGGACGGCGGCGCGCCCCCGTCCGGGCCCGTCCGCCGGGTCAGCCCGGAGGCGCCCCGGCCCGCACCCCGTCGCGCACCGTCCCGGGGTGGCGGGGCCTGGGCACCCCGGGACCCCCGCCGCCCCTGCCCGGGTCCGCCACGGCGTCCCGCCACAGCAGTACCAGCCCCGCGACCGCGACCGCCCCGCCCACCGCGAAGCCGAATCCCGGTGTCGAACCCGAGGGGTGCGTCTCGAAGACCAGCGCCGCCGAGAGGACCGCCAGCAGCCGCCCCGACCAGCCCCACCGCGCCCGTACGGCGACGAACGGCACCCCCCAGAGGGCGTACCAGGGCTGCACCATCGGCGACAGCGCCACCAGCGCCGTCAGCGCCAGGCCCAGCGCCAGCACGGGGTCCAGCCGGCCGGTGGCCGAGCGCCACCCGAGCCGTGCGACCAGGACGGCCGCCGCGCCGAGTCCGAGCATCCGCACGGCCGAGAGCACCGTGCCGGGGTCCACTCCGGCCACCGACCGGGCGAGCGGACCGAGACCGGCGCCCAGGTCGCTGGAGAGGGAGAGCGAGGTGTGGATGGCACCCGCGACGCCCTGCGTGTGCAGCCAGCCGAAGCCGGTTCCGCTCACCGCCGAGACCGCGAGCACCGTGGCGGCGGCGGCCGCCGCCGGTCCGAAGGCCCCGAGGGCGATCCGCCGCGCGGGCGAACCGGACGCCGCTCTGCCCACCGCCACACCGACGAACAACAGGGCCAGTGCGGCCGGGGACTTGACCATCGTCGCCAGCCCGATCAGCACCCCGGCGAGTGCCCAGCGGCCCCGCAGCGCGCACACCGTCCCCGCCAGTGCGAGCCCCGCCATCAGGCCGTCGTTGTGCATCCCGCCCACCACGTGCATCAGCAGCAGGGGGTTGAGCGCCGCGAGCCACAACGCGCCGCCCTCGTCCGCCCCGTACTCCCGGGCGAGACGCCGCACCGCCCACACGATCAGCAGCAGCGCCGCCACCGCGACCAGGCGCAGCACCAGCACCGCCGGGACCAGAGTGCCACCGGTCAGCGCCACCGCGCCCCGCGCCAGCAGCAGGAAGAAGGGGCCGTACGGGGCGGGGGTGTCGGTCCAGTGCGCGCCCACGCTCGCCGCCGCGTCTCCGGCGATGCCGGCCGGATCGAGGACGGAGGGGCCCTCGCCGTACACGTCGTGCCCTTCGAGGACCATCGCCCCCTGGGCGACGTAGCTGTAGACGTCCGCGCTGTACAGGGGCGGCGCCAGCAGCAGCGGCGCCGCCCACCAGGCGAGCGTCACCAGCGTGTGGCGCACCGGGGCGCCGGCGCGCCCGTACCCCCACCAGGCGGCGACGAGGAGCGCCAGGCCGGCGTAGGCGAGGACGGCGCCGGCCGTCGTCACCGCCGGGCTCCGCTCCGTCCACCAGCCCCACGGGTCGTGCGCCGGCAGTCTCCCGGCCACCCAGCCGCCCGCGCCGATCGCCAGCGAACCGGCCAGGCCCAGCCGACGACATCCCACGACACCCGATCCCCGCATCGGGCCAACCTACCCAACCCCGGTGAACGGCCGCCGGGCACCGGATGACCGCGGGTGGTCCCGAGGGCCACGAGCGTGCGGACCGCCGGGCCCCGGCCCCGATCGGCCGGACACTCCCTAAGCACCCGCTCAGTGGTCTCTGGTAAGAACGGACCGCACAGCGAAGTCACCACCGGACGAACGGAGCCGACCCATGGGCGAGCAGACCGCACCCGTGTTCCCGCAGGACGTCATCGACGAGTACGCCGCTCTCGGCATCGATCTGCCCGCCCTCTTCTCCGCCGGGCGCCTCGGCGAACGGATGGGCCTGCGGATCACGGAGGCCTCCGCGGACCGCGTCGTCGCCACCATGCCGGTCGAGGGCAACACCCAGCCCTACGGGCTCCTGCACGGCGGGGCGTCGGCCGTGCTCGCCGAGACCCTCGGTTCGGTCGGCTCGATGCTCCACGGCGGCGCCGGGAAGATCGCGGTCGGCGTCGACCTCAACTGCACCCATCACCGCGGCGCCCGCAGCGGGCTCGTGACCGGCGTCGCCACCCCCGTGCACCGCGGGCGCTCCACCGCGACCTACGAGATCGTCATCACCGACGAGCACGGCAAGCGGGTCTGCACCGCCCGCCTCACCTGCCTCCTGCGCGACGCGCCCGCCGCCGGCTGACGAGCGGCCGCCGCCCCCTCCCCCACTTCTCCAGCCGCCCGGCCGGGCCTGCGGACCGTACCGGCCGGGCAGTTTCATGCCCACTACACGTAACCGGGGTTGACCGCGTGATCCAGCCAACTTCGGTGATGTCCAGGGGGGTTCGTGAGCGACTTCGCGCCACCCCGGGCACCTCGCACGCATACCGGGCCGTCCGGCGTAACACTGCGTAACAGGCACGCAATGAACGCGGTGGCCATTCCGCGCCCCGTGCCGAGCCTCCGCGCCCTTCGGCACCCCGGCCCACCCGTCAGGACCAAGATCGCCTCAAGCCCCTTAGCAGAGCTGGGCGTTCTCACCATGCGAGAAAGATCCGGCGGCCCGAAAGCGACACATGTCCTCCCTGCCACCTCAAGCCTTCCTCAACTCATAACAAGACAGTCACATCCTTGCCCTCACCCGTCCACGACCCCACCACCTGCGCCTAGAGTCACCGCCAGTCACCGCGCCGACGGGTGCGACTGCGGCACGCCCTTGTACCCATCACGTACGGCTTGGCGAACGACAGGCACCTCAACGGAGGAGGCCGCGCCAGGGAAAGGACCTTTCGTGCGACACCGTTCTTTGCTCATACTCACCGCAGTGCTCACCACCGGAGCACTCACCCTCACCGCCTGCGGGTCGCGCGACGACGACAAGGGCAGCGAGAGCGGTGGGACCCAGACCGTCGTCATCGGTCTCGACGCCCCCCTGACCGGCGACCTCTCCGCCCTCGGCCTCGGCATCAAGAACTCCGCCGACCTCGCCGTCAAGACGGCGAACAAGGACAAGACGGTCCCGGGCATCACCTTCGAGCTGCAGCCGCTCGACGACCAGGCCCAGCCCTCCGTCGGTGGCCAGAACGCCCAGAAGTTCATCGGCAACAAGGACCTCGTCGGCGTGGTCGGCCCGCTGAACTCCAGCGTGGCCCAGTCGATGCAGAAGCCGTTCGAGGACGCCAGCCTCACCCAGGTCTCTCCCGCCAACACCGGCACCGAGCTGACCCAGGGCGACAACTGGAAGGACGGCGACAGCGCCAAGAAGCGCCCGTTCAAGACGTACTTCCGCACCGCCACCACCGACGCCATCCAGGGTGCCTTCGCCGCGAACTACCTGTTCAAGAACGCGAAGATCAAGGACGTCTACCTGATCGACGACCAGAAGACGTACGGCGCCGGCCTCGCCGCCTCCTTCAAGACGACGTTCACCGGCCTCGGCGGGAAGATCGTCGGCGCCGACCACGTCAACCCCGACGACCGCGACTTCAACTCCGTCGTCACCAAGGTGAAGAGCTCCGGCGCCAAGGCCGTCTACTACGGCGGTGAGTACCCCGCCGGCGCCCCCCTGAGCCAGCAGCTCAAGGACAGCGTCAACATTCCGCTCATGGGCGGTGACGGCATGTACAGCGCCGACTTCATCAGCCTGAACAAGAAGGCCCAGGGCGACATCGCCACCTCGGTCGGCAAGCCCGTCGAAGAGCTCGAATCCGCCAAGAAGTTCATCGCGGACTACCAGACGGCCGGCTACAAGGACGCCTACGAGGCGTACGGCGGCAGCACCTACGACGCCACCTGGGCCATCATCGAGGCCGTGAAGATCGTGGCCGCCGCCAACGACGGCAAGCTCCCCGACGACAGCCGCGCGAAGGTCCTCGAGGCCATGGCCAAGGTCCAGTTCGAAGGCGTCACCGGCCCGGTCGCCTTCGACGAGTACGGCGACACCACCAACACCATGATGACCGCCTACCAGGTCGACGGCGGCAAGTGGGTCTCCAAGCTCAGCGAGGCCGTCGCCAAGTAACCGCCACACCGCCCCACTTCGGTCGCCACCAGGCAACCAGACCGCGCGGGAGCGCCACCAGCGCTCCCGCGCGGTGCCATATCCGAACCACTCCAACGGAGGCCCTGCGGTGCACGAACTGCCGCAACAGCTGGCCAACGGACTCATCCTCGGCGCGATGTACGGACTCATCGCGATCGGTTACACGATGGTCTACGGAATCATCCAGCTCATCAACTTCGCACACGGCGAAATCTTCATGATCGGAGGCTTCGGAGCACTCACCGTGTACATCTGGATGCCCTCCGGTTCCAACCTCCTCGCCATCGTCCCCCTCATGATCATCGGCGGCGTGATCTGCTCCGTCGCCGTCAGCCTCGCCGCCGAACGCTTCGCCTACCGGCCGCTGCGCAACGCACCCCGCCTCGCCCCCCTGATCACCGCGATCGGCCTCTCCCTCGCCCTCCAGCAGGCCATCTGGAAGTGGTACCCGGACGCGACCGCCGACCGCTCCTTCCCGCAGTTCAAGGGCGGCGCCTTCGACCTGCTCGGCGCCCACGTCCAGCGCGGCGACCTCTTCGTCCTGATCGCCGCACCCGTCTGCATGCTCGCCCTCGGCCTCTTCGTCTCCAAGACCCGCGCCGGCCGCGGCATGCAGGCCACCTCGCAGGACCCCGACACCGCCAAGCTCATGGGCATCAACACCGACCGCATCATCGTCATGGCCTTCGCCATCGGTGCCGCGTTCGCCGCCGTCGCCGCCGTCGCCTACGGGCTCAAGAACGGCCAGATCGGCTTCAAAATGGGCTTCATCATGGGCCTCAAGGCCTTCACCGCAGCGGTACTCGGCGGCATCGGCAACATCTACGGCGCCATGCTCGGCGGCGTCGTCCTCGGCCTCGCCGAAGCCCTCGCCACCGGCTACATGAGCGACGTCCCCGGCATGGACCTCTTCGGCGGCGGCGCCTGGAAGGACGTGTGGGCCTTCGTCCTCCTCATCGTCGTCCTGCTGCTGCGGCCACAAGGCCTGCTCGGCGAACGCGTCGCGGATCGGGCGTGATACGGATGACCACGCACACCACCCGCGCGCCCCTCCCGCTGCCCCCCGCCGCCGCACGCGCCCTCACCACCGCCGGCGCGGCCGTCACCCTCGTGGGCACCTTCCTCGCCTGGACCTGGACCGACGAGTTCCCCGGCGACCTCACCGTCACCGGCTACCCCGGCGGCCTGCAGATCCTCACCCTCGTCGGCTCCGTCCTCACCCTCCTCCTCGTCCTCTCCGGATACGGGATCCGAGGACTCGGCTGGCTCACCCCCGGCGGCACCAACAGCTCCGTGCGCTTCGCCGCGCTCGGCATCCTGGCCACCACCGGATACGCGGTCGGCGCCATCACCACCGAACTCGGCGGCGTCGTCAACCTCGAACCCGGCGCCTGGGTCAGCCTCGCCGGCTCCCTCGTCGCGGCGGTCGCCTCCTTCGGCCTCCCCGCGGACCAGGCCACCGGCGACGCGCACCCCGGCGGCGGCTCCGTGTTCGCGAACAGCCTCACCGCACCCGCACCGGGCCGCGCCCGCGAACTCCCCTCCTGGGCCGAGATCCTCGTCATCGCCGCCGCCTTCGGCGTCGCGCTCTACGTCTTCTCGTACGGCATCGACACGGAGTACACCGAGCTCTTCATCGGGTTCCTCCTCACCGCCGGCCTCGGCTTCACCGCCCTGCACCGCGCCGGCCTCGTCGCCCGCCTCAGCGCCCTGACGTCCAAGCACCGCAACGTCACCCTCACCGCCGCCCTCGTCGCGGCCTTCTGCTTCCCGTTCACGCAGAACACCGGCGAGTACGCGCTCATCGGCACGAACATCCTCATCTTCGCGACCGTCGCCCTCGGCCTCAACGTCGTCGTCGGCCTGGCCGGCCTCCTCGACCTCGGCTACGTCGCGTTCCTCGGCGTCGGCGCCTACACATCCGCCCTCGTCTCCGGGGCCTCCGCCTCCGCGATCGGCGTCCACTTCCCCTTCTGGGCAGCCGTCCTCACCGGAGCCGTCGTCTCCCTGGTCTTCGGCGTCCTCATCGGCGCCCCGACCCTGCGGCTGCGCGGCGACTACCTCGCCATCGTCACCCTCGGCTTCGGCGAGATCTTCCGCGTCACCGTCAACAACCTCAACGGCAACAGCGGACCCGACCTCACCAACGGCTCCCAGGGCATCCCCTCCATCCCCGACCTCAACCTCTTCGGATTCGAGTTCGGGACCAGCCACGACGTCGGCCCCTTCAGCCTCAGCAGGCCCGCCAACTACTACCTGCTGATGCTCCTCGTCACCGCCGTCGTCATCCTCGTCTTCCGCCGCTCCGGCGACTCCCGCATCGGCCGCGCCTGGGTCGCCATCCGCGAGGACGAGACCGCCGCCACCGCCATGGGCATCAACGCCTTCCGGCTCAAGCTCCTCGCCTTCGCCCTCGGCGCGACCCTCGCCGGCCTCGCCGGTACCGTCCAGGCCCACGTCAACTACACCGTGACGCCCGAGCAGTACCAGTTCGCCGGCTCTGTACCCCCGAACTCCGCCTTCCTGCTCGCCGCCGTCATCCTCGGCGGCATGGGCACCCTCAGCGGCCCCTTCGTCGGCGCCGCACTCCTCTACCTCATCCCGGCCAAGCTCCAGTTCATGCAGGACTACCAGCTGCTCCTCTTCGGCATCGCTCTCATCCTGCTGATGCGCTTCCGCCCCGAAGGCCTCGTCGCCGACCGCCGCAAGCAACTCGAATTCCACGAGGCCGACGCCGACAACACGACCAACCAGCCCGACGTACCCGAACCACGGCAGCCCGAGGACACCGGCGCCGGTATCACCAAGGCGGGGGCGTGACACCATGACCACCACCACGAACACCACCGACACCCCCGCGGCCGCCCCGGCCGCCGGCACCGTCCTCGACGCCACCGGCGTCACCATGCGCTTCGGCGGACTCACCGCCGTACGCGACGTCTCCCTCACCGTCGACAGCGGCGAGATCGTCGGCCTCATCGGCCCCAACGGCGCCGGCAAGACCACCTTCTTCAACTGCCTCACCGGCCTCTACGTCCCCACCGAGGGCAAGGTCAGCTACAAGGGCACCGTCCTGCCGCCCAAGCCCCACCTCGTCACCCAGGCAGGCATCGCCCGCACCTTCCAGAACATCCGGCTCTTCGCCAACATGACCGTCCTGGAGAACGTCCTCGTCGGCCGCCACACCCGCACCGACGACGGACTCTGGTCCGCCCTGCTGCGGCTGCCCAGCCACAGCCGCGCCGAGAAGGCCAGCCGCGAACGCTCCATGGAGCTGCTCGAGTTCATCGGCCTCGCGCACAAGGCCGACCACCTCGCGCGCAACCTCCCCTACGGAGAGCAGCGCAAGCTGGAAATCGCGCGCGCCCTCGCCAGCGACCCCGGACTCCTCCTCCTCGACGAGCCCACCGCCGGCATGAACCCGCAGGAAACCCGCGTCACCGAAGAGCTCATCTTCGCCATCCGCGACCAGGGCATCGCCGTGCTCGTCATCGAGCACGACATGCGCTTCATCTTCAACCTCTGCGACCGCGTCGCCTGCCTCGTCCAGGGCGAGAAACTCGTCGAGGGCGTACCCAGCACGGTCCAGAGCGACGAACGCGTCATCGCCGCCTACCTCGGCACCCCCTTCGAAGGAGCCCCGGGCGCCGACGAGGTCGCCGAGGTCGAAGCCGCCGAGGCCGGCCACTCGGCGTCCACGGTGACCAGGGGGGCCACCCCCGCGGAGAGCACGACCGGCACCACCGCCGAGGAGGAAACCTCATGACCGCGCTCCTGGAAGTCGAGGACCTCCGCGTCGCCTACGGCAAGATCGAGGCCGTCAAGGGCATCTCGTTCAGCGTCGAAGCCGGCCAGGTCGTCACCCTCATCGGCACCAACGGCGCCGGGAAGACCACGACCCTGCGCACCCTCTCCGGGCTCCTCAAGCCGGCCGGGGGCCGCATCCTCTTCGACGGCAAGCCCCTCGCCGACGTCCCCGCCCACAAGATCGTCGCGTTGGGCCTCGCCCACTCCCCCGAGGGACGCCACATCTTCCCCCGGCTGACGATCGCCGAGAACCTCCTGCTCGGCGCCTACCTGCGCAGCGACAAGGAGGGCATCGCCCAGGACGTCCAGCGCGCCTACGACCTCTTCCCCATCCTCGGGGAACGCCGCAAGCAGTCCGCCGGAACCCTCTCGGGCGGTGAGCAGCAGATGCTCGCCATGGGACGCGCCCTGATGTCACGGCCCAAGCTGCTCATGCTCGACGAGCCCTCCATGGGGCTCTCCCCGATCATGATGCAGAAGATCATGGAGACCATCGTCGAGCTCCGGGCATCCGGCACGACGATCCTCCTCGTCGAGCAGAACGCCCAGGCGGCGCTCTCCCTCGCGGATCACGGCCACGTCATGGAGATCGGCAAGATCGTCCTCTCCGGCACCGGGGCGGACCTCCTGCACGACGAGTCCGTCCGCAAGGCCTACCTCGGCGAGGACTGACCCCGCGCACGTGCGCCGCAGGGCCCGCACCCGTGGACGATCGGGGTGCGGGCCCTGCGGCGTACGGAAGGAAAAGCCGAGGCCGCTACTCGGCCGCCTTCTTCTTCTCCTCGGCGTCCGCGATCAGCGCTTCGGCCAGCTGCTGCATCGAGAGCCGCCGGTCCATCGAGGTCTTCTGGATCCAGCGGAAGGCGGCCGGCTCGGAGAGGCCGTAGTCGGTCTGCAGGATGCTCTTCGCCCGGTCCACCAGCTTGCGGGTCTCCAGCCGCTGGGCCAGGTCGGCGACCTCGTTCTCCAGCGCACGCAGCTCGGCGAAGCGGGAGACCGCCATCTCGATCGCGGGCACGACGTCGCTCTTGCTGAACGGCTTCACGAGGTACGCCATCGCCCCGGCGTCGCGGGCCCGCTCCACGAGGTCGCGCTGCGAGAACGCGGTGAGCATGAGGACCGGCGCGATGGACTCCTCGGAGATCTTCTCGGCGGCGGAGATCCCGTCGAGCACCGGCATCTTGACGTCCAGGATGACCAGGTCGGGCCGGTGCTCCCGGGCCAGCTCGATGGCCTGCTGGCCGTCTCCGGCCTCACCGACGACCGCGTACCCCTCTTCCTCCAGCATCTCTTTGAGATCCAGACGGATGAGCGCTTCGTCCTCGGCGATGACGACGCGGGTCGTCAGCGGCGGAACGTGCGACTTGTCGTCGTCGACGGCGTCTGCGGGCTCGGGCGACTCGGGCGTGGTCACGGGTGCTCCTCGGTAAGGACAGGGGTACTGCTCCCAAGAGCCTACCTAGCAGCGCGAGCGACCGGTCACCCGGTACACTCCTCCCAGTGCCCCAGGCCGGGTTGGTGGAAGGGTATACACGGATGTCTCAAACACATCTGCCCGAAAGGGCTTGCGGGTTCGAATCCCGCACTCGGCACACAGTCTGACAAGCGGATGCTCACCTTCTCGTGAACATCCGCGATTTTTCGACACATGCAGCTGCGGTAACTGATCGTAGTGGAATGAACATCCAGCGTTCGGAAGTCCGGCGTACCGCGCTCAGCCTTCTCCGGGACGGCGCTAGGAACGCCGATGTGGCGAGAAAGCTGAACGTACCTGCGGGCACCATCAGCTATTGGAAACACATGGACCGCGCCAAACGGGACGAGTGCCCTGGGCGGCACAATCCGAAATGCCACCGGTGCGACGGGACGCCTCTCGATGCGCGCGCGTACGCCTACCTGCTGGGCCTGTACCTGGGCGACGGGCATATCAGCCAAGCGCCCGCCCACCGCGTCACCAGCCTCATCATCACCCTTGACGATGCCTGGCCCGGCCTGCAGGACGCTGCCGAGGCGGCGATGCACAAGGTCTTCCCGGAGAACAAAACCTGTCGGATCCGGAAGGTCGGCTGCCACAACGTCAAGGTCTACTCGAAGCACCTGCCCTGCCTCTTCCCCCAGCACGGCCCCGGCAAGAAGCACGAGCGCCCCATCGTCCTCGCCCGCTGGCAGCGCGAGATCGTCGACGCGCACCCGTGGGAGTTCGTGCGCGGGCTGGTCCACTCGGACGGCTGCCGGGCCACGAACTGGACGGTGCGGACCGTGGGCGGGGTGCGGAAGCGGTACGAGTACCCGCGTTACTGGTTCACCAACGTCTCGGACGACATCCGGCGCCTCTACACGGACACGCTGGACGCGCTCGGCGTGGAGTGGAAGCACTGCGACCGGGCGGGGCGGCGGTACAACGTCTCCGTCGCCCGACGGGCGTCCGTCGCGCTGATGGACGCGCACGTCGGGCCGAAACACTGACGGCCCGGGGCGCCGGCGGACCGTGCGCCGTACTACTTCGGGCTGTCGTCCTCGCCGACGTGGTGCACGCGGACCAGGTTGGTGGAGCCCGTCACGCCCGGCGGGGAGCCGGCCGTGATGACGATGACGTCGCCCTTCTCGCAGCGGCCGATCCGCAGGAGTTCCTCGTCCACCTGGGCGACCATCGCGTCGGTGGACTCGACGTGCGGGCCGAGGAAACTCTCCACGCCCCAGGTGAGGTTGAGCTGGGCGCGGGTGGCGGCGTCGGGGGTGAAGGCCAGGAGCGGGATGGGCGAGCGGTAGCGGGAGAGCCGCTTCGCGGTGTCGCCGCTCTGGGTGAACGCCACGAGGAACTTGGCGCCGAGGAAGTCGCCCATCTCGGCGGCCGCGCGGGCGACCGCGCCGCCCTGGGTGCGGGGCTTGCTGCGGTCGGTGAGCGGCGGGAGGCCGTGGCCGAGGAGGTCCTCCTCGGCGGCTTCGACGATGCGGGACATGGTGCGCACCGTCTCGACGGGGTGCTTGCCGACACTGGTCTCGCCGGAGAGCATCACCGCGTCGGTGCCGTCGATGATGGCGTTGGCGACGTCGGAGGCCTCGGCGCGGGTGGGCCGGGAGTTGTCGATCATCGACTCGAGCATCTGGGTGGCGACGATGACGGGCTTGGCGTTGCGCCGGGCCAGTTCGACGGCGCGCTTCTGGACGATCGGGACCTGTTCCAGGGGCATTTCGACGCCGAGGTCACCGCGGGCGACCATGATGCCGTCGAAGGCGGCCACGATGGAGTCGATGTTCTCGACGGCCTGGGGCTTCTCGACCTTGGCGACGACGGGGACGCGGCGGCCCTCCTCGGTCATCACGCGGTGGACGTCGACGATGTCCTTGCCGCTGCGCACGAAGGAGAGGGCGACGATGTCGGCGCCGATGCGCAGGGCCCAGCGCAGGTCGTCGATGTCCTTCTCGGAGAGGGCGGGGACGGAGACGGCGACGCCGGGGAGGTTGAGGCCCTTGTTGTCGGAGACCACGCCGCCTTCGAGGACGGTGGTGCGGACGCGGGGGCCGTCGACCGCGGTCACCTGGAGGGCGACGCGGCCGTCGTCGACGAGGATGCGCTCGCCGGGAGTGACGTCGGCGGCGAGGCCGTCGTAGGTGGTGCCGCAGCCGTTCTTGTCGCCGTCGGCGAGGGGCTCGACGGTGAGGGTGAAGGCGTCGCCGCGTTCGAGGAGTACGGGGCCTTCGCGGAACCGCCCGAGGCGGATCTTCGGGCCTTGGAGGTCGGCGAGGATGCCGACGCTGCGGCCGGTCTCCTCGGCGGCCTTGCGGACGTGGTGGTACCGCTCTTCGTGCTCGGCGTGACTGCCGTGGCTGAGGTTGAAGCGGGCGATGTCCATTCCCGCTTCGACCAGGGCTTTGATCCGGTCGTACGAGTCGGTCGCGGGTCCCAGGGTGCAGACGATTTTGGCTCGGCGCATGGTTCGAGCCTAAACCTTACCTACGGGTAGGTAAGGGGCTCCGCGTGGCCGACCAACATCCTTTCGGTTAAGGGATGTTGACAGGTGCTGGAGTGTGCGGCCCGCCGCTCCGACGAGCGCCTTCGGGCCCGCGCGCGGTGGTTCGGACGCGCTCCGGGTGCGGTGCGTCCGCGCTCCCGGCCCTCGCGGAAGGCACCGGACGTTCCGTCGGGGACCGCGTGCGCAGACGGTCACCAGATCGACATCCGAACAGACTGTTCCCTTCGCATGGACTGCGCAACAATCTACGCGCGTCATGAACGCGGATCGATCACGCCGCACCACCGGTCGTCCGCGTCGTCCGAGTGAACGAGGAGCAAGAGAGATGCCGTTGAACCGCAGGACGTTTCTGGGCCGTTCGGCAGCCGCCGGTGCGGGTGTCGCGCTGGCGGGCGGAGTGGTCGCGGGAGAGGCCGGGGCCGCCGCGCCGTCGGGCCACGGGCACGGTGAGAGCCACGCGAAGCGGTACTCGTTCACCGTCATGGGCACGACGGACCTGCACGGCAACGTCTTCAACTGGGACTACTTCACGGACAAGGAGTACGACGACGCCGCGCACAACGACGTCGGCCTGGCGAAGATCTCGACGCTGGTGGAGAAGATCCGCGAGGAGCGGGGGCGCGGCAACACGCTGCTGATCGACGCCGGTGACACCATCCAGGGCACCCAGCTCTCCTACTACTACGCGAAGATCGACCCGATCACCGCGAAGCGCGGGCCGGTGCACCCGATGGCGCAGGCGATGAACGCGATCGGGTACGACGCGGCGGCGCTCGGGAACCACGAGTTCAACTACGGCATCCCGGTGCTGCGGAAGTTCGAGGAGCAGTGCGACTTCCCGCTGCTCGGTGCGAACGCGCTGGACGCGAAGACGCTGAAGCCGGCGTTCGCCCCGTACGTGATCAAGCGGATGCGGACGCCGCACGGCAGGGACGTACGGGTGGCCGTGCTGGGTCTGACCAATCCGGGCATCGCGATCTGGGACAAGGCGAACGTGAGCGGGAAGATGGTGTTCCCTGGCCTCGAGGAGCAGGCCGCCCACTGGGTGCCGAAGCTGCGCTCGATGGGTGCGGACGTCGTGATCGTCTCGGCGCACTCGGGTTCGTCCGGCACGTCGTCGTACGGCGACCAGATTCCGTACGTGGAGAACGCGGCCGGTCTGGTGGCGGAGCAGGTGCCGGGGATCGACGCGATCCTGGTGGGTCACGCGCACGCGGAGATCCCCGAGTACGTCGTGGTCAACAAGGAGACGGGCAAGCCGGTCGTGCTCTCGGAGCCGGCGAAGTGGGGCCAGCGTCTGACCCTCTTCGACGTCGACCTGGTGTGGTCGAAGGGCCGCTGGACGGTGGAGAAGGTCGGCGCACAGGTGCTGAACTCCCACACGGTCGCCGAGGACGAGAAGATCACACGGCTCCTCAGGGACGAGCACACGAAGGTGGTGGCCTATGTGAACCAGGTCATCGGTACGTCGGTCGCGGCGATGAGCACGGTGGACGCGCCGTGGAAGGACGAGCCGATCATCGACCTGATCAACCACGTCCAGGCGGAGACGGTGAAGGGTGCTCTGGCGGGTGGGGAGTTCGCGTCGCTGCCGGTGCTCTCGCAGGCGTCGTGCTTCTCGCGGACGGCCTCGATCCCGGCGGGCAACGTCACGATCAAGGACGCGGCGGGTCTGTACCCCTTCGAGAACACGCTGGAGGCGCGGATCGTCACGGGCGCCCAGGTCAAGGAGTACCTGGAGTTCTCGGCGCGGTACTACGTGCAGACGGCGGCGGGCGGCGCGGTGGACACGTCCAAGCTGACGAACGCGGGCGGTACGCCGGACTACAACTACGACGCGCTGTCGGGGGTGACGTACGACATCGACATCGCGAAGCCGGTGGGCTCGCGGATCGTCGGGCTGTCGTTCGGGGGTGCGGCGATCGACCCGGCCGCGCGGTTCGTGCTGGCGGTGAACAACTACCGGGCGAGCGGTGGCGGCAACTTCCCGCACGTGCCGGGTGCGCAGCAGGTGTGGGCGAACTCGGACGAGATCCGGAACACGATCATCGCGTGGGTGACGGCGAAGGGTGAGGTCGACCCGGCGGAGTTCGCGACGGTGGGGTGGCGTCTGACGCGGGACGGTGTGCCGGTGTTCTGAGGCTGACTGTCGTCGGGTGGGTGGGGCGGTCGCTCCGGCTTTCGGGCCGGGGTGGCCGCCCTTTCGCGTGGTGGGCGGGTGGGCGGGTCAGGTGGTCTGGTGGAGGGGGGCGCGGGGGGAGGTCTGCGGGGGGACCGCGGGGTGGGGGGTGAGGCCGAAGGTGGTGAAGGCGGTGCGGTCGGGGAGGGGGTAGGGGGTGGTGCCGGTGAGGTGGTTGAGGATGGTGGCGCTGCGGTGGGCGGCGAGGCCGAGGTCGGGGGCGCCGACGCCGTGGGTGTGGCGTTCGGCGTTCTGGACGTAGATGTTGCCGGTGATGGCGGGGTCGAGTTCGAGGCGGTGGTGGAGGTCGACGCGGGGGCGGCCGGCTCCGTCGCGGCGGATGTGGGGGGCGATGCCGTCGAGGAGGGTGTCGAGGGGGCGTTCGCGGTAGCCGGTGGCGAGGACGACGGCGTCGGTGGTGTGGCGGCTGCGGGTGCCCTGCTCGATGTGTTCGAGGTGGAGTTCGATGCGGGTGGTGCCGAGTCGTCCGGCGGTGCGGACGCGGACGCCGGGGGTGAGGGTGGCGTCGGGCCAGCCGCCGTGGAGGGTGCGCCGGTAGAGCTCGTCGTGGATGGCGGAGATCGTGTCGGTGTCGATGCCCTTGTGGAGTTGCCACTGCCGGGTGACGAGGTGGTCGCGGGTTTCTTCGGCCAGGCCGTGGAAGTAGCGGGTGTAGTCGGGGGTGAAGTGTTCGAGGCCGAGTTTGGAGTACTCCATCGGGGCGAACGCGGAGGTCCGGGCGAGCCAGTGGAGTCGTTCGTGGCCGTGGGGGCGGGCGCGGAGCAGGTCGAGGAAGATCTCGGCGCCCGACTGTCCTGAGCCGATGACGGTGAGGTGTTCGGCGCGCAGGAGTCGCTCGCGGTGGTCGAGGTAGTCGCCGGAGTGGATGACGGGGATGTCCTCGGCTGCCGCGAGGGGCCGGAGGGGTTCGGGGACGTGGGGTGCGGTGCCGATGCCGAGGGCGATGTGGCGGGCGTGGGCGCGGCCGGGGGTTCTGGTTTCTCCGTCCGGGTCGAGTTGGGTGAAGTCGACCTGGAAGAGGGCGCGTTCGGGGATCCAGCGGACGGCGTCGACGTGGTGGCCGAAGTGGAGTCCGGGGAGTTGCTGGGTGACCCAGCGGCAGTAGGCGTCGTATTCGGCGCGTTGGATGTGGAAGCGCTCGGCGAAGTAGAAGGGGTAGAGGCGGCCCAGCGTGCGGAGGTAGTTGAGGAAGGTCCAGGGGCTGGTGGGGTCGGCGAGGGTGACGAGGTCGGCGAGGAAGGGGACTTGGAGGGTGGCGCCGTCGAGGAGGAGGCCGGGGTGCCAGTGGAAGGCGGGGCGTTGGTCGTAGAAGGCGGCGGTCAGCGGGGCCCGGGGGGTGTCGGGGTGCCGGACGTCGTGGGCGAGGGCGGCGAGGGAGAGGTTGAAGGGGCCGATGCCGATGCCGATGAGGTCGTGCGGCTGGTCGGTGCCGGGGGTGGGGCGGTCGGTCATCGGGGGGTGCTGCCTTCCGTGAGTTCGGTGCTGAGGCGGGTGATACGGGCGAGGAGGGCGCTGAGGTCCGCGGGGGTGGTGTGGGGGTTGAGGAGGGTGGCTTTGAGCCAGAGCCGTCCGTCGGCGTGGGCGCGGCCGAGGACGGCGTGGCCGCGGTCGAGGAGGGTGCGGCGGAGGGTGGCGACGGTGCGGTCGTCGGCGTCGGTGGGGCGGAAGAGGACGGTGCTGATGGTGGGGGGTGCGTGGAGTTCGAGGCCGGGGGTGCGGTCGACGAGGCCGGCGAGGTGGTGGGCGGTGGTGAGGGTGCGGTCGATGAGTTCGGCGAGTCCGTCGCGGCCGAGGGCCTGGAGGGTGACGGCGATCTTGAGGGCGTCGGGCCGTCGGGTGGTGCGCAGGGAGCGGCCGAGGGTGTCGGGGATGCCGGCTTCGGTGTCGTCGTCGGCGTTGAGGTAGGGGGCGAGGTGGTGGAGGGGGGCGAGGTGGTGGCGGTCGGGGACGGCGAGGATGCCGGCGGGGGCCGGCTGCCAGCCGAGTTTGTGCAGGTCGAGGGTGACGCTGTGGGCGCGGTGGAGGCCGTTGATCTTGGCGCGGTGGGTGGGGCTGAAGAGGAGCGTTCCGCCGTAGGCGGCGTCGATGTGGAGTTCGGCGCCGTGCAGGTCGCAGAGGTCGGCGATGTCGGTGAGGGGGTCGATGGCGCCGGTGTCGGTGGTGCCGGCGGTGGCGGTGACGAGGTGGGGGCCGGAGGTGTGGGTGAGGGCTTCGCGGAGGGCGGCGAGGTCCATGACGCCGTGGGGTGCGGGGATGGCGTGGGGGGTGGGGAGGCCGAGGAGCCAGGCGGCGCGGGTGATGCTGTGGTGGGCGTTGGTGGCGTGGATGGTCTGTACGGGGCCGTGGCGTTCGCGGGCGAGGAGGAGGGCGAGTTGGTTGGCTTCGGTGCCGCCGGTGGTGATGACGGCGTCGGGGTGGGGGTGGTGGGGGTAGATCTCGCGGGCGAGCGTGGTGGTGAGTTCGGTTTCGAGGGTGGTGGCGGCGGGTGCCTGGTCCCAGGAGTCCATGGAGGGGTTGAGGGCGGAGGCGGCGAGGTCGGCGGCTGCGGCGAGGGCGAGCGGCGGGGTGTGGAGGTGGGCCGTGCAGTGGGGGTGCGCGGGGTCCGCGGCGCCTTCGGCGAGGGCGGTGACGAGGGTGGTGAGGGCGTGGTGGGCGCCGGTGCCTTCGTCGGGGAGGAGGGGCCCCATGGTGTGGCGCGTACGGGCGGTGGTGGCGGCGGGGCCGCCGGCGGGGAGGGGCCCGGCCCGGCGGGTGGCGCCTTCGTGGAGGGCGGCGAGGACGGTGTCGAGCAGGGGCCGCAGGTGGCCGGGGCCCGTGGTGCCGCCGGCGAGGGGTGGGTGGGTGGACATGGCTGGTGGGACCCCTTCGGTGATGTGGTGGCGTGGGACGTGCGGGCGTCCAGGGCGTGTCGCGGCTGGGCCGCCCGGTCCAACGATGCCGACCTTAAAGGGGTTTGGGTGCGCACCGCGGGATGAGCGCACGCATGGTCGTACTCCGTGCGGGAGTTCGAGACGAATGGCCTCGTACGGGTGAACCGGCTTGCTCGCGAAGGGCGTTGACGCCGCGTAGGGGCGGTTCCGGGTGCGCGTGAGGGGCACACCGTCGCGGGGTAAGAGGCATCGGGTTGCCGTTGCGAGGCGGACGGGCATCGCTGGGCCGAGGGGCATCGGTGTCGGGGGACGAACGGGCGCACGTTCGCACGCCGAGGGGTGCCGGACACGGCCGTGCCCGGCGCCCCTCGGGTGGAGGGGGCCGGGCACGGTGGCGCGGGGACCGGAAGCCGGGCGGGTGGGTCAGGGGGCGGTGGCGCGTACCGCCAGTGCGCGGCGCAGGTCGTCGAGTTCGTCGACGAGCTTGCGGCGCAGGGCGGGGGTGAGGGTGTCGTCCTCCAGGGCGCGTGTCCCGTGCGCGAGGGCGTCGGTGTCCACGTCGTACGCGGGGAAGGCCGCCCGGCCGGCGGCGGTGGCGATGGCGGGGCCCCGGCGGGCTGCGAGCGCGGCGGCGTCGGGGTAGAAGCGCGCCACGTACTCGCGGGTGAGTCCGGTGTGCTCGGGCTGCCAGAAGCCCTGGGCGGTGGCGGTGAAGAGGTAGTTCGACAGGGTGTCGTCGTGGAACAGGGAACGCCAGGCGGCGGCTTTGGCCTCCGGGTCGGGCAACGCGGCGCGGCAGCGGGCGGCGCCCTCCTGGCCGGTGGCGCTGGGGTCCTGGGCGAGTTCGGCGGCGATGGCGCTCTCGTCGGTGGCGCCGAGGACGGCGAGGCGGGTGAGGATGCGCCAGCGCAGTTCGGGGTCGAGTTCGGGGCCTCCGGGTGCGGTGCCGTCGGCGAGCCATTCCCTCAGGGTGTCGGGCTGGGTGGCGGCGTCGATGAGGTGACGTACGGCGACGAGGCGCAGGCCCTGGCCGCTGCCGTCCTCGGTGCGGCGGACGAGGTCGCGGCAGAGGTCGGTGAGGGTGGCGAGCGCGGCGGGGCGCTGGTCGGGGGTGAGGTAGCGGTCGGTGATCAGGGCGGCGAAGCCGAGGACGCCCTGGACGAGCGCGAGGTCCCTCTCGTGCGGGAGGTGGGTGCGGGCGAGGGTGAGGTAGGCGGTGGGGTGGAGGACGCCGTCGCGGACCATGTCGCGGGCGGTGTTCCAGATGACGGCGCGGGTGAGGGGGTCGGGGATGCCGGAGAGGCTGTGCTCGACGGCCGTCCAGGAGTCCGGGTCGAGCCGGACCTTGGCGTAGGTGAGGTCGTGGTCGTTGGGGACGACGAGGACGGGGCGCGGGCCGGGGAGGGTGAGGGGTTCGCCGGTGCCGGGGACGTCGGTCTCGATGCGGTCGCGCAGGACGAGGCGGCCGACGCCGGACTGGACGCCGAGTTCGTGGTCGTAGAGGCCGACGGCGATGCGGTGGGGGCGGCTGCCGCCGTGGTCGACGGCGAGGGTCCACTCGTTGCCGTGCTCCTCGACGCGGGCGGTGAGGGTGTCGGGGCCGGTGGTGCGCAGCCAGGCGTCGGCCCAGCCGTGGACGTCGCGGTCGGTGGTGGAGGCGAGGTTGTCGATGAAGTCGGCGAGGCCGGCGTTGGCGAACTTGTGCCGGGCGAAGTGGGTGTTGATGCCGGCGAGGAAGTCCTTCTCGCCGATCCAGGTGACGAGCTGGCGCAGCGCGGAGGCGCCCTTGGCGTAGGAGATGCCGTCGAAGTTGACGAGTGCGGAGGCGGTGTCGGGGACGGCGGCGTGGTCGGGGGCGACGGGGTGGGTGGAGGGGCGCTGGTCGGCGTCGTACCCCCAGCCCTTGCGGGCGACGCCGAAGTCGACCCAGGTGTCGGTGAAGCGGGTGGCTTCGGTGAGGGTCTGGTAGCCCATGTACTCGGCGAAGGACTCGTTGAGCCAGATGTCGTCCCACCAGCTGAGGGTGACGAGGTCGCCGAACCACATGTGGGCCATCTCGTGGGAGATGACCATGGCGCGGGTCTGGCGTTCGGTGTCGGTGACGGCGGAGCGGTAGACGAATTCGTCGCGGAAGGTGACGAGTCCGGGGTTCTCCATGGCGCCGGCGTTGAACTCGGGGACGAAGGCCTGGTCGTACGAGTCGAAGGGGTACGGCTCGTCGAACTTCTCGTGGTAGCGGTCGAAGCAGGCGCGCGTGACGTCGAGGATCTCCTCGGCGTCGGCGTCGAGGTGGGGGGCGAGCGAGCGGCGGCAGTGGATGCCGAAGGGGATCCCGGCGTGCTCGGTGGTGACGGAGTGCCAGGGTCCGGCGGCGACGGCGACGAGGTAGGTGGAGATGAGGGGGGTGGGGGCGATGGTCCAGCGTCCGTCGCCGGTGGGGGTGGCGATGCCGTTGCCGAGGACGGTCCACCCGTCCGGGGCGGTGACGGTGATCTCGAAGACGGACTTCAGGTCGGGCTGGTCGAAGGCGGGGAAGACCCGCTGCACGTCGTCGAGGAAGAGCTGGGTGTAGACGTAGCTCTCGCCGTCGGTCGGGTCGGTGAAGCGGTGCATCCCCTCGCCGGTGTGCGAGTACCGCATGGTGGCGTCGACGCGGAGCTCGTGGGGGCCGGCCGCGAGCCCGGTGAGGGGGTAGCGGCCGTCGGCGAGGAGAGCGGGGTCGAGGGGGTGTCCGTCGAGGCTGATCGAGCGCAGCGCCGCCGGTTTGACCTCGATGAACGTGTCGGTGGCGGTGCGTGCGGTGAAACGGACGACGGTGCTGGACCCGAAGGTCTCGTCGCCGGTGGTGAGGTCGAGGTCGATCGTGTATCGCTGGACGTCGATGGAGGTGGCTCGGGTCTGCGCTTCGTCGCGCGTCAGTACGGACATCGTTCCATGCTGCCGTACCGCCGGGAGAGCGTGCGAGGGGGTTCTCCTCCGGTCGGCGCGTCCCGTCGTGCGGTCGTGCGGTCGTCCGTCGGCCGGACGCGTTTATCCGGTGTCGCGCCGGGCGCGGTGGGTGCGAGGGTGCCCGCATGTCCCTGACGCGCGTCCTCCTCGCCTCCGGCCGTTCGATCGCTCTCAGCGAGGTGCGGGTCTCCTCGACGTACGGCGGCATGCTGGAGGGCTACCCCTGCCGGTTGGTCAACGACCTGAAGATCGGGGGGCTGCTGCGGACGGCCGGGGCCGGCGTGCGGGACGGGCGGGTGCATCTCGTCGTGCCCACCCGGGACCGCCCGGAGGGGAGGGGCGGTGGGTTCGGCCCGGTCGAGGTGCTGCCTCCGGTCACCTGTGTGGGTACGTTCGCTTCGGCGGCGGTCGATCCCGGGCTGGAGCCGGTGCTGCACCGCTCGGCCCTGACCGTCGTCTGGTTCCAGCACACCACGGATGTCGCGGAGGCCGGGGAGGTACCCGGTTTCCTCGACATCCCCTGGGAGGAGGTGGCCGGGGACCACGAGCTCTGAACCGTGGCCCGTTCCGTCCGTCTCCGGCCGGTGGCGGACGGTGTTCCGGGGTGGACGCACACCCCTGCGATCACAGGGCGGCCCGGGCCCGCCCCGGACCGCGAGCGGGCCCGGCCGGCACCGGGTGGGCGCGGCCGGCACCGGGTGGGCGCGGGGCGGCGTGGTCACGCCGCCGGCGGTTCGCCGCTTCCGTCCGGCGACACGTCGCTGCTCACGGTCTCCTCGGCGATGCGCTCGTGGTGGCGGATCACCTCGGCGACGATGAAGTTGAGGAGTTTCTCCGCGAAGGCCGGGTCGAGCTTGGCGCTGCCGGCGAGCTGGCGCAGGCGCTCGATCTGGCGGCCCTCGCGCGCCGGGTCGGCGGGCGGCAGGTGGTGGGCCGCCTTGAGGTGGCCGACCTGCTGGGTGCACTTGAACCGTTCGGCGAGCATGTGGACGACGGCGGCGTCGATGTTGTCGATGCTCTCGCGCAGCCGGTTCAGTTCCTCGCGTACGGACGGATCGATGTCGTTCATGGTCGATGAGCTTAGACGTAGCGCCCCGGCCGGTGGCCGTCGGCGGGTGGCCCCCGGGGCGGAGGCCACCGGTACGGGGCGGGCGAGAAGCCCCACGCGATCCGGTCATCACACGACCCGGTCGCGCCCCGTACGGTGGAGGTGAGCGGCGGGATCCACGTGCCGGGGGGGTGGGGACATGACGGACGGCGGCGGGAGCGGACGTCCCGTGGCGCACGGCTTCCCCCATCTGGACACGGTGCGCAGTGCGCTCACCGCGCTCTACCGGCGGATGGGCGGCGCGGGGGTGCGCGCGTACGCGTCGAGCCTGCCAGCGGCGGACGCCGTGTTCGCGGACACCGAGGAGTTGCACCCCGGTGCGCAGCGGATCGCCCGGTCGGTGGTGGGTCATCTTCGTTTGCCCGAAGCCCGGTTGCTCGTCGGCTTCCGGCGGATGGAGCACGCGGCCACCGTCGAACTCGCTTCCGGTCCCGAGTACGTCGTCGAGCTGAACGACCGGTTCCGGTCCCACCGGCGGGACGTGGCGGCCGCGTTGACGCACGAGGTCACGCATGTGCTGCTGCACCGGCTGGGGTTGGAGTTCCCGGACGAGCGGGAGAACGAGATTCTCACCGACACGGTGGCGGTCTACCTCGGCGCGGGCTGGCTGCTGCTGGACGCCTTCCGCGAGGATGCGCTGACCCGGCAGAAGCTGGGCTATCTGACGCCGGAGGAGTTCGGCTACGTCCTGGCGAAGAGGTCGCTGGCGTTCGGGGAGGACCCCTCGCCGTGGTTCACCAGCCCGCGGGCGTACCAGGCGTACACCGAGGGCCGGTCCAGGGCGCTGCGCGATCTGCGGGTGCCGCCGCTGCGGGCGGCGGGCGGGATGAGCCGGATGCGGTACTCCCGGGACCGGCACCGGGGGGCGGCTACGCCCGGTGCTCCGTACGCCTTCGGGAGCGGCGGGCCGGCGGGGCCGCGGGTGGTGTTCCCCTGCCCGACCTGCCATCAGCGGCTGGCGGTGCCGGTGCGCGGACCGGTCCGGGCCCGCTGCGGGGTGTGCGGCGCCGTGTGGGAGTGCGACACATGAGTGCGTGGACCGGGGGCACGTCTCCCCCGGCCCGTGGCTCCCGCCGGGCCGCTCCTCTTCCGGCCGGGCGTCCGGTCAGACGGTCGGGGCGGGCGGTGTCCAGCGCCGGGTGCGGGGCACGGCGGTGGAGAGGCCGTACTCCTTCTTGAGGTGTTCGGGGATCGCGTAGTGCATCACCCGGCCCCGGGTGAGCGAGGAGAGCTCGAGCTGGGTGGTGAAGTGACCGAGGCGGTCCAGGACCCAGGCCCCCAGGGGTGAGCGGTCCTCGATCGTCTCCAGGACGTTCATCAGCGCGGGGGCGGCCTTGACGAGGGTGTCCCACGGGGTGCGGGCCACGCCGAGCCAGTCGGCGCAGGTGTCGCCGACGAGGTGGCGGATCAGCGCGGAGACGACCGGGTCGAGGAGGGTGCCGGGGACGACTTCCTCGTACAGGCCGACCAGCTGCCGGGTGAGGGCGACCCCTTCGTCGCTGGGGCCCATGTGCCGGGTCATGTAGAGGTCGGAGAACGCGCGGGCCTGGGCCAGGTCCTCGGGGGCGTGCTCCTGGTCGACGCCGAGCATCGCCCCGACGACGCGCCAGGCGTAGTGGTACGCCTCCGCGCCCTCGACGCTCATGTGGATGCCGAGCCGGTGCAGGGCGTCCAGCACCTGGATCGAGAACATCATCTGCCCGCCGATCATGTCCTCCTGGCAGATCGGTGTCCCGAGGGCCGCCGTGTCCCAGCGGCCCTCACGCCGCAGGTGGTAGCGGATGGAGGCGTGCAGCAGACGCACCTTCTGGGCGGCGGGGAGGAAGCGGCCACCGGCTTCGAAGGCGTCGGGGCGCATGAGGTAGACGGTGAACTGCCCGGTCTCCGCCATGCGTTTGGAGGGGTAGTTCAGCGAGTGCGTGGCCGACAGGAGTTTCGCGACGTGCGGGACGACGTAGCAGGCGGGCATCGCGGCGAACGAGAGGGCGGTGGAGATGTGCACGTTGTTGTCGATGAAGAACAGCCGGGCCCGCTCCATCTCCTCCCAGTCGACCCACGAGGGCGGGCTGCCGGTGGCGTGCAGGTACTCGCGGGCGACGTCGGGCAGCCCGTCGGGGAACGGTTGCCCGGCGACGGAGACGTACCGCATCAGGGTGTTGAACTTCCCCGCTTCGCCGCGTTCGAAGAGGGTGGCGACCGTGGCGTCGGCGAGTTCGTCGCCGCACTGGCGCAGCGCGTTCAGGGACTGCTCGGTCGGGTGCACGGAGGGCTCCTTCGGGCGGTGGGCGGGGTGGGCGGGGCAGCCTGGTCGTCAGGCGGGGCGGGCGGTGACCGCCGTGGCGAGGTGGGTGAGCGCGGTGTGCGCGGGTCCGGCGAGGCGGGCGTCGTGGAGCGCCCGGGTGGCGAGGGAGATCCGGTCGCCGATCATGCTCTCGACGTGGCTGCGGGCGCCGGTGGACTCCACGACGCCGCGCACCCGGTCCAGTTGGGCGGCGGTGAGGGAACCGCGTCCGAGGATGCCGGAGAGTTCGCGGCGCTCGGCGGGGGTGGCCCGGCCGAGGGTGACGGCGATCAGTGCGGTGGGCCGGGCGCCCGTGATGTCGTCGGTGTTGGGCTTGCCGGTCTGCTCCGGTTCGCCGAAGAGGCCGAGGAGGTCGTCGCGGAGCTGGAACGCCTCGCCGAGCGGAAGCCCGTACGCGGTGAAGGCGTCCCGGAGGGCGGTGTCCGCGCCGCCGAGCGCGGCACCGATGTGCAGCGGGTGCTCGACGGTGTACTTGGCCGTCTTGTACCGGATCACCTGGAGGGAACGCCGTACGTCGGGCGGGGCGGCGGTGCGCAGGATCTCCAGGGCCTCGCCGGCGACGAGTTCGCGCGCCAGGACGCCCCAGAGGGCGCGGCCCCGGCCCAGGTAGGCGCCGGGCAGGCCGCAGCCGGTGAACATCTGCCCGGCCCAGGACATCAGGAGGTCCCCGGCGAGCATCGCGAGCGAGGCGGCACGGGCGGCGCGCCGGGTGCCGCGGGTGACCGAGGGGCGCAGCGCGACGTGGGCGGTCGGCAGCCCGTGCCGCAGCCGGCTGTCGTCGATGATGTCGTCGTGGACGACGGCCGCCGCGTGGACCAGTTCCATGCTCGCCGCCGCGCGGACCATGGCGTCGCTGTCCGGCTGGCCGGCCGCCCGCCAGCCCCAGTAGCAGAAGGCCGACCGCAGCCTCTTGCCGTGGGCGGTGGCGTCCGTGAGGACGGCCGCGAGCGGGGCGAGTTCCTCGTCGACGGTGAGCAGCGCCTCGGTTTCCGCGTCGACGAACCGCCGCAGTTCGTGGTCGACCCGGGCCCGCAGCGCGGCGTGCTCCGGCGGTTCGGGAGCGGGGCGTGCGGGCTCAGGCACCGGGCCCGCCGGCGCCCCGGGTCCGGGCGTGGCGCGCGAGGATCTCCAGGTGCGCCGGGTCGCCGCCCACCCGGTCCAGGGCCAGCCTGCCGCGCGCCCGGAGGTCCTCCTTCCCCTGTGCGGCGAGGTCTTCGAGGTCCGAGCGGGCGAGCAGGCCGCGTGCGGCGGTCCACGCCGATGTGCAGGTGGTCAGGGCCAGGTCGGCCAGCCCCGCGGCGAACAGGAACCGCCCCCCGTCGCCGTCGCCCCCTTGGTGCGAAGTCATGCGCGTCCCGCCCCTTCGTCCGCGCGGCGCTCCGGTACACCGCCACCGCTTCGGTGGGCAGGCTGCCCCGGTGGGTGGTGGGGGAAGCACCCGGCCACCCGATGTGATGATCACTCGTTCGCCCGTGCTACGGCCTGGCCGGTTGGCGGGCCCCACGGCACCGGGCCGGGGCCGGGACAGCACGACGCCCGGTCCGCGGGTGCGGACCGGGCGTCGTGGTGTCATGCGTGCGTGCGTGCCTGCGCCGCGCCACCCCGGCCGTGACCGGGGCCGGGCCGTGGGGCCTTATGCGGCCCGACGGCTCCGGGGCGCACCGCCGCCGGTGCCGTTGCCCCGGCCGGCGCCGGCGGGACGGCCGGAACCGCTGCCGCCGGTACGTCCGGAACCGGTGCGGCCGGCGCTCGCGCCCGTACGCCCGGCGCCGCGGGCCTCGCCGCGCGGTGCGCCGGCGGTGGCTCCGCCGCGACCGCCACCGCTGCCCGCACCGCGCGCGCCGCCGGCGGTGGAGGTGGTGCCGGTGGCAGCCGCTCCGCCCGCGCCGCCGCGGCGGCCCCGGCCCCGGCTGCCCGAGCGGGTGGGGGCGGCCGTCTGGCCGCCGGAGCCGCGGGTGCGCTGCTTCGGCGGGGTCGGCTGCGGCACCTCGATGACGACCGCGATGCCGGAGGGCTCGCGGGCTCCGGTGATCCGGCTGAGCTCCGGGTCGCTGGAGGTGATGCGGGTGGTGTGCGGGGCGATGCCCGCGTCCTGCATGAGGCGGGTCATGTCCCGCTTCTCCTCGGGCAGCACCAGCGTGACGACGCTGCCGGACTCGCCGGCGCGCGCGGTGCGGCCGCCCCGGTGGAGGTAGTCCTTGTGGTCGGTGGGCGGGTCGACGTTGACGACGAGGTCGAGGTCGTCGACGTGGATGCCCCGGGCCGCCACGTTGGTCGCGACGAGCGCCGTGACCTGGCCGTCCTTGAACTGGTCCAGGGTGCGGTTGCGCTGCGGCTGGGACCGGCCGCCGTGCAGGGCGGCCGCGCGGACGCCGGCGGCGAGCAGGCGCTTGGCGAAGCGGTCGGCGGCACGCTTGGTGTCGACGAACATGATCACGCGGCCCTCGCGGGCGGCGATCCGGGTGGCGACGGCCTTCTTGTCGGTGTCGTCCAGCACGTGCAGCACGTGGTGCTCCATCGTGGTGACGGCACCGGCCGACGGGTCCACCGAGTGCACGACCGGGTCGGTCAGGAACATCTTGACCAGCCGGTCGATGTTCTTGTCCAGGGTGGCGGAGAAGAGCATCCGCTGGCCGTCGTTCTCGACCTGCTTGAGCAGCGCGGTGACCTGCGGCATGAAGCCCATGTCGGCCATCTGGTCGGCCTCGTCGAGGACCGTGATGGAGACCTCGTCCAGGCGGCAGTCGCCACGCTCGATGAGGTCCTTGAGCCGGCCCGGAGTGGCGACCAGCACCTCGGCGCCGCGCCGCAGCGTGGCGGCCTGCTTGGTGAGGGACATCCCGCCGACCACGGTGGCGAGCCGCAGGTTCACGGAGGTCGCGTACGGCGTGAGGGCGTCGGTCACCTGCTGGGCGAGCTCGCGGGTCGGCACGAGGACCAGGGCCAGCGGGGCGTGGGGCTCGCTGCGGCGTCCGGCGGTACGGGCCAGCAGCGCGAGGCCGAAGGCCAGCGTCTTGCCGGAACCGGTACGGCCGCGGCCGAGGATGTCACGGCCGGCGAGCGAGTTCGGCAGGGTGGCGCCCTGGATCGGGAAGGGATCGGTGACGCCCTGCGCGGCCAGCGTCTTCAGCAGCGCGGCGGGCATGTCCAGATCGGCGAACGCCTCGACGGCGGGCAGCGCGGGGGTGAGGGACTCCGGCAGGGCGAACTCGCCCTGCGGAGCGGCGGCGCGGCGGCGCGCGGGAGCCTTGCCGGCTCCGCGGCGGGCGGCGGGGGCGGCCTGGGTCTGGCCGCGGCCCCGGCCACTGGGCTGGCGGGTGCCGGTCGGGCGGTCCTGGCGTTCGAAGCGGGTCATACGGAAATTCCCTCCTGGGGGATTCCTGGGTCGCTGCGAGATGCTCTGTGGACCGCTTTCATGTGCGCCCCAGGATGCGGCACATGGCGGGTGCTCCGGAGACAGGACGTCCCGGAGACAGCGCAAACCGGGGCCCGCACCGTGAAGGTGCGAGCCCCGGCTGCGAGGTACGCGTCCGGCCGAATTAGGCGGGGACGATGTTCTCCGCCTGCGGGCCCTTCTGGCCCTGCGTGACGTCGAAGGAGACCTTCTGGCCCTCCTGGAGCTCACGGAAGCCCTGGGTGGCGATGTTCGAGTAGTGGGCGAAGACGTCGGCGCCGCCGCCGTCCTGCTCGATGAAGCCGAAGCCCTTTTCCGAGTTGAACCACTTCACGGTTCCAGTAGCCATGTCATTCTCCTAAAAGAGGTGCAGTGCCGAGAATCCGCACTTCACGAATTCCAAGTCGCCGCATTGAGCCCCATCCGGAGAAAGCCGGAAAACAATAATGCGCCTGAGGAAGCATTCCCGTCAGGCGCACATAAAGTTCATGGGTACCAAAACTGCAACTGGAACACCGTAGCACGTCCGTCCGGCGCGTGGTGGATCTTGAGGCACCGGATCGCGAGAAGATCTCCACTGGGCGCTCACCACCCCCTTTCACCTGGTCTTTCTCCCTCGCGGGGCAGCTGGTGGGGCGCGTCACACCGCGCCGGCGAGGACCCCGCGCCCCTCTCCCGGCGGGTCCCCCGCGCGCCGCTCAGACGGCCGGGCCCTCATTGCCCCGGCGGACCGTGCGCATCCCGCGGCCCGGTGTCCAGGAGCGAAGGACGATGCGCTCGCCGTCCATGCCGGTGTGGACCACCTCGGTGATCTCGACGCGGAAGAGGTGGAACGGCTCGGGGGGCGTCGCCTCCTCGATGAAGCGGGCGAGCAGGGCCGGGTCGGTGACCTCGATCGCCCGGCCGCCGACGCGGGCGTCGCCGTCGGCCATCTCGGCGTCCGGGCCGGGGTTCGCCTGGATCGCGAAGCGCGGGTCGCGGAAGAGGTCGAGGGCCTTGCGGGAGCGCGGCATCATGCCGAGCAGCATCTCGCCGAAGCGGAAGTCGGTCTCCAGCCCGGACACGCGGGGGGACCCGTCCTGGCGCACGGTGGCCAGGACCTGATGGCGGTAGAGACGGAAGCGCCTCTCGACGGTGGCGGCGAACTCGGGCTCGGCGGCGCGGAAGGCTGCCCAGTTGACGGTGCCGGGAACGGGGCCGGGTACACGGGCGGAGGCGCCGGAGGCGGAGGTGTTCGGTGTCATGCCTCCCATCGAACCGTCCGATCCCGACACCTCCTGTCAGGATTTCCGCCGGCTCACCGCAATGGGTGCGCGGCGGTGCGCCGTGCGCCGGCTCCGGTACCGGGTCCGCCTCCCCCGGGAGCCCGTCGTCCGCCGTGCGACCTCACACCACGATGCCGCGCGCCCGGGCCGCCGCGAGCCAGAGCGGGAACTCCGCGACCAGCCGGTCGTAGAGCACGTCGTCGGGGACGGTGCGCGGGTCGGGTCCGGCGTGGAAGTAGCCGGCGTTGTCGACCACGCGCTTGGCGGGGACGGGGAGTTCGTCGAGCTTGCGCAGGAAGTCGAACTGGGTGCTGCGGGTGTTGCCGAAACCGACGAACTGCCAGAACAGCGGGAGCCGGGAGGCCTTGCAGATGTAACGCTCGGCCGCGAGCCTGCTGGTCGGCCCGCCGTCGGTCTGGAAGACGACGAGGGCCGGGGCGGTGGAGCCGCTGTCGAGGTAGTGGTCGATGACGGCGTCCATCGCCAGGTGGTAGCTGGTCCTGCCCATGTGGCCGAGGCCCGCCACGATCGCGTCGACGCGCCCGTGGTGGTCGTCGAGCGCGATGTCGGTGACGGCGTCGATGTCGGTGGAGAAGAGGACGACGGGCACACGGCCGTCGTCGTCGAGGTGGGCGGCCAGCCCCAGCACCTGGTCCGCGAGCGCCTGGACGCTGCCGTCCCTGTAGTACTCCCTCATCGAACCCGAGTGGTCGAGCACCAGGTAGACCGCCGCCCGCGTGCCGTTCAGCCCGTATGTGCGGAGGGAGACGGCGGCCTTCTTGTAGAGGCTGACGAGGCCCGGGGCGCAGGCCTCCACCGTGTCGAGGGTGAACGCGGGCCCCACGGTCGAGGGCGATCCGATCATGTCTGTCTCCGTTCCGATCCGGCCCGATCCCAGTTGATCGGATCCGGTCACGCCGAGCAGCGGTACCTCGTCCCGCCCACGCTCTCCGGGCCGGTCCGGCACGGGTGTTGGCGCCCCGCTGCCGTTCCCAGGCTGCCATCGGCCACCCGCGCATATGGTCCGAATTCCGGGTTCGCTATCTTGATCGCCGCCGTCACCTCGGCACCGCGCGTCACCTCGCCCAGTGAAGGAGCCGGTCATGGAGGCCGACACCCCCGCCTGTTACCGCCATCCGTCGTTCGAGACGTATGTGCGCTGCACCCGTTGCGACCGCCCGATCTGTCCGGAGTGCATGCGGGAGGCTTCGGTCGGCCACCAGTGCCCGGAGTGCGTCCGGGACGGCAACCGCTCGGTCCGCCGGGCGCGGAGCCTCTTCGGCGGCAAGGTCCCCTCCGTCACGAGGCCGCTGGTCACCTACGCGCTCATAGCCCTGAACGTCCTCGCCTACGTCGCCGAGGTCGTGGAGCCGGAGATCCTGGACCGGTTCGGAACGCTGGGGGCCGCGCTCGTCGGGCCGGACGGCGCCCTCTACGTGTACGACGGCTGGAGCCCGCCCGGTTTCCGGGCGACCGGGCTGGTCGACGGCGAGTGGTACCGGCTGCTGACCGGAGCGTTCCTGCACCTGCCGCCGGACGAGTCGATCGGCGTGATGCACCTGGTCTTCAACATGCTGGCGCTCTGGAACCTCGGCCGGGACGTGGAGACCCGGCTCGGCACGGTGCGGTACGCGGCGCTCTACCTGTTCTCCGCGGCCGGCGGTTCGGTACTGGTGTACGTGCTCGCACCGGACTCCAACGCCGTGGGCGCCTCCGGCGCCATCTTCGGCCTGGCCGCCGCGTCCTACGTCATCGGCCGGCGGCTGGGGCACGACGTGCGGTCGCTGAACCGCTTCATGGCCGGGTTCCTCCTGTGGATGGCGCTCTCCGCCTTCTTCACCTCCTGGCAGGGGCACCTCGGCGGCCTCCTCACCGGCGGCCTGGTGATGTACGGACTGGCCTACGCGCCGGCCAAGACGCGCAACGGACTCGCCCAGGGCGCCGCGGCCGTGGCGCTGCTGGTCCTGCTGGCCTGCGTGGTGGTGTGGAAGACCCACGCGCTCACCGGCGGATGAGGGGCGGGGCACGGTACGCGAAGGCCCGGCGCGGACGAACCGTGCCGGGCCTTCGCGTACCGTGCCCCGCCCCGGAAAGCGCCGCGGCGCCCACCCTGGTCCGGTCGGGGACGAGGTGGGCGCCGCGTTCAGTTCCGTACGCCGTTGTACGGGACGTCTGCTCCGGGTCCGGCCGTGTCGGCCGGTTCCGGCGGTAGGGGGGTCAGACCATCAGGGAACGGTCCGTGGGGCGGATCGGGGCCGGCAGGGCGCTGGTCCCGGTCAGGAAGCGGTCCACCCCGCGTGCCGCGGAACGGCCCTCGGCGATGGCCCACACGATGAGCGACTGGCCGCGGCCCGCGTCACCGGCGACGTAGACGCCTTCGACGTTGGTCGCGTAGTCGGCGTCGCGGGCGATGTTACCGCGCTCGTCGAGGCCGAGTCCGAACTGCTCGACGAGGCCGTTGGCCTGGTCGGTGCCGGTGAAGCCCATGGCGAGGGTGACGAGCTGGGCCGGGATGCGGCGCTCGGTGCCGGACTTCTGCTCCAGCTTGCCGTCCTTGAACTCCACCTCGATGAGGTGCAGCGCCTGGACGTTGCCGTCCTCGTCGCCCTCGAAGTGGGTGGTGGAGACGGAGTAGATCCGCTCGCCGCCCTCCTCGTGCGCGGAGGTGACCTTGTAGAGCATGGGGAAGGTCGGCCAGGGCTGGTTGGCGTTCCGGTCCTCACCGGGCCGGGGCATGATCTCCAGCTGGGTGACGGAGAGCGCGCCCTGGCGGTGGGCGGTGCCCACGCAGTCGGCTCCGGTGTCGCCGCCGCCGATGACCACGACGTGCTTGCCCTCGGCGGTGATCGGGGAGACCGTCAGGTCGCCCTCCTGCACCTTGTTGGCGAGCGGGAGGTACTCCATCGCGAAGTGCACCCCGTTCAGCTCACGGCCCGGAACGGGCAGGTCGCGGGAGACGGTGGCACCGGCAGCGACGACGACCGCGTCGTAGCGGCGGCGGAGCGCGTCGGCCGGCATGTCGGCGCCGATCTCCACCTCGGTGCGGAACTTGGTGCCCTCCGCGCGCATCTGCTGGATGCGGCGGTTGATGTGCGACTTCTCCATCTTGAACTCGGGGATGCCGTAGCGCAGCAGACCGCCGATGCGGTCGGCGCGCTCGTACACGACGACCGTGTGGCCGGCCCGGGTCAGCTGCTGGGCGGCGGCCAGTCCGGCGGGGCCGGAGCCGATGACGGCGACGGTCTTGCCGGAGAGGCGCTCGGGCGGCTGCGGGGTGACGTCGCCGCTGTCCCAGGCCTTGTCGATGATGGAGACTTCGACGTTCTTGATGGTGACGGCCGGCTGGTTGATGCCGAGCACGCACGCCGACTCGCAGGGAGCCGGGCACAGCCGCCCGGTGAACTCCGGGAAGTTGTTCGTGGCGTGCAGGCGCTCGGACGCGGCGGTCCAGTCCTCGCGGTAGGCGTAGTCGTTCCACTCGGGGATGAGGTTTCCGAGCGGACAGCCGTTGTGGCAAAACGGGATGCCGCAGTCCATGCAGCGGCCGGCCTGCTTGCTGATGATGGGGAGCAGGGAGCCCGGAACGTAGACCTCGTTCCAGTCCTTCACGCGCTCGCCCGCGGGGCGGGTCTGCGCGACCTCGCGCCCGGTGGTCAGGAAGCCCTTGGGGTCAGCCATGGGTCGCCGCCTCCATCATCTTCTCGGTGGTCTCCTGCTCGGAGAGACCGGCGAGCTCAGCGGCGTCCTTGGCGGCGAGCACTGCCTTGTAGGTGGACGGGATGATCTTGCTGAAGCGGGTCACCGACGTGGCCCACTCGGCGAGGAGCTTCTCGGCGACGGTCGAGCCGGTCTCCTCCTGGTGGCGGCGCACGACGTCGTGCAGCCACTGGCCGTCGGCCTCGGAGAGTTCCTCGATCGCGCTGCGGCTGCCCGGGTTGACGTGGGGGCGCTCCAGGTCGATGACGTACGCGACCCCGCCGGACATGCCGGCGGCGAAGTTGCGGCCGGTCTCGCCGAGGACCACCGCGTAGCCGCCGGTCATGTACTCGCAGCCGTGGTCGCCCACGCCTTCGGAGACGACGGTGGCTCCGGAGTTGCGGACGCAGAAGCGTTCGCCGGTGCGGCCGCGCAGGTACAGCTCGCCGCCGGTGGCGCCGTAGCCGATGGTGTTGCCCGCGATGGTGGAGTACTCGGCGAGGTGGTCGGCGCCGCGGTCCGGGCGGACCACGACCCGGCCGCCGGAGAGGCCCTTGCCGACGTAGTCGTTGGCGTCGCCCTCCAGGCGGAGGGTGACTCCGGCGGGGAGGAAGGCGCCGAAGGACTGGCCGGCCGAGCCGGTGAAGGTGATGTCGATGGTGTTCTCGGGCAGGCCCGCACCGCCGAACTTCTTCGTGACCTCGTGACCGAGCATCGTACCGACGGTGCGGTTGATGTTGCGGATGGCGACCTGGGCGCGGACCGGCTGGGCGGCTTCCGGGCTGTCGGCACCGAGTGCGTCGGCGGCGAGCTTGATCAGCTCGTTGTCGAGCGCCTTGGCGAGGCCGTGGTCCTGCTCGTGGATCCGGTGGCGGACCGCGCCCTCGGGGAGGGCGGGCACGTGGAACAGCGGCGCCAGGTCGAGGCCCTGGGCCTTCCAGTGGGTGATCGCCCGGTCGGTGTCGAGGAGTTCGGCGTGGCCGACCGCCTCTTCGATCGTGCGGAAGCCCAGCTCGGCGAGGATCTCGCGGACCTCCTCGGCGATGAACTGGAAGAAGTTCACCACGTACTCGGCCTTGCCGGAGAAGCGGTCGCGCAGCACCGGGTTCTGCGTGGCGATGCCGACCGGGCAGGTGTCGAGGTGGCAGACGCGCATCATGACGCAGCCGGAGACGACGAGCGGCGCGGTCGCGAAACCGAACTCCTCGGCACCGAGCAGTGCGGCGATGACGACGTCGCGGCCGGTCTTGAGCTGGCCGTCGGTCTGCACGACGATGCGGTCGCGCAGGCCGTTGAGGAGCAGCGTCTGCTGGGTCTCGGCGAGGCCGAGCTCCCAGGGGCCGCCCGCGTGCTTGAGCGAGGTGAGCGGGGAGGCGCCCGTTCCGCCGTCGTGGCCGGAGATGAGGACGACGTCCGCGTGGGCCTTGGAGACACCGGCCGCGACCGTTCCGACGCCGACCTCGGAGACCAGCTTCACGTGGATGCGGGCCGCCGGGTTGGCGTTCTTGAGGTCGTGGATCAGCTGAGCCAGGTCCTCGATGGAGTAGATGTCGTGGTGCGGGGGCGGCGAGATGAGGCCGACGCCCGGGGTGGAGTGCCGGGTCTTGGCGACCCAGGGGTAGACCTTGTGGCCGGGCAGCTGGCCGCCCTCGCCGGGCTTGGCGCCCTGCGCCATCTTGATCTGGATGTCGTCGGCGTGGACGAGGTACTCGCTGGTGACACCGAAGCGGCCGGAGGCGACCTGCTTGATGGCCGAGCGGCGTGCCGGGTCGTGCAGACGGTCGGCGTCCTCGCCGCCCTCGCCGGTGTTGGACTTGGCGCCGAGCTGGTTCATCGCGATGGCGAGCGTCTCGTGCGCCTCGCGGGAGATCGAGCCGTACGACATGGCGCCGGTGGAGAAGCGCTTGACGATCTCGGAGACCGGCTCGACCTCGTCGACGGAGATCGGGGCGCGGTCGGAGGTGAAGCCGAAGAGGCCGCGGAGCGTCATCAGCCGCTCGGACTGCTCGTTCACCCGGTCCGTGTACTTCTTGAAGATGTCGTACCGGCGGTTGCGGGTGGCGTGCTGGAGGCGGAAGACCGTCTCGGGGTCGAAGAGGTGCGGTTCGCCCTCGCGGCGCCACTGGTACTCGCCGCCGATCTCCAGCGCGCGGTGCGAGGCCGCGATGCCGGAGGACGGGTACGCCTTGGTGTGCCGGGCGGCGACCTCCTTGGCGACGACGTCGAGGCCGGCGCCGCCGATCTTGGTGGCGGTGCCGTTGAAGTACGTCGCGACGAAGGCCTCGTCGAGGCCGACGGCCTCGAAGACCTGGGCGCCGCGGTAGGAGGCGACGGTGGAGATGCCCATCTTCGACATGACCTTGAGGACGCCCTTGCCGAGGGCGTAGATCAGGTTGCGGATGGCCTGCTCGGGCTCGATGCCCTCGATGAACGTGCCGGCGCGGACGAGGTCCTCGACGGACTCCATGGCGAGGTACGGGTTGACCGCGGCGGCGCCGTAGCCGATCAGCAGGGCGACGTGGTGGACCTCGCGGACGTCACCGGCCTCGACCAGCAGGCCCACCTGGGTGCGCTGCTTGGTGCGGATGAGGTGGTGGTGGACGGCCGAGGTGAGCAGCAGCGACGGGATCGGCGCGTGCTCGGCGTCGGAGTGCCGGTCGGAGAGGACGATGAGGCGGGCGCCGTCCTCGATGGCGGTGTCGACCTCGGCGCAGATGGCCTCGATGCGGGCGGCGAGCGCCTCGCCGCCGCCGCTGACGCGGTAGAGGCCGGCCAGGGTGGCGGCCTTCATTCCGGGCATGTCGCCGTCGGCGTTGATGTGTATCAGCTTGGCGAGCTCGTCGTTGTCGATCACCGGGAAGGGCAGCGTGACGCTGCGGCACGCCGCGGCGGTCGGCTCCAGGATGTTGCCCTGGGGGCCGAGCGAGGAGCGCAGCGAGGTGACGAGCTCCTCGCGGATGGCGTCCAGCGGCGGGTTGGTGACCTGGGCGAAGAGCTGGGTGAAGTAGTCGAAGAGGAGCCGGGGCCGGGCGGAGAGCGCGGCGATCGGCGAGTCCGTGCCCATGGAGCCGAGCGGTTCGCCGGCGGTGCGGGCCATCGGGGCGAGGATGACGCGGAGCTCTTCCTCGGTGTAGCCGAAGGTCTGCTGGCGGCGGGTGACCGAGGCGTGGGTGTGCACGACGTGCTCGCGCTCGGGCAGGTCGCCGAGCTCGATCTCGCCGGTCTCCAGCCACTCCTCGTAGGGCTTCTCGCCCGCGAGGCCGGCCTTGATCTCGTCGTCCTCGATGATGCGGTGTTCGGCGGTGTCGACGAGGAACATCTTGCCGGGCTGGAGGCGGCCCTTGCGGACGACCTTGGCGGGGTCGATGTCGAGGACGCCGACCTCGGAGGAGAGGACGACGAGGCCCTCGTCGGTGACCCAGTAGCGGCCGGGGCGCAGTCCGTTGCGGTCGAGGACCGCGCCGACCTGGGTGCCGTCGGTGAAGGTGACGCAGGCCGGGCCGTCCCAGGGCTCCATCATCGTGGCGTGGTACTGGTAGAAGGCGCGGCGGGCCGGGTCCATGGAGTCGTGGTTCTCCCACGCCTCGGGGACCATCATCAGCACCGAGTGCGGCAGCGAGCGTCCGCCGAGGTGGAGCAGCTCCAGGACCTCGTCGAAGGAGGCCGAGTCGGAGGCGTCCGGGGTGCAGACGGGGAAGATGCGGTCGAGCGCGGCCTCTCCGAAGAGTCCGGAGGCGAGCTGCGACTCGCGGGCCTTCATCCAGTTGCGGTTGCCCTTGACCGTGTTGATCTCGCCGTTGTGCGCGACGAAGCGGTAGGGGTGTGCCAGCGGCCAGCTGGGGAAGGTGTTGGTGGAGAAGCGGGAGTGGACGAGCGCGACGGCGGTGGCGAGACGGCGGTCGGACAGGTCGGGGAAGAACGGCTCCAGCTGCCCGGTGGTGAGCATGCCCTTGTAGACGAGGGTGCGAGCGGAGAGCGACGGGAAGTAGACACCGGCCTCCCGCTCGGCACGCTTGCGCAGGACGAAGGCCTTGCGGTCCAGGGCGATGCCGGTGCTGGTGCCGTCGGCGACGAAGATCTGCCGGAACTCGGGCATGGTGGCGCGGGCGCCCTTGCCGAGGAGGCCGGGGGTGACCGGGACCTCGCGCCAGCCGAGGACGTCGAGGCCCTCTTCGGCCGCGATCTTCTCGATCTCGGCGACGGCGTCCGCGGAACCGTCGGCGGGGAGGAAGGCGATGCCGACGGCGTACGCGCCGGCTTCCGGGAGGCCGAAGCCGGTCTCCTCGCGGAGGAAGGCGTCCGGGACCTGCAGGAGGATGCCGGCGCCGTCGCCCGAGTCGGGCTCGGAGCCGGTGGCGCCGCGGTGTTCGAGGTTGCGCAGTACGGTCAGCGCCTGCTCGACCAGCGCGTGGCTGGCCACACCGGTCAGGGTGGCGACGAACCCGACACCGCAGGCGTCGTGCTCGTTACGGGGGTCGTACATCCCCTGCTGGGCGGGGCGACCGTCCATGGGCGACCAGGCGTGGATGCGCATCGGCTCTCCCGTCGTCGTCGTGGCATATGCAGTGCCGAGGGACGACGTTGGCCCTCTGCGAAATTTCGTGCAGGTTACATGATGGGGCGCTTCTCGCTAACCGGAAGGCCCGTTCCAACATACGGACACTGCATCACGGTCGATGGGGTCGCAGTCGGAGAGATCAGCGCCCGGGGAGCCACGGAGCGCAGGCGTCGTTGCCTGCGGTGTCTGAGGCTCATGCCCGGCGGCCATGCGATCGAAACCAGCAAGTAACGATTACTTATGTGGAGTCGTGCATAGGCTCTCATTTTACGTCGTGCGGGCCCCGTACGCCCAGAGAGGGAAACCAGGACGTACGTCACACGTATTTCCGGGGCGTTGCGGGTTGTGCTCCAGGTCGCCCTGTGCACGGAGCCGCTCAGCCGCCGACCGCCACCCCGAAGAGCCCGCCGAGACCGTAGGTGAGCGCGGCCGCCGTACCGCCCAGCAGCAACTGCCGCAACCCGCTGAACCACCAGCTGCGCGCCGTCACCCGGGCCACCACCGCGCCGCAGCCGAAGAGGCCGAGGAGCGCGAGCAGGACGGCGGGCCAGAGCGCGGTCGCGCCGAGCAGGTACGGCAGCAGGGGCAGCAGGGCACCGAGCGCGAAGGCCGCGAACGACGAGACCGCGGCGACGAGCGGCGACGGCAGGTCGCCGGGGTCGATGCCGAGCTCCTCGCGTGCGTGGATCTCCAGGGCCTGTTCCGGGTCGCGGGAGAGCTGCTTGGCGACCTCGGCGGCGAGTGCGGGTTCGACGCCCCGGGAGACGTAGAGGTCCGCCAGCTCCCGCATCTCGTCGTAGGGGTGCTTGCGCAGCTCCCGCCGCTCGACGTCGAGTTCGGCCTCCACCAGCTCGCGCTGGGAGGCGACCGAGGTGTACTCGCCGGCCGCCATCGAGAAGGCGCCCGCCGCGAGGCCGGCCAGGCCGGTGATGACGAGGGTCCGGTGCGAGACGTCGCCGCCCGCCACCCCGGTCATCAGCGCGAGGTTGGAGACCAGACCGTCCATCGCGCCGAACACGGCGGGGCGCAGCCAGCCGCCGGTGACGTCCCGGTGGGTGTGGTTGTCGCGGTGCGCCTCGTGCAGTGCGGCGTCGGTCTCGATGATGGACACAGTGCTCCCCTATCCGCCGACGGTTCCGCAGCCCCTCCGCCCACCGCCCGACACCGTCGAAAATACGCACGAATTCCGGCGCCCGCCAGCAAGGCAGGCCGTACTTACCACCGCGCTGACCAGCGAAGACAGGTATGGCTCACCTTCCTTGCCGACCCCGCGCGCACCCCTCGCCGGGAGCTCCGTAGGACACGGCCGAGGGTCTCGGCCCGGGGCGCGGCGGAGGGCCTGTCCCCGTTCACCCGTACGGCTGGCCCACCTGACCCGGCCGTCATCCTTTCGGGTATGACCTGAGGGGGAGAGGGGCTTCTCCGCAGGGATTTCCCGTTCCTCCGTCCAGCCCCTCACTCCGTTTCGTCTAGGTTCATCCGCATGGCCCTTTTATTCCGGTTGTCAGCCTTCCCGGCCGTCGGGCGTGGCACAGATCGGACAGGGGGGAATCGTGTACGGACGAAGGGTCGACCGATGGAACCGATCACCGGCAAGGACCGGGCCCGGGGGGCGTTGCTCGGGCTGGCCGTCGGGGACGCGCTGGGTGCCCCGGCGGAGAACCTGAGACCGTCGCAGATCCGCGCCCGCTGGGGCCGGATCGAGGGCTTCGTCAGCGACGATCCGGCGGGTACGGACGACACCGAGTACGCGATCTTCTCCGGGCTGCTGCTGGCCCGCCACGGTTCGGCCCTCACCGTCGCGGACGTGGACCGCGCCTGGCACCACTGGATCGCCGATCTGGACGAAGGGCCCTTCCGGGGAGCCGGGTTCAGCGAACGCGGCACCCTGGAGAACCTGCGCCGGGGGCTGGCCGCCCCGATCTCCGCACAGCACCGGCACGCGTGGAGCGACGGACTGGCGATGCGCGCGGCCCCGTTCGGGGTGTTCGCGGCCGGCCGGCCCGCCGAGGCGGCGCGGCTGGTCGCCATCGACGGGCAGGTCAGCCACGACGGCGAGGGGATCTACGGCGGCCAGGCGGTCGCGGCCGGGGTCGCGGCGGCGATGGTCGGGGCGAGCACCTCTTCCGTGGTCGCGGCGGCGCTGTCGGTGGTGCCGATGGACTCGTGGACCGCGCGCTCCCTGCGGCGGGCGGTCACCGCCGCGCAGCACACGTACCCGGACCGGCTGACGGCGGAGCGGGCGGTGCGGTCCGCGGTGGTGATCGCCGGCTATCCGTGGACGGACCTGGCGCCGGAGGCGGTGGGCCTGGCGTTCGGCGCCTTCACGGCCGCGCGGGGAGATTTCCGCGCCGCCGTGCTCACCGCGGTGAACATGGGGCGGGACGCGGACACCACGGCGGCGGTGGCCGGGGCACTGGCCGGGGCCTGGCAGGGTGCGGCGGCGATCCCCTCCGAGTGGGCCACCGCGATCGGCCCGGTGCGCGGCAGCTGCCTGCCGTCGATGCGGGGCTACCACGTGCTGGACGTCGCGGAGTTGCTGACGGCGGGCGAACCCGCGGCCGGGCGGGAACGGCCCGCCGACGGGACGGCGGGCGCGGCTCGGATGGCGGCGGCTCCGGTGGCGGCGACCGGGAGCGCGCCGCCGGACGACGTCTCACCGGTGTCCCTGCCGCACGCGGAAGGAGTGCTCCGGTGACGGCGGCCGGCACGGACGCCGTGCTGCCGGAGGCGGAGCCGCGCGAGGTGTCCCGGCGGGAGCGGATCGAGGGCCTGCTGCTGGGGCTCGCCTCCGGGGACGCGGCCGGCTGGCCCGCCGCCCGGCACCGGGCGGCCCGGATGCCCGAGTGGACGCGGCGGCTCACCCGGGAGCTGGACACCTTCGCCGAACTGAACGCCACCACCACGCTGCCGGTGCCGATCGCGCTGAACCAGCCGCCGGAGCCGCTGCGGCTCGGCCCCTCCGACGACGCCGAGTGGGCCGCCTTCGCCGCCGGTACGGTGCTCGCCGCAGCGGCCGACACGGCGCGGGGGCTCGCCCCCGACCGCCGGATGCGCGACGCCGTGGACCGCGCCTGGAACGCGCTGGCCGCCAAGGTCGCCGCGGCCAGTGAACGGGCGCCGGAGGTGGAGGCGGCGGTGCTGCCGCTGCGCGCCCGGATCTCGGTGCGCGCCGGGCTCGGCAACCTCGCCGCCGGGCTGCGCCCGCCCGCCACCGGTCACGACAACCCGCACTACTTCGACGACGCCGCCTGCGTGCGGGCCGCGGTGCTCGCGGTGGTGCACCCGGGCGATCCGGCCGCCGCCGCCACGCTCGCCGAGTTCGACGCCCGGTACACCCAGGACGGTGACGGGGTGCACGGAGCGCGGGCCATCGCGGCCGCCGTCGCCGAGGCTCTCGCCGGGGCCGACGTGCGGGCCGTGGTGGACGCGGCGCTCGCGCAGCTCCCCGAGGGCACCGAGATCGCGCGCAACGCGGTGCACGCGGTGCGCCTCGCGCGGGAGTTCGCGGACGAACCCGCCGGAGCGTTCTCGCTCGTCCCGGTCCTGGAGCACCAGATCGTCGACCACGTCTACAGCTACGGCATCGCGGCGGCCGAGACGGTCCCGGTGGCGCTCGCGCTGACCACGGCGGCGCGGGGCGAGATCGCCCAGGCGGTCCCGGCGGCCGCCTGCCTCTCCCGGGTCGCGGACTCGGCGCCCGCGCTCGCCGGGGCGCTGACCGGAGCGCTCGGCGGCATCCGGACCGTACCGTCCGGGTGGCGGGAGGCGTGCCGGACGCTCGCCGGCTGTGCGCTGCCCCGGTTCGCGGGCACCGATCTGATGGAACTCGCCGGGCTGCTCGCAGCCACGGAACAGGCCGCCACGGGTGGACAATTCAGCCATGATCCCCACAGCGAGTACGCAACACCCCGTATCGGACACGCTTTCCCTCGATGAACGAGTGACCGGAGCCCTCGTCGGAGCCGCAGTGGGCGACGCCCTCGGGGGGCCGGTCGAAGGCTGGACCTCCGAGCAGATCGCGGAGCGGCACGGCGGTCCGGTGAGCGGGATCGTCGGCCCCTGGTACGGCGACGACTGGCGCACGGCCCGCCCGATCGCCCCGTACCACAAGGGCGATGGGCACGTCACCGACGACACCTTGATGACCCACGCGCTGGTGCGGGTCTACGACGCGGTCCGCGGCCACCTGGACGCGTACTCCGTCGCCACGCACCTCGTCCCGGACCTGATCTCCACCCCGCGCTGGATCCCGGAGCTGGAGGCGGAGGCGCTGCCGCTCCAGCGGATCTTCCTCGCGGAGAAGTGGCTCGTGGCGCGGGTGCACTACGGTCACGTCGATCCGCGCGAGGCGGGCAGCGGAAACATCGTCAACTGCGGTGCGGCGATGTACATGGCGCCGGTCGGGCTGGTCAACGCGGCGCATCCGGAGGCGGCGTACGCGGAGGCACTGGAGGTCGCGGCGCCCCACCAGTCCTCCTACGGCCGGGAGGCGGCCGGGGTGTTCGCGGCGGCCGTCGCCGCCGCGTGCGTGCCGGGTGCCACGCCCGGCTCGGTGGTCGAGGCGTGCCTGGCGCTCGCCAAGGACGGTACCCGCGCGGCGATCGAGGCGGTGTGCGAGGAGGCGGTCCGGCACGGCGACACGGCGTCGGCCCTGGCGCCGCTGCGGGAGGCGGTCGCCCCCTTCGACACGGTCGGCCCCGACTACCGCTCCCCCTCGCTCGGCGCCCGACGGCCTTCCCGGCTGCACTCCATCGAGGAGTTGCCCGTCGCCCTCGGCATGCTGCTGGCGGGGGGCGGTGACTACCGCCGTACGGTGCTGGGTTCGGTGAACTACGGCAGGGACTGCGACTCGATCGCCACCATGAGCGGGGCGATCGTCGGCGCGCTGTACGGCGAGGCGGCGGTGCCCGAGGAGTGGGCGAAGACGGTCGCCTCGGCGAGCCGGCTCGACCTGCACGCCCCCGCGCGGACCCTGACGGCGGTGGCGCGCGAGGTGTTCGCCGCCGACACCGCCCGCCGCCGTGCGCACGAGGCGGCCTTCGCGGTCCTGGCGGGTGAGCGGTGAACGTACGGCTGACCTGGGTCCAGCCGGAGGACCTGATCGGACACGAACTGCGCCAGGCGGAGCAGGACGGCCGGGACGCCTCCCGGATCGCCCGCCGGTGGTACGCGGCCGGCGGCCCGCCCGCACCGGAGCGGGCCGGGGCCTCCGAGCCGCCCGCACCGCCGCGCCTGCGCGCTCTCGCCGAGCGCCTGCTCGACGAACTCGCGCTGCTCGAGACTCCGTTGGCGGCGATGGAGCCCACGGAGCTCCAGGACGTCCGGGCGCTCTGCCCGCGGTGGCCGGCTCCGCCGCCCGCTCGGCCGGCCCCGGACCGGGACCGGCTGCACGCCGGGTGGCTGGGCAGGGCGGCGGGCTGTCTGCTCGGCAAGCCGGTGGAGAAGCTCCCGCTGGAGGGCATCCGCGCGCTGGCCCGGGCCACCGGCAACTGGCCGCTCACCGACTGGTTCACCGCCCGGGGCGTGCCCGCCGGCCTCCTGGCCGCGCACCCCTGGAACCGTCGCTCCGGCCCCACCTCGCTGGCGGAGAACATCGACGGGATGCCGGAGGACGACGACCTCAACTTCCCGCTGCTGACCGTGGTGCTGCTCCAGCGCCACGGGCGTGCCTTCAGCACCGGCGACCTGGCGCGGCTCTGGCTCGACGAGCTGCCGGCCGGCCGGGTCTTCACCGCGGAGCGGATCGCGTACCGCAATCTGCTGGACGGCGTGGAGCCGCCGGGGACGGCCCGCCACCGCAACCCGTTCCGCGAGTGGATCGGCGCACAGATCCGCGCCGACGTGCACGGCTGGACCTGTCCGGGCGATCCGGGTGCGGCGGCGGAACAGGCGCACCGTGACGCGGTCCTGACCCACACCGCGAACGGCGTGTACGGGGCGATGTTCACCGCGGCGGCGCTGGCGGAGGCGGCCGGCGGGGAGAGCGACGTGCACGGCTGCCTCGCCGCCGGGCTGCGGGTGGTGCCGCCCGGTTCCCGGTACGCCGACGCGGTACGCCTGGGCATCGGGGCGGCGGGGACGGGGGGCGACTTCGACACGGTGGTGGACCGGCTGCACGCGGTCTACGCCGCCACGCACCACTGGGTGCACGTGCTGCCCAACGCGGCGCTGCTGGCCGCCGCCCTCACCCACGCCGACGGCGACTTCACCCGTTCGATCGGCAACGCCGTGATGGGCGGCTGGGACACCGACTCGAACGGGGCGACCGCCGGATCGCTCGCCGGCCTGCTCGCGGGCCGCCCGGACGCCCTGCCCGGCCACTGGACCGCCCCGCTGAAGAACCGGCTCGCCACCTCGGTGGCGGGGTTCGACGGCACCGGCTTCGACACCCTCGCCGAACAGACCTACCAGGAGGCTCTGTACCCATGACCCGTATCGCGGTGCTCGGCAGCATCAACATGGATCTGGTCGCCTACGTCGCACGCGCGCCCGCGCTCGGCGAGACCGTCGCCGGGAAGGAGTTCCGTACGGTGCCCGGCGGCAAGGGCGCCAACCAGGCGGTGGCCGCCGCGCGTGCGGGCGGAGAGGTCACGATGATCGGCGCGGTCGGCGCCGACGCGTACGGCTCGCAGCTGCGGGGCGGTCTGGAGAGCGCGGGGATCGACACCGCTCTGGTGCGCACCGCCGAGGGCGCGAGCGGCACGGCGCACATCGTGGTCGACGCCGAAGGCGCCAACGCGATCGTCGTGGTACCAGGCGCCAACGGCACGTTCACCGGGCTCGGGCCCGCCGAGACCGCCGCCGTGGCCTCGGCCGATCTGCTGCTGCTCCAGCTGGAGCTGCCGCTGCCGGCGGTCGCCGAGGGGGCGCGGACCGCCCACGCGCAGGGGGTGCGCACCATCCTCACCCCCGCCCCCGTCCAGCCGCTGCCCGACGAACTCCTCGACCACGTGGACCTGCTGGTCCCCAACGAGCACGAGGCGGCGCGGCTCTCCGGCTTCGAGGACCCGTACGCCGCCGCGCAGATCCTGCTCCGCCGGGTGCCGGAGGTCGTCATCACCCTCGGTTCGAAGGGCTGCCTGTACGCGGCCCGGGGCGGCGAACCCGTGCACTTCGCCGCCCCCGAGGTGACCACGGTCGACACGACCGGCGCGGGCGACACCTTCGTCGGGACGCTGGCCGTGGCCCTAGGCGAGGGCAGGCCGGTCGCCGAGGCGGTCGCCTGGGCGTCCTCGGCCGCCGCCCTCTGCGTGCAGAAGCCCGGTGCGTCCACCTCCATGCCCTACCGAAGCGAGATCGATGCCTCATGACCGCACCCGCCTCCCCTCCCCTGTCCGGCCTGCGGGTCCTGGATCTGGCCACCCTCTTCGCCGGTCCGCTCGCGGCGACCATGCTCGGTGACTTCGGCGCCGAGGTGATCAAGGTCGAGCACCCGCGCAAGCCCGACCCCTCGCGCGGGCACGGTCCGGCGAAGGACGGGGTCGGCCTCTGGTGGAAGCTCCTCGGCCGCAACAAGCGCAACCTCACTCTGGACCTGTCGAGCCCCGGCGGGCGGGAGGTGCTGCTGCGGCTGGCCGCGGAGACCGACGTGATCATCGAGAACTTCCGGCCCGGGACCCTGGAGCGGTGGGGCCTCGGCTGGGAGGAGCTGGAGGCGGCCAACCCGCGGCTGGTGCTGACCCGGGTGACGGCCTTCGGTCAGTTCGGCCCCTACTCCCACCGCCCCGGGTTCGGGACGCTGGCCGAGGCGATGAGCGGGTTCGCGTCGATCACCGGGGAGCCGGACGGGCCTCCGACGCTGCCGCCGTTCGGCCTCGCCGACTCGATCGCGGCGCTCGCCACCGCCTACGCCGTGATGGCCGCGCTCGCCGGGCGCGACCGCACCGGGCGCGGGCAGGTCGTCGACATGGCGATCATCGAGCCGATCCTGACGGTGCTGGGTCCGCAGCCGCTCTGGTTCGACCAGCTCGGCCATGTCCAGCAGCGCACCGGCAACCGGTCGCGGAACAACGCCCCGCGCAACACCTACCGCACCTCGGACGGCCAGTGGGTCGCGGTGTCCACCTCGGCGCAGTCGATCGCCGAGCGGGTCATGCGGCTGGTCGGGCGCCCCGAGTTGATCGACGAGCCGTGGTTCGCCTCGGGGGCGACCCGCGCCGAGCACGCGGACGAGCTGGACGAGGCGGTCGGGCGCTGGATCGCCCGGCACACCCGGGACGACGCGCTCGCCGCGTTCGAGAAGGCGGAGGCGGCCATCGCGCCCGTCTACGACGTCCGGGACGTGATGGAGGACCCCCAGTACCGGGCGCTGGACAGCGTGACGGAGGTCGACGACCCGGAGCTGGGCCCGCTGCGGATGCAGAACGTCCTCTTCCGGCTCTCCGGCACCCCCGGCGGCATCCGGTGGGCGGGCCGCCCGCACGGGGCCGACACCGAGGAGATCCTCACGGAGCTGGGCCTCTCCGGTGCGCGGATCGCGGCGCTGCGCTCCGAAGGGGCGCTGTGACGGCGCCCGGGGCGCGCCCCCGCGCCGCCGTGGCCGCCGAGCCGGGTGACACCTCCCCGTACGACACCGGCCCGGTGCCGCTGACCTGGCTGTACGTCCCCGGGGACCGGCCGGAGGTGGTGCTCAAGGCGCTGAGGGCCGGCGCGGACGTGGTGATCGTGGACCTGGAGGACGCGGTCGCCCCCGGCCGCAAGGAGTACGCGCGCTCCGCCACCGCCGAACTGCTCACCGACCCGGTGACGACCGCCGGGGACGCCGTGCCGGTCCATGTGCGGGTGCACGGGGAGGACGACGTGGTGGCACTGGCGGGGCTGCCCGGGCTCTCCGGGATACGGCTGCCCAAGATCACGCACGCGGTCTCCGTGCACCACGTGGCGGCGCTCGCCCCCGGCGTCCCGCTCTACCCGCTGCTCGAGTCGGCGCTGGCGATCGAGCACGCGTACTCCATCGCCTCGGCCCACCACGACGTGCGGGGCATCGCGCTCGGTGAGTCCGACCTCCGGGCCGATCTGGGCGTACGGGACGACGTCGGGCTCGACTGGTCCAGGAGCCGGATCGTGGTGGCGGCGCGGGCGGCCGGGCTGGAGCCGCCGGTGCAGTCGGTCTTCCCCGACGTACGCGATCTGGACGGGCTGTGGGCCTCCTGCGGGCGGGGGCGGGCGCTGGGGATGCTGGGGCGGGCGGCGATCCACCCCCGGCAGCTGCCGGTGATCGAGCGGGCGTTCCGGCCGACCGACGCGGAGCTGGAAGCGGCCGAGGAGATCGTCGAGGCGGCCCGGACGGACTCGGGCGCACTCGCCCTGCCGGACGGCCGGTTCGTGGACGCGGCGGTGGCCGCCGCCGCGCACCGCACCCTGGCGCTCGGACGGCGTACGGCCGCGTCGACGGGAGCGAGCACGGGCGCCGGGGCAGGTGCGGGTACGGGGGTCGGGGCTCAGGCCGGGGCCGGGGCGTCCGTCGGTTGACCGTTCGGCGCCGCCCGCGCGCCCCCCGTACGAGGAAGGCCGCCGCACCCCGGTCCGGGGTGCGGCGGCCTTCCTCGTACGGGGGTGGTTCAGCCGGTGCGGGCGGCGCCGTCGCTCTCCGGCCCGTCCGCGACGGCCACGGTCTCTGCCGTCGGGCCGGTCACCGTGTCGGTGCCACCGCCGGCCTTCGCCGCATCGGCCCTGTCGGCCTTCGTCAGGTCGGCCTCGGTCGAGTCGGCGTCCGTGGTGCCGCTGCCGTCACGCGCGTCCGCCGTCGTGTCCGGGGCGTCCCCGGTCCCGTCGCCGGCGCGGGGCTCCACGATCTCCTCGCGGCCGGGGCGCAGCCGGGACGAGATCACGATGTACGTGACGGCCAGCACGAAGACGATGATCGCGGTCCACACGTTCAGCCGCAGGCCGAGCACGTGGTGGGCCTCGTCGACCCGCATGTACTCGATCCAGGCGCGGCCGGTGCAGTACGCGGCGACGTACAGGGCGAAGGCCCGTCCGTGCCCGAGCCGGAAGCGGCGGTCCGCCCAGATGACCAGCAGGGCGACGCCGACGCACCAGAGCGATTCGTAGAGGAACGTCGGGTGGTAGACGCCCGCGGCCCGGTTGGGGGCCTCGCTGATCTTCAGGCCCCACGGCAGCTCGGTCGGGCGGCCGTAGAGCTCCTGGTTGAACCAGTTGCCCCACCGCCCGATGGCCTGGGCGAAGGCGATGCCGGGGGCGAGGGCGTCGGCCCAGGCGGGCAGTGGGATGCCCCGGCGACGGCAGCCGATCCAGGCGCCGACCGCGCCGAGGGAGATGGCGCCCCAGATGCCGAGGCCGCCTTCCCACACCTTGAAGGCGTCGACCCAGTCCTCACCGTCACCGAAGTACAGCTGGTAGTCGGTGATGACGTGGTAGAGACGGCCGCCCACCAGGCCGAAGGGCACCGCCCAGACGGCGATGTCGGCCACGGTGCCGGCGGTGCCGCCCCGGGCGATCCAGCGCTTGTTGCCGAACCAGACGGCGACGAAGACACCGATGATGATGCAGAACGCGTAGCCGCGGAGCGGGATCGGTCCGAGATCGATCACGCCGGTCGACGGGCTGGGGATGAAGGCAAGGTTCATGACGGAACCGACGCTACCCTGCCGGGCCGCACGGACGGCACGTCACCCGGCAACGTCTGGGTAACAGGGCGGGTTTCCACCGTCCGCGGCGGCACCGTGATCAGGAGGCCGGCGGGGTGGGGGTGAGGGTGCCGGGCCGCTTGCCCTTGTTGGCCTCTTCGACCCATTTCTTGAGGTTGGCGACCGAGATCTGCTCGTCGCCCTTCTTCGGGAAGACGGATTCGCCGTTGAGCAGCGCGGTCGGAGTGCCCTGGAAGCCGCCCGCGCTGAACGCGGCGTTCGACTTGGCGACCCAGCCGTTGTGCTTGCCGTCCTCCACGCAGCCGCGGAAGGTGGGGGTGTCGAGTCCGTCGACCTTCTTGGAGAGGTCGATCAGGGTGCTGTCCTTGCCGAAGGCGTCGTCGGTCTCGGCGGGCTGGTTGCTGTAGAGGACGTCGTGGTAGGCCACGAACTTGCCCGCATCCTGGGCGCAGGCGGCGGCGTTCGCCGCGCGCACCGAGCCCGTGCCGCCCATGTTGCCGTCGATGATGGTGGCCAGGTGGTACTCGACCCGGAGCTGTCCGCTCGCGGTGAGCTCCTCGATGGTGGAGCGGAACGCGTTCTCGAACTGGGCGCAGACCGGGCAGCGGAAGTCCTCCCAGATCGTCAGCGTGGACGGGGCGTCGCTCGCTCCCACCGGGATGGCCAGGTCGTCCTTGCCGGTGGCGCCGGACGGGGCGACGACGGGGGCGGCGCCACTGTCGTCGTCCCCGGCATTGGCCGCGATCAGGCCGATCACGGCGGCCAGCGCCAGCACGCCGACCACGGCACCGGCCACGATCAGGGTGCGGCGGCGGCGCTCCCGCGCCTTCTCCTGCTCACGCTGCTGGACGAGCCGTTCACGCGCGGCCCTTCTTCCTTCATGGTTCTCGCTCACACCCGCAGCAACGAACCGGGGAGGCACGAGCGTGCCTCCCCGGTCCCACTCCACCCGTACGGGTGACGTGAAGCGTCAGCGCTTTCGAACACCCTCGGCGAGTTCGCTCGCGAGCGCCTTCACCGCCGCCGTCCCGGCGGCGGCGTCGGGCGCGTCCAGGATCGCCTTGACGAAGGCCGTACCGACGATGACCCCGTCGGCGAAGCCGGCGACCTCGGCCGCCTGCGCCGCGTTGGAGACGCCGAGACCGACGCAGACCGGCAGGGAGGTGGTGGCGCGGGTACGGGCCACCAGCCCCTGGGCCTGGTCGCCGACCGACTCCCGGGTGCCGGTGACCCCCATGAGGGAGGCGGCGTAGACGAAGCCGGAGCCCGCCGCCGTGATGGTGGCGAGGCGCTCGTCGCGGCTGCTGGGGGCGACGACGAAGACGGTGGCGAGACCGTGCTTCTCCGCGTGCTCGCGCCACACCGCCGACTCCTGGACGGGCAGGTCGGGCAGGATGCAGCCGGCGCCGCCCGCGGCGGCCAGCTCGGCGGTGAACCGCTCGATGCCGTACCGGTCGATGGGGTTCCAGTAGGTCATCACGAGGATCGGGGCGCCGGTCGCCTCGTACGCCTCGCGGACCGTGCGCATCACGTCGGCGATGCGCACGCCGCCGCGCAGCGCGATGTCGTCGGCGGTCTGGATGACCGGACCGTCGAGCACCGGGTCGCTGTGCGGGAGGCCGACCTCGACGACGTCCGCGCCGCCGGCCACCACGGCCTTGATCGCCTCGATGCCGCCGTCCACGGTCGGGAACCCCGCCGGGAGGTAGGCGATGAGGGCGGCGCGCTTCTCGGCCTTCGCGGCCGCGAGGGTGGATTCCAGCAGTCCGATGGTGCCGCTCACTTGACGTCCCCCTCGATCTCCGCGCCGTGGCCCGCCGCGTCGGCCTCGACCGCAGCGTCGGTCTCGTACAGCCCGAAGTAACGGGCTGCCGTGTCCATGTCCTTGTCACCGCGTCCGGAGAGGTTGATGAGGATCAGCCCTTCCTCGCCCAGTTCCTTGCCGACCTCCAGGGCACCGGCCAGCGCGTGCGCGCTCTCGATGGCCGGGATGATGCCCTCGGTGCGCGAGAGCAGCCGCAGGGCCGACATCGCCTCGGCGTCGGTCACCGCCCGGTACTCGCCGCGCCCGACGTCCTTGAGGTACGAGTGCTCCGGGCCGATGCCCGGGTAGTCCAGGCCCGCCGAGATGGAGTAGGGCTCGGTGATCTGGCCCTCGTCGTCCTGGAGGACGTAGCTGCGCGAACCGTGCAGGATGCCGGGTTCGCCGGCGGTGAGGGTCGCCGCGTGCTCGCCGGTCCCGACGCCGTGCCCGGCGGGCTCGCAGCCGATGAGGCGGACGGAGGCGTCGGGGATGAAGGCGTGGAAGAGGCCGATGGCGTTGGAGCCGCCGCCGACGCAGGCGATGGCGGCGTCCGGCAGCCGGCCGGTCCGCTCCAGGATCTGGCGGCGGGCCTCCACCCCGATGACCCGGTGGAAGTCGCGGACCATGGCGGGGAAGGGGTGCGGGCCGGCGACCGTGCCGAAGAGGTAGTGGGTGCGGTCCACGTTGGCGACCCAGTCGCGGAACGCCTCGTTGATGGCGTCCTTGAGGGTGCGGGAGCCGGACTTCACGGCGACGACCTCGGCGCCGAGCATCCGCATCCGGGCGACGTTGAGCGCCTGGCGCTCGGTGTCGATCTCGCCCATGTAGATGGTGCACTCCAGGCCGAAGAGCGCGCAGGCGGTGGCGGTGGCGACGCCGTGCTGGCCGGCGCCGGTCTCGGCGATGACCCGGGTCTTGCCCATGCGCTTGGTGAGGAGCGCCTGGCCCAGCACGTTGTTGATCTTGTGCGAGCCGGTGTGGTTGAGGTCCTCGCGCTTGAGGAAGACGCGGGCGCCGCCCGCGTGTCCGGCGAAGCGGGAGACCTCGGTCAGGGCGCTGGGCCGGCCCGTGTAGTGGACCATGAGCGCGTCGAGCTCGGCGGCGAAGGCCGGGTCGGACTTGGCCTTGTCGTACTCGACGGCGACCTCGTCCACGGCGGCGACGAGCGCCTCCGGGATGAACTTGCCGCCGTAGGCGCCGAAGTAGCCTTCGGCGCTGGGGATCAGACCCTCGGGGTCCGGGACGAAGAAGTCAGAGGACATCCGACGTGCTCCTGAAGATGGCTACGGGTGGGTGCACGGGAGAGCGCCGGGGCGGGCGGAACGCCGCCGCGACCGGTATCGGTCGGGCGGCACGGCCGTGCGCCGGCGCGGCACGGACCCGGTCACGGGTGGGTGCGGCGCGGTACGCGGACGGCCCGGCTCGCCGGGGCGCTCAGGCCGTGCGCCATCGCATGCCGTTGACCTGTCCGGGCTCGTCGCCGATGACGTAACGGACCCGGCGGCCGAGCACCCGGCGGGCGGGGGCCCGGCACCCCCGGTGCCAGAACGGCGGGGCGCAGCGCCGGGGCTGCGGGTGGCCGAGCGGGGGGAGCGCGGGCCGGCCGCCGCCGTGCGCCAGGGGCGCGCGCGGCTCACGCACCGGCGGCCCGGCGGGGCGGAAGCCCGGCGGGGACGGCGGTGCGGAGCGCGGGGGGCGGCCGGTCACGGTGGGGTCAGCCCCGTCCGTGGCGGAGCGCGGGGTGGGTGCCGGCGGCAACCAGGTCGGCCACGGCGGCGCGCGGGTCGCGACCGGTGACCAGCGACTCGCCGACGAGCACGGCGTCCGCGCCGGCGTTGGCGTACGCGATCAGGTCGTGCGGGCCCCGGACACCGGACTCGGCGACCTTGACGATGTGGTCGGGGATCTCGGGGGCCACCCGCTCGAAGGTGGAGCGGTCGACCTTGAGGTCCTTGAGGTTGCGGGCGTTGACGCCGATGATCCGGGCCCCGGCGGCGACCGCGCGCTCGGCCTCCTCCTCGTCGTGGGCCTCGACGAGCGGGGTGAGGCCGATGGACTCGGCGCGCTCGATCAGGGAGACGAGGGCCTCCTGGTCGAGGGCGGCGACGATCAGCAGGGCGAGGTCGGCGCCGTAGGCGCGGGCCTCCCACAGCTGGTAGGAGGTGACGATGAAGTCCTTGCGCAGGACCGGGATGTCGACCTTGGCGCGGACCGCTTCCAGGTCCGCGAGCGAGCCGCCGAAGCGGCGCTGCTCGGTGAGGACCGAGATGACGGAGGCGCCGCCGGCCTCGTAGTCCGCGGCGAGCGCGGCGGGGTCGGCGATGGCGGCCAGGGCGCCCTTGGACGGGCTGGAGCGCTTGACCTCGCAGATGACGGTCACGCCCTCGCCGCGCAGCGCGGCGACTCCGTCCTTGGCCCGGGGAGCGCGCGCGGCGCGTTCCTTGAGCTCGTCGAGGCTGACGCGCGCCTGCCGCTCCGCGAGGTCGGCACGGACGCCGTCAATGATCTCGTCGAGCACACTCACGCGAGCGGCCCCCTTCCGGAACGAACGAATGGAACAGGATCAGCCGTCTCGATGGTATCCGCAGGAGGCCGGAGGGCTCGCATCCGGCCACCACGGGTCCCAGCAGGTGGTCGCTCAGGGTGCCAGGGCACTGCCCGCGGGGAGGTTGCGGACGACGCTGAAGACCACCATGAGGGCGCCGATCCCCCACCACCACCGGGGCGGGACGCCCACGCGCAGGGGCCGGCGACGGGCGGTCCGTACGAGCCAGAGCGCCCAGAAGGCGGCGAAGAGGAGGTAGCCGGCGGTGGCGACGGCGTTGCTGCCGAGGGCGGTGAGGAGGTCGCCGTGGGCGAAGGCGTGGGCGCTGCGCAGCCCTCCGCAGCCGGGGCAGAGCAGGCCGGTGAGGCGGAAGAGCGGGCAGACCGGGTAGTGGCCCGGTTCGTTGGGGTCGACCGTGGCGACGTAGCCGAAGGCCCCGGCGACGGCGGCCAGGGTGGCGGCCGGCGCGGCGAAGCGTCGCGGGCCCGCGGCCGGGCGCCGGGGCGGGTGGGCGTGGGGGTACGGACTACCGGGGGCGTGCCCGGCGGGGCGTGCGGCGTCCCGCGGCGGGGGCGCGGCGGGGAGGGGCGAGGCGTCCACGCGCCGATTGTGCCCCGGGAACGCGGAGAGGCGCAGCCCGGGGTGGGCTGCGCCTCGCGTGTCGCACCTCACCGGGGGCGGGCCGGGCGCCCGTGCGGGCAGGGCCCCGCTCGGCGGGCGTACCCGTACGTCAGTGGCTGACCTGGGCCTCACCGGCGCGGGCGCGGGCGGCGGCGTACTCCGGCGACTCCTTCGGGGTGCCGAGTCCGGCCATCTTCATCGCCAGGCCCACGAGGGCGCCCACGAGGATCACGCCCATGCCGGCCCAGAATCCGGCCGGGTTGGCCGCGACCATGAAGACGCCTGCGACACAGAAGCCGATGAAGGCGATGATGACACCGGTCCAGGCGGCCGGGGTGTGTCCGTGGCTGCTGCCCGCCATGAGTTGCTCCTCGTTGGTGTTGCGCGGTCCGTGCGGTGTGTACCGCGGGTCTCGCGGTGGGTGGGAACCACTCCCATTGTCCCGTACGCGGGGCGGCGGGTGCGCCGGGGGTCGGTGGTCCCGGTCGTGCCCGGGGCCTCGGGCCGTGTCCGGGGCCCCGGTCGGGTCCGGCGGGAGGCCCGCTACCCCGTCGGGTCCTCGCCCCGGTCCAGGGCCTTCCACAGCTCCTCGGGCCGGTCGGGGTCCCGGGGGGTGCGGGGGGCCTTGCGGGGGCGGGGGGTGCCGTCGCGCTCGTACCGGCCGGACATGGTCGGCCAGCGGCTGCCGAAGCGCAGCGCGAGCACCCCGGCGATCAGGATGAACAGGCCGCCGGCGGCGGTGACGAAGGGCCACGCGGTGTGGCTGAGCGCGGCGACGGTGGCGGCGGAGTCACCGGTGGCCGCGGCCGCCTTCTCGTCCAGGGCGGCGCCGTCCGAGGTGCCCGCCCAGGCGCTGATGCCGGCGCCGAGGCCGCTGACCGCCAGCAGTCCGGCGACGACGAGACGGCCGGCCCCGCGGACGGCGAACACGGCGACGAGCGCGGCGAGGCCGACGATCGCCAGGGCGGCGGGGACACCGGTGACGTCCTGTCCGTCAGCGGTCAGCGGGATGCTGCCGCCTGCCACGGCGGCGTCGCCCCGGGCCCAGGTCTGCCCGGAGGCCAGCAGGACGACGGCGGCCCCGAGCGCGCCGAGGAGCAGCCCGAGGGCCAGGCTCCGGCGGCTCGCCGGGGCGTCCGACGCGGTGGTACGGGCACGGGGCTGGGGTACGGGGACGGCACTCACGCCTTCCACTATCCCCTACCGCCTCAGTGGTCGCGGAGCCGGTTGGCCGTATGGACGGCGCGGAGCACGGCGGCGGCCTTGTTGCGGCACTCGTCGTCCTCGGCCACCGGGTCGGAGTCGGCGACCACGCCGGCGCCGGCCTGGACGTAGGCGGTGCCGTCGCGGAGCAGCGCGGTGCGGATCGCGATGGCGGTGTCGGAGTCGCCGGCGAAGTCGAGGTAGCCGACGCAGCCCCCGTACAGGCCGCGGCGGTTGGGTTCGAGCTCCTCGATGATCTGCATGGCGCGCGGTTTGGGCGCTCCGGAGAGGGTGCCGGCGGGGAAGCAGGCGGTGAGGACGTCGAAGGCGGTGCGGCCCTCGGCGACGCGGCCGGTGACGGTCGAGACGATGTGCATGACGTGGGAGTACTTCTCCACGGACATGAAGTCGACCACCTCCACGCTGCCGGGTTCGCAGACGCGTCCGAGGTCGTTGCGGCCGAGGTCGACGAGCATGAGGTGCTCGGCGCGCTCCTTGGGGTCGGCGAGGAGTTCCTCGGCGAGCGCCTGGTCCTCCTGCGGGGTGGCGCCCCGGTGCCGGGTGCCGGCGATGGGGTGGACCATGGCGCGGCCGTCCTCGACCTTGACGAGGGCCTCGGGGCTGGAGCCCACGACGTCGAACCCGTCGAAGCGGAAGAGGTACATGTACGGGGAGGGGTTGGTGGCCCGCAGCACCCGGTAGACGTCGAGCGCGCTCGCGGTGCACGGGGTCTCGAAGCGCTGGGAGGGCACGACCTGGAAGGCTTCCCCGGCCCGGATGCGCTCCTTGATGTCCTCGACGGCCTCCTGGTAGGCCGGCCCGCCCCAGAGGGCGGTGTAGGGGGGCAGTGCGGAGGGGGGCAGGACGGCCGGGGCGTTCTCGACGGGGCGGCGCAGGTCCCGCTCCATGGCGTCGAGCCGGGTGACGGCGTCGGTGTACGCCTCGTCGACGCCGCTCTCCAGGTCGTTGTGGTTGATCGCGTTGGCGATCAGCAGGACGGTGCCGTCCCAGTGGTCGAGCACGGCGAGGTCGGAGGTGAGCATCATGGTGAGCTCGGGGAGCCGGAGGTCGTCGCCGCCGTGGTCGCCGATGCGTTCCAGGCGGCGCACGATGTCGTAGCCGAGGTAGCCGACCATGCCGCCGGTGAAGGGCGGCAGCCCTTCGGTGTCCGCCAGGTCGCGGGGGGTGTGCAGCGCCTCGGTGGTCGCACGGAGCGCCTGGAGCGGGTCGCCGTCCAGCGGGACGCCGACGGGCGGGGTGCCGATCCAGTGTGCCCGGCCGTCGCGCGCGGTCAGGGTGGCGTCGCTGCGGACGCCGATGAAGGAGTACCGCGACCAGGTGCGGCCGTTCTCCGCGGATTCCAGCAGGAAGGTGCCGGGGCGTTCGGCGGCGAGCTTGCGGTAGAGGCCGACCGGGGTGTCGCCGTCCGCGAGGAGCCGCCGGACGACGGGGATGACGCGCCGGTCCACGGCCAGCTTGCGGAAGGTGTCGAGATCCATGGCGGCAGGCCTCACGGGGTGTCGGTGGTGAGCAGGACGTCGCGGTCGAAGCAGGTGCGGGCGCCGGTGTGGCAGGCCGCGCCCGTCTGGTCGACCTTGACGAGGACGGTGTCGGCGTCGCAGTCGAGGGCGACGGAGACGACGCGCTGGGTGTGACCGGAGGTGTCCCCCTTGACCCAGTACTCCTGGCGGCTGCGGGACCAGTACGTGCAGCGGCCGGTGGTGAGGGTGCGGTGCAGGGCCTCGTCGTCCATCCAGCCGAGCATGAGCACCTCGCCCGTGTCGTACTGCTGGGCGATGGCGGGGACGAGTCCGTCCGCGCCGCGCTTGAGGCGCGCGGCCACGGCCGGATCGAGGGTGCCTGCGGGCGGGGTACCGGGCGTGCCGGACGGGGGCGTGCTGCTCATGGGCCCCATTGTGCCGCGACCGCGGGGGCCGGACGGCGCCCGGTCCACTGGGCGGACCGCGTGCCGCAGTCGTAGGCTGGCCGGCATGTCGACCCATGCGAAGCGTGAACGTCTTCTGCTCGCCGACCTGTTGGAGGCGGCGGGCCCCGAGGCTCCGACCCTGTGCGACGGCTGGCTGACCCGGGACCTCGCCGCCCACCTGGTGGTGCGGGAGCGCCGGGCCGACGCGGCGGCCGGACTGGTGCTGAGCCCGCTGAAGAACCGGCTGGAGCGGGTGCGGCAGGAGTACGCGGCCAAGCCGTACGAGGAGTTGATCCAGCTCATCAGGACGGGGCCGCCGCGTCTCTCCCCGTTCGGGCTGAAGCAGGTGGACGAGGTGGCCAACACCGTGGAGTTCTACGTCCACGCCGAGGACGTGCGCCGGGCGCAGCCCGACTGGTCGCGGCGGGAGCTGGACCCGGTCTTCGCGGACGTCCTGTGGTCGCGGTTGGAGCGGACGGCCCGGATGCTGGGGCACCGCTCCCCGGTGGGACTGGTGCTGCGCCGCCCGGACGGTCGGACGGCGGTGGCGCGCAAGGGCACGCCGGTGGTGACGGTGACCGGGGAGCCGGGCGAGTTGCTGCTCTTCGCGTTCGGCCGGCAGTCGGCGACGACGGTGGGCCTGGAGGGCGGGGAGGAAGCGGTGGAGCGGCTCCGGCTGACGCAGCTGGGGATGTGAGGCGGCCGCCCCCGGCGGCCCGCGAACGGCGGCGCGCGGGGGCGGCCCCGACGGGTGGTCTCAGGCCGGGGTCGTCGTGTCGTGGCTCCGCGGGGCCGTCGTGTCGTGGCTCCGCGGGGCCGTCGTGTCGTGGCTCCGCGGGGCCGTCGTGTCGTGGCTCCGCGGGTCCGGACGGGCGTGGCGCGGCCAGCCGGTGGCGGGAGCGGCCGGGGCGGCTTCCTTCCCCTCCGGCCCGCGCGTGCGGGCGGGGCGGCGGGAGCCGAGCGAGGCCAGCAGGAACCCCGCCGGGACGGTGACGAGCCCCGGGGTCTGCAGCGGGAACCAGTGGAAGTTGTGGTCGGGGAAGAGGGCGATCGGGGTCCCGGAGACCGCCGGTGAGAAGGCCATCAGCAGGACGATCAGCGGCAGCGTCCCGTAGACCGTCCAGCGCACCCCCCGTGCGGTGAAACCGGGCCTGAAGAGGGCGTGCAGCAGGATCGGCGGCAGGACGGAGGCGGCCGCCGCGAAGGAGAGCGAGAGCAGCACCTGCGGGTTGCGCTCGTGGGTGTACGCGGCGACGAGGACCGCGAGCGCGCCGATCGCGACGACGGCCCAGCGGGCCCGGCGGATCTCCCGGGCAGACGCCCGGCCCTCGCCCTGGGCCCCCGAGTGCGCCGCGAAGTCCCGCGCGACGCTGGAGGCGGCGGCGAGGGTGATGCCGGCGACGGCGGCGAGCGTGGTGGCGAAGGCGGCGCAGGCGACGAGGGCGAAGAGCAGGCTCTGGCGGGGGCCCGCCGCCCCGGGGTCGAGCGCGCCGGTCACCATCAGCAGGGCGGTGTTGCCGCCCGGGTCCCCGGCGCGCAGCACGTCCGCGCCGAGCAGGGCGGACGCGCCGAGCCCCACCACGACGATCCCGGCGCAGAGGACGGCGACCGGGGCGACGGCCCAGATCCGGATCCGGCGCGCGGTGCGGGCGTCGCGCAGCGGGTGCAGGCGCATCGTGAGGTGCGGCATGCAGGCGGCCCCGAGGACCAGGGTGATCTGAAAGCCGATCAGGTCCAGCGCCCCGGTGCCGGTGCGGCCGAACTGGCCGCCGGGCACGGCGTAGTGGGCGCCGTCGCCGCTTCCGGTGCGCGCGGCGTCGTAGAGGGCGAAGGGGGACCAGCCGTACCGGGCGAGGACGAGCCCGGCGAGCAGGGTGACGGCGGCGACCACCACGCCGACCTTGAGGATCTGGACGTAGCCGGTGCCGCGCATGCCGCCGAGGGCGGAGTAGCCGGCCATCAGGACCCCGCTGGCGACGGTGCATCCGGTCACGGCCCCCTCCGGCAGTCCGAACATGGCTGCCATCACCTTGCCCGCGGTGGTGAGCTGGACGAGGAGGAGGGGGGTCAGCACGGCCAGCGTGGCGATGCCCAGCGCCCTGCGGACCGAGGGGTCTCGGAGGCGGGTGGCGAGGAAGTCGCCGAGGGTGAACACCCCCGCGGCCCGCAGCCGTTCGGAGAAGAGCCGCATGACGAGCACCAGCGAGACGACGGTCGCGAGGGCGAAGGTCATCCCGTCGAAGCCGGCGAGCGCCACCGAGCCGGTGGTGGAGAGCAGGGTGGCGGCGGAGATGTAGTCGCCGGCGATGGCGAGCCCTCCGCCGACGGGGCCGAGGGCCGCGCCGCCGCCCGCGTAGAAGTGTTCCGGGTCGTCCTGGTCGGCGGCGGCGAGGCCGCACAGCAGCAGGGAGAGCGCGACGAACCCGAGGAAGATCACCACTGCGAGGGAACGCGCGTCGGCAAAGGAGGACATGGAGGGTACGGCACCAGAGGGCCCGGTCCGCGTACAGGGCACGGGCACTCGGGGATGCGCGGGTACAGGGGGCGGGCACGCACCTTGTGCGCGGCCACACCCGGGACGGCGGGCCCGGCCCGGCGCGGCCCCCGTCCCCGTCCCCGCCCCCGCGGGCATGCGGCCCGTCCTCGACGCCGCTCGGGCGCCGCTCCCGGGCGGCCGCTCAGCCGCCGAGCAGCCGCCGGGCCGCGAGGGCCAGGCACACCTCCACCGCGTCGGCCGGGCGGGTCAGGCAGCGTCCGGAGAGCTGCTCGAACCGGCGCAGCCGGTTCAGGACGGTGTTGCGGTGGCAGTAGAGCCGGGCTCCGGCGCGCTGGGCCGATCCGTCGGCTTCGAGCCAGGCGGTGAGCGTCTCGATGAGGACGTCGCGGTCGGCGGGGTCGATGCCGTCGAGGGGCCCCAGCACCCGGTCGGCGAGCGCGCTCCCGAGGGCGGGCGAGGACACGACCAGCGCGGTCGGCAGGTTCTCGTCGAGCAGGACGAGGCCGCCGGAGGCCGGGCAGGCCCGCAGGGCCGTCTCGGCGTGGCGCCGGGCCTCGCCGAGCGCCGCGAGCCCTTCGACGACGGAGCTGACCCCGACCCTGACGCCGGCCGGGACCGTCATGCGCGTCGTCAGGAGGGCGAGTCCGCCGCCCTGACCGGGCTTCCCCGCCGTCCGCCGGCTCTCGCCGGCCCGGTCCGCGGAGGCACCGGGTTCCAGTGCCACGACGGCCAGTTCGGCGTCGGCGCCGGTGTGCCAGAGCGCCGTGGTCCCGTCCGGCAGGACCAGGGGCGGGGAGGTGGCGGCGTGCGGGGCCCGGTGGGCGGTCCGCACGGCGAGGACCGCGTACCGGCCGTCTTCCGCCAGTCCCAGCATCGTCGCGGCGTCGGGCAGGTCGGCGATGCGGGCGGTGCCGTCCAGCAGCGCCGCCGTCATCAGCCGTTGCTGGTTCTCGCGGCGCCAGTCGATCCGCCGTTCCGCCTGTCGGTAGGCCTCGGTGAGGACCTGGCAGTGCTCGTCGACGAAGTTCCACACGTCGGCGGCGACGTGGACGAGGAGGCGTACGTCCTCCGGGTCGCGGCGGGCGGTCTCGTCGACCAGCCCCTGCCACACCATCGCCCCGCCGAGCCGGAACGCGTGCAGGACCGCGTCGAGCGGTACGCGCTGCTCCGCCCTGATCTCACCGATCCACCGGGTGGTGCGGTGGGCGGCCTCCCGGAACTCGCGGGGCTGGATCAGCGAGCCGACGTTGTGGCGCAGCGAGTGGTGGACCTCCTGCCAGATGTCGGCGCGGGCGGCCTCGATCGCCGCCCGGTAACCGGGCTCCTGCGCGTACAACGTCTCGACGAGCCGTTCGGTCAGTTCGGGCAGCTCTTCGAGGAGCACCCGGGCCGCGCGGTGCAGTACGCCGACCGCTTCCCGGTCGACCAGGGAGCGGAAACGCTGGGGCAGCGGGGTGACGGGGGGCGTCGTGTGCAGCGCCCTGATCCGAGGGCGTACGACCTGTGGCATGGCGGCCTCCACCGGGATTCGGCCGGACCCGAGGGCGCCGGCCCGGGCACTCGGCCCGGTGGGGGCGCGAGCGCAACCGAACGATCCTGACGCCCGCAGAATGACATACCGGCCAGTCGGTACCTAGGGGTGTGCGGCGTCCTTATCATCACGGTCCGGCAACCTGCCGGACACATCCGGCCCCGGGAGCGGCACCGGCTCGGGGAACGCCCGAGGTCAGCGGGCCGGCGGAGCGGACCCGAGCGTCGGGCGGCGCCGCGGCAGCCGCTACTCCCCCATCACACGGGCGAGTTCGGTGCGGGAGCGGACCCCGAGGACGGCGAAGACGTTGCGCAGGTGGTGGTCGACGGTGCGGGGGCTGAGCGAGAGACGCCGGGCGATCTCCCGGTTGGTGGCGCCCTCGGCGACGCAGCGGGCGACGCGTTGCTGCTGCGGGGTGAGACCGGCCGGCGTGCCGCCGTCGGTGGCCGGCGGGTCCACCGCCTCGCCGGCGGCCCGGAGTTCGCCGGTCGCCCGTTCGGCCCAGGCGCGGGCGGAGCAGCGCTCGAAGCCGACCAGGGCGTCGCGCAGCGGGTCCCTCGCCTCGCGGGTGCGCCGGCGTCGGCGCAGCCACTGCCCGTACAGGAGTTGGGTGCGGGCGCGTTCGAAGTCGCCGCCGGCCACGTCGTGGTGGGCGAGCGCCTCCGTGTACCGCGCCTCGGCCTCGTCGGCGGGGGCCAGCAGCGCGCGGCAGCGGGCGAGTTGGGCGGGGGCGTGCGGATCGACGGTACGCGCCGTCCAGATCTCGAACTCACGTACCCCGTCGGCTAGTTCGGCGGCCCATTCGACGCTCCGGCCGGCCAGCACGGCGGCTTCGACGTAGCACGGCAGGGCGAGCATCCGGATGCCGAAGTGGCCGTGGCGCGGGCCGGGCCGCACCAGGGGGGCGAGCCGTGCGGCCGCCTCGCCCGTACGGCCCGCCGCCAGGTCCGCGCGGGCGACCGCCCAGGTGGCGAGGGTGGCGGCCTGGACGAGACCGTGCGGTCCCGCCCCGGCCAGCGCGGTGTCCGCGTGGGCGGCGCACGCCTCGGCAGGCCCTTCGACCGAGGCCGCCAGCGCGAGGACGGCGTGCAGGTGGGTGGAGGTGTTGGACTGCCCGGTACGGCGGGCCGCGTGCAGGCCCTCCAGGGCGTGCGCCCTCGCCCTGGAGTGCCGGCCGGCCCGGAGTTCCGCGTAGGCGAGCTGTTCGAGGGCGTGCGCGAGAAGGACCTCGGGTCCGGTGCTCCGCACGGCGGCCAGGGCACGGGCCCCGGCCCGGCAGGCGCTCTCGGCCTCGCCGACCACCAGCGCGCAGGCGGTCGCCCGCAGCAGGGCGCCGGTGTCCTCGTCGGCCTCGGCCGCGCGCAGGCACTGGGCGAGCAGCTCGTGGCCCTGCGCGGTCCGTCCCGCGAAGACCGCCCGCACGCCCGCGAGGTAGGGCGCCACCGACGGGTCGTGCGGGCGGTCGGGGATCCGGCCCAGGGCGTCGAGGTAGGCGATGGCGTCACCGCTCGCCCAGGCGGCCTCGGCCGCGGCGAGCAGGGCGGCGACGGCACGGCCGGGGTCGTGGGGGGCGAGTCCGGCCGCCGCGGCGAGCAGGGCCTCGCGGGCGTCGGCTGCCGGTCCGTCGCGCAGCGCGAGCATCCCGCGCGTGAACGGGGCGAGGCCGCCCGCCGGTACGCGCCGGGACGCGGTGCCCGCCGGTGTCCGCGCGGGAGGCACCGGGGTGCCCGGTCCGGCGGCGACGCGGGCGAGGAGGGCGCGGGCGCGGCCGGTGTCACCCGCGAGGCGGGCGTGTTCGGCGGCCGCGGCGAACCGGGCGGCCCGCTCCGCCTCGTCCGTGGAGAGGAGGGCGGCGCGGATGAGGGCGGCGGAGCGCTCGGCGTGCGGCCGGGGGGCGGCTGCGGCCCGCTCCAGCGCGTCGGCGAGGGCGGCGTCCGGTGCCGGGGCCGCGCAGGCGCGCTGCACGAGCGCGGGCAGCGGAAGCGCGGGGACCTGGCCGAGCAGCGCGGCGAGCAGTTCGTGGGCGGCCCGCCGGTGCGCGGACGGGGCGTGCCGCAGCACCGCCCGGGAGAGCAGCGGATGGCTGAAGTGGACCCTGCTGCCGGTGCGTTCGAGGATCCCGGGGATACCGCCGGGCCCGAAGAGCGCGCGGTCGAGCAGCGGGGCGCCGAGCCCGGCCCGGTGTCCGGCCCGCAGGAGCAGCCCCGCGTCCGCACCGGTGCCCTCCGGCTCGTGTTCCTGGGCCGCGGCGGCGAGCAGCAGCAGGGTGCGGGTGCCGGCCGGGAGGCCGTCGAGCTGGGCGGCGTGGGCGTCGAGCACACTCTCGCCGCCGGGCAGCGGGAAGGGCAGCACCGTGCGGCCGGCCACCTGGTCGGCGGTGAGGTGCCCGACGAGCCCGGCCAGCAGCCGGGGGTTGCCCGCCGCCTCCCGCACCAGTTCACCGCGGACCACCGGGTCGATGTCCGTCCTGCCGGTGAGGCGCTCCAGCAGCGCGGCCGCCGCCCTGTCGTCGAGCGGGCCGAGGCGGAGGGCGGGCAGGCCGGCGAAGCTCGTCTCGTCGGCCGCGGTGATCAGGACGGCGGCCCGGCTGCCCGCCCCGAGTCTGCGGGCGGCGAAGCCGAGGGCGGCCCTGGATTCGGGGTCCCAGGCGTGCGCGTCGTCCACGCAGACCAGCGCCGGCCGGTCGGCGCCGGCTTCCCGCAGCAGGGTGAGCAGCGTGTCCGGGGTGAAGCCGGAGCGCAGCACCCGGTCCGCCGGTACGGAGAGCGGGCCCGGCGCCGAACAGAGCAGGGCGTGCAGGCCGCTGCGTGCGAGACGGCGCTCGGCGGGTACCGCCGCCGCCCGCAGCACGGGCCCCCCGCTCCGGGCGTGGTGCGCGGCGACCGCGGCGTCGAGCAGCGCGCTGCGGCCGAGGCCGGGCGGCGCGGTCACCACCAGGGCGCCGCCGTCGCCCTGCGCGAGGCGGCCCAGGAAGGTTTCCACTATGGCGAGTTCACCGCTGCGGCCGTACAGCCGGAGCGGACTGTGCACGGTCGTCGAGGGAGTCACACTCGCACGCTACGTCCGGGTGAACAGGGCCGGAAGACACGCGTCCGCGCCTTCCGTCCGGGCGGCCGGGTGCGGTGCGCCGTCCCAGGGCGGCGGCCCCGCGCCTGTGCGCGCGCACAGATTCCGGCGCGCCCTCCCGCCCCGAACGTACTTTCGTGGCATGACGACCGAACTCCGTTCCGACCTCCGCACCGAGGACGGGCTGACTCTGCGCTACTGGTCCTGGTCCCGCGATCCGGATCCGGCGCTGCCTCCCGTCGTCCTGCTGCACGGCTTCGCCGCGCACTCCCGGCTGAACTGGGAGGGCCCGGGGGTGGTGGAGGCGCTCCTCGCGGCCGGCCGCCGGGTGTACGCGCTGGACGCCCGGGGACACGGCGCCTCGGAGAAGCCGCACGACGAGGCGCGCTACGGCGAGGAGTTGATGGCGGCGGACGTGCGGCGCCTCGCCGACCACCTGGACGTCCCCGCCTACCACCTCGCCGGATACTCGATGGGCGCGATCGTCGCGCTGCTGACGGCGGCGGCCGATCCCCGGGTCACCCGGCTGGTGACCGGGGGCGTCGGCGCGGGCGTGGTGGAGGTGGGTGGCCTGGACACCCGGGCGATGCCGCCCGAACTGGTGTCGGCCGCGCTGATCGCCGACGACCTGGACGAGGTGCCCGAACAGGCCCGGGGCTTCCGGGCGTTGGCCGACGCCACCGGCTCCGACCGGTACGCGCTGGCCGCCCAGATCCGCGCCGCGTACCGGGGCCCGGTGCCGCTGGACCGGATAACGGTGCCCACCCTCGTCCTGGCGGGGGACGCCGACCCGCTCGCCGTACGTCCCGAGGTGCTGTCCGGCGCCATCCGGGGCGCCCGGCCGGTGGTGCTGCCCGGCGACCACCTGACCGTGGTGCGCGAGCCGGGTTTCGCCGCCGCGATCACGGAGTTCCTCGCGGCGGGGTGAGCGGCGGCCGGAGTACCGGGCGAGTGTTGCGCTCATCCGGCCGGGGGCGCCCCGTCGGGAGCCCGCACTCGCCCGGTACCGCACCCGCGCCTCCTCGACCGCTCCCACCGGGATCCCCGGATCCCCGGATCCCCCGGACCGCGGCTTCGACCCGGGCTCCCTCCGAAGGCGTGGGGAGCGTGTGACACAGTGAGCCGGCCGCCGCGGGCCGGGGCCTTGCCCGACCCGCTTCGCCGGCGCACGACCGGGCGGGACGGTCACGGGACGGCGCACGTCTTCCGTGGCGTCGCCCGCCCCCGCACCATCCCCTTCCAGGAGCACATCCATGAACGCCAAGCGCCACCGTCTGCTGCTCGCCGCCGTCACCCCTCTGCGCGCACCCGGAGAACGGGTCGAGGTGTCGACCATCGTGAACCTGAAGACGGTCTCCGTACGCAGGACGGCGGCCTTCGCGGCTGCCTCGGCCATCCTCAGCGCGGGCGCCATGAGCGTGATCCCCGTACCGGTCCCCATGTACCTGGTCATGACGGACCGCCACTTCTTCGTCTTCCGGGCCAACCCGAACTTCGCCCGGCCCGGGGAGCATCTGATGACGTTCGCGCGGGCCGGCCTCGTCCGCACCCGGATCAGGGAGCGCCTGCTCAACTCGTCCTTCGTCGTCTCCTCGCCCGACGACGTCCAGGGACTGCGGATCGTCTTCCCGCTGGTCGGCCGCAAGGACCGGAACGCGATAGCCGCCGCCCTGCCGGTGGCCGGCTGAGCCCCGGCGCCCGCGAGCACGAGGAGCCGGACCACCGCGTACGGCGATCCGGCTCCCGGTCCGACGGGCCCCGCGGTCCTACGAGGTGTGCGGGCAGGTGCCCCGGTACTCGGAGATGGTCAGGCTCGCCGAGGGGAGCGGGCAGAGGAACTGCTCGTAGCGGGTGTCGTCGTCGATGAAGCGCTTCAGCCACGAGATGCTGTACTTCGCGATCGTCGTGTTCGACGAGTTGGGCGTGAAGTGGGTGGCGCCGCGCAGCTCCAGGTACGCCTTGTCCAGCGTGCCGGGCAGCGTGTTGTAGAACGGCTTGGAGTGGGTGAGCACCGGGGCGATGGTGTCGCCGTCCGCGCCGATCACCAGGGTGGGTGTGCGCACCTCGGGCCAGGTGGTGTCGGTGTTCCAGCCGGTCAGCGGGATCGCCGCCTTGAGCGAGGTGCGGCTCTTCGCCGCCTCCAGGGTGCCGCCGCCGCCCATGGAGTGGCCCATCACGCCGAGGCGGGAGGAGTCGATCCGGGTGCGCACCGAGCTGCTCTTGGTGAGGTAGTCGAGCGCGGACAGGAGCTGGCGGCCGCGGCTGTCGGGCTGGTCGAGCGTGGTGTTGGTGTCGATGGTGAAGACCACGAAGCCCTGCGAGGCGAGACGCGGGCCGAGCCACGCGATGCTCGACTGGTAGGCGGTGAACCCGGGTGCGATGACGACGGCGCCGAAGGTGCCGTCCGACGTGGACGTCGGGTAGTAGATCGTGCCGCCGCCGAAGCCGGTGACGCCGAGCGAGGAGACGGAGGTCTGCGAGGTGGCGTACGAGCCGCGCAGCGCCTCGATGCTGGAGGAGGTCGGCGCCGGGCCGCGCTCGTAGGGGTTGGTGGCGGCCTGCGCTCCGGCCGGGTTGAACGCGGTGAGCAGACCGGCGGTGACCGCCGCCGCGGCGAACATGCCCTTGACGGCACGGAAGCGGCTCATGGGCGTCCGGCGCCGCGATGCCGTGTCGCCGGGGGTGAGGAGGTGCTGCACGGGGGGAGTCCTCTCGGTGGGGGCGTACCCCGCCGGACACTTCCCGGGGACCGTCGTCCGAGGTCCCGGGGTGCACCGCGTGGTACCGCCGCGTCGTTCGCTGGCGGTGGCCACTCTGGCGGTGCTCCCCGGGGTCACGCATCGGCGAGATCGCCGGTCTTGGGGCGGACCGTGCCCCGTGCGCGCTCGTGCCGGTGCCTCAGCGGACGGGGTGTCCGGCCTCCCGCAGGGCGCCCTTGACCTCGGAGATCCGCAGGTCGCCGAAGTGGAAGACGGACGCGGCGAGGACCGCGTCGGCGCCGGCCCCGACGGCGGGCGCGAAGTCGGCCAGCCGGCCCGCGCCGCCGGAGGCGATGACGGGGACGGAGACCCGGGCGCGTACCGCCTTGATCATCTCGGTGTCGTAACCGTCCTTGGTGCCGTCGGCGTCCATCGAGTTGAGCAGGATCTCGCCCGCGCCCAGCTCGGCGGCCCGGTGCGCCCACTCGACGGCGTCGATGCCGGTGCCCTGCCGGCCGCCGTGCGTGGTGACCTCGAAGGTGCCCGCGGGGGTGCGGCGGGCGTCGACGGAGAGCACGAGGACCTGGCTGCCGAAGCGTTCGGCGATCTCCCGGATCAGCTCCGGGCGGGCGATGGCGGCGGTGTTGACGCCGACCTTGTCCGCTCCGGCGCGCAGCAGCTTGTCGACGTCCCCGGGGGTGCGGACGCCACCGCCGACGGTGAGCGGGATGAAGACCTGCTCGGCGGTGCGGCGGACCACGTCGTAGGTGGTCTCGCGGTCACCGCTGGAGGCGGTGATGTCGAGGAAGGTCAGCTCGTCGGCGCCCTCGGCGTCGTAGAGCTTGGCCATCTCGACGGGGTCGCCCGCATCGCGCAGGTTCTGGAAGTTGACTCCCTTGACGACCCGGCCCCTGTCGACGTCGAGGCAGGGGATGACGCGTACGGCGAGGCTCACCGGGCCCCTCCCCGACAGGCCTCTACCTCGACCTCGACGACCAGGCTGGGGTCGACGAGACCGGCGACGATCACCATCGTGGCGACGGGCCGCACGTCGTCGAAGAGCTCCTTGTGGGCGCGGCCCACGTCGTCGGTGTCCCGGGCGTGGGTGACGTACATGCGGGTGCGCACCACGTCTTCGCGGCCGAGACCGGCCTGCCCGAGGGCCGCGAACGCGACCTGGAAGGAGGTCATGGCCTGTTCGTACGGCGAACCGGACGCGATGGCGCCGTTGACGACGGAGGTGCAGCCGGCCACCAGGACGAGGCCGCCGGGGAGTTCGACGGCACGGGAGTAGCCGAACTTCTCCTCCCACGGTGCCCCGGACGCGAACCGGCGCACGCCGGAGCCGGTGGCATCGGGGGTGGCGGCGGGGTGGGAGGCGTCGCCGGTGGCGTCGGGGCCGGGCGCGGAGGGGGCGGAGTCCGTCATGCGGCGACCGCCTTGAGCGCCTCTTCCAGGGTGAACGCCTTGGCGTAGAGCGCCTTGCCGACGATCGCGCCCTCGACGCCCTCCGGCGCCAGCAGGGAGATCGCGCGCAGGTCGTCCAGCGAGGAGACGCCGCCGGAGGCGACGACCGGGCGGTCGGTGACGGCGCAGACGTCGCGGAGCAGGCCGAGGTTGGGGCCCTGGAGGGTGCCGTCCTTGGCGATGTCGGTGACGACGTAGCGGGCGCAGCCCTCGGAGTCGAGGCGGGCGAGCGTCTCGTAGAGGTCGCCTCCGTCGCGGGTCCAGCCGCGGCCGCGCAGGGTGGTGCCGCGGACGTCGAGGCCGACCGCGATCTTGTCGCCGTACTCGGCGATGACCTTGGCGACCCACTCGGGGGTCTCCAGCGCGGCGGTACCGAGGTTGACGCGGCGGCAGCCGGTGGCGAGGGCCGCCTCCAGCGAGGCGTCGTCACGGATGCCGCCGGAGAGCTCGACCTTGATGTCCATCGCTCCGGCCACCTCGGCGATGAGCGCGCGGTTGTCGCCGGTGCCGAAGGCGGCGTCGAGGTCGACCAGGTGCAGCCACTCGGCGCCGGCCGACTGCCAGGCGAGGGCTGCCTCCAGCGGGGAGCCGTAGGAGGTCTCGGAGCCGGACTCGCCGTGCACGAGGCGGACGGCCTGGCCGTCGCGGACGTCGACGGCGGGGAGGAGTTCAAGCTTCGGCATTACAGCGTCTCGATCCAGTTGGTCAGCAGCTGGGCACCGGCGTCGCCGGACTTCTCGGGGTGGAACTGGGTGGCCCACAGCGCACCGTTCTCCACGGCGGCCACGAACCGCTCTCCGTGCGTGGCCCAGGTGACGCGGGGGGAACGGATCTTGGCGTTGGTGACTTCGAGGCTCCAGTCGTGCGCCGCGTAGGAGTGCACGAAGTAGTAGCGGGCCTCGGGGTCGAGCCCGGCGAAGAGCTGACTGCCCTCGGGGGCCTCGACCGTGTTCCAGCCCATGTGCGGGACGACGTCCGCCTGGAGCGGTCCCACGGTGCCGGGCCACTCGTCCAGGCCCCCGGTCTCCACGCCGTGCTCGATGCCCCGCTCGAAGAGGACCTGCATCCCGACGCAGATGCCCATCACGGGGCGGCCGCCGGAGAGCCGGCGGTCGATGATCCAGTCGCCGCGGGCGGCCTTGAGACCGCCCATGCAGGCGGAGAAGGCGCCGACGCCGGGGACCAGGAGCCCTTCGGCGTTCATCGCCCTGTCGTAGTCACGCGTTATCTCGACGTCCGCGCCGACCCGGGCCAGCGCCCGTTCGGCGGAACGGACGTTGCCGAAGCCGTAGTCGAAGACGACGACCTTCTTCTTGTCGCTCATCTGTCCCGCTTCCTCAGTCCCACAGTCCCTGGATCCGCAGTACGCCTGCGACCAGGCACAGCGCGGAGGCGATGCAGAGCAGCACGATGACGCCCTTGGGCATGCCCTGCTTGGAGAAGGAGTAGACGCCGCCGGCCAGGAAGAGGCCGACGACGATCAGGATGGTGTTGAGGCCGGTCACAGGGCGCCCTTCGTGGAAGGCAGGATTCCGGCCGCGCGCGGGTCGCGCTCACTGGCGTAGCGCAGGGCCCGGGCGAGGGCCTTGAACTGGCACTCGACGATGTGGTGGGCGTTGCGGCCGTACGGGACGTGGACGTGCAGGGCGATCTGGGCCTGCGCGACGAAGGACTCCAGGATGTGCCGGGTCATCGTGGTGTCGTACTCGCCGATCATCGGCGCCATCTTCTCCGGCTCGGTGTGCACCAGGTAGGGACGGCCGGAGAGGTCGACGGTGACCTGGGCGAGCGACTCGTCCAGCGGGACGGTGCAGTTGCCGAAGCGGTAGATGCCGACCTTGTCGCCGAGCGCCTGCTTGAAGGCGGCGCCGAGCGCGAGGGCGGTGTCCTCGATGGTGTGGTGCGAGTCGATGTGCAGGTCGCCGTCGGTCTTGACCGTGAGGTCGAAGAGGCCGTGGCGGCCGAGCTGGTCGAGCATGTGGTCGTAGAAGCCGACGCCGGTGGCGACGTCGACCTTTCCGCTGCCGTCGAGGTTGATCTCGACCAGTACGGAGGTTTCCTTGGTGGTGCGCTCCACGCGGCCCACGCGGCTCTCGCCCGTCATGCGTCGTGCTCCTTCTTGATGTCGCGTACCGCGTCGAGGAACGCGTCGTTCTCTGCCGGGGTCCCCGCGGAGACCCGCAGCCATCCCGGTACGCCGTTGTCCCGTACCAGGACGCCCCGGTCGAGGATCGCCCGCCACATGGCGTGGCTGTCGTCGAAGCGGCCGAACTGGACGAAGTTGGCGTCCGAGTCGGTGACCTCGTGGCCCAGGGCGCGGAGTTCGGTGACGATCCGGTCGCGCTCGCCCTTGAGTCGCTCGACGTACCCGAGGAGCGTATCGGTGTGCTCCAGGGCGGCCAGCGCGGTGGCCTGGGTGACGGAGGAGAGGTGGTACGGCAGGCGTACCAACTGCACGGCGTCGACCACGGCGGCGTCGGCGGCGAGGTAGCCGAGGCGCAGCCCGGCCGCGCCGAACGCCTTCGACATGGTGCGCGAGAGGACCAGGTTCGGCCGGCCCGCGATCAGCGGGAGCAGGGAGGGGTGGTGGCTGAACTCGCCGTACGCCTCGTCGACGACGACGAGGGACGGCCGGGCCGCCTGCGCCGCGTCGTACAGCGCGAGGACGGTGTCGGCCCCGACGGCGGTGCCGGTGGGGTTGTTGGGGGAGGTGATGAAGACGACGTTCGGCCGGTGCTCGGCGATGGCCTTCCGCGCCGCCTCCACGTCGATGGTGAAGTCCTCGTTGCGCGGGCCGGAGATCCACCCGGTGCCGGTGCCGCGCGCGATGAGGGCGTGCATCGAGTACGAGGGCTCGAAGCCGATGGCCGTGCGGCCGGGGCCGGCGAAGGCCTGCATCAGCTGCTGGATGATCTCGTTGGAGCCGTTCGCCGCCCAGACCTGGTCGGTGGTGACCTCGTGTCCGGCGGTGCGGCCGAGGTAGCCGGCGAGCCCGGTGCGCAGCTCGACGGCGTCCCGGTCCGGGTAGCGGTTGAGGTCGCGGGCGGCCTCGCGGACGCGTTCGGCGATCCGGTCGACGAGGGCGTCGGGCAGCGGGTAGGGGTTCTCGTTGGTGTTCAGCCGGACGGGTACGTCGAGCTGGGGGGCACCGTACGGGGACTGGCCGCGCAGCTCCTCCCGGATCGGGAGGTCGTCGAGGCGGACGGGAGAGGTGGGGCGGGTGGTGTCGTCGTGGGTCACGCCTGCGGAACCTTCCAGCCAAACCGGGCCTTGAGTGCGGCGCCGTGGGCGGGGAGGTCCTCCGCCTCGGCGAGGGTCACCACGTGGTGGGTCACCTCGGCCAGCGCGTCACGGGTGTAGTCGACGATGTGGATGCCGCGCAGGAAGGACTGCACGGAGAGGCCCGAGGAGTGGCAGGCGCAACCACCGGTGGGCAGCACGTGGTTGGAGCCCGCGCAGTAGTCGCCGAGGGAGACCGGCGACCAGGGGCCGACGAAGATCGCGCCGGCGTTGCGGACGCGGTCGGCGACGGCGGCGGCGTCGGCGGTCTGGATCTCCAGGTGTTCGGCGCCGTACGCGTCGACGACCTTCAGCCCGTCCGCCAGGTCGCGGACGAGGACGATCGCGGACTGCCGGCCGGCGAGCGCCGGCGCGATGCGGTCGGCGACGTGCTTGGATGCGGCGACCTGCGGGGCGAGCTCGGCCTCGGTGGCGGCGGCCAGCTCCTCGGAGTCGGTGACGAGGACGGCGGCGGCCATCGGGTCGTGCTCGGCCTGGCTGATCAGGTCGGCGGCGAGGTGGACCGGGTCGGCGGTGGAGTCCGCGAGGATCGCGATCTCGGTGGGTCCGGCCTCGGCGTCGATGCCGATGCGCCCCTTGAGGAGGCGCTTGGCGGCGGCGACGTAGATGTTGCCCGGGCCTGTGACGAGGTTCACCGGGCGGCAGCCGTCCTCGCCCTCGGTGCCGTAGGCGAAGAGGGCGATGGCCTGGGCGCCGCCGGCGGCGTACACCTCGTCCACGCCGAGCAGGGCGCAGGCGGCCAGGATGGTGGGGTGCGGCAGGCCGCCGAACTCCTTCTGCGGCGGGGAGGAGACGGCGATGCCCTCGACGCCGGCCTCCTGGGCCGGGACGACGTTCATGACGACGGAGGACGGGTAGACCGAGCGTCCGCCGGGGACGTAGAGCCCGACGCGCTCGACCGGCACCCACTTCTCGGTGACCGTGCCACCGGGGACGACCTGGGTGGTGTGGGTGGTGCGGCGCTGCTCGCGGTGGACGAGGCGGGCGCGGCGGATCGACTCCTCGAGGGCGGCGCGGACGGCGGGGTCGAGCTCCCGCAGCGCGTCCGCGAGGGCGGCGGCGGGCACCCGGAGCGAGTCGGGGCGTACGCCGTCGAATTTCTCCCCCCACTCGATCACTGCCGCGGAGCCACGATGGCGTACGTCCTCGCAGATGGGCCGCACCGTCTCCAGGGCGGCTTCCACGTCGAACTCGGCACGGGGCAGCAGGTCGCGCAGGGGGGCGCCCTCGGGGAGGACGTCGCCGCGCAGATCGATTCGAGTGATCACACCTCCAATTCTCTCAGACCGCCCGAGCCGTCCGGTCGGCCGTATCAGTGGCTGATACACGTCCGCGTCACTCTGTGTGCCGTTTTCCGTTCATACGGTCACACAGGGGGAAGAACGGCAGTAGAGCGTGTGCACAGGGAGGTCGCAAGTGACGGAGCCGCACGAGAGCGACATCCCGGAGGGACTCAGCGCCGCGGAGCTGGGCATGTGGCAGTCCTTCCGGAACGGAACCACCTTCGACCTGCGTACCCACGACCCCGAACGCGACGATCCGTTCGGCCCGCACATGTGGGGGCCGGGGCGCAGCGTCGGGGCCCGGGTCGTGGCCCGGCTGCTGCTGAGCGGCCCGCCGGCCCGCCCGGGCCGGGTGGCGGCGCTGAAACTCAGGGGCGTGCGCGTCACCGGCAAGCTGGATCTGGCCGGTGGCCGGGTGTCGCCGTACGTCGAGCTGACCGGCTGCCGCTTCGAGCAGGAAGTGGTCTTCCCCGAGTGCCACTTCACGACGCTGCGGATGGTCGGCTGCGCGATGCCCCGGCTGGAGGCGGCCCGGCTGCACACCGAGGGCGATCTCCATCTGCCGCGCTGCCGGGTCGACCGGGGCGTACGGCTGACGGACGCCCAGATCGGCACGGACCTGCTGATCAACCAGATCAGCGTGGGCTGCGACCGGCGGGGCCGGGCGATCACCGCCGACGGGCTCAACGTCGCCCAGGACCTCCAGGCGGAGATGATCGAGACGTACGGCGAGGTCAGTCTGCGCGGGGCCACGGTGGGCGGTTCGCTGAGCCTGCGCGGCAGCCGGCTGCGGGCGGCGGAGGGCCGCAAGGCGCTCAACGCACCGCAGTTGCGGGTGGAGCGCTCGCTCTACCTGACCGAGGCGTGGGTCAGCACCGAGACCGGGAACCAGGGCACCACTCCCCCGTACGGCATCGTCCACGGGCCGACGTCGGACCTGACGCCCGCCCGCGGTTCGCGCTCACAGGTCCTCGAGTGCCGGGGCGGGGTCCGGCTCGACGACGGCCGGTTCGGGGACGTGCTCGACCTGCACCTGGCGCGCTTCGTGCTGGAACCCCACGAGGAGCTGTCGCTGCGCCGGATCGTGGTGCCCGAGCTCCGGTTCAGCCCGGAGCGCCCCGAGGAGGGCCGGGTCGTGCTGAACGGCGCGCGGGTGGTCACCCTGATCGACCTGTCGAGCAGCTGGCCGGGGCCGGGCGGGCTGGCGATGGGCGGGTTCTTCTACGAGAACCTCGTGCCGTACGGCCACTTCCCGCTCTCCCGGCGCCTGGAGTGGGTGCTCGCCGCCACCCCGGAGTACGTCCCCGAGCCGTACGAGCGGCTGGCGACGGTGCTGCGCAGTTGCGGCGAGGACGCGGACGCCCGCGAGGTGCTGCTCGCCAAGCAGCGCCGGCGCCGGGAGACGCTGCCGGTCGCCGGGAAGCTGTGGGGGTTCCTCCAGGACTGGACGGTGGCGTACGGCTACCGGCCGGGGCGCGCGGCGGTGTGGATGGCCGTGTTGTGGGCGGCGAGCACGCTGGCCTTCTCCCGGCACGAGCCGGCCTCGATCAAGGGTGACGAGCACCCGGAGTGGAATCCGGCGCTCTACGCGCTCGATCTGCTGATCCCGGTGATCGGTCTGGGCCAGGACGGCTACTGGCGGATGACGGGCGGCTGGCAGTGGGGGGCGGCCGGGCTGGTGCTGGTGGGGTGGGTGCTGGCCACCACGGTCGCCGCCGGCGCCTCCCGGCTGCTGCGGCGGGGGTGAGGGGGCGAATGCCCGGGGGAAGCTCCCTCTCTTTGCCGACTCTTGACCTTGTGCGGGGCAACCCCTCCAGATCCCCCCGCGTCGGCACCAAAGCTTCACAGCTACCCCCTGGCGCCTCTCCCACCAGCGTTTTTCAATGGTCCGCACCATGGCTTCGCTTCGCGCTCCGCTCCGTACCGCGCGCAGGGTCCGGCACAGCCTCCGGCTGTCAGCAGGGCTTCCCCCGGCCGACGCGGTCATGCTCGACGCCCCGGACAGCCGGCTCTCCCCCGCGCTGGTGGCCGCGGCCGAGGGCGCGTACGGTCCGGCCGCGAAGCTCCTCGCCACCACCCGCGACACCGCCGCGTGGGAGCTGCGGGACCGTTACCTCGGCAGGCTGGCCGCCTTCGCCCACGGCCGGGACGGCTGGCTGCGGGAGTGGCTGGCCGCCGCTCCGGGTGACCCGGACGCGGTTCTCGTCCGGGCCGCGCTCGCGGTGCGCCGGGCGTGGGAGGCTCCCGCGGCGGTGGAGCGGCTGCGGGAGGTCGCCCCGCTGATCACCGCCGCAGCCGAGGCCGATCCGCACGACCCGGTCCCCTGGCGGCTCGCCCTGGACCACGCGCGCGGCACCCGCGCCTCGCACACCGCCTTCGGGGCGGTGTGGGAGGAGGCGGTCCGGCGCTCCCCGCACCACTACGGCTGCCACGTGGCGGCGCTGCGCTACCTCTCCGCCTCGTGGCAGGGGTCGCACCGCGCCTGCTTCGACTTCGCCGAGCGCGCCGCCGAGGACGCCGCCCCGGACTCCCTCGTCCAGGGCCTGCCGGTGCGCGCCGCCCTCCACCTGCTCCTCGACCCGGGCGCCGGCGGGTCCACCGCCGCCGTGCCGCCGGAGCGGATCGAGGACGCCGCCGATCTGGCGATCGGACTCTCCGCCCGGTACCCGGCCGGCGACCCGTGGCCCGCGGGGATCCGCAACCTCCTCGCGTACGTGCTGGTGGCACGGGCCCGCTGGGAGGAGGCGCTGGAGCAGTTCCGGCTGATCGGGCCGTACGCCCAGTCGTTCCCGTGGTCGTCGGGGGGCGAGGACGCGCTGGCCCGTTTCCTGGAGGCGAGGGACGGGGCGCGGCTCCAGGTGGCCTCGGCGACCCCGCTGTGGGCCCGGGCCGGACACGGCGGTCCGCCCGGCCATTACGCTTGAGCGTTGTGACCACAGCGCACCTGCCCCTCTTCCCGCTCAACGCGGTTCTGTTCCCCGGCCTCGTGCTGCCGTTGAACGTCTTCGAGGAGCGTTATCGCGCCCTGATGCGCGAGCTGCTGAAGACCGACGACACCGAGCCCCGCCGCTTCGTCGTGGTGGCCGTCCGTGACGGCCGGGAGACGGCGGTGACCGGTACCGGGATGCCGTCGGACGCGGCGGTGCCCGTCGAGCGCACCCCCGCCGGCGGCTTCGGCGACGACCCGATCCAGTCCTTCCACCGGGTCGGCTGCGTGGCGGACGCGGCCAAGATCCGGGAGCGCGCCGACGGCACCTTCGAGGTCCTCGCCACCGGCACCACCCGGGTCCGGCTGCTCTCGGTGGACACGAGCGGTCCCTACCTGACGGCCGAGGTCGAGGACGTGGCGGAGGACGCGGAGGCCGGCGAGGCCCGGACCCTCGCCGAGGGTGTGATGCGGGCGTTCCGCACGTACCAGAAGCGCCTGGCCGGGGCGAGCGAACAGTCGCTGACCACGGGCGGCGACCTGCCGGACGAACCGTCCGTCGTCTCCTACCTGGTGGCCGCCGCCACCGTCCTGGACGTGGCCACCAAGCAGCGGCTGCTGCAGGCTCCGGACACCGCGACCCGGCTGCGCGAGGAGCTGACCCTGCTCCGCAAGGAGACGGCGGTCATCCGTCACCTGCCGTCGCTGCCCGCGGTGGACCTCACCCGCGCCCCCACGCACCTGAACTGACCCCCGACCCCCACCCGAGCGAGCCGAGGACCCTCCGAGCGTGGCGAAGAAGACGAAGAAGCAGCAGGGCGGTACCCCGGCCACGGTCGCGCTGACCTCGGCCGGTACCGCCTTCACGGTCCACGCGTACGAGCACGACCCGGCGTCGCCCTCGTACGGCGAGGAGGCGGCCGAGGCGCTGGGCGTCCCGCCCGAGCGGGTCTTCAAGACCCTGGTCGCCGACGTGGACGGCGAACTGACGGTGGCGGTGGTTCCGGTCGCCGGTTCGCTGGACCTGAAGGCGCTCGCGGCGGCGGTCGGCGGGAAGCGGGCGGCCATGGCCGATCCGGCGGCGGCCGAACGCACCACCGGGTACGTACGCGGCGGCATCTCGCCGCTGGGCCAGCGCAAGCGGCTGCGGACGGTCCTCGACTCCTCGGCCGGGGCGCACCCCACCATCTGCGTGTCGGCGGGGCGGCGGGGCCTGGAGGTGGAGCTGGCGGCGGCGGACCTGGCGCGGCTCACCGGCGCGGTGCTCGCCCCGATCGGCCGCCCGTGACTCCCGGCGGGCCGTCCCGCCGGGCGTGACGCCCGCCGCGGGCCGGGGGCCGCAGGCCGGGTGTCAGGCCGGCGGCTGGGGTCCCGCGGGTCCCCGCTGGTCGCTCCGCGCGCGGGCCCGCGCGCCGGGCGCGTCCTGCGGGTCGGCCGGGACCGCGCTCTGCGGCGCGGGGCCGGTACCGGCCGGGTCCGGTGTGCCGTGGAGCGGCCGTCCGGCCGTGCCGTACGCCTCCTCGGCGCCGTGCGCCGCCCAGCCGCCGTACTCGCCCGGCATGCCGGGTCCGGGGTCCCGGGGCGCGAAGGCCGCCGTGAGGATCAGGTGCACGAGCATCGCCGCGATCGGCCAGGCCAGGAGCGCGCCCTTCGCGTGCAGCTCCAGCGGCGCGTCGAAGGTCACCCCCCGACCCGCCTCCTTGGCGTGGGCGACCACGTCCGAGGTCGGGCCGAGGCTCGTCCCCAGCCACCAGGCGAGCAGGGCTCCCAGCACTCCGCCCAGCGCCAGGGCCACCACCGTCGCGATGCCGCCGGTGCGGCGGAGCAGGAAGGCCACGACGGCCGAGACGAGCCCGAATCCGGCGGCGAGGAGGGCGAACGTGCCGTCCGCGCCGATCGCCTCCTCCCCCTCGCTGTCCTTGAGGTAGACGGCGGTGCTGTCGGAGATCAACGGGATGCGCGGGGCGAGCCAGAGCCAGAGCAGGCCGAGCACGACGCCGGCGAGGGCCAGGACCACGGTGACCGCGGCGGCCTGCCGGACCGCGGCCCGCGCCTCGGCAGGGGCGGGCGGCCACTGGCCGGCGGCGCCGGGGACCAGGTGCGAACCCGCCGGAGGGACCGGCCCGGGATCGTGGGGCGTCGGCGGGTCGGGCGGCGTCAGGGGTGCGGTCACCGTGCCATCGTGCCAGGCGGTCGCGCGCGCCGCCGCACCGGACCCGGCCCGGGACGGGCCGCCGCTCTCCGGCGCTCCCCCGCGCCTCAGCGCACGGCGGCGCGGCGGTACGCCCAGGTCGCCACGGCCAGCGAGAGCACGCCCACCGCCGCGCAGACCCCGAGGTCCAGTGCGACGACCGTCCAGTCCGGGTGGGCGTCGAAGGACCGGGCCAGCGCCTCCACCCCGTACGTCGACGGCAGCAGGTCGCGCGCCCAGCGCACCACCTGGGGCAGCCGTTCGGCGGGCAGCACGCCCAGCAGCAGCGCGGCCGACATGCCGAGCTGGCCCAGCAGGGTGGCCAGTTCCTGGCGCGGCGCGAGGAGTCCGAGCGCGGCGCCGAGCCCGGCCAGCGCGGCTCCGGCCAGCGGGACCACGGCGACCAGCACCCACAGGTGCGACAGGGGCAGCTGGAAGAGGGCGCTCCCGGCGACCGCCGTGAAGACCGTGCCCGGCACGGTGAACGAGGCGTACGCGCCCGCCGCGCCCAGCACCACGGCCGCCGGCGGCACCGGCAGCGTGGCGTAGTGGTCGAGGCCGCCGTCGGCACGGAGCCGGCCGAAGTACTGGGCGAGCAGGTTCAGCGCGACGAAGGCGACCACCAGCACGCTGGAGCCCGCGACCACGGACCGCGCCTCGCTCCCGCCGTCGACGACCCCGCGCATCATGACCATGATGCCGACCGACTGGAAGGTCGCCACGAACAGCAGCGGGATGCGGGCCACCCGGGCCCGGGAGAGCTGCGCCCGGTAGACGGCGGCCAGCGCGGGCAGCAGCCGGGCGCGCGGCGCCAGCGGCGCCGGCTCCCCGACCCAGCACCCGGCGGGCGGGCCGGCGTCCGTCTCCGCCCGCGGGGCGTGCGGGGAGACCGCCTCGGCGGGCACGATGCTCGTCACCTGGCACCGCTCCCGTCCACTGCCGCTGTCCGTCCCCACACGTCCCGCCCGTCCCCGCGTCCACGCCCGGCCGGAGCCGGGGGCGTCACCGCCGCCCTCATCCCTTCACCAGTCCCCTGCGCGCGTCCGCCGCGTCCCCGCCGAGCGCCAGATAGACGTCTTCCAGGCTGGGTGTCGCCAGGGTGAAGTCGTCGAGCGCCGCGAAGGCCGCGCCCCCGGTCACCGCCGCGACGGCGGCCCGCGCCTCGTCGGGCTTCAGGCGCAGCACCCAGCGGCGCCCGGACTCCTGTGCCGAAGGGCGCAGGGCGGCGACCTCCGGTACGTCCAGCGGGGCGCGCTCCCGCCACATCAGTTCGACGCGGACCTCACCGGCCACCTGTTCCTTGAGGCCCTGCGGGGTGTCGCAGGCGATGACCTTGCCCCGTTCGACGACGGCGACCCGGTCGAGGACCGTCTCCGCCTCGATGACGTTGTGGGTGACGAGCAGGACGGTCGCGCCGTGCTCGGCCCGCCGCCGGTCGACGGCGGCCCAGACGGCCCGGCGGGCGACCGGGTCCATGCCGGTGGTCGGCTCGTCCAGGATCAGCACCGGGCGCCGTCCGACGAGGGTGGCGGCGAAGCAGGCGAGCCTGCGCTGGCCGCCGGACAGCTTCTTCAGGGGGCGCCCGGCCAGCTCGGTGAGGCCGAGCTCCTCCAGGACGGCGTCGCGCTCGGCGCGGGCCTCGCGGACACCGAGGCCGCGCAGCCGCCCGGTGGTCTCGGCGGCGAGGGAGACGGTGAGCTCGTCCAGGGCGGTGGACTCCTGGCCGAGGTAGCCGATGAGCCGGGAGGCGCGGTCGGGGTGGCGCACGAGGTCGTGGCCGAGGACCTCGACGCTCCCGGAGTCGGGGCGCATCAATCCGGTGAGCTGGCGCACCAGGGTGGACTTGCCGGCGCCGTTGGGGCCGAGCAGCCCGAAGATCTCGCCGGCCCGCACCTCCAGGGTGACGCCGTCGGTGGCCCGTACCTCGGCTGCGGCGGGCGCGCCGCGGCGGCCCCGGACGGCCGGGTAGGTCTTCACCAGATCACGCACCGCGCACACGGTCCCGGTGGCCCTCTGCGCCTGTGCTGTGCCCGTACTCACGAGGTACGAGAGTACGGGGTCGGACGGTCCGGACGGCGCCGGGGGCCGGTCCCCGGGCCGGGCCCGCCGGCGCCGGGCGCCCGGCGGGAACGGTCGGCCGCGGCCCGGGGGGCGCGGGGAGCACGGCACGCTCCCCCGGTGCGGGCCGCCGGATCACTCCTGGGCGAGCGCGTGCCCCGCGGCGGCGGTGATGTCGATCTCGCGCCAGAATCCGGCCCGGATGGCGTAGCGGTCGTGCTCGTCGATCTGGTCGTCCTTGTGGGCGAGGAGTCCGAAGCGTGCCGCGTACCGCAGCAGTTCGCCGTCGATCCGGTGCGGGATGCGCGGGTACATGGTGGAGAGCTTCTGGAGGTGGACGGTCTCCGGCAGCCGTTCCATCCAGCGGCGGGCGAAGACCTGGCCGACCTCGAAGGGGTCGCCGCCGACCGTGGTGATGTCCTCCTCGCGGTCGGCCCACCGCTGCTCGGCGGTGGTGACCTGGGCGAGGGTGGGCAGCGAGGCGGTCTCCGGGGGCTCCCCCGCACCGCCGCGGTCGACCCAGCCCTTGTCCGAGGACCAGCGCAGGGTGGCGCTCGGCGCGGGCTGCGCCGGGGCGGTGGGGGCGCCCGCGGCGGCGCGGAGGGCGGCGAGGTCCTTGGGCGTGGGGACGCCCTTGTGGCCGGGCCCGGACTCCGGGGCGCCGGCGTCCGGGCGGGCGGGCGCGGGGGCGCCGGCCCGGGCCGCGGCCTGGGCTTCCGAGGCGCGTTCGGCGGAGGCCGCGAGGGCCGCCTCGGGCAGGGGCGCGGAGAGGATCGCGGCGATCTCGGGGCGCGGCACGGGCTGCGGGGCGCAGACCCCGCCGGTCTCCTTGGCGCGTACGGCCCTGGTGATCCAGGCGCGGTCGAGCACCCGGCGCTCGTCCGCCTCGGCCACCAGGTCCTCGGACTGGTTGTAGTCGCCGTCCGCGGCCTGGACGGCCCAGAGGTGGACGGCGACCCCGTGTTCCTTGGCCGACATCAGTCCGGGCAGCAGGTCACCGTCGCCGGTGACCAGGACCACGTCGGAGCAGGCGCGGTTGCGCGCGAGTTCGGTCAATTCGGCGTGCATGGCCGCGTCGACGCCCTTCTGCGCCCAGCGGCCGTCGCTCCGGGTCAGCGCGCCGAGACGGACGGTGACCCGCGGCATCACCCGCAGCCTGCGGTGCTCGGGCTGCGGTACGCGGTCGGGTGCCCCGTCGAACCAGTAGATGCGCAGCAGGGGTTGCTCGGTGTCGGCCTCGGCCAGCTCGCGCAACCCCTGGATCAGGGCGGCGTGGTCGACGGTGATGCGCGACCGGGCTGGTTCGCCCGCCAGCAGACTCGCGGCCGCGCCCAGCAGGTAGCCGGCGTCCACCAGGACGACGCAACGGTCCACGCGTTCCACCCTCTTCCGGTAATTCGCCGAACGGGTTACTCAGGGTTTCCGTCGAGTCTGCCCGACCGCAGGGAGACAGACGGCCGGAACTCGATCTTCGGCGTGGCGAATGCGGGGACCCCCGCCACCGGGGACGGAATGGGGCCTTGGTGACAAGTACTCCGCGATGTCCACTACGGATGGTAATGATCCAACATGCGTGCTCTGTGGGGCTATGTGAATCTGACATCGGTCCTGGCACCCAGGACTCCCCACAGGAGGCATTCACCATGGCCAAGAACAAGAACCGCAAGCAGGGCAGCCAGCAGGACCGCGCGTCCGCCGCGGAGCGCGGAGCCGAGCAGGCGAAGTCGACGTCGTTCGAGGACCGCGGCGCCTCGCAGTCGCAGGCCCAGGGCAGCCCCGCGGACGTGGCCCGCAAGCACCAGCGGCGTTTCGGCCACAACTGACGGCTCTGACACCGCAGTGAGGGGCGCTCCCGCCGTCATCGGCGGGAGCGCCCCTCACGTCCGTCCGTGCGCCGGCGCGCGGACGCGGGCCGGGCCGGGGCCCGTACTCCCCACCGGCAGGGAGCAGTTGGCGGCCGCCCCGGCGGAGCACGCACTGCTGGCGGCCCACCGGCGACCGGCCGTGCGCTCCCTCCCGACGCACCGCCCGGCGCCGCACCCGGATCGTCGACGACCGCGGCCGGCGCCCGCCGCGGCCGTCCGGAAGGGCCCCCGGAGTCCACGTCGTCGCGGCTCGGTACACCCAGGGGCACTTGCGAGTACGGTCGCGCGTTGGAGGAGCGAGGACGCTCGTCCGCTTTGTCGTGAACGCCATGTCCGACGAAGTTCGACGCCATGTACCAGGAGGCACCCAGCGATGTCGGAACAGCAGAGCGGCGCGGAGGACCGCGGGGAGCGGATTCTCGCCGTCTTCGAGACCGCCTTCGGGGAGCTGCTGGCGGCGGACCCGGCCGCTTTCCAGGTGAAGTTCCGGAAGATGGCGGGCTCGGCCTTCGCCTTCTACCGGGGCACCGCCGCCCTGTTCTACGACGATCTGGCCCAGGAGGCCTCCGGCGGCCCGTTCCTCGACGAGCGCACCGGCCGGGTCTGGATACACGGTGATCTCCACGCCGAGAACTTCGGCACGTACATGGACGCCAACGGCCGCCTGGTCTTCAACGTCAACGACTTCGACGAGGCGTACGTCGGTCCGTTCACCTGGGATCTCAAGCGCTTCGCCGCCTCCGTCGCGCTGATCGGGTACGCCAAGGCGCTGAGCGACGACCAGATCACCGAGCTGGTCGGGATCTACGCCGCCGCGTACCGCGAGCGCATCCACGCCCTGGCGACCGGCGCGAAGAACGACGAGGTGCCGCCCTTCACCCTGGACACCGCCGACGGTCCGCTGCTCGGCGCTCTCCGGGTGGCCCGGTCGCTCACCCGGTTCTCGCTGCTGGACTCCATGACGGAGATCCGTGAGTTCGAGCGCCGGTTCGCCCCCGGCGCGGGCGCCATCGATCTGGACGCCGCGACCCGGTACAAGGTCCTCGCCGCCTTCGACGGCTACCTGGAGACGCTGCCCGAGTCGAGCCTGACCCGCCCGGACTCCTACCGGGTGAAGGACGTGGTGGGCCGGCGGGGCATCGGCATCGGATCGGCCGGGCTGCCCTCGTACAACATCCTGCTGGAGGGGAACAGCGACGCCCTGGAGAACGACGTCGTGATCTACCTCAAGCAGGCCCAGACGCCGGCCGTCTCCCGGCACGTCCGGGACGCCTCCGTGCGGGACTACTTCCAGCACGAGGGCCACCGCACGGTGATCTCGCAGCGGGCGCTCCAGGCCCATGCCGACCCCTGGCTGGGCTGGACCGAGCTGGACGGCGCGGGGCAGCTGGTCGCCGAGGTCTCGCCGTACGCCGTGGACCTGGACTGGTCCGACATCGACGAGCCCGACGAGATCGCGGCGGTCGTCGCCGACCTCGGCCGGGCGACGGCCACCATGCACGCGGCGGCCGACGACGAGAGCGGTCACTCGCTGGTGCCGTTCTCCACCGAGCGGGCCATCGACGCCGCCATCGCGGCCGACGAGGACGGCTTCGGCGATCTCCTCGTCGACTTCGCCCACGGCTACGGCGCACGGGCCCGCCGGGACCACCGGATCTTCGTGGACCTCTTCCGCAACGGCCGCATCCCGGGGCTGTGAATCCCGGGCCTTTAGGAGTCGCTTACCGGGGGCCGTGCGAGACTCTCCGGCGATGGACATATCAGGGACGCGACCCAGGACCGCGCGCGCGGCGCTCTTCACCGCGCTCGTCGTCACGCTGTCCTCCGCCTCCCACGTCCTGCTCTCCCGGACCGCCCTGCCGGTGACCGCGCTGGCGCTGATGGCGGTCCTGGTCTTCGCCGCCGCGTACGCGCTGGCGGGCCGGGAGCGCGGCTTCGGCGCGATAGCGGGGCTGCTGGTCCCGCTGGAGCTGGCCGCCGACACCGTCTTCACCACCGGCCAGCAGCTCTGCTACGGCGCCGCGGGCGGCCCGGTGGCCGGTCCGCTGCGCTCCCTCGGTTTCGACGTGCTCTGCGACGGCCACGGGGTGGGAGCCCCCCTGGCTCGGGTGACCGGGGTCGGCTCTCCCGCCGCCGCGGCCCTGCCGATCCACCCGGGGCCGGTGGTCCCGTGGCTGCTGCTCGCCGCACACGTGACGGTGGGGCTGCTGGCGGCGGCCTGGCTGCGGCGCGGCGAGGCCGCGTTCGCGGCCCTGCTGCGGGCCGCGGCCGCCTCCGCGTTCCGCCCGCTGCTCGTGGCGGTGGCGGCGGCCGCCGGGTACCGGCGGCCGGTGGGGGACGCGGTGCGTGCGGTGGGCCGGCGTCCGTTCGTCGCCGCGCGTCCCCTCGTGCACTCCGTGGGCCGGAGAGGACCGCCGCTGCCGGCCTGAACCCCGGCACGGCATCGACTCCTCCCGTCCTGTTTCCACGTACATCCCCACGGAGAACGCATCATGAGCAACCGCAACAACCAGGCGAACAAGGCAGCGGCCCGCGAGCGGCTGCGCGCGGAGCGCGAGCGCCAGGTCAAGAAGGACAAGGCCCGCAAGCAGGTCATCGTCGGCGTCTCGATCGTCGCGGTGCTGGCGATAGCCGGCGGTATCGCCTACGGCGTCAACGAGCTGAACAAGCCGGACGCCTGGGAGGCGGCGGGCGACGCGAAGACGGTGGCCGCCCCGAAGAACACGACGGGTGAGAACGGCACCACCGTCGTGATCGGCGAGGCTTCGGCGAAGAAGACGCTGGAGATGTACGAGGACTCCCGCTGCCCGATCTGCGCCCAGTTCGAGCAGACCGTCGGCGAGACGATCAGCAAGGACGTCGCGGACGGCAAGTACAAGGTCAAGTACGTCGGCGCCACCTTCATCGACAACAGCGACAACGGCGAGGGCTCCAAGAACGCCCTCAGCGCGCTGGGTGCGGCTCTCGACGTCAGCCCCGAGGCGTTCCTGCAGTACAAGGCGGCGCTGTACTCGGCGAAGTACCACCCCGAGGAGAGCGAGGACAAGTTCGCCAAGGACAGCTACCTCATCGAGGTCGCGAACTCGGTGGACGCCCTCAAGGACAACAAGGCGTTCCAGAAGAACGTGAACGACGGCACCTACGACTCCTGGGCGGTGAAGATGTCCAAGACCTTCGACGCCAGTGGGGTGACGGGCACGCCGACCCTGAAGATGGACGGCAAGAACGTGACCGGCGAGGGCAGCGACAGCGCGCCCATGACGGTGGCCGACTTCACCAAGGCGGTCGACGCGGCGCTCAAGGCCTGACGCGCGGGGATGCTCCCGGACGGGGGCGGACGGACACGGCTCGTGTTCCGTCCGCCCCCGTCCCGTGCTCCGGGGCGTTCGCTCCGAGGTCTCCCGGCACATTCGGGCCACGGCCCGCGCGACGGCCGTGTGTCCCCGGGGTAACGGCCGGGGGGACGGAGTGACCCGCTGCCCCTCCGCACGTGCGGCCGGGTTACGGACTCGCTTCCGGCAGCGGCCCCGGGACGGGGCGCACTCCTCGGGGGGCCTGTCCGCCCGCCCCCCGAACAGGCCGGAAGAGCCCTCCCGCTGGCATGACATGGGCACGTAATCTCCCGGCGGCGGGCGAGGAAATCCCTCGCCCGCGCGTCCCGAGGAGTCCCCGTGCGCGCTCTTTCGAAGCTCTCCCCCCACGTGCGTCGCCACCTGCTCGCCACCGCCGCCCTGGCCGGCACCCTGGCCCTGGCACCGGTGTCCGCCTCCCCCGTCAACGCCGCCGCCGCTCCGCAGGCCACCGCCTGCGCCGACGACGCGGGCTCCGCCCTCGCGCGCCAGGCCCGTCCCGGCGCGGGCAGCGCGGCGCACGAGCCCAACGACGTCAGCAGCGCCGCCGCGAAGGAGATGGACGCCGATCTGCGCACCAGACTCGCCCAGCGCCGCTCGGCGGGCGTCACCGCGGCGGCGGCCGGCGCCTCGATACCGGTGTACGTGCACGTCATCCACTCGGGAACGACCGGAAAGCTCTCGGCGAGCGCCGTCAGCTCCCAGCTGAGCGTGCTCAACAGCGCGTACGCCGGAGCCGGTACGGGCAACACCGCCACCGGGTTCAGCTTCACCCTGGCGGGGACGGACTACACCGACAACGCCACGTGGTACAACCTCAGCTCCGGTTCGAGCGCCGAGAAGACGATGAAGAGCACCCTGCACAAGGGCGGGGCCAACGCCCTCAACCTCTACACCGCCAACCTCGGCGGCGGTCTCCTCGGCTGGGCCACCTTCCCCAGCTCCTACACGTCGAGCCCGGCCATGGACGGGGTGGTGATCCTCGACACCTCGCTGCCGGGCGGCGCCGCCGCCAACTACGACGAGGGCGACACCGCCACCCACGAGGTCGGCCACTGGCTGGGGCTCTACCACACCTTCCAGGGCGGCTGCAACGGAAACGGGGACTACGTGGCCGACACCCCGGCCGAGAAGAGCGCGGCGTACGCGTGCCCGACCGGACGGGACAGCTGCGCGAGCAAGACCGGGGCCGACCCGATCCACAACTTCATGGACTACACCTACGACGCCTGCATGTACCAGTTCACCGCCGGCCAGGTGCAGCGCATGAGCGACAGCTGGGCCGCCTACCGCGGCTGATCCACCGTCCGGCACGCCCGCGGGCCACGCACCGGCGCACCCCGCCGCGTGGCCCGCGGCACGCCGTCGCCACACGGGCACCGCACGGCGTCAGAGGGTCGCGAGGAAGCCCAGCGCGACCTTCCACGCCAGCTCGGCCGACTTCTCGTCGTAATCCGGCAGCCCGTCGTCGGTGAAGAGGTGGCCGGCGCCCGGGTAGCGGTAGATCTCCACGTCGGCGCCGGCCCGCCGCATCTCCAGGTACCAGCTGTTCAGCCAGTCGTGCGGCTCCGAGGCGTCCGGATCGGCGACGTGCAGCTGGACCGGGAGCTCGTCCGTGCTCGCGTTCGCGGCGAGGTCCGAGGTGCCGTGGAAGAGCAGGAGTCCGCGCGCCTTCTCGTCGCCCAGGGCGAGTGTCTGCGCCACGGCCGCCCCGAGCGAGAAGCCCGCGTAGACCAGGCCCTGCTCGGAGTAGGGCGCGGCGGCCAGTACGGCGCGCTTGAGCAGCTCGTCCTTGCCCAGTTCCTCCCGGTATGCCTCCGCCTCCGCCTGGGTTTCGAAGGTGTGCCCCTCGAACAGATCGGGCACGCGCACCTCGTGGCCGGCTGCTCGGAGCCGGTCGGCAGCGGCGTGCACCGCGGGCCGGAGCCCGTAGGTCGAGTGGAAGAGCATGATGTTCATGCCGCCCATCGTGCCAGCTGCCACCCGAACCCCGGAGGACACGAGGATGGAGAACGTGCTGCGCCCGCTACTGATCGTGGGCGGCTCGGTGGTGGTCACCCTGCTGCTCGGCTGGCTGGTGGACCTGCTGCTGCGGCGGGCCGACGTCGCTCACCCCGACACACCCCTGTGGGGACTGCTGCGGCGCTGCCGGCCACCCCTCCAGGTGGTGATCTGGGCCGCTCTGCTGCGTGGCACCTTCGCCCACCTGCGTCTCGAACCGGTGCGCGACCACCGCGAGGCGATCGGCCAGGTGCTGAGCCTGGTGCTGATCGGCGCCTCGGCGTGGCTGGTGGTGCGCGCCGCGGCGACCGTCGTGGAGTCCTCCTACGCCCGCTACGCCAGCTCCACCCGCGATCCGGCCCGGGTCCGGCGGGTGCGCACCCAGGTGACGCTGATCCAGCGGGTGGTCATCGCGGTGGTGACCACGGTCGGGGTCGCCGCGATGCTGCTCACCTTCCCGGCGATGCGGACCGTCGGCACCTCGATGCTGGCCTCGGCCGGGGTGCTCGGCATCGTCGCCGGTGTCGCCGCCCAGTCGACGCTCGGCAACCTCTTCGCCGGCTTCCAGATCGCCTTCGGCGACATGGTCCGGCTCGGCGACACCGTGGTGGTGGACGGCGAGTGGGGCACCGTGGAGGAGATCACCCTGACCTTCCTCGCCGTACGCACCTGGGACGAGCGGCGGATCACCATGCCGGTGTCGTACTTCACCAGCCGCCCCTTCGAGAACTGGTCGCGCGGCGGGGTGCAGATGACCGGCACCGTCTACTTCCACCTGGACCACGCGGCCCCTATGGGGGCGATGCGGGACAAGATGCGCGACATCCTCGGCGAGTGCGGGGCCTGGGACGGCCGGGACTGGTCGCTCGCCGTGACGGACACCACGCCGACCACCATCCAGGTGCGGGCGGTGGTCACCGCGAAGGACGCGGACGACGTCTGGACGGTCCGGTGCGCCGTGCGCGAGCAGCTGATCGCCTGGCTGCGGGACCACCACCCCTACGCCCTGCCCCGGGTGGCAACCGCGCCCGCCACCCTCCCGGCGGGCGATCAGTGGCCGGAACTGACCTCCCGCACCGCCGCTTCGGTCCGCCGTGACGGCCACGGGCCGGCCCTGCGCAAGCCGGCGCACACCGGCCGCGGCTGAGTGCCCGGTGTGATCAGCGCAGGCTGCGCACGTCCAGGAAGCGCAGCACCCGGTCGACCACCTCGGGGTCGGAGCCCGCCTCGCTGCGGGCCGCGAGCACCTCGTGGCGGGCGGCCGACAGCAGCTCCCGCTGGATGCGGTTGACCGCCTTGAGCCGCTTGGCACGCTGGGCGTAGGCGTCGCGCCGCTCGTCGTCGACCATGTCCGGGCTGATGCGCGCCCCGATGTCGTACGCGGCGCGCTGGAGCCGTTCCAGCACCTCGTCGGGGAACTCCTCCACCTCCTGGATCTCCTTCAGCCGCGCCTTGGCCGCCTTCGCGGCCCGGACCGCGAGCCGCCGCTCCAGCTCCCGTTCGGCGTCGGTGTCGGCCCGTACACCGAGCCGGCGCACCAGCCACGGCAGGGTGAGCCCCTGGAAGACCAGGGTCGCCATGATGACCGCAAAGGCGATGAAGATGATCTCGTCGCGGCCCGGGAACGGCCGGCCGTCGTCGGTCTTCAGCGGGATGGCGAGCGCCAGCGCGACGGACGCCACCCCGCGCATCCCGGCCCACCACATGACGACGGTCTCGCGCCAGCTGGTCGGGATCTCCTCGCTCACGTCGCGCCGCGTGTGCAGCCGCTTGGCGAGCCAGGTCGCCGGCAGCAGCCAGAGCAGCCGTACGCCGACGACCACGGCGACGATCACGAGCCCCCAGCCGACCATCCGCAGCTCCCGCCCGTCGGCGGTGCCGAAGACGTTGTGGAGCTCCAGCCCGATGAGGCCGAAGGCGATCCCGGTCACCAGGGTGTCCACGATGTTCCAGAAGGTCGCTCCGGTCAGCCGGCCCAGCACGTCGTCGGCGTCGGCGGTGTGCTCGGCGAGGAAGAGCGCGGTGGTGAGGACGGCGAGGACCCCGGAGCCCATCAGCTCCTCCGCCAGGACGTAGGCGACGAAGGGTACGAGCAGGGTGAGGCCGACCTGGAGCGTGGCGTCCCCGAGCAGTCCCATCAGCTTGATCGTGAGCCAGCCGAGTGCGAGCCCGACCATGAGGGCGACCACGGCCGAGAGGATCAGCAGCCCGAAGGCCTCGGGGAGCGAGAAGGTGCCGCTCACCGCCGCCGCGACGGCCACGTGGTAGAGGACGATCGCGGTCACGTCGTTGAAGAGGCCCTCGCCCTCCAGGATGGAGACGAGGCGGCGGGGTAGTCCGAGTGAGCCGGCGACGGCCGTGGCCGCGACCGGATCGGGCGGCGCGACGAGCGCGCCGAGGACCACGGCGGCGGCGACGGGAAGCCCGGGCACCACGGCGTTGGCGACGGCCGCGACCGCCGCCGTCGTCACGAAGACCAGGGCGACCGCGAGCAGGAAGATCGGCCGCTTGTTCGCCGCGAACTGCCGCCAGGAGGTCCGCTGCACCGAGGCGTAGAGCAGGGGTGGCAGCAACGCGGGGAGGATGATCTCCGGCGGGACGTCGATGTTCGGCACGAAGGGGAGGAAGGCCATCCCCACCCCGATGAGGGTCATCAGCACCGGGGCCGGGAGCCCCAGCCGCTCGCCCACCGGGACGGTGACCACCGCACCCAGCAGAAGCAGCAGGAGCAGTGCCATCTGGTCCACGAGGAGAGCCTTCCGCAGCGTGCAGGGGCCCGCCCGGCGCACGGCCGGGCGGGGGTTCCACCCTGCCACGACGGGTCCGTGACGTGCGAGGACTCCTCCGCCCCGGGTGAGCGGCGCGCGCTGCTAGGGGGCGAGCGCGCGGCGCATGGCGCGGTGCGGTATCCCGGCGTCCTGGAACTCCGGGCCGTACGCCTGGTAGCCGAGGCGCTCGTAGAAGCCGAGGGCGTGGGTCTGGGCGTGCAGGTCGACGGCGGCGAGCCCGAGCGCCCGTGCCTCCTCCTCGACGGCGCGGACCAGGGCCGCCCCGACGCCGAGGCCGCGGGCGGCCCCGGTCACCGCGAGCCGGCCCAGCGAACCGACTGTGAGGTCGCCGCCGGTCTTCCCGGCCGCCGCCGCACCGTGCAGCAGCCGGCCGGTGCCGAGCGCCGTGCCGTCCTCGGCGACGGCCATCACGTGCACGGTGGTGGCGTCGGGCCGGTCGTACGCGTCGTACTCCAGCTCCTGCGGCACCCCCTGCTCACCGACGAAGACCTCCTTGCGGACCTGGAAGCAGGCCGCGCGGTCCGCCTCGTCGCGGGTGCGGCGGGTGGTGTACGGGGTGGGGGCGCCGGGGTTCATTCGCTCTCCGCGGCGATCACGTCGAGGGCGTGCCGGAGGTCGTCCGGGTAGCCGCTGGCGAACTCGACCCAACTGCCGTCCGAGGGGTGCTCGAAGCCGAGCCGGACGGCGTGCAGCCACTGCCGGGTCAGGCCGAGGCGCTTGGACATGGTCGGGTCGGCGCCGTAGGTGAGGTCGCCGACGCAGGGGTGGCGGTGCGCGGACATGTGCACCCGGATCTGGTGCGTACGGCCCGTCTCCAGCTTGATGTCGAGCAGGCTCGCGGCGCGGTAGGCCTCGATGAGGTCGTAGTGGGTCACGGAGGGCTTGCCCTCCTGGACGACGGCCCACTTGTAGTCGTGGTTCGGGTGGCGGCCGATGGGGGCGTCGATGGTGCCGCTCATCGGGTCCGGGTGGCCCTGCACCAGCGCGTGGTACTTCTTCTCCACGACGCGGTCGCGGAACTGCGCCTTCAGCAGGGTGTACGCGCGCTCCGACTTGGCCACGACCATCAGCCCGGAGGTGCCCACGTCGAGCCGGTGCACGATGCCCTGGCGCTCGGCGGCCCCCGAGGTGGAGATGCGGTAACCGGCCGCGGCGAGCCCGCCGATGACGGTGGTGCCGGTCCAGCCGGGGCTGGGGTGGGCGGCGACGCCGACCGGCTTCATGATGACGACGATGTCGTCGTCGTCGTGCACGATCTCCATGCCCTCGACGGGCTCGGCGACGATCTGGACCGGAGCCGCGGCCCGCGGCATCTCGACCTCCAGCCAGGCACCGCCCTGCACCCGGTCGGATTTCCCGGCCACCGCACCGTCCACCTGCACCTTTCCGGTGGCCGCCAGCTCGGCGGCCTTGGTGCGGGAGAACCCGAACATCCGGGAGATGGCGGCGTCGACGCGCTCGCCCTCCAGGCCGTCGGGTACGGGCAGGGTGCGGATCTCGGGGTGCGTACTCACCTGGTCGAGTATGCCTTGCGGTCACCGCTGCCGTGACCGGTGCTCATGGCCGGCCGCCGGGCACCGCCCCGACGGGGCGCCCTCACTCCTTGTGGACGGTGCCGTCCGGGTCCAGTCCCCGGAAGGAGAGGATCACGATCAGGATGCCTCCGCAGACGATCGCGGAGTCGGCGAGGTTGAAGACCGCGAAGTGCGCGGGTGAGATGAAGTCCACGACCGCGCCCTTGAAGACGCCCGGTGCGCGGAAGAGGCGGTCGGTGAGGTTGCCGAGCGCGCCCCCCAGCAGCAGACCGAGGGCAATGGCCCAGGGCAGGCTGCGGAGCTTGCGGGCGAGCCGGATGATGACGACGATCACCGCGGCGGCGATCACCGTGAAGACCACCGTGAAGGCCTCGCCCATGCTGAAGGCGGCGCCGGGGTTGCGGACGGCTTCGAGCTTGAGCCAGTCGCCGATGATCTCGACGGGGGCGTGGTGCTCCAGCTTCGCGACGACGAGCGTCTTGCTGACCAGGTCGAGGAGGTACGCCACGACGGCCACGGTGAAGAGCGCGACCAGCCGCCGCCTCCCCTTGCCGGCGACGGCGGTGGCCCCGCTCTCCGTGCCCTCCGCGGTGTCCCCGGTGCCGTCGGCCGGGACGGGGCCGTCGGCCGGGACGGAGCCGTCGGCGGGCGTCCGGGGGCCGGTACCGTCGGCCCCCGGGGCGTCGGGGGTGTCCGGCGTTTCGATGGTGCGCTCCGCCTCTGCCACGTGAATCCTCAACCTGGTCGTGTCCGGTCCCGCACGCCCGGCCGCCCGGAAGGGCGTGCGGAGACGGCCGTGGTGCCGATTGAGGACGAGGGTACGACACCGGACACGCCGCGGGGGTGTCCGGTGCCGGGGCCGTGATCCGGCACCGGTCCGTCGGACACCCCCGGTGGTCAGCCGCGTCTCTCCTGCTTCTGCTTGTCCTCCACGCAGAGGGTGGCCCGGGGGAAGGCCTGCATACGGGCCTTGCCGATGGCCTTGCCGCAGACCTCGCAGAGGCCGTAGGTGCCGGCGTCCATCCGGGCCAGGGCACGCTCGGTCTGCTCCAGGGTCTCCTGGGCGTGGGCCGCGAGCGAGAGCTCGTGTTCCCGGGTGATGTTCTTGGTGCCGGTGTCCGCCTCGTCGTCGCCGGCTCCGTCCCCGGAGTCGCGCATCAGGCCGGCGATGGCCGCCGAGGACGCCTCCAGTTCGGAGCGGAGCCGGGTGGCCTCCCCGGTGAGTTCCGCCCGCGCCCCGGCGACCTCGTCCGGCGTCCAGGGATCCTCCCCGGGCCGTACGGCCAGCTCCCCGGGCGCCGTCGCCACGCGTGCCGGGGGCACCGCCGTCGCGCTCTGTCCGCCGGTCGCGGTCCGGGCCGCGGTCTTCTTGGCTGCCACCGTCTGCTCTCCTGTCTGCTCGGCGGCGTCGGCCGCCTCCGTGGCCGCTGGTGTGGCCTTCTTCGCCGTACTGGTACGGGGCGCCGCGCTCCTGTCGGCCGGGCTCTTCCCGGCCGACGTCGTCCCGGCGGCGCTCTTCCTGGCTGCGGTCTTCCTGGCTGCGGTCTTCTTCCCGGCGGTCTTCTTCGCGACGGACTTCCCGGCTGCGGTCTTCTTCCCCGGCGGCTTCCCGGCCGCCGCGGAGCCGTGACCGCCCCCGGCGTCCCCGCCGCTCCCGTCGTACGTCCCGGCGTCCGCCGCGTCGTCCGACGCCGCTGCGGCCGTCGTCGGTACGACGGTCTTCTTCGCCACCATGGGCGGGGCCCCTTCACCTCGGGTGATCCTGCTCGCGGATCGTGCTGGGACGATAAATCGGCCCATAACCCTCGGCAACGGGGCACGCCGCCCTGCCACCCCTCCCCGTACCCGGACGCGGCGCGCCTGCATCCGTTGTGCCCAGCTCCCCGCCGGGTATTCCGCCCGGGTGCGGAGCCGGGAGTTCCGCGGGCCCCCGACGCGCCATTCGGGTCATCGCGGGGCCCCGCCGAGCCCGTGCGGCGCTCCGGGGAAAACCGGTCGGACGCCCGGCGTCCGGCCCCGTACACTGGGCGCAGCGAGAGGCATGGATGGGACGAGTAGCGTCGTACGCAGCCCAGAGCGACCCGGGGTCGGTGGAAGCCCGGGGGCGAGCGCGTCGTGAAGATCACCCCGGAGCCGTCGGAAGAACGCCGCAGGCAGGCAAGTAGACCCGGCATCGCACCCCAATGAGGGGGCCGCGGGCACCTGCCCGGGCCAAGGAGGGTGGTACCGCGGGAGCCCCGTGCTCTCGTCCCTCCGACGGAAGTGGAAGACGTCCGCCGGAGGAAGCCCGAACATGACATCGCCGCAGTACCGCCCGGTCCCCGCTCAGGTCGACCTGCCCGCGCTGGAGCACGCCGTGCTCGATTTCTGGCGCGAGGCCAAGGTCTTCGCCAAGAGCCTCGAACAGTCCGAGGGCCGCCCCGAGTGGGTCTTCTACGAGGGCCCGCCGACCGCCAACGGCATGCCCGGTGCCCACCACATCGAAGCCCGCGTCTTCAAGGACGTCTTCCCGCGCTTCCGCACGATGCGGGGCTACCACGTCGGCCGTAAGGCCGGCTGGGACTGCCACGGCCTCCCGGTCGAGCTCGCGGTGGAGAAGGAGCTGGGCTTCACCGGCAAGAAGGACATCGAGGCGTACGGCATCGCCGAGTTCAACGCCAAGTGCCGTGAGTCCGTGACCCGCCACACCGACGCCTTCTCCGACCTGACGACCCGCATGGGGTACTGGGTCGACATGGACGACGCGTACCGGACGATGGACCCGGAGTACGTCGACTCCGTCTGGTGGTCGCTGAAGAAGATCTTCGACAAGGACCTGCTGGTCCAGGACCACCGTGTCGCCCCCTGGTGCCCGCGCTGCGGCACCGGCCTCTCCGACCACGAGCTGGCGCAGGGGTACGAGACGGTCGTCGACCCCTCGGTCTTCGTCCGCTTCCCGCTCACCTCCGGCCCGCTGGCCGGCGGGGCGTCGCTGCTGGTCTGGACGACGACGCCGTGGACCCTGGTCTCCAACACCGCCGTCGCCGCCCACCCCGACGTCGAGTACGTCGTGGCGTCCGACGGCGAGGAGCGCCTCGTCGTGGCCCGCCCGCTGGCCGGGAAGGCGCTCGGCGAGGGCTGGGAGCTCACCGGGGAGTCGTACACCGGCCGCGAGATGGAGCGCTGGACCTACGAGCGCCCCTTCGACCTGATCCCGTTCCCGGCCGAGGCGCACTTCGTCGTCAACGCCGAGTACGTCACCACCGAGGACGGTACGGGACTGGTCCACCAGTCCCCCGCCTTCGGCGCCGACGACCTCCTGGTCTGCAAGGCGTACGGCCTGCCGGTGGTCAACCCGGTCCGCCCGGACGGCACCTTCGAGGAGGGTCTGCCGCTGGTCGGCGGGGTCTTCTTCAAGAAGGCCGACGAGGCCCTCACGGAGGACCTGGCCGCCCGCGGCAAGCTCTTCCGCCACGTCCCGTACGAGCACAGCTATCCGCACTGCTGGCGGTGCCACACCGCGCTGCTCTACTACGCGCAGCCGTCCTGGTACATCCGCACGACCGCCGTCAAGGACCGCCTCCTCGCCGAGAACGAGAAGACCAACTGGTTCCCGGACTCGGTGAAGAACGGCCGCTTCGGCGACTGGCTGCAGAACAACGTCGACTGGGCGCTCTCCCGCAACCGCTACTGGGGCACCCCGCTGCCCATCTGGCGCTGCGAGGACGGCCACCTCACCTGCGTCGGTTCCCGGGCCGAGCTGACCGAGCTCACCGGCACCGACCAGTCCGGCCTCGACCCGCACCGGCCGTTCGTCGACGCGGTGACGTTCACCTGCACCCAGGAGGACTGCCGGCTGGAGGCGTTCCGCGTCCCGGAGGTCATCGACGCCTGGTACGACTCGGGTTCGATGCCGTTCGCGCAGTGGGGCTACCCGTACCGGAACAAGGAGCTCTTCGAGAGCCGCTACCCGGCGCAGTTCATCTCGGAGGCCATCGACCAGACGCGTGGCTGGTTCTACACGCTGATGGCGGTCGGCACCCTCGTCTTCGACCGGTCGTCCTACGAGAACGTGGTCTGCCTCGGCCACATCCTCGCCGAGGACGGCCGGAAGATGTCGAAGCACCTGGGCAACACCCTCGACCCGATCCCGCTGATGGACCAGCACGGCGCCGACGCGGTGCGCTGGTTCATGGCCGCGGGCGGCTCTCCGTGGGCGGCCCGGCGCGTGGGTCACGGCACCATCCAGGAGGTCGTCCGCAAGACGCTCCTGACGTACTGGAACACGGTCGCCTTCCAGGCCCTGTACGCCCGTACGTCGAAGTGGGCGCCCTCGGCGGCCGACCCGGCGCCGGCGGACCGCACGGTGCTGGACCGCTGGCTGCTGAGCGAACTCAACGCCCTGGTCGGCGAGGTGACGACCGCGCTGGACGGCTTCGACACCCAGCGGGCGGGCAAGCTGCTCTCCTCGTTCGTCGACGACCTCTCCAACTGGTACGTCCGCCGCTCGCGCCGCCGCTTCTGGCAGGGCGACAGGGCCGCGCTGCGCACCCTGCACGAGGTCGTCGAGACGGTGACCCGGCTGCTGGCCCCGCTGACCCCGTTCATCACCGAGCGGGTCTGGCAGGACCTGGTGGTCCCGGTGACGCCGGACGCCCCCGAGTCGGTGCACCTCTCCTCGTGGCCGGTGGCCGACGCCTCCGCGGTCGACCCGGAACTCTCCACGCAGATGGCGCTGGTGCGCCGGCTGGTGGAGCTCGGACGGGCCACGCGCGCCGAGTCGGGCGTGAAGACCCGCCAGCCGCTCTCCCGCGCGCTGGTCGCGGCGGCAGGCTTCGAAACCCTCTCCACCGAACTGCACGCGCAGATCACCGAGGAGCTGAACGTCTCCTCGCTCGCCTCGCTCTCCGAGGTGGGCGGCTCGCTGGTCGACACCACGGCGAAGGCCAACTTCCGCGCGCTGGGCAAGCGTTTCGGCAAGGGCGTGCAGGCGGTCGCCAAGGCCGTCGCGGCCGCCGACGCCGCCGCCCTGTCGCAGGCGCTGCGCGAGGGCACCGCGTCGGTGGAGGTGGACGGCGAGACGGTCCCGCTCACCCCGGACGAGGTCATCGTCACGGAGACCCCGCGCGAGGGCTGGTCGGTGGCGTCCGACTCGGGCGCGACGGTCGCCCTCGACCTGGAGATCACCCCGGAGCTGCGCCGCGCCGGCCTCGCCCGTGACGCGATCCGGCTGATCCAGGAGGCCCGCAAGAACAGCGGCCTGGACGTGGCGGACCGGATCGCGGTGCGCTGGACGTCCGACTCGCCCGCCACGGCGGAGGCGCTCACCGAGCACGCCTCGCTGATCGCGGACGAGGTGCTCGCCCTGGACTACGCCCGGGGCGAGGCCGACGACTCCTACGGCACACCGTTCGAGGACGAGGGCCTGGGTCTGCGCTTCCGCCTCCGCAAGCACTGATCCTGGCCGCCCCCGACCACCGGGGAGCGTCCGTCCGAAGGCCCGGCGGCTCTCCCGCCGGGCCTTCGGCGTCCCCGGGACCGGTGACCGGCCGCGCCGCACGGGCCGGCGGGCGACGGGCGGCGGACTCCGGGGGCGGGTGGCGGGTAAGCACGCGGCGCGCGGCAGACACACGAAAAGGGCCGGGCCCCGGGGAGATCCCCGGGGCCCGGCCCTCAGCCTGCCGACGGCTACGCGCTCCGCGAGCGCGAGCCGGTCAGTTGTCGTCCTCGTCGATGAGGAAGCCGCGCATCGGCGACGGTGCCTGCTGCATCGGCTGCGGCGCCTGCGGCCGCACCGGCGCCATCGGCTGCGTCATCGCGGGTGACATCTGCTGCTGCCCACCGAACGACGGACCGGGGCCCATGGACGGGTTGCCGCCCATCGGCGGGCCGCCGTGGTTGCCGGCGCCCATGCCGTGACCCATCGCACCGGCACCGGCCGGAGCCAGCGAGGGCGACGGCGGCAGGGACGCGGCGGCGGGGGTCCGCGGCGGGGCCAGCGAGTCGTCCGCCTGGGTCTCCAGCTGGCGCAGCTGGCTCTCCAGGTACGACTTCAGACGCGTGCGGTACTCGCGCTCGAAGCCGCGCAGGTCCTCGACCTTGCGCTCCAGCGTCGCGCGGGCCGACTCCAGCGAGCCCATCGCCACGCGGTGCTTCTCCTGCGCGTCCCGCTCCAGCGCGTCGGCCTTCGCCCGCGCGTCGCGCTCCAGTCCCTCCGCGCGGCTGCGCGCCTCGCCGACGATCTTGTTGGCCTCGGAGCGGGCCTCCGCGATCGCCTGGTCGGCGGTCTGCTGCGCGAGCGAGAGGACACGGGCGGCGCTGTCGCCGCCGGGGCCCTGACCGGGCTGCTGCATCTGCTGCATGGGCTGCTGCATCTGCTGCATGGGCTGCATCTGCTGCTGCATCTGCTGGGGTGCGTGACCACCCATGGGACCGCCCATCGGGCCACCCATGGAGCCGCCCATCGGACCGCCCATGGAGCCGCCCATCGGGCCGCCCTGCATGGGACCGGGGCCGTGCTGGCCCTGCGGGCCGGGGCCGTGCTGACCCTGGGGGCCATGGCCGCTGGGACCGGCGGGCAGCTGCGGCGGACCCATCTGCGGGGGCTGCTGCTGGACCGGCGGACCCGATATGGCGGCGGGCACGGGAGCCCCGGGCCTCTCCTGCTGCTGCTGCTCCGGCGGCTTGCGCATGGCCTGCTGCTGCTGGTTCTGCGCGGCGGCACGGGTCGCCGCTGCGAGCTTCGCGCGCAGGTCCTCGTTCTCGCGGAGCAGGCGCGTCAGCTCGGATTCGACCTCGTCGAGGAAGGCATCGACCTCGTCCTCGTCATAGCCTTCTCGGAGGCGGACGGTCGTGAACTGCTTGTTCCGCACGTCCTCGGGGGTCAGCGGCATCTCTTCTTCACCTCTACGTAGTCGTCGGCAGTCGGCAAGACCGTATCGTTCACACGCCGCTCGCAATGCGACCCACGAGGTTGAGCAGTATGTAGACGATGATCATCAGAACGAAGAAGGACAGGTCGAGTGCCACGCCCCCGAGACGCAGCGGCGGAATCAACCGCCGCAGGAGCTTGAGCGGTGGATCGGTGACCGTGTAGGTGGCCTCAAGAACGACCACCATCGGCTTGCCCGGCTGCCATGAGCGCGCGAACTGGAAGACGTAGTCCATGACCAGCCGGAAGATCAGCACGATGAGGAAGCACGTCAGCACGATGCTGACCACCTCGAGTGCGACGCCCATGACCGCGCTTCCCTCTCCCCTGGCTCTCGTAGCTCCGGCCTCCCGGCCGGGTCGTTCCCGTGTCGTGTTCTCAGCTCTGGTTGAAGAACCCGCCCTCAGCGATGCGGGCCTTGTCCTCCGCCGTTACATCGACGTTAGCAGGCGACAACAGGAACACCTTCTGCGTCACGCGCTCAATGCTGCCATGAAGTCCGAAGACCAGTCCCGCGGCAAAGTCGACAAGTCGCTTCGCATCCGTGTCGTCCATCTCCGTGAGATTCATGATCACCGGAGTGCCCTCGCGGAAGTGTTCCCCGATGGTACGGGCCTCGTTGTAGGTCCGGGGGTGCAACGTGGTGATGCGGTACGGCTCCCGCTCGGAGACGACCTTGGGCATGATCACGGGTGCGTTCTTCTCCAGGTTGGGGCGCTCAGGTGTGATGGATGCCACGGGTGCGATCCGGGCGGGTCGCACGCTCTCCGCGGGGAGCTGAACAGGCTCGCGCGGCGCGGGGGTTTGCACCACTCGTACCGGTTCGTCCCGTTCGCGCTCCACCTGATGCGCGGGCTGATGCCTGCGCCGGTCCCGCTCGGGCTCCGGCTCGGGTTCGAATTCATCGTCGGGGTCGAACCCCGGACCGTCGTACCCATCGTCCTCCACGAGGCCGAGGTAGACCGCCATCTTGCGCATCGCGCCGGCCATGCTCCGAGTCCTCCGCTCTGTGGTGGATCGGCAATCGTCACCAAGTGCCAGCGATCCACGGTGGTCTGCCCCGTACTGAGCGGGAATGACCATATTTTCTGCTGTGGTCCGACCTTCTTCGCGACGTTACCCGAGCCGGGGTCGGACTCCGAGCACCGCAGTACCGACGCGTACATGTGTCGCTCCGGCCGCCACGGCGTCCTCGAGGTCCGAACTCATCCCCGCGGAGACCATGTTCGCAGTCGGATGGTCGGCGCGCAGGCGGGATGAGATTTCCATCAGCCGCTCGAAAGCGGCCCGTTGCCGTCCCGCGTACGGGCCGGCGAGCGGCGCGACCGTCATCAGGCCGTCGAGCCTGAGGCCCGGTGCCGCCGCGACCGCGTCGGCGAGCTCCGCCACGTCCCCGGGGGCGACGCCGCCCCGGTCGCCGCGTTCGCCGTCGCCGGCGTCGAGGGCGACCTGGACGAGGCAGCCGAGTTCGCGTTCCCGCTCTCCGTCCACGGCCGCCGAGAGTGCGCGAACGAGCTTGATCCGGTCGATCGACTGCACCACATCGGCATAACGTGCAACCGAACGAACCTTGTTGGTCTGAAGTTGACCGACGAAGTGCCAAGTGAGCGGCAGATCCGAACAATCGGCGGCCTTCGGGGCAGCGTCCTGATCCCGGTTCTCGGCCACCTGACGCACACCCAGTCCGTGCAGGATCCGCACGTCGCTCGCGGGGTAGGTCTTGGTGACCACGATGAGGGTGACCTCGTCCCGCGACCGGCCGGCCGCGGCGCAGGCGGAGGCGATACGTTCCTCCACCCGGCCCAGGTTCTCGGCGAGTTCCGTGCTGCGGTCCGTCATGCTGCGTCCTCGTGGTCCTGTGCGTCCTCGCGGCTCCGGTCGCCCCGGGGGTCCTCGTCCAGCCAGACGTATCCGGCGAGCCGTCCGGTGGTGCGGTCGCGCCGGTACGAGAAGTGGTCGTCCGACTCCCGCGTGCAGAACGGCGAGCGCTCCGCACCACGCACCCCGAGGGCGTCGAGCTGCCAGTGGACTCCGGCGACGACGTCCACCGCCGGAGTGCCCCACCGGGTCTCGGCCCGGGCGGCGGGGACGCGCTCGGCGACCTCGTCCCGCATGGCGGCCGGGACCTCGTAACACCCGCCGCAGACCGCCGGCCCGGTACGGGCGACGATCCGGGAGGCTTCGGCACCGAGGGCGAGCATCGCCTCCACCGTGGCGGGGACGACTCCGGCGACGAGGCCGGGGCGCCCGGCGTGCGCCGCCCCGACGACCCCGGCGACCGGATCGGCCAGCAGGACCGGCACGCAGTCCGCGGTGAGCACCGCGAGCGGCAGCGACCGCCGGGCGGTCACCAGCGCGTCCACCGCCGGGATCTCGCGGTCCGGGCCCCAGGGCCCGTCGACCACGGCGACCTCACGGCCGTGCACCTGGTTCATCCAGACGACCCGCTCCGGAGCGAAGCCGAGGGCGCCGGCCGCGCGGGCCCTGTTCGCGACCACGGCGGCGGGGTCGTCTCCGACCGCGCCGCCGAGGTTCAGCGACCCGTACGGGGCGGCGCTCACCCCGCCCCACCTGTCGGTGAAGGCGAAGTGGGCGCCGGCGCCGCCGGACGGATGCGCTGCGGGTACCGCTGAAACCGCTGGAGCCGTGTGGTGCCGGTCTATCACTTCAGGAAGTCCGGTACGTCCAGCTCTTCGGCCTGGGTCTCCTGGTAGGGGCGGGCCGTCGGCACGTGCGGCGGGGCGACCGGCGACTGCGAGCCGTCGTTCGCGACCGGCGCCGGCTCGGCGGGCGCTTCCTCGCGGACCGGCACGGAACCGAGTCCGGCGGAGTGCCGGACCGGCTCGGGGCGGGCCGGCGGCGCGGGTTCCTCGCGCTTGGCGGCACCGGCGCCGATCACGTTCTCGCGCCGGGCCGGCGGCTGACCGCCGTCGAAGCCCGCCGCGATCACGGTGACCCGCACCTCGTCGCCCAGCGCGTCGTCGATGACCGCACCGAAGATGATGTTCGCCTCCGGGTGGGCCGCCTCGCTCACCAGCTGGGCGGCCTCGTTGATCTCGAAGAGACCGAGGTCGCTGCCGCCGGAGATGGAGAGCAGCACGCCCCGGGCGCCGTCGATGGACGCCTCCAGCAGGGGCGAGGAGATCGCCATCTCGGCGGCGGCCACCGCACGGTCGTCGCCGCGCGCCGAGCCGATGCCCATGAGCGCCGAACCCGCCTCGGACATGACCGACTTGACGTCGGCGAAGTCGAGGTTGATGAGACCGGGGGTGGTGATGAGGTCGGTGATGCCCTGGACACCCGAGAGCAGTACCTGGTCGGCCGACTTGAACGCGTCGAGCACGCTCACCTGGCGGTCCGAGATGGACAGCAGCCGGTCGTTGGGGATGACGATGAGGGTGTCGACCTCTTCGCGGAGTTCGGCGATGCCGTCCTCCGCCTGGTTCGCGCGCCGACGGCCCTCGAAGGTGAACGGGCGGGTGACCACACCGATCGTCAGGGCGCCCAGCGAGCGCGCGATGTTGGCGACGACGGGTGCGCCGCCGGTGCCGGTGCCGCCGCCCTCTCCTGCGGTGACGAAGACCATGTCGGCCCCCTTGAGGACCTCCTCGATCTCTTCACGGTGGTCCTCTGCCGCCTTGCGACCGACTGCCGGATTGGCCCCGGCGCCGAGGCCCCGGGTGAGTTCGCGGCCGACGTCGAGCTTGACGTCGGCGTCGCTCATCAACAGCGCTTGCGCGTCCGTGTTGATCGCGATGAACTCGACGCCCTTGAGACCGACCTCGATCATTCGGTTGATGGCATTGACACCACCGCCGCCGACACCGATGACCTTGATGACTGCGAGGTAGTTCTGCGGTGCTGCCACGTCGAAGGCCTCTCGCCTCGATTTACGTGTCGTCGCTCTGCGGTGGCCCGCCGCGACGACGGATGTCGATGGGGACGGTCCGAACGCCGACCCAAACCCTAACGCTGAAGTTTAGGGTTACCAGTGTGTCTGCTTGCTGGACTCTTCCGAACAGGACACTAAGTCGACAAGTGGCGCGCGTTCAACGAACACGCCGAACCTCCCGTTTTTCTTTTCACCCTATGTGATCACCCGTAGCGATGACCAACCAGGGTGCTGGTCAGCCCGCATGGGCGTCAACTCTCCGAAACAGCGGGAGCGGTGGGCGCGCTCACGTCGAAGTGTCCTGCTTCGGGTGCCGCTTTCATCAGGGCCGTCAGGACTTTCGCCTTCACCGCGCCCTGTTCACCACTGCCCCAGAACACTTCCCGGTCACGCGTCAGCTCCAGGGAAATCGAATCGTACGAGGTGACGCGCACGACCCTGGTGTCCCGGGCGACGGCGGCGGGGAGGTCACCGGCCACTTCGACCGCTCCCCGCAACAGACGGTCACTGCCGAAGCGCCGCAGACTCGCGGACCGCTCCGGCGCCAATTCCAGCAGAGGAACACCCCCGGGCGCACGGTCCACGGTGGCGAAACGCACACCTTGGGCGTCCACTTCGGTGAATTTCGCACCCTTTTCCAGCAAAAGCACCGGCTTGCGCTCGATGACCTCGATGTCGATTCCGTGCGGCCAGGAACGCGTGACGACGACGGTGTCGATACGGGGCAACTTCTGCCGCAGCCGCCGCTCCAGCGCGCCGGTGTCCACGGAGACGAGCGGCGAGCCCACCGGAGCGGCCGCCGCCGCCTCCACCTCGGCCCCGGAGAGGACGTCGGTGCCGCTGACGCCGACCCGCTCCAGCCGGAGCCAGGAGGAGCCCCACAGCGCCCACGCCAGCCCTCCGGCGCACAGGGCGGTCCCGGCGGCGCCGAGGACCAGTGCCCTGCGCCGGGCGGACCCGCCCTTTCCGGGGCCGGCGTGCGGCGCGCGCGCCGGGGTGTCCGCCTGCTGCCCTGAACCGCGCTGGGCGGTCGTCGGTCCGGCCACGCTCGCTCCTTCGCCGGGCCCGGGAACCACGCCCCGGGCCCGCCCAGCCTCACGCCTTGCGGCGCGCGGCAATCGCCTCGTACACCATGCCGACGAGCAGGTCGTCGGCGTCACGCCGGCCGAACTCCGCCGCGGCCCGCGACATTTCGTACAGCCGGTGCGGGTCGGACAGCACCGGGAGGACCTGGGCCTGCACCCACTCCGGCGTGAGGGCCGCGTCGTCGACCAGCAGACCGCCGCCGGCGTTGACCACCGGCTGGGCGTTGAGCCGCTGTTCGCCGTTGCCGATCGGCAGCGGGACGTAGGCGGCGGGCAGCCCGACGGCGGAGAGTTCGGCCACGGTCATCGCGCCCGCGCGGCAGAGCATCATGTCGGCCGCCGCGTACGCGAGGTCCATCCGGTCCACGTACGGTACCGGGATGTAGGGCGGCATACCGGGCATGTTGTCGATGCGCGGCAATTCGTTCTTCGGGCCGACCACGTGCAGGATCTGGATGCCCGAGCGCTGGAGCAGCGGCGCGACCCGCTGGACCACCTCGTTGAGGTGGCGGGCGCCCTGCGATCCGCCGGAGACCAGCAGGGTGGGCAGGTTGGGGTCGAGCCGGAAGGCCGCCCGCGCCTCCGGGCGCACCCGCGCCCGGTCCAGGGTGGCGATGGTGCGGCGCAGCGGGATGCCGATGTAGCGGGCGCCGCGCAGCTTGCTGTCGGGGGTGGAGACGGCGACGCCGTGGGCGTACCGGGAGCCGATCTTGTTGGCCAGCCCGGGGCGCGCGTTGGCCTCGTGCACGACGATCGGGACGCCGGCGCGCTTGGCGGCGAGGTACCCGGGCAGCGCCACGTAACCGCCGAAGCCGACCACGCAGTCGGCCTTGGTGCGCTCCAGGATCTGCTCGGCGGCCTTGATGGTGCCGCGCAGCCGGCCCGGCACGGTGATCAGCTCCGGTGTGGGTTTGCGCGGCAGCGGTACGGCCGGGATGAGCGCCAGGTCGTACCCCCGCTCGGGTACGAGCCTGGTTTCCAGGCCGCGTTCCGTGCCGAGGGCGGTGATGCCCACGGTCGGGTCCTGCCTGCGCAGGGCGTCTGCGAGGGCAAGCGCGGGCTCGATGTGGCCGGCGGTCCCCCCGCCGGCGAGTACGACATGCACCGAAATTCACCGCTCTCCGGACGGGCGCCTGGTGACACGCCGTCTCATCGTCTTCCATCTCACCCCGGGCCTCCGCATGGCCAGGGCCGCTCTCGCGCCGGGCTCGTCCCGCGCGAAGGCGATCATCAGCCCGATCGCGAACATGGTCGGCAGCAGGGCCGACCCCCCGTAGGAGAACAGCGGGAGCGGGACACCGGCGATCGGCAGCAGGCCGAGCACCGCACCGATGTTGATCACAGCCTGCGCGGTGATCCACGTCGTCACACCTCCCGCGGCGTACCTCACGAAGGGGTCCTCCGTGCGTCCGGCCACGCGGATACCCGCATAGCCTAGAGCCGCGAAGAGGGCGAGCACCGACAGAGTGCCCGCCAGCCCCAGTTCCTCACCCGTGATGGCGAAGATGAAGTCGGTGTGGGGTTCGGGAAGTTGCCCCCATTTCTCCACGCTGGCGCCGAGTCCGGATCCGAACCAGCCGCCGGACGCGAGCGCGTAGATCCCGTGCGCGGCCTGCCAGCAGCCGCCTGCGGCGTCCGGTTCGCTGACGCCCACGCAGTCGAGCCGGGACATGCGGTTCGGGTTGGTCTTGATCAGCAGGACGGCGATGGCCGCGGCGAAGCCGAGCACCCCGACGAAGAGCCGGGTGGGCGCCCCGGCCAGCCAGAGCAGGCCGAAGAGGATCGCGGTCAGGATGATCGCGGTGCCCATGTCGCCGCCGAGCATGATCAGGCCGAGCAGCATGAAGGCGACCGGGATCAGCGGCACCAGCATGTGTTTCCACTGGGTGAGCAGCCGCTTGTCCTGTTTGCGGGCGAGCAGGTCGGCTCCCCACAGCACCAGGGCCAGCTTGCCGAACTCGCTGGGCTGGAGCTGGAACGGTCCGCCGATGTAGAGCCAGTTCTGGTTGCCGTTGACCGACTTCCCTATCCCGGGAACCTGGACCAGCGCCATCAGGAAGACCGTGCCGAGCAGCATCGGGTAGGCGAGCCCGCGGTGGAGTTTGACCGGCATGCGGGCGGCCAGCAGCATCAGCCCGGCTCCCATGACGGCGGCCAGGAACTGCTTGCGGAAGAAGTAGGTGCTCGGTTTGGCGAGTTCCAGCGCCTTGATCATGGAGGCGCTGTAGACCATCACGAGGCCCAGCACGGTGATCAGCAGGCTGGAGCCGAGGATGACGTAGTACGCGGTCAGGGGGCGGTCCCAGGCCCGCCGTGCCTGCTCGTAGGCCCGGCGCACCCCACCGCCGCGGGGGTCGCCGGAGGCGGGGGCGGCCCGTCCCGGGGTGCGGGGCTGCTGGGGGCGGCGGCCGGAGCCGGTGGCGAGACGTCCCCGCAGAGCCGTCCCGGGGTGCGTCGGCACCCCGGCCCCGGGCGAGCCGTACGCGGGGAGCGGACGGGTGCGGAAGGCGCCGGTCCTCGTCGCGTGCGTCCGCGCGCGGACCCGCCCCCGGGCGTCGGGACCCTCATCGGCCGGCATAGTCGCTGTCCCCTCCGCTGATCGTGCCCGGGGCGGCGGCACGCCCGCCCGGGCTCCGGGCGTGCGGCCTCCGGCCCGAGCCGTCCGGTCAGGACGGTACGGCCCGGGGGCCGGTCCTGTCAGGCGCTGTCGCCGGCGAGTGCGCGGACCGCGTCCGCGAACGCGTCGCCCCGCTCGTTGTAGTTGGTGAACATGTCCATCGAGGCGCAGGCCGGAGCCAGCAGCACGGTGTCGCCCGGGCGGGCGAGGCGTGCGGCCTCGGCGACCGCCTCGGACATGGCCCCAGTGTCGGTCCGGTCCAGGTCGACCACGGGTACCTCGGGCGCGTGTCGCGTCAGGGCTTCGCGGATTACGGCCCGGTCGCGGCCCATGAGGACCACGCCGCGCAGGCGCTCGGCGGCACCGCTCACCAGCTCGTCGAAGGCGGCTCCCTTGGCGAGGCCGCCGGCGATCCAGACGATCGGCTCGTAGGCGGCGAGGGAGGCTTCGGTGGCGTGGGTGTTGGTGGCCTTCGAGTCGTCCACGTAGGCGACCCCGGCGACGTCCGCCACGTGCTCGATGCGATGCGGGTCGGGACGGAAGGCGCGCAGGCCGTCGCGGACGGCGGCGGGCTTCACGCCGAAGGCGCGGGCCAGCGCGGCGGCGGCGAGGGCGTTGGCGATGTTGTGCGGGGCGGGCGGGTCGACGTCGGCGACCTCGGCCAGCTCCTGGGCCTGCTTCTGCCGGTTGGTGACGAAGGCGCGGTCGACGAGGATGCCGTCGACGACGCCGAGCTGGGAGGGCCCGGGTGTGCCGAGGGTGAAGCCGATGGCCCGGCAGCCCTCCTCCACGTCGGCTCCCCGCACCAGTTCCTCGGTGGCGGGGTCGGCCGCGTTGTAGACGCAGGCGACGGTGTTGCCCTCGTAGATCCGGCCCTTGTCGGCGGCGTACGCCTCCATGGAGCCGTGCCAGTCGAGGTGGTCCGGGGCCAGGTTGAGCACGGTCGCGGAGTGGGCGCGCACCGAGGGCGCCCAGTGCAGCTGGTAGCTGGAGAGCTCGACGGCGAGGACGTCGTAGCTCTCCTCGCCGAGCACGGCGTCCAGCAGGGAGACGCCGATGTTGCCGACGGCCGCGGTGCGCAGCCCGGCGGCCTCCAGGATGGAGGCGAGCATCCGGACCGTCGTGGTCTTGCCGTTGGTACCGGTCACCGCGAGCCAGGGGGCCGGTTCGCCGCCCTTGACCCCCCGCAGCCGCCAGGCGAGTTCGACGTCGCCCCAGACGGGGACACCGGCCGCCGCGGCCGCGAGGAAGAGCGGCTTGTCGGGCTTCCAGCCGGGGGCGGTGACGATCAGTTCGGTGGAGCCGGGCAGCGTGTCGCCGTCGCCGAGGCGGACGGTGATCCCCTCCGCCTCCAGGCCGGCCGCCTGGGCGCGGGAGCGCTCGTCGTCGCCGTCGTTGACGACGGTGACCAGCGCCCCGAGTCCGTGCAGGGCCCGGGCTGCGGGGATCCCGCTGACCCCGAGTCCGGCGACCGTGACGTGCTTCCCCCGCCAGTCGGCCCCCTTGGCGTCACTCACTTCTTGGCTGCCCATCCCGCGTAGAAGAGTCCGAGACCGACGATCACGCACATGCCCTGGATGATCCAGAAGCGGACCACCACCAGCACCTCCGACCACCCCTTGAGTTCGAAGTGGTGCTGGAGGGGCGCCATCCGGAAGACCCGCTTGCCGGTCATCTTGAAGGAGCCGACCTGGATGACGACGGACATGGTGATCATCACGAAGAGACCGCCGAGGACGGCCATCAGGAACTCGGTGCGCGAGCAGATGGCGAGGCCCGCGAGGGCGCCGCCGAGTGCGAGCGAACCGGTGTCACCCATGAAGATCTTGGCCGGCGAGGTGTTCCACCACAGGAAGCCGAAGCAGGAACCCATCAGCGCCGAGGCGACGACCGCGAGGTCGAGTGGGTCGCGCACCTCGAAACAGGCGCTCGGGTTGGTGAGTTCCATCGCGTTGGCGCAGGACTCCTGGAACTGCCAGAGGCCGATGAAGGTGTAGGCGCCGAAGACCATCACCGACGCGCCGGTGGCGAGGCCGTCCAGACCGTCCGTCAGGTTCACGCCGTTGGACATGGCGAGAATCATGAAGAGCGCCCACACGACGAAGAGCACCGGCCCGATCGACCAGCCGAAGTCCTCGACGAACGAGAGCCGCGTGGAGGCCGGGGTGTTGCCGTGGACGTCGGCGAACTGGAGCGAGAGCACCGCGAACGCGATGCCGACGATCAGCTGGCCGGCCATCTTCGCCTTGGCCCGCAGCCCGAGCGAACGCTGCTTGACGATCTTGATGTAGTCGTCCAGGAAGCCGACGAGCCCCATCCCCGCCATCAGGAAGAGCACCAGGAGGCCGGAGAACCGCATCTCCTCACCGGTGACCACCTTCGCCACGACGTACGCGATGATCGTCGCCATGATGAAGGCGATGCCGCCCATGGTGGGCGTGCCCTTCTTGCTGCCGTGCGTGCGCGGGCCGTCGTCCCGGATGAACTGCCCGTAGCCCTTGCGGGCGAGCAGCTTGATGAGCAGCGGGGTACCGACCAGGGTCAGGAAGAGCCCGATGGCCCCCGCGAAGAGGATCTGCCTCATCGGCCGGTGACCTCGCCCTCGGTCGAGTTCTCCAGCAGTGCCTGGACGACCTTCTCCAGGCCGACCGACCGGGACGCCTTCACCAGCACGACGTCTCCCGGGCGCAGTTCACTGCGCAACAGGTCGACGGCCGCCTGTGCGTCGGACACGTGCACCGACTCCTCACCCCACGAACCCTCGTTGTAAGCGCCCAGTTGCAGCCAGGAGGCTTCTCTTCCCCCGACCGCGACGAGCTTGCTGACGTTGAGCCGGACGGCAAGCCGTCCGACCGCGTCGTGCTCGGAGAGCGACTCGTCACCGAGCTCGGCCATCTCACCGAGCACCGCCCAGGTCCGCCGGTCCCGGCCCATGGCGGCCAGCGCACGGAGTGCGGCTCTCATGGATTCGGGGTTCGCGTTGTAGGCGTCGTTGACGAACGTCACACCGTCCGGACGCTCGGTGACCTCCATGCGCCAGCGGGAGAGGGAGCCCGCCTCGGAGAGCGCCTCGGCGATCTCGTGTACGGGCATGCCCAACTCATGGGCGACGGCGGCCGCGGCGAGCGCGTTCGACACGTGGTGCTCACCGTACAGGCGCATGGTCACCTCGCTGCACCCGGTGGGTGTGTGAAGGCTGAACGCGGGGCGCCCGTCCGCCGTGAGACGCACGTTCTCTCCCCGTACGTCCGCTTCTGGCGACTCCCCGAAGGTGAGGACCCGCGCCGCGGTCCGGGAGGACATGGCGCTCACGAGCGGATCGTCGGCGTTGAGGACCGCGACACCGTCCTCGGGGAGCGACTCGACCATCTCGCCCTTGGCCTGGGCGATCTGCTCCCGGCCGCCGAACTCACCGATGTGGGCGGTGCCGACATTGAGGACGAGACCGATCCGGGGCGGGACCAGTCCGGTGAGGTAGCGGATGTCACCGATGTACCGGGCGCCCATCTCCAGCACGAGGTGCTGAGTCTCCTCGGTGGCGCGCAGCACCGTGACCGGCAGGCCGATCTCGTTGTTGAGGTTGCCCGCCGGGTAGACGGTCGGCCCCATGCGCTCCAGGAGCTGCGCGATGAGGTCCTTGGTGGAGGTCTTGCCGGCCGAGCCGGTGAGGGCGACGACGGGGACCCCGAGGCGTTCGACGACGTGGCGGGAGAGGGCGCCGAGCGCCGCGACGACGTCGTCGACGACGATCGCGGGCACCCCGACGGGGCGGGTGGCCAGCACCGCGACGGCGCCGTCCGCCACGGCGCCCCGGGCGAAGTCGTGGCCGTCGACCTGTTCACCGACGAACGCGGCGAACAGGCTGCCGCGCTCCACCTTCCGGGAGTCGATGACCACCGGACCGTCGACGGTGGCCGCCATGTCCGGTATGTCGTGCGGCTGCCCGCCGACGATTTCGGCGATCTCGGCGAGGGAGAGGGCGATCACTTGGTCATCCCTGACTGTTGTTCTCGTGGTGGGCTTCGTGCTGCTGCGGGGAGGGGACGGCGGACTCGGCGCCGGGACGCCCCAGGGACCGCGCGATGGCGGCGCGCAGGACCTCGCGGTCGTCGAAGGGGCGTACCACCCCGTGGACGTCCTGGCCCTGCTCGTGGCCCTTCCCGGCGACGAGGACGGTGTCACCGGGTTCGGCGCGGGCGACGGCGGCGGCGACGGCCGCGGCCCGGTCGGCGTCGACCAGGACGTCGCCGCGCTCGTGGACCGGCACCTCGGCGGCGCCCGCCAGCATCGCGGAGAGGATGCGCAGCGGGTCCTCCGAGCGGGGGTTGTCGGAGGTCAGTACGGCGGTGTCGGCGAGGCGGGCCGCGGCCGCGCCCATCGGCGCGCGCTTGGTGGTGTCACGGTCGCCACCGCAGCCCAGCACGATGTGCACCCGGCCCCGGGTCACCTTGCGCAGCGAGCGGAGCACCGACTCGACGGCGTCGGTCTTGTGCGCGTAGTCGACGACGGCGAGGTACGGCTGCCCGGCGTCGACGCGTTCCAGCCGCCCCGGGACCCCGGGGACGGCGGCGACGCCGTCGGCGGCGGTCTGCGGGTCGATGCCGGCGACGGCCAGGGTGACGATCGCGGCGAGGCTGTTGGCCACGTTGAACGGGCCGGGCAGCGGGGCCCGGGCGGTGACCCGCTCGCCCTCCGGCCCCACGACGGTGAACGTGCTGTCCCGGGGGCCGACTTCGACGTCCTCGGCCCGCCAGTCGGCGTCCGGGTGCCCTTCGGCGGAGAAGGTGGTGACGGGGACGCCCGCCTCGGTGACGAGCCTGCGGCCGTACGCGTCGTCGTAGTTGACGACCCCTCGCCTGCTGCGCTCCGGGGTGAAGAGCCGCGCCTTGGCCTGGAAGTAGTCCTCCATGCCGGAGTGGAACTCCATGTGCTCCGGGCTGAGGTTGTTGAAGACGGCGACGTCGAAGACGCAGCCGTCGACCCGTCCGAGCACCAGCGCGTGGCTGGAGACCTCCATGGCGACGGCCTCGACCCCGCGTTCGCGCATGACGGCGAAGAGGGCCTGGAGGTCGGTGGCCTCGGGGGTGGTGCGCTCGGACTTGATCCGCTCGTCGCCGATGCGCGTCTCGACCGTGCCGATGAGCCCGGTGGTGCGCCCGGCGCCCCGCAGGCCGCCTTCGACGAGGTAGGCGGTGGTGGTCTTGCCGGAGGTCCCGGTGATCCCGATCTGGAGCAGGCCGGCGCCCGGGCTGCCGTAGATCTCGGCGGCGAGGCCGCCCATGACGGCGCGTGGGTCCTCGGCGACCAGCACCGGCAGACCGGTGGCGGCGGCGCGTTCGGCGCCGCTCGGGTCGGTGAGGACCGCGACGGCGCCCAGCCCGGCCGCCTGGGCCGCGAAGTCGGCGCCGTGCAGCTTCGCACCGGGCAGGGCGGCGTACACGTCGCCGGGGCGGACGGCCCGGGAGTCGTGGGTGATGCCGGTGACCTCCGCCGCAGTGGGCGGTTCGAGTCCGAGGCGGGCCGCGGGCCCGTCGAGGGGGACCGGCCGCAGCCGTTCCGGTCGGGGCGCTCCCGGGTAGTTCACGGGGGCGTCCTTCTGGGTGATTCGGTACTGATCAGCGTGGGGCACGGCGGTGAGCGTACCGGGCTGACCCGGGCTGTCGCCAAGCGAGGGGCCGGGGTTGCGGAACTTCTCGTTCCGGTTCCCCGGATCGGGGGTGATGGTGGTCACTGGTGCTCCCCTGGTCCGTACGAGGTCACGGCCGGATCCGGCGCGCGGTGCGGCGGCGCCGGGCGGAACGCCTCCGTCCGCCCGGCGCGCGCCGCGGCGCTCCCGCGCCCCCTCGCCCGGCCGTCTCAGCCGCCCGGCGCGAAGGAGACCGGCAGTCCGGGCGGGGCGGTGCCGCTCGGCTGGGTCTGGAGGGTCTTCAGCGCGAACTCCATGACCTTCTTGTAGATCGGTCCGCAGATCTGGCCGCCGAAGTAGTCGCCCCGGGTGGGGTTCTGGATCGCACAGTAGACGGTGATCTGCGGATCGTCGGCGGGCGCGAACCCGGCGAAGGAGGCGGTGTAGCCGTCGTAGACACCACTGACTGGATCCACCCGGTTGGCGGTACCGGTCTTGCCCGCGACCCGGTACCCCGGGATGCGCGCCTTGGTGCCGGTGCCCTCTTCGTCGTCGACGACCGACTCCAGCATGGCGGAGAGCTCCCTGGCCGTCTTCTCGCTGACCACCCGGGTCTCCTCGGGCTCCGCCGCCCGCGTGTAGCGGCCGTCGGCTCCCTTGGTGCCGCGCACCAGCGTGGGGGCGATCCGTACCCCGCCGTTGGCGATGGTGGAGTAGACCGAGGCGGCCTGGACCGCGTTGAGCGAGAGGCCCTGGCCGAAGGGGATCGTGTACTGCTGCGAGGTCGACCAGTCCTGGGGCCTGGTGAGGAGCCCCGCCGACTCGCCGGGGTAGCCGAGACCGGTGGGGCTGCCGATGCCGAACTTGCGGAGGTAGGAGTAGAGGACCCTGTTCGCCTCGGGCTGGGTCTTTCCGAGCTGACCGGTCGCCAGGATGGTGCCGATGTTGCTGGACTTGGCCAGGACGCCGTTGAGCGTGAGGTACCAGGTCTTGTGGTCGATGTCGTCCTTGAAGAGCCGGTCCCCGCGGTGCAGCCGGTTGGGCACCGTGACGTGCGTGGCCGGGGTGGCGACGCCCTCCTCCAGCACGGCGGCCATCGACATCACCTTGGCGGTGGAGCCGGGCTCGTAGACGTCCTGGAGCGCCGCGTTGCCCAGGGAGCCGGCGTCGACCGCGGAGAGGTCGTTCGGGTCGAAGCCGGGTGCGTTGGCCATGGCCAGCAGCTCGCCCGTCCTCGTGTTCTGCACGACGACGTAACCGCCGTCCGCCTTGGACTTCGCGACCTGGTCGGTGATGGCCCGCTGGGCGGCCCACTGGATGTCCCGGTCGATGGTGAGCTCGATGTCGGTGCCCTCGACCGCCGGGATCTCCTTGGCGCCGGCGGTGGGCACCCGGCGGCCACCCGACTGGGCGTACTTGATCTTCCCGTCCTGGCCGGAGAGCTCCTCGTTCAGCTGGGACTCCAGACCGCCGCCGCCCTTGCCGTCGGCGCTGACGAATCCCAGTATCCCGGCGGCGAGATCGCCGTTGGGGTAGACGCGCTTGGTCGTCGGCTCCTGGAAGACGCCCGCCAGCGCGTTGGATTCCGCGCCGGCCGCGGACGCCTTCTCCGCGAGGACCGCCTTGAGGTCCTTGATCTGCTTCCAGACCTGCGGGGTCTGCCGCCGGGCGAGCACGGTGTAGCGGCTGCCGGACTTCGAGAGCTGCGCGGTGAGCGTGGCCGCGTCCTTGCCGAGGATCGGGGCGAGCAGGGCGGCCGCCTGCTCGGGGGCGTCGGGGATCTCACTCTCGGCGGGGGTGAACATCTTGGGGTCGGCGGTGATGTCGTACGCGTCGACGCTGGTGGCCAGCGCGATCCCGTTGCGGTCGGTGATCTCGCCGCGTTCGGCGGCGACGGTGTACTCCAGGTAGCGGTTCTCCCGGGCCTTGGCCGAGTACGCGTGCGCGTCGATGGCCTGGACCTGGAGGAGCCGGCCCACGAAGACCAGCATGACGAGGGTCAGGCCGAGGCTGACCAGGCGCAGCCGGGGGCGCGGGTTGCCCAGGCGCAGGGAGCGCGGCCCGGGGCGGTTCCGGCCGGACGGGGGGTGCGGGCGGCGTGCCTCGGGCCGGGCGGGCGGCCGGGGGCGTCCCGTGCCGCCCGCGGCCCTCCGGGGGTGTGCGGGGCCGGGCACACGGCGGCGCGGCGGTTCCTTGGACGGCACTGCGTCACCTGCCCGGGGTCGTCGGGGTCGTGGTCGCCGCGGCGCGCTCCCGCGCGTCCTCGGCGTCGGCTTCCGCCACCGGCTCGGTGCCGGTGGTCCGCGCGCCCTGGACGCCCTGCGCGACCGGGGACGCCGGATCCGGGGAGGCGGCCGTCGGGGAGGGCGCGGCGGAGGGTACGGCGAGGGGTGGGGTGCTGCCCGCTGAGCCGGTGGACGACGTGTCCTCGGCGCCCGCGCCGGTCCCGTCGGCCGGTGCCGTACCGGTCGCCGCAGGGTCTTCGGACGTCTGCGGCTCTTCCGGCGGCGAGGAGGCGGGGGACGGCTGCGGGTCCGCGGTGACCTCGGCGGGCACGCCCCGGACCGTGCCGTCCGGGTTCAGGAAGGCGGGGCTGCCGCCGGGGACCATGCCCAGCTCCCTGGCCCGCCGTTCCAGCGCGTCGGGCTGCGAGAAGCCGTCCACGTCCCGCTGGAGCGCCTGCTCCTCGTCGGTGAGGTCGGTGGTCTGCTTCCGCAGCTCGCTGAGTCGGAACGAACCCTCGTTGAGTGCCGAGTTGAGCAGCAGCAGGCTGATCAGTCCACCGCCGAGGAGGACCACGACCAGCAGCATGAAGGGGGTACGGGCCGCGTTGCTCGGCCCCGACGGCATCAGCCGGGCGAGCCGGCCGGCCCGTCCGCCCCGCGGCACGGCCGGCCTGCTCACCGCGTCGCCTCCGGTGATCCGGCGCCCTCGGAGGGGGCGCGCCCGAGGGGGGCGGTCACCGCTCCTCCGCGCGGATGCGTTCGGCGCCGCGCAGCCGGGCGGGGGCGGCGCGCCGGTTCTCGGCGACCTCCTCCTCGGTGGGCAGCTCGGCGCCCCGGGTCAGCAGCTTGAGCCGGGGCTGGTACCGCTCGGGTACGACGGGCAGCCCGGGCGGGGCGGTGTTCGCGGCACCGGCCGCGAACACCTGCTTGACCAGCCGGTCCTCCAGCGAGTGGTAGGAGAGCACGGCGATCCGGCCGCCGACCGCGAGCGAGGCGACCGCGGCGGGGATGGCCCTCTCCAGGACGGTGAGCTCACCGTTGACCTCGATGCGCAGCGCCTGGAAGGTGCGCTTCGCCGGGTTGCCACCGGTGCGCTTGGCGGCCTGCGGCAGGGAGTCGCGGATCAGTTCGACGAGGCGGGCGCTGTTGGTGAACGGTTCCTTCTCACGTGCGCGCACGACCGCCGAGACGATCCGCTTCGCCTGCTTCTCCTCGCCGTAGGCGCGCAGGATGCGGACGAGTTCGCCCGGCGGGTAGGTGTTGAGGACCTCCGCGGCGCCGATCCCGGTGGTCTGGTCCATGCGCATGTCGAGCGGCGCGTCCTGGGCGTACGCGAAGCCCCGCTCGGCCTCGTCGAGCTGCATGGAGGAGACACCGAGGTCGAAGAGGACGCCCTGGACCTTCGGGACGCCGAGCCGGTCGAGCACCTCCGGCAGCTCGTCGTAGACCGCGTGCACCAGGGTGGCGCGGTCGCCGTACGGGGCGAGGCGCTCGCCGGAGAGCCGGAGCGCCTCCTTGTCCCGGTCGAGGGCGATCAGGCGCGCCTCGGGGAAGGCGGTGAGCAGGGCCTCGCTGTGGCCGCCGAGGCCGAGGGTGCAGTCGACGACCACCGGTGGGGGGCCGTCCGCCCGCAGAGCCGGGGCCAACAGGTCCAGGCATCGCTGGAGCATCACCGGGACGTGTCGGGTCTGGCTCAATGCGCCCTCTCAGGCTCAGGTCCGTGGGGCGGCACGTGCGGCCTGGTCCCCGCCCGCTCGGAAGGGGAGGTCTGCCGGCGCCGGGGAAGGGGCGCCGGCCGGCCGCGAGCGGGAGAGGGCCGGGCCGCACGTGCGACGCGGATCACGGGAGGATCGGACGTGCGGGGAAGGGCGGAGCGGCTGCGCTGCGCGTGCTGCGGAGGACCGCACCAGCGCGAGCACCACCACGAGGACCGGATCGCCACGCGGAACATGCGGTGCCGACGGGACGGAACCGGCCTTCGGGGCCGGTCGGTAACTTCGCGTCACTTTAGTCCACCCTGCCATTCGATCGATTCCGGATCAACGAACCGCTCTGCGCGTCGTCCCGCTCCGGTGGCCCCTCGTCCTCACCCGGACGGGCGAGCCGCGGTGAGTCCTGTGGGTTAGCTCACAACAAGCCTCGTTGGCGTTTTTTGTCCTCTTCCCCGAGCCGCTCGGAGCAGGCGGGACGGATAACGTCGTCTCCATGTCGACTTCCGCGCAGACCCCTCCCGCAGCCGTCCCCACCACCCCGGACGCCCCGCGTTCCGGCGATTCCGTCACGGACCGCCTGGTGGCGGCGAACGGTCGGTACGCGAGCGCGTTCACCGACCCGGGCATGGATGCCCGCCCGGTCCAGAAGGTGGCCGTGGTCGCCTGCATGGACGCCCGCATCGACCTGCACGCCGCGCTGGGACTGGAACTCGGTGACTGCCACACCATCCGCAACGCCGGCGGTGTGGTCACCGACGACGTGATCCGGTCGCTCACCATCAGCCAGCGGGCCCTCGGCACCCGCAGCGTCATACTGATCCACCACACCAACTGCGGCCTGGAGTCGCTGACCGAGGGCTTCCGCCACGAGCTGGAGCTGGAGGTCGGCCAGCGGCCGGTGTGGGCGGTGGAGTCCTTCTCCGACGTCGACCAGGACGTGCGCCAGTCCATCCAGCGGGTCCGCACCTCGCCCTTCCTCGTCCACACCGACGACATCCGGGGCTTCGTCTTCGACGTCACGACCGGTCTGCTGCGCGAGATCACCCCGGCCTCCTGACGCCCCGGCCGCCGGCGCCGCTGCGGCCGGGACCTCGCGTTCCGGCCGCCCACGACCTCCCACGACCGCCGTCCCGCCGCGTGGGGGACGGCGTGGCCGATCCCTCCTCCGTGCCGCCGCACCGGGCGGCGCGGCGCGCGTCCCGGCCCCGTACCGGGGTCCGAATATCGACAACACCCGACATATCGGCCCTGGTTGTCCGTGCGCGAGTGACACGAAGCGGTAACGGCAACAACAATGCGTGGGGTGACGTGCTCCGGGGCTTCCGGAGAGGCGTCCGCAAATCGGGGTGGGTCACGCCGTTCAGCGGTGCGGGCCCGTGCGTGAAGGGCCGAGGAGGACCGGGTGACCACCTATGACGAGCGAGCGAACCTCACTGATCTGACCGTCACGACGGAGCGGGTGCGCGGGTCGGTGGAACGCGTGATCGAGGGCAAGCCCGAGGTCGTGCGGATCGCGCTGACCGTGCTGCTCGCCGAGGGCCACCTGCTGATCGAGGACGTGCCCGGGGTCGGCAAGACCATGCTGGCCAAGGCGCTGGCCCGGTCCATCGACTGCTCCGTACGCCGCATCCAGTTCACCCCGGACCTGCTCCCCTCGGACATCACCGGCGTGTCCGTCTTCGACCAGCAGAGCAAGGACTTCGAATTCAAGCCGGGCGCCATCTTCGCGCAGATCGTGATCGGCGACGAGATCAACCGCGCCTCGCCCAAGACGCAGTCCGCCCTCCTCGAATCGATGGAGGAGCGCCAGGTCACCACCGACGGGCAGACCTACGCGCTGCCCGACCCGTTCATGGTCGTCGCGACCCAGAACCCGGTCGAGATGGAGGGCACCTATCCGCTGCCGGAGGCCCAGCGCGACCGGTTCATGGCCCGGGTGTCCATGGGGTACCCCGGTCCCGACGCCGAACTGCGGATGCTCGACACCCACGGCGGGGTCCCGCCGCTGGACGACCTGCAGCCGGTGGCCCACGCCCACGACATCGTGAAGCTCATCGAAGCCGTCCGCTCGGTCCACGTCGCCGAGTCGGTGCGGCGGTACACGGTCGAACTGGTCCGGGCCACCCGCGGCCACCCGGATCTGCGGCTCGGCGCCTCCCCCCGGGCCAGCCTGCACCTGTTGCGGGCGGCGAAGGCGGCGGCGGCCCTGAGCGGCCGGGACTACGCGCTGCCCGACGACGTCCAGGCCCTCGCGGTGCCGGTGCTCGCACACCGCCTGCTGCCCACCGCGCAGGCGCAGCTCAACCGCCGCACGGCGGAGCAGGTGGTGCAGGAGATCCTCCAGCGCACCCCCGTGCCCACCTCTCCCGGCTCCGGTGGCGCCGACCGGCGCATACCCCCGTACCCGCAGGGTGGACCGGCGTACGCGCCCGGCGCCCGGCGGGCGTGATGGACGACGCGCACCGGGGCTCCGGCCCCCGCGCCGGCACGGCCGGCGACGCCGGTGACAGGGGCACCCTGCGGGCGGCCTTCGGCGGTCTGACCACCCGGGGGCGTTCCTTCCTGGCCGCCGGCGTCGCCGCCGCGGGCTGCGCCTACGTGCTGGGTCAGGCGGACCTGCTCCTGGTCGGGCTGCTGCTCGCGGTGCTGCCGCTCGTCTGCGTCGGCGCGCTCCACCGCACCCGCTACCGGGTGGCCGGGACGCGGCGGCTCTCGCCCTCGCGGGTGCCCGCCGGCTCGGAGGCACGGGTGCACCTGCGGGTGGACAACACCTCTCGGCTCCCCTCCGGACTGCTGATGCTCCAGGACCGGGTCCCGTACGTGCTCGGTCCGAGGCCCCGCTTCGTGCTGGACCGGATGGAGCCCGGAGGGCGGCGGGAGGTCTCCTACCGGGTCCGCTCGGACCTGCGCGGCCGCTACCCGCTGGGACCGCTCCAGCTGCGGCTCGCCGACCCGTTCGGGATGTGCGAGCTGACCCGCTCCTTCAGCGCCCACGACACCCTGGTGGTGGTCCCCCGTACCCAGGCGCTCCCCCCGCTCCGTCTCACCGGCGCGGCCTCCGGGTACGGCGACGGGCGTCAGCGCTCCCTCGCCCAGGCGGGCGAGGACGACGTGCTGCCGCGCGGCTACCGGCACGGTGACGATCTGCGCCGGGTGCACTGGCGTTCCACCGCCCGGTACGGCGAGCTGATGGTGCGCCGGGAGGAGCAGCCGCAGCGGGCCCGCGCCTCGGTGCTGCTGGACACCCGCAGGTCGGCTTTCCGGGGCGCCGGGCCCGACGCCGCGTTCGAGTGGGCGGTGGCGGCCGCGGCCTCCGCGCTGGCCCACCTGGTGGAGCGGGGCTTCGCCGTACGGCTGCTGACGGACGAGGGCGGGGCCGCGCCCGGCGACGGCGGTGACGGTTTCACCGGTTCCGCCCACGGGTCGGCGGAGGCGGCCGGGCCGATGCTGGACGCCCTCGCGGTCGTCGAGCACTCCGACGCGAGCGGGCTGAGCGGTGCGCACGACGTCTTGCGCGGCGGGCACGAAGGGCTGCTGCTCGCCTTCTTCGGCGACCTCGACGAGGAGCAGGTGGCGACTGCGGCCGCCATGCGGCGGCGCAGCGGTGCGGCCGTCGCGTTCGTCCTGGACGGCGAGGCGTGGGCGCCGGGTGCGGGGTCCACGCCGTCGGTCCCGTTCGGGGAGCGGCTGCGGCTGCTGCGCGAGGAGGGCTGGACCGCGGTGCCGGTGCCGCCGGGGGCGGACCTCGCCCAGGTGTGGCAGCGGGCCGGGCAGCCCGGTGACACCCAGCCCGCCGGTGGCGGCGCTGCGACAGGCTTCTCCGGAGGATGGTCATGAGCAGTCCCGTCCGGCTCGCCCTGTGGGCCTGCGTGGCGACGCTGCTGGCGGCGGGGGCGCTGCTGCCGCTGGTCGATCCCTGGACGTGGATCGGCCAGGCCGCCCTGCTGCTCGCCGTGCAGAGCGGGGCGGGGTCACTGGCGCGCCGGTTCGTCGCGGCGCGGACCGCGACCGTCGCCGTGCAGGTGGTGGTGGCGCTCGTGCTGCTGACGGCGGTCTTCGCCGGTGACCGGGCGGTGCTCGGGGTGCTGCCCGGACCGCAGGCGGTCCAGTGGCTGGGGGACCTGCTGACGACGGGCGTGGACGACGTGGGCCGCTACGCGATCCCGGCGCCCATGACGGACGGCATCCGGCTGCTGCTGGTCGGCGGGGTCCTCGTGGTGGGGCTGCTCGTCGACGTGCTGGCGGTGACGCTGCGTGCCGCGGCGCCCGCCGGGCTCCCGCTGCTGGCGCTCTACTCGGTGGCGGCGGGGCTGTCCGACGACGGGGCGAGCCGATGGTGGTTCGCCCTCGCGGCGCCGGGCTATCTGCTGCTCCTGCTGGCCGAGGGCCGGGACCGGACCGCCCAGTGGGGGCGGCTCTTCGGCGGGCCGTCGCCCCGCACCGGGGTACGGCCGGTGGTGAAGTCGCCGGTGCGGACCGGGCGCCGGATCGGCGCGGCGGCGCTGGGCGTCACGCTGGCGGTGTCGTACGCGCTGCCCTCGCTCGGCACCGGCCTGCTGGGCGACTTCGGCACCGGCAACGGCCGGGGAGGCGGCGGGGGGACGATCTCGGCGGTGAACCCGCTGGTCTCGCTGCAGGACAGCCTCAACCAGTCGGAGGACCGGGAGGTGCTGACGTACCGCTCCAGCGACGGCACTCCCGGCGACCTCTACCTGCGCATCCTCTCGCTCGACCGGTTCACCGGCGCCGAATGGCTGCCGTCCAAGCGGGCCCTGCGGGACGTGCCGGACCAGCTTCCGCAGCCGACGGGTCTCGGAGCGGGGGTCGCCGCCCGGGAGATCACCTCGCGGATCTCGGCCTCCGGGGGCTACCGGCAGGACTACCTGCCGATGCCGTACCCGGCGACGAAGGTCGAGGTCGAGGGCCGCTGGCGGTACGAGCCCGAGGGGCGCACCCTCATCGGCGACGGCGGGCAGACCACACGCGGCGCGGAGTACGAGGTCAGCAGTCTGGTGGTGGAGCCGACGGCCGGGCAACTGGCGTCGGCGGGGCTGCCCCCGGCGGAGCTGACCCGCGAGTACACCGAGGTCCCGGCGGCCCTGCCGGACGTGGTGGCGGAGACCGCCGCCGAGGTCGCGCGGGGTTCGGCCAACCACTACGAGCAGGCCGTGGCGCTGCAGGACTGGTTCGCGCTGAACGGCGGCTTCTCCTACGACACGAAGGTGAACTCGGGGACCGGATCGGCCGCGATCGCGCGGTTCCTCAAGGACCGGCGGGGCTTCTGCGTGCACTTCTCGTTCGCGATGGCGGCGATGGCCCGGACGCTGGGCATCCCGGCCCGGGTCGCGGTGGGCTTCGCCCCGGGCACGACGCAGGCGGACGGTTCGGTCTCCCTGGGGCTGCGGGACGCCCACGCCTGGCCGGAGCTGTACTTCGAGGGCGTGGGCTGGACCCGGTTCGAGCCCACCCCGACGCGGGGTTCGGTGCCCCCGTACACGGTGCCCCAGGCGCCCACCGGGGCGGCGGACCCCTCGGCGGCGCCGACGACCGCGGCCCCGGAGCGGCCGTCGGCCGCCCCGTCCGCCTCGGAGAGCTGCCCGGCGCAGATGCGCCGGGAGGGCGACTGCGGTGCGACGGCGGCCCCGGCCGCCGTGGACACCGGCGGGCCGGGCTTCCCGCTCGGCACGGTGGTCCTGGGGGTGCTCGGGGTGGTGCTGGTCGTGCTGTTCCTCCTGTCGCCCCTGCTGTGGCGGACCCGGGTGCGGGACCGGCGGCTGTACCGGTCGGGCGGCCGGACCCCGGCGGACGCGGCGGCGAGAACGCTGGCGGTCTGGCGGGAGATCACGGACTCGGCCTGGGACTACGGCATCGTCCCGGACGAGGCGCTGACCCCGCGTGCGGCCGCCTGCCGCCTCGCCCGGCTGGGTGGTCTCGAGGACGAGCCGGCGGCGGCGGCACGGCGGGTCGCGGAGGCGGTGGAACAGGTGCTGTACGCGCCCCGGCCGCTTCCGGCGAGCCGACTGGCCGAGGACGCGGTGACCGTGCGCGGGGGCTTGGCCGACCGGGCGGGCCGGCTCACCCGGCTCCGGGCCGCACTCGCCCCCCGCTCGGCCGTCCGGGTGGTGTGGGCCGCCTCGGAGAGCCGGACGGCACTGGCGCGACGGCTCTCGGAGCGGTTCGCGGCCCTCGGCCGGTCGCTGCGCCCCTCCCGCTCGCGGGGCTGAGCGGGTACGGCCGAGGGGCGGGACGCGTCCTGCGCGTCCCGCCCCTCGCCGTACGTCCTACCGTCCCCGTCCCGCTCACCGCGGCGGGGGAAGGTTCACTGGCCCTGTTCGTCGCGGCGGCGCTGCCACCGTTGCTCGATGCGGTTCATCACGGACCGGTGTTGCCGGGGCTGCCGCCCGGCGGCCGGGGCACCGCGCTGCGGCTGCTCCCCGGGCTTGGGTGCCCTGCGCCAGCCGGTGACCGCGAGTACGGCGCAACCGAGCATGACGAGGAACCCGACCACACTGATCCAGATCTGCTGGGCGACCATTCCGGCCATGAGGAGCGCGATACCCACCAGAAATCCAGCGACCGCCTGGTAGACCCGTCGCCGGGTGTACGTACGCAGTCCGCTTCCCTCGAGCGCTGTCGCGAACTTGGGATCTTCGGCGTACAGCGCTCGCTCCATCTGCTCGAGCATGCGCTGCTCGTGCTCCGAGAGCGGCACGGAGTCCTCCTCGTCGTCGGCCGCGGGGGCGACCGGTAAGCGGCCCTTCCAGGATAGGCAGGGATTCACCCCCGGGAAACCCGCCCACCAGCCAGCAGCCAGTCCGTACCGCCATGTCGGTTCGGCCCTTGAGGCGTTGATTCCCCGGCGACCGATCCGTCATGCCGGATCCTGTCACCCGATCATACGGGGCCCGGGCCCGGATCGGGGGGCCGGAGCCGGAGGTGATGCGCCGGTCCGTGCGGCGGCGCGCCGCTGATCAGCCGCTCCCCCGCCGCCCGCTCCGTGCCGCGCCCCGGGGCCGTCAGGCCCTTCGCTCTCCCAGGACGTGCAGCTGGGTGGCGACCGAGTGGAACGCCGGCAGCTCGGCGGCGGCCGCTTCCAGCTGCAGCAGGGCCTGGAGCGCTCCGGGTTCGGTGTCCACGAGGACGCCGGGGACCAGGTCGGCGAAGACCCGTACGCCGTGCACCGAGGCCACGTCGAGACCCGCGTCCCGGACCAGGCCGGAGAGCTGGTCGGCGGTGAAGCGGCGGGGCAGGGGGTCGCCGTCGCCCCAGCGGCCCGCCGGGTCGGTGAGCGCCCGTCGGGCCTCGGCGAAGTGGCCGGCGAGGGCGCGGGCCAGCACGGCGCCGCCCGACCCGGCGGTGAGCAGGCTGAGCGCGCCGGACGGGCGGAGCGCCTCGACGGCGTTGCGTACGCCTTCGGCCGGCTCGTCCACGTACTCCAGGACGCCGTGGCAGAGCACCGCGTCGAAGGAACCGCGCCGCACCACGTCGAAGAGCCCGAGGATGTCGCCCTGGACCCCGCGCACCCGGTCGGCGACGCCCGCCTCGTCGGCCCGGCGTTCCAGCGCGAAGAGGGCGTCCGGGCTGGGGTCGACGACGGTGACGTGGTGCCCCAGCCGGGCGGCGGGCACGGCGAAGTTGCCGGTGCCGCCTCCGGTGTCCAGGACCTCCAGGCTGTCGCTGCCGGTCGCCTTCGTCTGGCGGTCGAGGGCGTCCTTGAGGACCTCCCAGACCACGGCGGTACGGAGGGAGGCGCGGGGGCGCGGCTGGTCCGACACGGCAGATGACTCCTCGGCGCGGTGCCGCCGCGGGCGGCGGAGCGTGAACGGTGCAGGTGGTGCGGGTGGACTCCACCCTATTGCCTCGCACCTCCCGCCCCGTCACCCCGCGGCAGGTCGGCGGCGGGCCGCCGGGAGGCCCGCCCGGGCCCGCCGCCGGCGCCGGTCACCCCTGGCCGGGGCGGCCGCTCCTCGGCAGCGGGAGGGTGGGGTGGAGGCTGAGCAGGCGCTCCACCAGGCGCAGGAACATCGCGACGTCGCGCAGCAGGTCGTCGGCGTCGCGCCGGCTCGCCGCCCCGGGGAGACCGGCCTCGGCGCGGGCCCGGCGCGCGGCGCCCGACGCAAAGAGGGCGCTCCACTCGGTGAGCTCCGGCGCTATCTCGGGGAGCACCTCCCAGGCGCTGCGGATGCGCTCGCGGTGGCGCTTGCTGGTCTCGGGGCGGCCGCGGGCGGCGAGCACCGCGGCGGCGGCGCGCAGTGCGGCGAGGTGTGCGGTGGCGTAGCGCTCGTTGGGGACGTCGAGGACGGCGGCCTCGGTCAGGCCGGCGTGGGCCGTGGCGAGGAGGTCGAGGGCGGCAGGCGGCGCTCCGGCCCGGCGCGACACGGGGTGGACGTCGTCGGGCGGACCGGTCGGTGAGGGGGCAGGGCTGCCTGCGCGGCGCCGCGGGGCGGCGGCTGCGGACGAGCTGGCCATGACGATCCTCCTGTCGTCTGTGACGGCACGGTGGCCGTATGTGTCCATGGTGTCGGGTACCACTGACAGTCCGGTTCACGCCCTCGGTGACCTGGCCTTTTGCTTCGGGGGCAGGTTGCGGCTACGTTTTTGCACTGACCAGTCAGTTCAAAGGGGGACCGATGACGGACGAAGAGCCGACGGCCGCTCCCGGCCCGGCGCCTCCCGGAGGCGCGGCCGTCGACGTGCGCGGCCTCGGGGTGCGCGGGCCGCGCGGATGGGCGTTCCGGGGCGTGGAGTTCCATGCCGCGGCCGGCACGCTCGTCGCCCTCCAGGGGCCGTCGGGTTCCGGCCGCACCTCACTGCTGCTGGCGCTCACCGGCCGGATGCGGACCACGGAGGGACGCGCGGAGACCGGCGGGTTCGCACTGCCGGGCCGGCTCGCGGCGGTCCGCCGCGTCACCGCCCTCGGACCGGTCCCCGGCGTCAGCGAGCTCGACCCGGCACTGACCGTCGCCGAGCACCTGCGCGAACGCGCCCTGCTCCGGAGCCGGTACACCGGGCCCGTGCGGGCGCTGCTCCGTCCGGGCCGCGAACGCGCGGCGGTGGCCGAGCGGATCGACGAGGCGGTGGCAGCGGCCGGGCTCGACCTCGCCGCCCTGCCGAAGGCAGGACGGACCCAGGCCCGGGACCTGGAGCGGCTGGAGTCGCTGCGGCTCTCGGTGGCCCTGGCCCTGCTGGACCGGCCCCGGCTGCTCGCGGTCGACGACACGGACCTCGGGCTCGACGCGGCGGGCCGGGCGGCGGCGTGGGAGCTGCTGCGCTCGGTCGCCGCCGGGGGCACGACCGTGCTCGCCGTCTGCGCCGAGGCCCCGCAGGACGTGTTCACCGTGCGGACCGGCCCGGGGGCGGCCCCCGGCGCCGCAGCCACGGACACCGCCGGGAGCCCCGCCCCCGGCGCCGGGCGCACCACCACCGCGGTCACCGCCGGCACCCCTGGTACCCCCGGCACCACCCACACCGAGAAGGAGGCCGACCATGCGGGCGACGGGACTCGCCGGGCTTGAGCTGAAACGCTTCGGCAGGGGAAAGCTGCCGCGCGCCGCGCTCGCCGCCCTCCTGCTGCTGCCCCTGCTGTACGGCGCGCTCTACCTCTGGTCCTTCTGGGACCCGTACGGACATCTGGACCGGATCCCCGTCGCCCTGGTCAACGAGGACCGGGGAGCGCGGGTGCCCGGGGAGAAGGGGAGCGGGTCCTCCGGCGAACGGCTCGCCGCCGGGGACGAGCTCACCGAGAAGCTGCTGGACTCCCGGACCTTCGAGTGGCACCGGGTGGACGCGGCCGAGGCCCGGCGGGGTGTGGAGGACAGCACGTACTACCTCTCGCTCACCCTGCCGGCCGACCTCAGTCGGCGGATCGCGTCGAGCGGCGGGGACTCCCCGGAGACCGGGGCCCTGCGGGTGCGCACCAACGACGCCAACAACTACATCGTCGGCCAGATCTCCCGGACGGTGTTCTCCGAGATCCGCGCGGCCGCGTCGGCCGAGGCCTCACGCGGCTTCCTGGACCGGATCTTCGTCGACTTCTCGGACCTCCACGACGCGACCGCGAAGGCCGCCGCCGGCGCCGGCGATCTGCACAGCGGCATCGCGACGGCCGAGAAGGGGTCGAAGGACCTCGCCGAGGGACTCGGGGAGAGCAAGGCGGGCAGCGAGCGGCTCGCCGCCGGCCTCACCGCGCTCGACCAGGGCTCCGCCGAACTGCGGACCGGCTCGCGGCAGGTGGCGGAGGGCACCCGGCTCCTCGCCGACCGGGTCGACGCCGTCGCGAGCGGGATCCGCCCGTTCCTCGGCGACGACGGCGAGTCCATCGGTGACACCGCCCGGCTGGTCGCCGACGCCTCGCGGACCGTGCGGCAGAACCTCGACGAGCTGGTGAAGGCCGCACCCCTCGCCGCCACCGCCGCGCACACCGCCTCCGACGACCTCGCCGCCGTCCACACCCAGCGGTGCGAGGACCCGGCGTCGCCGGACCCGGCCCTCTGCGCACCCCTGGAGAAGGCCGCGACGGCAGCGGCCGGTGTCGCGGAGGTCGCCGACGACGTCAGCGCCCTGGTCACCGACGAGCAGGGAGACCTCACCACGCTCCGGACCCGGCTGACGGACCTGGAGCGCCGGGCCCGGGAGCTCGAACGCCGCGCACCGACGCTCGACGACGATCTGGACGCGGCCGTGGCCAAGGTCGACGCGCTCGACGCGGGCGCGCAGCGGGTCGCCGAGGGCGCCGGGACCCTGCACACCGGGCTCACGACGGCGAAGTCCGGGGCCACCGCCCTGGACACCGGGGTGGGCGAGCTGAGGACCGGCGCCACCGGCCTGGACTCCGGGCTGCACCGTCTGAGCGACGGGTCGACCACCCTCGCCGACGGGCTGAAGGACGGGGCCGACAGGATTCCGGACTACGACGACGCCGACCGCGACGCGCGTACCGGCGTCATGGCCGACCCGGTCCGGCTGGCCTCCTCGTCCCTGCACGCGGCGCCGAACTACGGCACCGGCTTCGCCCCCTACTTCATCCCGCTCTCCCTCTGGGTCGGTGCGATGGTCGCCTACATGCTGATGCAACCGCTCAACCGGCGCGCCCTGGCGGTCGGCGCCCCGGCCCGCCGGACCGCGCTCGCGAGCTGGCTGCCGGTGGCGGCGATCGGGTTGCTGCAGGTCGCCGCGCTGATGTCCGTACTCCACTGGGGTCTGGGCCTGGAGATGGCGCACCCGGTCGGCACGGTCGCCTTCCTGGCGCTGGTGACCTGCTCTTTCGCCGCGATCGTGCAGTGGCTGAACGCCCGTTTCGGGGCCGCGGGACGGATCCTGGTGCTGGCGCTGCTGATGCTCCAGCTGACCTCGGCGGGCGGTACGTACCCCGTCCGGACCAGCCCCGGCTTCTTCGAGGCGCTCCACCCCTGGCTGCCGATGAGTCACGTCGTCGACGCGCTGCGACGGCTGATCACCGGCGGCGGGCTCGGGCCCGTGTGGCAGGCTTGCGCGGTGCTCGCCGCCTTCACGGCGGGGGCCCTGGCGCTGACGGCCGTCGCCGCCCGCCGCCGGCAGGTGTGGACCCTGGAGCGGCTGCATCCGGAGCTCGCTCTGTGAACGGGCTCGGAGCGCGGGCGGACCTGTGAGAATCACCGTCATGGAAAGCAGTGGCACCACGCGCCGCCAGGCGACCCGGCAGAAGCTCTACGAGGCGGCCGTGACCCTCATCGCCGAGAAGGGTTTCTCGGCGACCACGGTGGACGAGATCGCCGAGCGGGCCGGTGTGGCCAAAGGAACGGTGTACTACAACTTCAAGAGCAAGACCGAGCTCTTCGAGGAGTTGTTGCGGCACGGCGTCGGCCTGCTGACCGCCGCGCTGCGGGCGGCCTCCGAGGAGACCGCCGCACGCGGGGGGACCCGGGTCGCCGCGCTGGACGCGATGATCCGGGCGGGGCTCGCCTTCATCGACCGCTACCCGTCCTTCACCCAGCTCTACGTGGCCGAGCTGTGGCGCACCAACAGGGCGTGGCAGGCGACCCTCCTGGTGGTGCGTCAGGAGGCGGTCGCGGTGGTGGAGGACGAGTTGCGGGCGGGGGTGGAGAACGGCGAGCTGAGTGCGGAGATCGACATTCCGCTGACCGCCGCCGCGTTGGTCGGGATGGTGCTGGTGGCGGCGCTGGACTGGCAGGCGTTCCAGCCGGAGCGCTCGCTCGACGAGGTCCACTCGGCGCTCTCGCTGCTGCTGCACGGCCGGGTCAGCGGGCACTGAGCGTCCGCGGGGCCGCCCGACGACGGCAAGGGCGGCGCGGGCCCTCGGGCCCCGTGCTCCCTCAGCGGCCGCACGGCCGCGAGACGGAGGAGACGCCGGTCCAGTGGAGTCCGATCCCCCTCGGACTCCACCGGACCGGCGTCCCGCGCACTGCCGGAGGAGCCCTCCCCCGTGGCCCCGGTCCCCCGTGGCCCCCGGCTCCCCCGTCGTGCCCCCGTTGCGGTGGGGGCCCGGGCCGTCCGCCGCCCCGTGCCGGCGGTCCGGGCACCGTGCCCCTTCCGTGCCCCCCACTCTTCCGCCTCGGCGGGCGGTGGCCCATCCGCGCACCTACTCATCCCGGGCCCTGGGTACGCGTACTCAGCCCTGTGTGCCGGAGCTCACCCGCGGCCGCCCGCGGCTCGTTACGATCGCCTCCGTGTCCGTACTCCCCTTGGTCTTCACGAGCGGCTGGGCGAGCGGGATCAACGCGTACGCGGTGGTCCTCCTCCTCGGCGTCTTCGGCGCGACCGGCCTGAGCGACGAGGTCCCCGCGTCCCTGCAGCGCACCGACGTACTCGTCGTGGCGGCGCTGCTCTTCCTGGTCGAGGCGGTGGCCGACAAGATCCCCTACCTGGACACCGCCTGGGACGCCGTCCACACGGTGGTCAGACCGGCGTCCGGGGCGGTCGTCGCCGCGCTGCTGGCGGGCGACTCCGGCTCGCTGCCTCAGATCGCGGCGGGCGCGCTCGGCGGTTCGACCGCGCTCCTGAGCCACTTGGTCAAGGCCGGTACGCGCATGGCGGTCAACTCCTCGCCCGAACCGTTCTCCAACGTCGTGGTCAGCACGGCGGAGGACCTGGGCGTGGCGGCGATCATCACCTTCGCGATATTCCATCCGGTGGCCGCGGCCGTCGTCGCCGCGGTGCTGCTGGTGCTCGGCCTGCTGGCGCTCTTCCTGCTCGCCTCCCGCATCCGCCGCTACCTCCGCCGCCGGGCCGAGCGGCGGCAGGAGCGGGAGCCGGCCGGGGCGGGCCGGCCCCGGCCGTACGGCTGACGGGGCCGGCGGACCCGGGCGGACGGCGCCACCTGGCGCCGGGGCTTGCGCAGGTGCTCGATAAGGTCACCGGCATGGCACGAATTGCGGTGATCGGCGCCGGCACGGGCGCCATGGCGGCGGCCGCCCGGCTCGCGGTGGCGGGCCACCGGGTGACGGTGTACGAGCGGTCGGACACGTACGGGGGCTCCCTCGGGCGGTACGAGCGCGACGGTTTCGTCTTCGACACCGGTCCGGCCCTGCTCCATCTGCCTGCCGTGCAGCGCGACCTCTTCGTCAAGACCGGGAAGGAGCCCCTGGAGCAGCGCGTGACGCTGACCCAGGTCGATCCGGCGAGCCACCACGTCTTCGCGGACGGCACCCGGGTGTCCCTGCCCAACGCCTCCCGGGCCGGGGTCGTCGCCGCCCTGGACGAGGCGCTCGGCGGGGGTGCGGGGGGCCGCTGGGGCGCCTTCCTCGACCGGGCCGGGGACGCCTGGGACCGCTCGCGGCGGCCCCTGCTGGAGGAACCGCTGCGGTCGGACTGGCAGGTCCTCGGCCGCGACCCGTACCCGGCGGTCCGCACGCGCCGGCTGCTGCGCGCGCGGCGGGCCACCACCCTGGCGGAGGTCGGCGCGTGGGAACTGGGCGACCCCCGGCTGGCCGCCCTGCTCGACGGCTACGCCCTGGCGTACGGGCTCGACCCGCGCGGGGCGCCGGCGGGCGCCGCGCTGCTGCCGTACATGGAGGAGACCTTCGGTACCTGGTACGTCGCCGGCGGGATGCGGGCGCTGGCCGAGGCGCTGTACGAGCGGTGCCGGGCCCGGCGGGTGGAGTTCGTGTTCGGCGCGGAGGCGGTCCGGGTCGTGGAGAAGGACGGCCGGACGGCCGGTGTGGAGCTGGCGGACGGTACGCAGGTCGGGGCCGACCAGGTGGTGCTGGGCGTACGCCCGCGCCCGGAGCTGGTGCCGGCCGGGGCGCTGGGGGCGGACGACGTGCCGGTGCAGCCGCGTCCGGGGACCGGGCCGCTGCCGGGCCGCTTCGTGGTGATGCTCTCGCTGCGCGGGGGCCGGGACCCCGGGGCGCCGCACCGGACGGTGGTACACGCCCCGGACGGGGCGGCGGAGCAGGCGGCGCTCTTCGCGGGGCGGCTCGCCGAGGTGCCCACGGTCACCGTGCTGCGCCCGGACGATCCTGCGACCCGGCCGGACGAGGAGCACGAGGCGGTGACGCTGGTGGCCACGGTCGCCCCGCACGGTCCGGTCGACTGGACGGACCCGGCGCTGCGCGAGCGGTACGCCGCGACGGTGGTCGCGGCAGCCGGGAAGGCGCTCCCCGGACTGCGCGGACGCGTCCTGCACTCCGAGGTGCGCACCCCCGCGGAGACGGAGGCGCAGACCGGCGCGACAGGAGGTTCGGTGCCGCCGCCCGCGCTGGCGGGGGCGGCGGGCGCCCTGCTGCACGCGGCCAACCGCACCCGTCTGCCGGGCCTCTACCTGGCGGGCGGCTGGGCGCATCCCGGTGGCGGTCCGGCCCACGCGGGGATGTCGGGCGCCCTGGTCACCGGCCTGATCGTGGAGGGCGACGGTTTCCGGGGCTCGCGGTGAGCCGGGCGGGACGCGCGCGGCATGACAGGGGTGCGCCCCCTCGCGGGAGGGGGCGCACCGCGGAGCCGCCGGCACCGCCTCAGTAGCGGTACTGCTCGTTCTGGCCGGTGTCGTACCCCTGGCCGTATCCGTCGCCGCCGGCCGGGTGGCCGTTGCCGTACGGGGCGGGTTCGTCCTGCGGGTACTGCTCGCCCTCGCGCTGCTGGGGGACCCAGACGCCGCCGGGCGGGGTGTCGGCGCCGTACGGCTGCGCGGCGTACTGCTGCTGGTTCGGGTAGCCCTCGTAACCGCCGGCCCCCGGGGCGTCGTAGCCGGTGGCGTTGCCGTAGGCGTCGTAGGACGCGTACGCCGGAGCGGCCGTGCCGCCCGTACCGATGTACGGGTCGGAGTACGCGGCATAGCCGTGCTGGTCGGTGCCGTAGCCGTAGCCGCCCTGGTGCGAGGGGTCCGGCGCCGGGTCGCCGTAGCCGGTGTGGGGGTCGTAGGCGGCGTACTGGGGCTGGGCGCCGGAGGGGTGCCGCTCGTCCGGGAGGCCGCCGGCGGGCTGCGTGTACGGGCTCGGGCTGTACACGCCGTACTGGCCGGTGTCCTCCGGCATCGGCTGCGGCTCGTACACGGCGGCCGGTTCGTCCGGGGGGGCCGCGACGGGCTCCTCGTACTCCAGGCCGGAGACTTCGAGGACCGGCTCCTGCGGGGCGGCGGGCCGCTCCGCGCGACGGCGGCGGCTGGCCCCGGGGCTGCCCCCGATGGCCCAGCCGGTGGAGAAGCCACGCCGGAAGGAGAGGGTCACGTAGGTCTGGCCCACCGCGAAGGCGATGGCGCCCAACGCGATGACCAGCACGGACGGGATCAGGACCCCGAGCACCACGACGAGGAAGCCGGTGAAGGCGAGAAGCCTCCAGCGCAGCCGCGCCTTGTACTGCAGGAGCACCTCGCCCAGCAGCCACAACGCCACCACGCCGAAAGCGATGTAGAGGACCGTCCAGCCCACGCCCGCCCCCTTCTACGGCCGCCGCCCCCAAATCGGTGGCGGGTACGGCCGGTCACGACTGCCTGTGCAGTCCGAGATTTTCGTAGATCTCGAGCGTTGCCGTCGAGTTGTTGAGCGTGATGAAGTGCAGTCCGGGCACGCCTTCGGACAGCAGCTTCGCGCAGAACTCCGTTGCGAACTCGATGCCAATGGAGCGTACAGCCGCCGGATCGTCCTTGACCGCGTGGATGCGTTCTTCCAGCGCCCGGGGGACGGCGGCGTTGCTCAGCTGGGGGAACCTTTCGAGCTGTTTGACGCTGGTGACCGGCATGACCTCGGGGATGATCGGCGTGTCGCAACCCGCCGCGACCACCCGGTCACGCATCCGGAGGTAGTCGCCGGGTTCGAAGAACATCTGGGTGATGGCGTAGTCGGCACCGGCCCGGCACTTGTCGACGAAGTGGCGGGTGTCGGTCTCCCAGTCCGAGGAGCGCGGGTGCATCTCGGGAAAGGCCGCGACGCCGACGCAGAAGTCCCCGGACTCCTTGATGAGCCGGACCAGGTCGGCGGCGTACCGCACGCCCTCCGGGTGCTCGACCCACTCGGCCATCGGGTCGCCGGGCGGATCTCCGCGCACGGCGAGGATGTTCCTGATCCCGGCGTCGGCGTACTGGCCGATCATGTTGCGCAGTTCCGCGACGGAGTGGTTGACCGCGGTGAGGTGCGCGACCGGGGTGAGCGTGGAGTCGGCGGCGATCTGCTGGGTCGCCCGGACCGTGCCGGCCCGGGTGGACCCGCCGGCTCCGTACGTGACGGAGACGAAGCTGGGTCCCACGGCCTCGACCCGGCGCAGCGCGTTCCAGAGGTTCCGCTCGCCCTTCTCGGTCTTGGGTGCCCAGAACTCGAAGGAGTACGTCGTCTTGCCGGACGCGAGGAGCTCGCGCACGGTGTGCGCGCGGTCCGTCCGGGTGGAAGGGGTGCCAAGGGCCATACCGCGAGGTTAACCAGGGCGCGGCCATCCCCCAACCAGAGCGGGATTTGTTGTCCGTATTGCGGTGAATTCCGTCCACGCCTCGGACAGTGCGCGCCGGGCACTCCGCCCGGGGGTGCCCGGCGGGGCGGGCCGGCTCCGGGTCAGCGCTCCCGGACGCGCCCGGCGAGCGACGCGGCGGCCCGGGCGGGATCGTCGGCCTCGGTGATCGCCCGGACCACCACGACGCGACGGGCGCCGGCGTCCAGCACCTCGTCGAGGTTGCCGGCGTCGATGCCGCCGATGGCGAACCACGGGCGCGGCTGGTCCAGGGAGGCGGCGTACCGGACCAGCCCGAGGCCGGGGGCGTGCCGGCCGGGCTTGGTCGGGGTGGGCCAGCAGGGGCCGGTGCAGAAGTAGTCGACTCCGGGCTGCGTGACGGCGGCGTCCACTTCGGACTCGGCGTGCGTGGAGCGCCCGACCAGCGGGGCCCCTCCGAGGATCGCGCGGGCGGCGGGGACGGGCAGGTCGCCCTGGCCGAGGTGGAGCACGTCGGCGCCGGCGGCGTGGGCGATGTCGGCGCGGTCGTTGACGGCGAGGAGCTTGCCGTGGCGGGCGCAGGCCTCCGCGAACACCTGGAGGTGCTCCAGCTCCTCGGCGGCCTCCATCCCCTTGTCCCGCAGCTGGACGATGTCCACCCCGGAGCCGAGCACGGCGTCGAGGAACGCGGGGAGGTCGCCCTGCCGCTTGCGGGCGTCCGTGCACAGGTAGAGACGAGCGTCGGCGAGCAGGCCGCGCGGCGTTGACATGGGTCCCCCCGGGGGTCGATGCGGGTACGGGCCGTGCTCGGCACGGCCCGTACCCGCGTGTGCGGTCGTCTCGGTCAGACGGCGAGCGCCTGGGCGCGGCGCTTCACCTCCGTCCCGCGATTCTCGCTCAGGGCCTGCGCGGGGGTACCGGGCAGGCTCGGGTCGGGGGTGAAGAGCCACTCCAGCATCTCTTCGTCGGAGTAGCCGTCGTCCCTCAGGAGCGTCAGGGTCCCCGCGAGGCCCTTGACCACCTTGTCACCGTCGATGAAGGCGGCGGGCACCTGGAGCGTCCGGTTCTCACCGCGGCGCACGGCGATCAGCTGGCCCTCCTTGACCAGCTGCCGCACACGCGTCACCTCGATGTCGAGGAGTTCCGCGATGTCGGGGAGGTGGAGCCAGGCGGGGACGAGAGCATCGATCTTTGCGTCAATCTGGGTCACGAGGACAAGCGTGCCATCTGGGACCGGAAGCCGGAAGCCGGGCCGACCGCGCGGACCACACCGCACCGGCGTCCCCGCAGGTCGCGCCGGGGTCCGGCGCGACCCGGCCGGGCGCGTGCGGCCCGGCGCGGGGTTCAGCGGACGGCTGACTTCAGGGGGACGGCGGGATCGGCGGCGCGTAGGGGGTCGAGGACCCGGCCGGACTCGACGAGCTTGCGGCCCTGGGTGAGATCGCGCGGACGGCCGACCGCCAGCAGGGCGACGAGCGCGCCGCCGCGCAGCCACAGCACGGTCCAGGCGTCGTCGGCGGGGTCACCGCGCCACAGCAGGGTGTCGGCCGCCGCGTGGTGCCCGGCGTACTGGACGAAGCGCCCGAACTGCTCGGACCAGAAGTACGGCACCGGGTCGTACGGCTCCGCGGCGCCGGTCCCGCCGGCCGCGGTGATGTCCGCCGCGACCGTGCGCGGGCCCTGGAGGGCGTTGTCCCAGTGGTGGACCAGGAGGCGGGCGCCGTAGCGCGCGGAGGGGTAGGAGGCGCAGTCCCCGACCGCGTACACCCCGGGCGCCGAGGTGCGCAGCCTGGCGTCGGCGGTGACCGACCCGTCCGGGCCCAGCGCGATGCCTGAGCCGTCCAGCCAGCCGGTGGCGGGGCGGGCTCCGATCCCGACGACCACCGCGCCGGCCGGGAGACGGCGGCCGTCGGTGAGGACCACGGTGCCGGGTTCGACGCGGGCGACCCGGGCGCCGGTGAGAAGGGTGGCGCCACTGCCCGCGTACCAGCGGGCCATCGGGGCGGTCACCTCGGCGGGCAGCGCCCCGGCGAGCGGGCGGTCGGCCGCCTCCACGACGGTGACCGCGCAGCCGGCGGCGCGGGCGGCGGTCGCGAACTCGGCGCCGATCCACCCCGCGCCGACCACGACGACGTCGTGCTGCCGAGCGAGGACGGGCCGCAGCCGTGCGGCGTCGTCCAGGGTGCGCAGCAGGTGGACGCCGGGGACGCCCCGGGAGCCGGGGAGGGTGAGGGGTTCGGCGCCGGTGGCGACGACCAGGACGTCGTAGGGCACCGGGCCGGCCCCGGTGTCCACCTCCCGGTCGGCGGGGCGCAGACCGGTGACGGGGAGTCCGAGGCGCAGCGTCACGTCGAGCGCCTCGAAGTCGATGCCGAAGGCGGAGTGTTCGGCGGTGCCGAGCAGGACGGCCTTGGAGAGCGGCGGCCGGTCGTAGGGCTGGTGCGGCTCCGCGCCGATCAGGGTGAGGGGACCGGTGTACGCCTCGTCCCGCAGCGCCACCGCGGTCCGCACGCCCGCCATGCCCGCTCCGACGATGACGACGCCGTGCGCCGGGGTCCGCTGCTCGTTCTCTTCGCTCACGTACCCACCCTAAGCACCTGACGCTCCGTCAGTTCGCGGGGTGTGCCGGCGGTCCCCGGCGGCTCCCTCGTACCCGGCGGACTGTGGGGGTTTAGGGTGGCTGCGCAAAGACACTCGCGGGAGCCCGGGCGCGCCGGGCTGAGAGGGAGGCCGGCGGCCTCCGACCGTACGAACCTGATCCGGGTCATGCCGGCGAAGGGAGGGGCTGGACACCCATGCGTGCTTCAGGAGACCCGTCCGCCACGGAGGCCGGGAACACGGCGGGCGGGAACACGGAGGCCGGGAACACGGCTGCGGCGGACCGCCGGGGGCCCTCGTACGACGTGCTCGTCGTCGGGGGCGGGATCATCGGCCTGGTGACCGCCTGGCGGGCGGCGCTGGCGGGGCTGCGGACGGCCGTCGCCGATCCCGGGCCCGGGGGCGGCGCCGCCCGGGTGGCGGCCGGGATGCTCGCCGCCGTCACCGAACTCCACTACGGCGAGCAGATGCTGCTCGGCCTCAACCTCGCCTCCGCCGCCCGCTACCCGGAGTTCACCGCCGAGCTGGAGGCGGCGAGCGGCCGGGACATCGGCTTCCGCGCCTGCGGCACGCTCGCGGTGGCGCTGGACTCCGACGACCGGGCGCACCTGCGCGAACTCCACGCTCTCCAGGAGCGTTCCGGTCTCGCGTCCCAGTGGCTGTCGGGGCGCGAGTGCCGGCGGCTGGAACCGATGCTGGCACCGGGCGTACGGGGCGGGCTGCGGGTCGACGGCGACCACCAGGTCGACCCGCGGCGGCTGGCGACCGCGCTGCTGACGGCCTGCGAACGGGCCGGGGTGGTCTTCCACCGCACTCCCTGCGAGCGGTTGGAGGTCGCGCGCGGCCGGGCGTCCGGGGCGCTGCTCGCGGACGGTACGGCGGTCTCCGCCGGACAGGTCGTGCTGGCCGCCGGAAGCCTCAGCGGCAAGCTCGCGGGGGTGCCGGAGGGGGTCGCCCCGCCGGTGCGCCCGGTGAAGGGCCAGGTGGTGCGACTGACCGTGCCGCGGGCGTTCGCCCCTTTCCTCAGCCGGACCGTGCGCGCCGTGGTGCGCGGCCAGGACCTCTACCTCGTACCGCGCGAGAACGGTGAGCTGGTCGTCGGCGCGACCAGCGAGGAGATGGGCTGGGACACCACCGTCACGGCGGGCGGGGTGTACGAACTGCTGCGCGACGCCCACGAGCTGGTGCCGGGCATCACCGAACTGCCGCTCACCGAGACCCTGGCCGGACTCCGTCCCGCCACCCCCGACAACGCCCCGGTCCTCGGCCCGACCACGCTGCCGGGGCTGCTCGTCGCGACCGGCCACCACCGCAACGGGGTGCTGCTCACCCCCGTCACCGGCGACGCGATGGCGCACGCCCTGACCACCGGCGAACTGCCCGAGTGGGCCCGCCCGTTCGCGCCGAGCCGTTTCACCGCCCCCACCGTCCCCGTGCGCGAGGAGCAGTACGCATGACCGACCCGGCCGACGTGAGCGTCCAGGTGAACGGCGATCCCCGCCGGATCCCCGCCGGCACCTCCCTGTCCACCCTGGTGGCGTCCCTCACCCGGGCGCCCTCCGGGGTCGCCGCCGCCGTCAACGAGAGCGTGGTGCCCCGTTCGGCGTGGGACACCACCCCTCTCGCCGGGGGCGACCGGATCGAGGTCCTCACCGCGGTGCAGGGAGGCTGACCGTGTCCGACGACCTCTTCTCGCTGGGCGGCCGTGACTTCTCCTCGCGGCTGATCATGGGCACCGGCGGCGCCCCCAGCCTGGACGTGCTCGAGCGGGCGCTCGTCGCCTCCGGCACCGAGCTGACCACCGTCGCGATGCGGAGGCTGGACCCGACCGTGCGGGGTTCGGTCCTCTCCGTCCTGGAGCGCCTCTCGATCCTGGTACTGCCCAACACGGCCGGGTGCTTCACCGCCGGCGAGGCGGTGCTGACCGCCCGGCTGGCCCGGGAGGCGCTCGGTACCGACTGGGTGAAGCTGGAGGTGGTGGCGGACGAGCGGACCCTGCTGCCGGACCCGGTCGAGCTGCTGGACGCGGCGGAGATCCTGGTCGACGACGGGTTCACCGTGCTCCCGTACACCAGCGACGACCCGGTGCTGGCGCGGAGGCTGGAGGACGTGGGGTGCGCGGCCGTGATGCCGCTCGGCTCCCCCATCGGCTCCGGCCTCGGCATCCGCAACCCGCACAACTTCGAGCTGATCGTGGAGCGGGCCGGTGTCCCGGTGATCCTGGACGCCGGGGCGGGCACCGCCTCGGACGCGGCGCTGGCGATGGAGCTGGGGTGCGCGGCCGTGATGCTCGCCTCGGCGGTGACCCGGGCGCAGGAGCCGGAGCTGATGGCGTCCGCGATGCGGCACGCGGTGGACGGCGGCCGTCTCGCCCGCCGCGCGGGCCGCATCCCCCGCCGGCACTTCGCCGAGGCGTCCTCCCCGGTGGAGGGCCGCGCGGCCCTGGACCCGGAGCGCCCGGCGTTCTGAGCCCCGGCTGCGGCCCCTGCCCGGTCCCTCGTTGTCACGGCTCAGCTGCGATACGGCCCCGGGCCCGCTCCGGGGCGCCCGGGGCGCCGGCGGCGGCTCGTAGACTCGTCGGGTGGACACGACCCTCCAGGACCCGCTGATCGGACGGCTGCTCGACGGCCGCTACCGCGTCGAGGCGCGCATCGCCGTGGGCGGGATGGCCACGGTCTACCGGGCCGTGGACACCCGTCTCGACCGGGTGCTCGCCCTCAAGGTGATGCACCCGGCGCTCGCGGCCGACGCCTCCTTCGTGGAGCGCTTCATCCGCGAGGCCAAGTCGGTGGCACGGCTCGCGCACCCCAACGTGGTGTCCGTCTACGACCAGGGCGCCGAGGGCGCCTGGGTCTACCTCGCCATGGAGTACGTCGCCGGCTGCACCCTCCGGGACGTGCTCCGGGACCGCGGAGCCCTCCAGCCACGTGCCGCGCTCGACATCCTGGAGCCGGTGCTGGCCGCGCTGGGCGCCGCGCACCGGGCCGGCTTCGTGCACCGCGACATGAAGCCGGAGAACGTCCTGATCGGGGACGACGGCTGGGTCAAGGTCGCCGACTTCGGGCTGGTCCGCGCGGTCGGCACCTCCACGGACACCACCGGCTCCCTGCTGGGCACGGTCTCCTACCTCGCCCCCGAGCAGATCGAGCACGGCACGGCGGACACCCGCTCCGACGTGTACGCCTGCGGTGTGGTCCTGTACGAGATGCTGACCGGCGCCAAGCCGCACACCGGCGAGAACGCCGCCCAGATCATCTACCGGCACCTCAACCAGGACGTCCCCCCGCCGTCCGCCGCGGTCCCCGGGCTGTCCCCGGCGCTGGACGCGCTGGTCGCGGGCGCCACCGCGCGCGACGCGGAGGCCCGCGCGCAGGACGCGGTGGTGCTGCTCGCCCAGACCCTCGAAGCCCGGGCCGTCCTCGGCGACGCGGACCTGGACGCGGTGCCTCCGCAGGCGCTCGCCCCGGTGAGCGCCGGGGCCGAGAACCGTACGAGCGTGCTGCCGCGCGCGGTGCCGGAGGACCGGGGCACCACCCACCGCACCAGCCGGCTGGAGATGCCCGCGACCGCGACCGCCTCGGTCGCGACCGCGCGGCCCCGGCGCTCCGCGCGGGCGGGACGCCCCGGCGGAGCGCCGCGTCGCGGGCTCTACGCCGTGGTGACCGCGCTGGTGCTGGTGCTGCTGGTGGGCGGCGGCGTCTGGTACATCAACTCCGGGCAGTTCACCGAGGTGCCCGCTCTCCTGGGCCAGACCCAGGCGAACGCCGAGAAGCGGCTCGGCGACGCCGGGCTCGACGTGGAGAGCGTCGACAAGGCCTACAGCGACACCGTCGACCGGGGTTCGGTGATCAGCAGCGACCCCGCGCCCGGCGACCGGGTCCGGGGCAACGACGCGGTGAAGCTCGTCGTCTCGCGCGGGCCGGAGACCGTGGACGTCCCCGACGTGGCGGGGATCTCCCTGGCCGACGCCCGCAAGGCGCTGAAGGAGGCCGGGCTGGCACCGGGCATGGTGACCCGCGAGTTCAGTGACGAGGTGGGGCGCGGCGAGGTGGTCCGTACCGACCCCGAGGCGGGCACCGGACGCCACCCGGACTCGGCCGTGGCTCTGGTGGTGAGCAAGGGCGCCCCGGTCGAGGTGCCGGACGTCTCCGGGCTCTCCGTCGAGGACGCCACCGCCGCCCTGGAGGAGGAAGGGCTCAAGGCCGAGGTGGAGCCCGGCCGGGTCGAGTCGTCCCAGGTGGCCGGCGACGTCGACCGGCAGGCGCCGGACGCGGGCGCGGAGGCGGCCGAGGGGGACACCGTCCGGCTCACCGTCTCCAAGGGCCCCCCGATGGTCGAGGTCCCCGACGTCACCGGCAGGGACGTGGACGAGGCCCGGGAACTCCTGGAGGACGCCGGGTTCGAGGTCCGGGTCGACCGGCCGTTCCTCTCCTTCAGCGACACGGTCGCGAGCCAGTCGGTCGACGGCGGCGGCACGGCGGCCGAGGGATCGACCGTCACCATCCGGACCAAGGGACTCTGAGCGTGCGCAATCCGGTGGGCGCACACGTCCCGGTGGCCGGCGGCCTCGTCAAGTCCGGTCTCGGCCACGCCGACGAGCTGGCGGCCGAGACCGTCCAGATCTTCGTCGCGAACCCGCGCGGCTGGGCCACCCCCGCCGGGAAGCCCGACCAGGACGCGCTCTTCCGCGAGAAGTGCGAGGCCCGGCGGATGCCGGTGTACGTGCACGCCCCGTACCTGATCAATTTCGGCTCGCACACCGGGGCGACCGTGGAGAAGTCCGTGGACTCCCTGCGGCACTCGCTGCGCCGGGCGCGGGCGACGGGCGCGCGGGGCGTCGTGGTCCACACGGGTTCGGCGACCGGCGGCCGGCCCCGCGAGGTGGCGCTGGCGCAGGTCCGCGCGCACCTGCTGCCGCTGCTGGACGAGCTGACCCACGACGACGATCCCGATCTGCTGCTGGAGTCCACCGCCGGTCAGGGGTCCTCGCTCTGCTCGCGGACCTGGGACTTCGGACCGTACTTCGAGGCGCTGGACTCCCACCCGAAGCTGGGCGTCTGCCTGGACACCTGCCACATCCACGCGGCGGGCCACGACCTGGCCGTGCCCGGTGGGATGCGCCGGACGCTGGACCTGCTGGTGGAGACGGTCGGCGAGGGGCGGCTCAAGCTGATCCACGCCAACGACTCCAAGGACGTGGTCGGCGCCCACAAGGACCGGCACGAGAGGATCGGTTCGGGTCACATCGGGGCGGAGCCGTTCCGGGAGCTCTTCACCCACCCGGCGACCGCCGGGGTGCCGCTGGTCGTCGAGACGCCGGGCGGCAAGGAGGGGAACACTGCGGACGTGGCCCGTCTGAAGGAGCTGCGGGACTCCGCGGGGCGCTGAGCCCTCAGAGCTCGGGGCCGTCCCCGGGCTCCTCCTGGTACGAGTAGCGCTGCTCGCTCCACGGGTCGCCGATGTTGTGGTAGCCGCGCTCCTCCCAGAAGCCGCGGCGGTCCGCCGTCATGTACTCGATGCCGCGGACCCACTTCGGGCCCTTCCAGGCGTACAGGTGCGGGACGACCAGGCGCAGCGGGAAGCCGTGCTCCGCGGTGAGCAGTTCGCCGTCCTTGTGGGTGGCGAAGAGGGTGCGCGCGGAGGCGAAGTCGGCGAGCCGGAGGTTGGAGGAGAAGCCGTACTCGGCCCACACCATCACGTGGGTGACGTCGTCGGCGGGCGGTGCGAGGCCGAGGACGACCTCCGCGGGCACCCCGCCCCACTCGGCGCCCAGCATGCTGAACTTGGTGACGCAGTGCAGGTCGGCGACGACCGAGGAGAACGGCAGCGCCGAGAACTCCTGGTGGTTCCAGCAGTGCTTCCCGCCGTCGGCGGTGGCTCCGAAGACCCGGAATTCCCAGCGCTCGGGCCGGAACTTGGGCACCGGGCCGTAGTGGGTCACCGGCCAGCCGCGTTGGAGCCGCTGGCCCGGCGGAAGCTCGGACTGCCCCGCTGCGCGGTACCCCTCGCTCTCCGGCTGACCCATGCCTCCATGGTGACAGACAGGCAGGGGTGGTGGTGACCAGGCACGGGAGGAGGTGACAACTCGCACTAAGCATGTACTTACTGGACGGCCGCGGGGTGCGGTGCGAGGATGCGCGCAACTGTCCGGTACACCGGTTGGAAGGAGCCTCTGCGATGCAGGGCGACCCCGAGGTCATCGAGTTCCTGAACGAGCAGCTGACCGCCGAACTGACTGCCATCAACCAGTACTTCCTGCACGCGAAGATGCAGGACAACTTCGGCTGGACGAAGCTCGCGAAGTACACCCGTGCCGAGTCGTTCGACGAGATGAAGCACGCGGAGATCCTGACCGACCGGATCCTCTTCCTCGACGGCCTCCCGAACTACCAGCGCCTCTTCCACGTGCGGGTCGGCCAGACGGTGACGGAGATGTTCCAGGCCGACCGCCAGGTGGAGGTGGAGGCCATCGACCGCCTCAAGCGCGGCATCGAGGTCATGCGGGCCAAGGGGGACATCACCTCGGCCAACATCTTCGAGTCGATCCTCGAGGACGAGGAGCACCACATCGACTACCTCGACACGCAGCTGGAGCTGGTGGAGAAGCTCGGGGAGCCGCTCTACATCGCCCAGCAGATCGAGCAGCCGGAGGGCTGATCCCCGCGAGCCGCCGGGCGGAGCCGCCGCGTCGGGCGGCGCCCGTCGGGCGGACCGGTCAGGCGGCTTCGGGAAGCGCGGTCCGGTCAGGCGGCTTCGGGAAGCGCGGTCCCGGGCGGGGTCGCCGGGGCGGCGAGGGGGTCGGCGCGGCGCTCCAGCAGTTCGCGGCGCGGGCACTCGCCCCGGCCCAGCAGGGCCTGGATACGGCGCACGCAGCCACCGCAGTCGGTACCGGCCTTGCTGGCGGAGGCGATCTGCCGGGGGGTGCAGGCGCCCGCCGCCGCATGCTGCCTCACCTGCTGTTCGGTGACGCCGAAGCAGGAGCAGACGTACACGCGGTTCACCTCCCGGGGAGTACGGGCACTCAGCCGCCCGATGCGGTGAGGCAACCCTAACCTTACCCACCGGGTGCGGCGGGCAAAAGCCCCGGAACGCGCGTGGGGCACGGATCACATGGATCCGTGCCCCACGGGCGCTCTTCGCGGGCTCGGGGCCCCACGGGCCTACTGGTCGCGGTACATCTCCGCGACGAGGAAGGCGAGGTCGAGCGACTGGCTGCGGTTGAGCCGGGGGTCGCAGGCCGTCTCGTAGCGCTGGTGCAGGTCGTCGACGAGGATCTCGTGGCCGCCGCCCACGCACTCGGTGACGTCGTCACCCGTGAGCTCGACGTGGATGCCGCCGGGGTGGGTGCCGAGGCCCTTGTGCACCTCGAAGAAGCCCTTGACCTCGTCCAGGACGTCGTCGAAGCGGCGCGTCTTGTGGCCGGAGGCGGCCTCGAAGGTGTTGCCGTGCATCGGGTCGGTGACCCAGGCGACGACAGCGCCGGAAGCGGTGACCTTCTCGACCAGCTCGGGCAGCTTGTCGCGGACCTTGTCGGCGCCCATGCGGACGACGAAGGTCAGCCGGCCGGGCTCGCGCTCGGGGTCCAGGCGGTCGACGTAGCCGAGCGCGTCGTCGACGGAGGTCGTCGGGCCGAGCTTGATGCCGATCGGGTTGCGGATCTTCGAGGCGAACTCGATGTGCGCACCGTCCATCTGGCGGGTGCGCTCACCGACCCAGACCATGTGGCCGGAGGTGTTGTAGAGCTCGCCGGTGCGCGAGTCGGTGCGGGTCAGCGCCGTCTCGTAGTCCAGCAGCAGCGCCTCGTGCGAGGAGTAGAACTCGACCGCCTTGAACTCGGCCGGGTCGGTGCCGCAGGCCTTCATGAAGTTCATCGCGTTGTCGATCTCGCGGGCGAGCGCCTCGTAGCGCTGCCCCGAGGGGGAGGAGCGCACGAAGTCCTGGTTCCACGCGTGCACCTGGCGCAGGTCGGCGTAACCGCCGGTGGTGAAGGCGCGGACGAGGTTGAGCGTGGAAGCGGACGCGTGGTACATCCGCTTCAGGCGCTCGGGGTCCGGGATGCGTGCGGCCTCGGTGAACTCGAAGCCGTTGACGGAGTCGCCGCGGTAGGTCGGCAGGGTCACGCCGTCGCGGGTCTCGGTCGGCTTGGAGCGCGGCTTGGAGTACTGCCCGGCGATGCGGCCCACCTTGACGACCGGGACGGCCGCCGCGTAGGTCAGGACGGCGCTCATCTGGAGCAGCGTCTTCAGCTTGGCCCGGATGTGGTCGGCGGACACCGCGTCGAATGCCTCGGCGCAGTCGCCCCCCTGCAGCAGGAACGCCTCGCCCTTGGCGACGGCTCCCAACCGGGCGCGCAGCTGGTCGCACTCGCCCGCGAAGACGAGCGGCGGATACGACGTGAGGTCCGCGAGTACATCGCGCAGCGCCTCGGAGTCGGGGTACTCGGGCTGCTGCGCCGCGGGCAGGTCTCGCCAGGTGTTGCCACCGGCGACGGAGGTGTTGGCGTTCACGGTCACGGCGTCCACCCTACGGGGTCACGGGACGCGTTCCTCCAGTCGCTCATCACTTGAGACGCGTGCTCGCATGGCGGGCGCGGGGCCGCTAGGATCACCTCATGTTCACGCTGACGACCAAGAACTGGTGGTGGCCCGCTCGTAGGCGGCCCGCTGACAGTTCGCGCTGAACATCTCGCGAAGGCCGCCCCGAGGGGCGGCCTTTTCCGCGTTCGCGGAGCCGTTCCTCCCCCCTTGGAAGGAACTCCTCATGCCGCACCGCGCCACGCGTCTCGTCCAGCGTCTGCTCCGGGACGACGCCCCGCCCTTCGCCCTGCTGCGCCGCCGCACGCCCGGCCACGACCACGACACCGTCGAGGTGCTGACCGGCGAGGTCCGGGAGGTGGCGCACCTCGCGGACCTGCCGGTGGGCGAACTGCCCTCGCTGGCCCTGGTGCCCTACCGGCAGATCGCCGAGCGCGGCTTCGACGCGACCGACGACGGGACACCGCTCGCGGTCCTGGTCGCCGACGAGATGGACGAACTCCCGCTGGACGAGGTGCTCGCCGCGCTCCCCGCGCACCAGGTACGGGTGACGGGGGGCGCCTTCGACGTGCCGGACGGGGAGTACGCGGAGATCGTCCGCCGGGTGATCGAGGACGAGATCGGGCAGGGCGAGGGCGCCAACTTCGTGATCCGGCGGACCTTCCGGGGCGAGATTCCCGGCTACGGGCGGGCGGACGCGCTGGCGCTCTTCCGCGGCCTGCTGACGGGTGAGCGCGGCGCGTACTGGACGTTCGTGGTGCACACCGGCGGCGCCGGGGGCCGGACCCTGGTCGGTGCGAGTCCCGAGGTCCACGTCCGGATGTCCGGCGGCACGGTGGTGATGAACCCCATCAGCGGGACGTACCGCTACCCGGCCGGAGGGCCGACCGTCGAGGGCCTGATGGACTTCCTGGGCGACCGCAAGGAGACCGAGGAACTCTCCATGGTGGTCGACGAGGAGCTGAAGATGATGTGCACGGTCGGCGACATGGGCGGGGTGGTGGTCGGTCCCCGGCTCAAGGAGATGGCCCACCTCGCGCACACCGAGTACGAACTGCGCGGGAAGTCGACGCTCGACGTGCGGGAGGTGCTGAAGGAGACCATGTTCGCGGCGACCGTCACCGGTTCCCCGGTACAGAACGCCTGCCGGGTGATCCGTCGGTACGAGGCCGCCGGGCGCGGCTACTACAGCGGTGCGCTGGCCCTGCTGCGCCGGGACGCGAACGGTGCCCAGAGCCTCGACTCGCCGATCCTGATCCGCACGGCCGACATCGCGGCCGGCGGCGGGCTCGCCGTGGGCGTGGGGGCCACCCTCGTACGCCACTCCGATCCGGACGGCGAGGTCGCCGAGACCCATGCCAAGGCGGCCGGGGTGCTGGCGGCCCTCGGGGTGCGCCCGGGCCGCGGGCCGCGGGAGGTGACCGGGCAGCGGCTGGCCGCCGATCCGCGGGTGCGCTCCGCGCTCGACGACCGGCGCGGCGGGCTGGCGCCGTTCTGGCTGCGGATGCAGGAGCGGACGGCGGCGACGGCGGGCCACGCGCTGGTGGTGGACGGCGAGGACACCTTCACCTCGATGCTGGCCCATCTGCTGCGCGCCTCGGGGCTCGACGTGTCGGTCCTCCGGTTCGACGCGCCGGCGCTGCGGGAGACCGTCCGGGCGCACCGGGGGCCGGTGGTGCTGGGCCCCGGGCCGGGCAACCCGGGCGATCCGTCCGATCCCAGGATGGTGCTGCTGCGCTCGGTCACGGCGGAGCTGGTGCGCGACCACCGGGACGGGCTGCTCGGGGTGTGCCTGGGCCACGAGCTGATCGCGGCCGAACTGGGCCTGGACGTGGTGCGCAAGGCGGTGCCCCACCAGGGGGCGCAGACCCGGATCGAGCTCTTCGGACGGCCGGAGACCGTGGGGTTCTACAACAGCTTCGCGGCGCGGTGCGACGGGGCCGCCGCCGCCGGACTGGAGGCGCGCGGCATCGAGGTGAGCCGGGAGGAGACCACCGGTGAGCTGCACGCGCTGCGGGGCGAGGGGTTCGCCTCGGTGCAGTTCCACCCGGAGTCGGTGCTGACCCTGCGGGGCTCGGCGATCGTCACCGAGCTGCTGGCCGGGCTGCCGGTGCGCGGCTGAACCCACCCGGGAGCCGGCTCGTGCGGGGGGCGGGGCCGGCACCCGCGGTCGTCAGCCCCGCGGCGCCGGCGGCACCAGGACGTTGTCCCCGCGGTGGCCGGCGAGGTAGTCCTCGACGTTGGCGGCGGTCGTCTCGATGATCTGGCCGACCGCGTCCTCGGTGTAGTACGCCTGGTGCGAGGTGACCAGGACGTTCGGGAAGGTCAGCAGGCGGGCGAGGGTGTCGTCGTCGATGCCCTCCAGCGACTTGTCGAGGAAGAAGAGGCCGGCCTCCTCCTCGTACACGTCGAGCCCGACCCCGAGGAAGCGGCCGGTGCGCAGTTCGGTGACCAGGGCGCGGGTGTCGACGAGTCCGCCGCGGCTGGAGTTGACGAGGATCGCGTCGTGCTTCATGAGCGCCAGGGCCCGCGCGTCGATGATGTGGTGGGTCGCGGGCAGCAGGGGGACGTGCAGGCTGACGAGGTCGGCCCGGGCGAGGAGCTCGTCCTTCTCGACGTACCGCATCCCCAGCTCCACACAGGCGGGGTTCTCGGCGACGTCCCAGCCGAGGAGGTCCATGCCGAAGCCGTGGGCGATGCGGGTGAACGCCTCGCCGATCTTGCCGGTGCCGATCACGCCCGCCGTCCGCCCGTGCATGTCCCGGCCGAGGAGGCCGGCGAGCCGGAAGTCGAAGTCGCGGGTGCGGGTCACGGCGCGGATGACCTTGCGGTTCACGGCCATCGCCAGGGTCCAGGCGAACTCGGCGACGGAGTAGGGCGAGTAGAAGGAGACCCGGGCGACGTGCAGGCCGAGGCGCCCGGCGACCTCCAGGTCGATGTTGTTGAACCCGGTGGAGCGCTGGGCGATCATCCGGGTGCCGCCCGCCGCCAGGGTTTCGAGGACGCGGGGGCCGAGGTCGGCGTTGACGCTGGTGGAGATGGCCTCGTACCCCGCGGCGAGGACGGCCGTGTCCGGGGTGAGGAACACCTCCAGGCAGCGGACCTCGTGCTTCCCGGCGAACGCCTTCTCGATCAGCGGCTTCTCGTCGGCCTGCACACCGAATGCCAGGATTTCCACGACGTCTCCCGTAGGTGCTGCGGTACGGCACATGATCCGGTCACCGCGAATATACGGCGCGCCTCCCGGGGGCGCCGCTCGGCGGCGGCCGGGGCCGTCCCGCGCCCCGGCCGTCGCGGGCACCTCCCGCGCGGCGTCCGCTAGGCGTCGTCCAGACCGCGCTCGATGGCGTACCGGACCAGCTCCACCCGGTTGTGCAGCTGGAGCTTGCCGAGGGTGTTCTGGACGTGGTTCTGGACCGTGCGGTGCGAGATCACCAGACGCTCGGCGATCTGCTTGTACGACAGTCCCTTCGCGACCAGCCGGAGCACCTCGGTCTCGCGCTCGGTCAGCCGCGGCGCCTTCGGGTCGTCGGGGGCCGCGGGGGCCGGGTCGGAGGCGAGCCTGCGGTACTCGCCGAGGACGAGTCCGGCCAGCCCCGGGGTGAAGACGGGGTCGCCGGCCGCCGTCGTACGGACCGCCTCGATCAGCTCCTGGGTGCTGGCGGACTTGAGCAGGTAGCCGGTGGCCCCGGACTTCACCGCTTCCAGGACGTCGGCGTGCTCCCCGCTGGCGGAGAGCACCAGGACGCGCAGGTGCGGGTGGAGCGCCACCAGCTCCTTGCAGACCTGGGCGCCGGACAGCCCCGGCAGATTCAGGTCGAGCACGAGGACGTCGGGCCGGACCGCCTGGGCGCGGCGGACGGCCTGCGGGCCGTCCCCGGCGGTGGCGACGACGTCGAAACCGGCCTCGGCCAGGTCGCGGGCGACGGCGTCCCGCCACATCGGGTGGTCGTCCACCACCATGACCCGCACGACCGTGCCGTCGGCGTGGGTCTGTCGCTGCGGCTCCGGTGCGCCCGCCGTCTGCGGTGTGCCCGGTGCTGTCGGTGTACTCATCTGATCGATCCTGCCTTCCCCCGTGGGGCCTTCGGAACCTTCAACTCGACTTCGGTGCCCTGGCCCGGCACCGAGATCACCTCGGCCGTGCCGCCCAGGTCGCGCAGCCGCCCGCGGATGGAGAGCGCCACGCCGAGCCGGCCCTCGCCCTCGGCCTGGGCCAGCCGTCCGTCCGGGATGCCCGGTCCGTCGTCCCGGACCGTGACGACGACCTCGCCGGGTTCGTCCTCGACCAGGATCCACGCCTGTGCGGCCCCGCCGGCGTGGGACCGCACGTTGTCCAGGGCGGCGCCGGTGGCCGCCGCGAGCTCCCGCGCCGCGGCGGCCGGCATCAATACCGGGGCGCCCGGCTCCGCGAAACTGACCCGGGAGCCGGCGTGCGGGGCGAGCAGGGTCCGCAGGTCGATGTCGGGGACGTCGCCGGGCTCCTCGTCGAGCTCCTCGCCGGGGGCGGACACGCGGACGACGGCGCCCCGCGCGGTGTCCTCGGAGACCCGGGTGGTGGGCACCAGGCCGCTGGAGACGAGGGTGCGCAGGGCGATCTCCTGTTCCCCGGCCATCCGGCCGAGTTCGGCGGCCTCGCCGCCGAGGGCCGCACCCCTGCGCTGGACCATGGCGAGGACCTGCAGGACGCTGTCGTGGATGTCGCGGGCCAGCCGCTCCCGTTCGCGGGTGGCCGCCTCGATCTCCAGGGCGCGGGCGAGGGTGCGCTCACTGGCCCGGGCGACCTCGACGACGTACCCGATGGCGATGGAGGCGACCCAGACCAGCAGGACGTTGTGGAAGGTGTCCCGGCTCACCTCGCCGCGCTCGACGATGTTGGCGGCGGCGACCGCGGTGGACGCGACGGCCGCCCACCGCCATCCGCCCTTCAGCGCGAACGCCAGCACCGCTCCCGCGGTCCAGATCGACGGCAGGGTCGATCCGTCGAGCTGCGGGGCGTCCAGGTCGGCGACCGGGGTGAGCAGGATGCCGGTGAGCGCCACCACCAGGTCCGCGCCGAGGAACGCCCGGGTGCAGTGGACCGCGCCGGCGACCCGGGGCAGCGTGAGGACCGTCCACACCGTCATCACGGCGAGGAAGCCGAAGGCCACGGCGGGCCGTTCGAAGTGTGCCCGGCCGATCACCGCCAGCGCCAGGGCGTAGACCGTCGTCAGCATCCGGTAGCCGGTGAGCGCGCGCCACAGCGGCTGCTCCACCGACATCCGTACCACCCGCTCGCGCCCGGCCATCTCCCCCGCCCCCCGCGGTCCGTGCCCCTTCGGCCGGACCCTCTTCTCCGCCGCTGCGGCGCACCCCTTCCGTCCGCTCGCGGGCGGGGCCCGCTACCGCGCGGGCGGGGGTGACACCGCGTGTTCCTCGTCCCGCGCCGTCCGCTTCCGCTCCGGCCCGGACCGCTGTTCCTGCCGTGCCGGCTGCTGCTGTTCCGGTCCCGTCCGCTTCTGTTCCTGGGCCGCCTGCTCGGCCTCGTCCGCGATCCGGCGTTTGGCGGCCGTCGCGTAGACGTCCACGTACTCCTGGCCGGAGAGCTTCATGATCTCGTACATGACCTCGTCCGTCAGCGAACGCAGGATGAACCGGTCGCCCTGCATGCCCTGGTAGCGGGAGAAGTCCAGCGGCTTGCCGATCCGGATGCCGGGACGCAGCAGCTTGGGGATCACCGTGCCGGGCGGCTGGATCTTCTCCGTGTCGATCATGGCGACCGGGATGACCGGGGCCCCCGTGGCCAGTGCCACCCGGGCGAGGCCGCCGGGCTTGCCGCGGTAGAGGCGGCCGTCCGGCGAGCGGGTGCCCTCGGGGTAGATGCCGAAGAGGCCGCCGCCCTCGATGACCTTGATGCCCGACCTGATCGCGGCCTCGCCCGCGCCCCGGGCCCCGGAGCGGTCGACGGGCACCTGGCCCACGCCCTTGAAGAAGGCGGCGGTGAGCTTGCCCTTCACACCGGGGGCGTTGAAGTACTCGGCCTTGGCGATGAAGGTGACCTTGCGGTCCAGGACGGCCGGCAGGAAGAAGGAGTCGGAGAAGGAGAGGTGGTTGCTCGCGAGGATCGCCGGGCCGGTGAGGGGGATGTTCTCCAGACCCTCGACCCACGGCCGGAAAGCGAGCTTCAGGGATCCCCCGAGGGAGAAGTGCATGGCGCCGTAGATCAACTCGGGTGCCTCCTGTGTCCTGTGCCACCGACCTTACCGGTGCCCGGCCGCCGCTCCCGCACGGTCCGGGGGCCTCCCGTGCCGGTGGCGCGACGGCCCTGGTCGGTGTCGGCCCGGTCGCGTACGGTGAAGTCATTCTTCTCGCGGGTGCCCCGTACGCCCCTTCGCAAGCCCTCCACGCTCTCCCCCGCCCGAGCCCAGCCTCACGAACAGGAGTCACCGGTGCCGGTCCTCCCTGGAGCCGAGCCGTTCCGCCACGAGGGCGGAGAGGTCGGCGTCCTCCTCTGTCATGGCTTCACCGGATCACCCCAGTCGCTGCGCCCGTGGGCCGACTACCTCGCCGCACGCGGGTACACCGTCTCGTTGCCGCTGCTGCCGGGGCACGGCACCCGGTGGGAGGACATGGCGATCACCGGCTGGCAGGACTGGTACGCCGAGGTGGACCGGGAGTTGCGCGTGCTGGGCGAGCGGTGCGCGCGGGTCTTCGTCTTCGGTCTCTCCATGGGCGGGGCGCTGGCGCTGCGGCTGGCCGCCCGGCACGGCGACGCGGTCCAGGGGCTGGTGCTGGTCAATCCGGCGAACCGGGTGCACGGCCTCTCCGCGTACGCCCTGCCGGTCGCGCGCCACCTCGTCCGCACCACGAAGGGCCTGGCCGGGGACATCGCGCTGGAAGGCGCGTACGAGGTCGGTTACGACCGGGTCCCCCTGCACGCGGCGCACTCGCTGCGCCGGTTCTTCGCCATCGTCGACACCGAACTCCCGCAGGTGACACAGCCGTTGCTGCTCCTGCACAGCTCGCAGGACCACGTGGTGCCGCCGGCCGACTCGGTCCGCATCCTCGGCAGGGTGTCCTCCCGGGACGTGGAGGAAGTGCTGCTGGAACAGAGCTACCACGTCGCGACGTTGGACCATGACGCGGAGCGGATCTTCGACGAGAGCCACCGGTTCCTCGCCCGTCTCGCATCCGGGGTCACGGAGAAGGGGAGTACGTCCGGTGGCTGAGCAGGACGCGGAGCGCACGGGCAGTGACGAGGAGCGCGAACCGCCCCAGGCGGAGGAGCGGGCCGCCGTGCCCGGGACGCCCGGGGAGGCCGACGAGGCGCGCCCGCTGGACGAGGACGCCGTGTGGGCGGCGATCGTCGCGGGGTACGGCGAGGAGCCGCCGGACCCGCCGGGCGCCAAGCCCTTCAAGTCGGTGGAGGACCTCGCCCTGCTCACCGACGACCAGATCAACGTGCTGGACGGGGACGACCGGCCCGACGACTCCGCGGACAAGGGCACCGGCAAGAGCGGGCTGGGCAGTTCGGTGGTCTTCGCACCCGGCGTCCGGGGTCCCCGGGACCACGTGCTGCCGGACGGTACGGCCGCCGGTGACGGCTCCACCGCGGGTGAGGACGGCGACGACCCGGACATCGAGGGCCACTTCGTGCCGCCGGAGCCGCCGCCGCTCCCGGAGGCCGACGCCACCTCGAAGTTCGCCTGGCTCGGGGTCGTCGGCTCGCCGGTGCTGATGCTGCTCGCGGTGCTGCTGGGGTGGGAGATGACCTGGTGGCTGACGACCGTCTGCATCGGCGGTTTCGTCGGCGGCTGCGCGACGCTGGTGGCGCGGATGCCTCAGGACGACGACGAGGACCTCGGCGACCCGGGACACGGCGCCGTGGTCTGAGCCGGTGGGCCGTGCGTCGCCGGCCGGTGCGTGACGGGTCCGGCCGGTGGGTTACCGGTCCGGTCCGGTGCGTCGCGGGTCGGAGCCGATGCGTTACGGGTCAGAGCCGATGCCTCGCGGGTCCGGGCCGGCGGACCGGCGACCGGTCCGGTCCGGTGCGTCGCGGGTCCGGGCCGGCGGACCGGCGACCGGATGGTCACGGGGCCGCACGCCGGGGCCCGGTGACCGGCCCCGCCCCTCCCCCTGGTCAGGGATCCACCCTCCGGCTGCCGTGGTCCGCGGGGACCCGGATTGCGGCCAGCACCGGCAGATGGTCCGTGGCCGCCCGCAGGTCCGCGTCGTCCACCCCGGGCAGTCCGGCCGGCACCCCGCAGCCGAGGACCTCGATGCCCTCGGTGGTCAGGATCGCGTCGATGCGGCGCACCGGCCCGTCGGAGGGGAAGGTCTTCTCCCCTCCCCACGGGCGGACCGCCCAGCCGTCCTGGAGCCGCCCGGCGAGCAGCCGGAACGCCCCGCCCCCGGCCGGCTCGTTGAGGTCGCCGCCCACCACCGCGTGCGGGACCTCCATCGCGTCCAGCCGCTCCAGCAGCGCGTGCGCCTGGGTGAGGCGCTCGTCCGCCCGCAGGCCGAGGTGACAGCTGAGGACGCCGATCCGGGTGCCGGCGATCCGGACCACCGCCGTGGCGAAGCCCCGCCGGTGCAGCCCCGGGGTGCGCGGCAGCAGGACGTCCTCGGTGCGTTCGACGGTGGCGCGCAGCGAGCAGAGCAGCAGTGGTCCGGCGGCGGTGGCGCCGCCGGAGAGGACCACCAGGTCGGTCGCGGCGGCCAGCTTGGCGGCGGCCTTGCGCCAGCGGAAGAAGCGCGGCGCTTCCTGGACGAACACCAGGTCGGGGGCGCAGGCGCGGATGACCCGGGCCAGGGCGGCGGGGTCGTCGCGCAGCGAGCGGATGTTGTAGCTGAGGACGCGGACGACGGCCGATCCGTCCGCCTCGGTACCGGATGCGGGCAACGGCGTCAGAACCATGCGCGTCAGGATACGAGGACGCCCGCCGTCCCCCCGGAGGGCGCGGCGGGCGTCCGTCGTCGTGCGGTGCGGTTCAGCCCTGGCGGGCCAGGTCGGCCGCGCCGACCAGTCCGGCCTTGCCGCCGAGTTGCGCGGCGAGGACCTGGGCGTGCGGGCGCCATTCGCCGCCGATCAGCCAGCGGCGGAACGACTTGCGGATCGGGTCCAGGACCAGCTCGCCCTCGTCGGAGACGCCGCCGCCGACGATGAAGGCGGACGGGTCGAAGAGGGAGGCCAGGTCGGCGAGGCCCGCGCCGGCCCAGCGGGCCAGCTCGCGGAACGAGTCGATGGCCACCGCGTCGCCCTGACGGGCGGCCTCGCTGATGTGCTTGCCCTCGATGCCCTCGACCGTGCCGTCGCCGAGCGACAGCAGCACGGCGGCGTTCTCGGGGGTCGCGTTGGCACGCTGCTTGGCGTACCGCACCAGGGCGCGGCCGGAGGCGTACTGCTCCCAGCAGCCCTGGCTGCCGCAGCCGCAGAGCAGGCCGTCGGGGACGACCCGGATGTGGCCGAATTCCGCCGCTACGCCGAAGCGTCCGCGCCGCAACTTGTTGCCGATGATGATGCCGCCACCGAGACCGGTGCCGAGCGTGATGCAGATGACGTCGTCGTGGCCCTTGCCCGCACCGAAGCGGTACTCGCCCCAGGCAGCGGCGTTGGCGTCGTTCTCGACGACGACGGGGAGGCCGACGCGCTGTTCGACCTCGTCCTTGAGCGGCTCGTGGCGCCAGTCGATGTTCGGGGCGAAGAGCACGGTCGCGCGCTTGTCGTCGACGTATCCGGCCGCACCGATACCGACCGCCTCGACGGTGTGTCCCTCGCTCGCACCGGCCACGGCCGAGCAGATGGCGTCGACGATGCCCGAGGCCGTCGGCGGGGTCGGTACTTTGAACATCGAGAGGATCTGGCCCTCTTCGTCGACCACTCCAGCCGCGATCTTCGTGCCGCCGATATCGACGCCGATGGTGAGTCCCATGAATCCCTCAGTTCCGGTCGAGCCCCGCTGGGTCAACCGTACCCGAGAAGGCGGCCGGAATTTTCGGCCAGGGTTCAGTCCAGGTCGATGTGTTCGCTCGCCGAGGGGCCCTCGTCGCGGGGGTCGGACGGGTCGTCGGCGGCCTCTGCGGGCGTCCGGCCGGGGCGGGGTGCTCCGCCCCCGGCGCCCTCGGTGGTCCGCGTCCAGCGGCCCTCCTGGCCCTCGACCGCCGAACGGTAGGCGGCCAGCAGCTCGTTGCCGGCGGCGGCGAGGTGGTCGAAGATCTCCGGATTGCGCTCGATGACCGGCTCGACCGCGCTCCTGGCCTGCTGGACGACCTGGCGCACCGCGCCCTGGGCGGCGGTGCCGAGCAGCGGGGAGGAGAGCGCGCCGAGCTTCCCGGCCACCGCGTCGGCGAGCTTGCGCAGCTCTTCGGCGGCGGAGGCGGGCGGCGGTCCGTAGGTGGCGCGGCGGCGGGCCTTCTCGGCGTCGAGATCCTCGGCGCAGGCGTCGGCCCAGGCGTCGCCGTCGGCGGGACGATCGGTGGATTCACTCATGGCTGGCTCCTGCGACGCGGATGACGTACTACCGACGGTACCCGAACGGAGGTCGTCCGTTCAGGGCGTGCGCGGCCGTCGCGGCGGAACCCGCGCCCCGGTCACGGGGTGCGCGGCCAGAGCTCCGCGTCGGGGGTGAACCGGACCCGCAGCACGCCCTCGCGCAGAGCGGCCCCGGAGACGCTGCACCGGCGGAGCGCGGAGTCCAGGCGGATGCTGCGCCGGTACGGTCCGACGGCGAGGAGGATCTCGTCGCCCCGGCGGACGAGCCGGAGACCCGATTTGACCGCTCCGGGCAGTGGCAGGCACCAGACGAACCCCTCGGGGCCGCCGTCCGGGCCGGGGTCCGGGGAGGGTTCGGTCCACCAGGGGTCGTCGGCGCGGCCGGCCGGACGGTCGTCGGGAGCGGGGACACCGAGCAGGTCCAGATCGCCCGGGCTCCGGGGGTCGCGGCCCAGGTGCGGGGCCTCGTGCAGCGCCTCGCCCGGGTCCGCGCCGGCGGCGGTCCGCGTCCCCAGGTCCTCGTGCCAGCGGGCGAGGGTCTTCTCCTGCTGGGCGGCGAGCGAGGCGAACCACGGGTCGGGGCTGTGGCGCGGCAGGATCCGGTTGGCGACGAGCAGATCGGTGCGCAGGCCGTGCAGCGCGAAGCCGGTGCGCGCGGCGCGCAGGGCCTCCTCGGCGGCGGGGCCGGGTTCGGCGACCAGCCGCAGCGTGGTGGAGCGGTCGTCGATCAGCGCCTCGGCCTCGGCGAGTTCGGCGTCCTTGCGGGCGGCGGCCGCGTACAGCCACTGCGCCGGCATCGGGACCCCGGCGAGCTGGGCGAGTACGGGGCGGAGCGCGCGGGCGGCCTGGCGCTCCGGGGGCAGCAGCCGGCGCAGGTAGCGGCGCAGCCGGCCGGGTAGGGCGAGCAGGGCGAGGGCCTCGGGGAGGGGCGGCAGGTCGACGACGAGGGTGTCGTACCCGGCCTCGGACCAGTCGCCGGCCGCTGCCCGGTGCAGGGTGTGCAGGAGGGCGAGTTCGGCGCTGCCGGGGAGTTCGGTGAGTTCCTCGGCGTCCATGCGGCCCGCGCCGAGGAGGTCGAAGGCGGCGGAGGCGCGTTCCTGGAGGGCGAGGAATTCGGTGCGGAAGTGGGCAGCGGAGTCGGTCCGCGCGTGGTCCAGGAGCTCCTCGCCGGGCACGGCCACCGGCCCCGGGTCGTCCGGGAAGCCGAGGCCGCCGGGGAGAGGGTCGCGGGAGACCAGGAGGGTGCGGCGGCCGGCCCGGGCCGAGGCCCGTGCGGTGGCGGCCGCGACCGTGGTGGTGCCGGCTCCGCCGGGCCCGGTGACCAGGACCGTGCGCACCGGGTCAGCCCTGGTGGGCGGACTCGACGCGCTTCTTCAGGCCGGCGAGCGCGCGGTCGATGATGACCTTCTCCGCCTTGCGCTTGATCATGCCGAGGAGGGGGATCTTGACGTCCACCGCGAGGCGGTAGGTGACCTCGGTGCGCTCGCCGCCGCCGAGCGGCGCCAGCGCGTAGGTGCCGTCGAGGGAGCGGAGCATCTGCGACTTGACCAGGCTCCAGCTGACCTCGTCGTCGCCCTTCCAGGTGTAGGCGAGGACGTGGTCGTCCTTGATGGCGCCGGCGTCCAGGACGAGCCGGACCCGTTCGGCGCGGCCCCGGTCGTCGGTGGCCAGCACCTCGGTCTCCTTCACCTCGCCGGTCCACTCCGGGTAGCGGGCGAAGTCGGCGATCACGCTCATCACGTCGGCCGGTGCCGCCTCGATCGTGATGCTCGAGCTGGTGTGTTCAGCCATCGCCGTGGCCCTCCATGCGCTGTGCCGGTCCGTTCGTGGCAGGAGCCTGCCGGGTGCAGGCTATCGCGTGCGCGCGAGCGTCCTTTGCGTGCCCCGTCGGGCCCGCTTCACCACTCGAGCGCCCAGGGACGGCCGGTGGAGGCGAAGTGGCCGACGTTGACGCATTCGGTGGCGCCGATCCGCATGCGGCGGGCCAGGGGCTGGTGGACGTGGCCGAAGAGGGCGTACCGGGGGCGGGTGCGGAGGATCGCGTCCAGCAGGGCGCGGCTGCCGCGTTCGAAGCGGCGGGCGACGGTGTCGTAGACGAGTTCCGGCACCTCGGGCGGGATGTGGGTGCACAGGACGTCGACCTCGCCGACCGCCTCCACCTTGGCGGCGTACTCCTCGTCGCTGATCTCGAACGGGGTGTTCATCGGGGTCCTGAGCCCGCCGCCGACGAACCCGAAGGTCCGTCCGCCGATCTCGACGCGCCGGCCGTCCAGGACGGTGGTGCCGGGTCCGGCGTACTCGGGCCAGAGGTCGGGGACGTCCACGTTGCCGTAGGTGGCGTACGTCGGGGTGGGCAGGACGGCGAACATCTCGGCGTACTGCTTGCGGACGGCGCCGAGGATCGCCGCGTTCCGGTCCATGCCGGCCCACAGCTCGCGGCCGAAGGCGCGGGCCTCGTCGTAGCGGCGGGCGGTGCGCAGCTCCACGATGCGGTCGGCGTTCTCCACGCCGAACAGGTCGGGGAAGATGCCGCGCGCGTGGTCGGCGTAGTCGAGGAAGAGCACCAGGTCGCCGAGGCAGATCAGGGCGTCCGCGCCGTCGCCCGCGCGGGCCAGTGCCTCGGTGTTGCCGTGCACGTCGCTGACGACGTGCACACGGGTGCCGCGGCGGGTGGCCGCGGGGTCGCCCGCCGCCAGCTCTCCTCCTGGACGCATGCGGCCACCCTAGCCACGGGCCCGCGGCCTGAACAGGGCGTCGGACCTGCGGTTACTTCCGAGTCGCGAAGGGGGTGGACTAGGGTTCGCGGAACGACGACCTCTGTATGTGATGCATAAGACATCTGTCCGGCTCCTCTATCCGGGGACCAATACCGGTGGGTAACGTCCGGGCAGTCCAGTCGTGCTCACCCCACGGAGCACCTGCCAATCGTGGACCGTTTCCGGTGCGTCACACAGAGCCGTGGCACCGGAGCCCGATGAGGAGCAGCAGTCTTGCGCGAGTTCAGCCTTCCGGCCCTGTACGAGGTCCCGACGGACGGCAACCTGACGGATCTCATCCGCCGCAACGCCGCTCAGCATCCCGCCACCCCGGTGATGAGCCGCAAGGTGGCCGGCGTGTGGACCGACGTGACCGCGGTGCAGTTCCTCGCCGAGGTCAGAGCCGCCGCCAAGGGACTCGTCGCCTCCGGCGTCCGGCCGGGCGACCGGGTCGCCCTGATGTCGCGCACCCGCTTCGAGTGGGTCCTCCTCGACTTCGCGATCTGGACCGCCGGCGCCGTGACCGTACCGGTGTACGAGACCAGCTCACCCGAGCAGATCCAGTGGATCCTCGGCGACTCGGGCGCCGTCGCGGTGATCGTGGAGAGCGACGCGCACGCCGCCTCGGTCGCCTCGGTCCGCGGGGGGCTGCCGGAGCTGGAGCGGGTCTGGCAGATCGACCGGGGCGCGGTCGAGGAGCTGAACGCCGGCGGCGCCGAGGTCGCGGAGGAGACCGTGGACGAGCGGACGACCGCGGCGAAGGCCGACGATCCCGCGACCATCGTCTACACCTCCGGGACCACCGGCCGCCCCAAGGGGTGCGTGCTCACCCACCGCAGCTTCTTCGCGGAGTGCGGCAACGTGGTGGAGCGGCTGAAGCCCCTCTTCCGTACCGGCGAGTGCTCGGTGCTGCTCTTCCTCCCCGCCGCGCACGTCTTCGGCCGGCTCGTGGAGGTGGCGGCCGTGATGGCGCCGATCAAGCTCGGCTGCGTACCGGACATCAAGAACCTCACCGACGAGCTGGCGGCGTTCCGGCCGACGCTGATCCTCGGGGTGCCGCGCGTCTTCGAGAAGGTCTACAACGCGGCCCGCGCCAAGGCGCAGGGCGACGGCAAGGGCGCCGTCTTCGACCGCGCCGCCTCCACGGCCATCGCCTACAGCCAGGCGCTGAGCACCCCGAAGGGTCCCTCCTTCGGTCTGCGGCTGCGGCACCGGATCTTCGACAAGCTGGTCTACGGCAAGCTCCGCGCGGTGCTGGGCGGACGCGGGGAGTACGCGATCTCCGGCGGCGCCCCGCTCGGCGAGCGGCTCGGCCACTTCTACCGGGGCATCGGCTTCACCGTCCTGGAGGGCTACGGCCTCACCGAGAGCTGCGCGGCCACCGCCTTCAACCCGTGGGACCGGCCGAAGATCGGTACGGTCGGCCAGCCGCTGCCCGGCTCCGTGGTGCGGATCGCCGACGACGGCGAGGTGCTGCTCCACGGCGAGCACCTGTTCGGCGGTTACTGGGGGAACGAGGCGGCGACCGCCGAGGCGCTGGCCGACGGCTGGTTCCACACCGGGGACATCGGCACCCTGGACGAGGACGGGTACCTCGCGATCACCGGCCGCAAGAAGGAGATCATCGTGACGGCGGGCGGCAAGAACGTCGCCCCCGCCGTGATCGAGGACCGCATCCGCGCCCACGCCCTGGTCGCCGAGTGCATGGTGGTCGGCGACGGACGGCCGTTCGTCGGCGCGCTGATCACCCTCGACGAGGAGTTCCTCGGCCGCTGGGCCGGTGAGCACGGCAGGCCCTCCGGTTCGACGGCGGCGTCGCTGCGCGAGGACGCCGAACTGCTCGCGGAGGTCCAGCGGGCGGTGGACGACGGCAACGCGGCGGTCTCCAAGGCCGAGTCGGTACGGAAGTTCCGCATCCTGGACGCGCAGCTCACCGAGGAGGCCGGGCACATCACCCCCTCGCTGAAGCTGAAGCGGAACGTCGTCGCCAAGGACTTCGCCCACGAGATCGAGTCGATCTACGGCGGCTGACACCACGTCCGGACGACGGAAGAGGCCCGCACGCGTCGTGTGACGTGTGCGGGCCTCTTCCGACGTCCGGGAGGTCAGAGCAGGGTGCGGAGCTTCTCGGCGAGCAGGTCCCAGCGCCATTTCTCCTCGACCCACGCCCGCCCCCGCTCCCCCATCCGGCGGCGCAGTTCCGGGTCGCCGAGCAGGGTGGCGATCCGGTCGGCGGTGTCCTCGGCGTCGCCGCCGCGCACCACCCAGCCGGTCTCGCCGTCCAGGACCGCGTCGGGCGCCCCGCCGGAGTCGCCCGCGACGACCGGCAGCCCGGTCGCGGACGCCTCCAGGTAGACGATGCCGAGGCCCTCCACGTCGAGCCCGCCGCGCCGCGTCCGGCAGGGCATGGCGAAGACGTCGCCGGCGCCGTAGTGCGCGGGGAGTTCCTCCCAGGGCACCGCGCCGGTGAAGCGGACCGAGTCGCGCACCCCGGTCTCGGCGGCGAGCCGCTCCAGGTCCTCGGCGTACGGCCCGCCGCCGACGATCAGCAGCACGGTGTCCGGGTGGCGGGCCAGGATCGCGGGCATCGCGAGGATCAGGGTGTCCTGGCCCTTGCGCGGCACCAGCCGGGAGACGCAGACCACGACGGGCCGGTCGGTGAGCCCCAGCCGGGCCCTGACCCGGTCGCCGCCGGACGCCGGGTGGAAGGTCTTCTCGTCGACGCCGGGCGGGAGTTGGACCATGCGGCCGGCCGCCTCGGCGGTGAGGGCCGCGGCGATCCGGGAGCGGGTGTACTCCCCCAGGTACGTGAGCGTGTCGGTGCCCTCCCCGATGCGGCGCAGGAGCGGGCGGGAGGCGGGGAGCTGGGCCCAGCCGGCCTCGTGGCCGTGGGTGGTGGCGACGATCCGGCGGGCCCCGGCCCGGCGCAGCGCCGGTGCCATCAGTCCGAGCGGGGCCGCGGCGCCGAACCAGACGGAGGAGCAGTCGTGTTCCCGCAGCAGTCCGGCCGCGCGCCGGGTGACCCGGGGGGTGGGCAGCAGCATCGTCGTGCGGTCGCGGACGACGGTGAAGGGCTGTGCGGCGTCGAAGTCGGCGGTGGCCCGTGCGCCCTCCTCGCTCCGCTTCCAGGTGGAGGCGTAGACGACGAGCTGTCCGGGGTCCAGCCGTAGCGCCATGTTGTGCAGGAAGGCCTGGATGCCGCCGGGGCGGGGCGGGAAGTCGTTGGTCACGATCAAGGTCTTGTCCATCGCCGCCGACAGTAACGGACGCCCGTGCGCGACGGACCACCCCAGGTCACCGAGGGCCCCGGACGACCGGCCGCGCCTGAGCCCCGGGCGCGGCCGCGCCCGGCATCATGGCCGGGGCGGGACGTGGGCACGAGGGGCGGGAGCGCCATGACGGGACGGGCCGGGACGCGGGGGCTCCTCGTGGTCTGGACGCTGACCAGGGCGGCGCTGCTGCTCTGCGTGCTCAAGGTGGTCACTGTCCCCGGGCCCGACGTCACCGTGGACGTCTCGGTCATCTACCGGGGCTGGTACGGGGCGCTGCGCACCGGTTCCTTCCCCGTCGGCGACGTCACCTGGCAGTACCCGCCGGCGGCCGCCCTGCCCGTCCTCTCCCCCGCGCTGCTGCCGTTCCTGGAGTACGCGACGGCCTTCTTCCTCCTGGTGGCGGTCTGCGACGCCGTGGTGCTGCGGCTGCTGGTGCGGGCGGGCACCCGGCCCGGAGGGCGGCTCGCGGGCGCCTGGGTCTGGGTGGCGGGCGTACCGCTGCTGGGCCCCACCGTCTGTGCCCGGTACGACCTGATGGTGACGGCCGTCGCGGTGGCGGCGCTGCTGGCCGGGGTGCGCCGGCCGAGGGTACTGGGGGCGCTGGCGGCGTTCGGGGCGCTGCTGAAGGTGTGGCCGGTGCTGGTGCTGCTGGGGACCGCCCCCGGGCGGGCGACGCGGCGCGCGTGGTCGGCGGCCGCGGTGACGGCGGGGACGCTGGCCGCGGGGTTCTGGCTCCTGATGCCGGGGGCCTTCGCGTTCCTCACCCACCAGCGCGACCGGGGTACCGAGATCGAGTCGCTGGGCGGGCTGGCGCTCCATCTGGCCCGGCGGTCCGGCTGGCCGGGGTGGATCGAGCTGACGTACGGCTCGATGGAGTTCCTCGGCCCGCGGGTGGCCCTGGTGTCCTCGCTGGCGCTCTGGCTGAGCGTGGCGGCCTTCGGCTGGCTGCTGGTGTGGCGGCTGCGGGCGCGGACCTTCGCCGCGCACACGGCGGCGGACGCGGCGTTCACGGCGGTGCTGCTCTTCACGACGACGAGCCGGGTGATCAGCCCGCAGTACCTGGTGTGGCTGGTCGGGCTGGCGGCGGTCTGCCTGGTCTTTCCGGGCAGCCGGATGGGCCGGCCGGCGTGCCTGGTGGTACTGGCCTGCCCGGTGACCTTCGGTGAGTTCCCGCTCGGCTTCGCGCACGTGGTGGCGAGCGACGACACGGGGGTGGCCCTGCTCCTCGTACGGAACGGGCTGCTGGTCGCCGCGACGGGGATCGCGGCGGTGCGGCTGTGGCGTGCGACGGCTCCGGCCCCGGGCAAGTCCGGCACGGCACCGGTAGCCGTCGGGGCGGTTCAGCCGAGCCGGTCGGCGAGGTAGCCCCGCCAGCGGGTGGTGAACTCCCGCTCGCCGACGCCGAGGACCTTCTCCATCGCCGACTCCACCGCCCCCTCGCGCCCGTCGTGCGCCCCGACCGCCCGGTAGAGGTCGGTGAGCGCGTCCTCGCCCCACTCCTCGGCGACGAGCGCGCAGGCGAGCCAGCCGCCCTCGTACGCCCGTGCCAGCGCGTCCGCGTCCCGGTCGAAGGCGAAGTCGTCGTCGCCGGGGAGCGCGGCGGGCAGCTCCCGGGCGCGGACGGCGGCGGCGAGCTCGGGAGCGATCTCCCCGGCCGTACGGCCCTCCTCCCGGTACGCGGCCCAGTCGGCGAACCCCTCGGAGAGCCAGAGCGGGGTGGCCGCCGTGGTGGCGGTGCGGGTCGCCACGTGGGTGGTCTCGTGGGTGAGGACGACCCGGCGGCCGAAGGTGCCGAGGGAGGCGTACGCCTCGGGGTTGACGATGACCCGGTCGGCGAGGGCCGGCTCCCCCTCCGCGCCGGTGACCGCGCCGGTGGTGACGGCCGCTATCCCCCGGTAGCTGCCGCCGGGCGAGGCGAGCAGTTCCGCCATGTCCCCGGTGGAGGCCGGTACGAGGTAGACCACCCGCGCCGTCCACCGGTCCGGCCAGGCGGCGGAGGCCGCCGGGACCGCGAGGTCGGCGGTCTCCGCGATCTCGCGCAGTTCCCCGGCCGGGCGGCCGACCCCGAGCACGAGGCTGTGGGTGCCGCGCACCGCGACCACGGTGCCCTGGTCCCAGAGCGGGACGGCGGCCCCCTCGGCCGGCCGGTCGGCCGTGAGCCGCCAGGAGCCGCCGGCGCCGTCCCGGGCGAACTCCAGGGTGCGGCGGGCGGTCGCGGGGGCGGTGTCGAAGCCCACCAGGCGGTACCCCAGCTCGACGTCGGCGGTGGCCCGGTCCCCCCGCGCGGTCACCGACCCCACGGTGTAGGTCCAGGACCGCAGCGGTACGTCCGCCAGGCCGGCCAGCTCCGCGCGCTGGGCGGTGCGCAGCGCGGCGGCTCCGGGGTCCACCACGGCGAGGTAGGCCGCGGTGTCGTGGTGCAGCACGGCGGCGGCCCGCCGGTCGAGAACGGCGGTGATCTGCCGGGCGGCGGCGGAGTCCGCCAAGCGCTCGGGTGCCGCGCAGCCTCCGGCGAGCAGCATCCCGGCAAGGAGCAGCGCGGCGAGCGGGGCGCCCGCCGCACGCCGGGTGCGGGGGCGGCCCCGCCGCACGTCTCGCCGGGTTCGCGCCTCTTCTGCCATCGGGCCGATCGTACGGTCAGACCGGGTGACCGAGGAGACGGGCATCATGCCGACGGGGGTCGCAACGGACCGCGGCGCCGGGACAGGGGGCGCCGATCGTACGGTCAGACCCGGGTGACCGAGGAGACGGGCATCATGCCGACGGGGTCGTAACGGACCGCGGCGCCGGGATAGGGGGCGTGGATGACCTGGCCGTTCCCGGCGTACATGCCGATGTGGCTGGCGTCCGCCCGGTAGGCGACGAGGTCGCCGGGGAGCGCCTGGGAGAGGGGCACCGTGCGGCCCGCGTACCGCTGGGCCTGGGAGGTGCGGGGCAGGCTGACGCCCGCGCGGGCGTAGGCCCACTGCATGAGCCCGGAGCAGTCGAAGCTGCCGGGGCCGCTGGCTCCCCAGACGTACGGTCGGCCCAGCGCCTGCTGGGCGGCGGCCAGTGCGGTGAGCGCCCTCGCGGAGCCCCCCAGACCGCCCGCGGCCGCCCGGAGGGCGTCGATGCCGTCGGTGCCGCCGGGGCCGGGCAGCCGGCCGGAGCGGTCGGAGCGGCCGTCGTGGGCGGCGCGCTCCCCGGGCGGGAGGGTGGCCAGCAGGCGGCGGGCCTCCGCGAGCTTGGACTCGACGGCGCGCTTGTGCCGGGCGACGGCGGCCCGGCCGCGTTCCAGGTCCCGCAGGGCGCCGGTGGCCTCGGCGTGGATCTGCGCCATCTTCTGGCGCGCGCGCAGGAGTTTGTCGAGGGCGAGCGACTGGCGGGCGCCGAGCCGGTCGAGGGTGGCGGCCCGGTCGAGGAAGGTGTCCGGGTCCGAGGAGAAGAGCAGCGCCAGGGAGGGGTCGAGGGTGCCCGCGCGGTACTGCGCCCCGGCGAGGGCGCCGAGGCCCCCGCGCATCCGGTTGAGGGTCTCCCGGGTCCGGGCGGCCGCCTCCTGGGCACGGCCGGCCTTCTCGCGGAGCCGGTCGGTCTCCTCGCCCGCCCGGTTGAACCGTTCGGTGGCCCGCTCCGCCTCCTCGTAGAGCCGGTCGACGCGGGCCCGGGTGGCGTCCCGGTCGTGCGGCGGTTCCGCGCTCGCGGGCGCCCCGGTGAGGCCGGCGGCGGCACTCGCGGCGGCTGCCGTCAGGACCGCGGCACGGACGCCCCGGTCGAGGCCGGACTGTGTGGGACGGCGATGGGACACCACGGGGCCGTACTCCCTTCCGCTGCACGCGTACGCGCCGGCTCCCTGCCACCCGGGAGGGGCGGGACGAGGGACGGGAGCCGCACAGCAGACAGACAGTAGTCGGACGGTCACACGGCGTCCAAGGACCCACCCGGACACGCGACCGGCGAAAAAGGCTCCGCCCCGGCGGTGACCTCGGTCTCCGTCGGGGCGGGGCGTCGTGCGGGGTTGTGCCGATTCGCCCGTTCGGGCGTCGGGCGGGCCTGGCGGGGCAGACGTCAGATGCGGACGCCGACCTGGAAGCTGCCGATGGTGTTCATCGACTCGTAGCGCACGAAGGCGCCGGGCTTAGGGGCGTGCAGCACCTGGTTGTTGCCGGCGTACAGGGCCACGTGGGAGGTGCTGTTGAAGAAGACCAGGTCGCCGGGCTTGAGCTGGCTGCGGCCGATCTGGGTGCCCTGGTTGATCTGGGTGTAGGTGGTGCGGGTGATCGCCACACCGGCCTGGGCGTAGGCCCACTGCGTCAGACCGGAGCAGTCGAAGGAGTTCGGGCCCGTGCCGCCGGAGACGTACGGCTTGCCGATCTGGGTGGCGGCGTTGGCGAGGGCCGCGGCGCCGAGGGCGGAGGCGGGCACCTCGCTGCCGAGGTCGACGCGGCTGCCGGCGTCGCGGCTGGCGCGCGCGTCCTCATCGGCCATCTTCTGGCGCTCGGCGGCGGTGAGGGTGTTCAGCAGGGCCTGCGCGTCGGAGAGCTTCTTCTGGAACTTCTTCTTGTTGGCGCCGAGGGCGTCGCGGACCTCGGCGAGCTCGGAGAGCTTGGCCTGGGCCTCCTCGCGCTCCTGGGCGAGGGTGCGCTGCTTGGCCTGGATCTTCTCCAGCGATTCGGCCTGCTTGGCCGTCAGGCTGTCCAGCGCCGAGGCCTGGTCGAGGAAGTCGTCGGGGTCCGACGAGAAGAAGAGCTGCACGGAGGGGTCGATGCCGCCGGAGCGGTACTGCGCGGTGGCGATCGAACCGAGTTCGCCGCGGAGGGTGTTGAGGTCGGCCTGCTCACGCGCGACCTTGTCCTGGAGGGCGTCGACCTCCTTCTTCAGCTTCTCCTGCTGCTCCTTGGCCCCGTTGTACTTCTCGGTGGCGGCCTCGGCCTCGTGGTAGAGCTTGTCGACCTTCGCCTTGACCTCGGCCTTGGTCGGCTGGGGGTCGGCGTGGGCCGCCTGGGCGGAGAGCGCCACGGCGGCTGCGGCGGTGGCGGTGAGCACGGTCACGCGGGTGCGGCTCGGCTGCTTGGGTCGACGGTGGGACGCCACGAAGGCGAGCTCCTTCTTCCTCAGAGCCGCCTACCAGGACCGCAGGGCACAGAACACCCGGCACGACCCCGTTCCGCGCACATCACGGACTCGGCGGTTCCTTCGCCGCCACCCCGTGTGAGTGATCAACCGTGCGAAGGTTCGAGGCCTGACCCTAGTGACCATCTCGTGATCAGTTCAAATCCTCGCAGGAAAAACTTCGTCACACTCGCCACTTCTTCGCCTCGACGCACGGCGTGTAGCCAGGATTTGACGGTACGTTTCCCCAAAAGCCGCACGACCCGCCACAGCGCCCTTCGGGCACTAAACGCGCGAAAGCCGCTTCAGGAGCAAGGCGGACGCGACCGGCCGCGCCCCGGCCTTGGCCACTCCGTCCGCCACCTCGCGGTCGGTGGAGACCACCACGACGGGGCGTCCCGGCGGTTCGGCGCGGGCCAGTTGGCGGATCAGCTCGTCGGCGGTCACCCCCGCCTTGCTGAAGAGCACCCGGACCCCGCGAGGCGGCGCGAGCAGCACCGGCACCGCCAGTTCCGCCCCGTCGAACACACAGGTCATCTCCGCGCCCGTCTGGGCCGCCAGCATCGACAGACCGCCGAGCAGCCGCAACCGCTGCTTCTCCAGCGGCATCTGCGGATAGCCGGTCTTCGTGACGTTGTAGCCGTCGATGATCAGATGCGCCTGCGGCAGGGCCAGCAACTGGTCGAGCAGCGCCGGATCGGTCTCCGACAACGCCCTCGCCGCGATGTCCTTGGGCGACATCCGGCCCGGCTCGACCGCGTCCACCCCGTCCGCCGGACGGGACGTGGCGGGAGGCAGGGCGAGTTCGCGGCGCAGGCCCGCGGCGGCGTCGAGCACGGTGTCCAGCAGCAGCCGCAGCCGCATGTCCTCCACCGAACGGCCCTCGCGGGCGGCCCGGCGGCCCGTCTCCACGGCCGTCTCGGCCTCCGCCAGCCGCGTCTTGAGCCGGCGGCTCTCGCTCTCGGCCTGGGAGACCTGGGCCGCCGCCTCCGCGCGTACGGCGTCCGCCTCGGCCGCGGACCTGCGCAGCGCGGCCTCGTGGCGCTTGACCTCACTGAGGGCGCTGCGCAGTTTGCGGTGGAGCGACTCGGACTCCTTGCGGGCGGCGTCGAGTTCGGCGCGCAGCCGCTCGGCGTCCGCCTTCGTCTGGCCGCGTGCCTGGGCCAGCTCCTCGCGCAGTCGCTCCGTCTCGCGCCGGGTCTCGTCGTCGGCGCGCTCGGCGCTCGCCCGCTGGACCTCCTCGCCCGCGGCCTGCACCAGCTTGACCCAGCCGACCGGGCGCAGCACGTACGCGGCGGCGGCGACGTCCACCGGGTCAGCGGCGGCCGGCGGCGCACCGGCCTCCAGGGCGCGGGCCAGTTCCGGCTGGGCCGCCGCGATCCGCTCCCCGATGCGCCCGCGGAAGCGGGCGTCTCCCTCCAGGGCGGCGGCCATGGCGTTCCCGGCGAACTTGGCGCGCCGGGTGGGGGTGAAGCGGGCGTACTGCCGCAACTGCGCGGGCAGCTCGCCGACGGTCAGACCGCCGAAGGCCTCCGCGACCAGGGCGACGACCCGCCGTCGCACGCCTTCGGGCAGCGGGCGGTCGAGCGCCTCGACGGCGCCGTCGGCCCCATCGGCCGGATCAGCGCCGCTGGTCGGCTGCTCCACCATCCGTCACCCCATCGTGTCTGTGGTGCGACTCCGTCAGGAGCCGGCACCTGGCCTGTCCACCAGTTCGATCTGATCCACCGCGTTGCACCAACGGCAGCGCACCGATTCGATCGTCTCACTGACGACCTCCCGCTCCTCGACACTGGCGTCACCGGCCAGGTCGAGGTGGATGTACTCCACCACCTTCGACGACCTCGTCACGTCGAAACGCGTGAGATTCCCGCAGAGCGTGCAGCGCCAGCGGGTCGCGTCGGTCGGCTGGGGAACCGTCGTCATCGTTGCCGTCCTCTTCCGTCGTCGGGCCTCGGGCCGTCCCGGACCGAGCGCCGTCCTGTCCTGCCTCAAGGATCTCGCGGTGCGCCGTCGAACTGCGGTGTCCTGGGGCAACCCTAAGGCCTCCTCCCGGGCCCGCGGCACGGCGAGGCGGGCCGGTGGGTTCCGTCCCGGTACGTCATGCTCCGTACATGACCGACGTACGGGACAGGGGGCTGCGGAGGGCGGTGAGGAGGCTGCGTGCACCGGCCGCGGCGGGCGGCGCACCGGTCACGTACGGCCTCATCGCGGTGTGCTGCCTGGTCTTCCTCGCCAGCCCGCTCTCCGGCTTCGGTCCCGTGCACGGCACCGCCGACGCGGCCCTCGCCGCCCGAGCCGGCTACTTCGAGCGGTGGGGGGTGATCCCGGCGGACCTGTGGAACGGTCCGGCCCGCGCGTGGGTCACCCCGTTCACCGCCCTCTTCGTGCACGGCGGCTGGCTGCACCTGCTGGGCAACATGCTCTTCCTGCACGTGTTCGGCGCGATGGCCGAGGAGCGGATGGGGCACCTGGCCTTCGCCCTCTTCTACGCGGGCTGCGGCTCGCTGACCCTGGTGGTCTACGCGGCGGCGTACTCCGGGTCCGAACAGACGCTGGTGGGAGCCTCGGGCGCGATCTCCGCGGTCCTCGGGGCCTTCCTCCGCCTCTTCCCCCGGACCCGGGTCACCAGCCTCTTCCCGTTCCTCCTCTTCCTGCCGCTGCGCTTCCCGGCGTGGATCGTGCTGCTCTTCTGGTTCGTCCTCCAGTGGCTCGCGGCCCGGAGCGCGGGGAGCGGTCCCGGCGTCGCCTATCTGGCGCACGTGGCGGGCTTCGGCGCCGGGTTCGTCCTGGCCGGGGGTGTCCGCCGGCGTGGGGCTAAAGTGAAGACTCCAGCCACGGCCACCGAGGGAGAAAGCCAGCCGTGATCACCGCGATCGTGCTCATCAGAACCAGCGTCGACCGGATTCCGGAGATCGCGGAGTCCGTCGCGGCGCTGGACAGTGTCAGCGAGGTCTTCTCGGTCACCGGTACGTACGACCTGATCGCCATGGTCCGGGTGGCCCGCCACGACGACCTCGCCGAGGTCATCCCCGGCCGGATCAGCAAGATCCCGGGCGTGGAGGGCACCGACACGCACGTGGCCTTCCGTACGTACTCGCAGCACGACCTGGAAGCGGCCTTCGCCATCGGCCTGGACGCGTAACCACCTCGCGCGCCCAGCACTTCGGGCGGGTACGGGCAGCCGCCCGTACCCGCCCGAAGTGCTGCCGGTGGTCCCGTCAGATCTGCGCGGCGCCCCGGTCCGGGACGCAACGACCGCCCTCGGTGCGGTACTTCCACTGGGCGCCCTCGCTCACCAGCTCGCCGACCGCCCGCACGAAGCGGTCCACGTGCTCGTCCGGCGTACCGGCGCCGAAGCTGACGCGGATGGCGTTCAGGGAGCGCTCGCCCGGCTCGGCCTCCGGCGCACCGCACTCGCCCGGGTCCTGCGGGTCGCTGCCGAGCAGCGTGCGGACCAGGGGGTGGGCGCAGAACAGGCCGTCGCGGACGCCGATGCCGTACTCGGCGGAGAGCGCGGCGGCGAAGTGCGAGCTGTTCCAGCCCTCCACCACGAAGGAGATGACGCCGACGCGCGGGGCGTCCTCGCCGAAGAGCGAGAGCACCTTGACCTCCGGCACCTCGGCGAGGCCCGCGCGGACCCGGGCGACGAGCCGCTGCTCCCGGGCGACCAGCTTGTCGAAGCCGGCCTCGGTCAGGGCCTTGCAGGCGGAGGCGATGGAGTAGACGCCGATGACGTTGGGCGAACCGGCCTCGTGGCGGGCGGCGGTGGTGTGCCACTCGACGTCCACGCCGCCGTCGGCGCGCCGGGCGACCTTCTTCGACGCGCCGCCGCCGGCCAGGTAGGGCTCGGAGTCCTGGAGCCAGTCGGCGCGGCCGGCGAGGACGCCGGAGCCGAAGGGGGCGTAGAGCTTGTGGCCGGAGAAGGCGACCCAGTCGACGTCCAGTTCCGCGATGTCCACCGGGTGGTGCGGGGCGAGCTGGGCGGCGTCCACCACGATGCGGGCACCGTGCGCGTGGGCGGCGGCGGCCAGTTCCCTGACCGGCCACAGCTCGCCGGTGACGTTGGAGGCGCCGGTGACGCAGACGAGGGCCGGGCCGTGGGGGTCGCGGTCGGCGAGCGCGCGCTCCAGGGTCTCGACGGCCTGCCGCGGGGTGCGCGGCGCGTTGAGGTAGGTGACGCGGGAGTCGCGCCAGGGAAGCAGCGAAGCGTGGTGCTCGGTCTCGTAGACGAACACCTGGCAGCCGGCCGGGAGTACCGAGGCGAGCAGGTTGAGGGAGTCGGTGGTGGAGCGGGTGAAGATCACCTGGTCGTCGGCGCGGCAGCCGAGGAACTCGGCGACGGTGACGCGGCTGTTCTCGAAGAGGTCGGTGGAGAGCTGCGAGAGGTAACCGGCGCCGCGGTGCACGCTGCCGTAGTACGGCGCGTAGGCCGCGACGTCGTCCCAGACCCGCTGGAGGGCGGGGGCGCTGGCCGCGTAGTCCAGGGCCGCGTAGGTGACTTCGCCGCCGGTGACGAGGGGGACGGTGACGTCCTTGCCGAGCACCGGCAGCGGGGCGCTCTCCGCTTCCGGTGCGGCGGCGGGACCGGCGGTGTCGAGGGCAGCAGAAGAAGAGGACATGGCGAACTCCCGGAGGACGCAGGCGAATCCACCGTGCCGGCGGGTACGCGGCAGCACGGTGCGAAGAGATGGAAGGGTGCGGAGAAGGGCGGTGTGCCCTATCGCATTCGCTTGCTCACAAGAGGCTCCCTGGGGACCAGGACCCCGGAGGCTGGCATTCAAGGATGCCGAGGGGCCCGCGCTTGCCGCAGACCTCGCTGCCTACGGCCTGGTCTTCACCCGGGGCACCCCGCCACGGACGGAGGGTTGCCGGACAGCGGGCCGGGGCCGTAGTCGCTGTCACTCATGACCTGCCAGCATCTTGCCACACGTGCCGGTGGACGCAAGGGCATGGTCCGCGATACGGACGGTGCCCCCGCGTCCACACGGGTCAGGCGTTGCTCGCCGCCACCCAGCGCTCCAGTGCGCGGTGCGCGGAGCCGGAGTCGACGGACTCGGCCGCGGCGGCCATCTTGGCGCCGATCTGTTCGGTGAGCGTGCCCCCGCCCGGTTCCAGCGCCACCAGCGCGGCTGCCGAGTTCAGCAGGACGGCGTCGCGCACGGCGCCCTTCTCACCGTCCAGCACCCGGCGGGCGACGTCGGCGTTGTACGAGGGGTCGCCGCCGCGCAGCGCCTCGACCGGCACCAGCTCCAGCCCCACGTGGCGCGGGTCGAAGCCCTCTTCGCGGACCTCGCCGTCGCGGACCACCCAGACCCGGGAGGTCGCCGTGGTCGTCAGTTCGTCGAGCCCGTCGTCGCCGCGGAAGACGAGGGCGGAGTTGCCGCGCTCGGCGAGGACGCCGGCCACGATGGGGGCCATCCGGAGGTCGGCGACCCCGACGGCCTGGGCGCGGACGTGGGCCGGGTTGGTGAGCGGGCCGAGGATGTTGAAGGTGGTCTGGGTGCCCAGTTCCCTGCGGGCCTTGGCCGCGTACCGCAGCGCCGGGTGGAACTTCACCGCGAAGCAGAAGGTGATGCCCGCCTCGGCCGCCACCTCGGCGACCCGCTGCGGGGTCAGCTCCAGGTTGACGCCGAGCTTCTCCAGGACGTCCGACGCGCCGCTCGCCGAGGAGGCGGACCGGTTGCCGTGCTTGACGACCTTGGCACCCGTGCCGGCGATCACGATCGCGGACATGGTGGAGATGTTGACGGTCTTCGCGAGGTCGCCGCCGGTGCCGACGATGTCGACCGAAGGGCCGGGCACCTCGATGGTGCGGGCGTGCGCGTACATCGCGCGGACCAGGCCGCCGACCTCGGCGACCGTCTCGCCCTTGGCGCGCAGCGCGACGGCGAAGCCGGCGATCTGCGCGTCGGTGGCGTCCCCGCTCATGATCCGGTCCATGGCCCATGCGGTGTCGTCCGCCCCGAGGTCCTCGCCGCGCAGGAGGGGAGTCAGCACGCCGGACCAGGAACGGTCCGCCGCGCCGTCGCCGCCGTTCGGGGTCGCCACGTTCATGGTCCGCTCCAAGAATCCACAGCCGGAAAGGGTGTCCTTCCACCCTATCGGGGCGCGGTGACGGCGAAGAGCCCCGTCCGGCGAATGGACGGGGCTCCTGCTGTGGCGATCAGTTGAGGCGATCAGTGGTGACCGTGGCCGCTGGTGATCTCCTTGTACTCCTCGGCGGTGGGCTTGGCGATCTGGTTGTGCTCGCCGTAGTAGCCCTTGCTGAGCTTGGCGCGCAGCTTCGTCAGGGCCGAGGGCTTGCGCTCGACACCGTTCTCGTCGACCGTCGGGCCGATCTCGAGCGGCTGGTACTGGTCGTGCGCGGTGAGGGTGTGCAGCTGGCCCTGGCCGAGCGGCTCGTGGACCTCGACGAACTCGCCGTGCGGCAGGCGCTTGATGAGCCCGGACTCGCGTCCGTGCAGCACCTTGTCGTGGTCGCGGCGCTGGAGGCCGAGGCAGATCCGCTTGGTGGCGATGAACACGAGGACCGGCACCACGAAGAAGCCGACCCGGACGAACCAGGTGATGGCGTTGATCGACAGGTGGAAGTGGGTCGCCCACAGGTCGTTGCCACCACCGACGAGCAGCACGAAGTACCAGCTGAGCCAGGCGACACCGAAGGCGGTGCGGGTCGGCGCGTTGCGCGGCCGGTCCAGGATGTGGTGCTCACGCTTGTCGCCGGTGACCCAGGACTCGAGGAACGGGTAGACCGCGATCGCCGCCAGCACCAGCGGGAAGATGACCAGCGGGATGAAGACGCCCAGGACGAGCGTGTGACCCCAGAGGTTGATCTCCCAGCCGGGCATGACACGGATCAGGCCCTCGGAGAAGCCCATGTACCAGTCGGGCTGCGCGCCGGTGGACACCTGGTCCGGCCGGTACGGCCCGATGGCCCAGATCGGGTTGATCGAGGCGATGGCCGCGACGACCGAGATGATGCCGAAGACCAGGAAGAAGAACCCTCCGGCCTTGGCCATGTAGACCGGCAGCAGCGGCATGCCCACGACGTTCTTGTTCGTACGGCCGGGGCCCGCGAACTGCGTGTGCTTGTGGTAGAAGACCAGGATCAGGTGGGCCACCAGCAGGCCCATCATGATGCCCGGGAGCAGCAGGATGTGCACCGAGTAGAACCGGGCCACGAAGTCGCCGCCGGGGAAGTTCCCGCCGAACAGGAAGTACGCGAGGTACGTGCCGACGAGCGGCACGGACAGGACCGCGCCCTGCATGAAGCGGACACCCGTACCGGAGAGCAGGTCGTCCGGGAGCGAGTAGCCGGTGAAGCCGGTGAACATGCCCAGCACGAACAGCAGGAAGCCGAAGAGCCAGTTGATCTCGCGCGGCTTGCGGAACGCGCCCGTGAAGAACACGCGCATCATGTGCACGAACATCGCGGCCAGGAAGATCAGCGCGGCCCAGTGGTGGATCTGCCGCACGAGCAGACCACCGCGGACGTCGAAGCTGATGTTCACCGTCGAGGCGTACGCCTCGGACATCCGGATGCCCTGCAGGGGCTCGTACGAGCCGTGGTACACGACTTCGTTCATGCTCGGGTGGAAGAACAGCGTCAGATACACACCCGTGAGGATGATGATGATGAAGCTGTAGAGCGCGACCTCGCCCAGCATGAAGGACCAGTGGTCCGGGAAGATCTTGCGCATGTTGGCCTTGGCCAGGCCGTAGATGCCCAGCCGGCCGTCCGCCCAGTCGGCGACCCGCTCACCGGCGGGCGCCTTGCGCGTGGTCTGTGTCGTAGTACTCATCCGCGCTCCCAGAAGGCAGGACCGACGGGCTCTTCGAAGTCACCGAGGGCTTCGAGGTCGCCCTCGCTGCTCACGCCGATCCGCAGCTGCGGAAGCGCGTGCCCGGCCGGACCGAAGATGACGCGGGCGCCGTCGGAGAGGTCGAAGGTGGACTGGTGGCACGGGCAGAGCACGTGGTGCGTCTGCTGCTCGTACAGGCTGATCGGGCAGCCGACGTGGGTACAGATCTTGGAGAAGGCGACGATGCCCTCGTGCGCCCACTCGCGCTCGCGCTTGTCCTTGATGTCGTCCGGCTCGATGCGGATGATCATCAGGGCCGCCTTGGCGATCTGCGCCTGGAAGTCCTCCGCGTCCTCCTCCAGGCCCTCGGGCATGGCGAAGGTCAGCGAACCGACGGCGATGTCCTCGGGACGCAGAGGCTCCATCGTGTTCATGTTGATGAGCTTCTTGCCCTTGGCCCACAGGGTCGAGCGGAGCTTCTTCTCCGGCAGCGGACCGAGGTCGCGCAGCAGCACCACACCGGCGAGCGGCACCAGGGCCAGCGCGCCGAACATCGTGGTGCGGATCAGCTTGCGACGGCCGATCACGGACTCCTCGGCGCCGGCCTTGAAGTCGGCGAGGACCTGCGCCTTGACCTCGGGCGCCGCCTCGATCGGGTGACGCTCGGCAGCCGACTCGACGTCGGACATCAGGGTGCGCGCCCAGTGGACGGCGCCCGCGCCGATGGCGAAGAGCGCCACGCCCAGGGTGAGACCCAGGGAGAAGTTGAGCGCGCTCACGTGCCCGAACGGCCAGATGTAGACGATCTTGTCGACCGGGAAGATGACGTAGGACGCGATGAACGCGACCGTCGCCAGCATGGACAGGATGAACAGGTACGCGACGACTCGCTCGGAGCGGTTCGCGGCACGTTCGTCGATGTCCTGGATGCGCGGCTTGTGGGCCGGCAGCCCCGGGTCGGCGAACGGGTCGCCCGCACCCACTACCGCGCCGTGCGCGGTGTCCTGCTCGGTGAGCAGGCTCTTCTCTGGATTCTCTTCTTGGCTACTCATGACTTCTTGGCCTTAGCGGTGTGGGCCGCGACCCAGACGGCGACGGCGATCAGGAGACCCAGTCCGAAGATCCATGCGAACAGGCCTTCGCTGACCGGTCCGAGGCCACCGAGCGACAGGCCGCCCGGGCTCGCGGAGTCGTCACCGTTCACGGTCTTGACGTACGCGATGATGTCCTGCTTCTGCTGCTCGGGCATCGTCGTGTCGGGGAAGGAGGGCATGCTCTGCGGGCCGGTCTGCATGGCCTCGTAGATGTGCTTCGGGCTCACGCCTTCCAGGTTCGGCGCGTACTTGCCGTCCGTCAGCGCGCCGCCCTCACCCGTGAAGTTGTGGCACTGGGCACAGTTGGTGCGGAACAGGTCGCCACCCTTGGCGATGTCCGCCCCCTCGGGGCTGACCTGCTTCTCGGTCGGCGTGATCGGACCGGCGCCGAGCGACGCGACGTACGCCGCGAGCTGGTCGATCTCCCCCTGCGAGTAGACGACCCTCTTCGCCGGGATCTGGGCACCCGGCTGCTGCGCGGGCATCCGGCCGGTGCCGACCTGGAAGTCGACGGCGGCGGAGCCGACGCCGACCAGCGAGGGCCCGTCGGTGCTGCCCTGACCACTGGTTCCGTGGCAGCTGGCGCAGCCGACGGTGTAGAGCTTCTTGCCCTCCTCAATGGGGAGGGACTGGACGGATTCGTCTGCCTGCGCCTTGCCCGCAGGCGCAAACGCGGCGTACAGCCCCCCGGTAGCCGCCAGCGCGAGGAGTAGTACGACGACGGCCGCCAGTGGATGGCGTCGTCGTGCGGAGAGCTTTTTCACGGATTACCCCGGTGTCAGGATCTTCTGCGTCGATGGTGGGTGGGAGCGAGCGCCCGATTACTTGATCATGTAGATCGTCGCGAAGAGGCCGATCCACACGACATCGACGAAGTGCCAGTAGTAGGACACGACGATGGCTGCGGTCGCCTGTTCGTGGGTGAACCTCTTGGCTGCGTACGTTCTGCCGAGAACGAACAGGAAGGCGATGAGGCCGCCTGTCACGTGCATGCCGTGGAAGCCGGTGGTCAGGTAGAACACCGAGCCGTACGGGTCGGAGGACAGGGAGAGCCCGTCCTTCTTGACCAGCTCGGTGTACTCGACGACCTGGCCGCCGATGAAGATCGCACCCATGACGAACGTGATGATGAACCACGTCCGGAGCTTCTTCACGTCGCCCCGCTCCGCGGCGAAGACACCGAGCTGGCAGGTCAGGGAGGAGAGCACCAGGATCGTGGTGTTCGTCGCGGAGAACGGGAAGTTCAGATGATCGGACATCTCCTTCCAGTGATCCGGTCCCATCACCGATCGCAGGGTGAAGTACATCGCGAAGAGGGCCGCGAAGAACATCAGCTCGGAACTCAGCCAGATGATGGTTCCGACGCTGGTGAGGTTCGGCCGATTGACCGTCGGGTGCGCGTGCCCGGTTTCTACTGTCGTTGCTGTCGCCACGACCGACATTATGTCGGTCGCTTATCCCGCCCTCACTCCCGGGGGTGCCGTTCGGTGTGTCAGAGGGGTGTGTCCTCCCCGAACGGCCCAGTGAATCCATGTCATGAGCGGTGCTGACGGGCTGTCGGCGGGAGTACGATCCGCGCATCGGTTCATGCCCCGAGAGCCCCGACGACACAGCTGTCACGGAGGAACAATGCAGGCGACCGCCACGGTCCTGGTCTACAGCGACGATGCCAACGTCCGCGAGCAGGTGAAGCTCGCCACCGGGCGCAGGCCCGCGGCGGACGTGCCCGAGGTGCGCTTCCTGGAGTGCGCGACGCTCCCCGCGGTGCTGACCGCGCTGGACGCGGGCGGTGTCGACGTCTGCGTACTGGACGGCGAGACGGCGCCGGTGGGGGGCATGGGGGTGTGCCGGCAGATCAAGGACGAGGTGTTCCACTGCCCGCCGGTCCTGCTGCTCATCGGGCGCCCGCAGGACGCCTGGCTGGCCACGTGGAGCCGCGCGGACGCCGCCGTGACCCTGCCGGTCGACCCGGTCGAGTTCGCGGACGCGCTGGCGGCCCTGCTGCGCGAGCGGCTCCGGTCGGTGGCCAAGGCCTCCTGAGGCCGCCCGCGCGGTCCGTCCGTACGGTCGTCGCCGGGAGCGGCGCACGTCCCGGGGTCAGACCTGGGGGCGCAGGCGCGCCGCCAGCTCGGACACCGGGGGGTGCGCGCCGGCTCCGGGCGTGGCGCCGTGCAGGGCGCTGCCCTTCTGCCACGCCTCCCACGAGACGTTCCAGTCACCGAAGCCGTTGTCGAAGGGGGTCATGGTCTCCCCCTCGCTGCCGACGACCTTGACGACGTCTCCCTCGCGGACGGTGTCGAAGAACCATTCGGCGTTGTCCGTGCTCATCCCGGTGCAGCCGTGGCTGACGTTGGCGCTGCCCTGGGACCCGACGGACCACGGGGCGGCGTGCACGTACTCGCCGCTCCAGGTCACCCGCGTGGCCCAGTAGACCGGCAGGTCGTAGGACTCCGAGGAGCCCTCCGCGATGCCGACGGTCTCGCCGCGCATCCGGACGAACGGCTCCTTCCCGAGGACGACCTTGACGCCGTTGCGGGTGGAGAAGCCGGGCTTCCCGGTGGTGACCGGAATGGTGTTGATCACTTCTCCGTTGCGGAGCACCGTCATCTCGTGCGTGGAGGCGTCGGTGAGGGCCTCGATGCGGTCGCCGATGGTGAGCCGGAGCGGCTGGACCTCGGCCCCGTAGAGGGCGCTGGTCACCCTGATGCCCTTGAAGTTGCTGCTCACGTCGACGGTCGCGCCGGCGGGCCAGTACTCCTGCGGCCGGTAGTGCAGGATCTTGTCGTCGACCCAGTACCAGGAGCCGGTCACCGAGGGGGTGGAGCGGACCTTGAGGGCGCGCTCGACGGCGGCCCTGGAGGCCCTGTCGGTGACCGGAGCGCTGAGTTCCGCCGTGATGGGCTGTCCGACCCCGTACGTGCCCGTCCGCGGGCCGAAGGAGACGTTGAGGAGCTTCTTCGGGGAGGTCGTCCCGAAGGAGAGCGTACGGCTGCCGGGGGCGCCGTCCCCGTCCTCCGTGGTGACCCTCACCTCGTACCGCGCGCCGGCGGCGAGCGGGGCGGTGGAGTGCCAGCGTTTCCCGTCGGCGGCGAGTTCGCCGGCCAGCCGGCGGCCCGTGCTGTCGGCGGCCGTCACGTCGGTGATGCGTCCCTCGTCACCCTTGACGGTGACTTCCAGGGGCTTGTCGGGGTCGGCCTTCCCGTTCGGGGCATGGCCGTTGAAGGAGACCTGGTCGGCCGCGTCGAACGGCTTGGCCGAGAGCGGGTGGCCCTCGGAGTCCCCACAGGCGGTCGCACCGGCGACCAGGGTCACGACCAGCAGGGTGCAACTCACTACGGAGCGGATGCGCGGCGTGTCGTTCATGCACACACGCTAAGAAGATTCATCCGATCCAGCGCGTTCAAGGACTGCAAACGAGGGGCCCGGACCGCTCGTGTCGAGCAGTCCGGGCCCCTCGCGAGGTGCTATGGGTAACGCCGTGTCACTGGGTGCGGTTCTCACCGCGGTAGTACTCGAAGACCCAGCCGAAGAGGCCGATGGCCAGCATCGGGGCCGAGAAGTACGCCAGCCACCAGCCGAACGCGACGCTCATGAAGAGCAGCGCGCCGCCGATCGCCAGCGAGAGCGGCTGCCAGCTGTGCGGGGAGAAGAACCCCACGTCGCCGGCCTCGTCGGCCACATCGGCTTCCTTGTCGTCCTGAGCCATCTGGTCGACCCTGTTGGCCGTGAAGGCCAGGTAGAAGCCGATCATGAGGGACAGCCCGAAGGCCAGGACGAGCGCGGTGGTACCGACCGGCTCCTTCGACCACAGGCCGTACACGACGGCCATGATGAGGACGAAGACGCTCAGCCAGATGAACAGCTTGCCCTGGATCTTCACTTGCCTGCCTCCTTACCGCCGGCGAGCACCTTGTCGTCCTCGGAGTGGTGACCGAGCTGCTGCAGCGCGGAGATCTCCGGGTGGTGCAGGTCGAACGCCGGGGATTCGGAACGGATCCGCGGCAGGGTGATGAAGTTGTGGCGCGGGGGCGGGCAGGACGTCGCCCACTCGAGCGAACGGCCGTAGCCCCACGGGTCGTCGACCTCGATCTTCTTGCCGTACTTGGCGGTCTTCCACACGTTGTAGAAGAACGGCAGGATCGACAGGCCGAGCAGGAACGAGGAGATCGTCGAGATCGTGTTCAGCGCGGTGAAGCCGTCGGCCGCGAGGTAGTCCGCGTAACGACGCGGCATGCCCTCGGCACCGAGCCAGTGCTGCACCAGGAACGTGCCGTGGAAGCCCACGAACAGCGTCCAGAAGGTGATCTTGCCGAGCCGCTCGTCCAGCATCTTGCCGGTGAACTTCGGCCACCAGAAGTGGAATCCGGCGAACATCGCGAACACCACGGTGCCGAAGACGACGTAGTGGAAGTGCGCGACGACGAAGTACGAGTCCGAGACGTGGAAGTCCAGCGGCGGCGAGGCCAGCAGGACACCGGTCAGACCACCGAAGAGGAAGGTGATCAGGAAGCCGATCGACCAGAGCATCGGCGTCTCGAAGGAGAGCGAGCCCTTCCACATCGTGCCGAGCCAGTTGAAAAACTTCACCCCGGTCGGTACCGCGATGAGGAACGTCATGAAGGAGAAGAACGGCAGGAGCACGCCGCCCGTCACGTACATGTGGTGCGCCCACACCGTCACGGAGAGGCCCGCGATGGCGATGGTGGCCGCGATCAGGCCGACGTAGCCGAAGATCGGCTTGCGGCTGAAGACGGGGATGATCTCGCTGATGATGCCGAAGAACGGCAGCGCGATGATGTACACCTCGGGGTGTCCGAAGAACCAGAAGAGGTGTTGCCAGAGCAGTGCGCCGCCGTTGGCGGCGTCGAACACGTGGGCCCCGAATTTTCGGTCCGCCTCCAGTGCGAAGAGCGCGGCGGCGAGGACCGGGAAGGCCAGCAGGACCAGAACGGCGGTCAGCAGGACGTTCCACACGAAGATCGGCATCCGGAACATCGTCATGCCGGGCGCGCGCATGCAGATGATCGTCGTGATGAAGTTGACGGCGCCGAGGATCGTGCCGAAACCGGAGAAGGCCAGACCCATGATCCACATGTCGGCGCCGACACCCGGCGAGCGGACGGCGTCCGACAGCGGGGAGTAGGCGAACCAGCCGAAGTCCGCGGCGCCCTGCGGGGTGAGGAAGCCACCGACCGCGATGAGCGAACCGAAGAGGTACAGCCAGTAGGCGAACATGTTCAGCCGCGGGAACGCCACGTCGGGCGCGCCGATCTGCAGCGGCATGATCCAGTTGGTGAAGCCGGCGAACAGCGGCGTCGCGAACATCAGCAGCATGATCGTGCCGTGCATCGTGAACGCCTGGTTGAACTGCTCGTTCGACATGATCTGCGTACCCGGACGAGCCAGCTCGGCGCGCATGAAGAGCGCCATCAGGCCACCGATGCAGAAGAACGCGAACGACGTGACCAGGTAGAGCGTGCCGATCGTCTTGTGGTCAGTGGTGGTCAGCCACTTGATGACGACGTTTCCCGGCTGCTTGCGCCTTATCGGCAGCTCGTCCTCGTACGAGTCGTCTGCTGCCGCGGCACCCTGAGGTTCGTTGAGGATGCTCACAGTGTGTTCGTCTCCGCATTCCTGGCCGGGTCAGTCTGCTCGATGCCTGCCGGCACGTAGCCCGTCTGCCCCTTCTCCGCCAGCTCCTTGAGGTGCTGCTGGTAACGCTCGGGAGAGACGACCTTGACGTTGAAGAGCATCCGGGAGTGGTCGACGCCGCAGAGCTCGGCGCACTTGCCCTTGAAGGTCCCCTCCTTGTTCGGAGTGACCTCGAACGCGTTGGTGTGGCCCGGGATGACGTCCTGCTTCATGAGGAACGGCACCACCCAGAAGGAGTGGATGACGTCACGCGAAGTGAGGATGAAGCGGACCTTCTCCCCCTTCGGCAGCCACAGGGTCGGCCCCGGGTTGCCCGTCTGGGGGTTGCGCGTGCCCGGGACTCCCGCGTCGTAGACGCCGCCGGCGCCCTTCGGGAAGTCCGCGAGGTAGCGGTTGGGGATCGCCGAGAGCTCCGCCGGCGTCTTGGTGGTGGTCGGCGAGCCGTCCACGTCCTCGACGTAGTTGAAGGCCCAGCTCCACTGGTAGCCGACCACGTTGACGTTGTGGACGGGCTTGGTGGAGAGGGAGAGGAGCTTCGACTCGTCGCGGGCGGTGAAGTAGAAGAGCACCGAGACGATGATGAGGGGGACCACTGTGTACAGCGCCTCGATGGGCATGTTGTACCTGGTCTGCGGAGGAACCTCGACCTTGGTCCGGCTACGCCGGTGGAAGAAGGCACTCCAGAGGATCAGCCCCCAGACCAGGGCACCCGTGGCGAGCGCTGCCGCCCACGAGCCCTGCCAGAGGGAGAGGATCCGAGGGGCCTCTTCGGTCACCGGGGTAGGCATACCAAGGCGAGGGAAATCCTGCCAGTTGTACGAACAACCGGAGGCCGTCGCCAGGACCAGGCCCGCAGTCAGCACCTGCGGCAGCTTCCGCCGCATCGGGCGCCGCGACGAGCGGTCGGAGCCGTTGGGACTCACGTAGCGCCTTCCCGAGAGTCTCGCCCGCTACGGTCGGCGCGCCCGTATGTCTCTGGTCGGTCGCCGCCCTGTCGCGGGCAGGGGTTTGGATGTTTATGCGGACCAAACCCTACTGGACGCTATTTGGGGTCGCGCGGGGAGGGTGCCCAACGCGCCGTCCTACTCCCCGAAGGGGTGGAATCCCGGCTTCCGGGCGCGTTCTGACGTTCCCTCTCCTCCGTTCGCCGACGGCCGCCACCTGCGGCGGCCCGCTCGCGGGCTAGCGTGGCCGGGTGCCCTACTTCGACGCCGCCTCCTCCGCGCCCCTGCATCCCGTCGCCCGTCAGGCCCTGCTGGCCTCGCTGGACGAGGGCTGGGCCGATCCCGCGCGGCTCTACCGGGAGGGGCGGCGGGCCCGGATGCTGCTGGACGCCGCTCGCGGGACGGCGGCGGAGGCGGTCGGATGCCGCCCGGACGAGCTCGTCTTCACCCCTTCGGGGACGGCCGCGGTGCACGCGGGAATTGCCGGAGCTCTTTCGGGCCGTCGGCGTGTCGGCCGTCATCTGGTGGCCTCGGCCGTCGAGCACTCGTCGGTGCTGCACGCGGCGGCCGCGCACGAGGCGGCCGGCGGGTCGTTCGCCGGTGTACCGGTGGAGCGGACCGGAGCGGTGGATCCGGCGGTCTTCGGCGCCGCCCTGCGCGCGGACACCGCCCTCGCCTGCCTCCAGTCCGCCAACCACGAGGTGGGCACCGAGCAGCCGGTGGCGGCCGTCGCCGCGCTCTGCCGTGAGGCGGGGGTCCCCCTGCTGGTGGACGCGGCGCAGTCGCTGGGGTGGGGGCCGGTGGCGGACGGCTGGTCGCTGCTGACGGCGAGCGCCCACAAGTGGGGCGGGCCGGCGGGCGTCGGACTGCTCGCGGTCCGCAAGGGCGTCCGCTTCGCACCCGGCGGCCCGGCGGACGAGCGGGAGTCGGGGCGCTCCGCCGGCTTCGAGAACCTTCCGGCCATCGTGGCCGCCGCCGCCTCGCTGCGCGCGGTGCGCGCCGGGGCGGAGGCGGAAGCGGCGCGGCTGCGGGCCCTGGTGGACCTGGTGCGTGCCCGGGTGGCGGCCGGGGTGCCGGACGTGGAGGTGGTGGGCGATCCGGTGCGGCGGCTGCCGCACCTGGTCACCTTCTCCTGTCTCTACGTCGACGGGGAGTCCCTGCTGCACGAGCTGGACCGCGCCGGGTTCTCCGTGTCCTCCGGCTCGTCCTGCACCAGCAGCACGCTGACGCCGAGCCATGTGCTGAAGGCGATGGGGGTGCTCTCGGAGGGGAACGTGCGGGTCTCCCTGCCGGCGGGCACCCCCGCCGGGGACGTGGAGCGCTTCCTCGACGTGCTGCCCGGCGTGGTCGCGGAGGTGCGGGAGCGACTGGGGGTGCCGGCGGCCCCCGGTGTGTCCTCTCCCGCCGGCGGGGCGGCCGGGTCCCTGGTCGTGGACGCGCTGGGGCGGCGGTGTCCGATCCCGGTGATCGAGCTCGCCAAGGTGATCGGGGACGTACCGGTGGGCGGCACGGTGACCGTGCTCTCCGACGACGAGGCGGCCCGGCTGGACATCCCGGCCTGGTGCGAGATGCGGGAGCAGGAGTACGTGGGCGAGGAGCCGGCGGAGCGGGGTGCGGCCTACGTGGTCCGCCGGCTGGGCTGAGAACACTCCCGTACGGCCCGGACGACGGGACCGTACGGGAGGCTCCGCCGAGGATCAGGAGAGGTGGACGCGGACCTCGTCGGCGGCGTCGTGGCCGTACGCCTTGGTGAAGCGGTCCATGAAGCGGGAGCGGCGCAGGGTGTACTCCTGCGTGCCGACCGTCTCGATGACCAGGGTGGCGAGCATGCAGCCGACCTGGGCGGCGCGCTCCAGGCCGACGCCCCAGGCGAGGCCGGAGAGGAAGCCGGCCCGGAAGGCGTCGCCGACGCCGGTCGGGTCGGCCTTCGTCTCCTCGTCGGGGCAGCCGACCTCGATGACCGGTTCGCCGGTGCGCTCGATGCGCACCCCGCGTGCGCCGAGGGTGGTGATCCGGTGGCCGACCTTGGCCAGGATCTCCTCGTCGCTCCAGCCGGTCTTCGACTCGATGAGGCCCTTCTCGTACTCGTTGGAGAAGAGGTAGGTGGCGCCGTCCAGCAGTATGCGGATCTCGTCGCCGTTCATCCGGGCGATCTGCTGCGAGAAGTCGGCGGCGAAGGGGATGCCCCGGGTGCGGCACTCCTCCGTGTGGCGGAGCATCGCCTCCGGGTCGTCGGCACCGATGGAGACGAGGTCGAGGCCGCCGAGCCGCTCGGCGACGCTCTGCAGCTCGATGAGACGGGCTTCGCTCATGGCGCCGGTGTAGAAGGAGCCGATCTGGTTGTGGTCGGCGTCCGTGGTGCAGACGAAGCGAGCGGTGTGCAGCACCTCGGAGATGCGGACGGAGCCGGTGTCCACGCCGTGCCGGTCGAGCCAGGCGCGGTACTCGTCGAAGTCGGATCCGGCGGCACCCACCAGGACCGGGGCGGTGCCGAGCAGTCCCATGCCGAAGCAGATGTTGGCGGCGACCCCGCCCCGGCGCACGTCCAGTGCGTCGACCAGGAAGGAGAGCGAGACCGTGTGGAGCTGGTCCGCGACGAGCTGGTCGGCGAAACGGCCGGGGAAGGTCATGAGGTGGTCGGTGGCGATGGAGCCGGTGACTGCGATACGCACGGGAGGCTGCTCCTGTGTGGGGGCGGGAGGACGCGTGGGCGCGCTCCGGGACGGCGTGACACCTCACGCTACCCGCTGACCCGCCACGCACCCATGGGCCGAAACTACCCGATAGTAGGTCTTTCTCCCCGAGGGGATCGGTGCGTACGGTGCGGACATGCCCACACACAGCGTCGTGTCCGAGACCGAGACCAGCCTGGCCGATCTGCGGGGTGACTGCGTGCGGATGGCTCCGCACTGGGTGGTTCCGCCGAAGACTGCCACGCCACGGGTCACGCCGTCCCGGATTCACGGAGTCACGGTGCCCGCCGCCTCCGCCCGGCTGATCGGGGCGACCGAGGAGTACGGGGACTGACCGGACCGGCCGGATCCCGCCCACGCGCTCCGGACGTCGGGTCACGCGGCCACCGGCTCCCGCGCCCGGAAAGGGGTTCGACCGCCGGGGAGGGGAACCGATCGCCGCCGCGCACCGTCACAGCTCCGTCCCCTCCGTGGGGGCGGGGCGGACCGCCCGCCCAGGCAGTGACGGCGAAGGAGTGATCCGGTGAGCGACGAGCGATCCGACGACGACATGACCGTCCCCCGGCGGCGGCCCTCGGCCCTGATCGGTGCCGCGGTGGCCGCGGTGGTCCTGGCCGGCGGCGGAGGGATGTGGTGGGCGGCCACGGCGGACGACGGCGGCTCCGGGGCCGCTTCCTCGGCGTCGGGGCGCACCCCTTCGCCGGCGCCGCTGGACGTCTCCGGTTCGGCCGGTGCCCCCGCAGCGGGCATCGCACCCGGCGAGCCGGCGCCCACCGGCGTGGTCTACCGCGCGCCCGGCGCCCTTCCCCGGGGGCCGGCGACGGCCTCCGTGCACCGGGCGGACGGCGCGGTGACGTCCTCCCAGGTGTCCCGGCTGGCGCGAGCGCTCGGGATGCGGGGCGCCCCGCGCGCCGAGGGCGCGTTCTGGCTGATGGGGTCCGCCGAGGGCGGCGCCGAGCCGTACCTCCGGGTCGCCAGGAGCGCGCCCGGGACCTGGAGCTACGCGCGCGGCACGGGCGTCCTCTCCCCCTGCCCGTCCGGCTCGGTGTGCGCGGACGGTCCCGGGGAGGCGGGCCCGGTGGGTCCCGAGGAGGCGAAGGCGGCGGCCCGGCCGGTGCTCGACGCGGCGGGCCTCGGCGGCGCCACGCTCGGCACGGACCAGCTGATGGGCGCCGTACGGGTGGTGAACGCCGACCCGGTGGTGGGCGGGCTGCCGACGTACGGCTGGTCGACCGGGGTCCAGGTGAGGCCGGACGGGACGGTGACCGGCGCTTCGGGCCGGCTGTCGCTGCCCGCCGGGGGCGCCGCCTACCCGGTGGTGACGGCGGCCGAGGCGGTTCGGTCGCTGAACGCGGACGGAGCGGCCGCCGCGCCGGACCCGGCGGGCTGCGCGACGCCGGAGCCGCTGGGGGACCCGGCGGGCGGGCCGGAGGCGGGCGGCCCGGCGTGCGTCCCGTCGGCCGGCCGGCCGGTGGCGATGACGGTGGAGGACGCGGTCTTCGGGCTCTCGGCGCAGTACGCGGACGGGGGCCAGGCCCTCGTGCCGTCCTGGCTCCTCACCGTGCGTCCGGAGGCGGGCGGCGAGGTCTCCACGGTCGCCCGGATCGCGGTGGACCCGGCGTACCTGGCGCGGTCACCGGAACCGAAAGCTTCCGGTGGCGGCGGGGTCACCTCGTACACGGCGGACGGGCGGACGCTGCGCGTCACGTTCTGGGGCGGGGTGTGCTCGACGTACGCGGCGAGCGCCGAGGAGAGCGCGGGGCAGGTGCGGATCACCGTCACGGAGTCCGGGAAGGACGACGGCCGGCCGTGCGTCGCCCTCGCCAAGGAGCTCAGGGACACGGTGACGCTGGACGCGCCGCTGGAGGCGAGGACGGTCGTCGACGCGGCCTCGGGCCGGACGGTGCCCAGGCTCTGAAGGGCCGGGAGGGCCGGCGTCCGAGGACGCGGACGTACGACGGCGGCGGCCCCGGAGGTCATTCCGGGGCCGCCGCCGTACGCTCGTGCTCCGCCGCCGGTCCGGGACCGGGCGGGCGGGGTCTCCTCAGGCCGTGCGACGACCATTCCCGCCGGGCGTTCGGTGTCCGGCACGGCACCTCGCGGCGTCGTCGGACCGCCCGTGCACATCCCGTACACGGGCGGTCCTCCGCCGTGCGGTGCACCGCACCGGACACCGACCCGGCGCGAGGGGTCGGACGCGGCTCAGCTGAAGGAGTCGCCGCAGGCGCAGGAGCCGGTGGCGTTGGGGTTGTCGATCGTGAAGCCCTGCTTCTCGATGGTGTCGACGAAGTCGATGGAGGCGCCGCCGAGGTACGGGGCGCTCATCCGGTCGGTGACGACCTTGACACCGTCGAAGTCCTTGACGACGTCGCCGTCGAGGGAGCGCTCGTCGAAGAAGAGCTGGTAGCGCAGGCCGGAGCACCCGCCGGGCTGTACGGCGACGCGCAGTGCGAGGTCGTCGCGGCCCTCCTGGTCCAGCAGGCCCTTGACCTTGGCTGCGGCGGCGTCGGACAGGAGGATGCCGTCGCTCACGGTGGTGGTCTCGTCCGATACGGACATCTGCTTCTCTCCCGGGTTGTACGGACTGCTTGCCGACGGTGCAACCGTCGCGCGCCCGGATTCATTCCGCGCCCGCGTCCGTCTGTTCCTTTTCATGCTCGCACACGGTGGCGGCGAGGGTATGCGTCACATCGACGGTAACGGCGTCGTCAAACCGGCACGATCCGGTTATCATAGATAACGTCAAATAGACGAAAAGACTCCCGGCGCTGACCACCGGCTCCACCGGCCGGTCCCGCCGCGCTCATCAATGACAAGAAAGGGTGCGTGACGTGACCACGGCCCACCCCCCTGTGGAACTCGATGTGCAGCCGTCGCCCCTGGCCCTGCTCCTGCTGGGCCGCGAGGCCGACCCGAGGAGCGAGCGCGGTGTGGAGTGTCCGGGCGACCTGCCCTCCCCGTCCGACCCGGACCTCGTGGAGCGCGCCCGCGCGGCCAAGGAGAAGCTCGGGGACAAGGTCTTCGTCCTCGGCCACCACTACCAGCGTGACGAGGTCATCCAGTTCGCGGACGTCACCGGCGACTCCTTCAAGCTGGCCCGTGACGCCGCCGCCCGCCCGGAGGCCGAGTACATCGTCTTCTGCGGCGTGCACTTCATGGCCGAGTCCGCCGACATCCTGACCGGCGACGACCAGAAGGTCGTGCTGCCGGACCTCGCGGCCGGCTGCTCGATGGCCGACATGGCCACCGCCGAGCAGGTCGCCGAGTGCTGGGACGTGCTGACCGAGGCGGGCGTGGCCGACCGGGTCGTCCCCGTCTCGTACATGAACTCCTCCGCCGACATCAAGGCGTTCACCGGCCGCCACGGCGGCACGATCTGCACCTCGTCCAACGCCGAACGCGCCCTGGAATGGGCCTTCGAGAAGGGTGACAAGGTCCTCTTCCTCCCCGACCAGCACCTGGGCCGCAACACGGCCGTACGGGACATGGGGATGTCGCTGGAGGACTGCGTCCTCTACAACCCGCACAAGCCGAACGGTGGCCTGACGGTCCAGCAGCTGCGCGACGCGAAGATGATCCTGTGGCGCGGGCACTGCTCGGTGCACGGGCGCTTCTCGGTGGAGTCCGTCGAGGACGTCCGCGCGCGCATCCCCGGCGTCAACGTCCTGGTCCACCCGGAGTGCAAGCACGAGGTCGTCGCCGCCGCGGACCAGGTCGGCTCGACCGAGTACATCATCAAGGCCCTGGAGGCGGCCCCGGCCGGATCCAAGTGGGCCATCGGTACGGAGCTGAACCTGGTGCGGCGCCTGGCGAACCGTTTCGCGGCCGAGGACAAGGAGATCGTCTTCCTCGACAAGACGGTCTGCTTCTGCTCGACGATGAACCGGATCGACCTGCCCCACCTGGTCTGGACGCTGGAGTCGCTGGCCGAGGGCAAGCTCGTCAACCGGATCGAGGTCGACCCGGAGACGGAGAAGTACGCCAAGCTCGCGCTGGAGCGGATGCTCGCGCTGCCGTAGGGCGCCCGTACGGAAGAAGGGCCCGGCCCCCGCTCGCGAGCGGGGGCCGGGCCCTTCTTCCGTACGGGCGCGGGGTCAGACGCCGGAGTGCGCCGCCTCGCGGGAGCCGTCCGCGCCGGAGTCCGTGCCGGTGGTGGAGCCGGAGCCGGTCCGGGGCGGAACCTCGCCCTTCGCCGCGCGCTTGGCCGCCTTCTTCGCGGCCCGGCGCTCCTTGCGCAGCTCCACCATGGTGTAGAGCGTCGGCACCAGCAGGAGCGTCAGCAGGGTGGAGGTGAGGAGACCGCCGATCACCACGAGGGCCAGCGGCTGGGAGATGAACCCGCCGTCGCCCGTGACGCCGAGCGCCATCGGCAGCAGCGCGAAGATCGTCGCCAGCGCGGTCATCAGGATCGGGCGGAGCCGGTGACGGCCGCCCTCGACGACCGCCTCGACGACGCCCATGCCCTGGGACCGGTACTGGTTGATCAGGTCGATCAGCACGATCGCGTTGGTGACCACGATGCCGATGAGCATCAGCATGCCGATCATCGCCGGAACACCCATCGGGGTGCCGGTGATCAGCAGCAGACCGATCGCGCCGGTGGCCGCGAACGGGATCGAGACCAGCAGGATCAGCGGCTGGACCAGCGAACGGAAGGTCGCGACCAGCAGCATGAAGACGATCGCGACGGCCGCCAGCATGGCGAGGAAGAGCTTGGCGTTCGCGTCGTCCTGGTCCGCGCTGACACCGCCGATGGTGGCGGTGGCGCCCTCGGGGAGCTCCAGCGCGTCGAGCTTCTTCGTCAGCTCCCTGCTGACCGCACCGGTGTCGTCGTCGGTGGGCCGCGCCGTGATGGTGGCGGCACGCTGTCCGTCGATCCGGGTCACGGAGACCGGGCCGGGAACCAGCTCGACGTCGGCGATCCGGCCGAGCTTCACCGCGCCGAGCCGCACCTCTTCGAGCTGCGCCATGGTGGTGGCCGGTGTCGCGGACTTCACGACGACGTCGCGCTCGGTGTCGTCGAGCATCGCCGTGCCCGACTTCGTACCGCCGACCGCTCCGGCGACGGCGGCGCCGAGCGTGGTCTGGTCGAAGCCGGCCGCGGCCGCCCTGTCGTTGGCGCGGACCGAGATGCGCTTCACGCTCTGGGCGAGGTTGCTCTCGACGTCGGTGACGCCGTCCAGCTTCTCGACCGTGGTGCGCACCGCCTCGGACGCCTTCTTCAGCACGTCCGGGTCGGCGGCCTTGACCGTGACGCTCAGGTCCTGGCTGCCGAAACCGCCGCCCGCCGCGATGCTGGTCCGGCCGATGCCGTCCAGCTTCGCCAGCGAGCCCTCGATCCGCTTCTGGGCGGCGTCGAAGTCGCCCGCGTCCTTCAGGGTGATCTGGTACGAGGCCTGGTTGGCGCCCGTGCTCCCGCCGAAGGCGGCCAGGAAGCCGGAGGACCCGACGGTGACCTGGTACTCCTTGACGCCCTTGTCGGCGACGATCACCTGCTCGACCTTGCGGGCGGCCGCGTCGGCCGCTTCCAGGCTGGTGCCCGGATCCAGCTTCTGGGTCAGGGAGAGGACTTCCTGCTCGCCCTCCTCGAAGAGGGTCGTCTTCAGCAGGGGGGCCATACCGAACGTGCCGAGCAGGATCACCAGGGCGATGACGACGCTGGTGACACGGCGCCGGGTGGCGAAGCGCAGCACCGGGACGTAGGAGCGCTGGAGCCGGCTCGCGGCCTCCTTCTCCTCGGCCTTGCGGCGGGCCGCGTCCGGGTCGTCCTCGGCGCCCTTCGGGGCCCGCAGGAACCAGAAGGAGAGGACCGGCACCACGGTCAGCGAGACCAGCAGCGAGGCCAGCAGCGCGGCCGTGACGGTGAGCGAGAACGAGCCGAAGAGCTGGCCGACCATGCCGCCGACGAGACCGATCGGCAGGAAGACGGCGACGGTGGTGAGGGTGGAGGCGGTGACCGCTCCGGCCACCTCCTTCACCGCGGCGATGATCGCCGACTGGCGCTCCTCGCCGTACCCGAGGTGCCGCTTGATGTTCTCCAGGACGACGATCGAGTCGTCGACGACCCGGCCGATCGCGATGGTCAGCGCCCCGAGGGTGAGCATGTTGAGCGAGAGGTCACGTGTCCACAGCACGATGAGCGCCAGGACCACGGAGAGCGGGATGGAGACCGCGGTGACGAGCGTCGAGCGGATCGACGCCAGGAAGACCAGGATCACCACGACGGCGAAGAGCAGGCCGAGCGCGCCTTCGGTGGTCAGGCCGGAGATCGCGTCGGAGACCGCCGGGCCCTGGTCGGAGACGACCGTCAGCTCGGCCCCGGCGCCCAGGTCCTCGCGCAGGTCGGGCAGCTTCTTCTCGACCGCGTCGGAGATGGCGACGGCGCTGCCGTCCTGGTCCATCGTCGCCATCACGGCGAGGCTCGGCTTGCCGTTGGTGCGGGTGATGGAGACCGGGGTGGCCTCCTCCTGCTTCACGGTGGCGACGTCGCCGAGGCGGACCGGCTTGCCGGGCTTGCCGGGTGCGGCGGGGACGATCCGCACGTCCTCGATCTGCTGCAGCGAGGTGAAGCCGCCGCCGACCTGGATGGTGCGGCTCATGCCGGACTCGGAGAAGGAGCCGGCCGCCATGGTGCCGCCCGCCGCCTGGAGCGCAGGGGGGAGCGAGGCCGCGGAGAGACCGGCCTTCGCGAGCTTGCGGTCGTCGGGGACGACGGAGACCTGCAGTTCCTGGACGCCGCTGACCGCGACCTGGCCGACGCCCTCGATGTCCTCCAGCGCGGGCACCACGGTGTGGTCCAGCTGGTCGGCGAGCGCCTGCTGGTCCTTGTCCGAGGTGACGGCGAGGACCACGGTCGGGATGTCGTCGGTGGAACCGGCGATGACCTGCGGGTCGACGCCCTCCGGGAGCTGGTTGCGCGCCCGGTTCACCGCCTGCTGGATGTCGGCGACGAGCTGCTTGGTGCCCTCGTCCCCGAAGTCGAAGGTGGCCATGACGACGGCGTTGCCCTCGGCGGAGGTCGAGGTGATGCCCTCGATGCCGTCGACCGCCTTGATGGCGTTCTCGAGCGGCTCGACCACCTGCTTCTCGACCACGTCGGGGGAGGCCCCCTGGTACGGCGCCAGGACCGACACCATCGGCAGCTCGATGGTCGGCAGCAGCTGCTGCTTGAGCTGCGGGATCGCTATCGCGCCGAAGACGAGGGCGACGATGGAGATCAGCCCGATCAGGGCCCGTTGCGCGAGGCTGAACCTTGACAGCCAGGACATGGGTGGGGTCTCTCTTCTGTGGCGTACGCGGAGATGGGGCGGGCACGTGGACGCGAGCGGACACACCTGCCCCACTCGTACGATCCCTGATCCGCCGCGCCGTGACGTCGGCCCACCGGGGTGCTTTCCCGACCGCCGTGTACCGCAGGTGGAGTACGCCCGCCTCCTCCCGGACCGTTTCCCACTCCGCGGGCCCCGGGGTCCGGGTCAGGAGCTGCGCGGGCGCACCAGCCCCGACTCGTAGGCGATGACGACCAGTTGGGCGCGGTCGCGGGCACCGAGCTTCGCCATGGCGCGGTTCACGTGGGTTTTGACGGTCAGCGGACTGACGAGGAGGCGTTCGGCGATCTCGTCGTTGGAGTGTCCGGCGGCGACCTGGACGAGCACCTCGCGTTCGCGGACGGTGAGCGCGTCCAGCCGCTCGGCGCGGGCGGCGTCCAGCGGGCCGTCCGGGTCGCCCGCGGTCGCGAGGAAGGTGGCGATCAGCCCTTTGGTGGCGGCCGGGGAGAGCAGCGCCTCGCCGGCCGCGGCGACCCGTATCGCCTGGAGGAGTTCCTCCGGCTCCGCACCCTTGCCGAGGAAGCCGGAGGCCCCGGCCCGCAGCGACCGCACGACGTACTCGTCGACCTCGAAGGTGGTCAGCATGACGACCCGTACGCCCGCGAGCGCCGGGTCCGCGCCGATCAGGCGGGTCGCGGCGAGGCCGTCGGTGCCGGGCATCCGGATGTCCATCAGGACCACGTCGGGGCGGGTGGTGCGGGCGAGTTCCACCGCCTGGGCGCCGTCGGCCGCCTCGCCGACGACCCGCATGTCCGCTTCCGAGTCGACCAGCACCCGGAACGCGCTGCGCAGCAGCGCCTGGTCGTCGGCGAGCAGCACCCTGATCACGCTCACGCGAGATCCCCCGTCCGGTCCGGACCTCCCGGGCGGACGTCCACCGGGAGGATCGCATGCACCCTGAATCCGCCGCCGTAGCGGGGTCCCGCCGTGAGGGTGCCGCCGAGCGCGGTGACGCGCTCGCGCATGCCGAGGAGCCCGTGGCCACCGCCGGGGCCGCCCTGGGCCGGGATCGCGGGGGTGCCGCGCCCGTCGTCGAGCACGGTCACCTCGGCGGTGGCGCCGACCCGGACGACGCTGACCTCGGCCTTCGTGCCGGACCCCGCGTGCTTGCGGACATTGGTGAGGGCCTCCTGGACGACGCGGTAGGCGGCCAGGTCGACGGCGGCGGGCAGCGGGGCGGCCTGTTCGGGGCAGGCCACCTCGACCGGGAGGCCGGCGTTGCGGAAGGTCTCGACGAGTTCGCCGAGGACGGCGAGGCCGGGTGCGGGTTCGGTGGGGGCCGCGGGGTCGCCGGACTGGCGCAGCAGACCGACGGTGGCGCGGAGCTCGTCGAGGGCGGAGCGGCTGGCGTTCCGTACGTGCGCGAGCGCTTCCTTGGCCTGGTCGGGTCGCTTGTCCATGACATGGGCGGCGACCCCGGCCTGGACGTTGACCAGGGCGATGTGGTGGGCGACGACGTCGTGCAGGTCGCGGGCGATGCGCAGGCGCTCCTCCGCGACGCGGCGGCGGGCCTCCTCGTCGCGGGTGCGCTCGGCGCGCTCGGCGCGTTCCCGGATCGCGTCGATGAAGGCCCGGCGGCTGCGCACGGCGTCCCCGGCCGCTCCGGCGAGGCCGGTCCAGGCGACGACGCCGAGGTTGATCTGGCTGTACCAGGGGGCCGCACCGAAGATCATCGCGGCGGCGGTGAGCGCGGCGCCGGCGACCAGTCCGACCCGCCAGGTGGTGGGCCGGTCGGTGCGGGAGGCGACGGTGTAGAGGGCGACGACGGCGCTCATCACCACCGGCCCGGGCGGGTCCACCACCACGAACTCCACGACCGACAGGCAGCAGGTGAAGGCGAGCACCTGCAGGGCCCGGCGCCTGCGCGGGACCAGCGCGGCAGCGCCGAGCAGCATCAGGACGACGCTCGACGGGGCCGGGGTGCGGGAGCCGAACGAGGGCCCGTGGTGGCCGGGACCGGAGTCGGCGAAGGACGCGGCGAGCATGGTCCCGAGGACGGCGAGGGCGAGCCCCGTGTCGAAGGCGAGCGGGTGGTTCCGCAGCCAGCGGCGGGCGCGCGCGAGTCCGGTTCCGAGGGTGGTCACGTCGGGCAACGGTACGGCGTGCGGGGAGCGGCGCGGCCGGCCGGCGGATCGCGCACACCGGTACGCCCCGGGCGCACGCCCCCGGACGGCGTCCGCCCGGCGCACCGCCGCCCGCCCGGTGGCACCGGGCGGGCGGGGGCGGAGTGCGGTGCGTCAGCCGGGGATCAGACCGTCGTCGTGGAGCATGGCGCGGACCTCTTCGAGGGTGGCGTCCGGGGACGGCAGGATCAGTTCGGACGGTTCCAGGGAGTCGTCGGGCAGCGGCGAACCCAGCTCGCGCACCCTGGCGAGCAGGGCGTGCAGCGTGGTGCGGAACCCCGGGCCGTCGCCGCGCTCCATCTCGGCGAGCAGTTCGTCGTCGAGCGCGTTCAGCCCGGCGAGTTCGCTGTCGGCCAGTGCGACCTGGCCCTCCCCCATGATCCGTACGATCATGTCGTTCCCTCAGCTCTTGTCGTACCGGTTCGGAGACTGCTGCTGGGAGCCGGGCGCGGTGTCCTGGACGCCGCCCTCGATGGCCTGCTGGCCCGACGAGGTGCCGCCGGCCAGTTCGGCCTTCATCCGCTGGAGCTCCAGCTCCACATCCGTACCACCGGAGAGGCGGTCCAGCTCGGCGGCGATGTCGTCCTTGGCGGTGCCGCTGGGGTCGTCCAGGGCGCCGGAGGCGAGCAGTTCGTCGATCGCGCCGGCCCGGGCCTGCAGCTGCTGCGTCTTGTCCTCGGCCCGCTGGATGGCCAGGCCGACGTCGCCCATCTCCTCGGAGATGCCGGAGAACGCCTCGCCGATGCGGGTCTGCGCCTGCGCGGCGGTGTAGGTGGCCTTGATCGTCTCCTTCTTGGTGCGGAAGGCGTCGACCTTGGCCTGGAGCCGCTGCGCCGCGAGGGTGAGCTTCTCCTCCTCGCCCTGCAGCGTCCGGTGCTGGGTCTCCAGGTCCGTGACCTGCTGCTGGAGCGCGGCGCGGCGGGAGAGCGCCTCGCGGGCCAAGTCCTCCCGGCCGAGCGCGAGCGCCTTGCGGCCCTGGTCCTCCAGCTTGGACGACTGGCCCTGCAACTGGTTCAGCTGGAGTTCCAGGCGTTTGCGCGAGGTCGCCACGTCGGCGACTCCGCGGCGCACCTTCTGCAGCAGTTCCAGCTGTTTCTGGTACGAGTAGTCGAGGGTCTCGCGCGGATCCTCGGCCCGGTCAAGGGCCTTGTTCGCCTTCGCGCGGAAGATCATTCCCATACGCTTCATGACACCGCTCATGGGCTGCGCGCGCCCCCTTCTTGACGACTGAGCTCCATCACTCCGACAGAACCCACAGTACGGGCCCCGTCTCCATTACCGCACTGTTCGGAGCCCGATGTGGTCCTCCCCAAGGACGACTGCGCTCCTCGGCCGCTCCCGCCCGAGGAGGAGTGCGGGGGTGCGGGTCCACCGGGGCGGACGTCCGTGTTGCCCCGGTGGGACACCGTTGGGGACGCGGGCCGTTGCCGGATCGTTCCCGCCCTCTCCGTATGCCCGCCCGCCGGACCCCGTACCCTTGGGTTTTGTGTTCCGTAGCCGCTCCAGTCAAGAGAAGGCCCCCACCGGCAAGGTGACGGCGGACCTCTCCACCCAGTCCCGCGACCCGCAGGCTCCCAAGGGTCGCCCCACGCCGAAGCGCACCGACGCGCAGACGCAGCGCCGTCGCGCCTCGACGACGCCCGTCGACCGCAAGGAGGCGGTGAAGCGCCAGCGCGAGGCACGCCGGGTCGACATGGCCAAGCAGCGCGAGGCCCTCGCCTCCGGCGACGAGCGCTACCTCCCGGTCCGCGACAAGGGCCCGGTGCGGCGCTTCGTCCGCGACTTCGTGGACTCGCGCTTCTGCGTCGCCGAGTGGTTCCTGCCGATGGCCGTGGTCATCCTGGTCCTCAGCGTGATCCAGGTCCGGAACCTCCAGAACATCTCGCTGCTGCTGTGGCTGGGTGTGATCGTGCTGATCGTGCTGGACTCCATCGGTATCGCGGTCCGGCTGCGCAAGCAGCTGCGGACGCGCTTCCCGGACACCCCGCAGCGCGGCGCCGTCGCGTACGGCCTGATGCGCACCCTCCAGATGCGTCGGATGCGGCTGCCGAAGCCGCAGGTCAAGCGAGGAGAGCGACCCTGACCGCAGAGGCTTCCGGCTTCGCCGACGGCTCCGCGACCTGGCTCGCGGGGCTCGGCGGACTGCGCAACGTCGTCCGCCAAGAGCTCGTGGCCCGGCAGCTGGACGAGCAGATAGCGGCCCGCTTCCCGGTGGGCCGGCGGCTGCGCGTCCTCGACGTCGGGCTGGGCCAGGGCACCCAGGCGCTGCGTCTGGCGCGGGCCGGCCACTCGGTGACCGGCCTGGACTCCGACCCGGCGATGCTGGCGTCGGCCCGCGAGGCGCTGGAGCACGAGCCCGAGGGCATCCGCGAGCGCGTACAGCTGATCGAAGGGGACGGCTCCGAGACGGGGGTCCACTTCCTCCCGGGCAGCTTCGACATGGTGCTCTGCCACGGCGTACTGATGTACGTCGAGGAGCCGGACGCCCTGCTGGCGGGGCTGGCCCGGGTGCTGGCACCCGGCGGTCTCCTCTCGCTCCTCGTACGGAACGGCGACGCGCTGGCGATGCGCCCCGCCGCGGCCGGTGACTTCGGCTCGGCGCACGCCGCCTTCGACACCGCCTGCTACACCAACCGGCTGGGCCTGCGGGTGCGGGCCGACCGGCTCGACGCGCTGACCGCCACCCTGGCGGGGATCGCGGCGCCGCTGCACGCCTGGTACGGGGTGCGGGTCTTCACCGACAACGCGCCCGGCGACGCCCCGCTGCCCGACGCGGCCGCGCTGGAGCAGATGTTCGCCGCCGAGGAGCGGGCCGGGCGGACCGACCCCTACCGGCGGGTCGCCGCGCTCCTCCACCTCTGCGGCGTACGCGGCGAACGGACCTGACGGCCTCCCCCGCCGGTGAGGCGGGCATCCGGTCCTGTCCGGGTCCGTTCGGCCCAGCACCACCCGCCGCCCGAAAGGGACGAACGGGATACTCCGGCCATGGACGCATCCCACTTCCGCCACCGCGCACGCCGATCGCCGCTGCCCCTGGTCGCGGGTCTCTGCGCCCTCGCCCTGGCGAGCGGCTGTTCGGGCCCGGACTCGGGGCCGGCCGCCCCCGAGTCCTCCACGTCGGCCGCCCGGGCCGACTCGGCCTCCCGCGCCGTGGCCCAGCTGGAATCCGACTACCAGCGGGTGATCAACGACGTGCTGCCGTCGGTGGTCCAGATCCAGACCGCCGACGGTCTGGGCTCCGGCATCGTCTACGACACCGACGGCACCATCGTGACCAACGCGCACGTCGTCGGTGAGGAGACGTCCTTCAAGGTCAGTGTCGCCACCGGCGAGAAGGTGCTCGACGCCTCGCTGGTCTCGTCCTACCCGGAGCAGGACCTGGCGGTGATCCGCCTCGGCGACGCGCCGGAGGGGCTGCGGGCGGCGAAGTTCGGCGATTCGGAGAAGGTCGAGGTGGGGCAGATCGTGCTGGCGATGGGCTCACCGCTCGGCCTCTCCAGCAGCGTCACCCAGGGCATCGTCTCGGCGCTCGGCCGGACCGTCAGTGAGCCCTCGTCCGGCGGCGGCACGGGGGCGACCCTCGCCAACATGGTGCAGACCTCGGCGGCGATCAACCCGGGCAACAGCGGGGGCGCGCTGGTCAATCTGAACAGCGAGGTCATCGGCATCCCCACGCTCGCGGCGACCGACCCCGCCCTCGGCAACAGCGCGGCTCCCGGCATCGGGTTCGCCATCCCGGTCTCGACGGTGAAGACCATCGCGGACCAGATCATCGACCACGGCGAGGTCACCGCCTCGGGGCGGGCCGCGCTCGACGTCACCGGCCGCACGGTCGTCGACGACGACTACCAGCCGGCCGGCGTGGCGCTGGTGAGCGTGGAGCGGGACGGGGCCGCGTACGACGGGGGGATGCGGGTCGGCGACATCGTCACCGGGATCGGTGACACCGAGGTCACCACGATCACCTCGCTCGCCGAGGCGCTCGCCGCCGAGCAGCCCGGGGACAAGGTCCGGGTGACCTACACCCGCGGCGGTGGCACGCGGACGGCCGAGGTCACCCTCGGCGAGATCTGACCCCGTCCGGGAGCGGGCGGGGGCGCGGAACGATCCGCTCCCCCGCCCCCGCCCGGGGCGTCACGTCACGCGGTCCCGGCTTCCGGCGCGGAGGCCGGCGGTGGTTCCGGCGCGGAGACCGGCGCCGTTTCCGGAGCGGCCCGGTGACCGGCGTCGGGCTCGGCCTCCGGCTCGGGCTCCGGCTCGGCCTCGGGCGCGGGCCGGGACTCCGTCTCCGCGTGGAGGCTCATCGGGCCGTAGATCTTCGTGGAGTCGTCGAAGAGCGTCACCCCGTCCGCCCCACCGTCCAGGAGCTCCTTCCAGAACTCACCGATCCAGGATTCCGCGTCACCCTGGGTGGTGAACTCCTCCGGCTGCACCGCCGGCTCCGTCTCCGTACCGTCGGACTTCTCGAACCGCCACGTCCACGCCATGTCAGCCTCCTGGGTCCTGTTGCTGCCCCGAGCCTAGGGCCTCGGCGGGCGTTACCGATGTGATCGTCCGGAAGATTGCCGCCGGGGTGTCCGGAACCCGGCTCGGGCAGTCGCCCGGAGCGGCTGGTACCGGACCGGCGCGGGCGCGCGGTGGGCGACGGAGGGACGGCCGGGCGCGCACGCCCGGCGCGCACGCGGCAGGATCAGGGTGTGGAACTGACTCTCCTCGGCACCGGAGCCCCCGGCGGACTGCCCCGGCCCGACTGCCCCTGCGCCGCGTGCGCGACCGCCCGCGGCGGCGGTGCGCGGGCCACGACGGCCCTGCTCGTCGACGACGCCGTGCTGCTCGACCTCACCCCGGGCGCGGCGCTCGCCGCCGCCCGCGCCGGGCACTCGCTGGGCGGGGTGCGCCAGGTGCTGCTGACCCACCCGCAGAACGGACCCCCCGTCGAACTGCCCCCGGGGCTCCCCCGGGCGGGCCGGGTGCCGGACGGACAGGTGTTGACGCTGATCAGCGGCCACCGGGTCCGGGCGGTGCCGATGGACGCGCCGGGCACCGGGTACGAGGTGATCTCCCCGGACGGCGAGCGGCTGCTGTACCTGCCCCAGGGCGCCGCCCCGGCCGGGCTCGCCGAGCCGTTCCCGGAGCCGTACGACCTGGTCGTCGGCGACGTGGTGGGGCGGCCGGACGCGCTGGCGCGGCTGCGGGCGGTGGGCGCGGTCGGGCCGGTCACCGAGGTCGTCGCCGTCCACCTGGACCACGACGCGCCGTGGGGGGCCGAACTGGACCGCCGGCTCGCGGCGGCCGGCGCCCGGGCGGTGCCCGACGGGACGACGCTGGTGACCGGGGAGTACCGCCCTCCGGTCGCGCCGCCCCGGCGGACCCTGGTGACCGGGGGCGCCCGGTCGGGCAAGTCGGTGGAGGCGGAGCTGCGGCTGGAGACCTTCCCCGGCGTGGTGTACGTGGCGACGGGCGGCCGGCGGGACGGGGACGCCGAGTGGGCCGCCCGGGTCGGACTGCACCGTGAGCGCAGACCGTCCGCCTGGCGCACCGAGGAGACCTGCGAGGTGGCGGAGCTGCTGCGGGCGGACGGGCCGCCCCTGCTGATCGACTGCCTCTCGCTCTGGCTGACCGACGCGATGGACCGGGTGGAGGCCTGGGACGACGCGCGCTGGGCGGACGGCGGGGAGAAGGCACTGCGGGCGCGGGTCACGGATCTGGTCGCCGCCGTGCGGGAGACCGGGCGGACCGTGGTGGCGGTGACGAACGAGGTCGGTTCGGGGGTGGTGCCGGCGACCGCGGCGGGGCGCCGGTTCCGCGACGAACTGGGGCGGCTGAACGCGGCGTTCGCGGCGGAGTGCGAGACGGTGCTGCTGGTCGTGGCGGGACTGCCGCTCGTGCTGCGCGGCTGAGGGACCGCCTGCTCCCCCGTCGGCCCGTGCCGTGCCGTGCCGGCCCGGCACGGGTGCCGGGCCGGGCGGGGCAGGGCCGGTGGACGCCGGGAGGCGTTCGACGGCCCCGCGCCGGACCTACCTCAGCCGGTCGAGCACGGCGTTCGCCATCGCCTGCTCGCCCTTGGCGTTCGGGTGGGCGGGGGCCGCGGGCGAGGCCGGCACGAGCGGCTCGATCCAGCGGTCCTCGGGCGCCTTGCACATGTCGTGGCCGAGCGTGGGGCCGTAGGTGTCGACGTACTCGGCGTGGTTGCGGACGGCCGCCCGGCGGAGCATCGCGTTGAGCCGCTTCTCGGTGTCCCGCAGGTAGGGGAAGTCCCCGGCCGCGAAGGGCACCGCCGGGAAGCAGCCGCTGCCGTCGTCGGGGAGCAGGTCGGGGTAGCCGACGACCAGGACCCGGGCGTGCGGTGACCTCGCGTGCACGGCCCGCAGCACGCGGTCGATCTTGGGGGCGGTCCGCGCGATGGCGACGGTCAGCCGGTCCGTCCCCGAGGAGGTGTAGTGGCTCCGGCACGGATCACCCGCCGGTGCCTGGGCGCCCAGGCCCGCGCAGGTCGCGATGATCGATCCGAAGCCGATGTCGTTCCCGCCGATCTGGAGCGTCACGAGGTCGGTGTCGCGCTTCAGCGCCCGCAGCTGCGGGGCGTTGGCGCCCTGCGCCGTCCACATCTGCTCCGTCGTCGCCCCGCCGCAGCTCACGTCCTCGAAGGCGGAGGCGTTCTTCCGCCGTGCGACCAGGGAGGGGTAGTTGGCGCCGGAGCGGGCGCAGCCGGCGTCGACCTGCGGAGGGATGGCCGGCCCCGACGTGTACGAGTCCCCGAGCGCGACGTAGCGCGGCCGGTGCGCCCGACCCGGGCCGTGGCCCCCGTGTCCGCCGCCCCTACCGTGCCCCGCCGTCGTCCCGTGCCCCGCCGTCGTCCCGTGCGCCGCATCGGTGCCGGTGCCGTGCGCCGCCGCCGGTGCCACCGAGGCCACGAGCAGCGCGCAGCTCCCGAGCACCGCCCCCACGGCCACCGCGCGACGCCGCGCCACCGCAACTCCCTTGTCCGCCATGTGCGTTCCTCCCGGTAGACCTGGACGCCGCCACGCGGAGCCGAGACCGGCCGCGGGCGCCGCACGACACGACGGAGCTTGTATACCGCCCGGTAATCCCACGCGGCCAGAGGCGGGGCGCGATTGGTCCCGCCCGGCCCTCCCCGTCCGGCGGCGGACCGCACGGCCCCGGTCACCGGGACGGAGCGGCCCTCCGGGACGGTCGGGGGAAGGGTGCACCGGATACTGTCCGGATACTGTTCCGAGGAGCCCGCCCGCGGGCTCCGGCCCCGATGCGACGACCCGCGAGGCAGACCTCCGTGAACCTGGACGACTTCTCCGACCTGATCGAGCGCCCCGACGGCGGCGTCCGCCGCGACGCGGAGGACCGCCGGGCGCGGCTGACCGTCCCGCCCGGCGCGCTCGGCCGGCTCGACGAACTGGGCGAGTGGCTGTCCGCCGCGCAGCAGACCGTGCCGGTCCGGCCGGTGGACCAGCCCCGCGTGGTGCTCTTCGCCGGCGACCACCGGGTGGCGGAGCTCGGCGTCTCCGGGCGGCCCGCGGGGAGCGCGTACGAGCTGGTCCGCGCCACCCTGGACGGTTCGAGCCCGCTGGCGGTGCTGGCCCGGCGGTTCTCGGTGCCGGTACGGATCGTCGACGCCGGACTGGACTGCGATCCGGAGCTGCTGCCGGAGTCCGTCGTACGGAGCCGGGTGCGACGTGGCACCGGGCGGATCGACATCGAGGACGCCCTCACCGCCGAGGAGGCGGCCGAGGCCGTCCGGCTGGGCATCCGGATCGCCGACGAGGAGGCCGACTCCGGTACGGATCTGGTGGTCCTGGGCGACATCAGCGTGGGCGGGACGACGGCGGCCGCCACCCTCATCGCCGCGCTCTGCGGCACCGACGCGTCGGTGGTGACCGGACGCGGCGGCGCGGGGATCGACGACCTGGCGTGGATGCGCAAGTGCGCGGCGATCCGGGACGCGCTGCGCCGGGCCCGCCCGGTCCTCGGCGACCAGGTGGAGCTGCTGGCGACGGTGGGCGGCGCGGACCTCGCCGCGATGACGGGCTTCCTGCTCCAGTGCGCCGTGCGCCGGCTGCCGGTGGTGCTGGACGGCGTGGTCTCGGCGGCATGCGCCCTGGTGGCGCAGCGGGCCGCGTTCCGGGCGCCGGACTGGTGGCTGGCCGGGCACGCGAGCGGCGAGCCCGCGCAGGCGAAGGCGCTGGACCGGATGGCGCTGACGCCGCTGCTCGACCACGGGGTGACGGTCGGCGAGGGCACGGGCGCGCTGCTCGCCCTCCCGCTGGTGCGGGCCGCCGCCGCGTTCGCCGCCGAGCTGCCGGAGCGCGAGCCGGAGAAGCCGGCCGACGGTGAACACACCGACGGGGGACAGCCCCACGGCGAGCACGCCGACGGGGGCCCGGCCGGGGAGCGGGACGGGGCCGCCGGTCCGGCCGTCTGAGACCGGGTCAGGGCTTCGGACCGGGCAGCGGCACGCGGTCCGGGGCGCCGCCGATCAGGTCCTGGAACCTGCGGCGGGGCCCGGCCCAGCGCACGTCGTGGTGGTAGGCGCGGAGCACCGCGCGGGCGCGGGCCCGGTGGCGCCGGCCGTAGAACCGCTTGGCCCACGGTGAGCCGGGGCGGGCCAGGCGGAGGGCGCCGATCACCGCCACGAAGGGGACCAGGGCACCGACGACCGCCATCCGCGCCTTGCCCTTGAAGAGCGCGATCAGCACGAAGAGGAAGTTGACGACCATGGTCAGGACGAGGCCGAGCCGGCCGTTCTCCTGTTCGTCCGTCAGTTCGTCCACCCCGAACGGGGAGAAGCCGCCGAGGACCAGCAGCACGAGCGAGGTCGTCAGCACGACCATCTCCACGCTCTGACGGCCCTGCTCCGTCCAGTAGACGTCGTCCAGGTGCAGGATCAGCGCGAACTCGTCCAGAACCAGGCCGGCCCCGATCCCGAAGATCACCGCGAAGACCAGGGCGGTGACGCCGTGCTGACCGCTGGCGACCGCGCCGAAGCCGCCGAGGACGGAGAGGACCACCCCGGGGACGACGTGGTGCACGTGGACCCCGCCCGGGGTGATGTTGCGGAACGGTCCCTTCCCGGCCCGGATCATGCGGGTGATGGTGCGGGTGACGGCGAAGGTCAGCACGAACGCGGCCAGCGCGAGGAGCAGCGGCAGCTTTCCCGGTTCGGTGATGTTGCTGTGCCACCAGTGACCCATGCCACCCTCTCCCAGTCGGTCACCTTTGATGCATATTCGTCACATCTTGTCCGATCGACCGGCGTTGCGCACGGGCTAACGTGCTCGCGGTGACCTCCCTGAACAGCCACGGCCTCCGCTTCGCCTTCGGCACCCTCACCGCGCTCCCCGTACGCGTCACCCGCTGGGACCGTGACGCCGCCCGTGCGGGCATGCTCTGCGCGCCGCTCGCCGGGGTCGTGGTGGGGCTGCTCGCGGCGGGGCTCGGTTCGGTGGCACTGCTGCTCGGCTCGGGCCCGCTGCTCGCGGCCGTCGCCTCCGCCGCCGTACCGGCCGTGCTCACCCGGGGCCTGCATCTGGACGGCCTCGCGGACACGGCGGACGGGCTCGGCAGCGCCAAGCCGGCCGGGGACGCGCTGCGGATCATGAAACAGTCCGACGTCGGGCCGTTCGGCGTGGTCACCCTGGTCCTCGTGCTGCTGACACAGGTCGCCGCGGGGTACGGGCTGTACGGCCGGGGCTGGACCGAGGGCGCGGCGGGCACGGTGGTGGCCGCCGTCGCCGCCCGGCTCGCGCTGACGTCGGCGTCGCGCCGGGGCGTGCCGGCGGCCCGTCCCGAAGGGCTGGGCGCGGTGGTGGCCGGCACCGTCCCGGTGCGCGGGGCGGTCCTGGTCGCGGTGGCCGCGCTCGTGGCCTGCGCCGCGGCCGGGGCGGGCGGGACGGAGGGGCCTGGCTGGGCGGGCGGGGCCGCGCACGCCGCGCTGGCCGCGCTGCTCGCGCTCGGCGCGGCCGAGGTGCTGCTGCGGCACTGCGTGCGGCGGTTCGGCGGGGTGACGGGGGACGTGTTCGGGGCGGTGGAGGAGACGGCGGCGACGGCGGCCCTGGTGGTGCTGGCGGTCGGCTGACGCGGGGCCCGGCTCAGGACCCGGACGCGCAGCTCTTCCGCCAGGAGCCCAGTGCGTACCTCTTCTCCAGCGAGCTGAGCCCGAGTTCGCGGGAGCGGGCGCAGAAGGCGGCGGCCGGCACTTCGTACTCGACGTGGAAGACGGCCTTGTCCGCCTCGGTGAACGGGAGCAGTTCCTCGCACTCGTCGTACTGGGCGCACTGCTCGTTGACCGCGAAGTCGAAGTCCGGTTCGAGCGCCGGGATCTGGTCCAGGTCGTTCTTGAGTCCGACCGCGAGGCCGCGGCGGTGGGCGAGGCGGGCGATCAGCCGGTTGTAGGCCAACTGGTCGGCGGCGGTGAGCGGGAACCCGGTGTCGTTGCGGTAGCCGTCCATGTTGTCCGGCTCCACGGCATCGAACCCCTTCTCCGCGCACATCGCGATCCGGGCCTCCATCAGCGGCTCCAGGACGTCGGTGCGCCGGATGTCGAGCCAGCGCTCGCCCTCCCAGCCGTTGCCCTTGCCCAGCACGGCCGCGGGGAAGGAACCGGCGTCCGGGCGGAACTCCTCGTGGGCGCCGGTGGAGAGGTAGCAGACGACCTTGCGGCCCCGGTCGTGCAGCGCGGCGACCGCGGCGGCGCCGTGGTCGAAGCCGTCGATGTCGTACACCGGGACGTCCACGGTGGTGTCGAGCCGCCCGGAGAGCTGCCACTGCCAGTCCAGACCCGGCCGGGGCCGCCAGCGCGGGGCGGCCGGGTCCGTCGGGGAGGCCTCGGCCGGCGAGTCAGTCGCCGGGGCCGTCGGGGCAGCGGCGGCGGGCCGGCCCGCCGGGGCCTCCCGGGGGGCCTTCGAGGTGCAGCCGGAGAGCAGCAGCGCCACCATCAGGAGGGCGACCGCCATCGGCCGTCCGGCTCTCTTCGCCGCGCCGGACGCCGTCCCCCGACCCGTTCCCGTACGCGTCCCCGTATCCGTCCCGTCCACCGTTCCCCGACCCCGTCCCCGTCCGTGCCGGACGCGCTTCGGTGCGGCCGTGCGCCAACGAGCCTATGCTCCCGGCCCGTTCGCGTCCCTCGCGGGCGTGCCCGGCGCCGGGCACGTTCCGAGGTGAACGCCGCCGTGATCGCCCGGAAACAGCGCGCGTAGGCTCGTTCCCGGTGCGTCGCGGGGGCGTCTACGATGCGCCGGGCACGGTCGGCCCACCCCTCGACCGATCCAGCAACTCAACGGAAGCGAGAATTCACCACCGTGACTGCTCTCACTCTCAGCACCTCCGGTGCGGCGACGCTGCGCGCCGACGCACTCGTCGTCGGCCTCGCCAAGGGCTCCAAGGGACCGGTGCTCGCACCGGGCGCCGAAGCCGTGGACAAGGCGTTCGGCGGAAAGCTCGCGGCTGTCCTGGAGACCCTGGGCGCCAGCGGTGCCGAGGGCGAACTCACCAAGGTCCCCGCCGCGGGCGGCCTCAAGGCCCCCGTCGTCGTGGCGGTCGGCCTCGGCACGGTCCCGGACTCGGACGACGCCTACGACTCCGAGACCCTGCGCCGGGCCGCCGGTGTCGCGGCCCGTGCCCTGACCGGCGCGAAGAAGGCCGGGTTCGCCCTGCCGGCCGCGACCGTCGAGGACGCCGCCGCCGTCGCCGAGGGCGCGCTGCTCGGCGCGTACGCCTTCACCGCCTACCAGGGCGGCCTGAACAAGCTCGCCCCCCAGGCGGCCCGGGACAACGCGGCGAAGCTGCCGCTCGCCGAGGTCGCCCTGCTCGGCACCAAGCCGCGCGACAAGGCCTTCAAGGCCGCCGCCGAGCGCGCCGTCGCCGTGGCCGAGGAGATCAACCGGGCCCGCGACCTGATCAACACCCCTCCGAACGACCTCTACCCCGAGTCCTTCGCCGCCGTGGCCGCCGCCGCGGGCAAGGAGCACGGCATCAAGGTCCAGGTGCTCGACGAGAAGGCGCTCGTCAAGGGCGGCTACGGCGGCCTCCTCGGCGTCGGCCAGGGCGCCGCCCGCGGCCCCCGCCTGGTGAAGCTCGCCTACACGCACCCCAAGGCGGAGAAGACCCTGGCCCTGGTGGGCAAGGGCATCACCTACGACTCGGGCGGCATCTCGCTCAAGCCGGCCGGGCACAACGAGACGATGAAGTGCGACATGAGCGGCGCCGCCGCCGTCTTCGCCACCGTCGTCGCCGCGTCCCGCCTCGGCCTGCGCGTCAACGTCACCGGCTGGCTGGCGCTCGCGGAGAACATGCCGTCGGGCAACGCCACCCGCCCCGGTGACGTACTCCACATGTACAGCGGCAAGACCGTGGAGGTCCTCAACACGGACGCGGAGGGCCGGCTCGTCCTCGCCGACGCGCTGACCCGCGCCTCCGAGGAGGCCCCCGACGCGATCGTCGACGTGGCGACCCTGACCGGCGCCATGGTGCTGGCGCTCGGCAACCGCACGTTCGGCATCATGGCCAACGACGACGCCTTCCGCACGTCGATCCACGAGATCGCCGAGGAGGTCGGCGAGGCGTCCTGGCCCATGCCGCTCCCGTCCGACCTGCGCAAGGGCATGGACTCCTCGACCGCCGACATCGCCAACATGGGTGAGCGGATGGGCGGCGGCCTGGTGGCCGGCCTGTTCCTGAAGGAGTTCGTCGGCGAGGGCATCGCCTGGGCGCACCTGGACATCGCGGGTCCGGCCTTCCACGAGGGCGCGCCGTACGGCTACACCCCCAAGGGCGGCACCGGCTCCTCGGTCCGCACCCTGGTCCGGCTCGCGGAGCGCACCGCCGCGGGCGACCTGGGCTGACCCCCGTCGCCGGTCCTGCGGGACCGGGCGGTCCTCTGTGACCAAGTCGTACGGCCCCGGGCGGTTGTCCGGGGCCGTACGCATCGTGTGCGCCGTACGAACCGGGGCAGGCGCCGGTCAGCGAGGTTTCGCACCCGGCGAACACCGCCGAATCCATCCGTTTCCACGCGGGGGCTGACCGCGACCGGCCGCGCGGCGCCCCGTCCGGATCGGGCCCCGCGTCCCGTCGGCGGTCAACAAGTGCGAAGATGGGTTCTCGGCAGGACAGGGCCCCCACCACAGGGCCGAACGACTCAAGCGGCCGAACACCAGCCGACCGGCCGGTCACACCCCACGGGGCCCGGCGTACGGCGCACATGCATGGAGGACGTGACGTGGCGAACGACGCCAGCACCGTTTTCGACCTAGTGATCCTCGGCGGTGGCAGTGGCGGTTACGCCGCGGCCCTGCGCGGAGCGCAGCTGGGCCTGGACGTCGCTCTGATCGAGAAGGGCAAGGTCGGCGGTACCTGCCTGCACAACGGCTGCATCCCGACCAAGGCACTGCTGCACGCCGGCGAGATCGCCGACCAGGCACGCGAAGCCGAGCAGTTCGGTGTCAAGGCCACCTTCGAGGGCATCGACATCGAGGCCGTCCACAAGTACAAGGACGAGGTGATCTCGGGCCTGTACAAGGGCCTGCAGGGTCTCATCGCCTCGCGCAAGGTGCACTACATCGAGGGTGAGGGCCGCCTGTCGTCCCCGACCTCGGTGGACGTGAACGGCGAGCGCGTGCAGGGCCGTCACGTCGTGCTGGCGACCGGCTCCGTGCCGCGCTCGCTGCCCGGCCTGGAGATCGACGGCAACCGGATCATCTCCTCGGACCACGCGCTGAAGCTGGACCGTGTCCCGAAGTCGGCCATCGTGCTCGGCGGCGGCGTCATCGGCGTCGAGTTCGCCTCGGCGTGGAAGTCCTTCGGCACCGACGTGACCATCGTCGAGGGCCTGAAGCACCTGGTCCCGGTCGAGGACGAGAACAGCTCGAAGCTTCTGGAGCGCGCGTTCCGCAAGCGCGGCATCAAGTTCAACCTCGGCACCTTCTTCGACAAGGCCGAGTACACGCAGGACGGCGTCCGCGTGACCCTCGCCGACGGCAAGACCTTCGAGGCGGAGGTGCTGCTGGTCGCGATCGGCCGCGGCCCGGTCTCGCAGGGCCTCGGGTACGAGGAGGCCGGCGTCGCGATGGACCGCGGCTACGTCCTCGTCGACGAGTACATGCAGACCAATGTTCCGACGATCTCGGCCGTGGGCGACCTCGCCCCGACCCTCCAGCTGGCGCACGTCGGTTTCGCCGAGGGCATCCTCGTCGCGGAGCGGCTGGCCGGCCTGAAGACGGTGCCGATCGACTACGACGGTGTGCCGAAGGTGACGTACTGCCACCCCGAGGTCGCCTCGGTCGGCATCTCCGAGGCCAAGGCCAAGGAGATCTACGGCGCGGACAAGGTCGTGGCCCTCAAGTACAACCTCGCGGGCAACGGCAAGAGCAAGATCCTGAAGACCGCGGGCGAGATCAAGCTCGTCCAGGTCAAGGACGGTGCCGTGGTCGGCGTCCACATGGTCGGTGACCGCATGGGCGAGCAGGTCGGCGAGGCGCAGCTGATCTACAACTGGGAGGCGCTGCCGGCCGAGGTCGCGCAGCTCATCCACGCCCACCCGACCCAGAACGAGGCCATGGGCGAAGCCCACCTCGCGCTGGCCGGCAAGCCGCTCCACTCCCACGACTGATCCAGTCCCGGGCGACGACCGACCACTTCCGCAATTCGTAAGGAGCAACCGAAACCATGTCGGTTTCCGTAACCCTTCCGGCTCTCGGCGAGAGCGTCACCGAGGGCACTGTCACCCGTTGGCTGAAGGCCGAGGGCGAGCGCGTCGAGGCTGACGAGCCGTTGCTGGAGGTCTCGACCGACAAGGTCGACACCGAGATCCCCTCCCCCGTCTCCGGCGTCCTGGCCTCCATCAAGGTCGCCGAGGACGAGACCGTCGAGGTCGGCGCCGAGCTGGCCGTCATCGACGACGGCTCCGGCGCCCCGGCCGAGGCCTCCGCCCCGGCCGAGGCCTCCGCCCCGGCCGAGGCCGCTGCCCCGGCCGAGGCCGAGGCTCCGGCCGAGGCCGAGGCTCCGGCCGCCGAGCCCGCCACCGAGGCGCCCACCGCCCCGTCGACCGAGACCGAGGCTCCCGCCCCGGCCCCGACCGCCGAGGACACCGCCGGCGCGACCTCCGCCGAGGGCACCGACGTGACCCTCCCGGCGCTCGGCGAGAGCGTCACCGAGGGCACCGTCACCCGCTGGCTGAAGGAGGTCGGCGAGGAGGTCACGGAGGACGAGCCCCTGCTCGAGGTCTCCACGGACAAGGTCGACACCGAGATCCCGGCCCCGGTCTCCGGCGTGCTGCTGGAGATCGTCGTCGCCGAGGACGAGACCGCCGAGGTCGGCGCCAAGCTCGCCGTCATCGGTGCCAAGGGCGCGGCTCCGGCCGCCGCTCCGGCCCCCGCTGCCCCGGCTCCGGCCCAGGCCGCTCCGGCCCCGGCTGCCCCTGCTCCGGCCCCGGCGCCGGCCGCCCCTGCCCCGGCCGCCCCTGCTCCGGCCCCGGCCGCCCCGGCTCCCGCTGCCGCTCCGGCCCCCGCCGCGCAGGCTCCCGCCGCCCCCGCTCCGGCTCCCGCCGCTCCGGCTCCGGTCACCCCGGCCGCGGCCTCCGGTGACGAGGGCGCGTACGTCACGCCGCTGGTCCGCAAGCTCGCTACGGAGAACAGCGTCGACCTGGGCGCGGTGAAGGGCACCGGCGTCGGTGGCCGAATCCGCAAGCAGGACGTCATCGCCGCCGCGGAGGCCGCCAAGGCCGCCGCTGCGGCTCCGGCTCCCGCCGCCGCTCCGGCCGCTTCCCAGGCTCCGAAGCTGGAGGCCTCGCCGCTGCGCGGTCAGACCGTCAAGATGACCCGCATGCGCAAGGTCATCGGCGAGAACATGATGAAGGCGCTGCACTCGCAGGCCCAGCTGACCTCGGTCATCGAGGTCGACATCACCAAGCTGATGAAGCTGCGCAACCAGGCGAAGGCCGCGTTCGCCGCCCGCGAGGGCGTCAAGCTCTCCCCGATGCCGTTCTTCGTGAAGGCGGCGGCCCAGGCGCTGAAGGCCCACCCGGTCGTCAACGCCCGGATCAACGAGGGCGAAGGCACCATCACGTACTTCGACTCGGAGAACATCGGCATCGCCGTGGACGCCGAGAAGGGTCTGATGACCCCGGTCATCAAGGGTGCGGGCGACCTGAACATCGCCGGCATCTCGAAGAAGACCGCCGAGCTGGCCGGCAAGGCCCGCGGTGGCGGCCTCACCCCGGACGACATGTCGGGTGCCACCTTCACCATCAGCAACACCGGCTCGCGCGGTGCGCTCTTCGACACCGTCATCGTGCCGCCGAACCAGGCCGCCATCCTGGGCATCGGTGCCACGGTGAAGCGTCCGGCCGTCATCGAGACCGCCGAGGGCACCGTCATCGGCATCCGTGACATGACGTACCTCTCGCTCTCCTACGACCACCGTCTGGTGGACGGCGCGGACGCCGCCCGTTACCTGACCTCGGTCAAGGCGATCCTGGAGGCCGGTGAGTTCGAGGTCGAGCTCGGCCTCTGAACGATCCTGCTGTAACGAGCCTCACCAGCGGCGCCCCCGTCCGGACCACCTCCCGGGCGGGGGCGCCGCCGTATTGTCTAGACACCACGGCGCTCGGCGGCCGTGGCCGGTCGCAGTCGGCACCGGTTCGCCCGAAGGAGCACCTCATGACCCCGCCCGTCGTCCACTCGCTGCGCGAACAGATCCGCGAGCACATCGTGGACGGGATCGTCAGCGGGCGCTGGAAGCCGGGTGAGCGCATCGTGGAGCGGCGGATCGCCACCGAGCTGGAGGTCAGTCAGACGCCGGTGCGCGAGGCGCTGCGCGAGCTGGAGACGCTGCGGCTGATCGAGTCGGCGCCCAACAAGGGCGTCCGGGTCCGCAACCTCACCGCCGCGGACCTGGAGGAGAGCTATCCGGTGCGCGCCGGTCTGGAGCAGATCGCGGCGGAGCTGGCGGCCACCGCCCTCGGCAGCGACTGCTCGGCCCTCCAGCCGCACGTGACGGCCCTCTACGAGGCAGACCGGGCGGCCGACGGAGAGGCGCAGGTGCGGCACACGGTGGGCTTCCACCGGGAGCTGGTGCGGGCGGCCGGCAACGCCGTGCTGCTGCACACCTGGGAAGGGCTGGGCATCGAGGTGTTCACGGCCCTGTCGATCCGGTGGCTGGGCACGGTCCAGAAGTCGTACGCGGAGGAGCACGAGGCGCTCATCGACGCGTTCACGCGGCAGGACCCGCAGATCGGCCCGCTGGTCAAGGCGCACGTGCTGGGCTGCGCGCCGCGCGCCTGAGGGCCGCGCTCCTACCCGCCTCGGGCGGGGTGCGCCGACCCGGCGGGTGGCCCTTCTTTCTCACGTCACCGTTGCCGCCGGATTTCCCATCGGTAACCGGCTTCGCTCGTTCGAGCATTCGGTGACCGTTTTCACCCTCTTGATCCCGTCACTCCGTGCCCCGTTCGGCGGCACCCCATGCCATTTTTCTCCATATCGAGAAGTTTTACCCTCAACCCTTTGATCGATCATCGATCAGGGATTTACAGTTCTCCGCGGGCCTACCCGGCCCGTCGCCCTGTCCTGCCAGCCAGGGACTTCTCCACCCCCTCCCACTCCGGAAGGCGGCGATCATGACCGACCCCGTAGGAAAGCGTCCGAGCGAACTCGACCAGTTCCCGGACCGCGACCCCGAAGAGACCGCCGAATGGGCGGCCTCTCTGGACGCCGTGACCAAGGCCGCGGGGCCGCATCGCGCCGCGTACCTGATGAGGCGTTCGCTCGAGCACGCCGAGGGCGCCGGTCTCGCGCTGCCCAAGCTGCTGGAGACCGACTACGTCAACTCCATCCCGACCGCCGCCGAGCCCGAGTTCGACGGCGACTTGGAGATGGAGTCCCGCATCACTGCGTGGAACCGCTGGAACGCGGCGGCCATGGTGACGCGCGGCGCGAAGTACGGCGTCGGCGGCCACATCGCCACGTTCGCCTCGGCGGCCTGGCTGTACGAGACGGGCTTCAACCACTTCTTCCGCGGCAAGGAGGGGGACGGCTCCGGCGACCAGCTCTACATCCAGGGCCACGCCTCCCCCGGCATCTACGCCCGCGCCTTCCTCGACGGCCGCCTCAGCGAGCAGCAGCTCGACCACTTCCGTCAGGAGGCGGGCGGCGAGGGCCTGCCGTCCTACCCGCACCCGCGGCGGCTGCCCTGGCTGTGGGAGTTCCCCACCGTGTCGATGGGCCTCGGCCCGCTGTCGGCGATCTACCAGGCGCGCTTCAACCGCTACCTGGCCAACCGCAACATCAAGGACACGTCGAACAGCCACGTCTGGGCCTTCCTGGGCGACGGCGAGATGGACGAGCCCGAGTCGACGGCCGCCCTGGCGCTCGCCGCCCGTGAAGGTCTCGACAACCTGACCTTCGTCATCAACTGCAACCTGCAGCGCCTCGACGGCCCGGTCCGCGCGAACTTCCGCGTGGTCCAGGAGCTGGAAGGCGCCTTCCGCGGGGCGGGCTGGAACGTCGTCAAGACGCTCTGGGGCAACGCGTGGGACGAGCTGTTCCAGCTCGACACCACCGGTGCGCTGGTCCGCCGCCTCCGCGAGGTCCCGGACGCGCAGTTCCAGACGTACGCCACCCGTGACGTCGCCTACATCCGTGAGCACTTCTTCGGCGCCGAGCCCGCGCTCGCCGAGCTGGCGAAGCTGCTCACCGACGCGAAGATCGCCGAGTGTTTCTACACCTCGCGCGGCGGCCACGAGGCCCGCAAGGTCTACGCGGCGTACAAGGCGGCCCTGGAGCACCAGGGCGGCCCGACCGTGATCCTCGCCCAGACGGTGAAGGGCTTCACGCTCGGCAAGGGCTTCGAGTCCAAGAACGCCAACCACCAGATGAAGAAGCTGTCCCTGGACGAGTTCAAGGACATGCGCGAGCTGCTCGGCCTCCCGATCCCGGACAGCGCCTTCGAGAGCGGTGTGGTGCCCTACGGCCACCCCGGCGCCGACTCCCCCGAGGTCCGCTACCTCCAGGAGCGCCGTGCGGCGCTCGGTGGCCCCGCCCCCGCCCGCCGGGTGCACGCCGCAGCCCTGCCGCAGCCCGGTGAGCGCGCGTTCGCCGCGCTGAAGAAGGGTTCCGGCAAGCAGGAGATGGCCACCACCATGGCCTTCGTCCGGCTCGCCAAGGACCTGATGCGGGACAAGGAGACCGGCAAGCGCTGGGTGCCGATCGTCCCCGACGAGGCCCGCACCTTCGGCATGGAATCGCTCTTCCCGTCGGCCGGCATCTACTCGCCGCTGGGCCAGACGTACGAGCCGGTCGACCGCGACCAGCTGATGTACTACAAGGAAGCCAAGGACGGCCAGATCCTCAACGAGGGGATCACCGAGGCCGGTTCGATGGCGGACTTCATCGCCGCGTCCACGTCGTACGCGACGCACGGCGAGACGATGATCCCGTTCTACATCTTCTACTCGATGTTCGGCTGGCAGCGGACCGGCGACCAGATGTGGCAGCTCGCCGACCAGCTCGGCAAGGGCTTCATCGTGGGCGCCACGGCCGGCCGTACGACCCTGACGGGTGAGGGTCTCCAGCACGCGGACGGCCACTCGCACCTGATCGCGGCCACGAACCCGGCGTCGCTCAACTACGACCCGGCCTTCGCGTACGAGATCGCGGTGATCGTCAAGGAGGGTCTGCGCCGGATGTACGGCGAGCCCGTCGTCGGCGAGGACTCCAACGTCTTCTACTACCTGACGGTCTACAACGAGCCGAAGCCCCAGCCCGCGATGCCGGAAGGCGTCGAGGAGGGCATCATCAAGGGCCTCTACCGCTTCAAGGAGGGCACGCCGGCCAAGGCCGACGCGCCGCGCCTGCAGCTGCTCGCCTCCGGCACCGCCATCCACTGGGCCCTCCAGGCCCAGGAACTGCTGGCCGCCGACTGGGGCGTCACCGCCGACGTGTGGTCCGCCACCTCGTGGGGCGAGCTGCGCCGCGACGCGCTCGACGCCGATGCGGCCCTGCTCCGGGGCGAGGAGCGGGTGCCGTACGTCACGCAGGCGCTCGCCGGTGCCCCCGGCCCGGTGCTCGCGGTCAGCGACTGGATGCGGCAGGTTCCGGACCAGATCAGCCAGTGGGTGGAGCAGGACTGGTCCTCGCTCGGCACGGACGGCTTCGGCCTCTCCGACACCCGTGACGCCGCCCGCCGCCACTTCGGTGTCGACGCGCAGTCGGTCGTCGTCGCGGCCCTGGCCCAGCTCGCCAAGCGCGGCGAGGTCCCGGCCTCCTCGGTCAAGGAGGCCCGGGAGCGCTACGGAATCTGATCCGTACGCCTGATTCCCGGCCCTGAACGGTGTGGCCCCTCCGGTTCTCCGGAGGGGCCACACCGTTCTGCGGGGGGATCCGGCGTGATCCGGCGTACGGGGCACCTCCGCGTCGTCGGCGAGAATGGGCCCATGCGCGCCGCCCGACTGATCACCATGGTGCTGCTCCTCCAGTCCCGCCCGGGGATGACCGCCGCCGAACTGGCGGCGGAACTGGAGGTCTCGGAGCGGACCGTCGTCCGGGACGCGGCCGCGCTCTCCGAGGCGGGTGTCCCGGTGTACGCGGAGCGCGGCCGGACGGGCGGCTACCACCTCGTCGACGGGTACCGCACCCGTCTCACCGGCCTCGCCCGGGGCGAGGCCGAGGCGCTCTTCCTCTCGGGTCTGCCCACCGCCCTGCGCGACCTCGGACTCCAGGACGCCGCCTCGGCCGCCCGCCTCAAGGTGGCCGCCGCCCTGACGCCCGCCCTGCGGGACACCCCCGACACGGTGGCCCGGCGCTTCCACCTGGACGCCCCGGGCTGGTTCCACGAGCCGGTCGCCCCCGCCCTGCTGCCCGCCCTCGCGGGGGCCGTCCGTGACGACCTCCCGGTCCGGGTCCGCCACCGGCGGGGCGGCGACGAGGTGGACCGGATCCTCCAGCCGTACGGGCTCGTGCTGAAGGCGGGTGTCTGGTACCTCTGCGCGCGCGTGGCGGACCCCGGGGAGCCGGCCGGGGACGGGCCTGCCGGCTCGCGGGCGTACCGGGTGTACCGGGTCGACCGGTTCGTCTCGGTCGACCCGGACGGGGAGCGGTTTCGGCGGGACCCCTCGTTCGACCTCGCGGGGTTCTGGGCGGAGCACGCCGCCCGCTTCGCCCGTTCCCTGCTCCGCGCGGAGGTGACCGTACGGGTCTCCGGTGCGGGGGTCCGGCGGCTCCCGCACCTGGTGGACCGGGCCGCCGCCGAGGAGGCGCTCACCGCCGCCGGCCCTCCGGACGGCGAGGGGTGGCGCACGCTCACCCTGCCGGTGGAGTCGCCGGAGGTGGCGTACGAACAGCTGCTGGCCCTGGGCGCGGAGGTGGAGGTGCTGGCTCCGCGAGCCCTGCGTACCCGCTTCCGCGCCGCGGCCGAACAGATGCGCGGCCTCTACCGTCGGAGGGCTGCGCGTGCGTCGGCCACCGCGGCAGCCGATGCTGTACCCGTGATGGACGAGACGGAGTTCTGGGAGCTCATCGACAGCACCCGCGAGGCCGCCGGGGGTGACCCCGAGGAGCACGCCGAGCTGCTCGTGGAGCGGTTGGTACGGCTGGATCCGGAGACCGTGCTCGACTTCGCCCGGCACTTCGAGGCCCGCTACCACCGCGCGTACCGCTGGGACCTGTGGGGCGCCGCCGCCCTGCTGCTCGGCGGCGCGGGGGAGGACGCCTTCGACGACTTCCGGTGCTGGCTGATCGGCCGGGGCCGGGAGGTGTTCGAGGGCGCGCTGCACGACCCGGACGACCTCGCCGGGCTCCTCGACGACTTCGACGACGAGGACGACGGGGACGGCGAGGAGTTGGGTTTCGCGGCCGACGAGGCGTACGAGCAGCTCACCGGTGTCGTCTCGCCGGACCTGGGACTGCCGCCGCAGACCCGCGAACCGGCGGGTGAACCCTTCCCGGTCGACGACGACGAGGTCCTGGCGGCGCGCTTCCCCGCGCTCTGGGAGCGGTTCGGCGGCCGCTGAGGGCCGCCGCCCGCGTCACCGGCTCGCTCAGGGCGCGAGCGAGCGCCCCATGAGCACGTCGTCGACGTACCTCCCGTTCAGGAAGAACTCGCCCGGCAGCACGCCCTCCACGGTGAACTCCTCGGAGGCGTAGAGCGCGCGGGCCGGCGCGTTGTGGCCGAGGACGCGCAGGGTGATCCGGTTGGCGCCCTGGCGCCGCGCCTCGGCGAACGAGGCGCGCAGCAGCGCCCGTGCGACGCCGAGCCCGCGCGCCCGGGCTGCGACGGCGAGCCCCTGTATCTGGCGGACGTGCTGGTTGCAGGCGAGCGGGGTCGGGGCGACCAGGCGGAGGTATCCGGCGACGGTGGGGGCCGCTCCCGACGGCCCTTCCTGCGGGGACGCCGCCGGCACCGTCTCCGCCACGAGGACGTCGCGGGGCGAGTGTCGTGCGTCGAAGAAGGGCGGGTACGGCGGCTGCGGACGGGGCGTCACGGCGTGCAGGGTGGACCAGGTCTCCCGGTCGAGTTCCGCGAGCGCGGTCTCGTCGGAGGGGAGCGCGGGGCGTACGGAGTGGAGGCGGAGCGCAGACATGGGCGCCACTGTGCCATGCGGGGTGCCGTGTCCGGACGGCCCCATGGGGCAGGATGAGCCCCATGGAGCGCTCGCGTATCGCCGTCACCGGATCGACCGGACTCATCGGAGCGGCGCTGGTGCGCTCGCTCCGGGCCGACGGGCACGAGGTGTGCCGACTGGTGCGCCGGCCCGCGAAGACGGGTGACGAGGTCTCGTGGGACCCGCGCCGCGGTTACGTGGACGTGGCCGGACTGGTGGGCTGCGACGCGGTGGTGCACCTGGCGGGCGCGGGGGTCGGCGATCACCGCTGGACCGAGGCGTACAAGAAGGAGATCCGGGACAGCCGGGTGCTGGGTACCGCCGCGGTCGCGGAGGCCCTCGCCTCCCTGGACACCCCGCCGAAGGTGCTCCTGGCAGGCTCCGCGATCGGCTACTACGGTGACACCGGTGACCGCGCGGTGGACGAGAGCGCCCCGCCCGGCGAGGGTTTCCTGCCCTCGGTCTGCGAGGAGTGGGAGGCCGCGACGGCCCCCGCCGAGGAGGCCGGCGTCCGGACGGTGCACGTGCGCACCGGGCTGGTCGTCTCCGCGGAGGGCGGTGCCTGGGGCAAGCTCTTCCCGCTCTTCAAGGCGGGGCTGGGCGGACGGCTCGGCAACGGCCGCCAGTACTGGAGCTTCATCTCCCTGCACGACCAGGTCGCCGCCCTGCGTCATCTGCTCGACACGGACGACCTGTCGGGGCCGGTGAACCTGACCGCGCCCGAGCCCGTCACCAACGCCGAGGTGACGGCGGCGATGGGCCGGGTGCTGCGCCGGCCCACCCTCTTCACGGCCCCCGCCCCGGCCCTCCGCCTCGCGCTGGGCGACTTCGCGGAGGACGTGCTGGGCAGTCAGCGGGTGGTGCCGCGCAAGCTGCTGGACTCGGGTTTCACCTTCGCCTTCCCGTCCGTCGAGAGCGCCGTCAGGGCCGCCCTGCGCTGAGGTACGGGCTCCTCCCGCGCCCCGTGCGCCGCCGCCCGGCACCGGCCCCGCGGTCCGGGTACCGGCCATCGTCCTCACCTTCTTGACGAAGCCGGGCATTCCGCGAGCGGGTTGGGGGCATGAGCCTCCCAGCGCTCGCACCGACCCGGGGAGGGCATGTGCTCAGCACGCCACACCACGCGGACGTGGTCATCATCGGAGCCGGCACGGCCGGCCTGTCAGCCGCTCACCACCTCGTACGGGCGGGGGTGAGTGTCAGCGTCCTGGAAGCAACACCGCGCATCGGCGGCAGGCTCGCCACGGACGAGGTGGACGGGTTCCGGCTCGACCGTCTCGGTCCGCTGCTCGGCAGCGTGCCGGAAGAACTCGGGGAGCTACCGGGTCAGACGGCCCTGGTGCTCCGCGAGTTCGCGCCGGCGGTCGTGGTCCACAATGCCGGACGCCACTATCGCGCCGGTGACATACGAAGTACCAGGGGCGCCTTCAAGCCCGTGCGCTCCCGTTCGAGTGCCGCCGGGGCGGCGCCGTCCGCGCGGGGCGGTGCGGTCGGCGAGGCCCTCGACCGGGCCAGGCTCGGCGCGGCGCTGGCCCGGCTGGCCGGGACCTCCACCGCCCGCATCATGGCCAGACCGGACCGGACGGCCCAGGCGGGGCTGGCGGCTCTGGTGGCCCGCGGGCTGCCCGCCCGGACCGTCGACGGCTTCCTGCGCCCACTGCTCGCCGCCCTGCTCAGCGATCCGGAACTGCGCGCGTCGAGCCGGATCGCGGAGCTGGTCCTGCGGGACTGGGCGCGCGGCCGGCTCCGCGTCCCGGAGGGCGGTTCGGCGGCACTGCCGGAGCTGCTGGCGTCCACCCTGCCGCCGGGCACCGTGCGCACGGGCGTCCAGGTGACGGCGGCCGACACCACGTCGGTGCGCACCGAGGAGCACGGGGAACTGAGCTGCCGTTCACTGCTGGTGGCCACCGGTGCGGGGGCCGCGGCGGAGCTGCTGCCCGGTCTGCGGGTGCCCGACTTCCATCCGGTCACGGTGCTCCACCACACGGCTCCCACCGCCCCGCGGACCGGCGCCTCGCTGGTGCTGGAGGCGGGCGGGTCCGGTCCGGTCGCGTACTCGGCGGTGATGAGCGAGATCGATCCCACCCGCGCGCCGCGGGGCCGCGCGCTGATCACCAGCGCGGTGCTCGGCACCCCGCCGCCCGGGCTGGACCGCGCGGTGCGCGCCCATCTGGCGGCGCTGTACGGGATGCCCACGGACGACTGGGAGCTGCTGGCCACTCACCACACCGCCGAGGCGGTCCCGGTGATGGCCCCTCCGCACGATCCGAGCCGCCCGGTGCGGGTGCTCGCCGGGCTGTACGTCTGCGGCGACCACCGGGACACCAGCACCGTGCGGGGCGCCCTCCACTCGGGCCGGCGGGCGGCCTCCGCGATCCTGGCCGACCTCGGGGCGGGTCCGGGGTACGCCCCGGAGCCGGGCGCGACGGTGCCGGGGGCCGCCGCCTGAGGGCGGCTCCCCGGTCCGGACGGTGGCGGGTCGCGGCCCTCAGCCGAAGGCCGCGACCTGTTCGCGGTACCCGCGCACCGCCGCCGCGTCGCGGTAGGGCTCCAGCTTCCGCTCGAACTCGCGTACGTACTCCGTCGCCCGGACCGAGCGCATCTCGCCCGCCCGCCGGGCCGCCTCGGCGCCCAGCAGGCAGGCCTGGTCGAGCTCGCCGAGCCCGAGCCGGGCCGAGGCCAGGACGACCTGGCTGAAGAGCCTGCTCCGGGCGTACGCGGGCGCGCGCAGCTGGAGCGAGCGCTCGGCGTGCAGGGCGGCGGCCCGGTACTGCTGGAGGTCCCGGTGGCAGTGCGCGAACTCGTCGGCGAGCTGCGCCTCGTCGAAGGTGCGGGCCCAGGGCGGGGCCTCGTCCCCGGCACGGGCGGTCTCCAGGGCGCGCTCCGCGCGCGCCAGCGAGACGGCGCACGCCCGCGCGTCCCCGAGCACGCCGTGCCCACGTGCCTCCACCGCGTGCAGCAGCGCCTGGACGACGGGGGGCGCGGCGGCACCGACGCCCTGCTGCGCCACCCGCGCCAGCTGGACGGCCTCGCGCCCGTGCCCGAGGTAGACCGCCTGGCGGCTCATGGTGATGAGTACGTAGCTGCCGTACGCCCGGTCCCCGGCGGCCTGGGCGAGCCGCAGCGCCTGGACGAAGTACCGCTGCGCCAGCCCGTGCGCGGCGATGTCGTACGAGGTCCAGCCCGCCAGCCGCGTCAGGTCGGCCGCCGCCGCGAAGAGCCGCCGTCCGGTGGCCTCGCTGTAGCTGCCCCGGAGCATGGGCTCGGTCTCGTGTTCGAGGTAGCGGACCAGGGCCTGGCGGGCGTGACCGCCCCCGTAGGCGTGGTCGAGCGAGCGGAAGAGTTCGCCGACCGACCGCAGGGCCGCCACGTCGCCGTTCCCGACGCGCTGACCGGGGGCCCGCTCGGTCTGCCGCTGCCGGGGCACCGCGGGGTGGCCGGGGCGGGGGGATCCCACGGGTGCGGCACCGTGCCCCGCGCTCCCGGCGCCGGCCGGGCCGTGACCGGGGGCGGGGCGCTGGGCTCCGATCCGGGCGCTTCCCGCGCCGGGGCCGTGCCCTCCGGCCGGGGGCGGTGCGAGGCCCGCCGGTCCGGGCGCGGGGCCCGTCCGGCCGCCCGTCCGTACCTCACCGGGCACCCCGGCGGCCGGGGAGGCACCGGGGTGCCCGGATCGTCCGCCGGCGCCGCCCGGTCCCGGCGCTCCGGTGTCTTGGGCAGCCCTTCCGGACGCTGCCGGGAGGTCGCCCCGGGAGACGGACTCGTCGGCCTGACCGATCAGCCAGTCCCGGCTCGGCACCACGAGCCCGGCCGGGGTGAAGGCGATCTTGCGCAGGTCCGCCTGGTTGCCCGAGTCCTTGCGCCAGAGTCCGCTGACGATGTCGACGGCCTCGGCGGGGGTGGCGGCGAACTCCAGGCCCGCGTAGACGGGGGCGCACGCGTCGAGCCCGAGGTCCTGCGCGGTGAGCCGGCGGCCGAGACGCCGGGTGAAGACCTCGGCGATCAGGGCGGGCGTGGTGCCGCGCGGCTGCTGGCCACGCAGCCACCGGGTCACCGACGTCTTGTCGTACCGCAGGTCGAGGCCGTGCTCCAGCCCCAGGTGGTCCACCCGTCGGGCCAGGCCCGCGTGGGAGAACCCCGCCTCCGCGATGAGGGCGGCGAGCCTGCGGTTCGGGGGGTGGGGGGTGCGCTGGGGGGGTCGTTCCGACATCTGCGGTGCGGTCTCCTGCCTTGCCTGGGCCGGGCGTGGCAGCCCTTGGGGAACGGCGCGAATTTAGCCGCCGCCGCAACGCCCGCGGCGACCTTCGTTCCATGTTCATCCGATCGTGTGAGGAGTGCGGGTCGCGCTGACGGCACGACCTGCTGGACCACCCGCTCCCCCGCGGTCGTACAGTGATTCGGGCGCGACCAGTGCACGGTGACGACGGCGGAAGGGACCCTTCCGGCGCATGCGTCACCACGAGTAGGGAGGCATCGCCGTGAGCGAGCTGCGATTCGTCCGGCTGGGGTTCGGCGCGGAGGCCGTCGACTACCGGGAGGCCTGGCAGAAGCAGCGGGAGGTGCACGCCGCACGGTTCGAGGACACCGTCCCCGACACCTGCCTGCTGCTGGAGCACCCCTCCGTCTACACCGCGGGGCGGCGCACCACCGACAGCGAACGGCCCCTGGACGGCACTCCCGTCATCGACGTGGACCGCGGCGGCAAGATCACCTGGCACGGTCCGGGCCAGCTCGTCGGCTACCCGATCCAGAAGCTGCCGCGCCCGGTCGACGTCGTGGCGCACGTGCGCAGGCTGGAGGACGCCCTGATCCGCACCGCCGCCGACTTCGGCGTGGCGACCAGCCGGGTCGAGGGGCGCAGTGGGGTCTGGGTGCTGGGCGACCCGGTCGAGCAGCGGCCGTCGATCGGCGGTCTGTCGCTCGACTTCGACCCGCGGCTGACGGACGAGGAGTTCGACGCCCGGCTCAACGGCCCCGAGTACGCCCCCTCGAACGCCGGGCAGCGCCGCGAGGACCGCAAGCTGGCGGCGATCGGCATCCGGGTCGCCAAGGGCGTCACCATGCACGGCTTCGCCCTGAACGTGAACCCCGACGCCACCTCCTTCGACCGGATCGTGCCGTGCGGCATCCGCGACGCGGGCGTCACCTCGCTCGCGTACGAGCTGGGGCGAGACCTCACGATCGCGCAGGTGCTCCCGGTCGTCGAGAAGCACCTCCGGGACGTGATGGAGAACGCCGAGCTCGCGCCCCGCGAGGTGGCCTCCGCCGCCGCGAGCTCCTGACCGGCGGCGGCACCACGCGCCCCGCACGGCCGTCCAGGGGCCCGCACGGGCCCGGGTGCCGGCCGTTCGGGGGAATAGCCCTCGTCGGCTGGGGGTTGGCCGGACGTAGGGCCGTGCGAATGACGGGCGTACCCTGGTGTTCGCCGAAGAATCCAATGCAGTGAAAGCTAAGGGGAGTGCCGGAGTGTCCGCTGTCGCACCCGACGGGCGCAAGATGCTGCGCCTGGAGGTCCGGAACAGCCAGACCCCCATCGAGCGCAAGCCCGAGTGGATCAAAACCCGGGCGAAGATGGGCCCCGAGTACAACCAGCTGCAGAAGCTCGTGAAGAGCGAGGGGCTGCACACGGTCTGCCAGGAGGCGGGCTGTCCCAACATCTTCGAGTGCTGGGAGGACCGCGAGGCGACCTTCCTCATCGGCGGTGACCAGTGCACCCGGCGGTGTGACTTCTGCCAGATCGACACGGGCAAGCCGCAGGCGCTCGACCTCGACGAGCCCCGCCGGGTCGGCGAGTCCGTCGTCACGATGGACCTGAACTACGCCACGATCACCGGCGTCGCCCGCGACGACCTGGAGGACGGCGGCGCGTGGCTGTACGCGGAGACCGTCCGCCAGATCCACGCGCTGACGGACGGGCGCGAGGCCGGCCGCACCAAGGTCGAACTGCTGATCCCCGACTTCAACGCCGAGCCCGCCGCGCTGGCCGAGGTCTTCTCCTCGCGCCCCGAGGTCCTGGCGCACAACGTCGAGACGGTCCCGCGCATCTTCAAGCGCATCCGGCCGGGCTTCCGGTACGAGCGTTCGCTGGAGGTCATCACGCGGGCCCGCGAGGCCGGACTGGTGACCAAGTCGAACCTGATCCTCGGCATGGGCGAGACCCGTGAGGAGGTCAGCGAGGCCCTCCGCGACCTGCACGAGGCCGGGTGCGAGCTGATCACGATCACGCAGTACCTGCGGCCCTCGGTGCGGCACCACCCCGTCGAGCGCTGGGTGAAGCCGCAGGAGTTCGTCGAGCTGAAGGACGAGGCCGACGCGATCGGCTACTCCGGCGTGATGTCGGGTCCGCTGGTGCGCTCCTCGTACCGCGCCGGACGCCTCTTCCAGCAGGCGATGGCGGCCCGCGACGCGGCCGCCTCCGGAGCCGTCGCGGCCCCTACCGCCGTGTGAATCCGAGCACAGCGCATTACCGGCGGTAACCGCTCGCACGAGGCGGCCCGTACGCTCCCGCAGGTGAGGGACGCGTATGGGCCGCCTCCGCGTGCGGGCAGCCGGTATCGAGGATTCATTGGTGTTTGACCGACCGGTCACGCACTGGTAACACCGAGAAGTGACCCTGGTTCCACCGGCGGCATCGGCCGAACGCACCGCGGCCGCCGTTTCCCGCACCCCGTTCCGCGCCGTGCGCGGATTCGCCCCGAGAGGGAACACCACGATGCAGGCCGCGCCGGTACGTGCCCACACCCTTCCCACCGTCACCCACGCCCTGCGGGCCGTGGAGTCGCTGCTGCTGAGCGGCGGCCAGCGCACCGCCCGCCGCAACGCCTGGACCGCGGTCCTGGAGGACCGCCGCCGCGCCAGGGACCGGGTCGAGGCCCAGCACGTACTGGAGGCCGTGGCCGAGCACCGTTCCTCGGCCACGTAAACTCCTGTACATGGCGAGGAAGGCAAACACTGAAGGCGCGGACAGCGCCGAGAACGCGGGGCGGCTCAAGCAGATCGCCCTGACCTACAAGATGACCCGGCGGTCGGACCCCAAGATCGGGCTCGTGCTCGCGGGGCTGTGGATCGTCGTCTTCGGCGTCCTCCTCGCGATCGGTTTCGCGATCGGTCACCCGGTCTACCTGGGCATCCTGGGCTTCGTACTGGCCCTCATCGCGGCACTCGTCGTCTTCGGACGGCGTGCGGAGGCGGCGGCCTTCGGCCAGATGGAGGGCCAGCCCGGAGCGGCGGCAGCGGTGCTCGACCGCGTCGGCCGCGGCTGGACCACCACTCCGGCGGTCGCGATGAACCGCAGCCAGGACGTCGTCCACCGCGCGGTCGGCAAGGCCGGCATCGTGCTGGTCGCCGAGGGCAACCCGAACCGGGTGAAGAGCCTGCTGGCGGCCGAGAAGCGGCGGATGGCACGCATCGTCGTCGACGTCCCGGTGCACGACATCATCGTGGGCGACGGCGAGGGCCAGGTCCCGCTGAAGAAGGTGCGCGTCACGATGCTGAAGTACCCGCGCGTCCTCAGCGGACCGCAGGTCACGGCAGCCAACGACCGGCTGCGGGCGATGGGCGACCTGATGAGCAACATGCCGCTGCCGAAGGGTCCGATGCCCAAGGGCATGCGGATGCCGCGCGGCGGAAAGATGCGCTGACCCGTGCGGGCACCGCACGCGCTCGCACTCTCCTGACCTTCTCGCGTTCTCACTGCGCGCTGCGGCACACCGCTTCGCGCACTTCCGCGCTCACACCAGAGGGGCGGCCCCGACCGGGACGGTCGGGGCCGCCCCTCGTTGCGTGGGGAGCGCCGGGAACGGCTCGTCGGGCAGCTGTCGCGCTCCTGCGGCTCTCGGCGCGCCATTCGGTCCGCATGGTGGACAACGGCGTCACCGTGCGGATGGAGTTGTCCGGATGGCGGAACGCCACGGGCGCCGTTCCGGGGCTGTACGCCACCGGTCTCCCCGCACCCGGCACCCGTCGCCGGAGCACCCGGACGGACCGGGTGGAACCGGGCGCCCGCCGGCCGGGCCGCGGGGTCAGCGGCGTACCTGGACGGAGCGGGAGAGCCGGTCGTGGAGGCCGCGTCCGTCGCGGTCCCAGACGAGGGCCGGGATCACCAGGACCAGCAGCACGCTCCGCACGAGGACGCGCACCGGACCGGCGGGACCGCCGCCCTCGGAGACGACCCGCAGTCCGGCGATCCGCTTGCCGGGGGTGAAGCCGAGGGTGCCCACGGTGCAGAGGCTCATGATGAGGAAGACGAGCAACGCCCAGTTCCCGGCGGCCAGTCGGTCACCAGGAGCGAGGAGCCCGTATGCGATCAGCATGCAGAGGGCCCAGTCGATGAAGAGCGCGCCGAACCGGCGGCCGAGCGGGGCCACGGACCCCGGGCCGAATTCGGGCAGCCCGAGGCGCTTGCCCCGATAGCCGAAGTCGACGCCCATCTCCTCGGCGGCCGCCTGGGGGCCGGACAGCCACGATCCGATTGCTTGCCTGTTGTCCACCCGACCACGGTACTGCGACCTGGTTTGCTCCGTGGTGCCCGGGGCACGGGATGAGGCGTTGGGGTGCCCCCCACCGCGCGCCCGGTTAACTTGGGCGAAACAAATGGGTCATGCTGGGGAAATCCCGTCTGCCTAAGGTCGCCCTCAACGTGCGCCACCGCACTGGCGACACACACGAAGTTCAACCCCGCGCCTCCCGGGCCGGGAGTAGGAGGAGTTGGATGTTCCAGAACGCCGACGAAGTGCAGAAGTACGTCGCGGACAACGACGTGAAGTTCATCGACGTCCGCTTCTGCGACCTGCCCGGTGTGATGCAGCACTTCACCATCCCGGCAGCGAGCTTCGACCCGGCCGAGGAACTCGCCTTCGACGGTTCGTCGATCCGCGGCTTCCAGGCCATCCACGAGTCCGACATGGCGCTCCGCGCCGACCTGTCGACCGCCCGGGTGGACCCTTTCCGCCGCGACAAGACGGTCAACATCAACTTCTTCATCCACGACCCGATCACCGGCGAGCAGTACAGCCGTGACCCGCGGAACGTGGCCAAGAAGGCCGAGGCGTACCTCGCCTCCACCGGCTTCGCCGACACCGCCTACTTCGGTCCCGAGGCGGAGTTCTACGTCTTCGACAACGTCCGCTTCCAGACGTCGGCGAACGAGAGCTTCTACCACATCGACTCCGAGGCCGGCGCCTGGAACACCGGCGCGGTGGAGAACAACCGCGGGTACAAGGTCCGCTACAAGGGCGGCTACTTCCCGACCCCGCCGGTCGACCACTTCGCCGACCTGCGTGCCGAGATCTCCCTGGAGCTGGACAAGAACGGCCTGCAGGTCGAGCGCCAGCACCACGAGGTCGGCACCGCCGGCCAGGCCGAGATCAACTACAAGTTCAACACGCTGCTCGCCGCGGCCGACGACCTGATGCTCTTCAAGTACATCGTGAAGAACGTCGCCTGGCGCAACGGCAAGACCGCGACCTTCATGCCGAAGCCGATCTTCGGTGACAACGGCTCGGGCATGCACGTGCACCAGTCGCTGTGGCAGGGCGGCGTGCCGCTCTTCTACGACGAGCAGGGTTACGCCGGCCTGTCGGACATGGCCCGCTACTACATCGGCGGCATCCTCAAGCACGCCCCGTCGCTGCTGGCCTTCACCAACCCGACGGTGAACTCGTACCACCGCCTGGTCCCCGGCTTCGAGGCCCCGGTCAACATGGTGTACTCGCAGCGCAACCGCTCCGCCGCGATGCGCATCCCGATCACCGGCTCGAACCCGAAGGCCAAGCGCGTCGAGTTCCGCGCCCCGGACCCGTCCTCGAACCCGTACCTGGCGTTCGCGGCGCTGCTGATGGCGGGCCTCGACGGCGTCAAGAACAAGATCGAGCCGGCGGAGCCGATCGACAAGGACCTGTACGAGCTGGCTCCCGAGGAGCACGCCAACGTCCAGCAGGTCCCGACCTCGCTCCCGGCCGTCCTCGAGGCGCTGGAGCAGGACAACGAGTACCTCCAGGCGGGCGGCGTCTTCACGACCGACCTGATCGAGACCTGGATCGACTACAAGCGCACGCACGAGATCGCCCCGATCCAGCTGCGCCCGCACCCGCACGAGTTCGAGCTCTACTTCGACCTCTAGGAGACACCGCCGGGTCGTCCGGTGGCAGTCGGGTCGGAGCGCGAGGGCCGTCACCCCTGGTCGGGGTGGCGGCCCTCGCGGCTTTCCGGAGCGCGGCGACGCCGCCGGTGCGAGGGTCGGTACGGGCCGATGACCGGGCGGACGCGGCCGTAGCCGCCGCAGACGGCCTCGCCACCGTCGCCGCCGCGCACGCGGTCGGGGTCGCCGGTCGTCTCCGCCTCGTACACGTCGTGGGCGATGCGCGGGCCGGAAGTATGAGGCAGGCGGTGCGGGCCGACCCGACGGCGGTTCGTTCCCGTTCCCGCAGGGGAGCCGTCGCCGGGGTGCGTGTCGCCCCCGTGTGACAGGGTCGGGGTTGCCGGCTCCGCAGGTGTCCTCCCACGCGTCGGGGGCGGGCGGCCGGAGCGCGGCTCGCACTCGACGCACCCAACGCGCCGTCGTACGACGGGCCCGCGCCCCGGCCCCCCGGGGACCGGGGCGCGGGCGCGGGCTTCGTGCGGGTTCCGCGGGGCCGGAGTCGTCCGGCCCCGCTCAGCGGCTGCCGTAGCGGATCAGGGTGCGGACCATGCGGCAGGTGAGGTCGGACGGCGGGTGGATGCCGAGTCGCTCGGCGGCGCGGCGGATGCGGTGGTTGCTGGCGCTGGCGGGCTGGTAGACACCGGCGTCGAGCAGGGCGATCGTCAGCCGCATCGCCTTGAGCCGGCGGTTGTGGGCGATGTACCACTCACGGGGCCGGCCGGCCGGGAGCGCCCTCTTGGGCCGGGACCCGGTGGGCGGGAGCATCGGTCGGAACGGGGCGTGGAGCGTCGGGTCGAGCGGCTGGGTCGTGGCTGTGGCGACGGCCATCGGCTACCTCCTGGCGCGGTGGTGGAACCCTCACGAACTACCTCCATTTTACCGCCTCCCACTGACAATCGCCCCTGGCCAGAGGGGATTTCAGCCGTCCGTCCCGCCCTCCCCCGCCGTACCCTGGACCCCATGGAGATCTGGATCAACCCGCAGTGCTCGAAGTGCCGGAGCGCCGTCTCGCTGCTGGATGCCGAGGGTGCGTCGTACACCGTGCGCCGGTACCTGGAGGAGGTGCCGGCGCCGGACGAGATCCGGGGGGTGCTGGACCGGCTCGGACTGGAGCCGTGGGACATCACCCGGACCGGGGAGGCGGTCGCGAAGGAGCTGGGGATGGATGCCTGGTCCCGGGACGCGGGCGCGCGCGAACGCTGGATCGCGGCGCTCTGTGCCGAACCGGTCCTGATCCAGCGGCCGATCATCACCGCCGAGGACGGTACCGCCGTGGTGGCGCGTACGGAGGAGGCGGTACGGGACGCGCTGGGGCGCCGCTGACGCCCGTCGCAGGGCCGGTGCGGCGGGGAAGCCCGGCGCCTCGAAGTCCGATGCCCGAAGTCGGAAGTCCGTTGGCTCCGGACCGCCTTGCCCGGTCCGTCGGCCGATGTCGTCGGCCGACGGACCGGGACGGTCCGGACGTTGCTCAGCGTCCTTCCGGGCCGCTGTGGGCGGCGGTCCTCCGGCGGCCGGGCCGCCGGGACCCGCGGGCCAGGGCGAGGGCGAGGCCGCCGGTCACGGTCAGGCCGGCGGCCGTGCCGAGGTACACGGCGCCGCCCGCCCCGCTCGCGGCGAGTTCGGGGGCGGTGGAACCGCCCGCCGCCGAGCCGCTGCCGGATCCCCCGGTGGTGGTGCCGGACGTCCCGGTCCCGGCGCCCCCGGTGGTGGTGCCCCCGCTTCCTCCGGTGGAGCCGCCGGGGGAACCCTCGGTCGGGTTGACCACGATCGTCGCGGTGTCGTTCTCCGGATCGGGGTCGAACGGGAGCGTGCCCGACCGGTTCTCGCCCGGGACGAACCCGACCGTGCCGGTGGCGTTCGGGACGACGTCGTCGACGCGCAGCCGGAACTCGCGGACCAGGGTGGTGTCCTCGTCCACGTAGTCGTACGGGGTGGTGCACCGGTAGGTCTCGGCGCCGGCCTTCTCGGCCGGCTTCCCGTCCGGGCCGACGGGGGTGCAGAACTCGGGTGCGCCGGTGACCGTGGTGCCCGGCGGCACGCCGACGTCGTAGACCCCGATGGGTGATCCGGCGTCGTTGTCGACCCAGGCCGGACCGTGGTTGGCGAAGGTCACCGCCGCGGTGACGGTGTCGCCCTTCTTCCCCGTGACCTCCGCCCCGGTGAGGGAGAAGTCGGCGGTGTTCTCCGCCGTGAGGGGGGAGAAGGGGAACGAATCGACGTACTCGGCCCCGGCGGGCGGCGTCTCCTGGGCGACGAGCCGCAGTTCCTCACCGGGGTTGCCGGGCGAGCCGCCGGGGAAGGCCGGCGTCTCCGCGTCGATGTTCAGGATGTACCAGTCGTACAGCGCGCGCGGCCGCAACGTCAGGGCGACCGGTACCTCGGGGGCGTAGACGACTCCGGGTTCCAGTACCTGTTCGATGGCGCAGACCGCTTCGACCTGCGCCGGGCCTTCGTCCTGCGCGGGAGTCTCGCGCTGGACGCAGTTGGAGTACTTCTCCGCGAACGCCGTGCCGCTCGATCCGTTGATGTAGAGCGTCACGCGGTCCGCCGGTCCGTCGCCGGCGTTCTTCACCAGGATCTCCAGCGGCACGGTGTCCCCCGGCCGGACGCCGGTGACGGGAGACGGCCGGGCGAACCGCAGCAGCGGGGTCCCGTCCGCCCGCGTGGCCGGCGCGCTCCCGCCGTCCCCCTCGTCCGCGACGGCCGGTCCCGCCGACATCCAGGCCACCGCCGCGAGGCAGAGGATCAGCCCCCGTGCTCGTCTTCCGCCTTCGGATCCCATCGCCCCTCCGCAGGGGTGCGCGGGGCGCGTCCCTCGCGGCCCGTGCACACCCGGTTGATGTCTGAAAGACGTGTCCGGCCCCCGGACGGTTGTACGGGATCCGGGCCGGACGCCGGCGCGCGGTTCACGCGCGGGCGGGGACCCCCGGCTCGGCCGGACCGAGCTGCGCCTCGGCCCGGGCCAGCAGTTCGGTCAGGCGCACGCCGAACCGTACGTCACAGGGGTGCGGCTCCCCGGTGCGTACGGCCTCCGTCAGCGCGTCCACGGCGCCGGTGAAGGCGTCCAGGGCGCCGCCCCACCGGGGCAGGGTGACGACGCCGTGTTCGCCCCGGAGTTCAAGATCGGTGCCGACCGCGCCGAGCGGGGCGGCGAGGCCGAGGGTGGCGGTGCTGGAGGCGCCGGATGTGTGGCGGAGCACCAGGTGGACGGTGTCGGACGGCCCCCGGACCGCGGTCAGTTCCGTGACGTCGCCGAGCACCGGCAGGAGTACGGAGAGGACGTGCGGGCCGACGTCCCAGAGGCCGCCCTTGTCGCGGCGCCACGGGGAGGCCGCGTACTCGTTCGTGGCGCCGGGGGCCCAGAGTGCGCCGAGCCACTGCGCGCGCGCGGTGAACCAGCCCTCCAGGGCGGCCTGTTCGGCGATCCAGGCGGCAGTCGCGGGGGCGAAGCGCAGGGTGCAGAAGACGATGGAGGCGACCTGGGCCCGGGCGGCGGCCTCGGCGACCTCGTGCGCGCCCGCCGCCGTGGTGGCGACCGGCTTGTCCAGCAGCAGGTGGCAGCCGGCGGCGGCCGCCCGGGCCGCGATCGGTGCCTGTACGTCCGGCGGCAGCGCGACGGCGACGGCGTCGCTCGCGGCGAGCAGCGCGTCCAGACCGTCGTCGCCGGCGAAGGCGGGCGCTCGGTGGGCGTCGGCGAGGGCGGTCGCCGCTTCGGGGCGGCGGCCCCAGACACCGCTGAGCTCGACGCCGGGATGGGCCGCGAGGGCGGGAGCGTGGGTCTTGCGGGCCCACGGGCCGGTGCCGAGCAGTCCGATGCGCAGGGGGTTCGCGGAAGTCGTCATGCGTACCAGTGTGCGGGGCGGGGTGCGGGAGTCCGGGGAGCGCGCCCGTATACGACGGTCCCCCGGGGCCGGTCGCGCGGTGCGGCGCGGGGTGGCCGCCGCCGACTCGTCCCCGCACGGCCGAGGACGCGCGGGGGCGGGGCGGTCCGTCGCCGTGACCCGCTTCACGCGCGGAAAACGTCGGTAACACGGGGTTCACATACGGGCAACGGACGGGAAATCGCGTCTTGCGAAGCTGCCCGCATAGACCGCGCTGCACCCGCAAAGGATGGCTTCCGTGACGTTCAAGGCTGAGTACATCTGGATAGACGGCACCGAGCCGACCGCCAAGCTCCGTTCGAAGACGAGGATCATGGCCGACGGCGCGGAGCTGCCCATCTGGGGCTTCGACGGTTCGAGCACCAACCAGGCCGAGGGCCACGCCTCCGACCGGGTTCTGAAGCCGGTCTTCACCTGTCCGGACCCGATCCGCGGCGGCGACGACGTACTCGTCCTGTGCGAGGTCTTCAACATCGACATGACGCCGCACGAGAGCAACACCCGTGCCGCGCTGCGTCCGGTGGCCGAGCGCTTCGCCGGCCAGGAGCCGATCTTCGGCATCGAGCAGGAGTACACCTTCTTCGCGGGCCACCGTCCGCTCGGCTTCCCCGAGGGCGGCTTCCCGGCCGCGCAGGGCGGCTACTACTGCGGTGTGGGCGCGGACGAGATCTTCGGCCGCGACATCGTCGAGAAGCACCTCGAGAACTGCCTCGCCGCCGGTCTCGGCATCTCCGGCATCAACGCCGAGGTCATGCCCGGTCAGTGGGAGTTCCAGGTCGGCCCGCTGGCGCCGCTGGAGGTCTCCGACCAGCTGTGGATCGCCCGCTGGCTGCTCTACCGCACCGCCGAGGACTTCAACGTCTCCGCGACCCTCGACCCGAAGCCGGTCAAGGGCGACTGGAACGGCGCCGGCGCGCACACCAACTTCTCCACCCGGGCGATGCGTGAGGGCTACGAGCCGATCATCACCGCCTGCGAGTCGCTGGGCGAGGGCTCGAAGCCGCTCGACCACGTCAAGAACTACGGCGCCGGCATCGACGAGCGCCTGACGGGTCTGCACGAGACCGCCCCGTGGAACGAGTACAGCTACGGCGTCTCCAACCGCGGCGCCTCGGTCCGCATCCCGTGGCAGGTCGAGCAGGACCAGAAGGGCTACATCGAGGACCGTCGCCCGAACGCCAACGTCGACCCCTACGTCGTCACGCGGCTCATCGTGGACACCTGCTGCACCGCGCTGGAGAAGGCCGACCAGGGCTGATCCCCCGCACCTTCCCGTACGCACGACGAGGGCGTCCGCCGGTTCTCCGGCGGGCGCCCTCGTCGGTGGTGGGGCGCCCTCGTCGGTGGTGGGTGGCAGTGTGGCGGCATGCCGGAGACCAGGGTGAGGACGGAGGGGCCGGCGACGTGCAGCCCCCCACGGCCGGGGAGTTGACGCCCCGGCGCGCGGGACCGGTGGCCGCGGGAACCGCTTCCTGGTGGTGCGGCGGGTGCCGGACCGGCGGAAGGGACGGGCGGGCCGAGCGGACCTCGACCCCTGCTCGGGCCGGGTGGGAGCGCCGCCGGAGGGCGGGGTGTGAGGCGGGTAACGCGAGGGGTCCGTATCGACGGGTGAGAGGAGTCTGCTGCTGCGCCGCATTCTCTGCTTCAATGGGCCCATGGCCGGCTTCCAGTACACCGCATCGGGTCGCAGCGACCTTGAGCCGTTCTGGCCTTCCCGTCAGCACCACGACTTCGACCGGGTGTGTTGCCGCGCGAGGAACGCGCAGGCCCTCTAAAGCCGCTCACCCGGTCTTCGGCCCGCGCGCACGACGTACGTCCCTCGACGACTCCTCGCGCGAAAGAGCTGACCCTCATGGCGAACGCCCGTACCTTCTCCGCCTCCGCCGCCACCGCGGCATCGGCGGCCCCCGCTGCGGCCACCACCACCGCCCGCACCTCCTCCCCCAACCGCCGGCTGCGTGCCGTCGACCGTGACGACGTCGTCCGGCTGACCGACATGGCCGACCTGCTGCCGCCGGGAGCCACCTGGCTTCCCGCACCGCAGCACTCCCTGCCCACCCTCCCCGGACGTCCGCCGATGATCGGCTACCTCGTCCTCGTGCCGGCCGACCAGCAGACCGCTCTCACCGGTGCGTTCACCGAGGCGCACCCCTTCGCGGCGGGACCGCTCCCGCAGGGGGTGCTCGCTCCGCAGGCCGTGGTGCGCGAGGCTCCCGCCGCGCACGCGCCGGACGGTCCGGTGCTCATCGACTCCACCCGGCGCATCGCGACCGTGGACGGAGTGGCGCTCGACCTCACCTACCTGGAGTTCGAACTCCTCGCCCACCTGGTCGCCCACCCGCACCGGGTCCACACCCGCGACCAGTTGGTGACGACGGTCTGGGGTTACGGTCACGTCGGCGACGGCCGCACCGTCGACGTCCACGTCGCCCGGCTGCGCCGCAAGCTCGGCGCCCAGCACCGCCATTCGATCCAGACGGTCCGGCGGGTCGGCTACAAGTACGCGCCCTGACCGCGCCGTCGGGCGATCGGGCCCCGGCCCCGCGGTGGCGAACCGCGGGGTGCGGGGCCCTGCGGCGTCACGGCCGGGGTGGTGGTGCCAGGTACACCCCCGGCACGGGGGCGTACCGGCTGCCCCGCGGCCGCCCCACCGGGCGAGACTTGCTCCCGTACGGGACGGCCGGGCGCACTGCGCGACGGACCGGCCGACGGGAGCGGGACGAGGAGGGCACGGGGCGATGGGCAGAACGATCAGCCGGTTCAGGGAAGCGACGACGGCCGCGGGACGCGGGCTGGTGCTGGCGGTGGCGGGGCTGGGCGGATCACTGGTCCTCTTCGTCGCGACCGTGCTCTCCGTCGCCTTCGTCCTGCTGGGGGTGGGCTTCCTCACCACTCCGTACGTCCTGGAGCGGGTACGCCGGCACGCGAACCGGCGCAGGCTCCTCGCGAGGACCTGGTACGACGTGCGGATTCCGGTCCCGTACCGGCCCCTTCCCGCGGATCTGCGCACCGGTTTCACCGGGCAGGTGGAGCGCACGGTCCTGATGCTGAGGGATCCGGCCACCCGGCGGGACGTGCAGTGGCTCTTCACCGACATGTCCGCGGGCTTCGTGCTGGCGATCCTCCCGGCGGCTCTGATGGTTTGGTGGGTGGAGGGCGCCGTCCTGGCGGCGGGCCTGTGGCACGTCTTCCGGGACGAGCCGTACTGGTACGGCTTCGTGCCCGTGGACAGCCGGGCCACCGCCTTCGCCGCGCTCGCCCTGGGGGTGGCCGTCTTCCACCTCGGGCTGTGGGTGGGCAAGCCGTTGCTGCGGCTGCACTTCACGCTGGCCCGCGCGGTGCTCTCGCCCACCCCGGCGGACCTGGCGAAGCGGATCGACCGGCTGACCGAGACCAGGCACGAGGCCGTCGACTCGGCCGCCTCGGAACTTCGCCGCATCGAACGGGACCTGCACGACGGGGCGCAGGCCCGGCTCGTCGCCATGGGGATGAGCCTCGGGACGATCGAGGCGCTGATCGAGAAGGACCCGGAGCAGGCGAAGCGGATGCTGGTGGCGGCCCGTACCTCCTCGGCGGAGGCCCTCACCGAACTGCGCGACCTGGTCCGGGGCATCCATCCGCCGGTGCTCGCCGAGCGGGGGCTCGGGGACGCGCTGAAGGCCCTGGCCCTGCGGCTCCCCCTGGAGTCCGAGGTGGCGGTGGATCTGGCGGGGCGGCCGGACGCGCCGGTGGAGTCGGCCGCGTACTTCGCGGTGAGCGAGGCGCTGACCAACGCGGTGAAGCACTCGGGTGCGGACCGCGTCTGGATAGACCTCCACCACGCGGACGGGATGCTCCGGGTCGCGGTGACGGACAACGGGCGGGGCGGGGCGGTGACCGGCGGCGGGTCGGGGCTGAGCGGGATCGAACGGCGGCTCGGTACATTCGACGGCGTCCTGGCCGTCAGCAGCCCCGTCGGCGGCCCCACCCTGGTGTCCCTGGAGATCCCTTGCGCGTTGTCCTAGCCGAAGACCTCTTCCTCCTCCGCGACGGGCTGGTGCGGCTGCTGGAGGCGTACGACTTCGAGGTCGTGGCCGCCGTGGAGACGGGCCCCGAGCTGACCCGGGCCTTCGCCGAGGAGCGGCCGGACGTCGCGGTCGTCGACGTCCGGCTGCCGCCCTCCCTCACCGACGAGGGGCTCCAGTGCGCCCTGGCCGCCCGCAGGGAGCGCCCGGGGCTTCCGGTGCTCGTCCTCTCCCAGCACGTGGAGCAGTTGTACGCACGGGAGTTGCTGGCGGACGGGAACGACGGCATCGGCTACCTGCTGAAGGACCGGGTCTTCGACGCGGACCAGTTCGTGGACGCGGTACGCCGGGTCGCGGCCGGGGGCACGGCGATGGACCCCCAGGTGATCCGGCAACTGCTGTCGCGGCGCTCCCGGGACGAGCCGATGGGCGGACTGACGCCGCGCGAGCGGGAGGTCATGGAGCTGATGGCGCAGGGCCGCACGAACGCGGCGATCGCGGCCCAGCTGGTGGTCACCGAACGGGCGATCGCCAAGCACACCTCGAACATCTTCGGGAAGCTGGGACTGGCTCCCTCCGACGACGACAACCGCCGGGTCCTCGCGGTGCTCGCCTATCTGGACCGGGGTGACCGGGCGCAGGGCTGAGGGCTGCCCCGCCGTTCCTGGCGGGACGGCCCTCAGGCGGTCTCCCGCAGCCGCTCGGCCAACTGCTCCCGGTCGGACAGGAACCAGAGCTGACGGCCGGCGTTGCTCTCCCGCACGAAGTCGGTGAGCGCCGAACTGCCCTCGGTGTGGCGGGAGATGTCGCCGAGCACCACCAGACCCATGCCGTACTGGGCGAACTTCTGGACGATGTGGCCGGCGACCCGGGTGCGCAGCCGGAAGAAGTCCTCACCGAACCGCTCGACGGGGACGACGACCCAGCGGGCCCCCTGGTAGCCGGCGTCGCCGATCAGGTCCAGCGCCTCCCGTTCGCCCTCGACGGCCGGCCCCTCGGGGGCGCAGAGGAACACGGGGACGTCGTGGATCTTCTCCAGGGTGGACATGCCGGTCAGCCTATGACAGCCCGGGGCGGCGCTCCCGGCCTTTCGCCGTCGCCGTCGCCGTCGCCGTCGCCGCCGAGGAAGGTCGCGCACGCCCCTGTTCCCGCGCCGTACCCGTCAGTACATTGACGCCATGTCCAACAAGCAGCCGGCAGCGGTCACTTCGGAGCGGACGGCCCTGCGGCCCCGCAACGTCTCGTTCGACTGGGAGCGCACCCCGCTGCACTGGGTGCCCGGCGACCCCTTCGCCGCCCACACGATCAACGTGCTCCATCTGCTGCTCCCGGCCGGCGAACGCTGGTTCGTCCACGTGTACCGGCAGGTGCTGCCGTACATCCGCGACGAGCGGCTCCGCCGGGACGTCATCGGGTTCATCGGCCAGGAGGCCGTGCACGCGCAGGCGCACGACGACGTCCTGCCGCACCTGAGGAAGCTGGGCCTGGACCCGACTCCGTACACCGCGCAGGTGGACTGGTTCTTCGAGAAGCTGCTCGGCGACCGGACCCTGCCGCCCGGGCGGGCCCGGGAATGGTGGCTGAAGGAACGGGTGGCGACGATAGCGGCGATCGAGCACTACACGGCCTTCCTCGGCGACTGGATCCTCAACGCCGACGCCCTCGACCGGCGCGGCGCCGATCCGACCATGCTGGACATGCTGCGGTGGCACGGCGCCGAGGAGGTCGAGCACCGGTCGGTCGCCTTCGAGGTGTTCCTGCACGTGGACGGCGGCTACCGGCGCCGGGTGCGCACCTGGGCCACCGCCTTCGCCGCCCTGGTCTTCCTCTGGCAGCGCGGGGTCCGCTTCTTCGTGGCGAACGACCCCGGCCCGTCCGGCGGACGGGCGTCGCTCCGGGCGTACCACGCCTGCGGCAGGCGGGGCACGCTGCCTCCGGCCCGCGATGTCCTGCGGTCCGTCCCCGACTACCTGAGCCGGCGTTACCACCCCTCGCGCAGCGGCAGCACCGCCCAGGCCGTCGACTACCTCGCCCGCTCGCCCGCGGCGCTCGCCGCCGAGGCCCGTACGACGGGAGACCACTGACCATGGCCCTGCCCCCGCTCCGTCCGCGCACCGCGCTGCTGATCGCCGGCGCCGGTGCCGCCCTGCTCGCGCGGCGGGCGCTGCGCACGCGCGTCGCCGCCTCCCCGCTCTGGCCGCTGCCCGCCCTGCCAGAACCCACCTCCGGGCGGACGGGACACGGTGCCACCACCACCCGGCGGCTGCTGGTCACCGAGCGGACCACACCGGCCGAGGGGGTGGTCCAGCTCCGGCTGGAGGGGCCCGGGCTCCCTCCGTGGGAGCCGGGCGCCCATCTCGACCTGGTGCTGCCGTCGGGCCCGGTCCGGCAGTACAGCCTCTGCGGCGATCCCGCGGACCCGGGCACGTACACGGTGGCGGTCCGGCTGGACGAGGACGGGCGGGGCGGCTCGCGGGAGGTGCACGCCCGGCTGCACGAGGGCGACGAGGTCGGTGTCGCGGGGCCGCGCAACCGCTTCCCGCTGGTCGAGGCCGAGGGCTACCTCTTCGTCGCGGGCGGTATCGGGATCACCCCGTTGCTGCCCATGGTGCGGGCGGTCGCCGCCTCGGGGGTCCCCTGGCGGCTGCTGTACGGGGGACGGTCGCGCGCGACGATGCCCTTCCTCGACGAGGTCGAGAAGCTCGGCGCCGACGGGGACCGGGTGACGGTCGTCCCGCAGGACACCTGTGGTCACCCGGACGTCGCGGCCGCACTCTCGGCGCTCGCACCCGGGACGGCCGTCTACGTGTGCGGTCCCGGGCCGCTGGCGGACGCGGTCGCCGCGGCGATGCCCGCCGGGTGCGCCCTGCACCTGGAACGGTTCGCGCCCGCGGCCACCGCTGCCCACGGCCCGGGCTCCGGCGCCTTCGAGGTGGAGTTGCGGCGTACGGGGCGGACCGTCTCCGTGGCCGCCGGGCAGTCGGTGCTGGCGGCGGTGCGCGAGGAGCTGCCGCACGTCTCGTACTCCTGCGAGCAGGGCTTCTGCGGCACCTGCCAACAGCGGGTGCTGGAGGGCGAGATCGACCACCGCGACGAGTTGCTGACGGACGCGGAGCGCGCCGACTCGATGCTGATCTGCGTCTCCCGGTGCCGGGGCGGGCGGCTGGTCCTCGACCTGTAGACCGGGCCCGGCCCGCCGCCGGCCGCACCCCGGTTAGGCTGTCCGCATGACCACCGGGGTGCGGCGCAGAATGGGTGTCGACGAGCGCAAGCAGCAGTTGATCGGCGTCGCACTGGAGCTGTTCAGCAGCCGGTCCCCCGACGAGGTGTCGATCGACGAGATCGCCGCCGCCGCCGGCATCTCCCGCCCGCTGGTCTACCACTACTTCCCCGGCAAGCAGAGCCTCTACGAGGCGGCGCTGCGGCGGGCCGCCGACGAACTCGCGGACCGCTTCCTGGAGCCGCACGAAGGTCCGCTGGGGACCCGCCTGTTGAGGGTGATGGGACGGTTCTTCGACTTCGTGGAGGACCACGGACCCGGCTTCTCCGCGCTGATGCGGGGCGGTCCCGCAGCCGGTTCGTCCACTACGAACGCCATGATCGACGGGGTGCGGCAGGCCGCGTACGAGCAGATACTCACCCATCTCCAGGTGCGGGTCCCCTCCGCCCGGCTGGAGTTGGTGGTACGCACGTGGGTGTCGCTCGCCGAGGCGACGGCGCTGCTCTGGCTGGACGGCAAGCGCGTCCCCCGGGCCGAGCTGGAACTCCAGCTGGTGCACGACTTCGCGGCGCTGGCGGCGGTGAGCGCCGCGTACGACCAGGAGCTGGCGGACGTCGTGCTGCGGGTCTTCGAACAGGAGCCGCCGGACGGCCCGTTCGGTGCACTGCTCGACCGGCTGGCGCTGTTGACGGCCGGCCCCGGAGCGGTGCCCCCGCAGCGGCAGCCGTGAGGGGCGGCCGCGCGGAGGGGCACCGGCTCAGCTCTTGCGGTACGACGGGTCGATCTCGCGGGTCTCGACCGATGTCTCGACGCGGATCCCGTCGGCCGGCTTGAGGTGCTCGGCCAGCAGGGCCAGCACGGACTCGGTGAGCAGCGCCCGGACCTCCGGGGTGCGGCCGGGCATGAGGGCGACGGTGATGTGGACGAGCGGGGTGTCCGCGGCCTCCTCGCCCACCAGCGTCTCCCCGACCCGGCGGAGCCTCGTCTTGCAGGCCGCGGCCGAGGTGCTGATCGTGCGGGCGACCAGCGGGTGCAGCTCGGCGGCGAAGCCGCGCCGGTCGAAGGCGTCGTCGAGGTCGGCGGAGTAGTCGATGGTGATGTGAGGCATCTGTCGCTCCCGTAGCGGATGGGGCGGGCGTTGTCGTGGTCCACCCTTGCCGGTGCGCCGGGGCCGGCACAAGCACGTCTCACCGCGTGCTCCCTCCGGCGGGCGCCCGCGGCGGGCAGCGCGTGGCGCGTCGGCGCCGGTGCCGCGTCACCGGGGGCGCCGTGTCCGCTCCCGCGCACCGACCGGTTCAGATCCGGGACTCGTCCCAGAGTGCCGCCGCGAGCCCCGCCTCGGCGCCGTCGGTGCGGCCGCTCTCGAAGGCTCGCTGGTAGGCGAGGTCACCGACGGCCGCGCGGGCCTGCCGTTCGCAGGTCTCGCGCACCGGGGTGACGTCGGGGGTGCCGCGCTGCGGGTGCCCCACCATCCGCCAGTACACCTGCCCGGTGCCGTAGACCCGCGCGGCCCGCGCTCCCTGGCCCTGGGCGGCGATGGCGGACGCGAGGATGTCGAGGCCGAGGGCGATGCCGAAGCTGTCGCGCAGGCGGTGCTTGCCCTGGAGCATGGTGCGGGCGTGCGCGGCCGAGACCTCGGGGCGGCCCTGGAGCAGTGCGATGAGGGCGAGTTGGTAGTCGGCGTACGAGCGGGTCCAGTGCTCGTCGTGCTCCTCGCAGGCGGCCCGGAGCACGGCGGCGGCCTCCGCGGCCTCGTTGAGCCGGCCGAGGCCGCTGAGCGAGAAGACGGTGATGAGGTGGCAGCGCAGGCGGTACGCCGACTCGACCGGGCGGGCGTCGGTCAGACGCAGCGCGCGTCCGGCGGCCTCCAGGGCGGTCTGCGGCTCGCTCTTCATGAGGTGGGTGAGCCCGGCGAGGTAGGTCGAGTTGAGGATGCCCTCGTCGTCCCCGTCCTCCTCCGCGTAGGCCGTGCACTCCGCGCCGATCCGCGTCGCGACCCCGAAGTCGCCCTGGAGAAGGGCGGCGACGCCCAGCACCCAGAGCAGCCGGGTGCGGTCGGGGCCGTCGAGGGGGCCGCCGCCCAGGGCGCGCTGGGCGTAGCTCCGGGCCGCCGTCAGGTGGCCGCAGCAGCTCCAGAAGAACCCGATGCGGCCAGCCATCTCCTGGGCGGCGCGGATGTCGTGGACCAGCAGGTGGTCGAGGGCGGCGCAGAGGTCGAGGTGGCTGTCGGAGACCTTGTGGTACCAGGCGACCTGGTCGCGTCCGGCCCATCCGGCGTGGGCGCGGCGGGCGAGGCGCAGGAAGCGGGCGGCGTGCCGCCGGGTGGCGGCGGCGACCTCCTCCTCACCGAGTTCGGTGAGCCACATGCGGCCGTACTCGCGCAGGGTGTCGAGCATGCGGTGGCGTTCGCCGTCGCGTTTGACGACGGACTTGGTGACGAGTCCGCGCAGCGCCCGGGTCACCCCGTCGGGGGTGAGCGGGCCGCCGGCGCAGACCTCCCGGGCGGCCTCTTCGTCGAAGTCGCCGCGCAGCGGGGTGAGCCGGGCCCACAGCAGGCGTTCCAGCGGGGTGCAGAGTTCGTGGCTCCAGCCGATCGTGGTGATGAGGGCCCGGTGGCGGAGAGGGCGCGGGGAGTCGTCGGCGAGGACGTCGAGGCGGGAGCCGAGGCGGTCGGCGATCGCGCGCAGGGTGTGGCGTCCGGCGGAGGCAGCGGCGAGTTCGAGGGCGAGCGGGAGGCCTTCGAGGCGGCGGCAGATCTCTTCGGCGGCCTCGGTGTCGGCCGGGCGCCGGAAGGTGATGCCGGGGGCGGCCGCGCGGACCCGGTCGCGCAGGAGGGTGAGGGCGTCGCTGTGGCCGTCGTACGGCAGGGGGCGGACGTCGACGAGGTTCTCGCCGCGGACGCCGAGGGGCTGCCTGCTGGTGGCCACGACGGTCAGCCCGGGGGCGATGGTGAGGAGCTCGCCCAGAAGGTGGGCGGTGGGGGCGCGCAGGTGTTCGCAGGAGTCGAGGACGAGCAGCATGTTCTTGTCCGCGAGCCATTCGCAGAGGGCGTCGACGGGCATCCGCAGCGCGTGGTCGGCGAGGCCGACGGCGTCGGAGACGGTGGGCAGCAGCAGGTCGTCGTCGTAGAGCGGGGAGAGGTCGGCCCATCGGACGCCGTCCTGGTAGCGGTGGCCGACGAGGTGGGCCGCGCGGGCGGCGAGCCGGGACTTGCCGACGCCGCCCGGGCCGACGAGGGTCGTCATCCGGTGCGGGGTGAGCCGGCGGCCGACGAGGTAATACGGCGTCAGGGCGCTTTCGAGACGCAGGAGTTCGATGCGGCGGCCGATGAAGCTGCTCGTCTCCTCGGGCAGGTTTCCCACGATCTTCATCATCACCGTCCGGCGTGCTCGGGCCTGGTGCGCCGGCGGGCCGGAAGTGTCCCCACCCGGCCGGACCGGCCGGCCCCGGCACCCCTCCCCCGCGGGAGGCGGTGCCGTGACCGGCCGGGTGCGGCTCCGTCACGGTGCTCGGTGGCGGCCCGCCGCGGCTCCGTCGCCGACGCGTGCGGTCACACCGTAGCCCGTCGGTGTCAGCGGAGGGAAAACACGGCGACGGTCCGTCCGGGGACGGTGAAGCTGCCGGATTCCGCCCGGTAGCGCGATCCCTTGACGGTGGGGTCCGCGCCCGCCGCCTGCACCGGGTGCAGTACGTACGTCCTGCCCGCTGCCGCGTCCACCGTCTGGGTGGTGGTGGACGGGGTGGCGTTGAAGACGACGACCAGGTCACCGAGGGTCATGGTGATCACGCCGGGGGTCTCGTCCTTGCCGGAGAGCGGGAAGGCGAGGGTGGAACGGACCTGGGCGGCGGAGGTGAGGGCGAACGCCTTCTCGGTACTCCGGATCGTCAGCAGGTCCTGGTAGGCGGCGGACGTGCCGGTGATCCGCGCGCAGCCGGGCGTCAGGGTGGGGTTGGTCAACAGGGGTGCGGCGTAGGGCCACTTGTCCTTGTTGTCCGCGGCCGGGGGCAGGCCGCGGCCGAAACCGTTGCCGTCCTGGCAGTTCCAGTGGATGGCGTTGTACCAGTCGCCGCTGTCGAAGGAGTTGCGGTCCAGGGACTTGGAGCGCAGCAGGTCGGTGCCGGCCTGGGAGAGCGAGGGCCCCTGGGAGAGGGTGGAGACGCCCATGGCGAGGACCTGCATCCTGGCCCGGTCCGCGGCCGGGGTGTCCGGGGGGAGCTTGAAGGCGAGGGCGTCGTAGAGGCTCTCGTTGTCGTGGGCGTCGGAGTAGGCGAGGGCGTCACCGGGGGCGGCCGCGTATCCGGCGGGGGCGCCGTTGTAGTCGACGCCGGCGCCGGTGACCTTCGCCCCGGAGGTGTCGGTGAAGGTGTAGTCGGCGAGGCTGCCGGTGAGACCGACCTTGATCAGGTCCTGGTAGTGCAGGAGGCGGGCCCTCTGCTCCGCCTCGGTGCCGTTGGCGGTGGAGCCGTTGGGGTCGGTGTAGAGGCCGGAGGCGAAGCCCTGGACGCCGGGGTCGGTGTCGAAGGGGCCGCCGCCGCGCACGGCGTCGCGGGCGCGGTCGGAGAAGGTGGCGATGCCGGTTCCGGCCATGTTCTTCTGGGTGGCCTGGACGAAGCGGGCGTCGTCGGCGATCTCGCCGAAGTTCCAGCCCTCGCCGTAGAGGATGATCTTCTTCCCGTCGACGCCGTCCTTGGCGGGAGTCAGCCCGTCGAGGGCCTTGCGCACGGCGAGGATGTTCGCCTTGGGGTGGTGGCCCATCAGGTCGAAGCGGAAGCCGTCGACCTTGTACTGCCTGGCCCAGGTGACGATCGAGTCCACGACGAGCTTGCCCATCATGGCGTTCTCGGGCGCGGTGTTGGCGCAGCAGCTGGAGGTGGCGACGGAGCCGTCGTCCATGAGCCGCTGGTAGTAGCCGGGCACGATCCGGTCGAGGACGGACTTGTCGTCCTGGCCGGAGGCGACGGTGTGGTTGTAGACGACGTCCATGACGGTCCGCAGACCGGCGTCGTTGAGGCCCTGGACCATCTTCCGGAACTCGACGGTGCGCTTGGTTCCGTCGGGGTCGGAGGCGTAGGAGCCCTCCGGGACGGTGTAGTGCAGCGGGTCGTAGCCCCAGTTGAAGCCGTCCCTGGCGGCGGTGGCCGCCACGCAGGCCTGCTGCTCCTCGGAGTCGGGGGCGTAGACCGTGAGGTCGCAGGCGGGCTGCTGCTGGTCGGACTTCTTCTCGGAGATCGTGCCGATGTCGAAGGCGGGCAGCAGGTGCACGTAGGAGGTGCCGGACGCGGCGAGCTCCTTGAGGTGCTTCATGCCGTCGGAGCCGGTGTCGGTGAAGGCGAGGTACTCGCCGGGGTGCTTCGAGGTGGGGTCCGCGACGGAGAAGTCGCGGATCTGGAGCTCCTGGATCTGCGCCGCGCTCAGCGGGACGGCGGCCGGCTTCTTCTGGGTGGACCAGCCGGCGGGGGCGAGCTTCGGGTCGGTGAGGTCGACGACGAGGCTGCGGGCGGAGTCGGTGGTCAGCGCGGTGGAGTAGGGGTCGGTGACCTTGTTGGTGACGAGCTTCTGGACGGTGGGCGCCCAGACCTTCACCAGGTAGCGGTAGGGCTTGCCGTTCCAGGACTTCGTTCCCTCGACCGACCAGACACCGGTGGTGTCGTCGCGGCGCATGGGGACGGTCCTGCCGTCGAGTTCGAGCTGGACGGTACGGGCGGTGGGGGCCCAGACGGAGAGCGTCGGCGTGCCCTTGCTGAAGACGGGCCCGAGGGCGGCGCCGGTGGCCTTGGCCCCGTACAGGGAGTCGAGCACCCCGGCGGTCTGGACGCCGGTGGCGGCGAGGAGGGCGCCGTTGGCGGCGCGCTGGGTGGCGATCAGCTGGCCGCGCAGGGCTTCGCGGATCCGGTCGCGGTCACGGACGTCGACCCGGAAGGCGGGGTACTCCGTCAGGTGCGGGAACCTCGCCCGCTGCGCGTCGGTCAGCGAGGTCGCGCCGAGCCGGAGCCACTGTCCCTCGTCCGAGAGGGCGCCGTCGACGACGGAGATCCCGCCGTCCGGGGCGTAGACGAGTTGCTGGCTGGTGGCGGCGGTGGCGTTGACCTTCCAGACGACGGTGTCGGCATCGATCCACTGCGCCTCGGCCCTGGTCAGGTCGGGGGCGGGGACACCGGCGGCGGCCGGGAGGAGGTAGTCGGCGGTACCGCCGAGCATCCACACCTCGTGGCCCTTGCCGGCGAAGTCGAGGGACTGGTCGCTCGGGAGGTCCTTCTCGTCGCCCTTGTGGAGGATGTAGCTGAGCGAGGTGGCGCCGTCGGCGAGCGGGACCTCGAAGGTGACCCCGTAGGTGTCCGTCTTCACCGGCTGGAGCGGCTTGGCCCAGTCGGTCGGGTTCCTGGCCCCGGTCCAGGTGTGCAGGCCCCAGCCGTCGTACTTCCCGTCCTCGCGGTGGTAGTGCAGGACCGCCTTGCTGGTGTCCGTGGAGGGTCCGGCGCCGTCGGGGACCTCGCCGGCCTGGCCGTCGTCGCCCTGGGCGACCCAGACCTGGCCGGTGGTGGCGAGGTCCACGGTGCGCTGCGGGCCGTCCGCGGTGCCGTCCTTCTCGATGGTGTACGGCACGGAGGAGACGCCCTCGGCCAGCTTCAGCCAGGCGAACGCGCCGTACGCGTCACGGCCGGTGAACCCGGCCGCGGAGTCGCCCGACTTCAGCTGCCAGCCGTCGTAGTCGCCGTCCGGGCGCCGGTAGTGCACCACGGCGTAGTCGCGCTCGACGGCCACCGGCTTGGCGGGGGGCGGTGCCTGGCCGGCGGTGGTGGCGGCGAGGGCGCCGGCGGTGCGGCCGGTCCGGTCCACGACGACGGCCTTGTACCGCAGCGGGGTGCCGGCGGCGACGGAGGCGTCGACGACCTGGGTGACCTTGTACGGGGCGTGGTCGGCGGTGCCGAGGGTGCGCCACTTCCCGTTGCCGGTCTGGGCGGCGAACACCACGCGGTCGAGCTGTCCGCCGGTGACGTCTGCGGTGATCTCGACGGTGCCGGTCGCACCGGCCGCCGGGGCCTTCAGGGTGACGGCCGGCGCGGTGGCGGGGGCGGCGAGCGCCCGGTCGGCGCGGAGCACCACACTGGACAGGGCGGGCACGGTGAGCGTGACCTTCTTGTCCGGGCCGCTGCGCACGGTGGCGGAACCGCCGTAGACGGTACGGAAGTTCATCCGGGCTGATTCGGTGGTGAGTTCGACGGTGCGGGCCTCGGTGCCGTTGTTGACGGCGACGAGGTACTCGTTGCTCCGCTTGGCGTCGATGCGGGAGTAGGCGTAGACCTGGCCTTCGGCGTAGCGCTCGGTCTGGACGCCGTCCTGGAGGGCGGGGTGGGCCTTGGTGAGCCGGGAGAGCGCCGCGATCGACGTGTACAGCGGGTGGGTGGTGTCGTACGCGTCCGAGGCGTGGGCGCGGCCGGTGCCGAGCTGGTCGTCGTCGAGGTAGTCGGCGATCTTCGTGGCGAAGAGCGGCTGGCGGGCGTCCTTGTCTCCGCCGGCGCCGGTGTAGCCCTGCTCGTCGCCGGAGTAGACGACGGGGTTGCCGCGGCCGAGGAACATCAGCTCGTTGGCGAGCTTGTCGCGCTGGAGCAGTTCGGCGTCGGAGGCGTTCGGGTTGTCCTGCTTCAGGAAGGTCCCGATGCGGCCCATGTCGTGGTTGCCGAGGAAGGTGACCTGCTCGTAGGCGTTCGCCTTGTCGGTGGTGTACCGGTAGTCGTCGGCGTAGAGCGCGGCGAGCTTCGAGGCGGGGGCGCCCTGGGAGGCGTACTGGCGGGCGGCTTCCTGGAAGGGGAAGTCCAGCGTCGCGTCCAGCCGGCCCCGGGTCACGTACGGCGAGGTGATGGCGGTGTCGGCGGAGTAGACCTCGCCGAACATGAAGAAGTCGTCGCGGCCGTGGCGCGCGGCGTAGGTGTCGAGGGCGGTCGCCCACTGGGTCCAGAAGTCCAGGTCGACGTGTTTGACGGTGTCGATGCGGAACCCGTCGATGTCGAAGTCGCGGACCCACTTCTCGTAGATCTTCTCCATGCCGGTGACGACCTCGGGGCGCTCGGTCCACAGGTCGTCGAGGCCGGAGAAGTCGCCGTACTCGGTGGACTCGCCGGCGTAGGTGGAGTCGCCCCGGTTGTGGTACATCGTCGGGTCGTTGAGCCAGGAGGGGACCTTGCCACCGGTGGTGACCGGGGTGTACGGGAAGGAGTCCGCGTCCACCTTCGCCATGCCGTCGGCGTCGTCGAAGGGCCGGCCCTCGGTGTCGAGGTAGGGGTGGGCGCCCTTGGGCTGGTAGCCGTACTTCTTCTCGGCGTAGTCGACCGTGTCGGCGGTGTGGTTGGTGATGACGTCGAAGAAGACCTTCATGCCCTTGCCGTGGGCCTTGTCGATCAGCTTCTCCAGGTCGGTGTTGGTGCCGAAGTGGGGGTCGACCTGGGTGAAGTCGGTGATCCAGTAGCCGTGGTACCCCGCCGACGCGTCGGCGCCGGTGCCCTGCACGGGGCGGTTCTTGAAGATCGGCGCGAGCCAGATCGCGGTGGTGCCGAGGCCCTTGACGTAGTCGAGCCGGCTGGTCAGCCCCTTGAGGTCGCCGCCCTGGTAGAAGCCCTTGTCCGTGGGGTCGTACCCGGTCTCCGTCCGGGAGCCGGTCAGGCCGCCCCTGTCGTTGGAGGTGTCGCCGTTGGCGAACCGGTCGGGCATGACGAAGTAGAACTGCTCGCGGGTGAGGTCCTGGCGGGACGGCTCCTTGGCGAGGGACGCGTCCGAGGGCGGGGACGGTGGTCTGGTCGCGGCGGACGCGGATGCCGCCGGTACGACGGGGAGCAGCGCGGCGCACAGTGCGGCGACGGCTCCCCGGCGGAGGGTGGTTCGGGACACGGAGGCTTCTCCTCGGACGGTGGGTGGGGTGGTGCGGCCGGCCCGGCGGGGGCGGCGCGGTAAAGGGACGGGCCGGGAGGCGTCGAACGCCCTCCCGGCCCGTCCCTGGTGGGTCAGCTGCGCCAGACGTCGCTGTTCAGCGAGATCTTTCCGGTGGCGGGCACGGTGGCGGTGCGGTTGGCGCCGCTCTCCCAGGTGACGTTCCCGGCGGCGTCCTTGCGGATGTACTTGTACGCGAAGGAGGTGCCGGCGGGCAGCGCCACGTCGAGCTTCCAGACGGGGTACGTGGCCGGGTCGAGCTTCAGGGCGCTGCCCGGGTTCCAGTTGCCGAGGGCGGCCTGGTCGCCGGTGACGTAGATGTTCTGGCCCGGCGTGGTGGTGGCGTTGACCCCGAAGGACGCACCGGAGGTGGTGGTGCCCGTACCGGGGTCGGTGCCCGTACCGGGGTCGGTGCCCGTACCGGTGCAGGTGCGGGCGCCCACGTGCAGGGCGAGGGCGGTGTCGGCGCCGAGGGTGGCGGTGAACTGCCCGGAGGAGTTGACGGTCACGGCGTTGCCGGTCTGCACGTCGCAGTAGGCGCCGGCGGGCAGCCCGGTCTGGAAGGTCCGGGTCAGCGCCGAGGACTCGTGGTTGATCGCCACGTACGCCTTTGCGCCGCGCCCGAAGGCGATCTGGTCGGCACCGTTGTCCCACCAGTTGGTGACGGCCTCTCCGCGGGCGTTGTTGCGGAAGGCGACCATGGAGGATATCTGCGGCCAGGCGTGCTGGCACTTCCAGCCGTCGGCGTAACAGGCGTTCACCTGGCCGCCGTTGGGCGGGCCGGCGTCGTTGTTGCTGAACTCGTAGCCGGAGTGGACGTCCGGGGAGCCGTACGGGTAGGCGAGCATGAAGACGCTCGCGAGCGTGTAGGAGGCGCCCGACTTGTAGTTCAGGGTGTCCCCGCCGCGCTCGGTGTCGTGGTTGTCGACGAAGACCGCCGACTGGCCCGACCCCATGAACCCCCAGCCCTCGCCGTAGTTCTTGAGGTTGGCGAGGTTCTCGTTGAGGAACGTCTGCTTGAGGCCCCGGGCGTAGCGGAACTCCTGGACGTCGCCGGTGCCGGTGTACTCGGAGGGCTGGACGGCCTCGCCCGCGCCGTAGATGGCCTCCTGCTTCCAGTACACGCCCGGATTGCTCAGCCGGGACTTGATGTTCGAGAGGTCGGCGGCCGGCATGTGCTTGGCCGCGTCGATCCGGAAGCCGTCGACGCCCAGCGACAGGAGGTCGTTCAGGTACCCGGCGATCCTGCCGCGTACGTACTCCTCGCCGGTGTCCAGGTCGGCGAGGCCCACCAGTTCGCAGTTCTGCACGTTGGCGCGGTTGCCGTAGTTGCTGATCTGCGCCTGGCAGTCGTTCATGTCGTTGACCGAGTAGAGGCCCGGGTAGTCGTACTTGCTGTACGAGGACCCGCCGGTGCCGGTGCCCGACCCCGCCGACATGTGGTTGATGACGGTGTCGGCGACGACCTTCACGCCCGCGTTGTGGCAGGCGGTGACCATGTTCGCGAAGGCGGTGCGGTCGCCGAGCCGTCCGGCGATCTTGTAGCTCACCGGCTGGTAGGAGGTCCACCACTGGCCGCCCTGGATGTGCTCCATGGGCGGGGAGACCTGGACGAAGCCGTAGCCGGCCGGGCCGAGGGTGCTGGTGCACGCCTGGGCCACGGAGGCGAACTTCCACTCGAACAGGACGGCGGTGACGTCCTTGGTGCCGGGGGCGGCGGCCTGGGCGGTGCCGGCTCCGACGCCTGCGGGGACGACCAGCGCGGCGACTCCGGCCGCGAGGGCGAGAGCGGCGGACAGCGGTCTGCGTGCCATGTCTTTCCTCCTGCTGTGGGGGAAACGCGGGTGACCGTTCAGCCTCACGTGACAACGCGCCGTGCCCTGAAGCTCATTGAATGTTCTTGCAGCAAGAGTGGAAACCCCGCTGCGGTGCAGACCGTACGAGCCCGTCAGGCCCGGGTCAATACTTTGGACATGACCCGCTCACATCTGCGAAACGCCGCGTTTTTCTGCCTGCAAGGCCTTACGCAAGATATTGCGGGCCTGTTACGTTCTTCGTGACTCCGGTCCGGTCGGCCGGGGGCCCGCGCTCCGGCGTGGATCCCCACGCGCCGGCCGGCCGGGCCGGTCACGCCGATGGGAGGCACCGGGAGTCAGCTTCCCCGCCGGCCCAATCCTGGGCCGACCCCCGGTGCCTCTCCTCCGCGCTCACGCGTCGCGTGCGGGGCACACCCCCGGGTACGCGTGCGGCACGCGACCCCCCTCCGGCCGCGTGCCGCCCGTCCACTCCCCCGTCCGGTCTCCCGGTCACTCCCCCCGTACCGTCCGGAGCGCCGCGGTCGAACCGCGTACGACCAGCTCCGGCTGGAAGACGTACTCCGTGCGCTGCACGGGACTTCCGGCGATCTCCTCCAGCAGCGCCCCCACCGCGGCGGCGGCCATCGCCTGGACCGGCTGGCGCACGGTGGTCAGCGGCGGGTCGGTGAAGGCGATCAGCTGCGAGTCGTCGAACCCGACCACGGAGACGTCGGTGGGGACCTCCAGGCCTCTGCCCCGGGCCGCGCGGACGACGCCCAGCGCCATCAGGTCGCTGCCGCAGACGATGCCCGTACATCCCTGGTCGAGGAGGGAGCCGGCGGCCACCTGGCCGCCCTCCACGCCGAAGAGGGTCGAGCAGACCAGGAGTTCGGCCTCGTCGCGGGTCATGCCGAGCGTCTGTACGGCCACGTCCAGGAATCCGTCCCGCTTGCGGCGGGAGGGCACGTAACGCCGCGGGCCGATCGCCAGCCCGATCCGGCGGTGGCCCAGCTCGGCGAGGTGCCCGACGGCCATCCGCACGGCGGCGGCGTCGTCCGGCGAGACGAACGGGGCGCTGATGCGCTCGTTGTAGCCGTTGATCAGGACGAACGGGACGCCGCGCTCGGTGAGTTCGGCGTACCGCGTCGGGTCGGCCGACAGGTCGGCGTGCAGCCCGGACAGGAAGACGATGCCGCCGACGCCCCGCTCGACGAGCTGTTCGACCAGCTCGTCCTCGGTGGCGCCGCCCGGCAGCTGGGTGCAGAGCACCGGGGTGTACCCGTGCCCGGCCAGGACCTGCTCGACCGACTGTGCGAAGGCCGGGAAGATCGGGTTGACGAGTTCAGGTGTCACCAACCCGATCAGCCCGGCGCTGCGTTGCCGCAGCCGCACGGGACGTTCGTAGCCGAGGATGTCCAGCGCCGCCAGCACCCGCTGCCGGGTGCTGTCGGCGACGCCCGGCTTGCCGTTGAGCACCCGGCTGACGGTGGCCTCGCTGACCGAGGCCTGCCCGGCGATGTCGGACAGCCGCAGCGCCGAGCCCGTCCGGGGTGCGGGGACGGTCACACCGTCCACCACACCGTGGTGTCCGCGGGGATCTCGGCCGTGGCGCCCTCGACGGTGACCGGGCCGCTGGAGAGGAGCACCGTGCCGGGCGCGGGGATCCGCACCGGGGCGCCGGTCGTGTTGACGGTGCAGACGAACCCGGGACGGGCGAAGGCGAGGACGCCCTCGGGGCCGTCCAGCCACTGGACGTCCGTACCCGCGCCGAGGCCCGGCAGGTCGTGGCGGGCGGCGATGGCGGTGCGGTACAGCTCCAGGGTGGAGCCCTCCACGCCGGTCTGCGCCTCGATGGAGAGCTCGCCCCATCCCTCCGGCTGCGGGAGCCAGCTGCCGCCGTCGCCGAAGCCGTAGCTGCTGCCGCCGCGGGTCCACGGGATCGGGACGCGGCAGCCGTCGCGGAAGCCGTCCTGGCCCTCGGCGCGGAAGAACGACGGGTCCTGGCGCGCCTCGTCGGGCAGGTCGGTGACGTCGGGCAGGCCGAGCTCCTCGCCCTGGTAGACGTAGGCGGAGCCGGGCAGCGCCAGCATCAGCAGGGACGCGGCACGGGCGCGGCGCAGCCCCATCGCGCGGTCGCCGGCGGTACGGATCTGGGTGCCCAGACCCGGCTCGTTGGCGAAGCGGGTGGCGTGCCGGGTGACGTCGTGGTTGGAGAGCACCCAGGTGGTGGGGGCGCCGACCGGACGCATCGCGGCGAGCGAGGAGTCGATGACGGTGCGCAGCGCGGTGGCGTCCCAGTCGGTCGACAGGTACTGGAAGTTGAAGGCCTGGTGCATCTCGTCGGGGCGCACGTAGTTGGCGGTGCGCTCGACGGTCGGCGTCCACGCCTCGGCGACCGCGATGCGCTGGCCCGGGTACTCGTCGAGGATGGTGCGCCAGCTGCGGTAGATGGCGTGCACGCCGTCCTGGTCGAAGAACGGCATGACGTCGTTGCCGAGCAGCTTGAGCTGGTCGTGCGAGCCGAGGTCGGGCAGGCCCGCGGCCTTGACCAGGCCGTGCGCGACGTCGACGCGGAAGCCGTCGACACCCATGTCGAGCCAGAAGCGCAGGATCGAGCGGAACTCGTCGGCAACGGCCGGGTGCTCCCAGTTGAAGTCGGGCTGCTCGGGCGCGAAGAGGTGGAGGTACCACTCGCCGGGCGTGCCGTCCGGGTTCACGGTCCGGGTCCACGCCGGGCCACCGAAGATGGACTCCCAGTCGTTGGGCGGGAGTTCGCCGTTCTCGCCCTTGCCGGGACGGAAGTGGTAGCGCTCGCGCAGGGCGGAGCCGGGGCCCTCGGCCAGTGCGCGCTTGAACCACTCGTGCTGGTCGGAGGAGTGGTTGGGGACCAGGTCGACGATGACCCGGAGGTCCAGGGCGTGGGCCTCGCGGATGAGGGAGTCGGCGTCGAGGAGCGAGCCGAACATCGGGTCGATGGCCCGGTAGTCGGCGACGTCGTAACCGGCGTCGGCCTGGGGGGAGGCGTAGAAGGGGCTCAGCCAGACGGCGTCGACACCGAGGTCCCGCAGGTACGGGAGGCGCGCGGTGACGCCCGCGAGGTCGCCCATGCCGTCGCCGTTGCCGTCGGCGAAGCTCCGTGGGTAGACCTGGTAGATCACCGCATCCTGCCACCAGCCGGTGCGGTTGTCCGGGGCGTCTTCGGACGTGCCGGTGGAGGGGGCAGCGAGGTGCTGGGTCATGTCGTCCCTGGGGTGTCTGGTGGGGAGCGGCGCCGGAGTCCCGGTCGGGGGGGCCGGCGCCGCCGTGACGAATGCGGTGACGCGTGCGGGGGGCTGGGCACTGCCGGTGCGAGGAGCCCGGGTCAGCCCTTGACCGCTCCGGCCGACATACCGGTGACCAGGTGCTTCTGCGCGAACAGGAAGACCAGGGCGGCCGGGATGGCGATGAGGACCGACGCGGCGGTCATGGGGCCCCACTGGGCTCCGTACTGGTTGACGAACTTCTGCAGTCCGCCGGCGAGCGTGAGGTTCTCGTCACCGACCATGAACGCGGAGGCGTACGCGACCTCGCCCCAGGCGGTGATGAAGGAGTAGAACGCCGTGACCGCGAGACCCGGCTTGGCCAGCGGCAGGATGAGCTTCCAGAACGTGCCGAACGGGGTGAGGCCGTCGACCTGTCCGGACTCGTCGATCTCGCGCGGGATGGTGTCGAAGAAGCCCTTCATCATCCAGGCGCAGAACGGCACCGAGATGGTGAGGTAGGTGATGACCAGGCCGGCGGGCTGGTTGAGCAGGCCGAGGCTCGCCATGATGTTGTAGATCGGCACGATCAGGACGGCGACCGGGAACATCTGCGTGATGAGCAGGGTCCACATCAGTCCGCGCTTGCCGGGGAAGCGGAAGCGGCTGACCGCGTAGCCGGTGGTGGCGGAGACGAAGACGCCGAGCACGGTGGAGAGGCCCGCGACGAGCACCGAGTTGCCGAACCAGGTGACGAACTCGGTGTCCTTGATCAGGTTGGTGTAGTTGACGAACGTCGTCTCCTTGAAGAAGTCCGTCGTCGTCGCGTACTTGGCCGGCTTCAGCGAGGTCAGCAGGACCCAGAGCACCGGGAACACCGCGATCACCGAGGTGATGATCAGCGTGACGTGCAGCGCCGCGGAGGCGAGCGGCGAGCGCTGCCCGCGCAGCCGCGGTCGGCGCGCGGCCCGGCGGCCGTGGGTGGGGGTGAGGGCGGTCACCAGACATCTCCCTGCTTGCGGAGCACTCGCCGGTAGACCGCGGCGAAGAGCATGAGGAGGACGAGGATCAGCACGCCCCACGTGGAGGACTGCGCGTAGTCGCGCGGGCTGATCTCGAAGGAGAACTTGTACGCCTGGGTGACGAGGATCTGGGTCGATTCGCCGGGTCCGCCGCGGGTGAGCAGGAAGATCACCGGGAACATGTTGAAGGTCCAGATGGTGGAGAGCAGCACCACGGTGGTGGAGACCGGGGCGAGCCCGGGGACGGTGATGTGCCGGAAGCGCTGCCAGGCGGTGGCGCCGTCCATCTCGGCCGCTTCGTACTGCTCGGCGGGGATGGACTGCAGGCCGCCGAGGAGGGCGACCATCATGAAGGGGACGCCGAGCCAGACGTTGACGGCGATCACGGAGAACTTCGCCCAGGTGGGGTCGTTCAGCCACGGGACGCCGTCGACGCCGATGCCGCCGAGCATCGCGTTGAGGATGCCGCGGTCCTCGTTGTAGAGGAAGCGCCAGGCGAAGACGGAGACGAAGCCGGGCACCGCCCAGGGCAGGATCAGCGCCATGCGGTAGGCGGAGCGGCCGACGATGCGCCGGTTCAGGATGTTGGCGAGCGCCATGCCGAGGCAGAACGTGATGCTCACGCAGGCGATCGTCCACACCAGCGTCCAGCCGAGCGTGGAGAGGAACTCGCCGCCGGTGAGCGCGTCCTTGTAGTTGTCCAGGCCGATGAACTCGTAGGTCGCGGGGATCTCGTTGACGCCGATGGAACGCGCCACGTTGCGCTCGTTGGCATCGGTCAGCGACAGCCAGACGCCGCGGACCAGCGGGTAGCCGATGATCACGCCGATGACGAGCACCACCGGGGCCACCATGACCCAGGCGTACCAGTGCGTGGACAGGGAACGCCGGAGCTTGCCCGGTGTCGGGGTACCAGTAGCGCGGCTCCGGCCGCGGGCGACGTCGTCGCCCGCGGCCTTTGCCACCGACTGGCTGGTGTGGACAGCCATCAGTCGGCCAACCTTCCTGTTACTTCCAGCCCTTGAGGAGCTTGCGGTAGGCGTCACCGCTGTCCGCGGCGGCCTTCTCCGGCGTGGTCTGGCCGGTGAGGACCTCGGTGTACTGGGTGACCAGCGGGGCGAAGAGGCTGCCGCCCTCGGGGATCCACGGACGCTCGACCGAGGTCTCGACGACCGGCTTGAAGAAGTTCACGATCTCGCTGTCGACGGCTTCCTTGCGGGCGTACGCCGAGGTGCGGGTCGGGAGCAGGTTCAGCTCACCGGCGGCCGTGGCCTGGGCGTCGACCGAGGTCATGTAGTCGACGAAGGCGTAGGAGGCGTCGAGGTTCTTCGAGCCCGCGTACACCGCGAGGTTGTGACCGCCCTGCGGGGCGCCCTGGCCGGCGGAGCCGGCCGGGACGCTAGCGATGCCGAGGTTGGACGCGTCCTTGAACTGGTCGCCGGTCAGGGTGTCGGCGACGGCCCACGGGCCGTTGATCATCATCGCGACGTCGCCGCTCTTGAACGACTGCATCATGTTCTCCCAGCCGTCCGTGGCGTCCGTCTTCGCGGCACCGGAGTCGACCAGGTCCTTGACGACCTTGAACGCCTTGACAGCCTCGGGGCTGTCGATCTTGACGGTCTTGCTGTCGGCGTCGACCAGGTCGCCGCCCTCGCCGTACAGGAAGGAGAGGAAGTAGTACGCGTCGTCGCCACGGAGGTAGAGGCCGGTCTTGCCGGTCTTCTTCTTGATGGCGGCGGAGGCGGTCTTCAGCTCGGCGATCGTGGTCGGGACCTCGACACCGGCCTTGGCGAACATCGCCTTGTTGTAGAAGACGCCCATGGAGTCGATGACCTGGGGCACCGCGTACGTCTTGTCGTTGTACCGGGTCGAGGCGACGGCCTGCTTGAGGAAGTCGTCCTGGTCCTTGAGGGCCGGGGTTCCGTCGAGCGGGGCGAGGTAGCCGAGGTTCGCGAAGTCGGGGGTCCAGGCGACCTCGGAGCGGATCACGTCGGGGGCGCCGGCGCCGGCCTGGGCCGCGTTCTTGAACTTGTTCTGCGCGTCACCGAAGGGCACGTTGACGTACTTGACGTCGACCTTGGGGTGCAGCTTCTCGAAGCCCTCGGCGATCTTCTTGAAGACCTTGTCCTCACTGCCGACGCTGGAGGTGTCCCACCAGGTGACCGTGCCGGAGAGCTCGCCCGAGCTCTTGCCGCTGCTGCCGGACTCGTCGTCGCTCCCGCAGGCGGTCGCCGCGAGCGCCAGGGCCGCGACCAGGGCGGTGGCCGTTATGCCACGTCGCATGTGAACTCCTTCAACTGCCGTACCGCTCCGTCGCGGCGCCGGGTCGACGAGGAACGTAACAAGGATGAAAGAAGTCCGAAAGAGTTTGCGGAACTTTTCTGCAAGGCCGGTCGATCGTTACATGCGCGTGTCCTCAAGGTTGCCGTCGTGATGCTTGACGCGGAGTGCATACCCCTGCCACAGCAGGCCATACACGGGATCGGGTTGATGTGATCGTCCGACCGCAAGGCGTGGAGGAAGGGCCGCAAGGTCTTGCAAGATGTTGCCGCGGCGGCCGTGGACAGACCGCGCGTGCGGGGCCGGCGACCGGGCGGACGGCCGAATCCCGGGCGCTGTGGGAAATAAGGAAGGCGCCCGGTACAGTCCCCTGTCATGACCGCACGGCTTGCCGATATCGCAACTCAGGCGGGGGTCAGCGAAGCGACGGTCAGCCGGGTCCTGAACGGCAAACCCGGAGTAGCGGCGGCCACCCGCGAATCCGTCCTCGCGGCACTCGACGTCCTCGGGTACGAACGTCCCGTCCGGCTGCGCCGGCGCAGCGCCGGACTGGTCGGCCTGATCACGCCCGAACTGGAGAACCCGATCTTCCCGGCGCTGGCCCAGGTGATCGGCCAGGCGCTGACCCGCCAGGGGTACACGCCCGTACTGGCGACCCAGACCCCCGGCGGCTCCACCGAGGACGAGCTCACCGAGATGCTCGTCGACCGGGGCGTCTCCGGCATCATCTTCGTCTCCGGGCTGCACGCCGACACCTCGGCCGACATGGGGCGCTACGACCAGCTGCGGGCGCAGGGCGTGCCGTACGTCCTGGTCAACGGCTTCTCCTCGAAGGTCCAGGCGCCGTTCATCTCGCCGGACGACCGCGCGGCGATGCGGCTGGCGGTGACCCACCTGGTGTCGCTCGGCCACACCCGGATCGGTCTCGCGGTCGGTCCGAAGCGCTTCGTCCCGGTGCTCCGCAAGATCGAGGGCTTCCACGCGACGATGCGGGAGCAGCTCGGCCTGAGCGAGGAGCGGGTGGAGGAGCTGGTCCAGCACTCCCTGTACACCTTGGAGGGCGGCCAGGCGGCGGCCACGGCGCTGATGGAGCGCGGGTGCACGGCGGTGGTCTGCGCGAGCGACATGATGGCGCTGGGCGCGATCCGCGCCGCCCGCCGACTGTCCCGGCAGGTGCCGCGTGACCTCTCGGTGGTCGGCTACGACGATTCGCCGCTCATAGCGTTCACCGATCCGCCGCTCACCACCATCCGGCAGCCGGTGACGGCCATGGGACAGGCCGCCGTGCGGACGCTGCTGGAGGAGATCGGCGGTACGCCCGCCCCGCACAGCGAGTTCGTCTTCATGCCGGAACTGGTGGTCCGCGGGTCGACCGCCGCGGGCCCCGGCCCGTCCTGATCCGTCCCACGATGGTCCCACCCTCCTCCTTGAGGTGCAGGACGTGCGTCCCGAACCCGACCGGAGGATGATCGGGCGGTGGGGGACGTATCTGGCAGACTCTGTGCCCATGGGTGATTCTCAGGTGAGTACACAGGAAGGCCCGTCGGTGGCCTGTCCGTCACCCAACAAGGACAAGACGGACAGCACGGGCGACAGCGGCAGGAGAGGCCCGACGGCGCGACCGCGGAGGACACGGTCGCCGCGTCGGCCACGCCTGTGGTTCGAGGTCCTTCTGATCGGCGTCAGTTACTGGGTCTACTCGCTGGTCCGCAACGCCGTCCCGGAACAGCGCTCGGCCGCGCTGCGCAACGCCGACCGGGTCTGGTCGTTCGAGAGCGCCCTCGGGGCGAACTTCGAACACAGCGTCAACCACGCGGTGAACTCGGTGACATGGCTCATCGTGTCGATGAACTACTACTACGCGACGCTGCACTTCGTCGTCACCATCGCGGTGCTGGTCTGGCTGTTCCGCCGCCATCCCGGCCGTTACGCGGCGACCAGACTGGTCCTCTTCGCGACCACGGGCGTCGCCCTGCTCGGCTACTACCTGGTCCCGCTGGCGCCACCCCGGCTGATGGCGGGCGGCCACTTCGTCGACACGGTGCTGGTGCACCACACCTGGGGTTCGATGGCCTCGGGCAACCTCAAGAACATGTCGAACCAGTACGCGGCGATGCCGTCGATGCACATCGGCTGGTCGCTCTGGTGCGGGCTGACGATCTTCGCGATCGCCTCGGTCCCGTGGGTGCGCGTGCTGGGGCTGCTCTACCCGTGCGCCACTCTCGTGGTGATCGTGGCGACGGCCAACCACTTCTGGCTGGACGCGGTGGGCGGCATGGTCTGCCTGGGCTTCGGTTTCGCCGTCGCGTACGTCGTCTACGGCACGCTCCCCCACCGCCTGCCGCGACGGGTGGAGCCCCCGAGGACCCCTCTGCGGACCCGGCTCGTCGGGCTCGCCTCGCGCCGGGGCGCGGTCGCGGCGGAGCGGGCCGAGCGCGCCGCACCGGCCGCCGGTGGGGCCGGTGCGGGGGTCACGCGGGAAGCGGTGACGGAGACCCCGGGTGTGCCGGGGCGGCGCTGAGGTTCCCGGGCGCCCCGGGCAGCGTCGGGGCCGGCCCGCGTCCCCCCGCCCGTGCGCCCGCGCTCACGCTCCGTAGAACCGTTCGTCCACCACGGCGCGCGCCCGGCGGGTGATGCGCCGGTAGTCGTCGAGCATCGTGCCGGCGTGACCGGGTTCGTAGCCGAGGTAGCGGCCGACGGCGGCGAGTTCGCGGGGGGCGGACGGGAAGGTGTCGCCGGCCCGTCCGCGGACCAGCATCACGGCGTTGCGCACCCGGGTGGCCAGTACCCACGCCTCGTCGAGGATGTCGGCGTCCTCGGCCGGGATCAGTCCGGCCGCGCAGGCGGCGGCGAGGGCCTCGCGGGTCCGGGTGGTCCGCAGACCCGGCTCTGCCCAGCCGTGCTGCATCTGCATCAGCTGTACCGTCCACTCCACGTCGCTGAGGCCGCCCCGCCCGAGCTTGAGGTGGAGGGTGGGGTCGGCGCCGCGCGGCAGGCGTTCGGACTCCATCCGGGCCTTGAGCCGGCGGATCTCGCGCACGGCGTCGTCTCCGAGCCCCTCCGCCGGGTAGCGGAACGGGTCGATCACGTCGAGGAAGGCCCGCCCGAGGTCGTCGTCGCCCGCCAGCGGCTCGGCGCGCAGCAGGGCCTGGCTCTCCCAGACGAGCGACCAGCGCCGGTAGTACGCCTCGTAGGACTTGAGGGAGCGGACCATCGGGCCGCTCTTGCCCTCGGGCCGCAGGTCGGCGTCGATCAGCAGCGGCGGGTCGGCGGTGGGCAGCTGGAGGAGCCTGCGCATCTCGCCTATGACCGCGTTGGCGGCGCGGGCGGCCTCCTCGTCGCTCACCCCCTCGCGCGGGGCGTGCACGAAGAGCACGTCGGCGTCGGAGCCGTAACCGAGCTCGTGTCCCCCGAAGCGGCCCATGCCGATGACCGCGAACCGGGTCGGCAGGGTGTCGCCCCACCGGTCGCGGACGGCGGCGCGCAGGGCGCCGCCCAGGGTCGCCGCGGTGAGGTCGGTGACGGCGGAGCCGATCCGGTCGACGAGGGCCCCGTGGTCGGGCTCGGCGGGGTTCTCCTCGGTGCCGTACGAGCCGATGAGGTCCGCCGCGGTGGTGCGGAAGAGTTCGCGCCGGCGCACCCCGCGCACCACGGCGACGGCGGACTCCGCGTCGGGCGCCCGGCCGACGGCGGCCAGTACCTCCTGGTCCAGGTGCTCCCTGCTGCGCGGGGCGAGGCCCCCCGGGTCGCCGAGGATGGCGACCGCCTCCGGCGCCCGCATCAGCAGGTCCGGGGCGAGGCGCCCGGCGGAGAGCACCCGCGCGAGGTTCTCGGCCGCCGCGCCCTCGTCGCGCAGCAGCCGCAGGTACCAGGGGGTGCGGCCGAGCGCGTCGGAGACCTGGCGGAAGCCGAGCAGCCCGGCGTCCGGGTCGGCGGAGTCGGCGAACCAGCCGAGCAGCACCGGCAGCAGCGTCCGCTGGATCGCCGCCTTGCGGGAGACGCCGGACGACAGGGCCTCCAGGTGCCGCAGGGCGGCGGCGGGGTCGGCGTAGCCGAGGGCTTCGAGCCGGGTGCCCGCCGCCTTGGCGGAGAGCCGGCTCTCCCCCGGCGCGAGTTGCGCGACGGCGTCCAGCAGCGGCCGGTAGAAGAGCTTCTCGTGCAGCTTGCGGACGACGGTGGCGTGCCGCCTCCACGCCCGGTTCAGTTCGGCCACCGGGTCGGTGCGCAGCCCCATCGAACGGCCGAGCCGCCGCAGGTCGGCCTCGCCCTCGGGGACGAGGTGGGTGCGGCGCAGCCGGTAGAGCTGGATGCGGTGCTCCATGCTCCGCAGGAAGCGGTAGGCGTCGTCGAGCTGGGCGGCGTCCGCGCGCCCCACGTAACCGCCCTCGGCGAGTGCCCGCAGCGCCTCCAGGGTGGTGCCGCTGTGCAGGGAGGCGTCGCTGCGGCCGTGCACCAGCTGGAGCAGCTGGACGGCGAACTCGACGTCGCGCAGTCCGCCGGGGCCGAGCTTCAGCTCCCGGTCGACCCGGTCGGCGGGGATGTTGTCGACGACCCGGCGGCGCATCTTCTGTACGTCCGGGACGAAGTTCTCCCGGTCGGCGGCGTGCCAGACCAGCGGGGCGACGGCGTCCACGTAGGCGGCGCCGAGCTCCGGGTCGCCGGCCACCGGGCGCGCCTTGAGCAGCGCCTGGAACTCCCAGGTCTTGGCCCAGCGCTGGTAGTAGGCGAGGTGGGAGGTGAGGGTGCGCACCAGCGGGCCGTTGCGGCCCTCGGGCCGGAGGTTGGCGTCGACGGGCCAGATGGTGCCCTCGACGGTGGTGTCGGAGCAGATCCGCATCATGTGCGAGGCCAGGCGCCCGGCGGCCCGCATGGCCGCCGTCTCGTTCTCCGCGGCGGCCTCCATGGCCTCGCCGACGAAGATGACGTCGACGTCGGAGACGTAGTTCAGCTCGTGGCCGCCGCACTTGCCCATCGCGATGACGGCGAGCCGGCAGATCGCCGCGTCCTCGGGGGCGGCGGTACGGGCGATGGCGAGCGCCGCCCGCAGGGTGGCCGTGGCGAGGTCGGCCAGTTCGGCGGCGGTCTGGGCCAGGTCGGTGGTGCCGCAGACGTCCCGGGCCGCTATGGCCAGCAGGCAGCGGCGGTAGCCCACGCGCAGCGCGTCGGGGTCGGTGGCCCCGGCGAGGCAGCGCTCGAACTCGGGGACCCCCGGGTGCAGGTCCGCCGCCTCGTAGGTGACCAGCTCTTTCCAGTCGTCGGGGTGGCGGGCCAGGTGGTCGCCGAGCGCCTCGGAGGCGCCGAGGACGCCCAGCAGCCGGTCCCGGAGCGGTTTCGCGGTCACCAGGGTGTCGAGCAGCAGCCGCTGCTCGTCCTCCTTCTGCGCCTCCACGATCCGCACGAGGCTGCGCAGCGCCAGGTCCGGATCGGCGCAGGCGCCGAGCGCCTCCACCAGGACCGGGTCGGACCGTACTCCCGAGAGCGCGGGCAGTTGCAGCAGCCGCTCCGCACCCGAAGGGTCCGTGAAGCCGTGGCGCAGCAGTCTGCTGAACGTGCTGCTCCTGCGTCCCGGTGCCGGCACCGTCGTCATCCCGTGCTCTCCTGCCCGTTCCCCGTGTGTGGCGTGTGTGGTGGGGCTTCGAGCGTAGCCCCGTGACGTGGTGTTCGTCCGTACGGGCACCCGGGGCGGCCCGTACTGCCCCGGGACCGCCCCGGTTCCCTCACCGTCCCGTCACCCCGGCCGGGTACCGACGACGACGGTGGCGCCCAGCTCGTCGGAGTCCGCCCGCCGGGCGTCGAGGCCGCCGGCGCGGAGGGTGGCGAGGGCACGGTCAGCCTGGCGTTCACTGCTCTCCATGAGGAGGCTGCCGCCGGGGGCGAGCCACCGGGGGGCGTCGGCGACCACCCGGCGCATCACGTCCAGCCCGTCGTCGCCCCCGTCGAGGGCGACGCGCGGTTCGTGGTCGCGCGCCTCGGAGGGCAGCAGCGCGACGTCGCCGGTCGGGACGTACGGCACGTTGGCGAGGAGGACGTCGATCCGGCCGCGCAGGTGGGCGGGGAGCGGGGTGAAGAGGTCGCCCTCGTGGACCCGGCCCAGGCCGTCGAGGTTGCGCCGGGCGCACCGTACGGCCGCCGGTTCCACGTCGCAGGCGTGCAGTTCGGCCTTCCCGAGGAGTGGGACGAGGGCGGCACCGAGGGCGCCGGAGCCGCAGCAGAGGTCGACGACAACGGGGGTGCGCGCGGGGGTGTCCCCGGCGGCTCCCGCGAGAACGGCGGCTTCCGCGAGAACGGCGGCGGCCTGGTCGACGAGGAGTTCGCTGCGGCGGCGGGGGACGAAGACCCCGGGGTCGACGGCGATCCTCAGACCGTGGAACCGAGCCCAGCCCAGCACGTGTTCGAGGGGAAGCCCGTCGCTGCGGCGCCGGACCATGGCGGCGGCCTCGGCCGGGGAGGAGGCGGTGGCGAGGATCAACTCCGCTTCGTCCTCGGCGAAGACGCAGCCGGCGGAGCGGAGGGTGGTGACGAGGGCGGAGCGGGAGAGCGACGGAGGAAGTACCGACATGGGCGGAGCCTTTCGGGAGCCGATGGGGCGCTCCGCGTCCGCTCACGTCCGGTGGACGTCGCGACCGTACAGGGGGAGCACCCGGCCTGACGCAGCGGTAATGGGGCTCACCTCCTCGGTCCGGGTCCCCGCGGCGGGGACGGTCCCCGTGGTGCGGGGACGGTCGGTCACACTACCCCAGGCCCGCCGGGACCGGGTACGCCCGTGCCCGCACCGCGGCGCGGTGCGGGCACGGGCGGCTCCTGGACACGGGCCGTCAGAGGTCCACGCTGTCACGGAGCTTCGTCGGTGAGAGGAACGCGGCGGCCACGACGCCGACCAGCGCGATGCACGCGGCGATGAGGAAGATGTGGCCGGTCGCGTCGCCGTACGCGGCGCGGACCACTTCCTGGATCTCGGGCGGCATCGCCTTCAGGTTGAGCGTGGAGCCGCCGGAGGAGGCGGCCGGGTCGACCTCGAGCCTCTTCAGCCCGGCGGTGATCTCCGTGGCCACCCGGGCGGCGAGCACCGCACCGAGCACGGAGACGCCCATGGTGCCGCCGAGCGACCGGAAGAAGGTGATGGCGCCGCTGGCCGCGCCCAGTTCCCGCAGCGGGACGGTGTTCTGGAGGACCAGGACGAGGTTCTGCATCGACATGCCGACACCGGCGCCGACCGCGAACATGCCGGCTCCGACGATGACCAGATCGGTCGTGTGGTCGATCGTCGAGAGTGCGAGGAAGCCGAGGGTGAGCAGCACGACTCCGGCGAGGATGAACGGCTTGACCTTGCCGGTCCGCGAGACGAGGCGGCCCGAGAGGGTGGAGGAGAGCAGCACGCCGAACATCAGCGGGATGGTGAGCAGTCCGGACTCGATCGGCGAGTAACCGCGGCCGATCTGGAAGTACTGACCGAGGAAGACGGCCCCGCCGAACATGGCCATTCCGACCGAGAGGCTCGCGACGATGGCGAGCGCGGGGTCCCGGCGCCGGACGACGTGCAGCGGTACGACGGGTTCCTCGACCCGCGCCTCGACGAGGACGGCCGCGCCGAGGATCAGCAGGCTGCCGACGACCATCGCGCCGGACGGCCAGGAGATCCAGTCGAAGTCGTCGCCGACGAAGGTGACCCAGAGGAGCAGGAGGCTGACGCCGGCGGCGATCAGGGAGGCCCCGAGGTAGTCGACCTTGACGTCCGGACGGCGGGTCTCCACCAGGTGCAGGGTGCGGGCGAGCATCACGAAGGCGATCAGCGTGAACGGTACGGCGACGAAGAAGCACCAGCGCCAGCCGAGCCAGGAGGTGTCCGCGATGAAGCCGCCGAGCAGCGGGCCGCCCACGGTGGCGACGGCCATGACCCCGCCGAGGTAACCGTTGTACCGGCCGCGCTCCTTGGGGCTGATCATCGCGCCGATGATCACCTGGACCAGCACCTGCACCGCGCCCATGCCCAGGCCCTGGATGACCCGGAAGGCGATCAACTGGCCGGTGGACTGGGCGAATCCGCAGGCGACGGAGGAGATGACGAAGAGGCAGATCGCCGTCTGCAGCAGCAGTTTCTTGCTGAACAGGTCGGCGAGCTTCCCCCAGATCGGGGTGGAGGCCGTGGAGGCCAGCAGGGTGGCGGTGACCACCCACGTGTACTGGGACTGCGTGCCGTTGAGCGCGCCGATGATCTGCGGCAGTGCCACCGAGACGACGGTGCTGCTGGTCAGGGCGGCGAAGAGCACGAGGAGCAGGCCGCTCAGCGCCCGCAGCACCTCGCGGTGCGTCATCGGCACGGCCTCGGTCGGCGTGGCCGTTTCTGCGCTCACGCGCAACCTCCGGAGGGTTCGTAGGGGTCGGACGGGTACGACCGGGCCGAGGAGGGGCCGTACGCGCGTCGAGCCCGGCCCCGTGCGGCGCACACCGGGCCGGCGGCGCGCACGGGGCGCGGGTGGCGGGAGGCGCGGCATGTCGGGGGCCCGGGAGACGCGTACGCCCACGCGCGGATACGGCCGGTCCGAAAGATGACAGGAACACTTCACCATACATGCAGCACGGGCAATTTTGCCGTATGCGCAATGATCAACGGCCAAGGGAGAATGGCCGGATGGAGAATTCTGTGGGACTGCGGGAACGCAAGAAGGAAGCCACCCGGCAGGCGGTGCACGAGGCGACCCTGCGGCTGACCGTCGAGCACGGCTTCGACCACGTCACGGTGGAGGCGGTCGCGGACGCGGCAGGCATCTCGCGCAGGACCTTCTCCAACTACTTCACCAACAAGGAGGACGCCCTCCTCTACGGGGAGGAGCGGCAGATCAGGTCCCTCGTCCGCCTGGTACGCGAACGCCCCGCCGACGAGCCCGCCTGGACCGCCCTGCGCGAGGCGATGCTCGAGTTCGCCGCCCAAGTCGCGCCGCTGGACCGCGAGTGGGCCGTCCGCACCCGGCTCGCCCTGCGCCATCCCTCGCTGCTGGCACGCCAGTTGGCCAATCATGCGGGGATGGAACGCGACCTCGCCGACGCCGTCGCCGAGCGCCCCGGACCCTGCGGCCGGCCGGTCCGGCCGCTGGTCCTGGCGGCGGGCTTCCTCGCCTCCCTGCGGATCGCGATGCGCACCTGGATCGAGGAGGACCCGGACCGCGAGGCGTCCGAACTGATCGCCGAGGTCATGGAGGAGATGGGGCGCGGCTTCGTGTGAGCGGGCCGGCGGCTCCCGCCGAGTGGGCCCCCGGGACGGGCGGCTCTGCCGGTCAGGCGTTCCCGCGGGCGCGGGCGCGCCGGTCCATGGTCAGCAGAGCCGTGTTGGCCGCCACCACGATGACGTACGACAGGGCGGAGCCGGAGCCGTCGAGGTCGTACAGGGCCGCCACCGCACAGGCGAAGACCAGCACCTTGACGCCCACCACGCCCGCGACCGGCAGGGTGAACCGCGCCTTGGGCGAGGCGTACAGCCCCCACACGACCGCCGCGACCCCCGGAAGGGCCACGGCGAGGAGGAGCCGCAGCGCCGTGTTCTCCGCGCTGCGCCACCCCCACCGGGCGAACGCGACCAGCGCCACGATCTCGACCAGGAACGCCAGCACCTCGTTGATCGCGCGCAGGGGGGCGGGGAGCCTCATGCGGGGTCCTTCCGGCTGGGGACGGGGCGACGGTCGGCAAGGCGGCTTCGCGCAGGACTCCCGCCACCCTCAGAAGCGCCTGGACCTACCGCGGTCGGGGGCGCGCCCCGCAGCATGCCACACCCCCGGGCGGCACTCAGTAGTGCCAGCGGTTCCGGCCGGCCGAGAAACCGCACGTGATCGCGCGACCGGCCTCGTCGGTGGTCGTCGCCCCCACGTCGGCGTTCCGGCAGAACTGTCCGGCGTGGTAGCAGTTGCCGGCGTTGGACCGGATGCTGCACGAACCGGTCGTGGTGGTACCGCCGCTCGTCGACGTACTCCCACCCGAACCACCGCTGCTGCTGGTCGACGTGCCCCCACCGGAACTGCTGCCGCCGCTGCTGCTACTGCTTCCGCTGCTGCCACCGGACGAGGACGACCCGCCGCTGGTGGACGTACTTTCTCCGCCGGCGGACGTGCTCCCCGAGGAGACGCGGGGCGGGTTCGCGCACGACTCGGCCACCCCCACGATCCGGAACACGACCCTGACGGACGTGTCGTACCGGCCGGGGGACGGAGTCTGCGTGCACACCTTCCAGTTGGAGGTGTGCACGACGGAGCGTCGCAGCTCGCTCGCGTCCGCGTACGTCACCGATGCGACGTGGTGGGCACGGGCGTCGGCCACCGCCTTCCGGAGGTTCCACCCGCCGTACCTTCCCACCGTCGCCTTGACGACCGGTTTCTCCGTGGGGGTCGCGGAAGGTGACGGCGAGGCCGTGGTGGGGGTGGCCGACGGGGACGGGGACACGGAAGCCGACGGAGACTCCGAGGCCGAGGGGAGCGTACTCACCGTGGCCGAAGCAGTCTCCTGGTCCCCGTCCGAGCACCCCGCGACTCCCATGGCGAGAGCCACCAGCCCGACCGCCAGGCGCCCGTAAACCCGGCGGCCCTTCTTCCTGTCGCCCCTCATGCCCTGGGCACCGTTGGATCCTGACGACCTCGGCGCATACCTCAGCGACATGCCACCCCCCTGGTTCTCGTTCTCCGTCACTGCCGCGTGGTCCGCGTCCTCACACCCGGCGCGCAGCGCACCGGCTGGTGACGTGAACTCATCACGGAGGTCAGGTTAGAGGAAGATGGAAGGATTGTATGGGGATAGTGTGAAGTCGCGTTTCACTCAGAATCCGGGCTCACGCCGGACCTCTCCACCCCGGTCAGTGACGTGCGCATCCGGGATGCCCGGGGCACCACATATGCGGCAGCTCACCCGCCCCCGACCGCACCGGACGGCCCGCAGAAGCCCCGGGCCGGTGAAACGACTTCGGGCCGACGGTGTCGCACCGTCGGCCCGAAGCCACGAACCAGAGCTCTACGCTTCCCGACCAGCTTTCACACCACCGCCAGCAGGTCCTTCGGCGCGAAGGCGGCGACCTCGCTGCGGTCCTCTTCCCCCTCGCGCTTCTCAGCCGTTGTCACACGGGGAAATAGCTTGAGCACGTGTATGCGGGGATCGGCGGAAAGTAGCCGTACCACCACCACTCGCAGATCTGAATCCATCTGACTTTGTCTGCCTCGACCCCGAATTGGGCCGACAAGGCCTGGTTGGCATCCACCGTCAGCGCGAGTTGGCCGGTGTTGTTGTTCGGCGGTGCGTCATAGCTGGTCCATACGTAGAGCTGCGAACTGTAGACCCTGTTGGCGCCACTGTTGTAGAGCCAGAACCAGGCGCCTCTCCCGTTGCCCACGCAGTTGTCCACCTGCGCCTGGCTGGCATCGACGGTGATCGTGACGGCACATCCTTGGGCGTTGGCCTGGGCCGGCTGCGCGACCGCCATCCCTCCCAGGCTCATCGACATGACGGCGACGAATGACGTGAGCGTCCTCTTGACGACTGACAACGGATGACTCCCCATCTGGTTGGTGTCGCGTGAAGTGCTGTGGATCGTCGGACGGGTGGGCGAACTCTTCGCCGGAACGTGCGGCGGGACAAGAGGCGTCGAGGAGGACCGGCGCACGTGTCGGCGGAACGCTCCCCGGAGCCCCGATCGTGCTGTGCGCCGTGAACAGCCGCCGCCATGGAGAGGTTGTCGAGCCGGCCGGGAGGCGAGCGCGGACACGCGACGGCGCATCCGCACTGATGATGACCACCAACGGCACTGAGGTCGATCGTGGACACCAGGCCCCCTCCCGCGTCCCCGCACCCGGACTCCTGTGTAGCGGGCATTGACCGCGTGGTCATCCCGATGCCTCGGAGTTGGCAGCATCGCGCCCCCGTACGGCTGGATCCCTCCGTCGGGGACTACCAGGCACGTCACGGCCACTCGCGCGACCGGCCCTCCAGTCGGTCCATCAACGCCGAGCAGCAGTCGCAGCCACCCGCCCCGCGCCCGGCTGCGGGCGATGACGGCTGGGCCCTGGCGACGTCGGACGGTTACCGCATATCGGCGGACGAACCTCACGATGAGGCAACCGGCCTGACTGTTCGGCGGGTCGAAGTCGGTTGCGGAGCGGGGGATCGATGACCTCGGTCCGGGACTGGCGCGGAATTCCCGTCAGCGGCGGGCAGCAATGTGCCGTAGACGCGCGGGCTCAACCCGGTGAACGGGGCTGTCCAGAGCGGCTCGGAAGCGGTAATCACACCTGACGCGGGCGAGATCGTCGCAGAGCGAGATCACTTGAGGGACGGCCTTGCGGTCGCCCCCCCGACATTCTTCGTCCAGGGTCACCCGGACCGTCCCGCACCGGACGGCCCACAGACGGCCCTCCGGCCGGTGAAACGACTTCGGGCCGACGGTGCGGCACCGTCGGCCCGAAGCCACGTACGTACAAGCGCTCCACCAGCGCTCTACCAGTCCTTACAGCACCGGCAGCAGGTTCTTCAGCTCGAAGGCCGTGACCTCGCTGCGGTACTCCTCCCACTCGCGCTTCTTGTTGCGGAGGAAGAAGTCGAAGACGTGCTCGCCGAGGGTCTCCGCGACGAGTTCGCTCTTCTCCATCAGGGAGATGGCCTCGCCGAGGTTCTGCGGGAGGGGCTCGATGCCCATCGCGCGGCGCTCGGAGTCGGAGAGGGCCCAGACGTCGTCGTCGGCGCCGGCCGGGAGTTCGTATCCCTCCTCGATGCCCTTGAGGCCCGCCGCGAGCAGGACCGCGTAGGTGAGGTAGGGGTTGGCGCCGGAGTCGATGGAGCGGACCTCGACGCGTGCGGAGCCGTTCTTGCCGGGCTTGTACATGGGGACCCGGATGAGCGCGGAGCGGTTGTTGTGGCCCCAGCAGATGTACGAGGGGGCCTCGCCGCCGGCGCCGGCGCTGCGGGCGGAGCCGCCCCAGATGCGCTTGTAGGAGTTGACCCACTGGTTGGTGACGGCAGAAATCTCCGCCGCGTGGCGGAGCAGGCCGGCGATGAAGGAGCGGCCGACCTTGGAGAGCTGGTACTCGGCGCCGGACTCGTAGAAGGCGTTGCGGTCGCCCTCGAAGAGGGAGAGGTGGGTGTGCATGCCCGAACCCGGGTACTCCGAGAACGGCTTCGGCATGAAGGTGGCCTGCACGCCCTGCTCCAGCGCGACCTGCTTCATGACGAGGCGGAACGTCATGATGTTGTCGGCCGTGGAGAGCGCGTCGGCGTACCGCAGGTCGATCTCCTGCTGGCCGGGGGCGCCCTCGTGGTGGCTGAACTCGACGGAGATGCCCATCGATTCGAGCATGGTGATCGCCTGGCGGCGGAAGTCCATGCCGACGTTCTGCGGAGTGTGGTCGAAGTAGCCGGAGCTGTCGGCCGGAGTGGGCCGGGTGCCGTCGACCGGCTTGTCCTTCAGCAGGAAGAACTCGATCTCGGGGTGGGTGTAGAAGGTGAACCCGAGGTCGGACGTCTTGGCGAGGATGCGCTTGAGGACGAAGCGGGGGTCCGCGAAGGACGGAGATCCGTCGGGCATCAGGATGTCGCAGAACATGCGGGCGGTGCCGGGGGCCTCCGCGCGCCAGGGCAGGATCTGGAAGGTGCCCGGGTCCGGCTTGGCGATCATGTCCGACTCGTACACCCGGGCGAAGCCCTCGATGGCCGAGCCGTCGAAGCCGATGCCCTCGTCGAAGGCCTGCTCCAGCTCGGCGGGGGCCACGGCGACGGACTTGAGGAACCCGAGGACATCGGTGAACCACAGTCGTACGAACCGGATGTCACGTTCCTCAAGAGTCCTGAGGACGAATTCCTGCTGCTTGTCCATAGCCACATCCTTGCAGTTCAGACGGTCCGTGCACCACCGCCCGGGATAGGGGAGTCACTCCAGTATCACGACCTGGGATTTCACCCAGATTACGCACACGGTGTGAGAGAGAGCACGTGGCCACCCACTACGATCGGCGGCCCCGATGTGCTGGGGCGCGGTCGCACGCGCAACCGCCCCTCGTACAGAGGTCCTTTTGACCACTTCCCGTCTCTCCCGGCCCTTCCCAGAAGGACACGACGCCATGAGCCTTCCCCCGCTGCCTCCTCAGGTCCCGACGCCCTCGGCCCCGCTCCCCCGGCGGCGCCGGGCGGCGCGCGGCAGGCTCGCGGCCATAGCGGTGAGCGTGGCCGTCGTCGCAGGTCTGGCGGGGTTCGGCGGCTCCCGGGTGCTGGAGGGACCGGCGCCGGGGACCGCCCTCATGGGCGCGGCGGCCGACGACTTCAAGCCGGGCGGGGCGGAACCCGGACGGCCGGCCGGCGCGGTCCCGGTACCGCCGGTCGAGGGTGAGAAGTCGTGGGACGCGGCCCGGCTCACCCGCAAGCACGTGACCGGCGACGTGCGCTATCCGATGACGCCTCCGGTGGGCGGGAACCACCATCCGACGTGGATGGACTGCGACGGCGACGTATACAAAACGCCCCTCGCCGACGGGAACGCCGTCCACTCCCTGGAACACGGCGCGGTGTGGATCACTTACGGCGCCGGCGCCTCCCCCGAGGCGGTGCGCGCGCTCGCCACCCGGGTGCGGAGTACGCCGTTCACGCTGCTCAGCCCCTATCCCGGCCAGTCCGGCACCATCACCCTCAGCGCCTGGGGGAAACAGCTCACGGTGGACGACCCGGGCGACGAACGGGTGGGCAGGTTCCTCGCCGCGTACGTCCAGGGCCTCCAGACCCCGGAGCCGGGTGCTCCCTGCACCGGCGGTCGGGCGGCTCCCCGATGACCGGCGGTACGGGGCGGCCCACGCGCCCCCGCTGGGTGGCGGCCGGTGTCCTGGTGCTCGCGGCGCTGGTCGGCGGCGGTACGGCTGCCGTCGTCACCGGGTGGCAGGACGGTACGCCGGAGCCCGCGCCGCGCCAGGGCTTCGGGCAGGGGGTGGGTCGGGGGCAGGGGCTCCCGGCGGTGGATTCGGCGGACGCCGGGTTCGCGCAGGACATGGCCGTCCACCACCAGCAGGCGGTGGAGATGTCCTTCCTGGTGCGGGACGGTACGCGCGACGAGGACGTGCGCCGGCTCGCGTACGACATCGCGCACACCCAGTCCAACCAGCGCGGGATGCTGCTGGGCTGGCTCGACCTGTGGGGGCTGCCGAAGGTCCCTGTCGCCGGCGTGCCGATGGCGTGGATGGGGCCCGAGGACGCGGCGACACCGGCCGCGGGGTCGGGCCACCCGCCCACCCCGCACGACATGCCGGGCATGGACGGCATGGACGGTACGGATCCCGTGGGGAAGGGCGCCGCGCATCCCGAGGCCGGCACCTCGATGACCGGCATGGCCACCGACGCCGAGCTGAAGCGGCTCGGCGGCACGCGGGGTCGGGCCGCGGAGGTGCTGTACCTCCAGCTGATGACCGACCACCACCGGGGCGGCATCGCGATGGCGCGCAGGTGTGCGGAGCGGTGCGCGGTCCCGGCCGAGCGGCGGCTCGCGCAGGGCATGGTGGACGCCCAGCGGGCCGAGCTGGACCTGATGGCGGACCTGCTGGCCGAACGGGGAGCCCGGCCCCGCGCGTAGTGCCCGCGCCCGTGCGCCGGCACGCGTGCACCGACGCACGGGCACCCGCGCGCCCGGGACGCCGCGGAAGAGGGCCGGGTACTCCTCGGCCCGGTCCTCTTCCGCGGCCGCGCCACCTGACCGGCGTCACTCGTATGGGTGATATCGGTCGGCGGTGGCGCGGGACCGCGAGGACGATGGAGGGTGGATCGACGGACTCGGGGTGGTACGGGGGCCGTGCTCAGGCACGGATCGGCACGCAGGAGGTACCCCATGACCACGGCGAAGGACATCATGCATCCCGGCGCCGACTGGATTCCGGCGCACGAGACGCTGGACCGCGCCGCCCAGATGATGCGCGACCACGGTGTGGGAGCACTGCCCGTCTCCGCTGAGGGGGCGGAGGACCGGATGGTCGGGATCATCACCGACCGCGACATCGTCGTCGGCTGTGTGGCGAGCGGCCACGACCCCTCGAAGGTGACGGCCGGTGACCTCTGCCACGGCACCCCGCGCTGGATCGACGCCGGGGCCGGGGTGGAGGAGGTGCTGGAGGAGATGCAGGTGCACCGCATCCGCCGTCTGCCGGTGATCGAGAACAGGAAGCTGGTCGGCATGATCAGCGAGGCGGACCTGGCCAAGCACCTCAGCGACGAACAGATCGGCGACTGGGCGGCCCGGGTGTACGCGGGCGGCTGACCGGCGCCGAACCGCTCCAGCCGTACGGGCGGCCGCCCGGCCCGCTGCCCTCCGCGGCCCCGGGACGACCGGGCTCCCCGACATCGCGTCAGAAAGACGATTAGACTGGGGGTGTGCCTCAACTACGCCTCGCACTCAGTCAGATCGACTCGACGGTCGGTGACCTCTCCGGCAACGCGGAGGCGATCGTCCGCTGGACCCGGCACGCCGCCGGGCAGGGCGCTCACCTGGTGGCGTTCCCGGAGATGGCGCTGACCGGCTATCCCGTGGAGGACTTGGCCCTGCGTTCGTCCTTCGTCGAGGCCTCGCGCGCCGCGCTGCGCGCGCTCGCCGCCCGGCTCGACGCGGAGGGATTCGGCGGACTGCCGGTCCTCGTGGGTTACTTGGACCGGTCCGAGCATGCGGCGCCGCGCTACGGGCAGCCCGCCGGTTCGCCGCGCAACGCGGCGGCGGTGCTGCACGGGGGGCGGATCGCGCTCAACTTCGCCAAGCACCACCTGCCCAACTACGGGGTGTTCGACGAGTTCCGGTACTTCGTGCCGGGCGACTCGATGCCGGTCCTGCGGGTGCACGGCGTCGACGTGGCGCTCGCCATCTGCGAGGACCTCTGGCAGGACGGCGGTCGTGTGCCGGCCGCACGCGCCGCGGGGGCCGGGCTGTTGCTGTCGGTCAACGCCTCCCCCTACGAGCGGGACAAGGACGACACCCGTCTCGCACTGGTCCGCCGGCGGGCCCGGGAGGCCGGTTGCACCACCGCGTACCTGGCGATGACCGGCGGCCAGGACGAGCTGGTCTTCGACGGCGACTCGCTCGTGGTGGACGCGGAGGGCGAGGTGATCGCCCGTGCGCCGCAGTTCGCGGAGGGCAGCGTGATCCTCGATCTCGACCTGCCGGCCGCTTCGGCCGAACCGCCGTCCGGCGAGGTCGGCGACGGGCTCCGCATCGACCACGTCGTCCTCTCCGGGGAGCCGCTGCCGGCGTACCCGCCCGAGCTGGCCGGCGGGTACGCCGAACGGCTCGACGACGACGAGGAGCTGTACTCCGCGCTGGTCGTGGGGTTGCGCGCGTACACCCTGAAGAATGGTTTCAGCAGCGTGCTGATCGGGCTCTCCGGCGGCATCGACTCGGCGCTCGTGGCGGCCATCGCCTGCGACGCGCTGGGCCCCGCGCACGTGTACGGCGTCTCGATGCCGTCGAAGTACTCCTCGGACCACTCCCGGGACGACGCGGCCGAGCTGGCGCGGCGTACGGGGCTGGACTACCGCACCGTACCGATCGGCCCGATGTTCGACGCGTACATGGAGTCGCTGGAGCTGACCGGACTCGCGGAGGAGAACCTCCAGTCGCGTCTGCGCGGCACGGTGCTGATGGCGATCTCCAACCAGGAGGGGCAGATCGTGCTCGCGCCGGGCAACAAGTCCGAGCTGGCGGTGGGGTATTCGACGCTCTACGGGGATTCGGTCGGGGCGTACGGACCGATCAAGGACGTCTACAAGACGTCGGTCTTCCGGCTGGCGAGGTGGCGCAACCGGGTTGCCGAGAAGCGCGGGCAGACCCCGCCGATCCCGGAGGCGTCGATCACCAAGCCGCCCAGCGCCGAGCTGCGGCCGGGCCAGGTGGACACCGACTCGCTGCCCGACTACGACGTGCTGGACCGGATCCTGGAACTCTACGTCGACCGGGACCAGGGCCGGGACGCGATCGTCGCGGCGGGCTTCGACGAGGAGCTGGTGGTGCGGACGCTGCGGCTGGTCGACGCCGCCGAGTACAAGCGGCGGCAGTACCCGCCGGGTACGAAGATCTCGCCCAAGGGCTTCGGCAAGGACCGGCGGCTGCCCGTCACCAACCGCTGGCGCGAGGCGAGCGGCGAACACGAGTGAGGGCGGGTACGTGAACCGGGTGCGTGCCGTGCCCGTGTGACGAGAACGGGCCGGAGCACGTCGCTCACGTGGTCCGGCCCGTCCCGCGTCCGGGTGCGGGGACCGCTCCACGGTGCTCACTCACCCATGGCCGGCTCCCCGCGCTCACTCACCCCCGGCTCACTCGCCCGGTGCGCTGTGCACGGTCTCCCGGCTGCTCGCGGGCGCTTCCGGCCCGCCCGCGACGACGCGCGACGGCTCGGTGCCGTCGCGGTCCAGGAGGGTCGCGGTGACCGCGATACCGAGCCCGGCGACGGCGAGCACCGCGCCGACCAGGGCGGGCGACGTCCAGCCCCAGCCGGCCGAGATGGCCGCGCCGCCGAGCCAGGCGCCGCCCGCGTTGGCGAGGTTGAAGGCGGAGTGGTTGGAGGCGGAGGCCAGTGTGGGGGCGTCCTTCGCCTTGCGCATCACCAGCATCTGGAGCGGGGTCGTTGTCATGAAGCCGACCGCTCCGAGCAGGACCACCATCACCAGGGCCAGCCACTTCACGTGCACGGTGAGCGGGAAGACCAGCAGCACGACGGTGAGCGCCGCCAGCGCGCCGAAGAGCGTCGGCCGCAGCGCACGGTCGGTGAGCGGTCCGGCGGCGAGCGCGCCGAGGGTCATGCCGATGCCGAACAGGGCGAGCACCAGGGTGACCGAGGACTCCCCGAAGCCCATCGCCTCGGTGGTCATCGACGAGAGGTACGAGTAGACGGCGAAGACGCCCGCGAAGCCGAAGACGGCGGTGAGCAGGCCGAGGATCACCTGGCGGTTGCGCAGCGCGCGCAGTTCGTGGCGTACGTCCTGGTGTTCGGCGACCGGGATCCGCGGGATCAGCCGGGCCAGGGCGACCAGGGCGACCAGTCCGATCACCGCCACCACGAGGAACGTCGCCCGCCAGCCGAGGTGCTGGCCGAGCAGGGTGGCCGCCGGTACGCCGACGACGTTGGCCACCGTCAGGCCCAGGAACATCGTGGCCACGGCGCGCGCCTGCCGGCCCTCCGGGACCAGCCGGGCGGCGACGACCGCGCCGACGCCGAAGAACGCGCCGTGCGGCAGCCCCGCGATCAGGCGCCCCGCGACGAGCCAGCCGAAGCCGGGGGCGAACGCCGAGGCGGCGTTGCCGAGGATGAAGAGCGTCATGAGCAGCAGGAGCATCCGCTTGCGCGGGATGCGGGAGCCGAGCGCGGTGAGGAGCGGGGCACCGAGGACGACGCCGATCGCGTAGGCGGAGACGAGGTAGCCGGCGGTGGGCACCGACGTACCCAGGTCGTCCGCGACGTTGGGCAGCAGCCCCATCATCACGAACTCGGTGGTGCCTATGCCGAAGGCACTCACCGCCAGGGCGAGCAAGGCCAGAGGCATGGGAAAGGAACCTTTCGGGAGGAGTGCGCGCGCCACTGTCCCCCCGGACGGACGGGGTGACCGGGCGGGGACGTGACGGAGCGGCCGGCCGCGCGGACGGGCGCACGGACCGGGCGGGGTGGGGTGGGTGTCGGGAGGGCGTCGGGGGGCCGGCCGGCGACGCTCCGGCGGCTCTGCCGGGCATGCTCGGTTCAGCAGCCTCGACAAAGTGTGGCAGACGATCCGTTCCTGGAGGTGAACGGGTCGTTGCGGCGGAGTGGGGCCGGCGCGTCCGCGGGACGGGCGCGGGCGGCCCGCCCCGCCGACATCCTGGGTCCGGCCCGGGCCACCGACGCGTGCGTGCGCGGGCGGCCCGCCGCGTCAGAGTTCGACCCGGGCGGCGATCGGCAGGTGGTCGCTGTCGGTCGCGGCGAGCGTCCACGAGGACGTCGGCTCGACCCCCCTGACCATGATCTGGTCGATCCGCGCCATCGGGAACGCGGCGGGCCAGCTGAATCCGAATCCGTCACCGGCGGCGCCCTGGGTGGAGCGCATCTGGGAGGTGACCGCCTTCAGGGCGCGGTCGTTCATGGTGCCGTTGAGGTCGCCGAGGAGCACGACCCGCTTCAGCGGCTCGTTCGAGATGGCCTCGCCGAGAGCGTCGGCGCTGTTGTCGCGCTGGTTGGCGGTGAAGCCGGCGTGGAGTTTCACCCGGACGGACGGCAGGTGGGCCACGTAGACGGCGATCTTGCCGCCGGGGGCGGTGACGGTGGAGCGCATCGCCCGGACCCAGCCCATCTTGATGTCGACGGGGCGGGTGGCGCTGAGCGGGTACTTGCTCCAGAGGCCGACGGTGCCCTGCACCGAGTGGTACGGGTAGGGCGCGTCGAGCGCCTTCTCGTACGCGGCGACCTGGCCGCTCGGCAGTTCCTGGAGGGCGACCACGTCGGCGCCGGAGCCGGCGACCTGCTCGGCGGTGCCGGCGGGGTCGGGGTTGTCGGCGTTCACGTTGTGGGTGGCGACGGTGAGGTTGCCGCCGGGGCCCGACTTGTCGTCGAGCAGCAGGCCGCCGAAGAGATTGAGCCAGACCGCCAGGGGCAGCAGCAGGGCGACGAGAGCCGTCGCGGAGCGCCGCAGGAGGCCGAGGAGGAGCAGGACGGGGAGGAAGACCCCGATCCACGGCAGGAAGGTCTCGGTGAGGCTGCCGAGGTTGCCCAGCCGGTTGGGGATGTCGGCGTGGAAGGCCATCACCAGCGTCATCAGGACCGAGCAGAGCGCGAGCACGATGCCGCGCCGCCAGATGCCCCGGTCCGCCTTCAGGCGGGCCAGTCCGCTCCGGAAGCGGGAGCCGGCGCGCGGCGGCTCCGCGTTGTCGTTGCCGGTGTCCGCTCCGTACGCCTGCACCATCGCGCTTCCTCACTGCGTTGCCCTGCATGTCACCGCGTCCCCGACCCTAGGGGATCGGCGGCCCTTTTCCCTCCGCCCGCGACGGCGGCACGGAGAAGAGGACGACAGGAACGGGATCAGGGGTTCCGCTTTGTACCCGGTCGTCCGGCCTTGTGACCGACCCCTCATTTCCGGCCGTCCCGCTCCGGCGCGCCCCGCTCGCCCCGGGGCCCGGGGCAGTGCGCGGACGACGGCGAAGACGGTGCGGGAAGAGCCGGCGGCAGCGCGGCGGGGCCGGGGTCAGCGGTCGCGGGCGGGACCGTTCGGGTCCGCGGTGGAGGAGGCCGGCGCCAGGCCCTGCATCAGGGCGGCCATGACCCGGTCGACGAGGTCCTCCGGCAGCGGCGCGTCGCGGCGGTGCAGGGTGCGCACGAGCATGGCGCCGACGAACAGGTCGTCCATCAGCTCCACGTCGATGTCGGCCCGCAGTTCGCCCGCCTCGACGGCGCGGCGGACGGCCTCGGCCATCGCGGTCCGACGGGGCGCGATGACGGTCTCCTGGTACTCGGCCCAGAGCCGGGGGTGGCTCTTCATCTGCGCGAACACGTTGTGCAGCAGGACCGACGAGCGCTGGGCCAGTCCCCGGGTGCGCTGGGACTCCATGAGCAGGCGCAGGTCGGCGAGCCCGGCGGTGCCGGAGACGACGGGGTCCGGCGGTTCCATGTCCCGCAGGACGTCGAGGAAGAGTTCCTCCTTGCCGCTCCAGCGGCGGTAGATGGTCGCCTTGCCGACCTTGGCGGTGCGGGCGATGCGTTCGATGGAGAGGCCGGAGAGGGGTTCGCCGGCCTCCAGGAGGGCGATGACGGCGTCGAGGATGGCCCGTTCGGCGGCGGCGCTGCGAGGACGGCCGGGGCCCCGGTCGTGCTCGGGCGTCCGCGTGTGCCCGGGCTCCCGCCCCGGAGCCCGTTCGGGCCCTTGGTCCGGGTCCCGCACCGGGCCGTGGTCCCCTTCCTGATGCCGCACCTGATTCCGCCTCTCCTCGCCCGTACGACCGCCGTGACGATTCTCGCCGACCGGAGCTCCGTCCTCCCGCCGGCCCGGGCCGCGGACCCGGGGCCGGGGCCTCCCGGGTCCGGGCGGTGTCGGGACGGTCGGTCGTCGGGACGGTCGGTCGTCGGGACGGTCGGTCGTCGGGTCGGTGGGTCGTCGGGGCCGGCGCGGTTGCGGGATCAGCCGTTGCGGCCCGGCGCGGCCGGGACGGGGGCGGAGCCGCGCTCCACGGGTGCCGCGGGGCCCGGAGCGGCGGAGGACCTGCCGGGCAGGAAGAGCGCGACGACCACGGCGCCGGCCAGCGCGATGGCGGCGGAGCCGAGCGCGGCGACGTGCATGGCCACGATGAAGGAGTCCGAGGCCGCCGCGGCGAGCGGCTTGCCGGCCGGGCCGAGCTTCGCGGCGACGCCGAGCGTGGCCTCGATCGACTCGCCCGCGACGTCCCGGGCGCCGGGCGGCACGGCGGAGAGGTGTCCCTCGATGTCGCCCCGGTACACGGTGGAGAGCACCGAGCCGAGCACCGCGATGCCGAGCGCCCCGCCGACCTGGCGGAAGGTGTTGTTGACGGCGGAGCCCGCGCCCGCCTTCTCGCGGGGCAGCGCCTGCATGATGGCGACGGTGACCGGCGGCATGATGTGCGCCATCCCGGTGCCCTGGACGAAGAAGACCACGCAGAGCACCCAGACGGGCGTACCGGCGTCGAAGGCGGCGAAGGCGGCGAGCCCGGCGGCGACCAGGACCATGCCCGCGGTGCAGACCGCGCGGACGCCGAAGCGGTGGACGACGATCCGGGCGCGCGGCGAGAAGATCATCTGCGCGGCGGCGAGCGGCAGCACCAGCAGTCCGGACTGGAGCGCGGTGTAGCCGCGCACGCTCTGCAGGTAGAAGGCGGAGAAGAAGGTGACGCCCATCAGCGCGAAGAAGACCAGCGCGATGGCGGCGACGGCCGCGGAGAACGCCGGCTTCTTGAAGTGCGAGACGTCGAGCGCGGGGTGCGCGGTGCGCTTCTCGTACAGGACGAAGACGGTCAGGGCGACCACGCCGCCGAGGACCGGGGCGAGCACGGTGAGGTCGGTGAAGTCGGCGAGTTCGCCGCCCCGGATGATGCCGTAGACGAGCAGCACCAGGCCCACGACGGAGAGGCCCACGCCCACCGGGTCGAGCCGGCCGGGCTTCGGGTCGCGCGAGTCGGGGACGAGGACCACCATCGCGACCAGCGCGACGAGACCCACGGGCACGTTGACGAGGAAGATCGAGCCCCACCAGAAGTGCTCCAGCAGGAGTCCGCCGGTGATCGGGCCGATGGCGATGCCCAGGCCGACGCCGCCGGCCCAGATGCCGATGGCGCGGGGCTGCTCGTCGGGCTCGAAGACGTTCATCAGGATGGCGAGGGTGGCCGGCATCACGAAGGCGGCGCCGAGACCCATCACCGCACGCCAGGAGATGAGCTGGCCGGGCGAGTCGGAGAAGGCGGCGAGCGCCGAGCCCACCACGAAGACGGAGATGCCGAAGAGCAGCACCCGCTTGCGGCCGAGCCGGTCGCCGAGCAGGCCCGCGGTGAAGAGCAGGCCGGCGAAGACGAGCGTGTAGGAGTTGATCGCCCACTCCAGCTCGCTCTGGGTGGCGCCGATGCCGTCCGGCGCGGGACTGGCGATCGTCTTGACGGCGACGTTCAGGATCGAGTTGTCCAGCACCACGATGAGCAGGCTGAACATGAGCACGGCGAGAATGGCCCAGCGGCGGCGGTGGACCGCCTCCGGGACACGGGACACGGCGGCAGGAGCGCCGGACGGTATGGACATGACGAGGAGCCTAGCGGCTTTTCGATACGAGACCGTCTCGTATTGTAAAGTCTTTACCCTTCCCGACTGGCTTCCGACTGGCTTCCGACTGGCTTCCGACTGGCTTCCGGGGACGATCCGGGAAGAAGCGACCGGGGGCCCACTTCCCGCGCACCGCCGGGGGATGCCACCATGGGAGGGATCCGGGGACGCCGTCAGGGTGCCTCGAGATGACGAAGGAGCCGTTGGCCATGTCGCTCAACGCTGCGCAGAACCCGCCTGCCCGCACCACCGCCGGGCCCTCCCCCGCCGACAGCGCCAAGTCGCTGTACGGGGGCAAGAGCACCCGCCGCATCACCGTCCACGACATCGCCGCCGCCACCGCGCGCGGCGAGAAGTGGCCCATGCTGACCGCCTACGACGCGATGACCGCGTCCGTCTTCGACGAGGCCGGCATCCCAGTCCTGCTCGTCGGCGACTCGATGGGCAACTGCCACCTCGGCTACGAGACCACCGTGCCCGTCACGATGGACGAGATCACCCTGCTGTCGGCCGCCGTCGTACGGGGCACCAAGCGCGCCCTCGTCGTCGGCGACCTGCCCTTCGGCTCGTACCAGGAGGGTCCCGTCCAGGCGCTCCGCAGCGCCACCCGGCTGGTCAAGGAGGCGGGGGTCGGCGCCGTGAAGCTGGAGGGCGGCGAACGCAGCCACGAGCAGATCCGGCTGCTGGTCGAGTCCGGCATCCCGGTCATGGCCCACATCGGCCTCACCCCGCAGTCGGTCAACGCGATGGGCTACCGGGTGCAGGGACGCGGCGAGGAGTCCGCGCACCAGCTGCTGCGCGACGCCAAGGCCGTGCAGGACGCGGGGGCGTTCGCGGTCGTCCTGGAGCTGGTCCCCGCCGAGCTGGCAGCCGAGGTCACCCGGACCCTGCACATCCCGACCGTCGGGATCGGCGCCGGCGCCGGTACGGACGCCCAGGTGCTCGTCTACACCGACATGGTGGGGCTGACCGGCGGCAAGGTGCCGCGCTTCACCAAGCAGTACGCCAACCTGCGCCAGGTCATGGGTGACGCGGCGAAGGAGTTCGCGGACGAGGTCGTCGGCGGCACGTTCCCGGCGCCGGAGCACACCTTCCACTGACGGCGCGGGGCGGGCGCCGCCCCCGCCGCCCGGTCGCGCGGGTCCGCCCGCCGCACCGGTCACACAGCCATCTCCGGCACCACCGTCAGCCCGCCGACATCCCCCATCGGCGGGCTGACGCACATCTGTCGGCGATATATCGGTGAGCTGTCGGCCGCCTCTGGTCCCATGGTGGACATGACGCGAAACGACATGAACCCCGGGCGTGGAACCGCCATCGAAGTACGGGGGCTGGTGAAGCACTACGGCACCACCAAGGCGCTCGACGGCGTCGACCTCGACGTGCGCGAGGGCACCGTGCTCGGTGTGCTCGGCCCCAACGGCGCCGGCAAGACGACGCTCGTACGCTGCCTCTCCACGCTCGTCGTGCCCGACGCGGGCCACGCGACCGTGGCCGGTTACGACGTGGTCACGCAGCCCCGGCAGCTGCGCCGCACCATCGGGCTGACCGGGCAGTACGCCTCGGTGGACGAGAAGCTCTCCGGCTGGGAGAACCTCTACATGATCGGCCGGCTGCTGGACCTGTCCCGCAAGGAGGCCCGCAGCCGCTCCGACGAGCTCCTGGAGCGTTTCTCGCTCACCGAGGCGGCCCGCCGCCCCGCGATGGACTACTCCGGCGGCATGCGGCGCCGGCTCGACCTCGCCGCCTCCATGATCGGCCGCCCCGCCGTCCTCTACCTGGACGAGCCGACGACGGGGCTCGACCCCCGTACCCGCAACGAGGTCTGGGACGAGGTGCAGCGGATGGTCGCCGAGGGGTCGACCGTGCTGCTCACCACCCAGTACATGGAGGAGGCCGAGCAGCTCGCCAGTGAGCTGACGGTGATCGACCAGGGCCGCATCATCGCGCGCGGCGGGGTCGACGAGCTGAAGGCGAAGGTCGGCGGCCGCACCCTCCAGATCCGCCCGTCCGACCCGGCCGACCTGGCCGCGATGGCGCACGCGCTGCACGAGACGGGCCTCGACGGGATCTCCGGCGCACAGGCGGTGCCGGACGAAGGACTGCTCTACGTACCGATCCTGAGCGACGAGCAACTGACTGCCGCCATAGGCCTGTTGGGGACCCGCGGCTTCCCGCTCGCGCACGTCGCCACCGCCCTGCCCAGCCTGGACGAGGTCTTCCTCGCCATCACCGGCGACAAGACCGCGTCCGCCGCCGCTCCGACCGACGAGGAGGTCGCCGCATGAGTACGACCACACTGACCAAGCCCTCCACCGACCGCGCCCCGGTCCCGCACGGGAACGACGAGGGGAAGATCGGGCTGCGCGCCAACCTGCGCCACATCGGGGCGCTGACCCGGCGCAACCTCCTCCAGATCAAAAAAGACCCCGAGTCGATGTTCGACGCGCTCCTGATGCCGGTCATCTTCACGCTGCTCTTCACGTACGTCTTCGGCGGCTCCGTCGGCGGCTCGCTCGGCGGCGGGCGGGAGGAGTACCTCAACTACCTGATCCCCGGCCTGATGGCGATGATGGGGATGAACATCGCCTCCGCCGTCGGCACCGGTGTCAACGACGACTTCCGCAAGGGCGTCATGGACCGCTTCCGCACGATGCCGATCGCCCGGTCCTCGGTGCTCATCGCGAAGATCGTGGTGGAGCTGGGGCGGATGATGGTCGCCACCGTCATCCTGCTGGTGATGGGCTTCGCGCTCGGCATGGAGATCCAGACCTCGTTCCTCGGTCTGCTCGAAGCCGTGGCGCTCTCGGCGGTGTTCGGTGCCGCCATCATGTGGATCTTCATCCTGCTCGGGCTGGCCATGAAGACGGCCCAGGCGGTCCAGGCGACGGGAATGCTGGTGCTGATGCCCCTGCAGTTCGGCTCCTCCATCTTCGCGCCGACCCAGACGATGCCGGGCTGGCTCCAGACGTTCACCGAGTACAACCCGCTGTCGAACCTCGCCGACGCGGCGCGCGGTCTGATGATGGGCGGTCCGATCGCCCACTCGGTCTGGGTGACCCTCGCCTGGGCCGGCCTCATCACCGTCGTGATGGCGCCGCTGGCCGTCGCCAAGTTCCGCAAGGCGAGCTGACGCCGCGCCCGCGGCGACCCGCCGGTCCGGCGCGGCAGGGCTCAGGTGTTGTACGCGTCCGCCAGGGCGGTGGCCTCCTCCACACCGAGGCCACCGCCCTCGGCGTACGCCGCCTCGAAGGCCGCGTCCCCGATCACCGCGCGCGCCATCGCCTCGGCCCGCTCCAGACTCTGCCGCTCCACCGCGGTGGGCACGTCCAGCGGGGAGATCGACGCCGTCCGCGCGCCGAGCAGCAGCGCCGCGGCCCGGCCCCGCTCCTCGCCGCCCAGCCCGGCCAGCGCCCAGGCGACGGTGGTGAGGTAGACGCAGACCATCTGGGGCGCGACCATCTGCGCCAGCCGGTCCTTCGCCCGCTCCACCGCCCGCAGCGCGGTGCCCAGGGCTCGGGCGTACTCCCCTTCGAGGTTGTCCAGCCACGCGCGCACGCCCAGCACGAAACCCTCGAAGATGGCCAGCGTCTGTGAATGGAACTCCGCGGACAGCAGGTCCAGTTGCTCCCGCGCCTCGGCGACGCGACCGGTGCGGCCGAGGAGCATGCCCAGGTGCATCCGGGCGAACGGCACCGCCTCGTGTCCGGGGGTGCGGCCCAGGGTGAGGATCTCCCGGAGGATGGCCTCCGCCTCCTCGGTCCGTCCGGTCTCGCTGAGGACGTTCGCGTACCGGGCGTGCAGGACGGCGACCTGGGACTTGGCGCCGAGCTGCTTCGCGTACTCCACGGCGGCGAGGTAGTCCTCGGCGGCGGCCCGGTACTCGCCCGCCTGCTCGTTGGCCTCTCCGCGCGAGGCGAGCGCCTCGGCCGCGCCCCAGGCGTCTTCGAGGCGGATGAAGATCTCCAGGCTCTCGTCCGCGTCCGCCCGCGCTTCCGGTGCCGACTCCGCCCGGTTGGCGAGCAGGTTGGCCCGCGTCTGGAGCGCGGACCCGAGCTCCCACTCGTAGCCGTGGACCCGGCAGGCGCGCACGATCTCGTCGGCCATCGCGCGCAGGTCCTCGGCCTCCCCGGTGAGGAGGACGGCGAAGATCCAGAGCGATCCGGGCGAGCGGCAGGTCTGCGGCTGGCCGGCCCGGTAGGTGCGGGCGATGATCCGCAGCCGCTCCATGGACTCCGTGGTCATCCACAGGTCCATCTCGTGGTCCATGTTGGCCAGTTGGATGAGCCGCACCCCGCGCCGCGCCTCCTGGAGCTGTTCGGGCACCATCGGCGGCGGCCTGTCGGTGCACCGCTCGTGCAGGGAGGGAGCGCGCTCGCCGGGCGCGGCGAACGGGTCGGGGCCGAGCGCCGCCGCCAGGTCCGCCCACTGGCGGGCCTCGTCCCGCAGGTCGCGCAGCATCCAGTACCAGGCGAGCGACAGGACGAGGCAGAGGCACTCCTGCTCGTCCTCCAGCGCCACCGCGTGCCGGAAGGCGGTGCGCAGGTTCTCGTACTCGCGGCGGAACAGTTCCAGTGCGACCGGCTGCCCGGCGCCGCGCAGCCCCGCGCTCCGGGTGCGCGCGAGCTCGCGGTAGTGCACCAGGTGACTGCGGTCCGTGGCGGCCCGCTCGCCGGCTTCGTCCAGGCGCTCGCCGGCGTACTCGCCCACGGTCTCCAGCAGCCGGTAGCGCATCTCGCCGTCCCCCGCCTCCTCGGCGACCACGAGGGACTTGTCGACGAGGGAGCCGAGCAGCACGGCGACGTCGCGGACGTCCACCGCGTCCTCCTGCGCGCCGCCCGCCGTCCGGGCGCCGCCGGTGTCGCCCGCCCGCAGGGAGCAGACGTGTTCGGCAGCGGCGAGGGAGCAGCCGCCGGCGAAGACCGACATCCGGCGCAGCACGGCGCGTTCGGCGCCGTCCAGCAGATCCCAGGACCAGTCGACGACGGCCCGGAGCGTCTGCTGGCGCGGCAACAGGGTGCGGCTGCCGCTGGAGAGCAGCCGGAAGCGGTCGTCGAGCCGGTCGGCGATCTGCCGGGGGCCGAGCATCCGCAGCCGTGCGGCGGCGAGTTCGATGGCGAGGGGCAGGCCGTCGAGCCGGCGGCAGATCTCGGCCGCGGCCGCCGCCGTCGCCGGATCGGCGTCGCTGCGGAACCCGGGACGGGCGGCGTTGCCCCGCTCGTCGAAGAGGCGCAGCGCCATGGGGTCGGGCAGCGGTTCGACCGGCCGCACGAACTCGCCCGGTACGCCCAGGGGTTCGCGGCTCGTCGCGAGGACGGTGAGTCCGGGGCAGTGGGCGAGGAGGTGGTCGGCGAGGGCGGCGGCGGCACCGACGACGTGTTCGCAGTTGTCGAGGAGCAGCAGCAGCCGGCGGTGCGCGCAGTGTTCGGTGAGGCGTACGAGGGGGGTCGCGCCGCCTCCTTCGGCGACGCGCATCTCCTCGGCGCCGGCGCCGCGCAGCACGGTCTCCCGGGCGTCGAGGGCGGAGAGCACGGCTTCGACCACGCCCTCGGGGGCGTCGACGGGGGCGAGTTCGGCCATCCAGACGCCGTCCGGCCACGCGTCGGCGGCGGTGTCGGCGGCTTCCTGCGAGAGCCGGGTCTTGCCGGCGCCCCCGGGGCCGAGGAGCGTCACCAGCCGGGAACGTCCCAGGTCCTCGCGCAGCACCGCGATGTCCGCCTCCCGGCCCACGAAGCTGGTGAGCCGGGCCCGGAGGTTGCCGGGTGCCGGCCGGGCGGGAGTGCCCGCCACCGGCCGGGTGGGAGGGGCGAGGGCGCTGCCGGCCTCCGGGACTTCGCTCGCGGGCGTCCGGACGTCGGGGCCGAACGGGCGGGGCGGGGTCGCGGCCCGCTCTCCGGTACGGCCGGGCCGGGCGCCCTCCGGGGTCGGGCGGGTCGGCGCGGCACTGTCGTGGCGCAGCAACTGCGCGTGGAGCGTGCGCAGTTCCGCTCCGGGGTCGGTTCCCAGCCGAGCGGCGATCAGGGTGCGCACCTCCTCGTACGCCGCGAGGGCCTGGGCGGTGCGGCCCGCGTCGCGCAGGGCGCGGATGCGCAGCGCCTGGAGCGGTTCGTCGAGCGGGTGGTCGGCGCAGAGCGCGACCAGTTCGGGCAGCGCCTCGTCGGCGCGGCCGACGGCGAGGAAGGCGCTGCCCCGGGCGCGGCGGGCGGCGAGCCGCCGGGCCTCCCAGCGCGCGGCGGCGGCGGTGCGGTCGGGCAGGTCGGCGAAGGCCGGACCGCGCCACAGGGCGAGGGCCGCGTCGAGGACGTCGAGCGCCTTCTCTCCGTCGCCGGCCTCCAGGGCCCGGCCGCCCTCCCCCGTCAGCCGCTCGAACCGGTGCAGGTCGACCGCGTCGGGTTCGGCGGCGAGGCGGTAGCCGTTCTCCGCGGAGGCGACGGCGTCCCGGCCGATCGCCCGGCGCAGCCGCCCCACCAGCGCCTGGACGGCCCCCGGCGCGTCGGCGGGCGGATCACCGCCCCACACCTCGTCCACGAGGGCCGCCACCGTGACCGCCCGGCCGGGGTTCAGGGCGAGGACGGTGAGCAGGGCGCGCAGGCGCGCCCCGCCGAGGGCGACGGCCGTGCCGTCGTCGCGGATTGCCTGGGTCGTACCGAGGATGCAGTAGCGCACGGGGCCATTGTCCGTGAAGGGGATCGGCGCTCGCACAGCCACCCGATATATTCCGATAGCTCGTACGGGCGAGGACGACGTTCCGCGACGCGGCGAGCACCCACCGTGCGACCGCCCGGGAAGGCGGCCGGGTCACCGACGGGGCCGGCGCCTCCCCCTCCGCGTACGGGGGCGGTGGCCCCGGTCACGTTCCACCGCACACCGCCTGAGTGACCGTCCGGCGCGGCGCTACTCTCCTCGCATGACCACCGCGATCAGCCGCCACGACCGGCGCATCAGCCCGATCTTCCTCGGGATCGTCGCCGTCACGGCCGTCGCCGGCTGGGCGGTGTGGACGGGCTTCGCCGACCGGGCGGAGTTCGCCGTCTTCCTGTTCGTCACGGGGGCCTGGGTCGTCTCGCTCTGCCTCCACGAGTACGCGCACGCCCGCACGGCGCTGCACAGCGGGGACATCTCGATCGGGGCGAAGGGGTACCTGACGCTCAACCCGCTGAAGTACACCCACGCACTGCTCAGCATCGTGCTGCCGGTGATCTTCGTGATCATGGGGGGCATCGGGCTGCCCGGTGGGGCCGTCTACATCGAGCGGGGCCGTATCCGGGGCCGCTGGAAGCACAGTCTGATCTCGGCGGCCGGGCCGCTGACCAACGTCCTGTTCGCCGTCGTCTGCACGGCGCCGTTCTGGCTGGGCGCGCTCGACGGGGTGCCGTGGGTGTTCCGGTACGCGCTGGCGTTCCTGGCGATGCTCCAGGTCACGGCCGCGATCCTCAACTTCGTGCCGGTGCCGGGGCTGGACGGGTACGGGGTGATCGAGCCGTGGCTCTCGTACGACGTCCGGCGCCAGGTGGAGCCGTTCGCGCCGTTCGGACTGATCGCGGTCTTCGGGCTGCTCTGGGTACCGGGGGTGAACGCCGCGTTCTTCGACGCGGTGGACGCGCTGCTGCGGGGGCTCGGGGTGAGTGAGTTCGAGACGTACTGCGGGCAGGACGCCTACCGCTTCTGGCGGGCACTCTCCGGCGAGGGCAACCCCGTCTGCCTGCCCCCGTCGTAGGCGTCCGGGTCGTGGCGACCGGACCTCGCGCGGGGCGGGCGCGCGGACCGCGGGTCCGGGAAGCGCGCGCCGGCCGGGGTCAGCGGCCGGCGGTCCGGCGGTGCCGGCGCAGGTAGAACCACGTCATGTTGGAGGAGAGACCCGCCACCAGCACCCAGAGGATGCCCAGCAGGCTGCCCTGCGCGAAGGAGACCACGGCCGCGACGACGGCGAGGACGCAGACGGCGAGGGAGAAGAGGGCGATGCGGGGCATGGGGGCGGCTCCTGTCCGGGGTGGTGCGCGGTTCCCGTCCAGTGTCCCTCATGCCCCGTTCCGTTCCGCCCCGGGTCGGCCCCGTGCCACGGGGCGTCCGGCAGGGATCACACGTCGGTGGCGCGCAGCCCCGCGTGTGCCTTGTACCGGCGGTTGACCGAGATCAGGTTGGCCACGAGGGACTCGACCTGGTGGGCGTTGCGCAGCCGTCCGGCGAAGACGCCGCGCATGCCCGCGATCCGGCCGGCGAGTGCCTGCACGATGTCGGTGTCGGCGCGGGCCTCGCCCAGCACCATCACGTCGGTGTCGATCTCGTCGATGGCGGGGTCCTGGAGCAGCACCGCCGAGAGGTGGTGGAAGGCGGCGGTGACGCGGGAGTCGGGCAGCAGGGCGGCGGCCTGTTCGGCGGCGCTGCCCTCCTCCGGCTTGAGGGCGTAGGCGCCCTTCTTGTCGAAGCCGAGCGGGTTGACGCAGTCGATCACGAGCTTCCCGGCGAGCTCCGCGCGCAACGATTCCAGCGTCTTGGCGTGGCCCTCCCACGGCACGGCGACGATCACGACGTCACTGCGGAGCGCACAGGCGGCGTTGTCCGCGCCCTCGATGCCGAGTCCGAGTTCGGCGGCGGCCCCGGCCGCGCGGGCGGCGTCCCGGGAACCGATGGTCACGCGCTGCCCGGCACGGGCGAGGCGGTAGGCGAGTCCACGGCCCTGCGGCCCGGTGCCGCCGAGCACGCCGACGGAGAGTCCGGAGACGTCGGGCAGGTCCCAGGGGTCCTTCGCGGGTGCCTTTGGCGCACCGGCACTGTCGTGGGTAGTCATGGCGCCGACCCTACTGGGGACCTTCCGCCGGCCGCCGTACGCCCCGTCCCGGCGTGCTCCGCGAGGACCGCCCGTACGGGTGCACCTTCCGCGTCCGCCTGCGGGACAGCCGCGGGCTGCGCCATGATGCCGGGCCATGGATGCCGTGCGCGTGGCGCTGTTGCGTGAGGTGCTCGCGGGGACCGAGTGGCCGGGCGCGGCCCGCCGGTTCGCCGGGGCGCTGCGTTCGTCCGTCGTTCCGCAGGGCGGCGGGCTGCTGCTGGTCGGGACCGAGACGTACGAGCCCTGGCACCTGGCCGCGCACCTGGTCGACGAGGCGGCGTGGTCGGGGCTGGCCGAGTTGAGCCCCACGCTGGTGCGCCACCGGGTACGGCCGTCCGATCCGGCCCACCTGGCGGTGGGACTCGGCCGGATCGAGGCGGCCGGACGGGGAGAGACGCTCCTGCTGGTCGCGCCGGAGCGGCCGGACGGCGGGCTGATGGAGCGGGTGTGGGACGCCCGGCGCTCCGGCGCGACCGTCCTGACGCTGGGCGGCGGCGATCCCGAGGTGCGAGGACTCGGCCACGAGGCGCTGGTGGTGACCGAGGAGGACGACGTGGACCTGGACACCGTGCAGCACCTGGTGAGCGCGGCGGCCGGGGAGACGGCCGGCCCGTCCGTGCGGGGGCGCCGCTCCTTCCGGGACCGGCTCTCCCGGCTGGCCGACCGGCTCACCGCGCCGCCGCCCGCCCGCTGGTAGCGTGCCCCGACCCGCTGCGGGACGGGGCCGGAATCGGGTTGCGCCGGAGAGGCGGGCACGCGGAGCATGACCCCCCGTGACCGACCCGCTCCCCCGCCGCGCTTCCCGCGCCCTCCGCCTCCTCGCGGCCGCCCTCCCCGATCTCGCCCCCGTGACGCGGAGAAACCGTCACTGCGCCAGATCGCCCGGGGCGCGGCGTACGCATGGAGCCGGCCGGTGCTGCTGGGGACGTACGCGATCGACCTCGCGGCGATGTTCTTCGCCTTCCCGAACACGGTCTTCCCGTTCCTCGCGGACGAGTTGGACGCCCCCTGGTCGCTGGGCCTGATGTATGCGGCCGGGTCGGTGGGCTCGCTGCTGCTGGGTCTGACCAGCGGGTGGGTTTCCCGGGTGCGGCGACACGGGCTCTTGGTGGTGTTCGGGGCCGGCGCCTGGGGACTCGCCATCGTGGGCGCGGGGCTCTTCGAGAGCGTCGGGCCGGTGCTGGTCTGCCTGGGCGTGGCGGGCGCGGGCGACATGCTGAGCGGACTCGGCCGGTCAGCGATCTGGAACCAGACCATTCCGGAGGAACTGCGGGGCCGGCTGGCCGGTATCGAGGTGCTCTCCTACAGCGTCGGCCCCCAGCTCGGCCAGGTCCGGGCCGGCGCGATGGCGGGCTGGACCGGTACCCGGTCGGCGATCTGGACCGGCGGTGCCGCCTGCGTCGCCTCGGTGGCGCTGCTGGCGGCGGCGCTCCCGAAACTGCTCGCGTACGACTCCGGGACCGACGAGGACGCCGTACGGCGCCGGGAGGCCGCGGGCCGGACCACCGGCCCCACCGCCCCGGGCGCGCCGACCGCCCCGGGGGTTCCGGCGGCGTGACGGCCCGGGCGGGCGGACCGGCCGCGCGGTCCCGTCCCGGCGGGCGGACGGCGCTGGGACGGATCCGCCGGGGCGCGGAGTCAGGAGGCCGGGGGCCGGTTGCGGTCGTGCCACTTGGGGTCGGTGTCCCACTCCAGGTTCCGCTCCTGCGCGGTGTCCATGGCGTGCTGCGCCGCCTCGCGGGAGGCGTACGGACCGAAGCGGTCCTTCGCCGGGCATTCGGGGCCCTCTTCCACCTTCTTGTGCTCCAGGCAGTAGTACCACTCGCCCGGTTTGCCGACCGTGCGCTTCTTGAACAGGGCCATCGGGACTCCTTTCCTCTGTGCCAGCTTGCCCCAGGGTCGCTGGTTAGACTCGCTGACATGTCTGGTCAGTCGCTGCTCGCCCCCGGGGAGATCTCCCCCGTCCGTTCCGTACCCGGAAATATCCGGCGCCCCGAGTACGTGGGGAAGCCGGGCCCGACGCCGTACACCGGTCCGGAGATCCAGGACTCCGACACCGTCGAGCGGATGCGGATCGCGGGCCGGATCGCCGCGCAGGCGATGGAAGAGGCCGCCAAGCACATCGCCCCGGGCGTCACCACCGACGAACTGGACCGGGTGGCCCACGAGTTCATGGTGGATCACGGCGCGTACCCCTCGACGCTCGGCTACCGCGGCTACCCCAAGTCCCTGTGCACCTCCGTCAACGAGGTCATCTGCCACGGCATCCCGGACTCGACGGTGCTGCGCGACGGCGACATCGTGAACCTGGACGTGACGGCGTACCTCAACGGTGTGCACGGCGACAACAACGCCACCTACCTCTGCGGCGACGTGGACGAGGAGTCCCGGCTGCTGGTGGAGCGGACCCGGGAGTCGCTGGTCCGGGCCATCAAGGCGGTGCGCCCCGGTCGCCAGATCAACGTGATCGGCCGGGTCATCGAGTCCTACGCCAAGCGCTTCGGCTACGGCGTGGTGCGGGACTTCACCGGGCACGGCATCAACACCTCGTTCCACTCCGGCCTGATCGTGCCGCACTACGACAGCCCGCACGCCACCACCGTGATGAAGCCGGGGATGACGTTCACCATCGAGCCGATGCTGACCCTGGGCACCCACGAGTACGACATGTGGGACGACGGCTGGACCGTCCTGACCAAGGACCGCAAGCGGACGGCCCAGTTCGAGCACACCCTCGTGGTGACGGAGACCGGGGCCGACATCCTCACCCTGCCGTAGGGCCTTCGAGGGCCGCCGTCCCGCGCGGTCGGCCCCCTGGCCGCCGTGTGCCGGGGCCGCACGCGAGAAGCGTGCGAGCCCCCGGTCGGGGCCTGGCCCGTCCGTTTGCCGACAGCCCGTCGGGACGATGTTGACGGAGGCAGGGCTCAGCAAGAGGATCGGGGGAGCGCTCGGTGCGGCGCGAGTGCGTGCGCCGGTGTACGCGCCCATCCGCCCCTCCCGCTCCTCCCGCTCCCTCGGCCCCCGGAGGCCCGCCTTGGACATGTCCGTCGGCACCGTCACCCCCGTCCCCCCGTTCTCCACGGTCATCCGCACCGCCTCGCACGAGCAGCACGCGGAGGCGGAGACCTCGGCCTTCATGGGCGACATGCTCGGCGGGCGCCTCGGCGTGGACGCGTACACCCGTTACACCGAGCAGCTGTGGTTCGTGTACCGCGCGCTGGAGGAGGGCGCCGAGCGGCTGCGCCACGATCCGGTCGCGGGACCCTTCATACAGGCGCCGCTGATGCGGCTCACCGCACTGGAGCGCGATCTGGCGCACCTGCGGGGCCCCGAGTGGCGCGAGGGCCTGGAGCCGCTGCCGGCCACCGCCGCGTACGCCGAGCGGGTCGCCGCCTGCGCGCGCGACTGGCCCGCCGGTTACGTCGCGCACCACTACACCCGCTACCTCGGGGACCTTTCCGGCGGGCAGATCATCCGCGACCGGGCCGAGAAGGCCTGGGGTTTCGCGCACAAGGGCGACGGGGTGCGGTTCTACGTCTTCGAGGAGATAGCCAACCCGGCGGCCTTCAAGCGGAGTTACCGCACGCTGCTGGACGCGGTCGACGCCGACGACCTGGAGAAGCGGCGCGTCGTGGACGAGTGCAAGCGCGCCTTCGCGCTCAACACGGCCGTCTTCCGCGAGCTGGGCGAGGTCTTCCCGCTCGGCGCGTGACGGCGACCGCGCGCACACGGACGTGCGACCGCGCGGACCCGGTGGGGCGGTTGCCACCTGCCGGACCCGTCGCGGTCGGGGGGTTCAGCCCCGGTGGGCCAGCACGACCCGGCCGCCGAGCTCCACCGTGCCGTCCGGGGCGGGGGCGGTGAGGATCTGGGAGCCGCGTCCCTGGATGATGTTGAGGGCCCGGCCGAGCAGCGCGGTGAGCAGCAGGGCGGCGGCTCCGGTCGCCTCGTCCTCCACGATGCCGTCGTCGCGGCGCGGGAACCCGCGCGCCCGTACGCGCCCCGCCGCCTCGTCCTCCCAGGCCCACACGTACAGCCACCCCTCCCCCGGCGGGGGTCCGGTCAGCGCCTCGACCTCGGCGGCGGAGTCGTAGCGCACCAGCTCCCGGGGCGGCGCCCACTCCGGGCGGGCGGTGATCCAGGTGAACTCGCCGTCCTGGCGGGCGAACACCTCTCCCACTTCCAGCTCCAGGACCTCCAGATCGAGGAGCCAGGCGCTGCCGACCAGCGGATGCCCGGCGAACGGCAGCCGGAGCCCGGGGGTGTGGATGTCCACCCGTCCGCGCTCCGGGTCGTCCACGAACACCGTCTCACTGAAACCGAGTTCGGCGGCGAGCGCCTGCCGCGCCGTCTCGTCGGGGTAGTCGCACCCGTCCCGTACGACCCCGAGGGCGTTCCCGTGGCGGCCGTCGGGGGCGCAGAACACCCGCAGGACGTCGATGCCGTCGGGTACGTCGAATTCACTCATACCGGCATTCAAGCATCTGTTCGGGACGCGGTGTCACCGGTCGGTTCCTGGTCGTCAGGGCGGACGGGCCGGCCGATGACGTGGGATCGCCGTGCCCGGAGGTATCTCGACTCCCCACCCGCGCACCGGGCTTCGCCCCGGTAGGGTTCCAACGGTCAGTGCGGACGACGGATCAGAAGGCGCAGAAGGCAACGGATGAGAAGGCTGGGTCGGTCGGCGGCGGGGCTCGCGGTGGCGACGGTACTGGGCGTGACGGCGAGCGGCTGCGTGACGGTGCACGGGGAGCTGGAGCGGGTGCCCGCGGCGACGGAGTCCGAGGCGGCCCGGGCGCTCGAGGACTTCCTCACGGCGTACAACGCGGCGGACACGGCGCTCGATCCGGCCCTGGACGCCGGACGGGTCACCGGGGCGCTCGGCGCGATCAACCAGGCGGGGCTGAAGGCCCGCGCCACGTACACCGAGCCGGGTGGCGAGGGACACGATCCGCTGGAGCTCTCGGACGCGCACTACGTCATACCCAGGAAGGCGGGCTGGCCCCGCTACTTCTTCGCCGACGCCGACTCCAACCGGGACGAGGACGGCGGCGACGGGGACACCCGCTGGCTGCTGGTCTTCGAGCGGACCGGCCCCGACGCCCCGTGGAAGGTCCCCTATCTGGGGGTCGTGGCGCCCTCGCGGGTACCGGAGTTCGCGCGGGACGCGGACGGGCTGGCGAAGCCGGCCGAGAGCGTGGCCGGTGAACTGGTCGTGGCGCCGGACGAGTTGAGCTCCTCGTACACCGGTTATCTCTCCACCGGCGCGCCGGACGTGTTCGCGGCGGGCGGGACCACCTCGGGCTGGCGGGCGGCCCGGGCCGGAGCGAAGAAGCCGGGGTTCTCCTACCAGTACGTGGACCGCCCGCTCGACGGCGCGTTCCGCCCGTTCGGGCTGGCGACGAAGGACGGCGGGGCGCTGGTCTTCTTCAGCAGCAAGCACTTCGAGCGCCAGACGGCCGCCCAGGGCCTGAAGCCCGAGGTGAACAGGGACACGAAGGCGCTGCTCTCGGGCGAGGTGAAGAGCACCCTCACCAAGGAGCGCGTCTCCAGCCAGCTGGTGTACGTGCCCGCGGCGGGCGCCGCCGGGGGCGGGAAGGTGACCGTACTCAACCGGCTGCCGGGGCTGGTCGCGGCGACCGGCGAGTGAGACCGGCGCGCTGAACGGAGGCCCGCCGTAGGGGGCGCGGCGTCCGGCGGCCGGCGCCCGGGAACGGTGGCCGGCGGATCAGCGGCCGAGGGGCCAGGCCACCGCGGCCGGGTCCAGGCCGGTCGCCTCGTCGCTGTCGACGTACGCGGCGCAGGCGTCGGTCAGCGCCTCCAGCAGGGTCAGCGGGTCCGGCAGCGGGTGCTCGGGGCCGCGCTCCCAGCGCACGTCGAGGTCACCGGGGAGACGGGCGGGCGGGAGCAGCACATAGCTGCCGCGGCAGTGCCAGCGCAGACCGGGGTGTTCGTCCATGGTCTCGGGGTGCGAGTCGAGTTCGCAGGGCCACCACTCGTCCTCGTCCTCGGGGGTGCCGCGGGTGGCGGTGAAGAAGAGCATCCGGTCGTCGCCGGAGCGGGCGACGGGTCCGACGTCGATGCCGCGTTCGGTCAGCCGGGCCAGGGATTTGACGCCGGCGGAGAGCGGAACGTCCAGCACGTCGTGGATCATGCCGGTGGCGGTGATGAAGTTCGCCAGTGGCTGTCCCTCGGCCCAGCGTTCGATCTGGGCGGCGTCGGTGGTCGACTGCGTCTGCCAGGCGAACGACACCGGGTGGCGGGCGGGGGTGGGGCATCCGACGCGCTCGCACGAACATCGGAATCCGAGCGGGTGGGCGGCGGGCGAGATCGGCATCCCCGCCTCGGCGACGGCCAGCAGCATGCCCAGCCTCGCCCATGCGTCCGCGTCGGCCTGCTGCTGCTTGGGTCGTCGCCGCAGCCACTGGGAAATCTTGCCCTCGGTGCCGCGCGTACGGCCGGAATCGGCGCCCATCTATCCCCTCACCTCAGCGTTACCCGTCCATGGTCCCACCATCCTGCTCTCCGGGTGGCCAGAGTCCACCAGCTTGACGGGACACCACCGCCCCGAGTGAGGGACATCACGCTGGATAATGCGGCATTCGCGGACATATTCTCCCATCGGCCCGGCCCGGCGCGCTCGCGTGGAGGTCGGGCCCCAGGGCGGCCCGTCCCGGGCCGCCCGGCACCACCCCCGCCGGCGCCGGGGGGGGTCACCCGATCGGAGCACTGCGCATCCCGGCCCGGGCGGCGCACCATGGGCTCACGCGCAGACCGCGCGCACCCCACCGTGCCGCAGCCGAGGCTGCCGTTCGTGAGGAGCCCCCGTGCCACGTGACGCCACCCCTCGTCGCTATCTGATGTGCGCCCCCACGCACTTCCGGGTCACCTACTCCATCAACCCGTGGATGGACCCGTCCAAGCCCGTCGACCTCCGGCTGGCGCGGACCCAGTGGGAGGACCTGCGGGACCGCTACCGCTCCCTCGGCCACACGGTGGAGGAGCTGACGCCGCTGCCCGGCCTGCCGGACATGGTCTTCGCCGCCAACGGCGCGACGGTGATCGACGGGCGGGTGCTCGGCGCGATGTTCGCGCACCGGGAGAGGCACGCCGAGGCCGCGGCCCACCGGGAGTGGTTCCGGTCGCACGGCTATGGGGAGTTCCACGAACCGGCGCACGTGAACGAGGGCGAGGGCGACTTCGCGGTCACCGCCTCCTTCGTGCTGGCCGGGACCGGATTCCGGTCCAGCCCACTGGCGCACGACGAGGCGCAGGAGTTCTTCGGCCGGCCGGTGATCGGCCTGCATCTGGTGGACCCGCGCTACTACCACCTGGACACGGCGCTCTGCGTGCTCGACGACGCGGCCGACGAGATCATGTACTACCCCGACGCGTTCTCCCCGGGCAGCCGGTCCGTGCTGGCGCGGCTCTTCCCCGACGCGCTGATCGCCGGGGAACCGGACGCCGCCGCGCTCGGCCTGAACGCGGTCGGGGACGGTCTGCACGTCCTGCTGCCGCAGGGCGCCACGGGATTGTTCGGTCCCCTCCGGGACCGGGGCTTCGAGCCGGTCCCGATGGATCTGAGCGAGCTGCTCAAGGGCGGTGGCAGCGTGAAGTGCTGCACCCAGGAGCTGCGGGGGGCGTGATCACCGCCCCGCGGGGCGGCGGCCCACCCGTGACGGTCCCGCCGGGGGTCACCCCTCCCCGGCCGGCGGCCAGGCGTCGCCCCAGTCGGTGTCCCGGGCGCCCCGGTAGAGCGCTCCGTGGCGCTTGGTGACCGTCTCGCGCCGCAACGCCTCGTCCCGGGTGCAGAGTTCCAGCAGGACCTGGCCCTTGCGGATCTGCGGACGGCGGGTCACCCGGGCGGCCACCGGCTCGACGGGGAAGCGGGTCGCCACGACGTAACTGAACTTCTCGTCCTCGTGGCTCAGCGTCCCTCCCTTGACCTGCCGGTGCAGGGAGGAGCGGCTGACCCGGGCGGAGAAGTGGCACCAGTCGGTGCCCCGCTCGATGGGGCAGGCGGCGCTGTGCGGACAGGGGGCCGCCACGGTCAGCCCCGCGGCGATCAGCCGGTCGCGCGCCTCGATCACCCGGGCGTACCCGTCCGGGGTGCCGGGTTCCACGACGACGACAGCCTGCGCGGCACCCGCCGCCGCGTCGACCAGCCCGTCACGGGCCGCGGGGGTCAGCTCCTTGAGGACGTACGAGACGGTCACCAGGTCCGTCGGGGCGAGCTCCAGGGCTTCGCCGATCCTGGCGCGCTGCCACCGGGCGGTCCGCAGCCCGGCGGGCCCGCCCGCCCCGGCCAGCTCGCGGCCGAGTTCCAGGGCGGGTTCGGCCCAGTCCAGGACGGTGGTCCCGGGTCCGTCCCAGGCCCCGGCGACCGCCCAGCTCGCCGCACCGGTGCCGCCGCCGACGTCGGTGTGGGTGGCGGGCTCCCACTCCGGCGCGGCCTCGCGGAGCGCGTCCAGGGCGGCCCGTACGGCCTCGAAGGTCGCGGGCATCCGGTACGCGGCGTAGGCGACGACGTCCGCCCGGTCCCGCAGCACCGGCGCGTCGGTGGGGGTCGTGCCGCGGTAGCTGGCGATCAGCCGGTCGACGGCCTGCGTCGCCTGCTTGGGCGGCAGCCCGTCGACGAGGCCGGCGAGGGCCGCGCGCAGGGCTTCGGCGGTGGGGAGGGTGGCGTTCACCGAGGAATTCTAGTGCCGCGCGGGGCGGCCGGGCGCCCGCGCTCGGCACCGCTCACCGCGGCACCGCTCCGACGGGCGCGGCGCGGGGTCCCCCCGCAACGGGTGCGCGACAGCGGGGTGGTTCAACTCCGCTCGGTCACGTGGCAGTTGCTACGCTGACCGCCGCGAGACCCGCGACGGCACCACAGGGGGACCCATGAGACAGAGGATCGTACGGCTGACTCTGGTCGGCGGGGTGGTCTTCCTGGCGCTCCTCCTGCTGCTGGCGACCTGCGGCGGGGGCTCCCCGGACGGAGACGGGGAGGGCGAGGGGAAGAGCGGGAGCGAGACCTCCGGGGCGGCTTCCGCCCCGGCCGCCGCGGAGCCGGCCCCCGGTGCGTCCGCGAAGCGGACCGTGCTCGACGTACCGCCGCAGTACTCGACGGCGAGCGGGTGGGAGATCGTCGGTGCCTCCCCGGACATCGCGTTCTCCTGGCCGACGGGCACCCTCGCGTATCTGGAGCGTTCGGCGGACCGCCGTTACCGGCTGCGCACCCTCGACACCGCCACCGGGAAGCCGGGATGGCAGGGCGAGGCACGCCAGTCGCTGGACCCGGACCACTATCCGCGGCTGCTGACCGTCTCCCGCGAGGACCGGCAGTTCTTCGTCACCTGGTCGTACGGGAGTGCGGGCGACGGGCTCGCGCCCTCGGAGACGTTCCTCTCGCTCGACGTGTACGCGGCGGCCGGGGGTGACCGGCGCCACGTGGAGCTGCCGTGGAGCGGCGCTCCGTCGGTCTCGGCGAGCGGCCCGGACATCGTGGTCTCCGACGACGCGGCGAACACCGCTCTGGTCGACCCGGTGACCGGCGGGACGTCGAAGATCGCGGCCTCCGGGCTGAAGTACCCCAAGGGCTGCGCTTCCTGCCGCACGCTGACGGAGGTGGTCGGCCAGACCGGGCAGGGGCTGCTGGTGAGCGGGGCACGGGAGTTCTGGGTGCCGGGCGGCTGGTACAGCCGGAACGTCGCGCCGAAGGGGACCGACCCGGCCTCCGGGGTGCCGACGTCCGTGGTGGCGGGGCTGGTGCTGGCGAAGTGGCAGTTGGCGAAGTCCTCGGACCGGGCGGCGAGCCACGAGCTGTGGACGGTGCACGACGCGGCGAACGGCAAGGCGCTGGTGTCGGTCGAGTGCCACCGGCCGGCCATACGGCCGGGCCGCTTCCCCCAGGCGGTCGTCCCGCCGTCGGGCGACTACCTGATCGCCGGGAACCTCGCGTTCGACCTGGTGCGCGGGAAGGGGTACTGCCTGGAGGACGAGGACGGCTCGGCCCACGTGACGCTGGCCTCGGTGACCGACGACGGGCTCGCCTACGGCGCCCGGAACGTCCGCGACGGCGAGGAGGCGCTGGCCGGCAACGGGGTGCCGGTGGTGATGGACTTCGTCGACGGGGCGGCCGAGCCGCTCGCCCGTGACGTGCGGCTGCCGGTGGCGGAGACGACCGGGGTGGGCGTCTTCCGTACGACGGACCGCGAGGAGCGGGCCCATCTGATCGGTTATCCGCGCACCGGCTGACCTGCGGCCGGGGACGGCCGCGGCGCCGGGATCCCCGCGCCGGGCCCGTCCCCGCAGGGCCCGGGGCCGGGTCTACAGACCGCCGGCGACCCGGCCCTGCCGCTGCCAGGGGCGGCACATCAGCAGGAAGACGGCCATGGCCGACGCGGCGCACACGGTCTGGACGACGGCCATCGGGACGGCCGTCCCCTCCCCCGCGATGCCCACGAGCGGTGAGGCGACGGCACCGATGAGGAACGACGTGGTGCCGAGCAGCGCGGAGGCGGAGCCCGCCGCGTGCTTGGAACGCATCAGGGCCTGGGAGTTGGTGTTGGGCAGCGCGAGGCTCATCGCGGACATCAGGACGAACAGCGCGCCGGCGACCGGGGCGAGCCCCACGTCGCCGAAGACGCCGGCGGTCATCAGCAGCAGCGCGACGGCGGCGAGCAGGACGACCGAGAGACCGACGAACAGCACGCGGTCGAGGCTGACCCGGCCGACCAGGAGCTTGCCGTTGATCTGGCCGACGATGATCAGGCCGACCGAGTTGAGGCCGAAGAGGAGGCTGAAGGTCTGCGGCGAGGCGCCGTAGATCTCCTGGATGACGAAGGGCGAGGCGCTGACGTAGGCGAAGAGCGCCGCGAAGGCGAGTCCGCCGGCGAAGGTGTAGCCGATGAAGACCCGGTCGGCGAAGAGGCCGCGCATGGTGCGCAGGGCCTCGACGACACCGCCGGTGTGGCGCTCCTCGGGCGGCAGCGTCTCGTGGAGGCTCTTCCACACGACCAGGGTGAGCAGTACGCCGACCACGGTGAGGACGACGAAGACGCCGCGCCAGTCCGTGATCCGCAGCACCTGGCCGCCGATCAGCGGGGCGATGATCGGCGCGACGCCCGAGATCAGCATCAGGGTGGAGAAGAACCGGGCCATGTCGAGGCCGTCGTAGAGGTCGCGCACCACCGCCCGGGAGATCACGATGCCGGCCGACCCCGCGAGCCCCTGGAGGAGGCGGAAGCCGATGAGCATCTCGGCGTTGGGGGCGATGGCGCAGATCGCCGTGGCGACGACGTAGACGACCATGCCGGCCAGGAGCGGCCCGCGGCGGCCCCACCGGTCGCTCATCGGTCCGACGACGATCTGGCCGAGGGCCATGCCGAGGAGGCAGGCGGTCAGGGTGAGCTGGACGGTGGCGGCCGGGGCGTGCAGCGCGTCGGTGACGTCCGGCAGCGCCGGCAGGTACATGTCCATGGACAGGGCCGGCAGCGCGGTGAGGCCGCCGAGCACCAGGGTCACCAGGAGGGCGGTCCGCCGGACGGCGGTCGCCGAGGGGGTCCCGGGAAGTCCGGTGAGACCCGGGAGCGCCGGGCCGTCGGGGCCCGGCGCGGGATCGGGAACGGCGGGCCCGGTGATCACTGCTCCGGTTCCCGCCGTAGGTATGTGCTCGTGCTGTCGCTGGGCCCGGCTTCCGCCGTTGTCCGGCATGCTTCGTCTCCACATCGTTGAAATCCACATCTATGCTCTCAGCTCAGGTGTGGTGGTCGTACCGGATTTCGAGGGTGAAGCATGAGTGGGACTGTGCGTTGGGGCATATTGGCGACGGGTGGCATAGCCGCGACCTTCACCAAGGACCTGCTGGGACTGCCGGACGCCGAGGTGGTCGCGGTGGCGTCGCGCACCGGGACGTCGGCCCGCGCGTTCGCGGAGCGGTTCGGGATCGGGCGGGCCTACGGGAGCTGGGCCGAACTCGTCGCGGACGAGGACGTCGATGTGGTGTACGTCGCCACGCCGCACTCCGCGCACCACGAGGCGGCCGCGCTGGCGCTGCGTGCCGGGAAGCACGTGCTCTGCGAGAAGGCGTTCACGCTGGACGCGGGGCAGGCCGCCGAGCTGGTCGCGCTCGCCCGGGAGCGCGGGCTCTTCCTGATGGAGGCCATGTGGACGTACCTGAACCCGGTCGTCCGCCGCATGACGGAGCTGGTGCGCGAGGGCGCGATCGGTGAGATCCGCACCGTCCAGGCCGACTTCGGGTTCGCGGGCGAGGTGGGTCCCGAGCACCGGCTGCGCGACCCCGCGCTGGGCGGCGGCGCGCTGCTGGACCTGGGGGTCTACCCGGTGTCCTTCGCGCACCTGCTGCTGGGCGAGCCGGACCGCGTGCGGGCGGACGCGCTGCTCTCCCCCGAGGGCGTGGACCTGAACACCGGGATACTGCTGGGCTGGGACTCGGGCGCGACCGCGCTGCTCTCCTGCTCGATCGTGGGCCACCACGCCACGGCGGCGACCGTCGTCGGCACGAAGGGCCGCATCGACCTCCCGCGCGACTTCTTCCACCCCGACCACCTCCTCCTGCACCGGGCCGGCTCCGCGGACCCGGCGCCGGAGAAGATCGTCACGGGCCCGGGTCCCGAGGGCCTCTCCGGCATGCAGTACGAGGCCGTCGAGGTGATGCGCGCCCTGCGGGCGGGCGAGACCGAGTCCCCGCTGGTGCCGCTGGACGGATCGCTGGCGGTGATGCGGACGCTCGACGCGGTCCGGGCCCGCATCGGCGTCCGCTATCCCTCCGACCCGCCCACCGGCGGCGCGTCCTGACCCACTGCCGGCAGGAGGTGATCAGGCCGGGGTCAGGCCCGGGTTTCCCGCCTCCGTCACGAAGGAACCGGCTGTCCGGACGGGGGCGCCGGGCGTGGTGACGGCGTCGACCGCACGGAAGTCGGCGCGGGCGTGGTCGCCTTCGAGGGAGACCAGCGCGTACCCGCGCCGGCCGTCGTAGAACTTCAGGTGCCCGTTGGCCGCCATCTGGTTGTTCCAGTTGGCGGGCTTCACCGAGCCGTTCTTGCCGCTGGTGACCGAGGTGGTGACGATCTCCGTGCCGACGGTGCGGGAGGCGGGGTCGTCGAAGTCCTTCTTCAGGTCGAAGCCGTAGGCGACGTGCACGTCACCGGTGAGGACCAGCAGGTTCTCGACGCCCGCCGACTCGGCGCCGTCCAGCACCCGTTGCCGGGAGGCGGGATAGCCGTCCCAGGAGTCCATCGAGAGCTTGTAGGCGTCGGTGGGCACGTCGCGCCGCTGGGCGAAGGTGACTTGCTGGGGCACGACGTTCCAGGTGGCGCGCGAGGTGCGCCAGCCGTCGATCAGCCAGCGCTCCTGGGTGGCGCCGGTCAGGGTGCGGGCGGGGTCCTCGGACTCAGGTCCGGGGACCTTCCACCCGTCGCCGTACGCCTGGTCGCTGCGGTACTGGCGGGTGTCCAGGATGTCGAACTGCGCCAGGCGCCCGAACCGGAGCCGCCGGTAGAGCCGCATGTCGGGGCCGGTGGGCCGCTGCGGGGCGCGCAGCGGCTGGTTCTCCCAGTACGCGCGGTAGGCGGCGGCCCGGCGGAGCAGGAACTCCTCGGCGGGCACGCTGTTCTCGGGGACGTCGCCGGCGTAGTTGTTCTCGGTCTCGTGGTCGTCCCAGGTGACGACGAAGGGGTGCGCGGCGTGCGCGGCGCGCAGGTCGGGGTCGGACTTGTAGAGGGCGTACCGCGACCGGTAGTCGTCCAGGGTCAGCGTCTCCCGGTCGAAGAGGTCGGGGAGCACCCGGTCGGTGTAGGCGCGGGCGCCGCCGGTGGGGGTCACGGCGTACTCGTAGAGGTAGTCGCCGAGGTGGAAGACGGCGTCGACGTCCTCGGCCGCGAGGTGGCGGTAGGCGGTGAAGTACCCGTCGTGGTAGGCCTGGCAGGAGACGGCGGCGAGCCTGACCGCGCGGTTGCGGGCGTGCGGGTCGGGGGCGGTGCGGGTGCGGCCGGTCTCGCTGGTCCAACCGCCGGTGCGGAAGCGGTAGTAGAAGGTGCGGCCGGCTTCCAGGCCGCGGACCTCCGTACGGACGCTGTGCGCGAACTCCGGGTGGGCGGTGACGGTTCCGCGCCGGACCACCCGGCGGAAGCGCTCGTCGTGGGCGAGTTCCCAGCCGACCCGGACGCGGGCGGCGGGCAGCCCGCCACCGGTCTCGTAGGGGCGCGGGGCGAGGCGTGTCCAGAGCAGCAGGGAGTCGGGCAGCGGGTCGCCGGAGGCCACTCCGAGCGTGAAGGGGTCGTCGGCGATCCTGCGGGGGTCCAGCTCGGCGGCGCTCGCCGTACCGGCGGTGGGCAGGTTCACGGCGAAGGCGAGGGCGGCGGCGGCGCCGGTGGTGGTGAGGAAGCGCCGGCGGCCCACGCCCTCACCGAGCCGGCGCGCGGCCGCGCGGAACTCGGCCGGGTGGGACGGGCGTTCGGAGTCCGCGTGGGTCGGTGCTGGCGTCATGGTCTCTCCCCTGGCAGATGGGTGGTGAGGGGAGTCCGGACGTGGCCCGCCGGGCACCCCCTGGCATTGGAGTGCGGACCGGCGTCCACCGGTTGTCGGGTGCACAACATCGCGATGGCGGGGCGATGAGCACCGCGTGCGGGGCCGGGGCACATGAGCGGACGGTGTTCTCGGCATGAATCGCGCCGCGCCGCACCCGCGCGGCGCATGATGGCCGCAGATCCCCCGACCCCGGAAGGCGTGATCCTGGATGTCCCCCCGCCGTGCCCACATCGCGATGACCGGCATTCCCGCCGTCAGCCACGTCCTGCCCAGCCTGGAGATCATCCGCGAACTGGTCTCCCGCGGCCACCGGGTGACGTACGCCAACGACCCGGCCGTCGCCGGACTGATCGCTCCCACCGGCGCCGAGTTCGTGCCCTGCGCCTCGACGCTCCCCGTCGCCGAGAACAACTGGCCGGACGACCCCATCGGTGCGATGGAGCTCTTCCTGGACGACGCCGTCCAGGCCCTCCCCCGACTGCGCGCCGTCTACGACGACGATCCGGCCGACCTCTACCTGTACGACATCGGCGCCTACGCGGGCCGCGCGCTCGCCGAGTCCCAGGGGCGCCCCGTCCTGCAGCTCTCCCCGACCCTGGTGGCGTGGGAGGGGTACGAGGAGGAGGTCGCGGCGCAGTTGTGGAAGCTGCCGGGCGCCGACGCCTACCGGGCCGCGTTCACCCGGTGGCTGGCGGAGTGCGGGGCGACCACCACCGACATGGACGTCTTCTCCGGCCGCCCCGGCCGGGCGCTGGCCCTGATCCCCCGGGCGATGCAGCCGCACGCCGACCGGGTCGACACCGGTGCGGTGACCTTCGTCGGCGCCTGTCTCCCCGTGCGGGAGAGCGGGGACGGCCCGGGCGGGGACGGGGACGCCGGCTGGACGCGCCCCGCCGGTGCCGAGCGCGTCCTGCTGGTCTCCCTCGGGTCGGCGTACACCCGGCGGCCGGAGTTCTACCGGCGGTGCCTGGCGGCCTTCGGCGGCCGGCCGGACCTGCACCTGGTCCTCCAGATCGGGAAGTACACCGACGTGGCGGAGTTGGGCGATATCCCGCCCCACGTGGAGGTGCACTCCTGGGTGCCCCAGCGGGCGATCCTCGAACAGGCGGACGCCTTCGTCACGCACGCGGGGATGGGCGGCTGCGGCGAAGGGCTGCGAGCGGGCGTTCCCATGATCGCCGTGCCGCAGGGCGCCGAGCAGTTCATGAACGCCGACCGCCTGGTGGAGCTGGGGGTGGCCCGCCCCATCGACACCGAGGACGCCACGGCACCGACGCTGCGGACCGCCCTGGACGAACTCCTGGCCGACCCCGACGTGGCCCGCCGCTCCGCGCACCTGCGCGCGGAGTCCCGGGCCGAGGGCGGCACCGCACGGGCCGCCGACCTCGTGGAGGAGATGCTGGGCTGAGCGGGGCCGGCCCTGCCGGGCGGGCGCGGGAATACGTCTTTCCACCCACCGGTTGGGCCGCTGTATGAGCGCCGACGAACTCGCCGAGATCCTCCACTACACCGCTTTCTCCACCGACCCGGACGGCGGCAACCTCGCCGGTGTCGTCCTGGACGCCTCGGCGTTCGACGACGCCGGAATGCTGGCCGTCGCCGCCGGGCTCGGCTACAGCGAGTCCGCCTTCCTGACGGAGGCGCCCGGCGGGCGGAGCTACACGGTCCGCTACTTCAGCCCGAAGGCCGAGGTGCCGTTCTGCGGGCACGCGACGGTCGCCGCCGCGCTCGCGCTGGCGGACCGCGACGGCCCCGGTGACCTGGTGTTCCTGACGCGGGCCGGCACCGTCCCGGTCGCGGTGGAGTCGCAGGAGGGCGTTCTGCGGGCCACGTTGACCAGCGTGGAGCCGCACGTGGCCCCGATCGCCCCGGCCGATCTTGCGGAGGCGCTGGCCGCGCTCGACTGGCCGGCCGCCGATCTCGACCCGGCGATGCCGCCCCGCATCGCGTTCGCCGGAGCCCGCCACCTGGTGCTGGCCGCCGCGACGCGCGAGCGCCTCGCGGACCTGGACTACGACTTCTCCCGGCTCGAGTCCCTCATGCGGCGACTGGATCTGACGACCCTGCAACTGGTGTGGCGGGAGTCGGAGCGGGTGTTCCACGCCCGGGACCCGTTCCCGGTGGGCGGGGTGGTGGAGGACCCCGCGACAGGGGCGGCCGCCGCCGCTTTCGGCGCGTACGCGCGGGAGCTGGGCCTCGTTCCGGACGAGGCGGTGCTCACGCTCCACCAGGGCGCGGACATGGGACGGCCCGGCACCCTCACCGTGGAGCTGCGCCGGGGCGACGCGCGCGTCCGGGTGAGCGGCGCGGGGACCCGTATCGGCTGACCCCGGTCAGCGGCCCGGGGCCGGGGCCGGGGCCGGGGACGTGGGCGAATCAGCGGGCGGCCTCGTCCGGCCCGGGCACCCGCTCCAGGACGAGGTCGCCGCGCATGCCGGAGTCGTCCAGACCCGGAACGTGTGGGTGAGGCAGGTGAAGGGGTGGCCGGACGCCTCCGCCACCTTGCGGGCGGAGGCGGGAGGCGCCCTTCCGGCGGGTCCGTACGGGGGACGGTTCCGGTCCGCCTCGCGGCACTCCCCGGCGGCCGCGGCCATGCTGTCCGGTGGGGCGCCCTCCCCTCCGCACGCCGCCGGCCGGCCCACCCGGCGCTCGGTGAACACCGGTGGGCTTCCGTACGACGGTTCGGCGTCGAGCAGCCGAAATCCGGGGCGTACGATTCGCGGAACCCAAGCCGAGCACGGGAGTACCGATCTTGTCCGCATCCGCAGCCCTCGCACCACGCATCGGTGTCTCCATCGTCACCATGGGTGACCGTCCGCAGGCGGTGGAGGCCCTCCTCGCGTCGGTGGCCATGCAGGACGTCCGGCCCACCCGGCTCGTCGTGATCGGCAACGGCACCAAGCTCCCCGACCTCACCACCTTCCCCGGCCTGGAAGACCTGGAGGGCGGGGTGACCCTCATCGAGAACGAGGAGAACCTCGGCTGCCCCGGCGGCCGGAACGTCGGTCTCGCCCGTCTCGCCGAGCTGGGCGACGTGGACGTGGTGATCGAGCTGGACGACGACGGCCTGCTGGTCGAGAAGAACGTGTTCTCCACGGTGCGGGACCTGTTCGCGGCCGATCCGGGCCTCGGCATCGTCGGCTTCCGGATCGCCGACGAGCACGGCGAGACGCAGCGCCGTCACGTCCCGCGCCTGCGCGCCTCGGACCCCATGCGGCGAGGGCTCGTCACCGCCTTCCTGGGCGGCGCGCACGCCTTCTCCATGAAGATGCTGGCGGGCACCGGCCACTGGCCGGCCGAGTTCTTCTTCACCCACGAGGAGACGGACCTCTCCTGGCGGGCGCTCGACGGCGGTTGGAACATCCTCTACGAGCCCGATCTGCTGCTCCAGCACCCGAAGACCTCGCCCGCCCGGCACGCGGTCTACTACCGGATGACCGCCCGCAACCGGGTGTGGCTGGCCCGCCGCAACCTCCCCGCGCCGCTGATCCCGCTCTACCTCGGCGTATGGACGCTGCTCACGCTCGCCAGGACCCGTTCCGTGAAGGGGCTGAAGGCCTGGGCGGGCGGCTTCGTCGAAGGGCTGCGCACCCCGTGCGGCCCCCGCGCCCCGATGCGCTGGCGCACGGTGTGGCGGATGACCCGCCTCGGCCGGCCGCCCCTCGTCTGACCGCCCCACCCGGCCCCGTACCCCCTCGCCCCACCCGGCCCGGCACCCGCCCCGGGCCACATCCCCCGCACCACCCCGGAACTCCTCGTTCCGGCCGATCGCCCGGACGCCTCGCGCTCCGGGCGATCGGCGTTTTCCGGACGTTCCGGACTCCCGTGCAACTCCGCCCGAGCAAAGGCGCCTTGACACTCCCTCGACGTACAGACCATGATTCAGTTAATGGACTAGTGGAATTGAGGCGAGGCGTGGAACACCCGAACACACCGAGCGGGACCACCGCCCCCTGGGCGCTGGAGGCGCGCGGGCTGGGCAAGCGCTACCGGCGCGGCTGGGCCCTGCGTGACTGCTCCTTCCGGCTCCCGGCCGGCCGGATCTGCGGTCTCGTCGGCCCCAACGGCGCGGGAAAGAGCACTCTGCTGGGCCTCGCGTCCCGACAGGTCAAGCCCACCGAGGGCGAGTTGAAGCTCTTCGGCGTCCCGGTCGACGACGCGGCGGCCATGCCCCGATTCGCCTTCCTCGGCCAGGACAAGCCGCTCTTCAAGCGGTTCACGGTGGCCGAGACACTGCGGATGGGCGCCGAACTCAATCCCGGCTGGGACATGGCGGCGGCGGAGCGGATCGTCCGCTCGGGCCGGGTCCCGCTGGACGCCCGCGTCGGCACGCTCTCCGGCGGCCAGCGCACCCGGGTCGCCTTCGCCCTCGCCTTCGGCAAGCGCCCCGGCCTGCTCCTGCTCGACGAGCCGATGTCGGACCTCGACCCGCTCGCCCGCGACGAGATGAGCACCCTGCTGATGGCGGAGGTCGCCGAGCGCGGCACCACGGTGCTGATGTCCTCCCACATGCTGGGCGAACTGGAGGACATGTGCGACCACCTGGTGGTGGTGTCCGAGGGCCGGCTCCGGATGGCCGGAGACACCGACGTGCTCGTCCCCGCCCACTCCCTGGTGACCGGGCTGACGGTGGGCGGCGGCCTGCCCCCGGAGCTGAGCCGCCACACCGTGATCGAGTCCCGGGTGCGGGGCCGCCAGTTCCAGGCGCTCGTACGTCCCGAAGGCCCCCTCACCGGCGACTGGCAGATCAGTGAACCGAGCCTGGAGGAGGTGCTGCTGGCCCATCTCCGCTCACCGGACGCGCCCGCGCTCCTCGCCCCGGACGCCCGCACCGACGCCGAAGGGATCACCGCATCATGACCACCACCCTGACCGACCCCGCCACGGGGCCGGGGACCGTGCGGCGCGGTCCGCTGCGCGGAACGGCCTGGCTCGTGGTGCGTCAGCACCGGTCGACGCTGTACGGCGTGCTCGCACTGGTGGCCCTCGGCGCGGCCGGGATCCTCTACCTGCGCGGGGAGATGGCCGACACCCTGCACGCGGCGGGCTGGCCCGGGAAGGACCTGCCGAGTCAGCTCCAGCTCGGGCAGCGCTACAGCTACCTCGTACTCGCCCTCGGCGCCCTGCCGGTGCTCCTCGGCGTCTTCGTGGGCGCTCCGCTGATCGCCTCCGACCAGGAGCAGGGCACGGCCCAGCTCGTCACCACCCAGTCGGTACCGCGCCACCGCTGGCTCATCGCCAAGCTGTCGCTGGGGTACGGCCTCGCGCTCACCACCGGCCTCGTGCTCTCGCTCCTCCACACCTGGTGGTGGCGGCCGTACCGCTCGGTCTTCCCGGCCACCTGGCTCGACGCGTCGGTCTTCGACAACACCGGCCCGGTACTGCCCGCGTTCTGCCTCTTCCTCACGGCGGCCGGCATCACGATCGGAACCCTGCTGCGCCGCGTGATGCTCTCCATGGTGGTGACGCTCGCCTTCTCCGTCGTCGCGAACGTCGTCTGGGGTGAGTTCCGCAACAGCCTGGGCACCAGCCACCGGTTCACCTACCCGCTGAACGGCGAGTTCCCCGCCCGCTACCAGGACGTCCAGCAGCTCGACAACTGGGTCGGCGGCGCGGACGGCACGCTCTACGGATGGGGCACCTGCGCCGAGGCGACCGAGGCCGCGCGGAACGCCTGCCTCAAGGAGAAGGGCATCGTCGACAACGTCGTCGAGTACCTCGCCTACGACCAGATGCCCGGCATGCAGTGGACCGGCGCCGGCATCCTGCTCGCCGCCACGGCCCTGCTGACGGTGTGCGTCGTGTGGCGCGTCGCGCGGCGCCCCCTGTGACGGCACCCTCCCCCGGTCCGTAAAGTCTCCTCAGTCGAGCGGAAGGTGAAGATCAGTGGTCGTGTTCCGCATCGACCGGCGCAGCGGCATCGCCACCTACCTGCAGATCGTCCACCAGGTCGAGCAGGCCCTGCGGATGGGCGCCCTCCAGGAGGGGGACAAGCTGCCCACGGCCGCCCAGGTGGCCGCCGCCACCAAGGTCAACCCCAACACGACCCTCAAGGCGTACCGGGAGCTGGAGCGCCTCGGTTTCGCCGAGGTGCGCCAGGGTGCGGGCACCTTCGTCACCCGCAACCTCGCCCGGCCGCAGTCGGGTCCCGACTCGCCGCTCCGCACCTCCCTGGACGCGTGGCTGGTCCAGGCGCGCACCGAAGGGCTGTCGGGGCACGACGTGAAGGCGCTCTTCAGCGCGGCGTACGAGACGGCGTACCCGCGGGAGAGCTGAGCCCCGGGCCGGTCGCCCCCGGAAGGTGCGGGTACGCGGGCAGGTCGATGTCGCCCGCCTTGGCGAACTGCGCGGCGAGCACCTGCCGCATCGGCCAGCGGTTCATGGAACGCATGGAGGCGGCCCGCAGCCGGATGGCGAGGGCGCTGGACGGCGCGTACCCGGAGACTCCGCCGGGCGGCAGCTGCTGCGCCCGGGTGACGTAGGGGCGCATGATCCGGTCGTAGTTCCGGAAGGCGTCGAGGTGGCCGGCGCCGGGCGCGGCCAACTCGCCCGCCAGCACGTACGCGCCGACGAGGGCGAGGCTCGTCCCCATGCCGGTGAGGGGGGACGGGCAGTGGCCGGCGTCGCCGAGCAGCGCCGTCCGCCCGCGCGACCAGCTGTCGAGACGCACCTGTCCCAGGGTGTCGAAGAAGAAGTCCTCCGAGGAGCGCATCGCCGCGACCAGGCGCGGGACTTCCCACCCGGCCCCCTCGAACCGGCGCGCGATCAGCTCCTGTTGGGCCCGGACGTCGTGGCGGTCGTACACGAAGGGCTCCGCGCGGAAGCTGAACCCCGCCTTGATCTCACCGGGCCGCCGGCCGGGGCGCGCCGACGCGACGAGGCCGCCGGGGGCGTTGAACATCCGGAACCAGCCGTCGAGGTCCCACTCCTCCCGGGTCGTGAACCACGCGGTGCAGCAGTTCAGCGGGCTGACGAAGTCGGTCTCGGGACCGAAGGCCAGCGACCGGACCACCGAATGCGGCCCGTCGGCGCCCACCACCACGGAGAAGTGGCGCCGGGCCGCCTTCTCGAAGGTGACCGTCACGCCCTCGTCGTCCTGCGCCAGCGCGGTGATCGTGTCGTCGAAGAGGTACTCCGTCCCGGTGCCGGGCGCGGTCGCCCCGTACAGCAGACCGGCCAGGTCGCCCCGGAGTATCTCGATCTCGGAGACGATCCCCTCCCCGTCGAAGGCGCCGGTCGGCATCCGGGCGGTGATCCTGTCACGGGCGTCCACCAGGGCGAGGCCGCGCTGGTCGACGGCGACCGCCCGCGCCCGCTCCATCAGCCCCATGCGGCTGATCACTTCGCGCCCCGCGCCCCGGAGGTCGACGGTCTGCCCGCCGGGCCGCGGGCCCGGGGCGCGCTCGACGACGGTGACACGGAATCCCGCCGTGCGTAGCCAGTACGCGAGGGCCGGTCCGGCGATGCCCGCGCCGGAAACGAGTACATCCTTCTCTTCCTTGCCGGTTTCTCTCATGAAGAAGAATGTACAGCGTACGCACCGCTCCTCACCACTACTACTCGCGCTTTTTCCACGGCAGTTCGCCCTCTTGCGCACTAGTACGGTGGCATCGTGGCACCACCTTCCACACCACCTCGCCGGAGTGCGGACCTCTTTCGCCGCGCGCCAGGCGCTAGAGTGCGACCCCCACGTGCACTAGTGCGGGGGGTTCGGACGGAGCGACGGCAGGAGCAGCGCATGGCGGCGCGGGAGGACCAATCGCGGGAGGACCAATCGCGGGGGGACGAGGTGCGGGCGCAGGAACCGCCGTACCGCCGGATCGCGGCGGTCCTGAGGCAGCGGATCGAGGCGGGGGAGCTACGCCCCGGCGACCGCATCCCCTCCACCCGGGAGATCGGGCGACAGTGGGGGGTCGCCATGGCCACCGCGACCAAGGTCATCGCCGAACTGCGGCACGAAGGGCTGGTCCGGCCGGTCTCCGGCGTGGGCACGGTGGTCGTGGACACAGCGGCCGTGGACGGAGCGGTGGTGGGCGGAGCGGTGGTGGACGGAGCGGTGGTGGACGGAGCGCCTCCCGCCCTCGCAGCCCCGGCTTCGGCATCCCCGACTCCCGCCCGGATGCCCGCTCTCGCCCCCGCTTCCGTACCCGTCCCCGCTCCTGCTCCTGCTCCTGCTCCCGGGCCTGCTCCTGCTCCGGTCGGGCCGTCCGTCGCGCTGGCACGGGAGCAGATCATCGCGACGGCGATCTCCGTCGCCGACGCCGAAGGGCTGGGCGCGGTCTCGATGCGACGGGTGGCCCATGAGCTGGGGGCCGCGACCATGTCGCTCTACCGGCACGTGACCGACAAGGACGATCTGCTGACGCGGATGATGGACGCCGCCTGGTCCGAATGGCGTTTCCCGGCCGACCCCCCGCCGGGGTGGCGCGAGCGGCTGGAACTCGCTTCCCGCCTGCTGTGGGAGACGTTCCGCCGGCATCCGTGGCTCGCACCGGCGATGTCCGTCACCAGGCCGCAGCTCCTCGCCGGGGCCATGCCGTTCACCGAGTGCGTGCTGCAGTCGCTGGACGGGCGCGGTCTCGGCCACCAGCTCCTCTTCACGATCCACGTCACCCTGTTCACCTACATCCGGGGGACGGCGATCAATATCGAGCCCGAAGTCGCGGCCATGGAATTCACCGGCCTGACGAGCGACGAATGGATGGACACCCAGGAGTCGCAGCTCCGGGCGGCCTTCTCGGCCGGCGCGTTCCCGACGTTGGAGCGTGTCACGTCGACGGGGTACGACTTCGATCTCGACGCGCTCTTCGAGTTCGGCCTGCAGCGTCTCCTGGACGGCTTCGCCACCCTGCTCGACACAACGCCTCCCCGCTGACCGGGGGCCTCAGCGCCGGACCGCGGTCTCCCCGCGCCGCCCGCGCCCCGCGGTCCGTGTGCCGTCGGTCCTGGCGGGTCCCGGGTAGTCGGGGTCGTCCTCGGCGGTCGGCAGCGCGCGGTGGCCCTCCGAGTGGTCGTTGACCCACCCGCAGCCGGCGCAGGCGTACCGCCCGTCCAGGCCGGCGATGAGCGTGCCGCACCGGCGGCACTCCGTGTAGGTGACCTCGGGGGCGGCCATCGGGCCGTCCGCGGCGGGTCGCACGGCGGGGTGCGGTTCCGCCGTGGCGGGGGCGGCCGTACCGGTGGGTGCCTCGGCGGAAGGGTCCATGGCGGAAGGCTACGCCGAGGCCGGCGGACGCCGTGCGGAGTCCGCCCGGACTCCCGCCTCCGCACACGGGGAAGCCCCGGTCCGCAGTGGCGTCCGAGGCGCACGTCCGCTTAAACTGAACAATTCCGCGATTCCTCCGGTGTGCTTTCCCGACCCTGGACGAGAGCATCCGGCAAAACCTTTGTGGAAAGCATCACGAACGAAATCAACAGGGCATGCACTGCCCGTTCTGGAGTGAGTTTGTCACGCGAGGAAATGGCCCGGGAGCAGGAATTCGTCACTCTGCTCCACGACCGTCTCGACGCCCTGCGGGACCGTGCCGAGGGGGCCGTACGGGGTTCGCTGGGGCAGCCCGTGCACAGCCGTCAGGCCCGGCTGGAGCGGGACGTCACGGTCGCCGAGCAGTCGGACCGCCTCGCCGCGCTGAACGCCGTGGAGGACGGGCTCTGCTTCGGCCGCATCGACCTCCGCGACGGCGCGCACCACCACATCGGCCGCCTCGGCATCCGCGACGAGGACGAGGCGCGTACGCCCCTGCTCATCGACTGGCGCGCGCCGGTGGCCCGTCCGTTCTACCTCGCGACGGGCCACACCCCGATGGGGCTCCGCCGCCGCAGACACCTGACGACGCGCGACCGCGAGGTCACCGCCCTGCACGACGAGATCCTGGACCTGGACGAGACCGCGCCCGCCCTCCGCACCGGCTACGAGGACCCCAACGGCGACGCCGTCCTGCTGGCCGCCGTGAACGCCACCCGCACCGGCCGCATGACCGACATCGTGCGGACCATCCAGGCCGAGCAGGACCGCATCATCCGCGCCCCGCACCGGGGGGTCCTCGTCGTCGAAGGGGGTCCCGGCACCGGCAAGACGGCGGTCGCCCTGCACCGCGCGGCGTACCTCCTCTACGCCCACCGCGAGCAACTGGCCCGCCGTGCGGTGCTGATCGTCGGCCCCAACCCCGCCTTCCTGGGTTACATCGGCAACGTGCTGCCCTCCCTCGGCGAGACCGGCGTACTGCTCGCCACCCCGGACGAGCTCTTCCCCGGGGTACGGGCCACCGGGGCGGACACCCCGCGGGCCGCTGCCGTGAAGGGCGCGGCCCGGATGGCCGAGGTGCTGCGCGCGGTGGTCGCCGACCGCCAGGCGCTGCCCGCCCGGAGCGTCCCGATCGCCCACGACCACGGCACCCTGCTCCTCGACCGCGACACGGTCCTGCGCGTCAGGACGGAGGCCCGCGGCACGGGGCTGCCGCACAACCTCGCCCGGCGCCCCTTCGCCTCCGGCATCGTCGACGCGCTGACGCGGCAGCTGGCCGACCGCATCGGGGAAGACCCGCTCGGCGGCCCCAACCTGCTCGATCCCTCCGACGTCGAGCAGCTCCGCGAGGAGGTGGCCGACAACCCGGAGGTGCGCGCGGCGATCGACGGCCTCTGGCCCCGCCTCACCCCCGAACGGCTCCTCGCCGCGTTCCTCGCCTCGCCCAGTCATCTCCCGCCCGGGGAGGCGGAGTCCATCCGCCGCGCGGGCACCGACCCCACCGGTCTGACGGACCGCACGGAGTGGACCCCGGCGGACATCCCGCTGCTCGACGAGGCGGCCGAACTGCTCGGCGAGGACGACAGCGCGCGGCGGGCGGCCGAGGAGGCGGAGCGCCGACGCCACATCGCGTACGCCCAGGGGGTCCTCGACCTGTCCACCGGCTCGCGCTCCACCGACTTCGAGGACGAGGACGACGCCGAGATCCTCTCCGTGCACGACATCATCGACGCCGAACGCTTCGCCGAACGCCAGCGGGAGGTGGACCACCGCAGCGCGGCCGAACGCGCCGCCGCCGACCGGACCTGGGCCTTCGGGCACATCATCGTCGACGAGGCGCAGGAACTCTCCGCGATGGCCTGGCGGCTGCTGATGCGCCGCTGCCCCACCCGTTCCATGACCCTGGTCGGTGATCCCGCGCAGACCGGTTCGGCGGCGGGGGCCGACTCCTGGGCGGAGATCCTCGGCCCGTACGTCGGCGACCGCTGGCAGCACACCCGTCTGGACGTCAACTACCGGACGCCGAAGGAGATCATGGAGGCGGCCGCCGAGGTCCGGCGGGAGAGCGACCCGGCCTTCGAGCCGCCGAGGTCGGTGCGTGCCACCGGTGTACGGCCGTGGACCCTGACGGTGGAGCCGGAGAAGCTGGTGCGTGTGGCGGCCGAGGCCGTCGCCCGGGAGGCCCGGGGCGACGGGAAGGTCGCCGTGATCGCGCCGCCGGAACTCCACCCCGAGCTGGCCGAGGCCCTGCCGGCCGCCTCGTACGGAACGGAACCCGACCTGGCGGCCCCGGTGGTGATCCTGGACGCCCGGCAGTCGAAGGGACTGGAGTTCGACTCGGTCGTGGTGGTGGCGCCGGAACGGATCAGGACCGGCTCTCCCCGGGGGGTCAACGACCTGTACGTGGCGCTGACCCGTGCGACCCAGCGGCTCGGGCTGATCGGGTTCGGTCCGGCGGTGCCGGAGACGGAGGGCTGAGGGGGCGGGGCGGGCCCGATCCAGGGTCCGGGCCGGCCCTCGGCGTCCCCCGGCTCAGATGCCTCCCACGATGCTGGGCGGCACCACCAGGTGCCTGGCCCGGTGCTCCAGGACGAGCGCCTGCGGCATCGTCGTGGACACCGCGTCCGAGGCGCAGCGCCCGCACGACTCCACCGTGGCCGGCACGTGCGCCGTGTGCTCGTCGGCGATGTGCCGGGAGAGCCGGATCTGCGTGGTGATCACCTGGTCGAAGGGGTCGCAGTCGATGCCGGGGCCCACCTCCTCCCGCGCGGCGGAAGCGAGTTCGGGCGCTTCCCTCATCCGCCGGTACAGGGTCACGCAGTCTCCGCAGTCCCACATCCAGGGTGGTGGGAGGGGCCATTTGTCGGCTTCGTCGGCGTCGAGGTCGTCCACGCGCACCACCGTAGCGGCCGCCGCCCATGAGCGGAGCGCAATGCACCCTTTACCCACCGCGAGGGCGTGCCGGACGGCGCGCGGCGCTCGTGACGCGCCCTCGGATGCACCGTCCGCTCCTTCGGCCCGGGAGACTCCGGCCGGCCCGTCGCTCTCCCGCCCGGGTGCGCGGGCGCGTCCGAAGCGCCGTCTCGGAGCACCGGCCCCGGGTCCGGGGTGATCCCGACGCGCAACGCGCGCTGTTCGTGCCGCGTCGCCGCCCGTGACGGCCCTCCGTCGTCCACTCCCTCATGGTCACGGGGTCCTGCGGGGCCCTCTCGGCCTCCCGAAGGCCACCCGTCGGCCGGTCACCGAACGCACCGGGTCGGGGGGCGCCGGATGGCGGGACGGGGGTAGAGATGTAGGTATGGGTCCCGACGTCACCGGCCACCGAAGGGGCCGGTGACGGTCCCGCCCGATGTCCACCCGCGCATCCCCCGGGGAGAGAGTGTGTCCCGCCCTTACGTCCTGCTGTCCGCGGCCGTGTCGCTCGACGGCTACCTCGACACCCGCCCGGGCGAGGACCGGCTCCTGCTCTCCAACGAGGAGGACTTCGAGCGCGTCGACTCCGTACGGGCAGGGGTCGACGCCATCCTCGTCGGAGCCGGCACGCTCCGCTCCGACGACCCCCGCCTCCTCGTCAACTCGGCCGAGCGCAGGGCGTCCCGGGTAGCCGCCGGCCGGCCGGAGTACCCGTTGAAGGTCACCGTCACGGGGACGGGCGATCTCGACCCCGGCTGGAAGTTCTGGCACCACGGCGGCGACAAGCTCGTCCTGGCGGCCGGCGACGAGGCCACCGCGAAGGCCCGTGCCGCCCTCGGCGGTCTGGCCGCCGTCCGGAGGATCCCCGCCGGCGCCGTGTGGCCGGCCGCGCTCGACGTCCTCGGCGACGAGTACGGCGTCGGGCGGCTCATGGTCGAAGGCGGCGGCACCCTCCACACACAGCTCCTCGCCGCCGGGCTCGCCGACGAGCTCCAGATCGTCCTCGCCCCGCTCCTGGTCGGCCAGTCCGACGCGGTACGCATGCTCGGGCCGGCGGACTACCCCGGTGGCCCCGGCGCCCGCCTCCGTCTCCTGGAGATCCGCCGGATCGGTGACGTGGTACTCCTGAGGTACGCACCCAAGGACACGTCGACGGAGCCCCGATGAGCACCACCCCCTCGGCCGGCGCCCCCGGCACCGGCCGCGAGCCGACCGCGGCCGACCGGAACTGGCTGGCTCTCGCCTGCGAGTTGGCCGCTCTCTGTCCGCCGTCGGAGACCGCTTTCAGCGTGGGAGCGGTCGTCGTCGCGGCCGACGGAACCGAGCTGGCCCGCGGCCACTCCCGCGAGAACGACCCGCACGACCACGCCGAGGAAGGCGCACTCGCCAAGATCGCCGGGGACGACGTCCGGCTCGCCACCGCCACGATCTACAGCTCCCTGGAACCCTGTGCCCAGCGGGCGTCCCGCCCCCGCCCCTGCGCCCGACTCATCCGGGACTCAGGCCTCCGCCGCGTGGTCACCGCCTGGAGCGAGCCCGACACCTTCGTCACCGACGCCGACGGCACCGGGTTCCTCGAAGACTCCGGCGTCACGGTCGTCGAACTGCCCGAGTACCGGAACGCGGCGCAGGCGCCCAACCTCCACCTGCTCCGGACGGATCCGGGTGGCGGTGCGCGGAGGACCGGTGGGTGAGCGACTTCTCGGTGACCCCCTGGTCATGGGAGGGCTGCCGACTGTGTAAGCCTGGGATCGTTGGGCAGGTGCGACCGAGACGTTGCAAGCAGACAGGCAGGGGAGGCAGCGTGAGCGTGGAGCTTACAAGCGTTCTCGTCACCGGCGCCGCCCTCCCGATCAGTGCGGCCGCCGCGCGTGAGCATGTCGATGAGCTGCTCCGCACCCACTTCGCCCCCGGTGACGGGGCGAGCCGGGAGGAGATCGTCCGGGCCGACGCCCTCCTGGTCACCTCGGAGCTGGTGACCAACGCGTTCCGGCACGGTGGGGGCCTCACCGGCTTCTCCGCGCGGATCCGGGGCGACGAGCTGCTGCTGTCCGTCGCGGACGCGAGCACCGAACTCCCCGTCGCTCCCTCGCGCGCCCCGGGCCAGTACACCGTGGGCGGTTACGGCTGGTCCATGGTGGGCCGTCTGGCGACGGACGTGTCGGTGATCCCGACCGACACCGGAAAGCGCATCGAAGTGGTCGTACCCCTCGCGTAGCACAGCGGTGATCGTTCATCCGGTTCGCCCCGGTGACCGCCACCCCACCGACTCCCCCTGTCGAGCCGCATCCGTGCCGGCACCCCTGGGGGACGTCCTCCACCGGAACGGCATTCCGGGAGAGGGACGGGGATCACCGGTCCGGCGGCTCGGCGGCCTGACCGGCATGCCGCGGGGCCGCGGGGCGTTCAGCGGGCCTGCACGCACGAGGTCCGCGCCGGAGGGGTCGCCGGTGCCGCGGGGGAATTCCGAGTGGCGAGGAGGAGGCCGGTGCTTCCCGTCGCCTCGAGGAGGCGGCACACGGCCAAGGAGGGTGCGGTCACCGCGACCCGTGCGCCGGAGGAGCCACCGCTCAGCAGTGCACGCAGAAAGGCGACGTCCGCGAAGGTGACGGCGGAGCAGTCGACCTCGATGCGGGAGACGCGCGTCCGGGCCAGGGCCTGACCCAGGACCTCGGTGGTCACCGCGTCGAACACTCCCTGTGCGTACAGCACGCACCGGCCGCTGTGCGCGTCCTGGTACGCCGTGACCTCGGCCCGCCCGCTGCTGTGCCGGGCGGTGTGGGCTGTGAGCACTGCAGACCTCTCTCGGTACGTGGATGACGCGGTCGGCCCTGCTGCGGGAGGCGGACCGCCTGTCCCCGCGAATGCCCTTCCCCCCTGCGCACACACATCGGTGCCCGCCCTCCGCGACCGGTATTTCGCTGCGGAGGCTACCGGGGTTCGTTTTCCGGCCTTCCGCGATCACCACTGTCCGAGGATCCGCACCACCGAGCGCCGGCCGCCCGGGACGGCGTCTCCCCGCACAGCCCGTGATCGCCTGTGCGGCGGCGTCGTACGCTGGGGCGGGACTGCCGCGCGGTAGCGCGGACGGAAGGGCGAAGATGCAGACGGAGTGTTTCGACAGCGGAAGCCTGGAGTCGACGGAGGAGTTCCTGTCACGGGCCTATACGCCGATGCGTATCGGCGGCCGGCCCAACAACACGCGGACGCGCATCGTGCGGACCGCCGCGGCAGGGCTGACCGTCGACCGCCTCGCCTTTGGTTACACCATGTCCTACACCGCCAACGCCCTGGGCAAGGTGTGCTTGATCAGCGTCCACAGCGGCACCATGGTGGACACCACCGACGGCCGTCACGACGTCTACGGCCCGGGGGAGACCTTCCTCATCGCCCCTCCCGACCGCCCTTACACCGGCGCGCTGCACTCCGCGCGCTACACCATCACCATGTTCGACCCGGCCGTGCTCGACACGGTGGCCGCCGCCGGCGCCCACTCCGCCCCGGGACCGGTCCGGCTCACCGGGCAGCGCGCACGCGACGCCGACGCCAACCGCCGCTTGGGCAGCACGGTGGCGTTCCTCCGCGACCAGGTCCTGACGGGGTCCACCGCCCCTGAGCCCCTCGTCATCGCCTCGGCCACCCAGTTGCTGGCCGCCGTCGCCCTGGCCGCGCTCCCCAGTACCGCGCAACAGGAGGAGGGCGAGCGTGTCGACAGCCGTGACGCCCACACCGACACCCTGCGCCGGGCACAGCTCTTCATCGAGGAGAACGCCCACCGCCCCATCGGCCTGGCCGACATCGCCGCCGCCGCGTTCGTCACCCCGCGCGCCGTGCAGTACGCCTTCAGCCGTCACACCGACACGAGCCCCCTCGGCTACCTGCGCCACGTGCGCCTCGCCCGTGCGCACCAGGATCTGAGAACCGCCGACCCCTGCACGACCAGCGTGACGCGCATCGCCGCCCGCTGGGGCTTCGCCCATGTCGGCCGCTTCGCGGCCGCGTACCGCCGGCTGTACGGCACGACCCCCGCCACCACCCTCCGCGCGCAAGACTGAGGCCGGCGCGCCGGGGCCGTGGGGTCCTGGGGCCGGAGCCGCCGGACGTACCGGCGCGCGTCCTCCCCTCCCCGGGGCGGCCGATCCCCGCTTCCCTCACTCCCCGTCTCGCGCCCCGTCCCCGCGCCCCCGGCGTCCGCCGCCCCTCCCCCGTGTCAGGCCTGGTTCTCCTCGCCCGAGCGCCGCCGGGGGGACGTGCGCGGCCCCACGGTCACGGTGGCCGGTCCGGCCACGTGCGCCGGTTCCGGTGCACCGGCCAGGACCGCCGCACCGACCAGACCGGCGTCGGATCCCAACTCCGCCGGCACCGCGCGCAGATGACGCATGAACGGCATCGTCGCGTAGCGCCGCAGGTGATGTCCGAGGGGGGAGAAGAGCACCTCGCCGGAGTGGGCCACACCGCCACCGACCACCGCGACGTCGATCTCGACCAGCGCGGCCGTGGCGGCGATACCGGCCGCCAGGGCGCGTGCCGCCCGGTCGAACGCCGCCACGGCGGCCGGGTCGCCGGCGCGAGCCGCCGTCGCGACCGCCGACGTGACCGCCGACGTGGTCGGGCGCCAGCCGAGGGAGAGTGCGTGCCGGGTGATGGCCGTGCCGCTGGCGATGCCTTCCAGGCAGCCGATGGCGCCGCACGGGCAGGGTTCACCGTCGAAGTCGACGCTGATGTGGCCGAGATGACCGGCGTTGCCGGTGAGACCGTGGTGGACGGTTCCGTCGAGGACCAGACCGGCACCCACGCCCGTGGAGACCACCAGACACAACGCCTTGTCATGACCGCGGGCGGCGCCGTGGCGGTGTTCCGCCGCCGCCATCGCCACCGCGTCGCCCGCCAGCACGACGGGTCTGTGGGCGAGTGCGGGATGTGCCGCGACCGACGCGGCGAGCGGGAAGTCGCGCCAGGCGGGGATGTTGACGGGGCTGACGGTTCCGTGCGTCAGGTCGACCGGACCGGCGCTGCCGATGCCCAGCGCGCGGACGTCCGCCCACAGCGGGTCGGCGGCCAGGACGTCCACCACCTCGTACACGGCGTCGAGAAGGGCGCGGGAGGACCCCTGTGCCGGGGCGGCACGGCGCACGCGGCACCGGAGGGAACCGCCCGGGTCGACCAGTGCGCCGGCGATCTTGGTCCCCCCTATGTCCAGGGCTCCTGTCAGGCCACCACCCGGAGCGGGGGCAAGGATCGGCTGACTACTCATGGTGATCAATCTCCGGAAGGTGGTGGAGGGGATGCGCTCGGGACCGGGCACATCCGACCACGCGACTGACAACGTTGTCCACAAGGAGGACGGATTCGCCCCGCACCCTCTCCACCGGCGCGTTCGATTTAGTCAGGATTTAGTAAAGCAGCAGATCAGAGCCTTGCAGGCGAGCGAAATTCGCCTTAACCGGTCTATGGACATTGCCGCGAAGTTACGTCTACGTTGAGCGCTCATCAGGCCGAGTGCCCGGGAGTCGCCGCAGCGATCCCCGCTCCGGCATCGACGTTTCATGCGGTGAGAGGTGGCAGAGATGCGGAGAAGTTGCGTAGGAATCGTGGCGGCGATCATGGCGACGGCCACTGCGTGTAGTGGGCAGGGAGGCGGCGGAGGTGGCGGCATCGCGGCACTTCCGAGCGATCCTGCCAAGGTGTCCGGCGAGATCACGGTCCTGACCAACAGGACGGATCAGCTGGCCGACGGCACGTTGAAGAAGTACGCCGCGGAGTTCCGCAAGGTGTACCCGGGCGTGAAGGTCACGTTCGAAGGACTGACCGACTACGAGGGCGAGACCAAGATCAGGATGAACACCGACAACTACGGTGACGTCCTGCTGATCCCCAACTCCCTGTCCGTCAAGCAGTACCCCACCTTCTTCGCCCCGCTCGGCAAGGCCGGCGAACTGTCGGCGAAGTTCGACTACACCGACCACGCCACCGTCGACGACCAGGTCTACGGCCTGGCGGACATCGGCGTGGCGAACGGGTTCGTCTACAACAAGGCGGTCTGGGCGAAGGCCGGCGTCGACGACTGGCCGACCACGCCCGCGGAGTTCGTCGCCGACCTCGAGAAGATCAAGGAGAGGACCGGCGCCACTCCGTACTACACGAACTACAAGGACGGCTGGCCGCTCACCAACTGGACCAACGCCATCGGCTCCCCCACGTGCGACGCCGACTCCTACGACTCCCTGGCGGCGACGGACAAGCCGTGGAGCCAGGGTTCGGACCTCTACACGATCGACAAGCTCCTCTACACGATCGTCGACGAGAAGCTCGCCGAAGCCGATCCCACCACGACCAACTGGGAGGACTCCAAAGCGCGGATAGGGACCGGGGAGGTCGCCTCGATGTGGCTCGGTTCCTGGGCGATCTCCCAGATGCAGGCCGCGGCGAAGGCGGCCGGCAAGAACCCCGACGACATCGGGTTCATGCCCTTCCCGCAGCAGACGGACGGGAAGTTCTGCTCCGTCCTGCGCCCCGATTACCAGTACGCCGTCAACGTCCACTCCGACAAGAAGTCGGCCGCCCGGGCGTGGATCGACTGGTACATCACCCAGTCCGGGCACTCCGCCGCCGAAGGATCCATCTCCTCGGTGAAGGGCACTCCGCTGCCCGCCACGCTCAAGGCGTTCTCCGACAACGATGTCAAAACCATCCCGCAGCACCAGGACGACGTCGTGCGGGTCAACGCGATCGACAAGGCGTCCGAGATCGGCATCACCGCGCAGGACTACCGGCAGAAGCTCGTGGACGTCGCCCGCGGTGCGGCGGACGGGGACATGGAGAGCTTCTTCGACGACCTGAACGGAAAGTGGGCCGACGCCCGGCAGGGCGTCGGCGGCTGACCGCGTCGCGTCACGGAGGGGACCACGACCGAGGCGGCCGTCCCGGCCACCCGCGACCACCGGGGAGTCGCCTCGCCGTAGCTCAGCGCCTTTGACCGGGAACGACCGGGAACCACCCAGAGGAACCATGAGATGACCGCTGTCCAGAAGACCCGCACCGTGGGGCACGCCGACGAACGGCGCGGCGCTCCGCCCCCGGAGCCCTCCGCCGGCCGGCCCCGCAGCCGCAGGCGCCGTCGTACCGCCGGGCTGACCCCCTGGCTCTTCCTCGCCGTTCCTCTGACCCTGCTGGGGATGTTCACCTACCTCCCCGTGGCCGACATGATCGGCTACAGCTTCACCGACTGGGACGGTGTCAGCCCCACGTCCTCGTCCGTGGGCGTGGAGAACTACACCGACCTGGTCACCGAGCCCGCGCGGTTCGAGGTGTTCCTGGTCAGCGGCTTCTACCTGGCCGCCTCCTTCGTGCAGATCGCCCTCGCGCTGTACTTCGCGACGGTCCTCAGCTCCCACACCCGCTTCCGCAACCTCTTCAAGGGCCTGCTGTTCTTCCCCTACCTGATCAACGGGGTGGCCGTCGGATTCGTGTTCCTGTACTTCTTCCAGCCGGACGGGACGCTCGACACCCTGCTGGGCATGGCCGGTGTGGACGGCGAGCACCTGTGGCTGGGTGACCCGGACCTGGCCAACCCCTCGCTGGCCGGAGTGTCGATGTGGCGCTTCACGGGGCTGAACATGGTGCTCTTCCTGGGCGCCATCCAGTCGATCCCGCCGCATCTGTACGAGGCGGCCGAGCTGGACGGGGCGAACCGCTGGCAGCAGTTCCGGCACATCATCGCGCCCAGCATCAAGCCCGTCATCAGTCTGAGCTTCGTTCTCGCCGTCTCCGGCTCCCTGGCCGTCTTCGAGATCCCGTACATCATGACCGGCGGCGCCAACGGCACGGAGACGTTCGTCATCCAGACGGTCAAGCTCGCCTTCCAGTTCGACAAGGTCGGTCTGGCCTCGGCCTCGGCCGTCCTCCTGCTGGTCCTGATCCTGCTGATCACCTGGGTCCAGCGCCGGCTGGTCCCCGAGGAGAGGGTGGAACTCTCGTGACCACCGACACCACCGTCCCCGCGCGGCGTACGGTCCGCGCCGACCGCGGCGCGCTGTCCCGCACCGCCGTCGCCTTGAAGTACCTCTCCCTGCTGCTGGCCTCGGCCGTGGTCGTCGTCCCTCTCGTCGTCGTCCTGCTGACGTCGCTCAAGACGCAGTCGGAGGTGGCGAACGACGGTCCCCTGTCACCGCCGGGCGACTGGTTCAACTTCGCCAACTACGCCACCGCCTTCGAACAGGGCGCGATGCTGCGGGCGTTCGGCAACACGGCCCTGATCCTCGTGGTCTCCACCGCCGGGACCGTACTGATCGGCTCGATGACCGCGTACGCCATCGACCGCTTCCACTTCCGCCTGAAGAAGCTGGTGACGGGCCTCTTCCTCCTGGCCGCACTGGTTCCCGGTGTCACCACCCAGGTCGCGACCTTCCAGGTGATCGACGATCTGGGCGCCTTCAACACCCGCTGGGCGCCGATCCTGCTCTACACCGGGACCGACATCGTCTCCATCTACATCTTCCTGCAGTTCATCCGGTCCATCCCGCTCGCCCTGGACGAGGCGGCGCGCATCGACGGCGCCAACTCCTGGACCATCTACTGGAAGATCATCTTTCCGATGCTGCGGCCGGCCATGGCCACCGTGGTCATCGTCAAGGGCATCGCCGTCTACAACGACTTCTACGTGCCCTTCCTCTACATGCCCGACCCCGGCCTCGGCACCATCTCCACCGCCCTGTTCCGGTTCAAGGGTCCCTTCGGCGCGCACTGGGAGACCATCTCCGCCGGCGCGATCCTGGTGATCGTGCCGACCCTGGTCGTCTTCCTGGCGCTGCAGCGCTTCATCTACAGCGGCTTCGCGGCCGGTTCCACCAAATGAGCCGCCCGCCCGCCGCGCCCCGCACCACGTCCCACGAGGAGTCCCGCATGAAGACCAGCACCCCCCTGTCCCAGGGCTGGACGCTGCGCCTGAACACCGACCGCCACACGCCCGGGCAGGTGCCCGCGGGGCTGGCCGGGGCCGTCCTGCCGGCCCAGGTGCCCGGCTGCGTCCACACCGACCTGATGGCGGCGGGATGGCTGGTGGACCCGTACCTCGACCGCAACGAGGACGAGGTGGCGTGGGTGGGCCGCGCGGACTGGACGTACGCGACCCGCCTGCCGGGAGCGACGGACACCTTCGAGCGGGCCGACCTGGTCTTCGAGGGCCTCGACACGGTCGCCGCCGTGCACGTCGGCGACCGGCTGCTGGGCCGCACCCGGAACATGCACCGGTCCTACCGCTTCGACGTCACCGAGTTGCTGGCGGAGGGACCCGCACCCCTCGAAGTCGCCTTCACCTCCGCCTACACCGAAGCGGAGTCGGTGCGGGCGGCGCTGGGAGAGCGCCCCAACTCCTACCCGGAACCGTTCAACTACGTGCGCAAGATGGCTTGTTCGTTCGGCTGGGACTGGGGCCCCACCCTGGTGACGGCGGGTGTGTGGCGCGAGGCGCGGATCGAGCAGTGGTCGACGGCGCGGCTGGCCGAGGTCCGTCCGCGGATCACCGTCTCCGAGGACGGCACGGGCGTCGCCGAGATCGTCGTCGACCTCGACCGCACGGCGACCGGACAGCACCGGCCCCTGCGGCTGGTGGCCGTCGTCGGTGACGCCTCGGCGGAGGTCACCGTCGCTCCCGGGGAGGACACCGCGACGGTGACCGTGCACGTCCCGGACGCGGAGCTGTGGTGGCCGCGCGGTTACGGGGACCAGAAGCTGTACGGGTGCACGGTCGTCCTCGGCGAACCCGACGGCGGCGAGGCCCTCGACACGTGGGAGCGCCGCATCGGCTTCCGCACGATCGGGCTCGACACGTCGGCGGACGCCCACGGAAGCGCCTTCACCCTGGTCGTCAACGGCACTCCGGTCTTCGCCCGGGGGGTGAACTGGATTCCCGACGACGCCTTCCCTTCGCGGATCACCACCGACCGCTACCGCCACCGCCTCACCCAGGCCGCCGAAGCGGGCGTGGACCTGGTGCGGGTCTGGGGCGGCGGCATCTACGAGGACCGGGCCTTCTACGACCACTGCGACGAACTCGGGCTCATGGTCTGGCAGGACTTCCTGTTCGCCTGCGCGGCCTACCCGGAGGAGCAGCCGCTGCGCTCCGAGATCGAGGCCGAGGCCCGGGAGAACGTGACCCGGCTGATGCCCCACCCGTCGTTGGTCCTGTGGAACGGCAACAACGAGAACCTGTGGGGCTTCGCCGACTGGGAGTGGGAGCAGGCGCTGGCCGGCGATTCCTGGGGCGAGGGCTACTACCTGGGTCTGCTGCCCCGTGTCGTGGCGCAGACGGACCCGACGCGCCCGTACTGGGCCGGCAGCCCGTGGTCCGGGTCGTGGGACCACACGCCCAACGACCCCGGCCACGGCACCGCGCACTCCTGGGAGGTGTGGAACCGCCGCGACTACAGCGAGTACCTCACCACGGTGCCGCGCTTCGTCGCCGAGTTCGGCTGGCAGGCGCCGCCGGCGCTCGCCACCCTGGAACGGGCTTTGTCCGAACGCCCGTTGGCGGCCGACTCACCGGCCATGCTGCACCACCAGAAGGCCGAGGACGGCAACGGCAAGCTGAACCGCGGACTCGCCCCGTACTTCCGGGCGCCCGCCGACTTCGACACCTGGCACTACCTCACCCAGCTCAACCAGGCACGGGCCGTGGCCGCGGGCGTCGAGCACTGGCGCTCCCACTGGCCCCGCTGCGCGGGCACGGTGCTGTGGCAGCTCAACGACTGCTGGCCGGTCACCTCCTGGGCGGCGATCGACGGGGACGGCCGGCTCAAGCCCCTCTGGTTCGAGATGCGCCGCCTCTACGCCGACCGGCTGCTCACGATCCAGGACCGCGAGGGCGAGCTGACGATCGCCGCCTGCAACCAGAGTGCGGCGACCTGGGAGACCACGGCCACGGTCCGTCGGCTCGGGGCGGACGGGACGGTACGCGCGCGCGCCGAGGTCGCCCTGAAGGCCGCGGGGCGCAGCGTGGCCCTGGAGCGGATCCCCGCATCGGTCGCGCACTTCGGCAACGTGGGCGAGGAGCTCTTGGTGGTCGACGCGGACGGCCTGCGTGCGGTGCACTTCGGCTGCGCCGACCGCGATTTCGCCTACCCCTCCGCCTCGTACGAGGTGGAGGTGGGCGAGGACGGTGAGAGCGGTGCGCTGGTCACCGTCACCGCGGCAGGGCTGGTGCGGGACCTGCTGCTCCAGGCCGACCGGCTGGACGGGGACGCCCGCACGGACCGCGGACGGGTGACGCTGCTGCCGGGGGAGAGCGCGACGTGGCGCGTCACCGGCTGGCCCAGGCCGAGCGCGGATACCGCCCGTGCCGCGTTGTTCTGTGTCAACGACGCGGAAGCCGCCCGTGAGTGAGGGGAACGCCCGCCGGCCGGGGCGCGTGACGATCTCCGACGTGGCGGCCCGGGCCGGTGTGTCCCGAGGAGCGGTCTCCCTGGCGTTCAACAACCGTCCGGGCGTCTCGGAGGCCACCCGCGAGCGCATCATGGGGGCCGTCGCGGAGCTGGGCTGGGTCCCGAACCAGGCCGCCATCAAGCTCTCCGGTTCGGCGACCGGCGGCGGGGACACCGTCGGTCTGGTCATCGCCCGCCCCGCTCGCCAACTCGGCCTGGAGCCGTACTACATGGAGTTCATCTCCGGAGTCGAGTCCGTGCTGGAGGGGCAGGGGTGCTCCCTGCTGCTGCACCTCGTGCGGGACACCGACCAGGAGATCGCGGTCCACCGGCAGTGGTGGCGGTCCCGCCGGATCGCCGGTTCCATCCTGGTCGACATCCAGCGAAACGACCCGCGGATCACCGAGCTGGCGGCGATCGGACTGCCGGCGGTCGCGGTCGGTCATCCGTCCCTGACCGGTGGCTTCACCTCGATGTGGACCGACGACGCGGCCGCGGTGAACGAGGCGGTGCGCTACCTCGCCGCCCTCGGGCACCGGCGGATCGCACGGGTGGGCGGGCACCCGGCGCTCGGCCACACCATGATCCGTACCACCGCGCTGGACACGATCACGGCGGAGCTGGGACTGGATCCGGCCCGCAGCGTCACCACCGACTACTCCGGTGAGCAGGGCGCCCGGGCGACCCGGTCGCTGCTCGCCTCCTCGGAACGGCCCACCGCGATCATCTACGACAACGACATCATGGCCGTCGCCGGCATCTCCGTGGCCGCGGAGATGGGCCTGAGCGTGCCGGCGGACGTGAGCCTGATCGCCTGGGACGACTCCCAGCTGTGCCAGCTCACCCGTCCGAACCTGTCCGCGATGAGCCACGACGTCTTCGGCTTCGGCGCCGACGTCACCCGTCGGCTCTTCGACGTCGTCCACCGCCGCAACCCCACGTCCGGGCCCGCCGCGGTGCCCGCGCTGCTGCCCCGCGGCAGCAGCGCGCCCCCGCGGGCCACCGCCCACTGAAACGGGACCGTCCGGCCGGGTCGGGCGCACGGCCCGCACCCGCGTCACCCCGCCGCCCGCCCGCTCCCCCACCCGCCCGGTACGACCCGCCGCCCGCCGCCCCCGACCTCCGGGGCGGCGGGCCCTTCCCCCGTCTCGGAGCCTTCTGTGGCCACATCCTCCCCGCTGCCGGCCGCCGTGCGCGGCGATCACTCCGCGGTCCGATCGTGAAGCCGGCGACCCGGGTCTGGGGCGACGGGCCCCGCACGGCCGTACTGGTGCACGGCATCATGACGGACTCGCGCAGTTGGAGCCGGGTGGCCCCGGCGATCGCGGAGCACGGCTACCGCGTCGTCGCCGTGGACCTGCCCGGACACGGCGCCAGTGAGCCCGCCGGGACGTACACACCCGCCTCACTCGCTGACAGCCTCCTGGAAAGCCTGCCCCGGGCACCCGACGTGGCCGTCGGCCACTCGCTGGGCTCGGCCGCGCTGCTGTTCGCCGTGGCCGGACTGCGCTGCGCCCGTGCGGTTCACTGCGACCCGGCCTGGCTGCCCCGCCGACGGGACCTGGACGCGCTGCGCGCCGCGAAATACGCCACCCGGGAGGAGTTGCGCGCCCTGCACCCCCGCTGGCGCGACGAGGACCTCTCGATGGAACACCAGGCCCTGGCCACCTGGGATCCGGCATCCGTCACCGCCCTGCGGCATCTGCCCGGCCTGCCGGACACCCCCGCGGTCCCCTCGCTCGTCCTGCTGGCCGACCCCAGCGAGCGGATACCGACGACGGAGGCCGCGACGCTGAGCCGTCGTGGCTGGCACGTACGCACGGTGGACGGTGCGGGGCACACCGTCCACCGTGACGATCCGTCCGGCTTCCTCCGGGCGTTGCGCGGCTGGCTGTGACCGGCGCCGTCGGCCGGCCCTGTCGCGCACCGCTCGCGCACAGCCGTCAGGGCAGCGCGATCTCACCCTGGTTCAGCACGCGGGGGAGGAAATAGGCCGTCTGGATCTCCGCGTTGGTGTTGTTTCCCCGCAGTTGTTCCGACCACATCATGAACCATGCCCACTGCGGCTGGTTGTCCAGCAGCGAAGCGGTCGGCACCTTACCCATCTCGGCAAGGGCCATGGGCTTCGTCCCCGCGATGCTCCGCATCTGCTGGTAATCGGCGGAAGTGGGATAGTTCTTGTACCAGACGTCCAGCGAGACGACGTCGACGTACTGATCCCCCGGGTAGTAATTGCTCCACCCGCCCGCCGGATTGTCCTGCACGTTCCACACCCAGATCAGATTGTCCAGGCCTTTCGTCCGGGCGAGGTAGTCGTGGGTGATCCGGTAGAGGCGGGCACTGCCGTTCGCCCCGGGCCGATTGCCCCACCAGTTCCAGGATTCGTTCATCTCGTGGAGCGGCCGGAAGAGCACCGGGACGCCGGCGCTCTTCAACTGCTGGAGGTAGGGGACGACCTCGTCGAGGCGCCGCTTCCACGCGGTGTTCAGCGCACTGCCGTCGGTGACGATCTGCGAGAACTGCGCGGCCGGGACGGTCGACTTCACGCCGCCTTCGAACGCGCAGGTACTCCCGCCGGTCGGCGGGCAGACGTGCCAGGTCAGAGCGGCCAGCGAACCGTTGGCCCACTCGGTCTTCGCCTGGTCGACCACACGCTGCCGGTTGGCCACGTCCGCCGCGTTGAACATCAGGTCGCCGCCCCACAGCCCGGGATACTGCCCGGTCACGTCCTTGACCTGTTGCGTGTACTGCCCCGGCGCGGAGGCGGGCTCCTTGTTGTGCTGGCCGGAAACGATGTGATTTCCGGAAATGGAGCGGAGATAGGTCAGCACATTCTGCTTGGGCGTCGCGGGAAAGGCTTGTGCCGAACCCGCCGACGGCCAGACGAAGATCGCGGCCGCGACAGCGGCGGCGGTTATGAAGGTGACGTAGTACCGGATTCTTCTCATGGCATCCAAGCCCTCTCGGCCGAACCGAATACGTGTCGCCAAGATGGCCGCTGCGCCGATACTCGTCAATGGGTCGGACGGGGCTCCGCAACCCGTCGGCGGAATTCTTTACTCAACGTTGTGCGAACGCCGCCGAGAGACCGCCCCGTTGTCCGGCATGGGCGATTTCGTTTCCCGCCCAGCAAGGGATCTCCGAGGCGATTCCGGTCCCGCAACCACGGCGGGGCACCGCCGGCGCCCCGCGGCGACGGGCACCACCACGAGGCGACTCGACTCCGGAAGCCGTATCCGGGCCAGGAGTTCGGTCGGCCGGCCGACACGGGACTTCGCGGTGGATCGCGGCGAAGGGTGGGGGCCGGACGAACGGCCCCCTTCGCGACGCATCCGCTGGATACGCGGACGGACCGCCGACGGCGGCGTACCGGTGGCCGGCCCGCCGCGCCCGCCTCCCCTCCGGACCCCTCCGGACCCCTCCGGTCGGTCCCGTCGTGGGGCGCCACCGTCGCGTCGGCCGGGCGCGGCGGGCGCGGAACACCCACGTCCGACTGCGCTTTGGTCCAGACCTATTGACGGGTTGGTCTAGTCCTCTTAACGTTCCCTTCATCTTCTCAGGGAGCCAGCCCGTCGGATGTGCGCACGTCGCGGGCCAACCAGCTTCACCCTTCCGCATGTTGATCCACGATGTGTCCTGACATCCTCCCCTCCCCAGGAGGCACCATGCCGTCCCCCGCACGTACGAGAGCGATCCTTCTGGCATCCGGCGCCACCATCGCCGGACTGCTGGTCGGTGGTCTCTCGGCCGGCGTCTCGCACGCCGCCGACAACGAGTCGTGTCGCCCCGACGGGCTGTACAAGACGGCCGGCGTCGACGTCCCGTACTGCTCGGTCTACGACTCCGAGGGCCGCGAGAAGATGGGCGCGGACCACCAGCGCCGCGTCATCGGCTACTTCACCGGTTGGCGCACCGGCAAGGACGGCACCCCCGCCTACCTCGCCAACAATATCCCGTGGTCCAAGGTCACCCACCTGAACTACGCCTTCGCCCACGTCGGTGGGGACAACAAGATCTCCGTGGGTGCGAACAACGCGAACAACGCGGCCACCGGCATGACCTGGCCGGGTGTCGCGGGCGCCGAAATGGATCCGGCCCTCCCCTACAAGGGCCACTTCAACCAGCTGACGAAGTTCAAGAAGAAGTACCCGAACGTGAAGACCCTCATCTCGGTGGGCGGTTGGGCCGAGACCGGCGGGTACTTCGGCGACGACGGCAACCGGGTCGCCTCCGGCGGCTTTTACTCGATGGCCACCAACGCCGACGGCTCGGTCAACCAGGCCGGCATCGACACCTTCGCGAACTCCTCGGTCGACTTCATCCGCACGTACGGGTTCAACGGCGTCGACATCGACTACGAGTACCCGACCACCATGAAGGACGCGGGCAACCCGCTCGACTGGCAGCTCTCCAACGCCCGCCGGGCCGGGCTGGTCAAGGGTTACGCGGCATTGATGAAGTCGCTGCGCGAGAAGCTCGACCGCGCGGGCGCCGCCGACGGCAAGCACTACCTGCTCACCGTCGCCGCTCCCTCGTCCGGCTACCTGCTGCGGGGCATGGAGACGTTCCAGATGCAGAAGTACCTGGACTACGTCAACATCATGTCCTACGACCTGCACGGGGCGTGGAACGAGTACGTCGGCCCCAACGCCTCGCTGTTCGACGACGGCAAGGACGCCGAGCTGGCGGCCGCGAACGTCTACGGCAGCTCCCAGTACGGAGGCGTCGGGTACCTCAACACCGACTGGGCGTACCACTACTTCCGCGGCTCGATGCCGGCGGGCCGCATCAACATCGGCCTGCCGTACTACACCCGAGGCCACAAGAACGTGCAGGGCGGCACCGACGGTCTGTGGGGCAAGGCGTCCGCGACGACCTGCCCGGCCGGCGCCGGACTGACCAAGTGCGGTGACGGCGCCGTGGGCATCGACAACCTGTGGCACGACAAGGACACCAACGGGGTCGAGTCCCCCGCCGGTTCCAACCCGATGTGGCACGCCAAGAACCTGGAGAAGGGGATCGTCGGCGACTACGTCACCACGTACGGCTTCCCCGCGAACACCACGCTGACCGGCACCTACGTCCGCAAGTACGACGCCAAGCTGGTCGCGCCGTGGCTGTGGAACGCCCAGAAGAAGGTCTTCCTCTCCACCGAGGACGAGCAGTCGGTGGCGGCCAAGGCCGACTACGTCGTGGACCGCGGCATCGGCGGCACGATGGTCTGGGAGATGGCGGGCGACTACGCCTGGAACGCCGCGAAGGGCCAGTACGAGATGGGCGACACGCTCACCTCGCTGATGTACGACAAGTTCAAGTCGGCCTCTCCGTACGGCGCGACCAAGTCCAACACCGCGCTGCCGAAGAGCGCCGTGGACGTGACCACGGAGTTCACCGAGTTCAAGCTCGGCGACTCCAACTACCCGATCACGCCGAAGATCAAGATCACCAACAACACCCGGACCACCCTGCCGGGCGGCACCGAGTTCCAGTTCGACTACGCGACCTCGGCTCCGAACAACGCGTCGGACCAGTCCGGATTCGGCACGAAGGTGATCAGCAGCGACCACACCGGCAGCAACGTCGGCGGGTTGAAGGGCGACTTCCACCGGGTCTCCCTGAAGCTCCCGGCATGGCAGACGCTGGCCCCGGGTGCCTCGGTCGACCTGGCGTTCAACTACTACCTGCCGGTGTCCACGCCCTCCAACTGGACGGTGAACATCTCCGGCACGACCTACGCCCTCGCCGGCGACCTGGCGCGCGGCACCACGGTGGTGGAGCCGGGCACCACGACCCCGCCCACCACTCCGCCGACGACTCCCCCCACCACCCCGCCGACCACCCCGCCGACGACGCCCCCGGGCAGCACCTGCACCAACCCGGCGTACGTCGCGGGTCAGGTCTACAACAGCGGCAACGTGGTCTCGCACAAGGGCCGCAACTGGAAGGCCGGCTGGTGGACCCAGAACGAGGAGCCCGGCACCACCGGTGACTGGGGCGTCTGGAAGGACCAGGGCGCGTGCTGACCCCCGCTCCGCCCGCTTGACCCGACGCACGGGAGGACCCGGTGGCCCGGCAGCCACCGGGTCCTCCCGCGTCCGCCCGCAGGCCGGGCCCCTCGTGTCCACGGGCGACGCCGCCAACGGAGCGGACTCCGGCGAACACCGCGACGCCTGTCCGACATCCCCTGCGTCGTGCCGCGCCGTGCCGTGTCGTCGAGGACGCCGACGCCGAGGGTGAGGAGTGAGTGCGAGGGTGCGGACCAGTTCCCGGTTGTCCCGGCACGACCTACGGAACGAGGCGTCGAAGTCACGGTCACGGCATCGGCGGCGGGAGAGGAAGGGCAGCGCTGCGCCCCGGGGCGGAGGAGCGGGCCGGATGTCTGCGCTGAAGCGGGACTCGGGCCGAACTGGTCAGCAAGGGCCCCAGAGGCTGGTCGGAGGCGGTTGCCGTGGCCGAGCTGAGAATGTGGGGCAGACGAGTCGGGCTGTACGCCGGGTTCTGTCACCCGGTCGCCTCGCGGCGGCCGGGGAGACGGCCATCCATCTAGGACCGGCATTGCTGCCGGCCTCCTGCGGTCTACCCGCGAACTCGGGCGGGCCGCCCTCGAACGTTCGCGCAGGGCCGTCTTGCGACGGTCCTTCCTGACCTTGCTCCGGGTGGGGTTTACCTAGCCGCCTGAGTCACCTCAGGCGCTGGTGGTCTCTTACACCACCGTTTCACCCTTACCCGGGACCTGGGTCCCGGGCGGTCTGTTTTCTGTGGCACTGTCCCGCGAGTCACCTCGGGTGGCCGTTAGCCACCACCCTGCCCTGTGGAGCCCGGACGTTCCTCGGGGAGATCCCGAAGGATCCCCACGCGGCCGTCCGCCCGGCTCGTCTGCCGTGCCGCCATCGTACCCGGCGCGGACGGGCCGCCGTGCGGCTCGGTTCCGTACGCGGGCCGCCGTACGCGGGTCCCCGCCGCGCCCCGGGCCCGGCGGGGGGCCGGTGTCAGCCGCTGAAGGCGGTGATGCCGGCCGTCCACGCGCGGGCGAGGTCCGCGTCCGGCGGGAAACGGCCGTTCAGTTCGAGGACGACCATGCCGTGGGCGAACGCCCAGGCGGCCCGGGCGCGGTCGGCGTCGCCGGCGACGGCCCGGTAGAGCGGGGCAGCGGCTTTCCGGCGGTCCGGTACGAGGGCGGGGAGATCCGGGCGGCAGCCGGTCGCGAGCAGATAGAGGTGGGGGTGGGCCAGCGCGTACGTGCGGTAGGCCGTGGCGAGGACCGGGAACGAGCCGGGCGCCGATGCCTCGGCGGCGGTCAGCACGGCGGCCGTCTCCCGGTACATCTCCGCCGCCAGAGCTGCCACCACGGAGGACTTGTCGGGGAAGTACTTGTACAGGGAGGAGGCCCGGAATCCCACCCGTTCGGCCAGCCGCCGCATGGTGAGGGCCTCCGGGCCCTCCTCCTCCAGCAGGACGCGGGCGGCGGCGACGATCTGGCGGGGGCGACCGGTGGCGGGGGTACCGGGGTCGGTCACGGGGAGCACCTTCCTGGCCCCGGAGCGTCCCGAGCCGACCGCGTGATCGTACGAGATCCGGCCGAGCTGGCTGAAAGGAGCTCCTCCGGCGTCTCGAAAAGGGCTCGGCCGGCGGCGCAGGACGAGCGGAACGCGGCGGCCGGCGGCCGCCCCGGCGCCGTAACCTGGTTCTCTTCCCCCGTACGAAGGAGAACCGCTGTGCTCGTGCTGTTGCCGCCCTCCGAGGGGAAGGCCGCCCCGGGGCGGGGAGCACCCCTGAAGCCCGAGTCCCTGTCGTTGCAGGGGCTCGCCGCGGCGCGGGCGGCGGTCCTCGACGAGCTGGTGGAGTTGTGCCGGGCCGACGAGGAGAAGGCGCGGGGTGTGCTCGGGCTCACCGAAGGGCTGCGCGGGGAGATCGGCAAGAACGCGGAGCTGTGTACGGCTCCGACCCGGCCGGCCGGCGAGATCTACACCGGGGTCCTCTACGACGCGCTGGACCTGGCCACCCTGGACGCGGCGGCCCGGCGGCGCGCCGCGGCGTCGCTGCTGATCTTCTCCGGGCTCTGGGGCGCCGTGCGGGTGGGCGACCGGATTCCGTCGTACCGCTGCTCGATGGGGGTCAGACTGCCGGGCGTCGGCTCCCTCGCGGCGCACTGGCGGGCGGCGATGGAGGCGGTGCTGCCGGAGACCGCCGGGGACGGCCTCGTCCTGGACCTGCGGTCCTCCGCGTACGCCTCGGCATGGAAGCCCAAGGGGGAGCTCGCGGGGCGGACGGCGAGCGTGCGGGTGCTCCAGTCGCAGTGGGTGGGCGGGGTCGAGAAGCGGTCCGTGGTCAGCCACTTCAACAAGGCGACGAAGGGACGCATGGTCCGCGACCTGTTGGGGGCGGGCACGGCCCCGACGGACCCGGAGCGGCTCGTGGAGGCGTTGCGGGACCTCGGTTACGTGGTGGAGGCGCAGGCGCCCGCGCGGGCGGGTCGGCCGTGGTCGCTCGACGTCGTGGTCACGGAGATCCACTGACGGGAATCCCGGCGGAGAGCCACTGAGGGACATCCCCTGGAGGAGATCGGCCGAGGAGATTCCACGCGCGGCGTTGCAGCATGTGCAACGACCGTTGCAGGGAGTGCGGCCCGACGGCAGGATGGCGCCATGACCTCCCCCGCACCCGCCTCCCCCGTGCACGCCGACGCCCCGCCCGTCGCGTCCGTGATCGATCTCGCCCCCGTCCTCCCCGTCGTCGTGGTGGAGGACGCCGCCGACGCGGTGCCGCTCGCCCGGGCGCTCGTCGCGGGCGGCCTCCCGGCGATCGAGGTGACGTTGCGGACGCCCGCCGCACTGGACGCGATCGCGGCCGTCGCCCGCGAGGTGCCGCGGGCCGTCGTGGGCGCGGGCACGGTGATATCCGCGGCGAACGTGGCGGACGCGGTGGCCGCCGGGGCCCGGTTCCTGGTCAGCCCGGGCTGGACGGACACCCTGCTGGCCGCGATGCGGGCTTCCGGGGTGGCGTTCCTGCCGGGCGTCTCGTCGGCCTCCGAGGTGGTCGCCCTGCTGGAACGCGGGGTCACCGACATGAAGTTCTTCCCGGCGGAAGCGGCCGGCGGCACGGCCCATCTCGCCGCACTCGCCTCACCGCTGCCACAGGCGCGGTTCTGCCCCACCGGGGGCATCTCGGCCGCCTCCGCACCGCGCTACCTCGCCCTGCCCAACGTCGGCTGCGTGGGCGGAAGTTGGATGGTCCCGGCGGACGCCGTAGCCGCGAAGGACTGGGCGCGGGTGGAGCGGCTGGCCGCCGGAGCGGCGGCCCTGCGCGGCTGAGCCCGAGCGCCCGCCGGGCCGGCTACCGCAGGTAGGACGTGTCGTTGAAGAGGCGTACGGAGGCGTTGCCGTCGCCGTAGTACGCGACCTCGCAGAGCGAGGCGGCGGCGAGTTCCATCCGGAACATGGACTCCGGCGGGGCGCCCAGGGCCAGCCTGATCAGTGTCTTGATGGGCGTCACATGGCTGACCAGCAGCACGGTGCGGCCCGCGTACGCGGCGGCCAGCCGGTCGCGCGCGGCGGCCACCCGGTCCGCGACCTCCACGAAGCTCTCGCCGCCGCCCGTGGGCGCCGCCCGGGGGTCGCCGAGCCAGGTCGTCAGGTCGGAGCCGTACCGTTCGCGCACCTCGGCGAAGGAGAGCCCTTCCCATGCGGCGAAGTCCGTCTCCCGCAGCCCTTCGTCGATCGTCACGTCGAGACCGAGGCGGTCCGCGACCGCGCCGGCCGTCTCGCGGCAGCGGCGCAGCGGTGAGCTGACGATCTCCTGGACCGTACCGGCCACCGCGAAGTGCGCGGCGGCGCGGGCGGCCTGTTCCCGGCCGGTCGCGGAGAGCTCGGGATCGGTGCCGCCGCTGCCGGAGAACCGCTTCTCCGGGGTGAGGACGGTTTCCCCGTGCCGGAGCAGCAGGAAGGTGGCGGGGGCGCCCATGTCCGGCGCGGCGGCCCAGCCCACCCGGGGCGTGGCGGCCGGGGCGGCGCTCGGCCCGGAGGCAAGGGGAGCGGTACCGGCGGCGGACTCGGCGCCCGTACCGCCGGTACGGGCGGCGGCCAGGGCGGCCCGGACCCTGGCGGCGCCGGCGGAGGCGTCGCCCACCTCGCGCGCCTCGGCCGGAGGGGCGTCGGCGGGGCGGGCCGGGGCGTCCAGGGCGGCGGTGGAGGCGGAGGGCTCCCACTGCTCGCCCCGGCGGCCGGCGTCCATCGCCTCGTTGGCGAGCCGGTCCGCGTGCTTGTTCCGCTCGCGGGGCATCCACTCGTACGTGACGGCGGAGGGCGGGAAGACGGCGGCCGCCTCCGCCGCGAGGGGCTTCATGTCGGGGTGCTTGATCTTCCAGCGGCCCGACATCTGCTCGACCACCAGCTTCGAGTCCATCCGCACGTGGACCCGGACACCCCCGTCCGCCGCCTCCGGGAAGAGCGCCTTGGCGGCCCGGAGGCCGGCGATCAGGCCCCGGTACTCGGCGACGTTGTTCGTCGCGACGCCGATGTACGCGGCGGCCTCGGCGAGGGTCTCGCCGGTCGCCGGGTCCACGACGACGGCGCCGTAGCCGGCCGGTCCCGGGTTGCCCCGGGAGCCTCCGTCGGCTTCGACGACGAGCTGGTGGGTCGCGCTCACTACAGGCCCGAGTCCGAGGTGCGCACCAGGATGCGGTGGCAGTTCTCGCAGCGCAGGACGGTGTCGGGGGACGCCGCCTTCACGTCGTTGACCTCGGTGATGTTCAGCTCCAGGCGGCAGCCCTCGCAGCGGCGCTGGTAGAGCCGGGCGGCACCGACGCCGCCCTGCTGGGTGCGGAGCTTGTCGTAGAGCTTCAGCAGGTCGGCGGGGATGACCTCGGCGACGACCGCGCGGTCCTTGGTGACCGTCTCGGTCTGCGCGTCGAGCTCACCCAGCGCGGTGTCGCGGCGCTCGGTGGCGTCGTCGACCTTGGCCTGGACGGCGGCGACCCGGTCGGTCAGCTCGGCGACCCGCTCCTGGGCGGCCTCGCGGCGCTCCATGATCTCCAGGACGACGTCCTCCAGGTCACCCTGGCGCTTGGCGAGCGAGGTGATCTCGCGCTGGAGGTTCTCCAGGTCCTTGGACGAGGAGACCGCGCCGGAGTCGAGACGCTGCTGGTCGCGGACGGAGCGCTGGCGCACCTGGTCGACGTCCTGCTCCGCCTTGGTCTGCTCGCGGCTGGTGTCGCTCTCCTCGGTCTGGGAGGCGACCAGCAGGTCGCGGAGCTGGGTGAGGTCGTTGTTGAGGGACTCGATCTCGGCGTGCTCCGGCAGCGAGGACCGCTTGTGCGCGATCTGCGCGAGGCGTACGTCGAGGGCCTGGACGTCGAGGAGTCGGATCTGGTCGGCGGGCGCGGCGTTCAGTTGGGGGCTCCAGAAGAGTGGTGGGTGGTCCAGGGGTCGGTGACCTGCTTCGAGACGTGGACCCGCAGGTCCCATCCGTGGCGGTCGGAAATCGCGTCGAGCTGTGCCGCCGCCTGCTCGCACCAGGGCCACTCGGTGGCCCAGTGCGCGGCGTCGACCAGGCCGAGCGGGGAGTGCTGCACGGCCTCGGAGGCCGGGTGGTGGCGCAGGTCGGCGGTGAGGAAGGCGTCCACGCCGGCCGCGCGCACCGCGTCGAAGAGGCTGTCGCCGGAGCCGCCGCTGACGGCGACCGTGCGCACGGTCGCCCCCGGGTCGCCGGCCAGCCGGATGCCCTGCGCGGTGGCGGGCAGCCGGGCGGCGGCGCGGGCCGCGAAGTCGCCCAGCGTCTCGGGGTGGTCCAGCTCGCAGATCCGGCCGAGGCCGCGACGGCCTTCCGGATCGGAGGCATCGGGCACGAGAGGGCCGGTGACACGCAGGCCGAGCGCCCCGGCCAGGGCGTCGGACACCCCGGGGTCGGCGGTGTCGGCGTTGGTGTGCGCGACGTGCAGGGCGATGCCGTGCGTGATGAGCCGGTGCACGACCCGGCCCTTGAAGGTGTCGGCCGCGACCGTCGTGGTTCCCCGCAGGTAGAGCGGGTGGTGGGTGACGACGAGCTGCGCACCGAGCCGTACCGCCTCGTCGACGACGCTCCCCACCGGGTCGACGGCGAACAGGACCCGTGCGGTCTCCGCGTCGGGGTCACCGCAGACCGTGCCCACCGCGTCCCATCCCTCGGCCCGCTCGGGGGGCCAGAGGGCGTCGAGCTCGGCGATGACTTCAGACAGACGGGGCACGGGGAAAGGCTACCTGGCCCGGGCACCCCACCGGTCCTGGCTGCGGGTACCCGGCCGTAGCGGCCCGTGCCGGTCACCCACCGTCACGTCGCAACGGAATCGGCGGGCGGGCGGGAGCCGTCCGGGGACGCTCGGGTAGGAGCAGGGAGAGGGATGCGGGGCGGCCCGCCGGGGTCCCGCCGGGCCGGAGGGGAACGGACGGGGCGCCGCCGTCGCGTCCCGATGCACAGCCCTCGGGCCTTCCACCCTCGAATCCGGGCCACACCATCCTTATGTGTGAAGCGCCGGGTGTGGCGTTGTTCGGCGGAAAGCGCGAAAACTAGCTTCGGTCGCCGGAGGTGACACACCCATGACTGCCTGTGTCGCAGAAGGTCTGACCGAAGGGGGCGTCGGGCCGGCCAGGGAGCTGGAACCCGTCCCCGAAGAACCCGAGGATCCCGCCACCGCCGGGACCCCGCAGAAACGTGGAGGGCTGCGGAAAGGCGCGCCGGAGACACGAGCGCCGGAGCAGCCCGGCAGGACGGCCACGCCGTACGTCCCACCGAGCGGTGGCGGCGCCCTGCCCGGGCCCCGGGCGTCAGCGGCCGAGGAGGCCGGCGCCGCCGGGGAGCGGGTCCGTCCCGCACAGGCGGCGACGGGGATGGCCATCCGGGTCGTCGTCACCGGGCGGACCGTCGTACCCGGGGGCACCCCGGTCGGCCGGGGCGTCGACGCGACCACGCTCGTGCCGCTCGTCGGGGCGGTCGTCGGTTCCCCGGCGGCGGCCTCGTTCCACACGTCCACCGGCGGGACCGCGCCCACGGCCGGGAGCACCCCCACCGGCGGTACCACGCTGCCCCCGCGCACCACCGCGCCCGCCGGCAGCGCCGCAGCCGCCCATGCCACCGGGGCCACCGGGGCCACCGGAGCGTCTACGCCGGGAGAGTCGGCGGTCCCACCCGCCCGGGAGTCCCCCACCGGGCCCACCGCGCTGCGTCCCGCCGCGCACGCTCCCGCGGCCGGGGCCGCTCCCCTTCCCCGCCGGATCCCGCCGCCGGCCGCCTTCCACCCCGCGGCACCCGGCGTGCGGGCCCCGCACGCGGCGGGCGCGCTGACCCTCTCGGCGGACGGCGCGTACGCGGCCCGCCTCACGCTCGGCGGCAGCCGGGCGGAGGGGCGTGGCTGGTACCCGGAGCGGTGGACGCTCGACGGCCCGGAGCCGTACGCGGTACCGCTCCCGCTCGACCAGCCGGAGGAGCCGGACGCGCAGGTGGTGCCGCTCGCGGACGGGCGGGTGCTTATCCGGCGGCGGGTCGCCGACCGGCACGCGTTCTCGCTGCTCTACCCGACCGGCCCCGGGACCGGCGAACTCTCCCTCGGCGCCGTGGAGTGCGAGCGGATGACGCTGATCGCACCGGCTCCGGACGGGGTGCGCGTGTACGCCTTGGCGCCCGGCATCTTCACCACCTCCGTCTGGCTGGTGGCGGGCGGCGCGTTCGGGCCCGAGCACGTGGCCGATGTGCCGGGGCTCTGTTCCGGCGGGATCTGGCTCGACCGCGCGGGCCGCGTACTGGCCCTCGACCGGCGGCCGCCCGGCGGTGGACCGGTGAAGACGGTCGCCGTCGACCTGCAACGCGGCGGCGAGGTGACACCGTTGCTCCAGATCGCGCCGAACAGCGACGACCGGCTGCTGATCGCCGAACCGGACAGCGGGCTCTTCCTGCTCCGGTCCGACGCCCCCGGGCACGACCGGCTGGGCTGGGGCGTGCTGGGCAGCGCGCTGCCCGTGCGCTTTCCGGAGTGCTTGCGTACGGCTGATCCCTCCGTCACCGAGGTCACAGGCGCCGCAGCCGTCACGTCCGTCGCACCGTTCGCGGTGCAGCCGGGGCAGATGCTGATGCCGGAGAGCTGTGCGGTGGCGCTGCGCATCGATGGTGCGGCGGGCAGTTGGCTCGGGATCTGGCGCCCAGCGGGCCGCCGGCTGCACCAGTTCGCCGCCCCGGCGGGCTGGCTGGCCGGGGCGGGTTCCTGGAGCCGTGAGGGCGTGCTGAGCCTGCCGTACGCGCGACCGGACACGCCCTGCGGAGTGGCCCGATTGGAGGCTCCGAGGGACCTTCCCGACGAGGCGCACGGCGGGCTGTGGCGTTCCCGAGGGACGGGGGAAGAAGACGGAACGCAACCGTCCGCCGCCGGATCGTCTCCTCTCGGGTGGAGGCCGGTTCCGCTGGGACGGGCGCCCCTGCACGGCGGCCCGGCGTCTGGCTGAAATCCTGCGGGGCTACGCAGCCGGCACGTTCGCATGTGCGGGTGACCATGTCCGCACCTACGCACCGCCGGCTGCCCACGGGGACACCGGGGTGTCCTGAGACCACGACGAGGCGGGGGCCGTCCGGGCCGATGGGCCGGGGCGGCCCCCGCCGTCGTTCCCCCCAGGGCCACGCCGGGTGCGCCCCCTGAGAGGGGCTCCCGGCACACGGGGCCGCCGTGGTTACCCCGCCGCGCGGGGGCGTCCGCCCGCGCGGCGGGGCCAACCAGGACATGTGTACCGCCGGAAGCCGTACGTACGACTCTGCCACCGGCCCCGGCCCTCTCCGTAGGGTCGGGACCATGACAACAACGGGGGCGACGGACGGGCACGCCGACGGGGTCGGGGCTGCCGCCGACGCCGGGACGGGCGCGGAGGAGAGCGGGGCGCGGGTGGCGGCGGGCGGAGGGGGTCCGGACGCGCCGGCGGTGCGGTTCGCCGGGGTGACGAAGTCCTTCCGGACGGCCGGGCGGTCGGGCGGGGCCGTCCGGGCGGTGGACGGCGTCGACCTGACGGTCCGGCCCGGGGAGACGGTCGCCCTGCTGGGCCGCAACGGCGCCGGGAAGTCGACGACCATCGGCTTGCTGCTGGGTCTCGACGACGCCGACGAGGGGTCGGTGGAGCTCTTCGGCCGGGCGCCCGGGCAGGCGGTGCGGGCGGGACTGGTGGGCGCGATGCTCCAGGACGGCAGGCCGATTCCCCGGGTGACCGTGAGGGAGTTGGTCGGTTTCGTGGCATCCACCTACCCCGCGCCGATGGCGCTCGGTGAGGTGCTCGGGCTGGCGGGGGCCGCGGAGTTCGCGGACCGCCGCGTCGACAAGCTCTCCGGTGGGCAGACCCAGCGGGTGCGGTTCGCGGTCGCATTGGCGGGCAATCCCCGGCTGGTCGTGCTGGACGAGCCGACGGCCGCGCTGGACGTGGAGGCCCGCCGGGCGTTCTGGGACTCGATGCGGGCCTTCGCGGCGCGCGGCAACACCGTGCTCTTCTCCACGCACCATCTGGAGGAGGCGGACGGGAACGCCGCCCGGATCGTCGTCCTCGACCGGGGGCGGATCGTCGCGGACGACAGCGGGGACGGCATCCGGCGGGCGGCGGGCGGCGGCCTCGTCGGAATCGACCTGGCGGGCTCCACGGCCGACGGACTGCGGCGCCTGCCGGGCGTCTGCCACGTCGAAGTCCGGGGAGAGCGTGCCCTGTTGCGCTCCTCGGACCCGGACGCCACCGTCGTCGCCCTGGCCGGCATGGGGGCGGTCCGCGGGCTGCTCGTGTCGCGGGCCACGCTGGAGGACGCGTTCCTCGCTCTGACCTCGGCGGGTCCCGCCGCCGCGCCGAAGGAGACCCGGTGATGTACGCGTACGTGATGCTGGAAGTCCGCCGGACCCTGCGCGACGGCGCGTTCCTGGTCTTCGGGGCGGGGATGCCGGTGCTGATGTACCTGCTCTTCACCAACATCGGCGGGGACGCGGGCGGCGGTGCGGGCGAGGACGACTGGAAGGCGTACTCGATGACCGGCATGGCCGCGTACGGGGCGCTCGGTTCGTCGATGGCGGTGGGGACGGGGATCGCGGCCGACAAGTCCCTGGGCTGGCTGCGGCAGTTGAGGATCACACCGCTCGCCCCGTCGCGGGTGGTGGTGGGGCGGGCGGTGAGCGGTTCGGTGACCGTGCTGCCCGCGATCGTCGTGGTGCTGCTGGCGGGGGCGCTGGTGAACGGGATCCGGCTGGACTGGTGGCAGTGGGGGGCGCTGACCGGTCTGCTGTGGCTGGGGACGCTGCCGTTCACCCTGCTCGGCATCGGCAACGGCTACCGCCTCACGCCGCAGGGCACCGGCGTGGTCAACGTCGCCTGCATGACCGGGTTCGCGGTGGCCGGCGGCCTGTGGTTCCCGCTGGACGCCCTGCCCGGTTGGATGCGGAGCGTCGGCGCCCGCACGCCCGCGCACGGCTTCGCCGATCTGGGATGGACGACGGTCGCCGGCCAGGCGCCGCACCCCGCCTCCCTCGCCACGCTCGCCGCCTGGACGGCGTTGTTCGGCGGCTACGCGGTCCTCTCGTACCGGCGTGCGGCGAGGACCCTGTGAAGGCGGCCGGCGAGCGGGCGCCGGAACCCTGCCACTCCCCGGCATCCCGACGGACCTTTCTCCGGTGGAGGCGGCCCGGCGCCGGGATCCCGGGGCCGTACGCCCTCATGCCGTGGCTGCTGCTGGGGCTCGGGTCGTTCTCCAACCTCTGGAAGGGCGAGACCCCTAATCCGTGGGTGGGGGCGCTGGGTGTCCTGCTGTTCAACTCCTGCTACGTCCAGCTGGTGTTCCGGAGGTCCGCCGCTCCGGGACGGCGGGACCGCGTCTCCATGGCGCTGCTCGGTGCGATGGCGGTGATCACCTTCGGGCTGGCGATCGGCTACGGCGGGTCCTGGCTGCTCTTCTTCCCCCTGCTCTCCCTGGCGTGCGGGACGATCCTGCGCGGGCGGCGACTCGCCCTCGGGCTGGGAGGGCTGGCGGTCTGCGCGGTGGGCGTCGCGCTGTGGCGCGGGGACCACGCCGCGGACCCGTGGACGATCGGGTACGGCACGTTCCTCTCCGGCGCGGTGACGGCCGCGCTCTTCGCCCTCGCCGAGACCGTGCGGGAACTCCGCGACGCTCAGGCCGAGTTGGCGCGCGGTGCGGTGGAGCGGGAGCGGCTGCGGTTCTCGCGCGACCTGCACGACCTGCTGGGGCACACCCTGTCGGTGATCGTGGTGAAGTCGGAGGCGGCCCGCCGGCTGGCGCGCCTGGACCTCGACGCGGCGCTCGGTCAGGTCGCGGACATCGAGTCGGTCGGCCGGCAGGCCCTCACCGAGGTGCGGGGGGCGGTGACGGGCTACCGCGCGGGCAGCCTCTCCGGCGAGCTCGACCGCGCGCTGTCGGCGTTGGCCGCCGCCGGCATCGAGGGGGAGGTCCACCGCACGGGGCCGCCGCTGACCCCGCGCGCCGAAGCGCTGCTGGGCTGGGTGGTGCGCGAGGCGGTGACCAATGCCGTACGCCACAGCGGAGCGGCCCGCTGCGTGCTCGCCGTCACCTCCGGAGAGGCGCGGGTACGCCTGACGGTGAGCGACGACGGCCCCGGCGCCGGGCGCCCCGGCAGGGACAGGACCGGCGACGGGGCGGGCCGGGACGCCGGAACGGACGGGTCGGAGCCCTCCTACGCCTACGGGGGTACGGGCCTGGCGGGGCTCTCCGAACGGCTCGCCCTCGCGGGCGGCTCGCTGCGGGCCGCCCCGGGGGCGGACGGCGGCTTCGTCGTGCGCGCGGAGCTGCCCGGTGAGCCGGCGGCGGGTGCGCCGGTGGGAGACTGAACCCATGGCGCTGCCGTACGTGAACCCCGAACCGATAACGGCCGACCCGCCCCGCGCGGAGGACCGTCCCGTGCTCACCCAGTCCTGGCTGGACCTGACCTTCCTCCACTGGGCGGTCGAGCCGGCCCTCGTCGCCCCGCTGCTTCCCGCCGGCACCCGGCCGGACACGCTGGACGGCGCCACCTACGTCGGGCTCGTCGCCTTCCGGATGCACCGCGTGGGGTGGTTCGGCCTGCCGGGGATCCCGTATCTCGGCTCCTTCCCGGAGACCAACGTCCGCCTGTACTCGGTGGACGCCCACGGCCGGCGCGGCGTGGTCTTCCGGTCGCTCGACGCCTCCCGTCTGCTTCCCGTCGCCGTCGGACGGGGCGCGTTCGGCCTGCCGTACATGTGGTCGAAGATGGACGTCCGACGGGAGCACGACACGGTGACCTACACCAGCCGGCGGCGGTGGGGCCGGCCGGCCGGCGCGTCCAGCCGGATCACCGTGCGCGTCGGCGGCCAGGTCGAGGAGCCGTCGGAGCTCCAACACTTCCTGACCGCGCGCTGGGGCATGCACAGCACCTTCTTCGGCCGCTCCCGCTACCTCCCGAACACCCACCCGCGCTGGCCCCTGCACCACGCGGAGCTCCTCGGGCACGGTGAGGACCTGATAGCGGCGGCGGGGCTCCCCGCGCCGGCCGGGGGACCCGTCAGCGTGCTGTACTCGCCGGGGGTCCCGGTGCGGTTCGGGTTCCCGCCCCGCGCACCGGGCGGCATCCCCACGCCCTGAGCGCGGCGCGCCGGGGCGCCCCCGCGCCCCGAGCCGCAGGCCGTACCGGCGGCGGTACGCGCCGCGCGGCCCTACCCTCGTCCCCGTGACCGAGATGCCGCAGGACCACCGGCCCGCCCCGTCCGTCCGCGTCCTGCTCGCCGAGGACCAGGGCATGATGCGGGGCGCGCTCGCCCTGCTGCTGGGACTGGAGCCGGACTTCGAGGTGGTGGCCCAGGTGGGCTCCGGCGACGAGATCGTGCCGGCCGCCCTCACCTCCCGGCCCGACGTGGCGCTGCTCGACATCGAACTCCCGGTGCGCAGCGGTCTGGACGTCGCCGCCGATCTGCGCGAGCAGGTGCCGGATTGCCGGGTGCTGATCCTCACGACGTTCGGCCGCCCGGGTTATCTGCGCCGGGCGATGGACGCGGGCGCCGCCGGTTTCCTCGTGAAGGACGGGCCGGTGGAGGAGTTGGCCGGGGCGATCCGCAAGGTGCTGGCCGGGGAGATCGTGGTCGATCCGGCGCTCGCGGCCGCGGCGCTGGGGGCGGGTCCGAGCCCGTTGACCGGCCGCGAGCGGGACGCCCTGAACGCCGCCTCCGGCGGGGCGACGGTCGCGGACATCGCGCGGCGGTTGCACCTGTCGGAGTCGACCGTCCGCAACTACCTCTCCTCCGCGATCGGCAAGACCGGCACCCGCAACCGCACGGAGGCGGCCCGGGCGGCCCGGCAGCAGGGCTGGCTCTGACCGCACTCTCCCGGTGGCCGCTCAGCGCCCTCCGGCGTCCCGTCCCGCCTTCGCGCCGGGCAGCCACAGGAGCACCAGGAGGGCCGCCGCCAGGAGCACCCCGGAGGCCGTACGGAAGGCGAGGGCGTACCCGGCGGTGAGGTCGGCCGGGGCGGTCGAGTCTCCGGTCCGGGCGGCGGCGACCGTGGAGAGCACCGCCAGTCCGAGTGCCCCGCCCATCGTCCGGGAGGTGTTGACGAGACCGGAGACCAGGCCGGCGTCCCCGGGCGCGGCGCCCGAGGTGGCGAGGGAAGCGAGCGGGGTGGAGACGAAGCCCATGCCGAAGGCCATCAGGACGCCGGGCATCAGGATGCCGGTCGCGTAGGTGCTGTCCGCGCCCAGGGTGGACTGCCAGCCGAAGCCCGCGACGGTGAGGAGGACGCCGGTGAGGGCCATCGGCTTCGCACCGGTGCGCGCCATGAAGCGTGGGGCGAGCTTCGAGCCGAGGACGATCGCGACGGAGGTGGGCAGCAGGGCGAGCCCGGCCTGCAGAGGGGTGTAGCCGAGCACGTTCTGCGTGTACACGGTCATGAAGTACCACATCGAGAAGGTCGCCGAGCCGAGCAGCAGCATCGCCGCGTTGGCCGAGGCCACGGCCCGTACGCCGAGCACCCGCAGGGGCATCAGGGGGGCGGCCGTACGCGACTCGACCAGCACGAATGCGCCGAGCAGGGCCACTCCGCCGAGCAGGGGCACCAGCGTCTCGGGGGCCGTCCAGCCGGCCGCTTCGGTCTGCACGATGCCGTAGGCGAGGACGGCGAGGCCCGCGGTGACGAGGACCGCCCCCGGCAGGTCGATCCGGCGACGTCGGCCGCCCCGGCCTTCGGCGAGCAGGAACACGGCGCCGCCCAGGACCAGGGCGCCGACGGGCACGTTGATCAGCAGGACCCAGCGCCAGGAGAGCAGGTCCGTGAGGATCCCGCCGATCAGTCCGCCGGCCGCTCCGCCGCCCGCGCCCACCGCCATCCAGGTGCCTATCGCGCGCACGCGCGCCGGACCCTCCGGGAGTGCGGCGGTCAGGAGCGTGAGAGTGGCCGGCGAGAGCACGGCGGCACCGAGCCCCTGCCCGGCGCGGGCGGCCAGCAACTGCCAGCCCTCCTGGGCCAGTCCGCCCGCGAGCGAGGCCGCGGTGAAGAGCCCGAGACCGACGAGGAACATCCGCTTGCGGCCGAAGAGGTCGGCGGCCCGGCCGCCCAGCAGCATGAAGCCGGCGAACGCGATCGAGTAGAGGTTGAGGACCCAGCTGAGTCCGGCGGCGCTCAGCCCGAGGTCGCTCCGCATCGACGGCAACGCCACATTGACGACCGACACGTCGAGCACGACGAGGAACTGCCCCGTGCAGGCCGCGACCACCGCCGCCCAGGTGCGGGGCCTCAGCCGGCGGGTGTCCGGGCGGGTCTCGGAGGAAACGTCGTCGAGAGAGAGGTCTGCCATGCCCGCCATCGTCCCCGGCGCCGCTCCGCGCGTACACGGGGCGGGGTCGGGACCCGGGTCGGTCCTTGGTCCTACGGCTCCGGGACCGGCGGGGGCGGAAACGGGGAGGGGTTCGGAGTCCTTCACGCCACCGCACACGGTGGGCCGTTCGCCGCTCGGCGCGGTCCCGGGGGCCTGCGCGGGAGCCGCCGCGTCGGCGGAATCACTGGTCATGGCCGCCGAAGATAGCAACCGCCCCCGGCGCGCCCGCAGCCGTCGGCCGGATCGGGTCCGGCCACCGGGCCGCCCCGACGCCCCGCCCCTGGCGTTGAGTGGAGTTTCTCCCGCGGGTCGGGAATACCGCCTCCGCCAGAAACGTTCGGCATACATGCACTTGGGGGGTCCCTCCGGTGATCGATGCCGCCCGGAAGGCGCACGTATGCGACGGACGACGAACGAACGGATCACCGGGGGAAGTCCCGGTCCGCACCAGGAGACCAAGGAGCGCAGGGGAGCGCTCGTCCCCGTACTGGCCTTCGCGGGCATCACCGTGGCGGTGATGCAGACCCTGCTCGTACCCGTCATCAAGGATCTGCCGGCTCTCCTCCACACCGCCCAGTCCAACGCGACCTGGGTGATGACGGCGACCCTGCTCGCCGGTGCCGTGTCCACCCCGATCATGGGGCGGCTCGGCGATCTCCACGGCAAGCGGCGGATGCTGCTCGCCAGCCTGACCGTGATGGTGATCGGCTCGCTCGTCTGCGCGTTCACCGACGACCTCGTCGTCATGATCGTCGGCCGGGCGCTCCAGGGATTCGCCATGGGTGCGATCCCGCTCGGGATCGGCATCATGCGGGACGAGCTGCCTCCGGAGAAGCTCGGCTCGTCGATGGCGCTGATGAGTTCCTCGATCGGGGTGGGCGGCGGGCTCGGTATGCCCGGGGCGGCGCTGGTCGCCCAGCACGCCGACTGGCACGCGCTCTTCCTCGGTTCGGCGGGGGTCGGTGTGGTCGCCCTGGTGCTGACGTTCTTCCTGGTGCCGGAGCCGCCGCTGCGCGCTCCCGGCACCTTCGACCACGCGGGTGCCGCAGGTCTCTCCCTGGGGCTGGTCTGCCTGCTGCTGCCCGTCACCAAGGGCAGCGAGTGGGGATGGACGGCGCCGCTCACGCTCGGTCTGATCGCCGGTGCCCTGCTGATCCTGGTGGTGTGGGGCCTGTACGAACTCCGGGTCGCCGCGCCCCTGGTGGACCTGCGGACGACCGCCCGGCGCGAGGTGCTGCTGACCAACCTCGTCTCGATCATGGTGGGCATCTCGTTCTACGCCGTCTCGCTGGTCGTCCCGCAGCTGCTCCAGCTGCCGACCTCCACCGGGTACGGTCTCGGCCAGTCCATGGTGGTCGCCGGGCTGTGCATGGCGCCGCTGGGCCTGACGATGATGTTCACCGCTCCGGTGTACGCGCGGATAGCGGCCCGGCGCGGCCCGAAGGTCTCCCTCATGATCGGCCTGCTGGTCATCGCGGTCGGCTACGGTGCCGGGACGCTCCTGATGGAGGCGGCCTGGCAGACCGTGGTGGTCTCCGCGGTGCTGGGCGCCGGCATCGGGCTGGCGTACTCCTCCCTGCCCGCGCTGATCATCGGGGCGGTGGACGCCTCCGAGACCGGCGCCGCCAACGGCCTCAACACGCTGATGCGGTCGATCGGCACCTCGGCGTCGAGCGCCGTGATCGGCATGGTGCTGGCAAACACCTCCGTGCACAGGGGTGGCGTGGCGGTTCCCTCGATGGAGGGGTTCCGGACGTCCTTCGTGATCGCGACGGGGGCGGTCCTGGTCGGTCTGGTGCTGGCCGCGTTCCTGCCCCCGCAGCGCCCGGCCCCGCGCCTGGTGCTGGTCGCCGACAGTGAGAGCGAGGCGCTGCTCGCGGAGGCCGAGGCGCTGGTCGCGATCGAGGCCGTCCTGCACGGCGGGGCGTCCGCGCCGTCCGCCGGCGGGCCCCCGGCCGTCGCCGGTTCCGGCGATCTCCGGGGCCGGGTGCTGGACGGGGCGGGCGGACCGGTGGCCCGGGCCACCGTGACCCTCGTCGACCGGCAGGGCCGGCAGGCCGGCCGCGCCGTCGCCGACGACGAGGGGCGGTACGCACTGGCCGCCGCCCCCGGAACGGGTCACGTGCTGGTCGCGACCGCCGCCGGGTACGCACCCCGCGCCCGGCCCGCCGTGTGTGCGGCGGACGGACGACCCGTGGTGGCCGACCTCGTCCTGACCGCCGCCCCCGGGCAGCACCGCGCCGGGGTTCCGCGGGGAGCCGGGGCGGTCCGCACGGCTCCGGAGGCACCCGTGCCGGAGCGCCGCGTCTGACCGGCCGACCCCTCGGCACCACGTGCCGCACGCCCCCGCCGGGCGGCCCGGCGGGGGCGTGCGGCACGATGGGGCCGCCGTCGACACACCCGTACCACCTGGAGGAACCCGTGGCCGCCGAGTCCGCCGCCCCCGTCGCCGACCCCGGGGCCCGTCCCGACGAGGCGGTGCTCGCCGCCTTCGAACGGGCCAAGGGATTCATGCCGGTACGGGAGGGCCTGGCGCTGTACGCGGCCGCCGCCGACGCCGCGCGGCTCGGGCTGCCCCTCCTGGAGGTCGGCAGCTACTGCGGACGCTCCACCCTCCTCCTCGCCGACGCGGCCCGCAGCGCGGGGGTGACCGCGCTCACCGTCGACCACCACCGGGGCAGCGAGGAGCAGCAGCCGGGCTGGGAGTACCACGACGCGTCCCTGGTCGATCCCGAGGTGGGCCGGATGGACACGCTGCCGACGTTCCGCCGGACCCTGCACGCAGCGGGCCTGGAGGACCACGTGGTCGCCCTCGTGGGGCGGTCCCCGCAGGTCGCGGCGGTCTGGGGCGGTGCGCTCGGCCTGGTCTTCATCGACGGCGGCCACACCGACGAGCACGCGAACGGCGACTACGAGGGCTGGGCGCCGCACCTCGCCGAGGGCGGTCTGCTCGTGATCCACGACGTGTTCCCCGATCCCGCGGACGGCGGGCAGGCGCCGTACCGGGTGCATCAGCGCGCGCTCTCCTGCGGCGCGTTCGCCGAGATCTCCGCGACCGAGTCGCTGCGCGTGCTGCGCCGCACCGGTCGGGGGATCTGAGAGCCGTCGGTACCATCGCCCGCGTGCCGTACCGAAGCGATCCCCCGGTCCCGCCCGCCGCACGTCCGGCAGGCGGCCGGGCCGTCCGCGCCGCCGCGCTCGCCGTGCTCTGCCTGCTGCCCCTCACCGGGTGCGGCGGCACGGAGGTGAAGGCGCGGCCGCAGCCGGGGACCGGGGCGCCGTCCGCGACCGCGCCGGCGGCTTCCGCGCCTTTGGGGCCGCTGTCCGGCCGGACGGTGGTGATCGACCCCGGTCACAACCCGCACAACCACGAGCACACCCGCGAGATCGCGCGCCAGGTGGACATCGGCACCGGCCACAAGGAGTGCGACACGACGGGGACGTCCACCGACTCCGGTTACGCGGAGGCCCGGTTCACCCTGGACGTCGCCCACCGGATGCGCGACCTGCTGAAGTCCGAGGGCGCCGAGGTGGTCCTCACCTACGACGACGACCGCGCGTACGGCCCCTGCGTGGACGAGCGCGCCCGGATCGGCAACGCGGCGAAGGCCGATGCGGTGGTCTCCGTCCACGCGGACGGTTCGGCCGAGGGCAACCGGGGGTTCCACGTGATCCTGCCCGCCCCCGTACGGGACGGGGCGGCGGACACCTCGCGGATCGTGGGTCCCTCCCGCGAGCTCGGCACCCGTATCGCCGGGAAGTTCGTGGCGTCCACCGGAAGCGCGGCGTCCAACTACATCGGTGGCGGTACCGGGTTGGACGTGCGCGACGACCTCGGCGGGCTCAACATGTCGACGGTGCCGAAGGTGTTCGTCGAATGCGGCAACATGCGCGATCCGAAGGACGCCGCCCTGCTGACGGACGCGCACTGGCGGCAGCGGGCCGCCGAGGGCATCAGCGACGGCATCACCGCCTTCCTGGAGCGGTAGTTCCGCGGCGGGACGGGGTGGCCCCGCGGTGAATTCGGGGGGATGACGCCCTGTCCCGCAAGCCGGGGGCCAACCCGCCCGGGCAGACGATAGATTCATCCGTACGATGGGGAGCCGCCCCGGGCTTCTCGGCGCGCCCGCGGGACGGCCCCGGGCGCAGCGACGACCGTCCCGACGAGACGACCGACTAAGGACCTTCACGTGAATATCCGCTCCCTCTCCAGAGGCGACGGCGTGGTGATCGGAGCAGCGGTCGTGCTGTTCATCGCCTCCTTCCTCGACCTCTCCAGCTACGACTGCCCCCGTGGTGTCGACTGCTCGGGCTTCGACAGCACGAACGCCTGGGATTCGCTCTCGCTTCTCATGAGCATCTTCCTGGCCGGCGTCATCGGAGCGGCGCTGCTGATCGTGAGCCGCTCGACGCCGGGCCGCAAGATCCTCGGCCTCGACCTCGGGCAGTTCGGCGCCGCCCTGACCGTCTTCGCGCTGTGGACCGCGTTCTGGACGACCATCGACGCCGGTGACGCGGGTGCCGGGCTGATCCTCGGCCTGCTGGCCACCCTGGTGCTCGCCGGTGCGGCGGTCGCCGGACCGCTGGTTCCCGCGCTCAAGGCTCCGCTGTCGTCGGGCCCCCGCCCGGTCGCGGCCGGGGCCGGCCAGTCGCCGTACGGCGCCCAGCCGCAGGGCCAGGGGTACGGCTACCCGGGTCAGCAGCAGCCCTTCGGTGCGCAGCCGGGCACCCCGCAGACCAGTCAGTCCCAGCCGTTCGGCGCTCAGCCGGGCCAGTCGGCCCCGCACGCCGCCCAGGCGCCGCAGTCCCCGCAGTCCCCGCAGTCCCCGCAGGCCGGCGGTTCCACGGGCGGCGACTTCACACCGTTCTGGTTCGCGGTCCCGGTGACCCGTCCGCTCTTCGGTGAGGACGGGTCGTCCGGCCAGATCGCCGAGCTGGCACCCGGTACCTGGTACCTCGCGGTCGAGCAGCGCGGTCAGAGCCTGGTCGCGCAGACGCAGGACGGCCGCCGTGGCGTCCTCCAGGACACCTCGGGCATCCAGCGCGGCTGATCCCGCCCGCCCCGTACGCCGTGTGACACCGGGAAGGCCCCCGGGCCACCGCTCCTCCAGCGGTGGCCCGGGGGCCTTCTGGCGTGCGCGTTCGGGGGTTCCGGCCCTCACCGGGACACGGTCGCGCTCCGGACGGGCGACGGGCGGCGGCATCCGCGCCCGCGCCGGCCCGGGCGCGCGGGGTCGAAAGCGGGTTCGGGCCAACGGGTTTCAGTCCGGAGGCAGCGGCAATCCGGTGTGCATGTCCTACAGACGAGGCTCAGGAAGCAGCACCGCGGGGCGCGCGATCGCCGTCATCGCGGACATCATGGCCTTCATCATCATTCTGTGGATCCTGATGTACCTGCTCGACGCCAACAGGGGCAACGAGCTGGTGCAGTTCGTACAGGACTCCGCCCGATGGCTGGCCGGCTGGTCGTACGACCTGTTCACCTTCGACGAGGCGTGGGCGCGGGTGGTCGCCGGTTACGGGCTGGCCGCCGCCGTCTACCTCTTCGTCGGTCATGCGGTGGCGGGCCGCCTCCGGCGTACCTGATCCACCCCGCACGACCCCCGGAAGACCCCGCGCATCCCCTGCGGTCGACGCGTGTGCACGGCCGTCGCCCGGGGTCAGGAGCAGCAGTCGGGCTCCAGGCCCCGCGGCAGACGTTCTCCCCCGAAGACCGCGGTGGTCGCCTCGTCCCCCCCGAGCGCGGCCACCGCGAGCAGCAGCGAACCGGCGGTCCAGGTGGTCAGTTCCTCGGGCCAGAAGGCGCGTTCTCCCTCGAAGACGTAGCCGGTCCAGTAGAGGCCGCCGGGTTCGCGCAGGTGCTGGATGGACTGGAGGATCTCCAGGGCCCGGTCGGACTCGCCCATCGCCCAGAGTGCGAGGGCGAGTTCGCAGCTCTCGCCGCCGGTGACCCACGGGTTGGGCAGTACGCAGCGCACCCCGAGGCCCGGGACGACGAACTCGTCCCAGCGCTCGTCGATGCGCTGTTGCGCGGCCGCGCCGGTGACCGCGCCGCCGAGGACCGGGTAGTACCAGTCCATGGAGTAGCGGCCCTTGTCCAGGAAGCGTTCCGGGTGCGCGACGATGGCGTGCGCGAGCGCGCCGGTCGCCAGTTCCCAGTCCGGCTGGGGCTCTTCGCGTCGCTCGGCGAGCGCGAGGGCGCAGCGCAGGGCGTGGTGGACCGAGGAGGATCCGGTCAGCAGCGCGTCGGTGACGGGGGTGCCGTCGGCCTCGCGCTTCCAGCCGATCTGGCCGCCGGGCTGCTGGAGACCGAGGACGAACTCGACCGCCGCGAAGACCATCGGCCACATCCGGTCGACGAACGCGTCGTCTCCGGTGGCGAGGTAGTGGTGCCAGACGCCGACCGCCACGTAGGCGCAGAAGTTCGACTCCAGGCCGAGGTCGGTGGGCCGCTGCGGGTCGCCGTCGTGGTAGGCGGCGTACCAGGAGCCGTCCTCGTTCTGGTGGCGCGCCAGCCACTCGTAGGCCCGCTCGGCGGCTTCGTGCTGCCCCGACGCGTCGAGCGCCATCGCGGTCTCGGTGTGGTCCCAGGGGTCCAGGTGGTGGCCGCGGAACCAGGGCAGCGCCCCGTCCTCGCGCTGTACGGCGAGCAGTGCGGCGACGGTCTCGGTGGCCTGACCCGCCGTCATGACGCCCGGCAGGACGAGGTGTTCGGTTTGCTCGGGGAGGGTCACACGTCTGCCTTCGGGAGGTGCGGCTTCGTCGCGTACGCCACGAAGCTCTTTCCGACGACCGGGTTGAGCAGGTGCTCGGCGACCCGGGTCACGGCGGGCTTCTTCATGATGTCCCACACCAGCAGCTTGTGGTAGGCGCGGACCGGCAGGGCCTTGTCGTTGTCCACGCCGAAGGCGCATTTGAGCCACCAGTAGGGCGCGTGCAGGGCGTGCGCGTGGTGGGTGCCGTACGGCCTCAGGCCGGCTTCGCGGATCTTGCGGAGGAGTTCGTCGGCCTTGTAGATCCGGATGTGACCGCCCTCGACCTCGTGGTACGCGTCGGAGAGGGACCAGCAGACCTTCTCGGGGCCGTAGCGGGGCACGGTGATCGCGATGCGGCCGCCCGGCTTGAGGACGCGGACCATCTCGGCGAGAACGCCCTTGTCGTCGGGGATGTGCTCCATCACCTCGGAGATGATGACGACGTCGAACGAGGCGTCGGGGAAGGGCAGGTTGAGGGCGTCGCCCTCCATGGCGGTGGCGGTGGCGCCGGCCGGTGCCTCGCCTTCGGACTCCATCGCGGCGAACCACCTGGCGACCTCGCGGATCTCCTCGGCGTTCTGGTCCAGCGCCACCACCCGGGCACCGCGCCGGTAGCACTCGAAGGCGTGCCGGCCTGCGCCGCAGCCGAGATCGAGCACACGGTCGCCGGCGGCGAGCGGGAAGCGGGTGAAGTCGACGGTCAGCACGGGGGCCTGCCTTCGAGGTCGGTGGTACGGGCGGGGGCACGGTCGGCGGTGGAGGGGGGCGAGGTCACGTGCGCGCCCCTCGGGCGGCGATGGCCCGGCGGTAGAGGTCGGCGGTGCCGGCCGCCGCTCTGGCCCAGGTGAAGCGGGCCAGCACCCGGGCGCGGCCGGCCGCGCCGAGCCGGGCCCGCAGCTCGGGGTCGTCGAGCAGCCGGGTGAGGGCGCCCGCGAGGGCGTCGGGGTCGCCGGGCGGCACGGCGAGGCAGCTCTCCCCGTCGCGGCCGGTGACCTCGGGGATCGCGCCGCCGGTGGTGGCGACGAGCGGGGTGCCGGTGGCCATAGCCTCGGCGGCGGGCAGCGAGAAGCCCTCGTAGAGCGAGGGGACGCAGGCGACCTGGGCGCCGCGCACCAGGTCGACGAGTTCGGCGTCGCTGATGCCCTTGACGAACTCGACGGCGCCCGCCAGGCCGAGGCGTTCGATGGCCCGGGCGACGGGCCCGTCCTCGGCGCGCCTGCCGACGACGACGAGGTGGGCGCCGGGGTGGCCGGCCCGGACCTTGCCGAGCGCCTCCACGAGGTGGACGAGCCCCTTGAGGGGGACGTCGGCGCTGGAGGTGGTGACGATCCGTCCCGGCACCTCGGGGACCGAGGGGTCGGGCGACCAGAGGTCGGTGTCGGCGCCGATGTGGACGACGTCGACGCGGTCGGGGCGCACCCCGAGGTCGTCGACGATCTCCTGGCGGGAGGAGCCGGAGACGGTGAGGACGTGGGGCAGCCGGCGGGCGACCCGCTTCTGCATGCGGGTGAAGCCGTACCAGCGGCGTACGGAGAGGGCGCGGAGCCGGGTGGGGGCGGCGGCCAGGTCGAGCCGGCGGTCGACGGTGATGGGGTGGTGGATGGTGGTGACGAGCGGGGCGCCGAGGTCGCCGAGGAGCCCGTAACCCAGCGTCTGGTTGTCGTGGACGACGTCGAAGTCGCCGCGCCGGGAGCGCAGATGACGTCCGGCCCGCAGCGAGAACGTGAGGGGCTCGGGGAAGCCGCCGGTCCACATGGTGGCGACTTCGGCGAGGTCGACCCAGTCGCGGTACTCGCCCCACCCGGGCGTCCGGAACGGGTCGGGCTGCCGGTAGAGGTCGAGGCTGGGCAGTTCGGTGAGCGGGACGCCTTCGTCGAGCACCGGGTAGGGCTGGGCGCCGATCACTTCGACGCTGTGGCCCAGGCGGGCCAGTTCGCGGCCGAGGTGGCGCACGTAGACGCCCTGTCCCCCGCAGAAGGGGTTGCCCTTGTACGTGAGGAGGGCGATCCGCAACGGGCGCTCGTCCACCCGCGCGGAGGTGTCGTGTCCCGCGCTGGGGTCCGTCTCCATGGCCTCGGCGGTCACTCCCGGCCCCCTTCGTCACTGCGTTTCGCCGGAGCGTAACCGCTGCCGATAATCTGGAACAAGTTTCAGACCGGCCCGTCCAATAGGGATCGAATCTACCGGCAGGTAGCGTCGGTGTGACGAGCGGACCAGGTGATTCACGCCACGGCACGGAGGGGACTCATGACCGCTGACGCCCGGCCGCCCGCGCTCCCCCTCACCCCGGGCCAGCGGGCCCGGCGCGTCCGCATCCTCGACGCCACCGCCGAGCTGGCCGGGCGGGGCGGCTTCGAGGCCGTGCAGATGCGCGAGGTCGCGGAGGCCGCCGGCGTCGCCCTCGGCACGCTCTACCGCTACTTCCCGTCCAAGTCGCACCTGCTGGTCGCCACCCTGCACGACCGGCTGCGGCTGCTGCGCACCACGCTGGCGGACCGCCCGCCCGCCGGGGAGACCGCCGGTGAGCGGGCCGCCGCGACCCTGCTGCGCGCCTTCGGGGCCCTGCGGCGCGAACCGGAACTCGCGGACGCCATGTTGCGGGCGCTGACGTCCGCGGACCGCAGTGTGAGCACCGAGGTGGACGCGGTCTCACTGCTGGTGACGGAGATCGTCCTGGACGCGGCCGGGTGGCCGGAACCGGACGCCGGGCAGGCGTCTGCGGTACGGGTGGTCGAGCACACCTGGCACGCCACCCTCACCTGCTGGCTGTCCGGCCGTGCCCCGGCCGCGCAGGTGCGGACCGACATCGAGACGGTCTGCCGGCTGCTCGACCCCCCGGCCACCGGTCCGTGAGCTCCGCCCCCGCGGGAGACCGGCCTCGAAGGGGGCACGCACTCCCCCGGTAGAGTGAACCCGTCGTTCATCTCGCCCTCACGAGGAAGCCGGCGCGAAACCGGTCGCGGCTCCCCGCACGGCTCCGGTTCCCACCGGGCCGTCGCCGTCCGCGAGCCGCCCGCCCACCGGGCGGAATCCGGTGCGCGGGTGCGAACGACCGATGCCGCCGGGAGGTCCGGTGGCCCGCAATCCGTCGCAACGGACGGAGCCGAGTCCGGCACGGTCGCGTGCCCGCGACCGGCCCCCGCAGGAGAGGCCCTCGCCCGTCATGACCGTACGCCGCAGCGCAGCCGCGCTCGCGACCACCGCCGTGCTCCTGGCGTTCGCCGCCCCGGCGGCGACGGCGGCCTCCCCGAGTCCGTCGCCGTCCGTCTCCGCCGCCGTGCCCGCCGACCCGCACGCCGGGCTCTACGGCACCTCCGACCCGACGTACGACGGCGTCTGGCGGCAGTCGCTGGCCTTCCTGGCCCAGAAGATCGAGTACGTCACCCCGTCCGTCGAGGCGGTGGACTGGCTGAGGCGCCAGCAGTGCGACAGCGGTGCCTTCGCCTCCTACCGCGACGTCCGCGAGCCCTGCGACGCGTCGACGACGGCGGACACCAACGCCACCGCCGCCGCCGTGCAGGCACTGGCCGAGCTGACCGGTGAGAAGCCGGCCGTGGAGAACGCCATCGACTGGCTGGCGTCGGTGCAGAACGACGACGGCGGCTGGGGATACTCCGCCGGCAGCCCCAGCGACGCGAACTCGACCGCTGTGGTCGTCGGCGCCTTCGCGCGGGCCGGCAAGAAGCTGGCCGACATGACGTCCCCGGCCGGGCACACCCCGTACGACCTGCTGCGCGGCCTCGCGCTGCCGTGCGGCGGCGAGGACGGTGGCGCGTTCGCCTACCAGCCGGACAAGAAGGGCGCGCTCGTCGCCAACGCGGACGCCACGGCGGCCGCGGTGCTCGGCACCATGGGCAAGGGCCTGGCGGCCGGCAGCTCCAACGCCGGCACGGCCCCCGCCTGCACCCCGGGCACCGGTCTCACCGCCGAACAGACCGCGCAGAACGGCGCGCACTGGCTGACCGCCGCGCTCGCCGGCTCCGGCCACCTCGACCAGGCGCCCATGCCGGGCTCCGACACCACCACGCCGCAGCCCGACTTCGGCAACACCGCCGACGCCGTCGTGGCGCTGGCCGCCTCCGGCCACCGCGACAAGGCCGCGTCCGCCGTGGCCTGGCTGGAGAAGAACTCCGGAGCGTGGGCGGAGCAGTCCGGGCCGGCCGCGTACGCGCAGCTGATCCTCGCGGCGCACGCCACCGGCACCGACGCCCGCGACTTCGGCGGCACCGACCTCGTCGCCCGGCTCAACGCGACCGGCCCGGCGCCGGCCGCCACCGCGCTCCCCTCCCCCACCCCGACCGGCGCGCAGCCCGCCGCCGCCTCCACCGGCAGCTCCGGCGTCGGCGTGTGGTGGATGGTGGGCGTCGGCCTCGCCGTCGGTGCGGGCATCGGCTTCCTGCTCAGCAGCCGGCGCAAGGCCAAGGACGCCGGCCGGTGACCGGGCGATGGGCCCGGCTCCGGTACCCGGGCGGGGCGGGCGTCCGCCGTGCGGCGGCCCTCGCCCTGCTGACGGCGCTCGCGGCGGCCGTGTCGCTCTGCGCCGCGGGCACCGCGCAGGCGGCCGGGTACCGCTACTGGTCGTTCTGGGAGGGCGACGGTTCCCGCTGGACGTACGCCACCCAGGGGCCCTCGCTCGTCCGGCCCGGGGACGGGGCGGTGCAGGGCTTCCGGTTCTCGGTGAGCGAGGACTCCGGCGACGCGGCCCGGCCGCGCCGGACCCCCGACTTCGCCGCCGTCTGCGGGGACACCCCCGTGAAGGACGGCGGCAAGCGCGTCGCGCTGGTCATCGACCCCGGAACGGCGGCAGACGCCCCCGCCGGTGAGCGCCCGCCCGCGCCGCGCACCGCCTGTGCCCGGGTCGCCCCGGACGCGAGCACCGCCGACGCGCTGGCGTCGGTCGCCAAGCCGCTGCGGTACGACAGTGCCGCGCTGCTCTGCGCCATCTCGGGTTACCCGGTGTCCGGTTGCGGCGAGCAGATCGCCGGCGACGCGGGCGACGCCCCGCCCGCGTCCACCGCCACGGCGTCCGGGAGCGCGACCGCCCCGGCGTCCTCCGCCGCCGCACCGGCGGACGGTGACGGCGGTGGCCCCGCGGTGGGTGTCCTCGCCGGCATCGGTGCCGTTCTGGTCCTCGGCGCGGCGGGTGTCCTCCGGGCGCGCCGCCGGCGATGAGCCGTACCTCCGCCTCGGTGGGGCGCGTGCGCGGTCTGCGCGCGCCCGGGGCGCACCGGAGCAACGCGCTGCCCGCCGGCGCGTGGTGGCTGTGGGCGCTGGGGCTGGCGACCGCCGCGTCCCGTACCACCAATCCGCTGCTTCTCGGGCTGCTCGTGGGGGTGGCGGGCTTCGTGGTCGCCGCCCGCCGTACGGACGCGCCGTGGGCCCGTTCGTACGCGGCCTTCGTCAAGCTGGGGCTCTTCGTCGTCGGGGTGCGGCTGCTGTTCTCGGCGTTCCTCGGGTCCTCGATCCCGGGCACCCACACCCTCTTCACCCTCCCGGAGGTGCCGCTGCCCGGCTGGGCGCGGGGCGTCCGGATCGGCGGCCGGGTGACCGGGGAGCAGATGCTCTTCGCGTGGTACGACGGGGCGCGGATGGCCGCCCTGCTGATCTGTGTCGGCGCCGCCAACTCCCTCGCCAGTCCCGCCCGGTTGCTGAAGTCGCTGCCCGGAGCGCTCTACGAGGCCGGGGTGGCGGTCGTCGTCGCCATGACGTTCGCGCCGAACATGGTCGCAGACGTGGCGCGGCTGCGCACCGCCCGGCGGCTGCGGGGCCGTCCCACCGGCGGGATCCGGGCGGTCGCGCAGATCGGCCTGCCGGTGCTGGAGGGTGCGCTGGAGCGGTCGGTGGCGGTGGCCGCCTCGATGGACGCGCGCGGGTACGGGCGGACCGCCCACGTGCCGGCCCGGGTCCGGCGCACCACGAACGTCCTCACCCTCGGCGGCCTGTTGGGGGTGTGCGCCGGCACGTACGGGCTGCTCGCCGCCGAGGGCGCCCTCTACGGGCTGCCGCTGCTGCTGGCGGGGCTCCTCGCGGCGATGGCCGGGCTGCGCCTCGGCGGACGGCGTTCGGTGCGCACCCGCTACCGGCCCGACCGGTGGGGGGTGCGGGCGTGGCTGGTGGCCGGCTCGGGCGTGCTGGTGGCCGCCGCGATGGTCCGGGCCGGCGCCGTCGACCCGGCGGCGCTGCGGCCCGGTGTCGTACCGCCCACCCCGCCGGTGCTGCCGCTGTGGCCCGCGGCGGGGGTCCTGGTGGGGCTGCTGCCCGCGTTCGTCGCCCCCGTACCGCCGTATCCGAAGGAGAGTCCGTGATCCGGTTCGAGCAGGTCTCCCTGCGGTACGAGGGCGCGGCCGGGCCCACCCTGTCGGGGGTCGATCTGACGGTGCCGGAGGGCGAGCTGGTGCTGCTCGTCGGCCCTTCCGGGGTCGGCAAGTCGACGCTGCTCGGCGCGGTGCCGGGGCTCGTGCCGCACTTCACCGGCGGGACGCTGAGCGGCCGGGTCACGGTCGACGGGCGGGACACGCGCACCCACAAGCCGCGCGAACTCGCCGATCTGGTGGGGACGGTGGGCCAGGATCCGTCCGCGCACTTCGTCACCGACACCGTCGAGGACGAACTCGCCTACGGCATGGAGTCGTTGGGGCTCGCCCCGGACGTGATGCGCCGCCGGGTGGAGGAGACCCTGGATCTGCTGGGGCTGGCGGAGCTGCGGGACCGGCCGATCGCCACCCTCTCCGGGGGCCAGCGCCAGCGGGTCGCGATCGGTTCGGTGCTGACCCCGCACCCGAAGGTGCTGGTGCTCGACGAGCCGACCTCCGCGCTGGACCCGGCCGCGGCCGAGGAGGTCCTCGCGGTGCTCCAGCGACTCGTGCACGACCTGGGCACGACCGTGCTGATGGCCGAGCACCGGCTGGAGCGCGTGGTGCAGTACGCGGACCGGGTCGTGCTGCTGCCCGCGCCGGGGGCCGCGCCGGTCGTGGGGATGCCGGCCGAGATCATGGCCGTCTCGCCGGTCCGGCCGCCCGTCGCCGAACTGGGGCTGCTGGCGGGCTGGGACCCGCTGCCGCTCTCCGTACGGGACGCACGGCGACGGGCGGGCGGGCTGCGGGAGCGGCTGGCCGCCCGGTCGCCCCTGCCGGCCCCGCCGCCCGCGGGTCCGGGGCGTCGCACGCCTCCCGCGCCCGGCGTGGACGGCGCACACCTGCGTGCTTCGGGGAGTCCTCCGCCGGCGCCCGCGCCGCGCTCCGGGTTCCTCGGGCTCCGGCGTGCCCGCCCGGCCGCTCCGTCCGTTCCGGCCGGGCGGGCCGCGGACACCGCCGGCCCTCTGGCGCACGTCGAGGCCCTCGGTGTGCGGCGCGGCCGGGTGGAGGCGCTGCGCGCGGTGACCCTGGAGGTGCGGGCCGGGGAGGCGGTGGCCCTGATGGGCCGCAACGGCGCCGGGAAGTCGACCCTGCTCGGCGCGCTCGTGGGCATGGTCCCGCCCACCGCCGGACGGGTCCGGGTGGGCGGACTGGAACCGTCCCGCACGGACCCGCGCACGATGGTGCGCCGGGTCGGGCTGGTGCCGCAGGAGCCACGCGATCTGCTGTACGCGGAGACGGTCGCCGCCGAGTGCGCGGCGGCCGACGCCGACGCCGGTGCCCCGGCGGGCAGCTGCCGGGCCATCGTCTCCCGGCTGCTCCCGGGTGTGCCCGACGCCACCCATCCCCGTGACCTCTCCGAGGGCCAGCGGCTGACCCTGGCACTCGCCCTCGTCCTGACCGCCCGGCCGCCGCTCATCCTGCTGGACGAGCCGACCCGGGGGCTCGACTACGCGGCGAAGGCCCGGCTGGTGGACGTGCTGCGCGAGCTGGCGGCCGACGGCCACGCGATCGTGCTGGCCACGCACGACGTGGAGCTGGCGGCGGAGCTGGCGCACCGGGTGGTGATCCTGGCCGGCGGGGAGGTCGTCGCGGACGGCCCGACCGGGCAGGTGGTGGTCTCCTCCCCCGCGTACGCCCCGCAGACGGCGAAGGTCCTCGCCCCGCAGGAGTGGCTGACCGTGAGCCAGGTCCGCACGGCCCTGGAGGCGGACCTGTGACGGGCCATCCACGGACCGGGCGGCCCGAACGGGACATCCGGCGGAGCCGGCCCATCCGGCTGGGCCCGCGTTCGGTAGCGGCGCTGGTGCTGGTCGGCGCGGTGGGGGTGGCGGCCTTCGGGTGGCCGTTGCTCGCCGGGCCCGCGTTCGGCACCGCGCACGCGGCGGACGCCCCCTGGCTCTTCGGCGCGCTGCTGCCGCTGCTGGTGGCGGTGGCCGTGGCGACGATCGCGGACGCCGGCCTGGACGCGAAGGCGGTCGCGATGCTCGGGGTGCTCGCGGCGGTCGGCGCCGCCCTGCGCCCGCTGGGCGCCGGGACGGCCGGGCTGGAACCGATGTTCTTCCTGATGGTGCTCAGCGGGCGGGTGCTGGGGCCCGGTTTCGGCTTCGTACTGGGCGCGGTGACCATGTTCGCGTCGGCGCTGCTCACCGGTGGGGTGGGGCCGTGGATGCCGTTCCAGATGCTGTCGATGGCCTGGTTCACCATGGGCGCGGGGCTCCTGCCGGCGCCGGAGCGGCTGCGCGGCCGGGCGGAGACGGCCCTGCTCGCCGGGTACGGGGCGCTCGCCTCCCTGCTCTACGGCACGGTGATGAACCTCTACGGCTGGACGATCGTGCCCGGCCTGGGCTCGGGGATCTCCTTCGTGGCGGGCGACCCGGTGCACGAGAACCTGGTGCGGTTCCTGGCGTACTGCGTGACCACCTCGCTCGGCTGGGACCTGGGCCGGGCGGCCCTGACCGTGGTGCTGACGCTCACCGTGGGACCGGTGCTGCTGCGGGCGCTGCGCCGCGCGACGCGGCGCGCCTCCTTCGAGGCCCAGGTCACATTCGAGGGTCCCGGCGGAGTGAGGACCCCCACAGGTACTTGGTCCTCCCCCAAGCCGGATAGTAGTGACACCGGTGAGTGAACCGCCCCCGTCGCAGCGGCTCTGACCTGCCACGACTGACTTTCGTCCCGGTTCGGGACCTTGGGCCCGAGGTCCGACCCGGGGCCGTACGGCGCCCGTCGGGGGGTCATTGCGTCCGCCGGACGGCAGGGCTAACCATGGAGCTCGTCGCCGAACACCTCGGTGGCCCGGTCGATCGTCCTACGGTCACCAGGGCCCCGGTGGGGACACCCCGGTCACGCACCACAGAGCCGGCTGCGACGTCTCCTGCCCCCGACGTTAGGTTTCTCCGTGTCGTTCGCCCGTCGTTTCCTCGCCCAGCCCCGCATCGCAGGCCGCAAGACCGTCCTCGCCGGCGCCGCCGTACTCCTCGGTGGCAGTGGCCTGGCCATCGGCGCCGGTACGGCGTCGGCCGCCACGCCCGCCGCGACGACCGGTGCGTCCGGTGCGCAGGCCACGGCGCAGCAGATGATCGGTGACAGCGCCCAGTTCCAGTGCTTCAGCAACATCGTGTCGCACGAGAGTGGCTGGAACCCGAGCGCCACCAACGCCTCCTCCGGCGCGTACGGCCTGGTCCAGGCCCTGCCCGCCTCCAAGATGTCTTCCGCCGGTTCCGACTGGAAGACCAACCCGGCCACCCAGATCAAGTGGGGCCTGAACTACATGAACGAGCGCTACGGCAGCCCGTGCGGCGCGTGGGACTTCTGGCAGGCCAACAGCTGGTACTGAGCCGGCCGGCCCACCAGCCCGTGTGACGGAGCCCGGGCCGGGACCTCTGACCGAGGTCCCGGCCCGGGCTTCGCCGTGTCCGGACACCCGGGGCCCCTCGCCCCGGGTGCGGCGGCTCACTCCCGGGCCGCGCCGGCGCCCGCCGTACCGCCGTTGCCGCCCGTACTCCCCGCGAGGGGCCGGGGCGCCGGGACGGGTGTCTCCACCGGGGGCGGATCGTCACCGTCGCCGACGGTCTTGCCGTCCGCCGCCCGGCCGTCCCGGTCCGGGGCGAGCAGCCGGCGGGGGCCCGCCAGGACGTGGGTCAGCAGGAAACCGAGCGAGACGACGAGCGCGCCGCCGGCCGCGTCGAGGATCCAGTGGTTGCCGGTGCCCACGATGGCGCAGAGGGTGAAGAACGGGTGGAGCAGCCCCAGCGGCTTCATCCAGACCTTCGGCGCGAGGATCATGATCATCAGCCCGCACCACAGCGACCAGCCGAAGTGGAGCGACGGCATGGCCGCGTACTGGTTGGTGACCGAGGTGAGCGTCCCGTAGTCGGGTTGGGAGAAGTCCTGGACGCCGTGCACGGTGTCGATGAACCCGAGGCCCGGCATGAGCCGGGGCGGGGCCAGCGGGTAGAGCCAGAAGCCGACCAGGGCCAGCACGGTCGCGAAGCCGATCGTGGAGCGGGCCCAGCGGTAGTCCGCGGGGCGGCGCACGTAGAGCACCCCGAGGATGGTCAGCGGGATGATGAAGTGGAACGTCGAGTAGTAGTAGTCGAAGAAGTCCCGCATCCAGCCGATCGAGGCGACCTGGTGGTTGAACCAGTGCTCGACGTCGATGTGCAGCCACCGCTCCAGCGAGTGGACCTGCCGGCCGTGCTCCTCGGCGGTGGGGCGTCCCGCCGTGGCGGCCAGGCGGACCTTGGCGTACGCGGAGTAGACGACCCGGATGAGCAGGAGTTCCAGCAGCAGGTTGGGGCGGGTCAGCACCCGGCGCCAGAACGGCAGCAGCGGCACCCGGCTCCACCGCGCCGGCACCGGTCGCGCGTAGTCGGTGGGAACCGGCTCAAGCCAGTACGGCGAGGTGCGGGGCAGGAACGGGGCCACGCAGGCCGCGCCGAGCGCGGTGAGCAGCAGCACGTTGTCGCGCACCGGGAGGACGGCCCCGACGTTCGGCAGCAGCATGGTCCCGGGCAGCGTGAGGGCGAGGACCACCACGGACGGCCACACCAGCCGGTCCGAGGCCCGCTTCCCGACCCGGCCCACCACCGCGAGCAGCACCCAGAGCAGCTGGTGCTCCCAGGCGGTCGGCGCCACGGCGACGGCCACGCAGCCGGTCACCGCGACGGCGAGGAGCAGTTGCCCGTCGCGGGCGTACCGGGCGGCCCGGCGCAGGCCGAGGACGGCGACGGCGACGGCGAGGACCAGCAGGACCACGATCCCCAGCGGTCCGTCGAGGCCCAGGCGGAGCAGGGCGCCGCGGAGCGACTGGTTGGCCAGGCCGTCCGGGGGCCCGCCGAGACCGGCTCCCGCGACGTGGTGGACCCAGTACGTCCAGGAGTCGTGCGGCAGGGCGGCCCAGGCGACCGCGGTGAGCGCGACGAAGGTGGCGCCGCCGGTCAGCGCGGCGCGGCGGCGTCCGGTCAGCCAGAGCAGGACCGCGAAGAGCAGGACCGGTGGCTGGAGCGCCGCCGCGATCCCGACCAGGACGCCCTGGGCCCGGTGGTCGCGGACCGCGAGGCAGCCGACGAGGACGAGCAGCACCGGCAGGATGCTGGTCTGCCCGAGGTGGAGCGTGTTGCGCACCGGCAGCGACACCATGAGCAGGGTGATCGCGGCGGGAGCGGCGAAGAGCGCGGTGCGGCGCCCGACCGGGGAGGGCAGCGCACGCGCGGCGACGATGCCGACCACGACGACGAGCAGCAGCGAGACGGTGGTCCAGGCGACTCCGAGGGCCTCCTGGGCCGAGGTGCCGAGCGGTTTCAGGACGAGCCCCGCGAACGGTGTTCCGGTGAAGCGGTCGGTGTCGTAGAGCGAGCCCTTGACCCGCAGGACGCCGTTCTCCCCGATCCAGGTCTCCAGGTCGGTCAGCCGTTCACCCGGCGGCTTTCCCAGTACCACCGTCATCTGGCGCACGGCGAGCACGCCGACGATCAGCCAGAGCACGATCCGGGTCGTCCCGGTCCTCGTCCCAGCGTCCGCCGCCACGCTCCCGCGCACGCTCTGTTCCGCATGTGTCACGCTGCGCCGACCCTCCCACCGTTTCACGCACATTCCCGTGGATACGGGTCGTGCCCATGAAGCCTCGCATTGCCCCCCGAGGAAGACTCCATCAACCCCCACTTCGCCTGTCCGCCACATCGTTTTGCCCAAAACAATGCCTGCCCCGCCACCTGCGCCCCCGGCGCCCCACCGGCCTCAGTGGCTCGCTCATCCCTCCCCCGAAAGGGTTTGCCCGCGCTCCCCGCCCGGTGGTCGGATGGGCGCATGACCTGGACCGTGACCCCCGAACGATTCGACACGCCGGACGCCGCACAGTTGCTGCGCGACTACTACGGCGAGGTCGCCGGCCGCTACTGGAAGCGGCCGGCGACCGGGGCGGAGATCGACGAAGGGCTCACCGACGACGGCGCCGACCGGCTCGCCCCGCCCACCGGCCACCTGGTGGTGGGCCGTTGCGACGGGGCGGCCGCGAGCTGCGCCGGAGTGTTCCTCGACCCGGCGACGGCCACCGCGGAGCTGACCCGGGTCTATGTGCGCCCGGCCTTCCGCCGCACCGGCGGGGGTGCGCTGCTGCTGGCGGCGGCGGAGGGTGTGGCGCGCGAGGCCGGGATGCGGGTGATCCGGCTCGACACCCGCAGTGATCTGGTGGAGGCGCGGGGTCTGTACGCGAAGCACGGCTTCCGGGAGGTCCCGGCGTTCAACGAGGGCCCGTACCGCGACCACTGGTTCGCCAAGGAGCTGTGACCCCGGGCACGGCGGCGGCCGTCAGGGACCGGGCGGACCGGGGTGGGGGTGGCGCGGTTCGGCCGCGTGGTCCCGGGGCACCTGGGGCAGGTGCGGCCGCTCCCGGCTGGAGCCGCTGACCTCGGCGGTCAGCTCGGAGACCAGGGCGACGAGATCGGTCGGACGCTCCGGCCCCCACCAGTCGCCCAGCATCTCGGCGAGCGAGTCCTCGCGGGCCCGGGAGAGCCGTACGACCGCCTCCGCCCCCGGCTCGGTCAGCACCATCTGCACACCGTCCCGGCGGGCGAGCCCGCGTTCCTCCAGCTGGCGGGCGGCGTCGGTGATGATCCGCAGCGGCAGCGGGGTGGTGTCCGCGAGCCGTGCGGGCTCGACCGTCCCGTGGCGCTTGATCCGCAGCAGCAGCCAGCTGGCGGCGGGCTGCAGGTCGAAGCCGGCCCGCGCGGTGATCCGCTCGTAGACCTCGCGCCGCCCCTCACGGGTGGCGAGGACGGAGAGGGCCCGGGCGCACTCGTCGTAGGAGGAGCGCTGGACCGGGTTGGAGGCCAGGGTCTCGGTGGAGTCCGGCGCGGTCACCGAGCCGCGCAGCTTGTCCTCCCGGAGGAACCACGCGACGACGAAGGCGATCAGCACGACCGGGGCCGCGTAGAGGAAGACGTCGGTGATCGAGGTCGCGTACGCGTCGAGGACCGAGGACCGCAGGTCGGCGGGGAGCCGTCCGATCGCGCGCGGGTCGGCGGCCAGCTTCCCGGCGTCGACGCCGGGGGGCAGCGCCCGCCCGCTGAGCGCGTCCGCCAGCCGGTCGTTGAGGAGACTGGTGAAGATGGTGCCGAAGATCGCGACCCCGAAGGACGCGCCGATGGACCGGAAGAACGTGGCCCCCGAGGTGGCGACGCCCAGGTCCTCGTAGGGCACCGCGTTCTGCACGACCAGCACCAGGACCTGCATCACGAGCCCGAGTCCGGCGCCGAAGACGAAGAAGTAGGCGCTCATCTCCCAGGTCGAGCTGTTGACGTCGAGCCGGTGCAGGAGCAGCAGCCCGATCGCGGTGATGGCCGTCCCGAGGAGGGGGAACACCTTCCAGCGACCGGTACGGCTGACGATCTGCCCGGATCCGGTCGACGTGAGCAGCAGCCCGAACACCATCGGCAGCATGTGCACCCCGGACATGGTCGGGGTGACACCCTGCACGACCTGGAGGAACGTCGGCAGGTAGGTCATCGCCCCGAACATCGCGAAGCCGATGACGAAGCTGATGAGGGCGACGAGGCTGAAGGTCCGGATCCGGAAGAGCTTCAGCGGGAGCACGGGTTCGGCCGCCCGCCGTTCGACCGTCACGAAGGCGACGAGCAGCACCGCGGCGAGGACGGCGAGCCCGATGATCTGCGCGGAGCCCCAGCCCCAGGTCGTACCGCCCAGGGAGGCCACCAGGACCAGGCAGGTCGCGACGGCGGCGATGAGGAACGTGCCGAGGTAGTCGATGGTGTGCTTGGTCCGCCTGACCGGGATGTGCAGCACCGCGGCGATGACGACCAACGCGACGACGCCGATCGGGAGGTTGATGTAGAAGACCCAGCGCCAGGACAGGTGCTCGGTGAAGAGGCCGCCCAGCAGCGGGCCGAGCACGCTGGTCACGCCGAAGACGGCCCCGAAGAGACCCTGGTACTTGCCGCGCTCCCGGGGTGGCACGATGTCGCCGACGATGGCCATCGAGAGCACCATCAGGCCGCCGCCGCCGAGTCCCTGGAGAGCCCGGAAGCCGATGAGCTGCGGCATGTTCTGGGCGATGCCGCAGAGGGCGGAGCCGACCAGGAAGATGACGATGGCGGTCTGGAAGAGCCTCTTGCGTCCGTACTGGTCGCCGAGCTTGCCCCAGAGCGGAGTGGCCGCCGTCGCCGCCAGCATGTAGGCGGTGACCACCCAGGAGAGGTGGTCCAGGCCCCCTAGGTCGCTGACGATGGTGGGGAGGGCCGTGGAGACGATCGTCTGATCGAGTGCGGCGAGCAGCATGCCGAGCAGCAGCGCGCCGATGGCCACCAGGATCGTCCGGGTGGACCGCCCTTCCCCGGGTGCGAGCGGCGGACTCGACTGCTGGGCCATGCGCGTCTCCTCGGCTCTCCGGATTCACCCCATCCTTACCTCTCTGTCCGCTTATGGCCTGCCGAGCGGCGACACCGCTTCGAACGTGCGCGCGGCGACCTGCATAATCCAAGGCACTTCAAAGGGGAGGGGACCCACGATGACGGGACAGACGTGCCCGAACTGCGGCGGCCCGCGCGACGGCAGAGCGCCGGCCGCCGGGCCCGCGTGCCGATGCGCCGCCGGAGGCCCGGCGACGAGGGGCCACGACCCCGCGGGGCGCGGCGCCGGGAAGGCCGACGCGATAGCGGCGGCCGAGGACTTCGACCCGCTGCGCATCAGGCCGTACGTGACGCTGCCGAACGCCCGGGAGCCTGAGGGGGAGCGGGGAACGAGGGCCGAGGGCGGCGCCGGGACCGGCGCGCCCGGGACGGGTGGGGCCGGGGCCGTCGGGACGGCCGGAGCCGGTGGGGGCGTCGCTCCCGCACAGGGCGGCGCTCCCGCACAGGGCGTCGCTCCCGCACAGGGCGTCGCTCCCTCACAGGGCGGCGCTCCGGACTCCGCTGCCGCAGCGCCCGTCGCGGAGGGCCGGGGTGGCGGTGAGCGCCCGGAAGGACCCGAGCGCGCGGGAGGACCCCGGAGCGGCGAGGGCCCGGAAGACCCGGTCGCCGCCGACGCGACGATGCGGCTGCCCACCGTGCCCCCGGGACCGCCCGGTCCTGGCCCGGGGGGTCACGCCGGTCCGATGCCTCCGGAGGCGTCCCTGACCGGCGCCGAGCGGTCGAACGGAGCAGCAGGGTCCTTCACCGGGGCCGCGACCGGCGCCGGGGCCGGGTCCGCGACCGGGGCCCGACGGGCCGACCCCGTGCAGCCCCGCCGGCGACGCCCGTTCGTCGCGTTGGGGGTGGCGGTGGCCGTCGCCGCGATGGTCGGGACCGCCTCGGTCCTCGGCGGCGTCTTCGACGGGGACGAGGCCGCCCGGCAGGAGAGCCTGCCCGAGGCCACGACGAGCGTTCCGGACGCGACCGCCGAACCGACGGACGCCCCGGTGGCCCCGTCCGTGTCCGGGTCCGCCTCGGCGGCGCCTTCCGCCTCCGCGACCTCGGCTTCCCCGTCCGCCTCCGCCTCGGCGTCGGCCTCGGAGTCCCCGTCGGCAGAAGCGACCGCGACGGCCACCGCGACCGCCGCCCCCGAGTCGCCCACCCCGAGCAATCCGACGTCCGCCCCGCCGGTCGCGGTCGCTCCTCCCGCCACGACCGCGCCGCCGGCCGTCGCCTCCCTGCAGCGCGGCGACTACGGCCCGGAGGTGGCCGAGCTCCAGACCCGCCTGCGGGAGGTCCGGATCTTCTACGGCCCGGCCGACTCCAACTACACCGACCGGGTCCAGTTCGCCGTGTCGGCGTACCAGGCGTTCCGCGGCATCCAGGGCGACCCCTCGGGCGTGTACGGGCCGCAGACCCGCAGTGCGCTGGAGGCGGAGACGACCGGGGAGAGCAGGCACTGACCGCCGCCCGGGCCGCGCCGCGTGCGGGGACGGCGGGTCCGGGGCGTCCGCGCGAGGCCGGGCGCCCGCCGTTCCGGGATACGGCGTCCGCCCGGTCCGGAAGATTGGCGTTCTCGGGCGGGATTTTGTATCGTGATGAAACAAAGTGGCTTCGCCCGCATTCCCTGACCGGCGGGCGAGGCTGCTCTTGTTCTTCGTGCGCCGCACGTCCTTCGCGCCCGTGGCGCACGCGTCCCCTACGCACGCTCGTGCCCTGGAGTCCGCTCATGCCGGCCACCGTCCTCGCAGCCCACGCTGTCCTCCTCGACATGGACGGCACCCTCGTCAATTCCGACGCGGTCGTCGAACGGTGCTGGCGCCGCTGGGCCGTGGAGCACGGGCTCGACCCGGTGGCGGCCCTCCGGGTGGTGCACGGACGGCAGGGGTACGCCACGATGGCGATCCTCCTCCCGGACCGCCCCATGGAGGAGAACCACGCGGACAACCGCGTGATGCTGGCCGAGGAGACCGCCGACACCGACGGCGTCGTGCCGATCGGCGGCGCCCCCGCGTTCATGGCCGCGCTCGCGGACCTTCCGCACGCCCTGGTGACCTCGGCGGACGCGGCTCTCGCCGGAACCAGGATGGCGGCGGCCGCACTGCCGATGCCGGAGGTCCGCGTCACCGCCGAGAGCGTCGGCGCCAGCAAGCCGGACCCGGAAGGCTTCCTCAAGGGCGCGGCCGAGCTCGGTTTCGCCCCGGCCGACTGCGTCGTGTTCGAGGACTCCGAAGCGGGGATCGCCGCCGGGCGGGCAGCCGGCATGCGGGTCGTGGGCGTGGGTCCGCGCGCGGCCGCCCTCTCCCCCGACGTCCACGTCGACGACCTGACCCAGGTCCGCGTGGAGGCGCTGCCCGACGGCTCGTTGGAGCTGCACATCCGCGAGGCCCACTGACCCACCGGGCGCCGCCCCGCCCACCGCGGACCCGCCCACCACCGACCCACCGTCAGCCCGCCGAAGGCCCATGGCCCCGGCGGGCTTTCGCGTGTCCGGGCGGCCCACGCGGAGACCCTCCGCACCGACTCCCCCGCCCGCTCACCCCCACGCGTGCCTGATCGAACGTCAGAGCACCCCGTTCGACCCCTTGATGTGACGTGCTCATGTCGTCACGCTGTTACCTGGTGCCCATCCCCCAGCAATCTGGCACCGCGACGATGGCCGGGCTCCGCCTCCAGTCACCCGGCCGACACCCCCCACATCCAGGGAGTTCGCATGTCGAAGTTCTACGCGCGTCGCATAGCCGTCGTCCTCGCCTCCGCCGCCCTAGCCGCGACCACCGGACTCCTCACCGCGCCGGCCGCGCAGGCTGCGATGCCCACCCCGGTCAGCGCGGCCACCGCCCGTACCTACCTCGGCCAGCTGACGGTGGCCGCAGCCGGTTCCACGAGCGGTTACAGCCGCGACCTGTTCCCCCACTGGATCACCCAGTCCGGCGCCTGCAACACCCGTGAGACCGTCCTGAAGCGCGACGGGTCCGGCGTCTTGCAGGACTCCAGCTGTGCGACCACGAGCGGCAGTTGGTACTCGCAGTACGACGGGGCGACGTGGACCGCCGCCGCGGATCTGGACATCGACCACATGGTCCCGCTGGCGGAGGCCTGGCGTTCGGGGGCCAGCGGCTGGACGACCGCCCAACGCCAGGCTTTCGCCAACGACCTGACGCGCCCTCAATTGATCGCCGTGACGGACAACGTCAACCAGTCCAAGGGCGACAAGGACCCGGCCGCGTGGCTGCCCTCCCGCACCGCGTACCTCTGCACCTACGTGCGGGCCTGGGTGCAGGTGAAGTACTACTACAAGCTGACCATCGACTCCGCCGAGAAGACCGCGCTGACGACCACCCTCAACGGCTGCTGATCCCCGGGTGCGGGCCGCACCCGGGCCGGCCCGCACCCGCCCGCTCCACCTGACGCCGGCCCTCCCGCGCCGGCGTCGCCGTTCCCTGCGGCGCCCTCGTTCCGTACGGTACGGAGAGGAATGTCGATCACGGAGCGAAGGAGGGCACCTATGGCCGGGCTGCGCCTGGGACCGCTGTTGCGGTTCGTGGACCACTCGTCCGGGACCACCGCGACGGTCTGGGTCGAGACCCAGCGGCCGTGCACCGTCACGGTGCGCTGCGAGGACGGGGCGTCCGGGAGTGCGCCGACCTTCGCCGTCACGGGCCACCACTACGCCCTGGTGGTCGTCTCCGGGCTGACACCGGGCACGACGACCCCGTACGAGGTGCTGATCGGCGACGACCGCGTGTGGCCGCCGGCCGACTCCCCGTTCCCGCCCAGCACGATCACCACCCCGGTCCCCGCCGAGGAGGGCTCGCGGGACCCGCTGCGCGTCGCCTTCGGCTCGTGCCGCTGGGCGGCCCCGCCCGGCGGCGGAGGTCCCTTCACGCCCGGCTCACCGCTCCGGCCGCCCGGCGACGACCCCGTCGGTCCGGACGCGCTCGACGCCCTCGCCGCCCGGCTGGCGGCCGACCCCGACGCCGTACGCCCGGACGTCCTGCTGCTCATCGGCGACCAGATCTACGCGGACGAGACCTCCGAGGCCACCCGGCAGCTGATCGCCGAGCGGCGTGACCCGCGGGAGGCACCCGGGGCGGAGGTCGCCGACTACGAGGAGTACACCCACCTCTACGACGAGTCCTGGCAGGACCCCGAGGTGCGCTGGCTGCTCTCCACCGTCCCGAGCTGCATGATCTTCGACGACCACGACGTCATCGACGACTGGAACACCAGCGAGTCGTGGCAGACGGACATGCGGGCGACCTCCTGGTGGCACGAGCGGATCGTCAGCGGCCTGATGTCGTACTGGGTCTACCAGCACCTGGGCAACCTCTCCCCCGCCGAACTGGAGGCCGATCCCCTGTACGCGCGGATACGTTCCGTCCCGGACGGCACCGAGGTGCTGCGCCGGTTCGCGGCCACCGCCGACGCGGACCCCGCCGGGGTGCGCTGGAGCTACCGGCGGGACTTCGGCCGGGTGCGCGTCCTCGTGGTGGACAGCCGTGCCGCCCGGGTGCTCGGCGAGCAGGAACGAGCGATGCTCGACCCCGGGGAGGCGCGCTGGGTGCGCGAGGCGGTGCTGGACGCCCCCGGTTCGTACGACCACCTGCTGATCGGGACCTCCCTGCCGTGGCTGCTCCCGCCGCTGGTCCATGACGCGGAGGCGTGGGACGCGGCGCTCTGCCGGGGCGTGCGGGGCGGACCGGACGGCCGCTGGGCCCGCTTCGGCGAGTGGCTCCGCCGCGCGGCCGACCTGGAGCACTGGGCGGCGTTCCCCGATTCGTTCCGGGAGCTGACGGAGCTGGTGCGGGAGGCGGGTGACGGCCCGGACGCCCCGGCGACCGTCTGCGTGCTCTCCGGCGACGTCCACCACGCGTACGTCGCCGAGCCCCGGTGGGCGGGAGGCGATCCGCGGGCCCGGGTGTTCCAGCTCACGTGCTCGCCGGTGCACAACTCGGTCCCCACCCTGATGAGGGTGGGCTTCCGGTTCGGCTGGAGCCGGGCCGGCAAGGTGCTGGGCGCGTTGCTGGCCCGCCACGGGCGCTCGGCCGAGTCCCCGGTGCGCTGGCGGAAGACGGGAGGTCCCTGGTTCGGGAACCAGCTGATGACGCTCACCCTGCGGGGCCGGAACGCACGGCTGGACCTGGTGCAGGCGAGGAGGGCTCCCGATGCGCCGGGCGGAGTCCGGCTGGAGACCGTCATGGAACGCTCGCTGAGCGAGGAGTGACGATCCTCCTCCCTCCCGGCGGGACCCTCTCCCCGCCGCCCGGCTCCGCGGCCGACGTGGGCGGGAGCGGGCCCGGGACCGCGGCTCCGGTGCGGAACCGCAGGGTGCGCGGACACGCGAAGGTGGGGGGTGCGCGGACACGCGGAGGCGCGGGTGGGCGCATCGCCGTCGCTCCGGTTCCGACCTCCCCGAGCCCCCTCCCCGGCCCCTGCTCTGCCCCGGCTCTCCCCGGTGACGCTCGTGAGGTGCACAACACCGCCCTCCCCGGACGGCCTACAGGTGAGTCGCAGGCGTACGCTGTACAGCTGGCCCTGCCGCTCCTGCCGCTCCCCTGCGACGTCGCGGCGTTGATACGAACCGGGGAGTAGGACGTGCTGGAGAGTGTGGGTGCACTGACGAGCAGCCCATGGGTCTACCTCGTGGTGGGCCTCTCGGTGCTGCTGGACGTGTTCCTCCCCATCCTCCCGAGCGGGGTCCTCGTCATCACGGCGGCCACCGCCGCCGCGGCCGGCTCGACCACGGTCGCCGGCGCACCGGGCGGGGCGACCCACGCGGTGCCCTCCCTGCTCTTCCTCGCGCTGAGCGCGGCGGCCGCCTCGGTCCTCGGCGACCTCGTCGCGTACCGCCTCGCGTGGCGCGGCGGCGAGAGGCTGGACCGCGCCATCGCCCGCTCCCGCCGCCTCACCTCGGCCCAGGAACGCCTCGGCGCGGCGCTCGCACGGGGTGGCGGCGCGCTCGTCGTGATCGCCCGGTTCGCCCCGGCGGGCCGCTCCGTGGTCTCCCTCGGCGCGGGGGCGGCGCACCGCAAGGTCAAGGAGTTCCTCCCCTGGTCGGCCGTGGCGGGGGTCGCCTGGGCCGGCTACAGCGTCGGACTGGGGTACTTCGGGGGCCAGTGGCTGGGCGCGACGTGGTTCGGTACGGCCGTCTCCGTCCTGGCCCTGTTCGTCGCGGGTGGTCTGGCGGCGATCGTGATGCGCCGCCCGGCGGCGGCAGCGCAGCAGGCGCTCGCGGAAGCGGCCGCCTCGGCCACGCCGGCTCCGGCCGCCCTCACCCCGGCCCCCTGAGCCCTCCTCTCCCCCCTCGCGGGCCCTCTTCTCCCGCCTCGCTCGTACACCTTGCTCAGCCGTGCGTGGCCGAGGCGGCGCCGCGCACCTCCAGTCCGTCGAGGAGCCGTTGCGTGGCGGCCGTGATCTCCTCCACGGCTCGGTCGAACACTTCCTGGTTGTGCGCGGCGGGAGCCCGGAAACCGGACACCTTGCGCACGAACTGCAGGGCGGCGGCTCTCATGTCCTCCTCGGAGGCCTCTTCGGGGAGGGCGGGCGGGCGCAGGGTCTTGATGCTTCGGCACATGCTTCCAGTGTGACTCGCACCACTGACATCGGCCCCGGCCCGCGGGCGGCGGACCTCACGGGCGCCGCAGGATCACGTCCAGGTGTCGAGGTCGCCGCCGCGCCACTCGATCAGGTCGGGCTGGTCGAGGTCGGCTCCCTCCCCGTCCGGTACGAGTCCGGCGGTCCGGAGCAGCGCGGCCACCTCGCCCCGGCCGTGGGCCAGACCCACGATCCGCCCGTGCACCGTCACTCTCCGCGCGCCGTTCGACGACGGCGGAAAGACGATCACGGGCGGGTGTTCGGCCATGCCTCCACGGTGCCCCGCCCCCGTCGCGGGCGCATCCCGGCAACGGGGCGAGCGCCTCGACCGCACGCATCCGTCGCACGGTGCGCGGCACCCTTTCCGCACGCTGCGTACCGCTCGGTTCACCCTGCGGCCAGGCGTACACCACCACCGGACGATACGGCTCCGCCCCCTCGGCGCCCCTGGTGACGGTCGGGCTCCTCCACTCACTCGGGGAACTCCGCAGATGTCCTTCCCGCCGCCCGTCCCCGAGTCCCCTCCGTACGCGCAGCGGCCGACGACAACACCACGACCACCTGTGCGAACTGCTCCGCCGTACGCGCAGCCGAAGCCGCCCGGATCCACCGGGGCGCGCCGGGGTACAGCTCCGACCTGGACCGCGACGGCGACGGGTCGCCTGCGAGTGACCTCCGGGGACTCCTGGGAGGCCTGCGGATGCCCTGCGGGTGAGTGACGGCCGCCCGGGAGGACATCCCTCGGTCGGACGCTCGGTCCGCGGGGGTCTTTGCAGGGGGGACGGACGTGGAGGCGGCAGGACCGGGACGGCGGGGGCGCCGCCGGTCAGGCCGCCTCCACCATGTCGACGTGCACCGCGGTCGCCCATTCGACCAGCAGGCGCTGATAGGTCTCTTCGGCCTCCGGCGACAGTCCTCCGCCCGAACACTGCCACAGAGCGCGGATGTCCGCGTTCACCGCGTCAGGTGACCGCACGGGAGCAGGCGCCGGAGTAAAAGTGGACATGCGTACAGATTACGGCGCCGAACTGACAACCGAGTCCACGGCGTCCAGCGCACGGGCCCACGGGAAGCCCTCGGGCCGTCCCTCTCCGGGGGGGTTGGGCTCGAATCCGCCGGGCCCGAAGAGCACCGTCACGCCCGCCTCGCGCAGCGTCTCCAGAGAGCGTCCGAACTGGGGATGCCGCACGTAGGCGGCGTTTGCACAGGGCATGGTCACCATCGGTATGCCCTTGCCGGTGCCCTCCGCGACCACCCCGACGACGAAGCTCGAAGTGATGCCGAGCGCCCATTGGTTGAGCGTGTTGAACGTGGCGGGCGCGACGAGAATCACATCCGCCGGAGGCCACACGTCGGAATCTCCGGGCATCTTGTATGTGGATCGCACCGGATATCCGGTCGCCTCCTCCAGTGCGGGCAGTTGGGGTGCGAGCCACCGCGCGGCCGTCGGAGTGAGGCCCAGGCAGACGTCCCATCCACGCGCCTGCGCCTCTTTCACGACGGGTAATACGTCGAACACCGGGGGGGCAGCAGAACAGAACACGTACAGAGTCGTCATGCAGGCCATACCACCCCGCACTCCTCGCTGGACGCAACCGCCCCCGGAACGAGTGGTATCGCCGCCGATGCCCCGCGCGCTCACAGTCGGCACGGGTACCTTCCCGGTGACTCGCGCAGAAACGGAGAACGCATGCCCAGCCAGGTCGGCGAGCACACCGGCACCCGCATCAAGGAACAGCGCAGGCTGGCCCGGTTGACCCAACGTCAACTGGCAGCGCGACTGCCCTACTCGTACAGCCTGCTGAACCAGGTCGAGTGCGGTGCCAAACCGGCGAACCTCGACTTCGTGGCGGCGGTGGCCCAGGTGCTGCGGATCGACGTGTCGGTGCTGACGGGCCAGCCCTACGTCACCGAGCTCCAGCAGGACCGGCTCACCGAGTTGATAAGGCCCATCCGCGAGGCACTGGACCTGTACGACCTGGGCCCCGACGAGTCCGTCCCGGAGCGCTCGCACCAGCAGCTGATCGAGGCGGCCCAGCACCTGTGCGTACTGGTGCGCGCCACGCATCTGCGCAACGCGGCCCGTACGTTGCCCTCGACCATCACCGAACTGACCTCGGCCGCCTGGCGTTCGGGCTCCTCCGACCTGTGGCGGGCCCTCGCCTCCACGTACCGCACGGCGCACGACGTGAGCGTGAAGCTCGGCTACTACGACCTGTCCGCCGTGGCGCTGGACCGGATGGACTGGGCGGCCCGGCGGGCCTCCGACCCGTGCCTGTCGGCGATCCGCCAGTACATGCGGGCGCTGGTGTACTTCCGGGAGGGCGAGTACCGGATCGGGCAGCGGCTGATCACCTCGGGCCACGAGATCGTGGCCGCCGCCGGGAAGAGCCGGGAGGCGGTGGCCGTACGGGGTCAACTCCACCTCGGCGCCTCGGTCATCGCCGCCCGCGCGGAGCAGCAGACGCTCGTGGACTCCCACATCGCGGAAGCCACCCGGTGTGCTGAACACACGGGTGAGGCGACCCGGATCCACTGGCTCTCCTTCGGTCCGACCAACGTGGCGATGCACCGGATGTCGGCGGCGATCGAGATGCGTCAGTACGACGACGCCATGGCCCAGGCCCAGGGGATCAAGCTCCCGGCCGGCCTCGCCACTTCGCGGCGGGCGCACTTCCTCATCGACCGGGCACGCTGCGAGATGGAGACCGGCCACACCGAGGCGGCGCTCGGTTCCCTCGCCGACGCCCGGCACGCCGCTCCGGAGCAGACCCGCTACCATCCGGGGGCCCGTGAGACGATCAAAGGCCTGGTGCACCTCTCGCGCCGCACCCCGGACTCGCTCGGCCACATGGCCACCTGGATCGGCCTCTGAGCCGCCGACGTCCCCGTCACCGCCCGTGTGAGAGCGCTCACGGATCTGTGAGCGTTCCGTCCCCCGGCGCCCGTCATGCTGACGACACCTGATGCATGACCACACGATCCATGACGACACGGGGATGCCATGACTGTGAGGAACCTGCCGCCAGTATCCGAACTGACCGAACAACAGCAGCGGGGCTGGTCGTGCGTCTGGTGCGCGGCGCCCCTGTCCACGGGCACCGCCCTCAACCTCGGAGAGCAGCGCCACCAACCCGCCTTCGGCGCGCCCTACTGGTGGTTCCCGCGCGCCTGCCCCGACGCCCGCGCCTGCGCCACACGCGAGGGCAGCAGCGACCGCCACTGAAGAGCGTCCCGCACCCCGGGCGGGACCCCTTCAGCGGCGCCGGGCCCTTCACCGGGCCCACCGGGTCGGCCGCGTCCGCTTCGTCCGCCGAGTCGACCGAGACGGCCTAGACGGCCGATTCAGCCGAGACGGCCCGTGCGAGCCGGGACGTTCCCCCACGCCCCGGCCCTCCCCCTTCGCACGGCCCGCTATCCCTGCTTGCGCAGCCTCCGCAGCGCCGCCCTCGCCTCCGCCTGCTTACGCCGCGCCACTTCGTACGGCGACCAGGCACCCTGGTGCAGATGACACCGCGAGGTCCCCGTCATCGCCTCTCTCGCGCATCGGGTCCTGCGCTGCGTCAGCGCCCCGCATCTGGTCCGCGCCATCCGTCCCACCCCTCCCTCGCCCCGCGATCACCGTCGCCCCGCTCACCGGCGCGCTTCCCCCGCGCCACGACCAGGCTCCCCGCGTCTCCCACGGTGCCCGAGGCAACTGTCCCGACGGCAGGCGCACATGCCCCGGCAGAGGCGCGCCCGCTCACTGGTGGGGCGCAGGGGGTGCGCAGGCCGGGCGGATCGACGGAGGGGTTTGTGGCGGCCGACCGCGGCATTTCCCCTGAGGGCGAGAGTTCGACCTCACGGCGCCGGAGAAGCGCTCTCGGCCTGAGGGCGCCCTGGGCAGCGGGGCATGCTCCACCCCCTTACGATCGGCCGATCACCGCGCTGACCACGGATGACAGAAGACCCAATTGCGAGATCTAACTTTCGTCCTCCGTGTCGAATTCTTCGACGATCTCGGCCCGTTCCAGGTCGATTTCGGGTTCAACATCGACAACAGAACCATTGCGATAATACCGCCAAGCACTGGGATAGTCGCGCTGCCCTTCCGGATACATGATCGCGTAGCCGTGCAACACTGCGATCTGCCACTCATCGGTAATGGTGCCACCGATGATAGAGAAGAGATCTCCAGCACTGAGATCAACGTCTGGAACGCTGACTTCTCTGTCGCCCATGGGGCCTAGAACCTTGATCGCATAGCGGAAATTGTATGGCAGCGACTTCTTGACATCCGCAAGCAATTGACGCAGGGGCATGTTGCCCGTCTTCACGCCAGGAATAATTCGATCCAGGTCTATCGGATGCTTGACATCAAAGTGATTCACCTTGATCACGGTGTCGTCCCGCCGACGCCCGGGGTCATTATTACCGAACCCATTAGTGTTCCAAGGAATTTCTCCTTGTTCGCGATATTTCGCGATCAATAGCTTTTCTGGAGCCACTGCGGGAAAATCCTCATCAACATACAAGCAGACGAATCGCATCTCTCCAATGGAGATATTTCTCCGCCCGGAAATCTTCCGAAGGTGCTTCCCTATGCGCTGCGGAAGGTTCTTGTCGGCCTTGCCCACGTAGACGAACCGCTCACCGTGATGCAGTTGGTAGATGCCCCCACGGCGCTCAAGCTCCTCAAGGGCTCCCGCCGAGAGGGGGGCGGGATCCAGTTCCTCCAGGGCCTGGGCGAGTTGATCCTTCAAGGCCCGTGTAATGCTCAGTCTGAAGTCCGCGCGGTGCGAACCCCCGCCATCCGGCTTGGATTGCTGCGCCATCCGTGTCCCACCTCTCATACGGCCGCTTGACCAGCCGAACCGTACGCCCCTCCATGATCACAAGCCCCCCGGTTCAGGCAAAGTCGTTTCAAGATTTTCTCCTCCGCGGTATGCTTCCGCTATGGTTGAGCAGCGAAAAGACGTCACACGTAGCCGCACGAGCGTCGAGCTGTTCGCGGGTGGTGGCGGTCTAGCCATGGCAGTCCACCAGGCCGGCTTTCGCCCGCTCCTCTTCAATGAGTTCAACCCTCGCGCTTGCGAGACGCTCGAAGCCAGTGCGACGAGGACGCTCGGTGTCGACGGCGTCGTACGCACGGAGGACAGGAAGCCCTCCGCTCCGGCTCCTGGCGAGCCGACACCGCTGTACGCGGGTGATGTGCGCGACTTGGACCTCAGCGCGCTTCGTGGGCAGGTGGACGTCCTCGCCGGGGGCCCGCCGTGTCAGCCGTTCAGTGCCGGAGGCGTCGCCAAGGGGGACGAGGACAAACGGAACATGTTCCCCGCCATGTTCAAAGCCGTACGCGAGATGCAGCCCAAAGCCATCATCTGCGAAAATGTACGTGGCTTGCTACGTCCGTCCTTTCGTGAATACTTCCAGTACATCCAGCGAGAGTTGCAACTTCCATTCGTTGAGCGAGACGACAGCGATGAGTGGCAAATTCACAACGCCCAACTCGAACGCCTCCTCAAGCAACGACCGGAAAACGATGGAGACGACCAGCGTTATCGAGTGGTCCAAGTTTCCGTTAATGCAGCCAACTACGGCGTCCCTCAAATTCGTCACAGGGTCGTACTGATTGGATTCCGAGCGGATCTAGGCGTCGACGTCGACGCCTTCGAAAAATACGTCAATACACCTCAATACTCCGCCGCCGCCCTCTTTCGGTCGTTGAAAGACGACGACAGCGAATACTGGCGTCGCCACTCGTATGTGCCGGATGTCGTTCGAGAGCGCGTCCAAGCCAACCTTCCGCCCGTCATCGAGGAGGATGACTGCGCCCCTTGGCGAACACTTCGCGATGCCATCCAGGGACACGGAACCGGGGAAACGCTGCCCGCTCTTCCTCCTGTCGACCTCACAAAGCTCGATCGTAAGACTGAGCAAGCAAGTCACCTGGGCATTGCCGATCACATCGGCTGGCCGGATGCTCGCATCTACAAGGGGCACACGCCCAACGAGCTCGATCGCCCCGCGAAGACGGTCAAGGCGGGAGTTCACGGCGTACCCGGCGGGGAGTCGGTGATGCTACTTGACGAACGGGAACCGGACTCCGGTGCGACCGGCGGTTGGCGCTACAAGCACCGGTATATGACGGTGCGTGAGACAGCTCGCGTGATGACGTTCCCGGACGAGTGGCACGGCGCCGGGCCGCGTGGGGAAAAAATGCGCCAATTGGGAAACGCCGTACCTGTGACTCTCGGCGAATTTTTCGCGAAGGCCGTCGCAGACGGGCTTCAAAGCGCGGGACACTGATAGAAAAGTGGAGAAGCACTGCAGCGGTTGGAATGAGAAACTCCCCACTGAGCGCGCATACAAGCACCTCAAGGGCGTTTCACCCGTAACCGAGCAAGACCGGGCGGCCGGAGGCCGACACCGACGCATGGTCGCCTTGGGGGATGGTCAATTTGCCAGGGCTTCGGTATCGCTGAGACTCTACAAAAGAACCAGAAGGATTCGCGCCGTTCTCCGTTGGTCCGACGCGGGCAAGTCGCCTGAGATCTATCTGGGCGAAGTATCTGGAAGCACCCGCCAGGCAAACCTACGCGTGGCCTGGCAACGCGCCTGGGACCGAGGCCTACTCACCGAGGAGCCCTTGCCCCCCGAGTCCCGAGCATCCTCCCGCGAGGTCCGCGCCGTCATGCGTGCGAATCGCAGTAAGGATACAAAGCCGGAACTCGCCCTGCGTTCCCTGCTCCATGCTAAAGGCCTGCGATACCGCGTGGATGCTAGCCCACTCCAGGGCATACGTCGGCGGGCAGACGTGGTTTTTCCCAGAGATAAGCTGGCGGTCTTCGTAGATGGTTGCTTTTGGCATGGATGCCCCCTACATCTGCGCCCGGCCAAGACGAACGCAGCGACTTGGGCTGCGAAAATCGAAGAAAATCAAGCTCGTGACGCTCACACCAATGAGCTCTTGCGTGCGGCCGACTGGACAGTAATCAGAGTGTGGGAACACGAGGATCCAGCAGTAGCTGCGGAAATGGTGAGCAAGACGCTGTCGCGTCTGCGCGGAAGAGGACAGGCCAGCGGTAGCTGAACCGTACGCACTCCTCACATTTCGCGCGGTTCGGGCCTACTGGCGGCGAATCAGAGTGAGGGTGGTGCGGCCGCTGATATCAGAAGTGGATGCCGAAGGCCCTCAACCAGGATCGGTTGAGGGCCTTCGCGCTGGTGGGCACGGACGGCTTCGAACCGGCGACATCTGCTCCGCGACTGACCACCACGCCCCCGTACGGCCTCGCGCCGGGCGGGGGCGATTCGTCATGTCGGACCTGCACTCCTGTCCTGCGAAGATGCGCGAGAAGTAACAGGATCCTGCGGCATCGCGCTCCTCGCCTCGAGGAGCCGGCATCGAGCTGCGGGGCGCGAAAAACCTGCGGCGACCGGGACGGGTCAGTGACGCCGGAAGGGGACCCGCTCTGGCCGGCATACCTCGCACGCCGGTATCCCGAGCTGTGTCTTACCGGGAGAGCGGGCGCATCTCGCCGCCTCGGCCCAGCAGTCGCCGCAGTGCACCGATTCGGGGCCGCCGAGCCCAATCCGGGCGATGCCCCAGGCTGGCGGCGCGGGCGCACGCGGCACCTTCGCGGCAGGCGCGGGGGGAGGCACTCCGGCGCGTCTGCCGCCGCTCGGCTGCCACGATCGCCCGCTCGACCTCGGCGAATGCGAGCGTGGGTGAGGTGCGGAAAACGCGTGGCCGGGCGGCATTCGATGGCAAAAATGGACACCCGCTCGGGTCTACGACCGTGGGGAAGCCGAGCATTCCCCTCAGACGCTGACCCGGTAGAAGACCTTCCCCGCGAGCTGGGCTACGCCGAGCGCTTCGTACAGGGCGAGCGCACCGGGGTTGTCCGCGTCGGCCGTCCACTCGACGCGCGAGCACCCAGTCTCGGCGGCGATCCCCTTAAGGGCATCCATAAGCGCGCGGGCCACACCGCGGCGCCGGGCCGTCGCGCGCACGAACAGTTCCTTCAGGTAGAGCGACGAGTCCGCTCCGGCCGCCGGCCAGAGGTATGTGTAGCTGGCCATCCCGAGGACGTCGCCGCCGGCCCGGGCGAGCAGCACCGTGGCGTGCGGGCGTGGGCCGAAGAGGGCGGCACGGATCTGTGCCGGATCACCCGGGGCCGGGTCGCCGCCGTAGTGCTCCTCGATCTCGCCGAGGATCGCGGAGATCGCCGCGGTGTCCGCGTCCGTTGCCGGGCTGATTTCCACCATGCGCTGTCCCTACTTTCCAGGGGGCAGCGCCAGGATCTCGCGCAGCACCCGCACCTCTGACACCGCTCGTGCCTCAGGCACCCTAGCTGCGACGTCGGCGGCTCGGTAGATGATCAGCGCGGAGCGGTGCGACGGCGGCAGGCCGACCACGGTGGTCGTCGCTCTCCGCGCGGCCCCGGCGGCGTCGCCCTCGATGGCCAGGCACATGGCGAGGTCGAGATCGATCAGCGCCCGGCCCATGTGGTCCGCCGCCGGGTACAGCTCCAAGGCGCGCGCGTGCTCCTCACGCGCGCGCTCGACGACGCCGAGGTGGGTCCACGCGTTCCCGCTGTGGAATCGCAGCTGCGACTCGGAGTACCCGAAGGCACTGGCGGTCCGGGCCGTCTCGGGCAGCCGCTCCAACCCGTGCTCGGCGCGGTGCAGTGCGTCCGCCGCGGCGTCGGGCCGCGCGAGGAGAGCTGCCGCGCGGGCCTCCAGCGGGGCGGCAAGCGCCGGGCCGACGCACGGGAGGCCGCCGGCCAACTGCTGCGCGCGGCACGCCAGCTCGACAGCGCCATGTATGTCCCGGCTGTAGAAGAGCTGATATGCCTCCTGCGCGTAGATCCACGACAACGTCGCCCGATCCTCAGCCGCAGCCGCCGCGCTCCGGCCCGTCCGCCACCACGCCCGCGACCGTGCATCGCCCACCTTCAACAGCGTCAGGGCCATCAGCCCGGACATCTGGGCTACGGCAATCAGCAGGCGCTTCCTCGTCGGCGGGGACTGGCGGCCGGTCAGGCGGAGCCGTAGGTCTGTGAAGTCCGCGAGCAGCTCGGGCAGCAGCTCAGCCTCCGCCCGGTACCGGGTTGCGCGACCGTGTCGGGCCACCGTGTACTCGACCTCGGCCAGGCCCTCCCCGGTGAGCGCGCTGGTGGCGAACTCTTCCGCGAGGCCTCGCTGGAGCCCGTCCGCCTGGTCGAGCGGGTCGGCGCCCGGCCGCTGCTCGGCCAGCGCGGCCAACTCCCCACCAGCGTCGAGGACGTCATCGAGGGCGCGGGCGATGTCCGGTGTCGGCCGGCGCTTCCCCAACTCCAGGTCCGAGACGTACGACTTGCCGCAGGACGCGAGCTGGGCAACGTCCCGGATCGACCGCGCGCCGCGGAGTCGACGTAACGCCTGGCCGAAGGTCTCGCTCATCAGGATGCTCTCCCACGCTGTCCGCGCTGTCCGCACGGCTGCGGACACTGGCGGACACGGCATCTCTGGGCATCACGGTCCGCATCGGAAACGCTACTCGTATGCGCACGCAGCCGACGCCCGAACCCGAGACGCTCTCCGACCCGCAGCAGCGCGGAGCCGACTGTGTCTGGTGCGCGGCGCCGCTGACACCGGGCGACGCTCACGACCTCGGGCCCCGACCCGACCCGGCGTACGGCGGCTCCCTCGTCACCTGGTTCCCGCGCTGCTGCCTCACCTGTTGGGAAGGACAAACCCGATGACCACCGAGACGTTGACCCCCGGAGACCGGGCATACCGCGCATGGATATTCCACACCGAGCGATGCGCGACCTGCCGGGCCGGGCGGGCCTGCCCCACCGCAGTGGCGCTCGGCCGGGCATGGAGAGCTGCCCGGTGAGCTTCCCCAGGTACTGCGTGTACTGCGACCACACGATCCTCGGCAACGCGATCATCGCCGTCGAAGGGCACTCCGCGTCCGGCGCCCGCGAGGACTCGTACGCCCATCCGATGGGCGACCCGGAGTGCACCGCCAGGCAGGCCGCACCGTCGATCCTCCACCAAGCGCTCGACGAGGCACCGGCACCGCAGCCAAGACGAGGGCGTTAGCTCTCTCGCGCCGGGGTGGCGAGGGGGACGCGGAAAGCGTCGGCGATGGGGAGCGGGCGCTCCGCCCTGCAATCGTCCGAGTGCGGGGCGGTTTACCGTGAGCAGCAGAAGGCCCCACCGACCGTGCGGCGGGGCTGCGCCCGTGGGCCGAGCCTCCCCGCCGGGACCCCACATCTTCTGGGGGGCGCGGCTCAGGCGCGCGTGGGGAGGCGGACCTGCCCGTGCCGTGCGCAGCACTCTACGGGCGACGAGAAGCCGTGATCATTCAGCGATGTGGACTCTTAGTGGACTCCGGGCGCGAGAAAGCCCCCAGCCGAGTACGGCTGAGGGCTAAAAACCAGGCTCTCACCTGGCTCTTGTCCTCGGTGGGCGCGGACGGTTTCGAACCGCCGACATCTGCTTTGTAAGAGCAGCGCTCTACCCCTGAGCTACGCACCCGTGGACGAAGGAACAGCGTACATGGCGTCCGGGTCCGGTTCGTACACCGATTCCCCGCCGCCGCAGGTCCCCGGTGTGGAGCGGGGTGCGACGCCGCACAGCGCCCTCTCCGGGCTCGCACGCGGGGCCGGATACGGGGGTTAGCCCTACCCCGGAACCGGTGGGCGGCCTCATCGTGGGTGACGGCGGGGCTGCATAACGTGAGGGTGGCCGGGGGAGCCGCCCCGGTGAGCACGTCACCGCACCGCGCACCTCTGGGGGACCGAACCCGTGGACCACACCACCGGCACGCCGTACGCACACCGACGCGCCGCTCTCCCGCGCACCCCACGGGGCACCGGCCACCGACGCGCCACTCGTCGGCGCGCTGCCTTCCTCGCTGCCGCCGGCGCGCTCGTCGTCGCCGTGACGGTCAGCGGTTGCGGTGGGGGCGCGGACGTGGAGGGGGCGCCGGTGGAGCACAAGTCCTTCGCCCTCGGGGGGAAGACGCTGACGATCGACGCGTCGAACACTTCGCTGGAGCTCGTGCCGGCCGATGTGGACCGGGTGGAGGTGGAGCGGCAGACGGACGGGTGGGTGATGTTCGGGACCGGGCCCGATCCGGTCTGGAAGATGGAGGACGGCACTCTCACGCTCGCCGTGAAGTGCACCGGGGTGATCAGCGACTGCACGGGCCGGCACACGGTGCGGGTGCCGCGCGGGGTGGCGGTGAAGGCGTCGGGAGACAACGGGAAGGTGACCGCGTCGGGATTCGACACCAGGCTGGAGTTGTCCTCCGACAACGGTGGGGTGGCGGTGCGGGACGCCGGGGGCGAGCTGAAGTTGTCGAGCGACAACGGTTCCATCGACGCCGACGGGATCTCGGGCCCGTCCGTGGTGGTCGGCTCGGACAACGGGTCGGTCCGGCTCCGGTTCGACGCGGCGCCGGATCTGCTGGACGTGACCACGGACAACGGGGGCGCCCGCATCGAGCTGCCCGGAAGCGGGACCGCGTACGCGGTGGACGCGAAGGCGGACAACGGGCACGTCTCCGTCGACGTGCCGCGCAGCGACGCCAGCCCGCACGTGGTGAAGGTCCGCAGCGACAACGGGGAAGTCAGCCTCCGAACCGCGAACTAAGCGGCCCGGGTATTCGTCATGACTGGTGGGAGAATGGACCGGGCAGAGGCGAACGGCACGGGAGAGGCATGTGACGGCGACAGACGCGCGTCCGAGCACGAAGGGGAAGGCCACCGGAGGCCGGACCGCCGCCACGCTTCGGGACGCCGTCGCGCTGATGTTGCTGCCTCTGCCCCTGCTCGCCGCCGCATTGCCCGGCGCATTCGCCGGGGGCGGTACGCGCCGCTGGTTCGGCGGACGGGACGAGAGCCGGAGGGCGGACGCCCAGGCCGCGAAAGACGCCGCCGCCGAGGCCTTCTACGAGCTGGACAGCGCCCAGCGCGATCTCGAGATCTCGGTCGAGACCATCACGGCCGTGGACAGTTCCCCGCGTGCCCGTCAGGCCGTCGAGGACTTCGCGGCCCTGGGGCGCCGCATCGACGAGGTCAGTCACGCCTACATCACCGCCGTCGACGCCCACGATCTGGACCGGGACGGTCTGGAGCCGTCCGTCGCTGACCGTGCCACCACCGAGCTGACCAGGGCCAAGGACGATCTCGTACGGGTCAAGGGCGAGCTCGACCGGTACGCGCGGGGACTCGGCCCCCTCCTCGGCAGCGCCGAGACCCAGCTCGCCCGGCTGGCGCCGGCCGTGGAGCGGGCGCGCCAGGCGCTGCTGGGGGCCACCGGTGCCCTGGACGGGGTACGGGCCTCCGGGTTGAAGGCCGACGACCTCGCGGCGCGGCTCGCCGCCCTCGCCCCCGAGCTGACCAAGCTCAACCAGGGCGCGGGCCGGCACGGTGTGGCCGAGACGTTGCAACGCGCCGACCAGGTGGTCCGCGAGGCCGAGGCGATACGCACGGAGGCCGAGCGGCTGCCGGAGCGGGCTGCCGAGATCGACCGCAGGCTGGTGTCGTTGCGTACCCGCGCCCAGGCCCTGACCACGCGGACCAGTGGGGTGGAGCCGATACTCAGCGAGCTGCGGCGTCGATTCTCGGCGGAGTGCTGGCAGGACCTCCAGCACGTGCCCGAGCAGGCCGCGCGGGATGTCCGCCAGGCGGAGGAGAAGCTGGCGGAGGCCGTCACGGCCCGGCGGGAGCAGAGCTGGCCCGATGCCACCGCACGGCTCGGCACGGTCCGCGCACTGCTCAACCACGCGGATGAGGCGGTGTCGGCGGCCGGTGAGCGGTTGCGGCTGCTGGACGCCGTGGCGAAGGACCCGAAGAAGGAGATCGAGCGGACCCGGTTCGCCGTCCGGGACGCCCAGCGCCTCGCCATGACCGGGCGCAGCACCCCCGATCCGCGTCATGCCGGACCCCTGGACAGCGCGGTGGCCCGGCTGGACCGTGCGATCGCCGCCCTGGAGGCCCGTCACCCCGATTACTGGCACTTTCTGACCGAGACGGAAGCCGTCCGGCAGTCGGCGGCCAGGGTCGTGTCGGACATCCGCGAAGGACTCGGCTCCGGCGCCTGACGGTGGGCGGACCGTGCGTTCCACCTAGAAGCCGGGGCGCCAAGAAACGGGAGTATCAAGAGGCCCGGGTGCCAAGAAGCCGGGGCGCCAAGAAGCGGGAGTGCCAGGGAGTCTGAGCGCCGAGAAGCCGGGGTGCCAGGGAGCGGGGGCCGTCGGTGGGCGGGCCGTCGAGCAGCCGGGCCCGCCGACCTGGTGCACGGGCCGGTGGCCGGGCAGGCTACTTTGCTCGGGTGAGTCTCCTTGATGATGTGGCAGAGCGCGACGGCTGGCGTTGCTGGGTGTGCGACGAACCGGTCGACCCCGGCATGTCGGTGAACGACGCGCGGGGCCCAAGCGTGGACAGCCGGACCGCCGACCGGAAGGCGAAGGTGGCCGAGCGGCTCGCGCACCGCGGCTGCAACACCCGCAAGGGTGCGGTCAAGGTGGTCATCGCCTGGCCGGACCACCTGTACGTGGCCGATCCCGCGCCGTTGATCGCTGTCGCCGAACGGCTGGAGCGCAAGGGCGGCCGCGAGATGGTGGGCCGCTGCCCGAGCGAGCGGGACGCCCAGGAGGCGGCGGACTGGCTGGAGGACCGGTTCTCCCGGCTGGTACCGGGGCTGCCGGTGACCGCCGGCATCCAGGCGGGCGGCGGCCAGTTCCTCGTCGTCCTGACCGCCGGCCGCCGCTGACCGGACGCCTTCCGGCCCTCTCGGCGCTTCGCCCCGCCCGTCACGACTTGTCCCGATCCGTCCACGGGCAGATGCTGGTACTGATCCGTACGCCGGTGCGAACCAGGGGGCCGCCCGGCCCTCCGGCCGCGAGGGCCGTGGGAGCCGCACGAAGCCGTGGCACCCGCGCGAAGTCTCCCTGAGCCCGAGCGGGCACCGGTGCGTACCTCCGAGGAGGCCGCCATGACGTCCGTGAAGCCCGAGGGGCCCATCAAGCCCGAGAGGCCCATGAAGCCCACGCCTCTGCACGCCCGTCTCAACGAGGAGCTGCCCGTCGACCACCGTCTGAGCCGGGTCTACCGGATCGGCGCCGGGCTGATGGGGCTCGTGCTCCTCGCCTTCGGCATCTTCGGTCTGATCGACAGGATCGGCATCTTCGACACCGGTGGCGACACGGTCGCCGGCCTCAACACCAACGGCGCGCTCAGCATCCTCTCCATTTGTGTGGGACTGCTGCTCTTCGGCGGGATGCTGGTGGGCGGCAACAAGGCGTCCACCCTGAACATGACGATCGGCGTCCTCTTCATCGCCAGCGGCTTCGTGAACCTGGCCCTGCTGGACACCGGTCTCAACTTCCTCGCCTTCGAGATGCCGAACGTGCTGTTCAGCTTCATCGTCGGGCTGATGCTGATGTTCTTCGGGATGTACGGGCGGGTCAGCGGCGGGCTTCCGCACGACAACCCGTACTGGCGGGCCCGCCACCCCGAGGAGGCCGCGCGCGAGGACCGCGCCCGCTCCGACCGGCCCCGGTTGATGCCGGGCAGCACGCGGCCCCAACCGCACGCGTAGGGCAGCACGCGTAGGGCAGCACGCCCGAGGACGGGTCCCGGTGACGGGCCCGCCGCCCTACTCTTGGTCCATGCCTCGTTACGAGTACCGCTGCCGCACCTGCGGAGACACCTTCGAGCTCAGCCGTCCGATGGCCGAGTCCTCCGATCCCGCCGCGTGCCCCGCCGGGCACGACGACACCGTCAAGCTCCTCTCCGCCGTCGCCGTGGGCGGTTCCTCCGCCTCGTCCGGCCCGGCGCCCGCCCCGGCGGCCGGTGGCGGAGGGGGCGGCTGCTGCGGCGGAGGCTGCTGCGGCTGACGCAGGACGGGTCCGGTCCCCCGGGGGTGTCCGACGGCTCACGGCAGGAGGGTCGCGACGCCCGGCCCGTCCTTGATCCGCCGGCCCCCTCGCGGCCGTGGCCGCGGGGGGACCCGTGGGCGTGGTGGCGCGGCCCGAGCCCGGGGCTCAGAGCTTCCGCGACAGCGTCAGCCCGTCCGCGACCGTGAGCAGGACGCTGTCCATCCGGCGGTCGGCGAGCACGTGCTCGTTGAACGCCTGGATGGCCGCCGTCGCCCCCGTCGCGTGCGGGTCCACGACACTGCCGTGGAAAAGGGTGTTGTCGGCCGCGATCAAGCCGCCCGGGCGCATCCGGGGCACCAGCTCCTCCCAGTACGCGACGTAGTTCTCCTTGTCCGCGTCCAGGTAGGCGAAGTCGATCCGCGGCTCCGCGGGCAGAGCGCGCAGGGTGTCGAGCGCGGGGGCGATGCGCAGGTCGATGCGGTCCGCGACCCCGGCCTTCTCCCAGGCGGCCCTGCCGTACGCCGTCCACTCCTCCGACACGTCGCAGGCGATGAGCCGCCCGCCCGGCGCCAGCGCCCGGGCGATCGACAGGGCGCCGAAACCGGTGTAGGTGCCGACCTCCACGGCGAGCCGGGCGTTGGTCAGCCCGGTCAGGAAGGCGAGGAGCGGGCCCTGTTCCTCGGCCGACTGCATGCCGGCGCTCTCCGGCAGTTCGGCGTACGTGGTCGCGACGAGCTCCCGCTGGACGGGGTCCAGCGGTGGGTTGTGCGCCAGTACGTAGGCGTACAGCTCGTCGGTCATGCGGGTTTCGTTGCCCTTGGTCATCGTGCGCAGCTCCTGGGGCCGAGGTCACGGGGTCCTGCCGGTCGGACCCCAGCTTGCCCAACGGGACCCGCGGACGCAGCGGTTTCGAGCGACCGGGCTCAGCCGCGGGCCGCTGCCAGGAACCTGCGCAGGATCTCCTCCCCGGCGAGGACGCCCTGCTCCCGCAGGGCTACGACGCCGCTGGTGTTCCACCCGGTGTCGGCCAGCTCGCCGTGGCCGGGGCGCCAGGCGAGGTCGGTGCTGAGCAGCAGGTCGGCGTCGAGGAGCGAGTCGCCGGCGGAGAGGGTGAGGTCGGCTCCGGCTCGCCGGGCGACCTCGCGGACCGCCGCGCTCTTGGTGAGCGGCCGGGGGACCGCGTAGATCTTGCGGCCCTGGAGGGAGACGGTCCAGCCGCGCGGACCGGCCCAGTCGACGAGCTCCTTCACCCAGCCCTCGGGGAGCAGGGAGCGTTCGACGACGAGGTAGGCGAACAGGTCCTCGGCGACGCGGTCCTTCAGCAGCCAGGCGGGGTCGGCGGCGGCCGCGAGATGGGCGCGGACCTCGGCGAGCGGGGCGCATTCGCCGGCGATCCGTTCCAGGACCCCGGCGTGCCAGTCGGGGTCGGACTCCCCGTCGACGAGGAGGTGACCGCCGTTGGCGACGACGGCGTAGGCGGGCGACGGGCCGGGGAGACTGATGCGGTGGTACTGCTCACGGGTGCGGGTCGTGGTCGGTACGAAGACCGTGGTGCGGCCCAGCTCCTTCAGGAGTCCGGCAGCGGTCTCGGTGACGTAGGAGAGCGGCTTGTTGTCGTACACCTCCACGCAGAGCAGCCGGGGCGCGTCGGCGTCCGGCATGGTGAGCTGGAGGGCGCCCGTCGAGTAGATGAGGGTGCGGTCGAGATCGCTGGCGACCATCGCCACGGGGGCTGTCCCCGACGTGGTCACTGTTCCGTCACCGCCTTGCCGTCGGCGCCGGTCGCGCCCCGTGTGTACCGGGGGTGGATCAGCCCGACACAGCTGTACGGAAGTCCGTCGACCGCCTCGACGGGCACACCGCGCTGTTCCGCGAGGAGTCGTACGTGGTCGAGGTCGGCGCCGGCCCGCCGGTCGGCGAGGATCTTCCAGGGCACGCGGCGGAGCAGGACGCGCGTGGTCTCACCGACTCCGGGCTTGACCAGGTTGACGTCGTGGATGCCGTACTCCTCACTGATGCGTTCGACGGCCGCCCAGCCTTCCCAGGTGGGGGCGCGGTCGGCGGCGAGGAGGGCCTTCGCCTCCTCGTCCACCTCGTCGGCGACCTCGTCGAAGCGGGCGGCGACGGTCTCCAGGAAGTCGAGGGAGACGTCCGAGCCGGCCAGCTCGCGGTAGAACTTGGCGCCGTGGAAGTCGTCCGGGCCGACCAGGTCGGCGCGGAGGACGGTGCGGGAGATCAGACCGGAGACGGTGGAGTTCAGGCAGGCGGAGGGGATGAGGAAGTCCTCGCGGGTGCCGTAGGTACGGACGCAGCCACCGGGGTCGGCGAGGACCGCGATCTCCGGGTTGAATCCTTCGAATCCTTCGAGGGCCGCCGCGAGTTCGCGGGTGATGGCGCCCTTGCCGGTCCAGCCGTCCACGAAGACGACGTCGGCGGGGTCGTGGTGGGCGGCGAGCCAGCGCAGGGAGTTGGCGTCGATGCCCCGGCCGCGCACGATGGAGACGGCGTAGTGCGGCAGGTCGAGTCCGTGGCGGTGCTGGGCCCAGCGGCGCATCAGGACGCCGACGGGGGTGCCGGCGCGGGCGAGCGAGACCAGCACGGGGCGGGGGCCGCGTTCGGCGAGGACCGTCTCGGTGACGGTGCCGACCGCGCGGGCGATGCGCGCGGCGGAACCCTCCAGGGCGTCCTGGAAGAGCGCCTGGTAGGCGGGGCTGGGCTGGTACTCCACGGGGAGCGACTCGGCGTAGTGCGCGCCACCGCTCTGTATCGCCTCCTCGCGCTCCTCGGTGGGGGCCTCCAGCTCGGTGTCCGAGAGGTCCTGGAGCAGCCAGCCGACGTCCTCGGCGGCGTACGAGGAGAAAGTGGGGCCTCTGAGGGGCTCGGGCAGCATCGTGAATTCCTGCCGTTCGGGGGTGTACGAGGGGACGACCGCGAGGAGCACCCGGCCGGTGTGAGCGGCGAGGCGGGCCAACAGGCCGTCGGGTCCGTGGAGTTCGGGTGTGTCGGCGTGCGAGTCGACGACCGCGACGACGGCGTCGAAGCCGGCTCCCGCGATGTTGTACGCGTACCGGTCGCCGGGGCCGTCCGCCGGGGCGTCGTGGGCCGGGAAGACCAGTCGGCTGCGTATCGCGTAGCCGGGGTCGTCGACGGCGAGGACGGGTGAGCGGGTGGTGGTGGAGTAGCGGACCTCGGCGTCGGTGAGCCGTTCCAGCTCGGTGCCGAGGCGCAGCGGCGCGTACATGAGTTCCTCGAAACCGAGGACGAGAACGCGGTCGCGGCGGGGGCCGCCGGGTTCACCGGCTCCGTCCGCGGCGGGCCGGTCGTGGAGGGCCGCCGCGATCCGGGCGGCCATCTCCGGGAGGGCCTTCTCCAGGGTGGCGCGGTGGGCCGGGGTGAAGCCGTGGCGGCCGCCGTCCGGCAGCCCTTCCGGCCAGCCGAGATCGACCCGGACGACGGGAGCACCGGCCATGACGCCGGGCGCGACGGCTCCGGCGCTCCCGGCGCTCCCGGCCTCCTGGTCGGCCTCCTGCGTGGTCTGCCCTGTGGTCTGCGGGGTCTGCGGGGTCCGCCCGGCTTCCCGCACGGGCTCCTGCGCCGCTTCCTGTTCGGCGACGAGGGCCTGTCCCCGCTCCAGCACCCCTTCGGGCAGCTCGACCGTGCCGGAGCTGCGGGCCACCAGGTCGAGGCGGGCGCCGATCTCGTCGGCGAACTCGGCGAGCCGGCCCCGGTCCCCGGCCGAGCGCATGTCGGCCAGGGCCACGATGACGTAGCGCTCACGGGGATAGAGGTCGTGCAGCGCGCGGATGGTGTTGAGGACGGTGTTGCCGGTGGAGAACTCGTCGTCGACGAGTACCAGCGTCCCGGGGCCGGCGAGCAGCGCCGGGTCCTCCGGGAGCAGCAGGTGGGAGGTGGCGTGCGAGTGGGACTCCTCGAAGCCTCCGGCGCGGACCACGCCGGGGACGGGGCGGCGGGTGGAGTGGAGGTAGGGCGCGGAGCCGATGCCGTCGGCGACGGAGTGGCCGAGTCCCGTGGCGGTCTCGGCGTATCCGAGGACGATCGCCCGGTCGGCCTCGGGCCCGAGCAGCTCGCGCACCCGGCGGCCGAGGTCGACCCCCGCCCCGTGGACGAGGGACGGGAACTGCGGGACGTGCTTCCCGAGGATGTGGGAGACCAGCAGATGGGCCCGTCGGGGGTTACGCCGCAGGGCGAGCCCCAGCATCTCCCTGATCTCCTGGTCGCCGCGGAGAGCGACTCCCAGTCGCTCGGCCACCCAGTCGCCCGACCACACCACGTCCACCGTCTTCTCTCCCGTCGCACGCCCGCTCATCGGTACGTGCTCACTCCGCGCCGGCCGCGGCCAGCAGGTCCACGAAGCCGACCTCCTCGCGTGCGACGCCGAAGACCTCGGCGCGCAGGAGGGTGCGCTCGGCCCACGCCCGGTGCGGTTTCACTTCATTCATCTTGTTCGTATACGCGGAGCGCAGCACTCCGCCGGCTCCGCGCTCGGGGCGCAGGATGTCCTGTGCGTCGGTGTACTCCTCGTGGCTGACGACGGACAGAGCGTGCACGGGGTCGACGTGCGAGGGGTGGATGCAGGTCTTGCCGAGCAGGCCGTTGGCCCGGTCCAGCTCGATCTCGCGGAGCAGTCCGTCGAGGTCGTGCTCGATGAGGGCGGTGCGCAGCTTCTCCGCCCGGCCCTCCTGGAAGGGGCTGCGGCGCAGTTGCGGCTTGAACATGCGCTCCTGGTTGCGGAAGTACTCCCAGACGGGACCGGTGATCGTGAACCCGGTGCCGTCCGCGCGGCCGAGGACGTTGACGACGTCGGCGATGACGGCGCTGACGATCTGGACGTCGTACGCCGTCATGTCGGCGGACCTGCGCAGTCCGTACGCGGAGCAGAAGTCGGTGACGCCGAGCCGCAGCGCGAGAACGCGCTCGCGGTGGGCCTCCACGACCCGGGCGATTCCCCGGAGCGTTTCGGTGCGGGTCTCCAGATGGAGGAGTTCCGGCGATTCGAGAACGGGCATGGCGAAGAGCCGGTGTCCGGACGCCGCTTCCGCGCGGGCCAGGGCCGCCAGGAAGAGTTCTCCGCGGGATTCGGTGAACTTCGGCAGGACGAAGCCGGAGAGCAACCGCACCGCGGTGCCGAGACGGTGCACCAGGTCGGTGATCTGCTCGGGCTCGCGCACCCGGACGAAGAGGAGGGGCAGCTCCGCGTCCCGGTCGGCGAGGTCCGCGAAGTGTCCGACCAGGTTCTCCTCGGCGGCTTCCACCTCGGTGTCGGCGATCGAGTCCTCCAGGCAGAGGACCATCGAGACCACGCCGCGGGCGGCCTGTTTGACGACGTCGTCCGCGAGCCGGGGCCGGGTGGCCGGCGCGTAGAGCGTGGCGCCCAGTGCGGCCGAGAGCACACGGGCAGGAGCGTCCGCGTCGAACGCGCACGGCTCCTGGAAGAACAGTGCCTGCCGGGCAGCAGGCGAGATGTGCCCGAAATGCCGCATGAATTTCCCCCATACCGCCTGATCGTTCGAACAACGCATGGCCGGTAATAGTACGTATGGACAGGTGTCCGCAGTTCCCCGCATATGTGAACTTCGGGTAACTCGCCCGTGTCGGAGGACTCCGACACGGTAAGGTGCTGCAGCTCAGCTCTATCGCCGGATACCCGCTTTCGGCCCCCGCATTGTCCCCGGGAGCCGCCAACAGGCAGGATGACGGGCATGACGCAAGGGATGCTGAAGGGTTCGAACGTCCCCCTCGATGCCACGGCCGTACGGGCCGTGCTGCGCTGGACTCCGGGGCCCGGGGTTCCGGACGTGGACGCCTCCGCCCTGCTGCTCGGTGCCTCGGGACGGGTGCGGTTCGACGAGGACTTCGTCTTCTACAACCAGCCCCGGCATCCCTCCGGCCTGGTGCGACGACTGCCGAAGCGCAGTGTCGCCGAAGGGCTGACGGACACGATCGAGGCCGACCTGGGCGCGCTCGACTCCTCGGTGGAGCAGGTGGTGATCGCCGCCTCCTCGGACGGCGCGACCTTCGAGACCGTCCGCGACCTGCGGATATCGTTGTACGACGCCACGGCCGCCGAGGGCGCCCCGCTGGCCGTGTTCGAGGTCCGGCCCGAGACGGGCTCGGAGACCGCCATCATCTGCGGCGAGCTCTACCGGCGCGGCGACGGCTGGAAGTTCCGTGCGGTCGGCCAGGGCTATCCGACCGGCCTGATCGGGCTGGCCACGGCCTTCGGCATCTCGGTGGACGACGGGGAGCAGGCCGGACCGTCCGAGGAGGCCCCGGAGCCGGAGGCCGCGGCGACCCCCGCACGCCCCGAGCCGGACGCCGGATCGGACCTCACCGTCCCGCACCCGCAGCCCGGGTACGGCTACCCGCAGCCGACCGCCGCCCCGTCGGTGCCGGAGGGCGGCTACGGCTTCCCGCAGCCCGCCACCGCCCCGGCCTACGGCTACCCGCAGCCCGCTTCCGCCGGGTACGGCTATCCGCAGCCCTCGACGAGTGCGCCCGCGTACGGATACCCGCAGCCCGCCGCGGCCGCCGCACCCGCGCCCGACCCGCACTTCGCCCTGCCTCCGCAGGGCCCGCAGTTCATCCGGTCCTGAGCGGTCAGGCACGCGATTTGTGCCCGCGGCCCCACTGCATGCCGAAGCCGTAGAGCCGGTCGAGTTCTGACTGGAACCCGTAGACGAACTTCACCTCTCGGCGCACGATCAGCTCCTCCTTGATGTTCTCCACGGTGAACACGGCGCAGGAGCGCGCCTGCGGCGCGCGTTCGTCCAGTTCGATCTCGATCCGCGGCCCGTTGCCCGGGTAGAGGGTGACCATCGCGTGGGTACGGTCGAACGCCGGCGTCTGGTCGTAGATGTAGACGAAGAAGAGCAGGCGCTTGATCTTGTCGCGGTGGTCCATGTTGACGTAGACCGTCTCCCCCGAGGGGGCGCCGAAGCGGTCGTCCCCGCTGAGCCGGATGTACGGCGGTTCGTTCAGGTCTCCGATGAGATTGCCGAGGGGCTGCACCACGCCCTTGCTGCCGTCCATGAGCTCGTACATGCATCCCAGGTCGAGGTCGACGTTGACCATGCCCTGGGTGTGGGCCTGCACGACCTCGGGCTGGAAGAGCTTCAACGGGTTGCGCAGCCGGGTGCCCCGGGGAGAGCGGCCCTCGATGTCGGAGGTCCGCATCCGCCACGAGAGGTTGACCCGCAGGTTCCCGGTGAGCGCGCCCTGTTTGGTCAGCGAGACCGTGGCGTTGCGCCGTGAGAGCTGAATCGAGTTCGTTGCCGCGTTGCCCGACTCGAACTGTGCCGTACGCGCCGGCCACAGGCCGTCGAAGAAGCCCATCCCCACCCCCGCCTCACTGTCTGCGCGTCCTCGCCGGCCGGTGTTCCGGCCCGCCTTCGCGCGTCCCGCACGTCACTGCGGGGCGGCCGGCGGACCGCCCCGGGTCTTCCCGGAGCCGTACCGCGCGGACCGCCCCGCAGAGAGCGTTCCCTCTTTCCTCACCGGGTCACACACCGGGAGGAGGAGACTTCTGGCCAGAACTTCAGCGAACTCCGCCGTCGCCCGCGTCGACCAGGGTGCTGCCGCCGTCGCCGGCCTCGGCGAGCGCCTTGTTGCGCCGGACCGAGGACCAGAAGGACCAGGCGATCAGCACGACGCCGACCAGGCCGGTGATGATCTCGTTGATCTCGTACCGGATGGTGACGAGAAGGATGACGGAGAGGGCGCCGATCGCGTAGTGGGCGCCGTGCTCCAGGTAGACGTAGTCGTCCAGGGTGCCCTGGCGGACCAGGTAGACGGTGAGCGACCGGACGTACATGGCGCCGATGCCGAGGCCGAGGGCCATCAGCACGATCTCGTTGGTGATGGCGAAGGCGCCGATGACACCGTCGAACGAGAAGGACGCGTCCAGGACCTCCAGGTAGAGGAACATGAAGAACGCGGCCTTGCCGGCCAGCACGACCGGAGCGGCGGACCTGCCGGACTTCTTGGCCTCTTCCTCCGCCTCGTGCTCACGCTCCTCCTCTTCCTCGAGCTTGTTCTCGAAGAACCCCGAGAGTCCGCCGACGACGAGGTAGGTGATCAGGCCGGCGACGCCCGCGAGCAGCACCGTGGCGGTCTTGTCCGCGTGTGCGCCGCCGTGCTGGTGGGCGTGGGTCGCGACGGTCAGGGCCGAGACGAGCAGGACGATCAGCGCGACGCAGACCGACAGCATGTCGACCTTGCCGAGCTTGGCGAGCGGGCGCTCGATCCACCGGAGCCACTGGATGTCCCGGTCCTCGAAGATGAAGTCGAGGAAGATCATGAGCAGGAACATGCCACCGAAGGCCGCGATCGACGGGTGCGCGTCGGTGACCAGCTGCTTGTACCGGTCCGGGTCGTTGAACGAGAGGTCGATGGCCTCGATGGGACCGAGTTTGGCGCTGATCGCCACGATCACGACGGGGAAGACCAGTCGCATGCCGAAGACCGCGATGAGCACGCCGATGGTGAGGAAGATCTTCTGCCAGAAGGCACTCATCTTCTTCAGGATCCCGGCGTTGATCACCGCGTTGTCGAAGGACAGCGAGATCTCCAGGACTGCCAGGATCGCGACGACGCCGAAAGCCTGCCACCCCCCGTAGAACGCCGCTGCGACCAGACCGAGCGCGGTAATCGCGACCGACCAGCCGAAGGTTTTCAGAAGCACTGGCTACCCCATCGTGTAAGTAACGGGTCTCCCCCGCGGTTCGGGGCTCCCCCCGCGCCGTGCGCGGCTTTACGAAACGTTGACCCCGAAGTCTAGAGCGATGCCCCGGAGTCCTGACGCGTACCCCTGTCCCACAGCACGGAACTTCCATTCGCCGTTGTACCGGTAGAGCTCGCCGAAGATCATCGCGGTCTCGGACGAGGCGTCCTCGGTGAGGTCGTAACGGGCGAGCTCCTGGCCGTCGGCCTGGTTCACGACCCTGATGAACGCGTTGCTGACCTGGCCGAAAGTCTGCCCGCGGCTGTCCGCTTCATGGATCGAGACGGGAAAAACAATCTTGTCGCAGTGCGGGGGCACCTGATCGAGGTGGACGATGACGGACTCGTCGTCGCCGTCACCCATGCCGGTGAGGTTGTCCCCGGTGTGTTCGACGGAGCCGTCGGGGCTGGTGAGGTTGTTGTAGAACACGAACCACTCGTCCCCGAGCACCCGGCCCGACTGGCACAGCAACGCGCTGGCATCCAGGTCGAAGTCGGCGCCGGTGGTGGACCGTGCGTCCCAGCCGAGGCCGATGAGCACCTGGGTGAGGTTGGGTGCGGCCTTGGAAAGGGAGACGTTGCCTCCCTTGGCGAGCGTGACGCCCATGATGTGTCCTCCCCGAGTCGTGTGTGCGGTCTTCTCTTCGCTTCATTCCCTGCGGAGCGCCGCACCAGCCGTGCACGGACCGCACGGGTCGTGCCGCACCGGGACGCGAAGCACGCCCGGCGCCGCACGCGAGGTGCGGCGCCGGGCGCTTCTGCGGGAACCTCGGCCCTGGGGCCGTGGGTCGGACGTCGACGCGTCAGACGTTGACGCCGAAGTCCTGCGCGATGCCCCGAAGGCCGGAGGCGTACCCCTGGCCGATGGCGCGGAACTTCCACTCGCCGGCGTTGCGGTAGAGCTCTCCGAAGACCATGGCGGTCTCGGTGGAGGCGTCCTCGCTGAGGTCATAACGGGCCAGCTCGGAGTTGTCGGCCTGGTTGACCACGCGGATGTACGCGTTGCGGACCTGGCCGAAACTCTGCTGACGGCTCTCGGCCTCGTAGATCGAGACCGGGAAGACGATCTTGTCGACGTCGGCCGGGACGGCGGCGAGGTTGACCTTGATGACCTCGTCGTCGCCCTCGCCTTCACCGGTGAGGTTGTCACCGGTGTGCTCGACGGACCCGTCGGGGCTCTTGAGGTTGTTGAAGAAGACGAAATTGCCGTCGCTGCCGACCTTGCCCTCGGCGTTCGCCAGCAGTGCGCTGGCGTCCAGGTCGAAGTCGCCGCCGGTGGTCGTCCGGGCGTCCCAGCCCAGACCGACGATGACAGCGGTCAGGTTGGGCGCGGCCTTGGTCAGCGAGACGTTGCCGCCCTTGCTGAGGCTGACTCCCACGAGTCCTCCCATAGGTATGTAGGGGCCGGCAGACACCAGCGTCCCCGTCGTGCGTGGTATCGGATCAACGAATGGATCCTAGTGACCGGTTCCCGGTCGGAGCAGGCTTTAGCGCGGTCGGGGCAGGTGTTCTCCGCGAGCGGAAACCGCACCGGCGGCCCGCCGCGGTGCCGCGGAGGAGGCCCGGCGGACCACGCGCCCCGTCCCGCCGGGGCTCAGAGCGCCGCGAGCGCCTCGATGTACTCCTTCAGGTCCCGCGCGTCCGGCAGACCGTTGACGACGCTCCAGCGCACCACGCCCTCCTTGTCGATGATGAAGGTGCCGCGCACCGCGCAGCCCTTCTCCTCGTCGAAGACGCCGTACGCGCGCGAGACCTCGCCGTGCGGCCAGAAGTCGGAGAGCAGGGGGTACTCCAGCCCTTCCTGCTCGGCGAAGACCCGCAGGGTGTGGATGGAGTCGTTGGAGACGGCGAGGAGCTGGGTGTCGGCGTTCTCGAAGCGGGGCAGCTCGTCGCGGAGCGCGCAGAGCTCACCGGTACAGACGCCGGTGAAGGCGAAGGGGTAGAAGAGCAGCACGACGTTCTTCTCCCCGCGGAACGCGGACAGCGCGACCGTCCGGCCGTGGTTGTCCTTGAGCTCGAACGCGGGTGCCTCGGAGCCGACCTCGATCGCCATGGGGGTGTCCCTTTCGCTTGCCGTCACCGCCCCCGGGCCGGTCCGCCGGGGAGCCGTGGCCCACCCTACGCAGCGCGCCCCGCCGGACGTACGAAGGCCCCCGGACGACGTGCTGCGGTCCGGGGGCCTTCTCGGTACTTCGGTACTACGGGGTGCTGCGGGCGAGACTCAGCGCTTGGCGCGGGCCGTCTTGGGCGTGACGAGACGGGTTCCCGTCCAGTCCTTGCCCACGCTGATGCTCTTGGTCTGGGAGAGACCGGCGGTCTGGGCGGCGTCGCTGACGTCGCTGGGTTCGACGTATCCGTCACGGCCGGTCTTCGGCGTCATCAGCCAGACCGTACCGCCGTCCTCGATCAGGCCGATGGCATCCACCAGCGCGTCCGTAAGGTCGCCGTCCTCGTCGCGGAACCACAACACGACGGCGTCGGCGACGTCGTCGTACTCCTCGTCGACGAGTTCCCCACCGATGGTGGCTTCAATACCTTCGCGGAGCTCCAGCTCGACGTCGTCGTCGTAGCCGATCTCCTGGACCACCTGATTGGGCTCGAACCCCAGCCGTTCGGCCAGATTGGTCCGCTCCTCCGCGTGGTCCGCGGTCGCGCTCACGGGTTGCCTCCTGATCATGTTTCGGAAAATGCTTCAGCCACGCGCGTACGCGCGGCGCTGGCCGTAGTCCACACGGGCTCGGCGAATCGCGCAAGTACCCGGCCCCTCAGACCGCCTAAACGGTGACGTTCCCTGCCACGTCGCCGCAACTTCCGGCCGGTCCGCGCCGGGGTGCGGAGAGCACCTGCCCGTATACGTCCTTCCTCAGCTTATGCCGTTTCGCTCCCGCATTCGCCGCCGAACAGCGTTTGGGAACGCATGAACGGGTTGGGCGTATGGTTGCGATTTGGCCCGGAGACCCGATCCCGCCGTACGGCTACTGCCCCGGACGGGTGTCCGGTAACCCGTCGGTTACCGTGCGGTAGAGGTGACGTACGGGCCCTCGCGGTACACGATGGAAGGTGGCGTGTCCGCGGTCGCCTGCGACGCCGCGAGGTACCGCGCCCCCGCGGTTCCGGCCCCGCAGCGGTCCTCGGAACACTCCTCGCAGCAGTCCCCGAAGCAGTCCTCGTAGCAGCACCGAACAGCGAAGGAACAGTGTGGCTTCCGGATCCGATCGCAACCCGATCATCATTGGCGGCCTTCCCAGCCAGGTCCCGGATTTCGATCCCGAGGAGACCCAGGAGTGGCTGGACTCACTCGACGCCGCCGTCGACGAGCGCGGCCGTGAGCGGGCCCGCTATCTGATGCTCCGCCTCATCGAGCGGGCGCGCGAGAAGCGCGTCGCCGTGCCGGAGATGCGCAGCACCGACTACGTCAACACGATCGCCACGAAGGACGAGCCCTTCTTCCCGGGCGACGAGGAGATCGAGCGCAAGGTCCTCAACGCGACCCGCTGGAACGCGGCCGTGATGGTCTCGCGGGCGCAGCGCCCCGGGATCGGCGTCGGCGGTCACATCGCCACGTTCGCCTCCTCCGCCTCGCTCTACGACGTGGGCTTCAACCACTTCTTCCGGGGCAAGGACGAGGGCGACGGCGGCGACCAGATCTTCTTCCAGGGACACGCCTCGCCGGGCATCTACGCCCGCGCGTTCCTGCTGGACCGGCTGAGTGAGGCGCAGCTCGACGCCTTCCGCCAGGAGAAGTCGAAGGCGCCGAACGGGCTTTCCAGCTACCCGCACCCGCGGCTCATGCCGGACTTCTGGGAGTTCCCCACGGTGTCGATGGGTCTCGGCCCGCTCGGCGCGATCTACCAGGCGCGGATGAACCGCTACATGGAGGCGCGCGGCATCGCCGACACCTCGAAGTCGCACGTCTGGGCCTACCTCGGCGACGGCGAGATGGACGAGCCGGAGTCCCTCGGCCAGCTCTCCATCGCCGCCCGTGAGGGTCTGGACAACCTCACCTTCGTCGTCAACTGCAACCTCCAGCGGCTCGACGGCCCGGTGCGCGGCAACGGGAAGATCATCCAGGAGCTGGAGTCGCAGTTCCGGGGCGCCGGCTGGAACGTCATCAAGCTGGTCTGGGACCGTTCCTGGGACCCGCTGCTCGCACAGGACCGCACGGGCATCCTGGTCAACAAGTTGAACACCACGCCGGACGGCCAGTTCCAGACGTACGCCACCGAGACCGGCGCGTACATCCGCGAGCACTTCTTCGGCGAGGACCAGCGGCTGCGGGACATGGTCAAGGACATGTCCGACGAGCAGATCCTGCACCTCGGGCGCGGCGGCCACGACCACAGGAAGGTCTACGCGGCGTACGCGGCGGCCAAGGCCCACAAGGGCCAGCCGACGGTGATCCTGGCGCAGACGGTCAAGGGCTGGACACTGGGGCCGAACTTCGAGGGCCGCAACGCGACCCACCAGATGAAGAAGCTCACCACCGAGGACCTGAAGCGGTTCCGGGACCGGCTGCACATCCCCATCACGGACAAGCAGCTGGACGAGGGGTACCCGCCCTACTACCACCCGGGCCGGGACTCCGAAGAGATCCAGTACATGCACGACCGGCGCCAGGGCCTGGGCGGTTACGTGCCGACCCGCGTGGTGCGCGCCAAGCCGCTCGCGCTGCCGGAGGAGAAGACCTACGCGGCCGCGAAGAAGGGGTCGGGACAGCAGTCGATCGCCACCACGATGGCGTTCGTCCGCATCCTGAAGGACCTCATGCGGGACAAGGAGATCGGCAAGCGCTTCGTGCTGATCGCGCCCGACGAGTACCGCACCTTCGGCATGGACGCCTTCTTTCCGAGCGCCAAGATCTACAACCCGCTGGGGCAGCAGTACGAGGCGGTGGACCGTGAACTCCTGCTCGCCTACAAGGAGTCGCCGACCGGGCAGATGCTGCACGACGGCATCTCCGAGGCGGGGTGCACGGCCTCGCTGATCGCGGCCGGCTCGGCCTACGCCACCCACGGCGAACCGCTGATCCCGGTGTACGTCTTCTACTCGATGTTCGGGTTCCAGCGGACCGGTGACCAGTTCTGGCAGATGGCCGACCAGCTCGCGCGCGGTTTCGTGCTGGGTGCGACCGCCGGCCGTACGACCCTGACCGGCGAAGGGCTCCAGCACGCGGACGGGCACTCGCAGCTGCTCGCCTCGACCAACCCGGCGTGCGTCGCCTACGACCCGGCGTACGGGTTCGAGATCGCGCACATCGTCAAGGACGGCCTGCGCCGGATGTACGGCGAGAAGAGTGAGGACGTCTTCTACTACCTCACCGTCTACAACGAGCCGATCCAGCACCCCGCCGAGCCCGCCGACGTGGACGTGGAGGGCATCCTCGCGGGTGTCCACCGCTTCCGGCGCGGTGAGCAGGGCCAGATCCCGGCGCAGATCATGGCGTCCGGGGTGGCGGTTCCGTGGGCGCTGGAGGCGCAGCGGATCCTGGCCGAGGAGTGGAACGTCCGGGCCGACGTCTGGTCGGCGACCAGCTGGAACGAGCTGCGCCGCGAGGCGGTGGAGACGGAGCGGTACAACCTGCTCCACCCGGAGGAGGAGCAGCGCGTCCCGTACGTGACCCGCAAGCTCTCCGGGTCCGAGGGGCCGTTCGTGGCGGTGTCGGACTGGATGCGCGCGGTTCCGGACCAGATCGCCCGCTGGGTGCCGGGCGCGTACCAGTCGCTGGGCGCGGACGGGTTCGGTTTCGCGGACACCCGCGGCGCGGCCCGCCGGTTCTTCCACATCGACGCGCAGTCGATCGTGCTGGCGGTCCTCACCGAGCTGGCGAAGGAGGGCCGGATCGACCGTTCGGCGCTGAAGACGGCGGTCGACCGGTACGAACTGCTGGACGTGGCGGCGGCCGACCCGGGTGCGGCCGGCGGCGACGCCTGACGCGTACGGCACGGCCGGGCGGCGCCCGGCTCGCACACCTGTCGGCCGGTCCCGGGTACGCCCGGGGCCGGCCGTCGGTCCTCGCGGGGCCGGGCCCGCGGGGCCGGGGGGTCTGTCGGTCCGTGTCCTCAGGACGTCTTTCCCCGGCTCCCCTCACCGGGACACGGGCACGCGGCCGGGGGTGCTGTGCTGTGCGCGGCGGGATCAGGGGGCGTCGGGAAAGGCGCGGCGGAGGAAGGACGCGATGTGGTCGTGGAGGGCCGCCGCCGCGCCGGCCGGGTCCGGGGCGAGTGCGAGCCGCAGGATCTCCCGGTGCTCGGCGGCCTCCCGTTCCCAGGACGGGTCGGCCGCCCAGGCCACGGTGGAGACGAGAGCCGCCTGGTCGCGGACCTCGTCGAGCATCCGGCCCAGCAGCGGGTTCCCGCAGGGCAGGTAAAGGGCCCGGTGGAAGTCCCGGTTGGCGAGCGAGCGGTCGGCCTTGTCGGTGGACGAGTCCGCCCGCTCCAGCGCCTCCCGCGCCGCGTCCAGGGAGGCCCCGCAGGTGATCGTGCGGCGCAGCGCCTCCGGCTCCAGCAGCAGGCGCACGTCGTAGACCTCGCGCGCCATCTCCGCGTCCACCAGCCGGACGGCGGCGCCCTTGTACTGGCTCATGACCACCAGCCCGGTGCCCGCGAGGGTCTTGAGCGCCTCGCGCACCGGCGTCTTCGACACCCCGAACCGTGCCGCGAGTTCCGTCTCCACCAGCGCCTGCCCCGGCAGCAACTGACCCGTCAGGATGGCGTGCTTGACCGCTTCCAGCACGAACTGCGTCCTGGACGGGATCGGGGTGGGCGCAAACGTCATGAAGGGCTCTCGCATCTCGCGTATCGCGTCTCATATATGACGTACGAAGTACGACGCGATGAAGCTAGATGTACCGCGAAGATCTCGTCAACGCATCGGACGGAACAACTTCGCAGAGCGACGGGCGTTCGCGGCGCGGGTCGCGCCATCCGGGGCCGTTCGCCGCGCTCGTGACTGTACGTCAGGTGAGCCCCGGACACGCCGTGGTACGGGAGGCGTGTCGAAGAGCGTGAGGGGAGTCCGCCGGGTCTCGGAGGGGCGCCGACGGCGACCACGCGGTACGGCGGGCGCGACGGCCGCCGCACCGGGTGGTCGGCCCTGCGGGCTCCGGCGCCCGCAGGGCTCAGTTCTCCCACATCTTGAAGGCCCGTACCTGGTACGGCGAGCGCGGGACCCATGTCCCCGCGCCGGGGTACGTCTCGAACTCACCGGTCTCACCGCACTCGGCGGACTGGTACAGGGTGACGTTGCGGCCGGTGCGGTTGGCGAAGGCCTGCGCGTCGCTCCCGGCCGGCAGGGGGACGCAGCTCTCGACGTCGACGCCGGAGAGGTCCCGGATCTGACGGGCGCCGGTGAAGTCCGGCTTCTTCCAGAGACAGAGCGCTCCGGCCGCGCACTCCCCCAGACGCACCCCCGGGGCGCGGGCGGGCGCGCCGGTGGTGGTCACGGTGGTACGGATGCCCCCGGGTGCGGCGGGCGTCGCGGCCGGAGCGACGGCCGAGGCTGCGGGAACGAGAGCGGTGGCGGCCAGGACGGCCGCGATGACGGTCTTGCGCATGGTGGATCAATCCCCGTGGTCGTGCGAGTCGTTGTGGCGCGGATCGTGGGCCGCGGGTCGCTCGGTGCGACCGCCGGGCTGCGAACCGCTGTGCTGCGAACCACTGCGATGCGCACCGCTTGCATGCGGACCGCTGTGGTGCGAACCGCTCTGGCGCGGCTCTTGGCCACACCCTGACCTGCCGCGATGTGCCCGGGGAAGGGGTACGGAGCGGGATCACCCGGATAGGCGACAGCCCCGCCGGTTTGGACCGACGGGGCTGTGCGGGGCGTGGTGTTGACGCGGATGCGCCGGAGGCGGGAGGGGTCAGATGTGGCCGACTCCGGCACCGGCCTCGGCGTTGTCACCGCGCTTGGTGAAGAGCGCGACCACCGCGGCGAGCACGGCGACACTGCCGGCCACCATGAACGCGGTGCTCATGCCGGACACGAACGTGTCGTGCGCGACCGAGGTGATCTTCGCGGCGATCTCCGGCGGAGTGTCCGGCGCGAGGGGCGGCATGCCGACCTCGATGGCGGAGGACGCCTGCGAGAGCTGCTCCTCGGAGGACTGGGGAAGACCCGCGTCCGCCCAGTTGCCGGGCAGCAGGGAGTCGACCCGGGCCGCCATCACCGCGCCCAGGACGGCCGTGCCGAGGCTGCCGCCGACCTGCATGCCCGCCTGCTGGAGGCCGCCGGCGACACCGGACAGCTCCATGGGGGCGTTGCCGACGATGACCTCGGTCGCGCCGACCATGACGGGGGCGAGTCCGAGGCCGAGGAGGGCGAACCAGATCGACATGGTCAGGGTGCCCGTGCTGATGGTCAGCTGCGACATGCCGAAGCAGGCGACCGCGGTGCACACCATGCCGCCGACGAGCGGGACACGGGGGCCGAACTTGGTGATGAGGAAGCCGGCCAGCGGCGAGGCGACGATCATCATGGCGGTCAGCGGGAGCAGGTGCAGACCACTGTCGACCGGGCTCATCCCGTGCACGTTCTGCAGGTAGAACGTCACGAAGAACAGGCCGCCCATGAAGGCGAAGGCCATCAGCACCATCAGAATGGCGCCCGCCGACAGCGGGATCGACTTGAACATCGCCAGCGGGATCAGCGGCTCGCGGACGCGCGTCTGGACGAGCGCGAAGGCGGCGAAGAGGACGACCGCCGCCACGAGGAAGCCGACCGTCTTCACGTCGCCCCAGCCCCACTCGGCGCCCTTGATGAGCGCCCAGATGAGACAGAACATCGCCAGCGAGAGCAGGACGATGCCGCCGATGTCGAAGGAGCGGGGTGCGTTCTCGGCGCGGTGGTCCTTGAGGATCACCACGCCCAGCACCAGCGCGATGATGCCGACCGGCACGTTGATGAAGAAGACGGACTGCCAGCTGACGTGCTCGACGAGGACGCCCCCGAGGATCGGGCCGCCGGCGGTGGAGGCGCCGATGACCATGCCCCAGATGCCGATGGCCATGTTGAGCTTCTCGGCCGGGAAGGTGGCGCGCAGCAGGCCGAGCGCGGCGGGCATCAGCAGGGCCCCGAACAGCCCCTGCAGCACGCGGAAGACGATCACCAGGGTGACGCTGGAGGAGAGGCCGATGGCCCCGGACGCCGCGGCGAAGCCGACGACGCCTATCAGGAACGTCTGGCGGTGGCCGAACCGGTCACCGAGCTTGCCCGCGGTGATCAGCGAGACCGCGAGCGCCAGCATGTAGCCGTTCGTGATCCACTGGACGTCCGCGAGGGAAGCGTGGAGGTCCTGCTGGATGGCCGGGTTGGCGATGGCGACGATCGTGCCGTCGAGCGCGACCATCATCACGCCGATGGCCACGGAGAACAGCGTCAGCCATGGGTGGCCGCGAAGTCCCTTGCCCCGAACGGGAGCTGCGATGTCTTCCGGCTCCCGGGAAGCCTTGTCGACGGTGGTCTGACTAGTCATGCCCGGCACAATAGTGACAGCGACTGACAGTTGCCCAACCAATTCACCGACTGCGGGTGTCGGGTGGCTCACAGGCACGTCGGCGGTCGGCGAATGACGGAAGGAAAGCGCACGTGACGGAAGGTCCGGCAGCGCGCCGGCGGGGCGGCGCACGCGAGAGCGCGCAGCCCGGGACGGCCGCGCGCGAACAGCGCACGCGGACCCCGGGGTTGTTCCGGCGCCCGGAGTGCGCGGTCGGACTGCGCGAGCGCAAGAAGCAGCGCACCCGGGACGCGTTGCTGCACGCCGCGCTCGAGCTCTTCGCCACCCGCGGGTACGAACGGACCACGGTGGACGGGATCGTGGAGGCGGTCGACGTCTCCCAGCGCACCTTCTTCCGGTACTTCGCGAGCAAGGAGGAGGTCGTCTTCGCCACCCAGGACATGGTGGAGGCACGGTTCCTCGCGGAGCTGCGGCAGCGCCCCGCGGACGAGCCGCCGCTCGAAGCGTTGCGGCAGGCAGCCTTCCGCTCCTGGGACGCGCTGGAGCGCTCCGATCCGTCCTCGGCCACGGTGGAGCTGCACCTCCGGACGTTCCGGATGATCGAGTCCCAGCCCGCGCTGCTGGCCGCGCACATGCGCCGCTGCCTCGCCATGGAGGAGGAGGTCGCCTCGGTGATCGCGGGGCGGGAGGGCCTGGACAGGGACATGGACCCGCGCCCCCGGGTGGCGGTCGCGGCGTTCTCGGGGGCGATGCGGGTCACCGGACAACTCTGGGGACGGACCGGCGACGGCACTCTCGCCTCGCTGCGCACTCTGGCCGAAAACCATCTGGACATGCTCGGCCCGGCGCTCTTCGCCGATTGGCGGGTCCTTGCGGCGGGTGCCCCGGGAGCGTCCGGAGCCGTACCGAGGACCCCGTAGCGGTGCCGGGGCGGGCGCTCCCGGCCGCCACCGTGCCGCGCACCACCGCCGCGCCACGTGCACCACCGCACACGGCGCACCACCACCGCGTCCCCGTGCTCTCCTCGCACCCCACGCCACCGACGCGCGTCCGCCGGTACTCCCCCGCTCTTCCTCCGGACCCCGGCGCGCACTGCCCTCCGCGCACCCCCGTCGGCGCACGACCCCGGCGCGCACGTCCACGAGATGTGCCCGCCGCGACTACGGAACGTAAGAAAATCGGTCCACAAACCTCTCCGCCGAGTGAGGTACGTCACCCGAGCGCCACGGCCCGTCACCGGTCTCCTAGGGTGTGCGGCAGTGAATCCCTCCTTCGACACCTCCCCCACACTGACCGCTTGGCGCGCGCTGCTCGCCATAGCCGTCGTGTTCGTGATGCTGGCGACCACCGGGTGGACCGCCGTACGTCACCAGCCCTCCGACGAGCCACGCGCTCGGGCTCTGGCCGCGTGGGCGCACGCCCGGGCGGGGGGCCGTCAGGTCCCGGACGTGGGAGCGCCGGCCGCCGCGGTCGCCCGCTTCTTCGCCTCGCTGACCGCGGGGCAACAGCTCTCCCTGGCCGATCACCACGGGCTGGTGGTCGGGAATCTCAACGGCGTCCCGGTCGCGCTGCGTTACCACGCGAACCGGCACGCGCTGCGGGAGGCGCAGGCGGTGGAGGAGGGCCGGACGCGCGATCCCGGACTCTCCTACGACGGCCGGACCGAGGCGGGTCTGCGGCTGGAGCGCTACCGCGCGATGCTCGCCGACGACCGGCAGATCCTGTCCTTCGATCCGTCGGGCCGGGGCCGCGCGGCCGAGGTCTTCGGCGATCTGGACCGGGCCGATCGGGTCTCCGTCGTCGTCCCGGGCGTCGACACCCAACTGCTCACGCTGGAGCGCGAGAACCGGCCGAACAGCGCGCCCGTCGGCATGGCGAAGTCGTTGTACGCCGCCGAGCGGGTCGCCCGGCCCACCGCGCGTACCGCGGTCATCGCGTGGGCCGACTACACCGCCCCGGCCGGGATCGGTATGGACGCCGTCCTGGGCGGACTCGCCACCCAGGGTGCGCTGCGGCTGAACGCGCTGGTGGGGGCTCTGCCGGGGAAGGCCACCGTCTCGCTGGTCTGCCACAGCTACGGATCCGTGGTGTGCGGGGTCGCGGCGCACCGGCTGCCCTCCCGGGTCACCGACATCGCGGTGGCCGGCAGCCCCGGCATGCGGGCCGGGAGCGCCGCGGCGCTGGGCACGGAGGCCCGGGTGTGGGCGATGCGCGACCGGGACGACTGGATCGCGGACGTACCGAACCTGGAGTTCGCCGGGCTGGGGCACGGTGCCGATCCGGTGGATCCGGATTTCGGGGCGCGGATCGTCTCGGCGGGGGAAGCGGTGGGCCACAGCGGGTACTTCGAGCCCGGCACGGAGAGCCTGCGCAACTTCGCGGCGATCGGTGTGGGCGCGTACGCGTCGGTGGGGTGCGCGCGGGTGGACCGCACGTGCCGCAGCGGCCTCTCCGGCGGAACGGGTGGCCGACGCGCGTAGATCACGCGGAAGTCCGGTGAATCAGGGCTGACGCGGAGGGGCGACGTACGGGCACGCGCCGCATACGATGACGCACATGGGTGATGTGCTGGCTGGAATTCATGCCACCTGGGAGTTCGACAGCGACTCCGTGCTCATCCGCTTCGAACGGGGCATCCGCACGCCGAAGCTCTTCCAGAGCCTGCGGGAGCGACGCATTCCTTATGCGGCGCTGTCGGCGGTCGGTCTGTCTCCGGGCAAGCGGGGCACGGTGGTTCTGCATGCCTCGCCGAGACCCGGCGCCGACCCGCTGATGGAGGCGGCCGCCGGGCAGCTGAAGGAGGGCTGCGATCCGTACCGGCTGGTCGTCCCGGCCGGGCGGGAGAGCCTCGCGGAGCAGTACGGCGACGCTTTGCGGAGCGTGCTCGGTCCGGACGCCGGGCAGCCCGCGGACCGCTTCCTCGTCGCGGCGCCCCAGGGGCCGATGCACTTCAAGGCGTACGACGGGCGCGCCGGCTTCGACGGGGAGCGGGTCTCCTTCCGCTGGTCGTGGACGGGCGCGTCCACCGCCAAGTGGCGGGCGGGCGACCAGACGTTCCCGGTGACGCAGGTGGCCGGGGTGGAGTGGCGTTCGCCGGAGACCGCCGAGGGGTACCTGCGGCTGCTGACCCATCCGTCCGACCCGGCGGTGCCCCTGCCCGCGCAGCCGGGTGTCCGCTCCCCGGGGGAACCGCACGGCGCCGGCGCAGCGGAGCGTCCCGCTCGGGCCGACCAGGATCCGGCGGCCGTGCTCTTCGGCCTGGGGTACGGCCCGGTGCACGAGTCGCTGCCCTTCGCGGCGGCGGTACTGGAGTCCGCGCGCCGCACGCCCTCCGTGCCGGCGCCGGCCTCGCTGGTGCCGGTGGGGGCGGCGCGGCGCGATCCGGCGGACATCGCGGAACGCATCCGCCACCTCGGCGAGCTCCATCGGGCGGGGCTGGTGACGGACGGGGAGTTCGGCGTCAAGAAGGCGGAGCTGCTGGCAGAGCTGTAGGCGCTTCGGCGCGGGTCGGCGGGCTGCGCGCTCGCCGACTCGCACGGCGCGGCCCGGGCAGGGGAAGACGGGGCGGACCTCGGCCGGTTCGCACGGTGGCCTCCGGCCCCCTGCTCCCTACCCCCACACCCCTACCCTGGTACGACATGCCGGTCGCGGGCCGGCACCCCGGTATGACGCCTGGGGAAGGTCCGGCTGCCTACGCTGGCCCGGCCATGTCCGACACCCCCGAAACTCCTCGGCCCACCGGCTCCCCGTCCGCGGGGAAGCCCTCGGCCCGCCGCTCCGTGCGCGCACGCGTCACTCTGCCGTCACGCCTCTCGCACCCGGCCGCTCCGCTGCTGGCCGGGGCGCCGAAGCGCTGGCAGCGGATGGTCCCCTACGCGGTCGTGGTCGCCCTGACCGCGGCGCTCCTCCCGGTCACCCTCCACGTGCTCTCCCACGACCGCGGCGTGCCGGGCGCGCTGGCGGCGGCCCTCGCGGTGGCCCAGACGCTGCCCCTGCTCCTGCTGGCCCACCGGCCCTTGGAGGTCTGGTGGATCACCTTCCCCGCTGCGGTCGCCGGGGCGCTGGCGCTGCTGTTCGCGCCACCGGACCCGTACACGGTCTGGCCCTGGCCGCCGACCGTCATCGTCGGCCAGCTCTTCGTCCTCCTCGCCCTGGGGCTTCGGGAGCCCCGCCGGACGCTGGCGGCCGTGTGGCTCGCGACGGGCGGAGTGGGGTTCGCGCTCCACGCGCTCGCGCCGGAGCGCGGGAACGCCAGTGCGGTGCTGCTCTTCGTCCTGGGCGCGGTGGTGCTGGTGATCGGCGCCGCCGTGCGGGAACGGGGCGTGGCGCAGCGGCGTCTCGTCGAGCAGGAGACCATCAGCGCCCAGGAGCGGGCCGGCCGCACGCTCCTGGAGGAGCGGTCCCGCATCGCGCGGGAGTTGCACGACGTGGTCGCGCACCACATGTCCGTCATCACCGTGCAGGCGGACTCCGCCCCGTACCGGGTCGCCGGGCTCTCCGAGGAGACGCGTGCGGAGTTCGCCTCGATCGCGGCGAGTGCCCGGGAGTCGCTGGCGGAGATGCGCCGGCTCCTCACCGTGCTGCGCGGTGACGGCACGGCGGGCGAGCGGGCCCCGCAGCCGGGCCTCGACCGCTTGCAGCAGTTGGTGGAGTCCACCGTGCGCACCGGCCTGCCGGTGGAGGCGGCGCTCGCGGCGGACCTCGGTGAGGTGCCGTCGGCCGTGGACCTCTCCGCGTACCGGATCGTGCAGGAGGCGCTGGCCAATGTGGTGCGGCACGCCCCGGGTGCGGCGACTCGGGTGTCGGTGCGGGCCGACGGCAGTCATCTGACCGTCCTCGTGGTCAACTCGGCACCGCCGCGCCCCGGTCCGCCGCTGGAGACGTCCGGGACCGGCCACGGGCTGGTCGGCATGCGGGAACGCGTGCGGCTGACCGGCGGGACCCTGGACACCGGTCCGCTGCCGGACGGTGGCTTCCGGGTCGCGGCCCGGCTGCCGCTCGGGCCGGTCCCCGGCGCCGGCCCGCTCGTCGTGCGCCCCGAACACTCCCCACCGACCCCGCCCCCTGCCCCGGAGGACTCCCCGTGACCATTCGCGTGATCATCGTCGACGACCAGGCCATGGTGCGGGCCGGCTTCGCCGCCCTGCTCTCCGCGCAGAGCGACATCGACGTGGTCGGCGAGGCTCCGGACGGCCGGCAGGGCATCGAGGTCAGCCGCCGGCACCGTCCGGACGTGGTCCTGATGGACGTCCGGATGCCCGAGATGGACGGACTCGCCGCGGCCCGCGCCCTGTTGGACCCGCCGGTCGGGGTGGTGCACCGCCCGAAGGTACTGATGCTCACGACGTTCGACGTGGACGACTACGTGTACGAGGCGCTGCGCGCCGGGGCGTCCGGCTTCCTCCTGAAGGACGCGCCACCGGCGGATCTGATCGCGGCGGTACGCGTGGTGGCGGCGGGCGACGCGCTGCTCGCCCCGTCCGTGACCCGGCGGCTGATCGCGGACTTCGCCGCCCAGCGGCCGTCCGGCGCGGCCCGCAGCGGACAGGCACTGCGGCTGAACGGGCTGACGCCCCGGGAGACCGAGGTGCTGGAGCTGATCGCGCGCGGGCTCTCCAACCAGGAGATCGCGGGCCGTCTGGTGCTGGCCGAGCAGACGGTGAAGACCCACATCGGACGCGTACTCGCCAAGCTGGACCTGCGGGACCGGGCGCAGGCCGTGATCTTCGCTTACGAGTCGGGGCTGGTCACACCGGGGAGTTGAGGCGCGGCTCCCCGCGAGGCGTGACCGCGCGGGGGCGGGGCCGGGCGGGGGCGGGGCCGGGGAGCCCGGGGCACCTGTCCCGGCCGTGCGGCGCCCCGGGGACGGAGGGTCGGCGCCCCGGGGGCGAAGGGTCCGAATGGCTCCGGCAGCGGTGGCGGTCCGGCGGAGCCGCCGCTTCAGTGGGCGGTGAAGACCGCCCGAGCGGGCAACCGTTCCGGGAAGGGTCCGAGCGCACCGCCGAGGAGACGGAGAACAGGTCATGACCACGACGACAGGCGCAGCCGGCGGGGCGGACGCGGCGGCGACCACGGCGCCGAGCAGTCTCCGTCTGCCGGGCATGGTGCTGGGCGTGGGGCTCGGCGGCTTCGTGGACGGCATCGGGCTGCACCAGTTGCTCCAGTGGCACCACATGCTCACCAGCACCAACCACGACCGCATCGGCGTCAAGTACTACGACCCGCGGACGGTCTCCGGCCTGGAGATGAACACCGTGTGGGACGGCGTCTTCCACGCCGTGTGCTGGGTCGCCGTCCTGCTGGGGCTGGCGATCCTGTACTCCCGCGTCACGCACAACCGGCGGGCGGTGTGGACCTCGCGGGTCCTGTGGGGCTGGGTCATCGCGGGCTGGGGCGCGTTCAACCTGGTCGAAGGGCTCCTGGACCATCAGATCCTCGGCATCCACCATGTCCACGGAGGTCCGCACCAAGCGTGGTGGGACGCGGGCTTCCTCGTCCTGGGCGGCCTGCTGATGCTCGGCGGATACCTGCTCCAGCGCGGTGGCCGCCCCTTCGACCCGGCCGCTCCCCGCGGTGCCGGGCGGGCCGGAGGGCGTGGCTGATGGAGGGCATGCACCATCCGGGCGACACGGACGGTCCGCCGGGTGCGCTCTCGGGAGCCGTACCGGTCGCTCTGGCCCTGCTGGTCCTTCTCGCCCTGGCGACCGGTTACCTGCTGGCGGTGCGCCGGACCCGGCGCCGCAACCCGGCCCGGGGCTGGAGTCCCTGGCGTTCGGCTTCGTTCCTCGCCGGGCTGGCCCTCCTCGCCGTCGCGCTGCTGCCCCCGCTGGGACCGGCCGCGCACCACGACTTCAGCGGTCACATGGCGCAGCACATGCTCGTCGGGATGTACGCCCCCGCCGCCCTGGTCCTGGCCGCGCCGGTCACCCTGCTGCTGCGCACCGTGCCGCCCGCCGCGGGACGGCGGGTCACGGCGGTGCTGCACACCTGGCCCGCCGAGGTGGTGACCCATCCGGCGGTCGCGCTGCTGCTGAGCACCGGCACTCTGGCGTTCCTGTACTTCACGCCGCTGTACGGCGCCGCCATGGCCCACCCGGCGGGGCACTGGCTCATGCTCACGCACTTCCTGGCCTCCGGGTACCTGTTCGCGCACGCGGTCGCCGGCCCCGACCCGGCGCCGTCCCGGCCCGGTGTGCGGACCCGTCTGGTCTACCTCGGTATCGCGGTCGCTAGCCACGCGCTGATCTCGCAGGCGCTGTACGGCGGCTTCTTCGTCGACGTCCCCGCGCCCGTCGACCAGGTCCAGCGGGGCGCGGAGATCATGTACTACGGGGGCGACATCGCCGAACTCCTGCTGGCGGGCGCGCTGGTGGCCACCTGGCGGCCGGAGCGCCGTACCCGTCCCGCGGCCCGTGCCGGACACCGGGAGCGGGAGACCGCGGGCGCGTGAACCCGTGCCGGGTGCCGACGGCCGTACCGGCGTGGAGGACGGCGGAAGGGCCCGGTGACGAGGCCCGGTGACGAACACGGGGCCGCGCCTTCAGGGGGTGTGCAGTTCGCATTCCGGCGCCGTGCTGTGGTCGCAGGGGCTGACCGGCACCAGGAGGGCCAGACCCCACAACCCGACGGCCAGCGCGCAGAGGACGACGAGCGCCGTAACGGCGCGGAGCACGACGCCCCCCGCGGTCCTGCCGGCCCAGCACCTTCCCACCATGAACACGGCCGCCGGTATCCACACCAGCATGACCGACATCACGAGGATGAACCCACCGTTGAAACTCACGTGCGGACGATGCCCGCGCCGGAACACCCCCAAGCCCGTGGCGACAGCGGATTTACGGGGGTGTCGGCCCACCTTCCCCACGCGTCGCAGGACACTCTCCGTGAGACGGCCTTGCCCCGGGAAGTAAGAAGCGCCAAGCTTATCCGGCTCTTACTACCGATCAGGGGAGCCTGCCCATGCCCGGACTGCTGCCTGCTTCCGGCCCCCAACGCGTGCTCGCCGCTTCGAACTTCGTCTACTCGCTCGGCAACGGCCTCTATCTGACCGCCGGTGTCCTCTACTTCACCCAGGCCGTCCACCTCCCGGCCGGCCGGGTGGGGCTCGGTCTCGGAGCGGCCGGGACCGCAGCCCTGGCCGTGGGCATCGCGGTCGGGCACCTCGCGGACCGGCGCGGAGCGCGCGGCGTCTACGCGAGCACCCTGGCAGTGCAGGCGCTGGCCACGGCGGGCTTCCTGTGGGCGGACAGCTTCTGGCTGTTCGTCCTCGCGGTGGGCGTGGCCGGCGGTGGCAAGGCGGCCGGACAGGCCGCCCGCAGTCCACTGATCCGGCACTACGGAGGCGACCGGCCGCAGGCCTTCCGCGCCTACCTCCGCGCGGTGACCAATGTGGGCATCTCCCTCGGCGCCCTCGGTGCCGGATGGGCGGTCCAGGTGGGCACGGCCCCCGCGTACCGGCTCATGGTCGTCGGCAACGCGGTCGCTTTCGCGGCCTCCGCCCTGCTCCTCGTCCCGCTGCCTCCGGTGAAACCCTCGCCCGCCCCCGCCGGCCCCCGCTGGGCCGCACTGCGGGACGGCCCGTACCTCACGCTCACCGCACTCGACGGGGTCATGACCATTCAGTTCAGGGTGCTCACGGTGGCCCTCCCGCTCTGGCTGGTCAGCGCCACCTCCGCGCCGCACTCCCTGATCTCGGGGGTGATCCTGCTCAACACGGTGACCATCGTGCTCTTCCAGGTCCGGGCCGGCCGCAACGTCGCCTCCCCGGCGGCCGGCGGCGCCGCGTACCGCCGGGCCGGAGTGGCCTTCCTCGTCTCCTGCTCCCTGATCTCCCTGTCGGCCGGAACGCCCACGTGGGCCGCCGTCACCCTCCTCGTCGTCGCGATGGTGATCCACACGATCGGCGAACTCTGGCACGCGGCAGCCGGTTTCGAGGTGTCCTACGCGCTCGCCCCGCACCATGCCACCGGTCAGTACCTCGGGGTGTTCGGCCTGGGTGGCGGGCTCGCCGAGGCCCTGGGTCCGGGCCTGCTCATCTGGCTCTGCATCAGCTGGGGGCGTCCGGGCTGGTACGTCGTGGGCGCCCTCTTCACGCTGACGGGCCTGGCCGTCCCGCCCGCCGTCCGCTGGGCGCAGCGCACAGGTGTCCGGTCCGTCGACGCCCCGGCGGAAATCGCTGTGGCCCCCGCACGATCCGCTCTACCGTGACCGGATGACGACTCAGGTGATCGTGTTGAACGGCGGGTCCAGCTCCGGCAAGTCCGGGATCGTCCGCTGCCTCCAGGCGGTGCTGCCCGAGCCCTGGGTGGCTGCCGCGATCGACACGCTGGTCGATGCGCTGCCGCCGTCCCTGCGGTCGTCCGACGCAGGGATCGTGTTCGCCCCGGACGGCGGAGTCACCCTCGGACCGGAGTTCGAGAGGCTGGAAGCGGCCTGGCGTGAGGGGGTCGCCGCGATGGCCCGTGCGGGCGCCCGGGTGATCGTGGACGACGTCTTCCTCGGCGGTGCGGAGTCCCAGGGGCGGTGGCAGAAGTCCCTCGTGGGGCTGGAGGTGCTCTGGGTCGGGGTCCGGTGCGACGGCTCGACCGCCTCGGGGCGGGAGATCGCGCGGGGCGACCGGGCGTGGGGCATGGCGGCCGCCCAGGCGGAATCCGTCCACCGTGGCGTGGCGTACGACCTGGAGGTGGACACCACGCGTACCGAGTCGCTGGAGTGCGCGCGGACCATCGCCGCCCGCACCCGGCCGGCCCGTACGGAGAGGGCGCGCCCGGAGCGCGTCCGCACGGAGCCCGCGTGAGGGAGCCCGCGCGCACCGGAGCCGCCCCCGTCGAGCGGCCCTGATCCCGTACACCCCCTACCCCGGTACCACTCCGCGGTCGGCTCTCCGGTATGACGCCCGCCGGGGTGTCCTCTTCCTACCTTCCGTCCTGTCGCACCGTCCGGGGCGACAGGACGGAAGGAGGCGCGGATGCGTCGGTACGCGAGGACCCTGGTGGCGGTCGCGCTGGCCACCACCGTGGCGGCGGGGACGGCCGGTTGGGCGTCGGGGAGCACGCAGCGGGCCGTGAGCGGGCCGCCGCCGGGGAGCGCGTCCTGGCGCGCGGACGAGGTACGGGGGCGGGAGCTGCCCGACCCCGCGAGCGCCACCCCCGCCCACGTGGCCTCTTTCTTCGCCGGGTTGAGCCCTTCGCAGCAGAACGAGCTCGTGCGACGGCACCCTTCGGTCGTCGGCAACCTCGACGGCGTACCGCTGGAGTTGCGGTACCGCGCCAACTCCACTGCTCTGAAGGCGAGTACGGATCCCCGTTACCGGTCGCTGGCGCGGCCCGGGCGCCGGATCCTGGCGTTCGACCCGCGCGGCCGTGGGCTGGTGGCCGAGGTGTTCGGCGATCTGCGGGCGGCCCGGCACGTGGCGGTCGTGGTCCCCGGTGCGGACATCGACGCGGGGTCGTTCGACCGGGACAGCGATCCGTACGGCACTCCGGCCGGGATGTCCCGGTCGCTCCGGGACGCGACGGGTCCGGACACCGCCGTGATCGCCTGGGCCGGCTACACCACTCCGGTCGGGGTCGGATGGGACGCCGCCACCGGGGAGCTGGCGGAGGTGGGCGCGGACCGGCTGGCCCGGTTCACGGACGGGCTGGCGGCGGACGGTCTCGTGGTGCCCACCGTCTTCTGTCACAGCTACGGCTCGGTGGTCTGCGGACTCGCGGCGCACCGGCTGCACGTCGACGACCTGGTGGTGCTCGGCTCCCCCGGGATGCGGGCCGGCAGTGTCCTGGCGCTCCGCACCACCGCGCGGGTGTGGGCGGCGAAGGACCCGACCGACTGGATCGGCGACGTACCCAACGTGGAGTTCGCCGGGATGGGCCACGGCGCCGATCCGGCCGATCCCGACTTCGGCGCCCGCCGGGTCCCCGCCCGCCGAGCCGTCGGCCACACCGGTTACTTCGCCCCCGGCACCGACTCGCTCCGCGCCTTCGCCGCCATCGCGGAGGGGACCGCCGGCACCGTCCTCGTGGACGGCGCCACCGGCATCACCGCTCCGACGGGGCAGAGCGCGGGAGCGGGGGCGGTCCGATGAGCCTCGCCGCCCTCGCCGCCCGGATCGAGTCCCGCACCCCGGCCCACCGCGACCGGGCGGTCGACGGGCTGCGCGCCCTCGCGCTGCTCGCCGTACCGGCCGGCCACTGGCTGCTCGGCGGGTTCACCCGCAGCGGCGACGGAGCCCTGCACAACGCGAGCCCGCTCTCCACGTTCGCGGGGCTCGCTCCGGTGAGCTGGGTGCTCCAGATGCTCGGGGTGTTCTTCCTGGTCGGCGGGTACGTCTCCGCCCTCTCCTACCGGCGCCGTGCGGGCTCCGCCCGCGTCTGGCTGGGCGGCCGGCTCGCCCGGCTCGGCCGACCCGTCCTCGGGGTGACCGCCGCCTGGGCGGTGCTCGCTCCGGTGGCGTACCTGCTGGGAGTGCCCGGGGACACCCTGCGGACCGGGGCGACGCTGGTGGTCCAGCCGCTCTGGTTCGTCGGGGTCTACCTGGTGGTCACCGCGCTGACCCCGGTCTGCGTGCGGCTCGCGGAACGGCTGGGCGGGTGGGCCGCCGCGCCGCTGCTCGGGGCGGTCGCGACGGTGGACTTCCTGCGGTACGGGCCGTACGCGGACTCCGTACCGTCCTGGCTCAGCCTGCTGAACATCCTGCCGGGGTGGCTCTTCGCCTACCAGCTCGGCGCGAGCTGGGCCGTGGGCCGGATCGGGCGGCGTGGTGCGCGGTTCCTGCTGCTGGGCGGCGCCGTCCTGTTCGCCGTGCTGCTGCTGGTGCTGCACTATCCGGCGTCGATGGTCGGCGTCCCGGGCGAGGCGCGCACCAACTCGCATCCGCCGTCCCTGCTGGTGGTGGCGCTGGCCGCCGCGCAGAGCGGTGCGGCCGTCCTGCTGCGCGAGCGGATCGGCCGGCTGCTGCGCCGCCCCGCGCTGTGGGCGCCGGTGGTCATCGTCAACCTGTCGGCGATGACGATCCTGTGCTGGCACCAGACGGCGCTGCTGGCCGCCGCCGTACCGGCGTCCCTCGTGGGATCCGGTGCGGTACCGGGCCTGACCACGGCTCCCGACAGCCTCGGCTGGATCGTGGCGCGGGTGCTCTGGCTGCCGGTGTGCGCCGGGCTGCTGGTGCTGATCGCCCGCCGCACCCGCCGCTTCGAGGCCCCGTGGCACCGGGGCACCCGCACCGCGAAGGCCCGGAACGCGGTGGTGGGGGTGCTCGCGGCGGGGTTCGCGGTGTTCGCGCTGGGGCTGGCGTGAGGGAGCGCGCCACGGCGCCCGTACCTCTCCCGTACGGGCGCCGTGAGGGGCGGGGGTTACTTCTCCCGCGCCGCAGCCGTGCTGCTCATGTCCGGGTAGCGGTCGCCCGCCACCTTGCCGGCGATCGGCTCCAGCTCGGCCAGTTCCTCGGCGGAGAGGACGATCCGGACCGCGCCGACGTTCTCCAGCAGCCGGGCCGGCTTGCGGGTGCCGGGGATCGGTACGACGGTGAGCCCGTGCACCTGGGCCCGCTGGTGCACCCAGGCGAGCGCCACCTGCGCGGGGGTCGCCCCGTGGGCCTCGGCGATCCGGCGGACCGGCTCCAGCAGGGCCGCGTTGGTCCTGGCGTTGTCGCCGGTGAAGCGGGGCTGGTACTGCCGGAAGTCGTCCTTGCCGAGGTCCTTCCCGGCGTCCGCGAACGCGCCGGTCAGGAAGCCCCGGCCGAGCGGCGAGTACGGCACCAGTGTGACGCCCAGTTCGGCCGCCACCGGCACCGCGCTGCGCTCCAGGTCACGGCTGAAGAGCGACCACTCCGACTGGAGGGCGGCGATCGGGTGCACCGCGTGCGCCTCGCGCAGTTCGGGCCCGGTCACCTCGCTCAGTCCGAGCTGCTTGACCTTGCCCTCCTCGACCAGCTCCGCCATCGCGCCGACCGACTCGGCGAACGGCACCCGCGGGTCGTGGCGGTGCATGTAGTAGAGGTCGATCACGTCGGTGCCGAGACGGCGCAGGCTCGCCTCCACCGCCTGCTTGATGTAGGCGGGGTCGTTGCGTACGGCCCGGTACGTGGGGTCGTCGGTCCGCTCGATGGCGAACTTGGTGGCCAGCGTGATCCGGTCGCGGTTGGTCCCGACGAACGAGGCGAGGAACTCCTCGTTGGCGCCGCGACCGTAGATGTCGGCGGTGTCGAAGAGGGTGACCCCCGCGTCCAGCGCCGTGTGCAGGGTGTCGTGGGCGGCCATCTCGTCGGTCTCGCCGTAGAACTCGCTCATGCCCATGCAGCCGAGTCCCTGCACGCCGACCTGCGGTCCGTCCGCCCCGAGCTGCACGGTGGGAAGGGTGTACTCCGTCATCAGCCACACGGCCTTTCCGGCGCCCGTCGGGCGCTCGCATAGAAGTCGATCTTGTAGTCGAGGACGGTGAGCGTGTCGTGGAGCTCCGCGATCCGCGCCCGTACGTCGCGGCGGGTCGCCTCCAACAGCTCCTGCCTCTCGTCGAAGGTGTGCTCGCCCTCGCGCAGCAGCTCCGCGTACCGGACCATGTCGGCCACCGGCATTCCGGTCAGCCGGAGCTTGCCGACGAAGGCCAGCCAGTCGAGGTCCTTGTCGGTGAACCGCCGCTGCCCGGTCTGCGAGCGGTCGACGTGCGGCATCAGGCCGATCCGCTCGTACCAGCGCAGGGTGTGGGCGGTGAGCCCGGTGCGGGCGGCCACCTCGCTGATCGTGTACCGGACCGTCCGGCCCGGCGGGGCGGCCTGCTGCGGCACCGGCGGTACGGACGTGCTCTGCGTCACCGTCATGCCCTCCACGTTAGAACCCTGGAGTGCACTCGAAGCAAGCGGAACCGGCCGCCGTCTCACGAAGACGGCCGGGCCAGGCGCCCCGGACCCCCTTCGGTGCGGGTGCCCGCTGCCTCTACCCTCGTAACCATGCAGAGCCTGGCGATGATCGAGAACTGGCCCGTTCCCACCGCGGCGGCCGCCGTCGTACGCGCGGACGGCACCGTCCTCGGTACGCACGGCGACACGGCGCACCGCTTCCCCCTCGCCTCGGTGACGAAGCCGCTGGCGGCGTACGCGGCGCTCGTGGCGTACGAGGAGGGGGCCGTGGAGCTCGACGAGCCGGCCGGCCCCGAGGGCTCGACCGTCCGCCACCTGCTCGCGCACACCAGCGGCCTCGCCTTCGACGAGCACCGGGTGACGGCCCCGGCGGGCACCCGGCGGCTCTACTCCAACGCGGGCTTCGAGGTCCTCGGCGAGCACCTGGCGAAGGCGTCCGGCATCCCGTTCGCCGACTACGCCCGCGAGGCCGTCTTCGCACCGCTGGGAATGGCCTCCACCACCATCGACGGCTCCCCCGCCAAGGACGGCGTCTCGACCGTGGACGACCTCGTCCGCTTCGTCGCCGAGGTCCAGGCCCCCCGGCTGCTCGACCCGCGCACGGTGCTGGCGGCGCAGACCGTCGTGCGCCCCGGGCTCAAGGGCGTGCTGCCCGGATTCGGCCACCAGAACCCCAACGACTGGGGCCTCGGCTTCGAGATCCGCGACTCCAAATCCCCGCACTGGACGGGCGCCGGCTCCTCTCCCGCGACTTTCGGCCACTTCGGCCAGTCAGGCACCTTCCTCTGGATCGACCCGGTCGCGGGCCTGGCCTGCGTCGCCCTGACCGACCGCGCCTTCGGCCCGTGGGCCGCCGAGGTGTGGCCGCCGTTCACCGACGCGGTGCTGGCGGAGGCCGGCCGCTGAGCCGGCCCGGACGCAGGGCCCGAGGAGGAACACGATCGACGGCGTGGATCCGCCTGCGGGAGCGGGACGGGCCGCTCGGGCAGGATGGGGGCATGCCCCCTCGCTCCGTGCTCGTCTACGACGGTGACTGTGCCTTCTGCACGACCTCGGTCGCCTTCCTGGTGCGGAGACTGCGGCCGAACTGCACGGTGACGCCCTGGCAGTTCGCGGACCTGGATGGCCTGGGTGTCACGCGACAACGGGCCCAGCACGAGGTGCTGTGGGTCTCACCGGTCGGCGCGGTGTACGGCGGAGCGCAGGCCGTGGCCAAGCTGCTGCTGAGTGCCGGAGGGCTCTGGGCCTGGCTGGGTGGGTCGCTCACGCTGCCGCCCCTGCGGTGGATCGCGTTCGGTGTCTACCGTCTCGTCGCGGCCAACCGGGACCGCCTGCCCGGCGGATCCCCCGCCTGCGCACTGCCCGCCGACCGCGGACCGGGTGCACGGCCCCCGCGCGAGTAGAGCGGGCTCTCCGGGGGTCACCCGTCAGGCTCTCGGGCGCGGCGCGCCTCGGTCCGGCGGGCGGACGCCCGTGCAGGATGCGGGGGGACGGCAGCCCTCACGACGGGCCGGCCGGCACCGCCCCCGCCGCGTGGAAAGGCCCGGTCATGCCCCTTGCCGACGACGCCCCACCGTTTTCCCCCTCCGGTGACGACCGGCCGGAGGCACCACGCGGCCACCGCACCGCGGGCCCCGTACGGGTCGCGGCGTGAACGCCGTTCCGGGCGGGGGCGCCTCCGAGGGCGGCCGCTACGGCGAGGCGTTCTTCCGCCCCGAGCAGGCGGGCGAGGGCGAACGCATCGACTTCGGAGCCCTCGCCTACGACGACATCACGGTGGCGCGCCTGCGGGCCCTCGGCGCCGGCCCGGGGTGGCGCTGCCTCGACGTGGGCGCCGGCACGGGCACGGTCTCCCGGCGGCTCCTCGGCGAGGCCGGAGTGCAGAGCGTGCTCGCCGTCGACCGCGACGTACGGTTCCTCGGCGAGCGGCCGGTACCCGGCCTCGACCTCCTGGAGGCCGACATCACCGCCCCGGGTTTCGTCTCCGGCCGGTACGACCTCGTCCACGCGCGCTTCGTCCTGATGCACCTGGCCGAGCACGAGAGCCTGATCACGACACTCACCGAACTCGTCGCACCCGGTGGGGTGTTGGTCCTCAGCGACGCGGTGGACCTGACGAACGACCGTACGCCCCGCACGCCGTACACCACGGCGATGGCGGCGATGTGGCAAGGGCTCCGGGCCTCGATCGGTACCGATGTCTCCTGGGTGCGGTCGTACCCCCATCTGCTCCGCGCGGCAGGACTGCGGCCCGTCGCAGCGGAGATCCATGTGCCGCCGCTCCAGCCGGGAAGCCCCATCAGCCGCTTCTGGGCGGACACCTGGGAGCGCAGCAGACCGGCGATGCTCGCCACCGGACTGGTGGACGACGCGGCCGTCGACGCGGCGATCCGCTACCTGGTCTCCGACGAGTGCGCCGCACTCTCGGCCGGGATGCTCACGGCATGGGGGTGGAAACCGGAGTGACCCCCCGAGGGAGCGGGACGGCGCCGCCGGGGTGCGGTGACGCGGGTGGGCCGGGGGCGAGTTGACCGTAGGCGGGGGTTTGGCTCTCCAGGTCATCGCCGGAGCACTCCTGCTCATCATCGTCATGTGGATCAAGGTCTGTCAGCGACCGGCGTCGTGCGGCGTGTTGTGCTCACTCATGGCCAAGTCCGCGGGGCGAGAGTGTCCTCCGGCGCCGACCGGAGGCGCCGACCGGAGGTGCCGGGATCCGGACCACGGAGCATCTGTGCGATCCCGCCCCTCGATGCACAACTCACGGCTACGCTCGGCTACCCCTGAGGGCGAGTGTCCCCGGACCTTGCAGGCCGAGGGTTTTCGCTGGTGGCCAGCAAGGTGAAGGCCGGTTGGCTTGATTCGGCATGCCGCGTTGTTCCCAGCTCGATGGTGCCTGATGATGTCGGTTGCTGCCGGGAAGTGGGGAGACTGGCGATGACGAGGGAATCCGACCGCTTATCGGACCGTTCGGCATGAGGCACCGCCTGCAGCTCGCGCTGCAGATCGTGTTGGTTCTGGTGGCGAGCCTGTTCGGGATCGTCACCAACTACGCCACCAATGCCGATGACACCCCATGGCTGCTGGAGGTGATTCAGCACGCCTCTGTGCCCGCCATCGGCGTCCTGCTCCTTGCCATGGTCGTCGGTCAGGTCGTCGTGTACCGACTGGAGAACCCTCCTCCCCCGTCGGTCGACTGGCCGCCCGACCGGGTGCCCTATCCGGGACTGGACGCCTTCGTCGAGGACGAGGCTGCCGTGTTCTTCGGGCGGGAGGCCTTGGCTGCCGACCTGGCACGCAAACTGCATTCTTCGTCGGAGCGGCCGACCGACCGCTTCCTGACCCTGGTCGGCGCCTCCGGCAGCGGAAAATCGTCGTTGGTCAGAGCCGGAGTGATTCCGCGATTGCACGGGCGGCGGTGGACGCTCGTACCCACTTTCTCCCCCGGCCCCAATCCGCTCGGAGCACTTGCGTCTGCTTTGGCGGCCGCGAACGGCCACCAAGAAAATGCGGCGGTGATCCTGAGGCGGCTGCGTCAGGGGCCGGAAGCGCTGCGAGCCGAATTGGCCCGGCTGCGCAACGGACGGTTCCGGCGCGTCCTTCTGGTGATCGACCAGTACGAGGAGGTGCTCACCCTTGCCGGCGAGCGAGAACACATCCAGTTCCTCGACCTGCTCCACGCCTGTCTGGATCAGGATTCCGCGCTCCATGTGCTGGTCACGGTCCGAGTCGACTTCCTCGGCCGGATCCTCACCACAGGACATGCGGATCTCTTCCAACATCCGATCGCACTAGGAGCATTGGCCCGGAACCAATTCGCTCAGGTGGTGGAGCGCCCTGGAGCACTGGTGGGCCTCTCGTTCGCTCCGGGTGTGGTGGACAGCATCGTGGAAGAAGCCGCGACCGACGACGCGTTGCCCCTTCTCGCCTACCTGCTCCAGGAGCTGTACTTCGCCTCCGGTCCCGGCCGGACAGTCACACCGGAGCTCTATCGCGGTCTCGGTGGGGTCGCCGGTGCTCTCGCGCGGCAGGCGGACCAGACAGTGGCCGATCTCGGACCGGACGACGGTGTCGACTTCGTTCTCCAGGTCCTTCTGCGGTTCGTCACGGTGCAAGGTCAGGACGTGGCCCGCGAAAGGGTCGTTCTGTCAGACCTCACCACCCGCGAGAGGCGCGTGGTCGACGCGTTCATCGATGCACGCCTACTGGTCTCCGCCGCTCACGGCGACGCGGTTTCCGGTCAACTTCCCTACGCCCAGGTGACGCATGAGGCGCTGTTCCGCCAGTGGGCTCCTCTGAGACAAGAGGTCGAGTCTCGCATCGAGCAGCTGCGGGAACGCGCCGAGCTCGAGCGTTGGGCTGAGGACTGGGAGCGGGCCGGCCGGAGCGATGACTACCTCCTCACGGGTGAACGGCTGACGCTCGCACAGCGTCGGCTCGCGGCTCTCGACGAGATGGGTCAGGCTTCTCAGCCCGTGCGAATCCTGGTCGAGCACTCACAGCAGCGCGATCTCGCCTATCTCGGCAGACTCTCCGAGAGCATCGGCCAATACGCACTCGGGAGCGCGGAGAGCCATCCCGAGCGCGCCATACTTCTCTCTCTTGCAGCGCTCGGCGAGTGCACGCCCACTCCCCCGGCCCGCCGCGGCCTCATGGCAGCACTGGCTGCGAGCCACCACCGGATCCGTCTTGACGGGCACACGGACACGGTCCGCCACATCGCCTGGTCCCCCGACGGTCGGTATCTGGCCACCGCGTCGCGGGACTGCAGCGCTCGCGTCTTCGACGCGGGCACGGGCCGACCCCTTCTCCTCCTGCCCTGCGGCGGAGCCATGGTCGAGTCCGTTGCCTGGTCCCCGGACTCGTCCCTGATCGTGACAGCCGGCCGGGAAAGAGCCGTTCGCGTATGGGATGCCGTCTCAGGAGAACTCGTCAGACTTCTGACCGGGGCCACCGACATCGCCCGGCAGGTGGCGTGGTCGCCCGACGGCAACTTCATCGCGGCCACCTCGAAGGACCGCATCGTCCGTGTATGGAGCGCCGCCACCGGCACGGTCCAGCAGGAGATGCGTGGTCATCGTGGGGCGTCACTTGGTCACCGGACAGCACACGGATTGCCACCGCTTCCCACGATCAGACGGCCATCGTGTGGGACGTGGCGTCGGGAGCCTCCGTAGCCACTCTGGTCGGCCACTCGGACTTCGTCGAAGGCATCGCCTGGTCGCCGGACGGGGAGTCCATTGCCACGGGCTCCGGTGATCACACCGCACGCATCTGGGACGCCCGGACCGGAGCGCCCAAATTGCTGGTTCGCGGTCACACCGACTACGTATGGAATCTCGCTTGGTCACAGGACAGCCGGATACTCGCTTCTGCCTCTTCCGACCAAACGGTGCGTCTCGTCCGCGCCGACGACGCCAAGACGCTCGCCGTGCTTCGCGGCCATTCCGACACGGTATGGGGCGTGGCGTGGTCGCCGTCCGGAGCGCAGCTCGCCACAAGCTCGACCGACGGGACGGCGAGGGTATGGGATCTCCACCCCCGAGGTGCTGAGATCGTGGCCGCCCACGGCCACGGAGGGCCGGTGAACCAGGCAGTCTGGTCCGCCGACGAACGCCGCTTCGCCACCGCGTCCGACGACGGCACCGTCAAGGTGTGGCATTCCGCTGACGGGTCCCCGACGGGCGTGGAAGCAGTGCTCGAAGATCGGGTGTGGAGCGTCGCCTGGTCGCCGCAACACGACAAGCTCGCCTTCAGCACCAACGACGGCACCTTTCGGATCGCTGACGCAACCGGGCTCACACTTGTCGAATCGCGAGGCGAGGTGGTGGAGGCTTGTGTCTGGTCACCGCAGGGAGACCGCATCGCGACGGGCGGACACGACGGCGCCGTACGCGTGCGGGACGCGGACACCGGGGCAGAGCTGACCGTACTGACAGGCCACCAGGACTGGGTGGGGCGTATCGCATGGTCTGTCAGCGGCCGCTACCTGGCCAGCGCGTCCGACGACCGCACGTGCCACCTGTGGGACGTCGCGGAAAGCAGACAACTCACCGTTCTGCGCGGTCATGAGAGCTACGTCGATGATGTGTCGTGGGCGCCGGACGAACACCAGGTGGTCACTGCGTCCGGAGACTGGACGGCAGCGGTATGGGACGTGGCAACCGGACGACGCATCGGGGTGTTGAAGGGCCACGAGGGCAGGGTCCGGGCAACGGCCTGGTCTCCCGACGGCCGGTACATCGCCACGGGTTCGGACGACCGGACCGTTCGGGTCTGGGCGGCCTCCACCTTCGAGGAGATCGCGGTCGTCGGCGTCCATCAGGACAAGGTGGCTTCCGTCGCGTGGTCGCGTGACGGCGCACGCCTGTTGACCGCTTCATTCGACGGGACGGCACGCATGTGGCCGGTTCTCCCCGACTACGACCAGTTGGAAGCCCATGCGCGGCTCCGCGTGTTCCGGACTCTCACCCAGGACGAACGTCGTCGTCACCTACTGCCACTGATGACGACGTAGGGGCAGCCGCTCAGTAGCGCTGCTCCACCGTCCGGTCGTCCGTGCTCACCAGATAGTCGTCCGGATCGAGGTCCATGGCTTTGCGGGCAGGTGACGACCAGTACCGGGCATTGCGCTCCTCGAACGTCTCCGGGCCGTCGTAGGAGATGAGCCAGACGAATTGGTCACGCTCCCGATCGACCCAAGCGCCGCTGATCTCGAAGCCCAACTCCAGGCGCAGCGGCACGATGTCCGATTCCCAGCGCCGCACCCACTCGTCAAGCAGTCCTTCCCGCACGGTGTAGGTGCGAAGTTGCGTGGTCTTGGGCATGGACAACGTCCTTTCGGAGTCCTCATCGCTGCAGCCTGCAAGCATAGTCAGCCAAGTGAGGACAGGCAGGGTGGAGTTGGGGTCGGCCTGCCGGACAGCCGCTGGATACCGGTCCCACCGCCCCGGCGATCGTGCGGACGTGCGCCCGTCTCCTCGCACCGCAGCGGGGCGGCAGCGGACGGCCGGCAGGCAGGCAGACAGGCAGACGGATGAGTCCCGGGGCAGGAGGAGCGTGCCCCTGGCGCGACCGGGAGGGTGAGGCCTCACTCCTCGCTACGGGGCGCCTCGTCCGACCGCCCGGCACCCGCGGACTCCAGCAGCACGACCGTCTCCGGCCAGGGCGCCGCCCTCGCCCATTCGAGGGGCGTCCTGCCGGTGCCGTGGTCCTCGCGCAGGCGGGGGTCCGCGCCCGCTGCCAGGAGTACGCGAACGACCTCCGTGGAGCCCCAACACGCGGCAGCGCACAGGGGTGTTCCCTCGCTGCCCCAGCCACCGCTCTCGGTGTCGGCCCGCGCGCCGGCCCGCAGGAGGATCTCCGCGACGTCCGCGTCCCCCTGAACCGCGGCGATGTAGAGCGGGGTGTTGCCGTGCGCGTCGGCCGCCTCCGGGTCGGCTCCGGCGCGCAGCAGGGTGCGGACCGATGCCGTGTCACGGGTCAGGACCGCTGCGACCAGCTTTCCGGACAGCTTCTTGGACCGTCTTCGGTTCATGGTCGCGGAGCATAGCGGGGAGCGGGCGCCGGGAGGCTGCCTCACCCACCGGCCCGGATCACCGGTGATGTCGCCTTCCAGAAGCGCCGGGCAGGCGGATCGGGGCCGCTTCCGCGAGGCCACCCAGTCCGCCCAGGAAGGCCAGGCCGCCCAGGCCGCCCGGAACGGCCGGGGAGTGCGGGTGGGCCGGGGTGGGGGCCGACGGCGCCGAGAGGCGCTGGGGCGCACGGGTGCTGACCTCGCGTCCGCCGCCCGAGGGCCCTCCGGCGGGCCGGATCACTCCCCCGCCAGGGCCGCCTTGAGTGCGGCGAGGGACTCCCGCAGGTGGTCCGCGAGCGGGCGGTCCGCGTCCCCGGCCACCCAGCGTTCGAAGCCGACCCTGAAGACGGCGAGGCCGGCCTCGGCGGTGAGGCTCGCGGCAGGTTCCGGAACTCCGCGCTCGCGGAGCGTCACCGTCGACGCGGCGACCAGCGCGGCGAGTTTGTGGAGTTCGCGTTCGCGCAGTTCACCGCTGGCGGCGATGACGGCCTGGCGTTGCCGGGCGAAGGCGTGGCGGTCGGCGAAGAGGGCGGCGACGCTCTCCAGCGCCGAGGCCATCGCATCGATGGGGGCGGCCGTGGCGGGAGTGGCCGCGAGGGCGTCCACGAAGGCCTGTTCCAGCTGCTGCGCCCCGCCGAAGAGCACCTCGCGCTTGTCGGCGAAGTGCCGGAAGAACGTGCGCTCGGTGACTCCGGCGCGGGCGGCGATCTGTGCGGCGGCGGTCTGCTCGTATCCGTGTTCGCCGTAGAGCTCCAGGGCCGCCTGTTCCAGACGTCCGCGTGCGTTCGGCTCCCATCGGCTCATGGCCCGATCCTACGTGATGACAGTCTCTGACATCAGGTGTACGGTGGAGCAACGACGACAGTCACTGACATCATCGGTGCGTCCGCCGTGCTCCGCAGCCGGTTCCCCGAGCCGCGCCGCCCGCGGCCAGGACGGCCGCCACCCCTCCGTGGAGGTTCTCCCATGCGTGTATTCGTCACCGGCGCGTCCGGCTGGATCGGCTCGGCGCTCGTTCCGGAGCTGATCGCCGCAGGTCACCAGGTGGTCGGGCTGGCCCGCTCGGACACCGCCGCCGCCGCGCTCGGCGAGGCCGGGGCCGAGGTGCGGCACGGCTCCCTCGACGACCTCGGCGTCCTGCGCGACGCCGCCGCCGCGTCGGACGGCGTGATCCACCTCGCCTTCCGCCACGAACTCGCGTTCAGCGGCAACTTCGACGCCGCTGCCGACGCGGACCGCCGCGCGATCGACACCTTCGGCGAAGCCCTCGCCGGCTCCGGCCGCCCTCTGCTCATCGCTGCGGGCACGCTCGGCCTCGCACCCGGCCGGCTCGCGACCGAGGAGGACGGCCGGTCCCCCGACCGGTCCGCCGTGACCACCCCGCCCACGGGCCCGTCGAAGCGGATGGAGAACGCGCGGGCCGTCCTCGCCCTCGCCGACCGGGGCGTCCGCGCCTCGGTCGTGCGGCTCCCGCCGACCGTGCACGGGGACGGCGACCAGGGCTTCCTCGCCACGATCGTGGCCGTCGCCCGCGCGAAGGGCGTCTCCGGTTACCTCGGCGACGGCGCCAACCGGTGGCCCGCCGTGCACCGCGACGATGCCGCGCGCCTCTTCCGCCTCGCCCTGGAAGGCGCCCCGGCCGGCTCCGTCCTGCACGCCGTCGCGGACGAGGGCGTGCCCATCCGTACGGTCGCGGAGGTGATCGGCCGGCACCTCGGCCTGCCCGTGGCGTCCGTCGACGCGGCCGACGCGGCGGCCCACTTCACCTGGCTCGGCGCATTCCTCGCCCTCGACGGGCCGGCCTCCGCCGCGCGCACCCGCGCGCTGCTGGGGTGGCAGCCGACCGGACCCGGCCTCCTGGACGACCTCGACCTGGGGCACTACTTCGCCACCGCCACGCCGGCCGGGTGATCCCCCCGGGGCCCTCGGCCGGTCCCGCCGGTCAGTCCGCCAGTTCCCAGATCAGCACCTGCGCGGCGCTCCCCGCGCACAGCTCCAGCCCTTCGGCCCCGGTGACGCGGGCCGAGTCGCCCGGCCCGAGGTGTTCGCCGCCGAGGGCCACCTCTCCGGCCACCACGTGGACGTACGCCCGCGCCGCGTCCGGGACCGCCGCCCGCTCACCGGCCGCGAGCCGGCGGACGTGCAGTATCGCCCCGGCGGCGGGCAGGGCGTAGGGGGTGGAGTCCGCGATGCCGTGCACGACGGTGTACGCGGGCTCGCCCCCGGCCTCCAGCGGCGCCAGCCACATCTGAAGGAACGTCAGGGGGGTTGTGCCGTCGTTGCGTTCGACGTGACGGACCCCGGCGGCCGCGCTGAGGTGCTGTACGTCACCGGCGCGCACCACCCGGGTGTGGCCCGCCGAATCCTGGTGGGTGAGCTCGCCCTCCACCACCCACGTGACGATCTCGGTGTGGCTGTGCGGGTGTTCGTCGAAGCCCGAGCCGGGGGCGAGCCGCTCCTCGTTGCAGGCGAGGATCGCACCGAAGCGGAGGTTGTCGGGGTCGTAGGAGGAACCGAAGGAGAAGGCGTGCCGGGACTCGATCCCCGCCGCCCGGTCCCCGCCCTCGTAACGGCTCTGCGCTCGGTGTACGGACATCACGCCCCCACCGTAGCCGGGCTCCCGGGAGCCGTCCCTCCCCGGAACGACCGGAAACCGGCCGGACGACCGGAAACCGGCCGCGCGTCCGTGCCCCCGCGTCCGGCGTGCGCCCCGCCCCTCCGCCCCTCTGCCCGGATAAGGCAGTCTTGTCTTCGTGCCCCGACCCGATCCCGCGCAGCGCGCCGCCCAAGACGCCCATCTCCATGCCGCGACCCTGAAACGGCTCGAGCAGTCCTCCGGCAGGCTGTCGGCGAATGCCATCGCCCGCATGGACGAGACGCTCCCGTGGTACCGGGCGATGCCCCCGGAGAACCGGTCCTGGATCGGTCTGGTGGCGCAGGCGGGCATCGCCGCTTTCACCGAGTGGTTCCGCCACCCGGAGACCCCGCAGGCGATCTCCACCGATGTCTTCGGCACCGCCCCGCGCGAGCTGACCCGGGCGATCACCCTGCGGCAGACCGTGGAGATGGTGCGTACGACGATCGAGGTCATGGAGACGGCGATCGAGGAGGTCGCGGCGCCGGGCGACGAGTCCGTGCTGCGGGAGGCGCTGCTCGTCTACGCCCGGGAGATCGCCTTCGCGACCGCCCAGGTGTACGCGCAGGCGGCCGAGGCGCGGGGTGCGTGGGACGCGCGGCTCGAGTCGCTCGTGGTCAACGCCGTGCTCTCCGGTGAGGCCGACGAGGGCGCGGTCTCCCGGGCCGCCGCACTCGGCTGGAACTCCCCCGAGCACGTCTGTGTGATCCTCGGCACCGCCCCCGACGGGGACAGCGAGCTGACGGTCGAGGCCATCCGGCGGTCGGCGCGGGGCTCCAAGGTGCAGGTGCTGACCGGGGTGCTCGGCAACCGCCTCGTGGTCATCGCCGGCGGCAGCGACAACCCGCTCCAGGTCGCCAAAGGGCTCATCGGCCCGTACGCGGCCGGTCCCGTCGTCGCCGGCCCGGTCGTCCCGGACCTGCTGGCGGCGACCCGGTCCGCGCAGGCGGCGGCGGCCGGGCTGAAGGCCTGCGTCGCGTGGCAGGACGCCCCGCGGCCGGTCCTCGCCGACGATCTCCTGCCGGAGCGGGCGATGGCCGGAGACCCCGCCGCGCGGGACCAGTTGGTGGAGGAGATCTACAGCCCCCTGGAGGAGGCCGGCTCCGCGCTCCTGGAGACGCTGAGTGTCTACCTGGAGCAGGCGAGCAGCCTGGAAGGGGCCGCCCGGATGCTGTTCGTGCACCCCAACACCGTGCGCTACCGGCTGCGACGTGTGACGGACGTCACCGGCTGGTCGCCGTCGGATGTGCGCTCCGCCTTCACGCTCCGGGTCGCACTGATCCTGGGGCGCTTGGCCGCCAGGGACGGCCAGTCCTAGACTTTTGTCGGACTTCAACAATTCCCCTGACGGTTCTTCGTCCCTGTCCCCACGGGCGTTCGGGACCGTCCACAAGAGAGAGTGTGAGGGTGCTCGTACTCGTCGCTCCCGGCCAAGGCGCTCAGACGCCCGGCTTCCTGACCCCCTGGCTCGAACTGCCCGGTGCCCGTGACCGCATCGCCGCGTGGTCCGACGCCATCGGGCTCGACCTCGCCCACTACGGTACGAAGGGCGACGCCGACGAAATCCGTGACACCGCGGTGGCCCAGCCCCTGCTGGTGGCCGCGGGTCTCCTCTCCGCCGCCGCGCTGAACGCCTCGCCCGCCGTCGTGGCCGGGCACAGCGTCGGCGAGATCACCGCCGCCGCCTTCGCCGGTGTGCTCGACGACGGGGCGGCGCTGCGCCTGGTCCGTACGCGGGGGCTCGCGATGGCCGATGCCGCCGCGATCACCGAGACCGGCATGGCGGCGCTGCTCGGCGGCGACCCGGAGGTCACGGTCCCGCACCTGGAGGGCCTCGGGCTGACGCCGGCCAACGTGAACGGCGGCGGCCAGATCGTCGCCGCGGGCACGGCCGCGCAGATCGCCGAGCTGACCGAGAACAAGCCGGAGGGTGTGCGCCGCGTGGTGCCGCTCAAGGTCGCCGGGGCGTTCCACACGCACCACATGGCGCCGGCGGTGGAGCGGCTGCGCGAAGCGGCGCAGGGCCTGAAGGTCGCCGATCCCACCGTGACGTACGTGTCGAACGCGGACGGCAGGCCGGTCGCCACCGGCGCCGAGGTCGTCGAGCGCCTGGTCGGTCAGGTCGCGAACCCGGTCCGCTGGGACCTGTGCATGGAGACGTTCCTGGGGCTCGGGGTGACCGCGCTCGTCGAGGTGTGCCCCGGTGGCACCCTCACGGGGCTCGCGAAGCGCGCGATGCCCGGCGTACAGACCCTCGCGCTCAAGACACCCGACGACCTCGACGCGGCCCGGGCGCTCATCTCCGAGCACGCGTCAGCCTAAGGAGCACGAGCATGTCGAAGATCAAGCCCAGCCAGGGCGCCCCGTACGCACGCATCATGGGGGTCGGCGGTTACCGCCCGACCCGTGTGGTGCCGAACGAGGTGATCCTCGAAACGATCGACTCGTCCGACGAGTGGATCCGCTCCCGCTCCGGCATCGCCACCCGGCACTGGGCCTCCGACGAGGAGACCGTGTCCGCCATGTCCGTGGAGGCCGCCGGCAAGGCCATCGCCGACGCGGGGATCACCCCCGAGCAGATCGGCGGAGTGATCGTCTCCACCGTCTCGCACTTCAAGCAGACCCCGGCCGTCGCCACCGAGATCGCGTACAAGATCGGCGCGGGCAAGCCCGCCGCCTTCGACATCTCGGCCGGCTGCGCGGGCTTCGGCTACGGCCTGGCCCTCGCCAAGGGCATGGTCGTCGACGGTTCCGCGGAGTACGTCCTCGTCATCGGCGTGGAGCGGCTCAGCGACCTCACCGACCTGACGGACCGGGCCACGGCCTTCCTCTTCGGCGACGGTGCGGGCGCCGTGGTCGTCGGTCCCTCGCGGGTGCCGGCCATGGGGCCGACCGTGTGGGGTTCCGAGGGCGACAAGTCGGACACCATCAAGCAGACCGTGGCGTGGGACGAGTTCCACGCCGAGCGCCCGGAGAAGTTCCCGGCCATCACGCAGGAGGGCCAGGCGGTCTTCCGCTGGGCCGTCTACGAGATGGCCAAGGTGGCCCAGCAGGCGCTGGAGGCCGCCGGGGTCTCCCCGGAAGACCTGGACGTCTTCATTCCGCACCAGGCCAACATGCGGATCATCGACTCGATGGTGAAGACCCTCAAACTGCCGGAGCACGTCACCGTCGCCCGCGACATCGAGACGACCGGCAACACCTCCGCCGCCTCGATCCCGCTCGCGATGGAGCGGCTCCTGGCGACCGGGCAGGCGAAGAGCGGCGACACCGCGCTCGTCATCGGCTTCGGGGCGGGTCTCGTCTTCGCCGCGACGGTCGTTACTCTCCCCTAAGGCTTTTCGCCCGGTCCGACCGAGAAGAACCGGCCACACCGGAACTTCCCGTCCGGACGCCAGAACCCCAGCAGACAACCCACGAAGGAGCGCCCACATGGCCGCCACCCAGGAAGAGATCGTCACCGGTCTCGCCGAGATCGTCAACGAGATCGCCGGTATCCCGGTCGAGGACGTCCAGCTGGACAAGTCCTTCACCGACGACCTGGACGTCGACTCGCTGTCCATGGTCGAGGTCGTCGTCGCCGCCGAAGAGCGCTTCGACGTCAAGATCCCCGACGAGGACGTCAAGAACCTCAAGACGGTCGGCGACGCCGCCGCCTACATCCTGAAGAACCAGGCCTGATCCCAGGCCGGTTCGTGTGTCGCCACCCGGCGGTGGCGCCGCTGATTCACGACCCTCTACACGTGGAGAAGATTTTCCAGTGAACTCGACCAATCGCACCGTGGTCGTCACCGGTATCGGCGCAACCACTCCGCTGGGTGGCGACTCCGCATCCACCTGGGAAGGGCTCATGGCCGGTCGCTCCGGCGTCAAGCCCCTCGAAGGTGAGCGCTTCGCCGAACTGCCCGTCCGGATCGCCGCGTTGGCTGCGGTGGATCCGGGCGAGGTACTGCCCCGCCCGCTCGCCCGCAAGCTGGACCGCTCGGCGCAGTTCGCGCTGATCGCGGCCCGCGAGGCGTGGGCGGACGCCGGCTTCACCGGCAAGGCCGGTGAGGACGAGAAGATCCAGCCCGAGCGGCTGGGCACGGTCATCGCCTCCGGCATCGGTGGTGTGATCACGCTGCTCGACCAGTACGACGTGCTGAAGGAGAAGGGCGTACGCCGCGTCTCCCCGCACACCGTCCCCATGCTCATGCCGAACGGCCCGGCGGCCAACGTCGGCCTGGAGGTCAACGCCCAGGCCGGTGTGCACACTCCGGTCTCTGCGTGTGCGTCGGGCGCCGAGGCCATCGGGTACGCCGTCGAGATGATCCGTACCGGCCGTGCCGACGTGGTCGTCGCCGGTGGTACCGAGGCGGCGATCCATCCGCTGCCGATCGCGGCGTTCGCCAACATGATGGCGATGTCCAAGAGCAACGACGAGCCCGAGAAGGCCTCGCGTCCGTACGACACCGGCCGTGACGGCTTCGTCCTCGGCGAGGGCGCCGGCGTCGTCGTCCTGGAGTCGGCCGAGCACGCCGCCGCCCGCGGCGCCAAGGTCTACTGCGAGGTGCTGGGCCAGGGCCTGTCGGCCGACGCGCACCACATCGCGCAGCCCGAGCCGACCGGCCGGGGCATCGCGGCCGCGATGCGCAACCTGCTGGACACGACGGACCTCAAGCCGTCGGAGATCGTCCACCTCAACGCGCACGCCACGTCCACGCCGCAGGGCGACGTGGCCGAGCTGAAGGCGCTGAGCGCGGTGCTGGGCGACGACCTCGACCACGTCGCGATCTCCGCGACCAAGTCGATGACGGGTCACCTGCTCGGTGGCGCGGGCGGCATCGAGACCGTGGCCACGGTCCTCGCGCTGCACCACCGGACGGCCCCGCCGACGATCAACATCGAGAACCTCGACGACGACGTGACGGCGAACATCGTCCGCGACAAGCCGCAGCCGCTGCCCGAGGGTCCGATCGCCGCGATCAACAACTCGTTCGGCTTCGGCGGCCACAACGTGGTGCTGGCCTTCCGCAGCGTCTGATCCGTTCCTCCGGCCGTCCCTCGCGGGACGCTCGCTCCCGTACGGCGAAGCCCGCCTCCTCCGGTCTCCGGGGAGGCGGGCTTCGCCGTGTCCGGGCTCCCCTCACCCGCGCCCGGGGGCGATGATCACCTCGCTGCCGACCGGGACGAACCCGGCGGCGAGGAAGGCGCGCAGGGAGCGGGCGTTGCCCGGGGCGACGGCCGCGAAGACGGGCCGGCCCCTCGGGACGAGCGTGAGGGCGTCGGCCAGCAGACCGCGGCCCCGGCGCGGACCGCCGGCGGCTGGGGCGTCCGGGTGGTGGAGTTCGAGGCTGATCTCCAACCGGCCGGCGAGCCCTTCGGCGAGGGTGATCAGGCCCCGCTCGTCCCCGTGCACCGTGACGTTCCTGCGGATCCGGCGGGCGAACAGCACGCGTGGGTGGCCGTCGTGGGCGTCCAGGGGGCCGAGGCGGGGTGGCCCGCCGGCGCCGGGGGCGGTGAGGGTCGCGTCGGTGACGCCGACGGTGCCGTGCGGCCCCGCGAGCAGCCGCAGGAAGTCCGGTGCGAGCGAGGCGCCGTAGCCGTCGGGTCCGGCCGCGCGGACCTCGTCGGCGGGGAGCGCGGTGGCGACGACGGCGTGGCCGGTGAAGGCGACGGAGCACTCCAGCCCGCCGGGCAGGGGTTCCACCACCGTCACCCCGCCGTCGACGGGCGGGAAGCGTCCCCCGGCGGCCGCCAGGAAGAGGTCCAGCAGCGGATGGGGGCCGCTCACGCCCCCTTCACCCGCGTGGCGAGGAAGTCGAGCAGGACGGCGTTGAAGCGTTCGGGCTGCTCGGCTCCCGGCAGGTGGCCCGCGCCCTCGATGACGTCGAGCCGGGCGTGCGGGGCGTGGCGGTGCAGCTCCTGCGCGTCGGAGAGCGGGGTGTACACGTCGTCGGCGCCGACGACGATGAGTACGGGGATGTCGGCGGCGGCCAGCACGGGCCGGAGGTCGGCGCGCTCGGCCCGGCCGCGGAGTGCGGCGGCCGCCCCGCGCGGGTCGGTGGACCCCATCATGGCCAGCACCTTCCGGGCGACCTCGGGCTGGGCGGTGACGTTGTAGTCGGCGAGCATCTTGTCGATGACCTCGGCGGCGTACCCGGCCATGCCCTCGGCGAGGAGCCGGTCGGCGAGCGCGTTGCGGTACGCCTTGCCCTCCTCGGTCTCGGGCGGTGCCGAGGTGTCGGAGAGCACCAGGGCGCGTACCCGTTCCGGGTGGAGGCGGCGCAGCTCCAGGGCGATCTGACCGCCCATCGAGACCCCGCCGGCCACCGCGTCGGCGAGGCCGAGGTGGTCGAGGAGGGCGGCGAGGTCGTCGGCGAAGTCGCCGAGGCGGACCGTTCCCTCCGTCACCTCGCTCGCACCGTAGCCGCGCAGGTCGGGGGTGATCACCCGGTACCCGGCGGCGGTCAGCGCCCGGACCTGCGGGGCCCAGAGCGTTCGGTCGAACGGGTGGCCGTGGATGAGGAGGACGGGGATTCCGCCGGAGGGTCCGGAGTCGTCGTGCCGGAGGGTGGCGCCTCGCACCTTCATGAAGGTCATGGGCGCGCAGCGTACCCAGGCGGCGGCGCGCGGTCCCCCGGTTGTTCACCATGCGGTCCGCTGCGCCGGCTCCACCCGACGGCTCCGGGCGTCAGACCACCTGGTGGAGCCAGCGGACCGGGGCGCCCTCTCCGGCGTGCCGGAAGGACTCCAGCTCGTCGTCCCAGGGCTTGCCGATGAGCCCGGCGACCTCCGCCTCCAGGTCGCTCTCCTCGCGCAGGGAGCGCATCAGGGCGGCCCGCAGCCGGTCCTCGGGGACGAGGATGTCGCCGTTCATGCCGGTGACGGCGTGGAAGATGCCGAGCGTGGGGGTGGAGCTGTAGCGCTCGCCCTCGGCCGTGGAGCACGGCTCGGCGGTCACCTCGAAGCGGATGAGGTCCCAGCCGCGCAGGGCGGAGGCCAGTTCCGACGCGGTGCCGGCGCGGCCCCGCCAGGAGAACTCGGACCTCCAGGTGCCGGGCGCGGCCGGCTGTCTGATCCAGTCCAACTGGACCCGCACTCCGAGTACGCCCGCGACCGCCCATTCGATGTGCGGGCAGAGCGCGCGCGGTGCGGAGTGTACGTACAGGACTCCACGTGTCGTCACCGGAACCTCCCGTGTGGGACGAGGTACGCCTTTTCCAGCGGCCTCGCGCCCGTACCGCCTGTTCCCGGCCGGTTCCCGAGGTTGTCATCAGTAAACAGCATCGGGAGATAATCTCCAGAAAACGGACAGTATGTGACGTGAGGTAACTTACCGGACCTCCCGCGCGGGCGCGGGCGGCCGCTGTCGCTGGTCCGACGGGAAAAAGCTACCGTGCGCCGGGGGCGGACGTGTGACGTACGGTCGGTCCGGGGCCCCTCGATCGCCTGCTTCCACCCGGCGGGGCGCGCCCGGCGCACGCCTGCGGGTGCGGGTGTGCCGGGGGCGACGACCAGGGGCCACGACCACGGGCATGGGCCAGCAACGACCGGAGGTAGAGGATGCCGGAACGCACACGGCCGTCTCGCCGCACCCGTTCCGCCGTCACCGGATGGGCGGTATGGGCGTGCGCCGGCGCACTCGCGCTGACGGGCTGTTCCGCCGGATCGGACGGGGGCGCGAAGAGCACGCCCCGGGGCGAGGGGCACACCCCGGCCGCCGCGCCCGCCGGTCCGGTGTGGGACCGCCACCCCGGTTCGGTCGCGGCGGTCGGCGATTCGATGACCCGGGGTTTCGACGCCTGCTCGGTGCTGGCCGACTGTCCCGAGGTCTCCTGGGCCACCGGCACGGACGGCGCGGTGCGCAGCCTCGCGGCCCGCCTCCTGGGCCCGTCCGAGGTGGCGGCGCACAGCTGGAACCACGCCGTGTCGGGAGCCCGGATCGCCCAGTTGCCGGAGCAGATGGCCGAGGCCGCGCGGGAACGTCCGGAGCTGGTGACGGTGATGATCGGCGCCAACGACGCCTGCCGGGGCTCGGTGGAGTCGATGACCCCCGTGGAGGACTTCCGGTTCTCCTTCGACCTGTCGCTGCGGCAGCTGCGGGCCGCCGTCCCCGGTGCGCAGGTGTACGTGGCCAGCGTGCCGGACCTGTGGCGGCTCTGGTCCACCGGCCGCCGCAACCCGTTGGGCAAGCAGGTGTGGAAGCTCGGGATCTGCAAGTCGATGCTGGCCGACGCCGACGACCTGGGCATCGCGGCGACCGCCCGGCGGGCCGCGGTGCGCGAGCGCGTCGTCGCGTACAACAGGGTGCTGCGCGAGGTGTGCGCGAAGGACGACCTCTGCCGGTACGACGGCGACGCGGTCTTCGACTACGCGTTCACCGGCGCCCAGCTCAGCCCGTGGGACTGGTTCCACCCGGGGCGCGACGGGCAGGCCCGGCTGGCGGAGATCGCCTACCGCAATGTCACGGCACCGGCCCCACCAGCGTAAAGTCCGATCATGAGTACGGTGACGACGATCAGCAGCGACGCATTCGGCACCCTCGCGGACGGCACGTCCGTGGAGCGCTGGACCCTGGAGCGCGACGGGGTCCGGGTACGCGTGCTGACGTACGGCGCGATCGTGCAGTCGGTGGAGGTGCCCGGGCGGGACGGGGCGGCCGGCGAGGTCGTCCTCGGCCTGCCGGACCTGGACGGTTACGTCACCCACGCGTCGCCCTTCTTCGGCGCGGTGTGCGGCCGGTACGCGAACCGCATCGGCGGGGCCGCCTTCACCCTCGACGGCCGCACCCACCGGCTGACCGCCAACGAGGGCCCCAACCAGCTGCACGGCGGGGCGCGCGGCTTCGACAAGCGTGTCTGGACGGCCCGTGAGGCGGCCGGCGGCGTGGAGCTGCGCCTCGTGTCCGAGGACGGCGAAGAGGGGTTCCCGGGGCGGCTCGCGGTCACGGTGACGTACACCCTGGAGCCGGGCGGGGCGCTGCGGATCGGCTACCGGGCGACGACCGACGCGCCGACCGTCGTGAACCTGACCAACCACACGTACTGGAACCTCGCGGGCGCCGGCAGCGGCAGCGCGCTCGGGCACGAGCTGCGGATCGCGGCCGGGCGGATCACCCCGGTGGACTCCGCCTCGCTGCCGACGGGCGAACTCGCCCCGGTGGACGGCACCCGGTTCGACTTCCGCGGCCCCAAGCCGGTGGGCCCCGGGTACGACCACAACTACGTGCTGGACGCCCCGGGTTCCCCGGACGGGGGCGGCGCGGCGGCGGCCGAGCTGTACGACGCGGGTTCGGGGCGGGTGCTGACGGTCCGTACCACCGAACCGGGCATCCAGCTCTACACCGCCGACCACCTGGACGGCACCCCGTACGTGCCGTCCGCCGGCATCGCGCTGGAGACCCAGCACTTCCCGGACTCGCCGAACCGGCCGGAGTTCCCGAGCACCGTGCTGCGGCCGGGCGAGGAGTACGTCTCGACGACGGAGTACGGCTTCTCGGTGCGCTGAGAGGGCTCCGGGAAGGCGAGGGAGGAGCCCCGCGGCGGTGTCAGGTCCGCCGCGGGGCTCCTCCGTGCGTGGACCGTCCCGAGCCCGGTACCTACCCCGGTTCGGGCCCGGTCATCCCTCCGGGTCGTGTCCGGCGCGGGGGGCCGGGGTCGTGGATCGCGCGAAGGGCCGGGCGCGGCCCGCGGGCCCTGTGCGAAGGTGGCCGGATGACGTCGTTGGAGGACCTCCGCGGGCTGCGCCGGGCCAGGGACCGGATGGACCGCGAGTACGCCCGGCCGCTCGACGTGCCCGCGCTGGCGCGGACCGCCCTGATGTCCGCCGGCCACTTCTCCCGGAGCTTCAGGGCCGCCTTCGGGGAGACTCCGTACAGCTACCTCATGACGCGCCGGATCGAGCGGGCGAAGGCGCTGCTGCGGCGGGGTGATCTGTCGGTCACGGACGTCTGCTTCGAGGTCGGCTGCACCTCGCTGGGCTCGTTCAGCTCCCGCTTCACCGAGCTGGTCGGCGAGAGCCCGAGCGCCTACCGGGCGCGGTCCCACGAGGAGGGCGCCGCCGTCCCCGCCTGCGTCGCGAAGATCCACACGAGACCGGTCAGGAATGGAGAAGCGAAACGATGACCCCGCCCGTAGCGTGAAACGCATGGACATCAACCTCTCCCAGTGCTTCATCGCCGTCGACGACCACGACAAGGCGCTCCCCTTCTACCGCGACGTGCTCGGCCTCGAAGTCCGCAACGACGTCGGGTTCGAGGGGATGCGATGGGTGACCGTCGGCTCCCCCGCGCAGCCCGGCGTGGACATCGTGCTGGAGCCTCCGCTGGCCGACCCCTCCGCCTCGGCCACCGACCGGCAGGCCGTGGCGGAACTGCTCGCGAAGGGCCTGCTGCGCGGGGTCATCTTCACGACCGACGACGTCGACGCCACCTTCGAGCGCATCCGCGCGGCGGGCGGCGAGGTGCTCCAGGAGCCGATCGACCAGCCGTACGGCGTGCGTGACTGCGCCTTCCGCGACCCCTCCGGCAACATGCTGCGTTTCGCCCGGTCCCGCGGGAAGTGACGCACCCGCCCACCGCCCCGGTCGTCCGCGGACACGCGGACACCGCGACGCACCACACCACACCACACCCGCAGGAGGAGAGAGCATGAGCAGGGCCCAGGGAACGGATCGACGGACGGCCGGGGAGCGCGGCGCGGACGGCCACGATCTGATCCGGGTGCACGGCGCGCGCGTGAACAACCTCAAGGACGTCAGCGTCGAGATCCCCAAGCGGCGGCTGACGGTGTTCACCGGGGTCTCCGGGTCGGGCAAGAGCTCGCTGGTCTTCGGCACCGTCGCGGCCGAGTCGCAGCGGCTGATCAACGAGACGTACAGCGCTTTCGTGCAGGGCTTCATGCCGACGCTGTCCCGTCCCGAGGTGGACGTGCTCGACGGCCTGACCACGGCGATCCTCGTCGACCAGCAGCGGCTCGGCGCGGACCCCCGCTCCACGGTCGGCACCGTCACCGACACCCACGCGATGCTGCGCATCCTCTTCAGCCGCCTCGGCGAGCCGCACATCGGTCCGCCCAGCGCCTACGCGTTCAACGTCCCCTCGGTGCGTGCGAGCGGTGCGATCACCGTCGAGCGCGGCGCCAGGAAGACCGTGAAGGCGACCTTCGACCCGACCGGCGGCATGTGCCCGCGGTGCGAGGGCCGGGGCTCCGTCTCGGACATCGACCTGACCCAGCTCTACGACGACTCCAAGTCGCTCGCCGAGGGCGCGTTCACCATCCCCGGCTGGAAGTCCGACAGCTTCTGGACCGTGCGGGTCTACGCCGAGTCGGGCTTCCTCGACCCGGACAAGCCGATCCGCGACTTTACGGAGAAGGAGATGCGGGACTTCCTGCACCGGGAGCCGACCAAGGTGAAGGTGGAAGGGGTCAACCTCACCTACGAGGGGCTGATCCCCAAGATCCAGAAATCCTTCCTGTCCAAGGACAAGGAGGCGCTCCAGCCGCACGTGAGGGCGTTCGTGGAGCGCGCGGTCACCTTCACCACCTGCCCCGAGTGCGCGGGCACCCGGCTCAGCGAGGGTGCGCGGTCCTCGAAGATCGCGCGCGTCTCCATCGCCGACGCCTGCGCGATGCAGATCAGCGATCTCGCCGTCTGGGTGGGCTCGCTGGACGAGCCGTCGGTGGCACCGCTGCTGGCCGCGCTGGGGTCGACGCTCGACTCGTTCGTCGAGATCGGGCTCGGCTACCTCTCGCTCGACCGCCCGGCCGGCACCCTCTCCGGCGGGGAGGCGCAGCGCGTGAAGATGATCCGCCACCTCGGTTCCTCGCTGACCGATGTCACGTACGTCTTCGACGAGCCCACCATCGGGCTGCACCCGCACGACATCCAGCGGATGAACGGCCTGCTGCTGAGGCTGCGGGACAAGGGCAACACCGTGCTCGTGGTGGAGCACAAGCCGGAGACGATCTCCGTCGCCGACCACGTGGTGGACCTGGGCCCGGGCGCCGGTTCGGCGGGTGGCACGGTCTGCTTCGAGGGGACCGTGGAAGGGCTGCGGAAGAGCGGTACGGTCACCGGCCGCCACTTCGACGACCGGGCCGCGCTCAAGGAGGAGGTGCGCGCGTCCACCGGGGCGCTGAAGATCCGCGGGGCGTCGGCCCACAACCTGCGCGACGTGGACGTGGACATCCCGCTCGGGGTGCTCACCGTCGTCACCGGGGTGGCCGGTTCGGGCAAGAGCTCGCTGGTGCACGGTTCGCTGCCCCGGCAGGCGGGGGGCGAGGACGTCGTCTCGGTGGACCAGAGCCCCATCCGGGGTTCCCGGCGCAGCAACCCGGCGACGTACACCGGGCTGCTGGACCCGGTCCGCAAGGCGTTCGCGAAGGCCAACGGCGTGAAGCCGGCGCTCTTCAGCGCCAACTCCGAGGGGGCGTGCCCCGGTTGCAACGGCATCGGGGTCGTCTTCACCGATCTGGCGATGATGGCGGGGGTCTCCTCGGTCTGCGAGGAGTGCGAAGGCCGCCGCTACCAGGCCGCGGTGCTCGAATTCCGGCTCGGTGGGCGGGACATCAGCGAGGTGCTGTCCATGTCGGCCGCCGAGGCGCGGGAGTTCTTCTCCGGGGGTGAGGCGGCCACACCGGCGGCGCAGCGGATCCTCGACCGGCTCGTCGACGTCGGACTCGGATACCTCACCCTGGGGCAGCCGTTGACGACGCTCTCCGGCGGTGAGCGCCAGCGCCTCAAGCTGGCGACGCACATGGGCGTCAAGGGCGGGGTCCTGCTGCTCGACGAGCCGACCACGGGTCTGCACCTCGCCGACGTCGAGCAGTTGCTCGGTCTGCTCGACCGGCTCGTCGACGCGGGCACGTCGGTGATCGTCGTGGAGCACCACCAGGCGGTCATGGCGCACGCCGACTGGATCGTCGACCTCGGTCCCGGCGCGGGCCACGACGGTGGACGGGTCGTCTTCGAGGGCACCCCGGCCGAGCTGGTCGCAGCCCGGTCGACGCTGACCGGGGAGCACTTGGCGGCCTACGTCGGGGGCTGAGCCGCTACCGGCCCCCGGAACGCCCGGGTGGGGTACGGGAGGAGAACACGCTCCGGCGTCCGCGGGAGGCGGGGGCAGGACGGGCACGTCACCTGCGGGCCCGACGGCGGAGGGGCACGCGTCGTGCGGCCGCGTGCGGCTCGGGGCGCGGGGAGCCGGGGCGTGGGGGGATCCGCCGGGGCGGCGGTCCCTACTCCTCCTTCACGAGCGAGGCGACCGGCGCGGGGCGTGCGGCGGCGTCGTCCGCGTCGACGAGGTCGCGGACGAGGAGGGTGGCGCCGGCCACCGCGCCGGGCATCAGGAACACCGCGACGACCGGGACGAGGAAGGCGAGCGTCAGCGGGACGCCGAAGCCGAGGACCAGCATCCGCCGGCGGCGCAGCAGGGCGAGGCGGGAGCGCAGGTCGCGGCCCCGGCGCTGGAGGGCGACGGAGGTGAGTTCCTCGGCGAGGAAGTAGCCGGAGACGCAGAACCCGAGGACGGGGACGACCGTCTGCCCGGCCACCGGGATGAACCCGAGGGCGAAGAGCGCGATGCCGTAGAGGGAGACCCGCACCAGGATCCGTACGGAGTCCCGGGCGGAGATCCAGAGTTCGCGCCAGAGCGGCATACCCGATTCGGGGACCTCGCCGCCTTCGCTGCGGTCGACCTCCTCGGAGAGCGACTCGTAGAACGGCTGGCCGACCAGGAGCGTCACGGCGGTGAAGGTGATGACCGCCAGGAACAGCCCGAAGGCGAAGACCAGAACGGTCAGCGTGTTGCGGAGCAGACCGAGCCAGGGCGAGGACCAGTCGTCCGCGAACGGGGTGGACCAGTCGGCGAAGTCGTCGGCGCCGTAGGCGAGTCCGACGAGCGCCCCGGCGTACAGGACGAGCGTGATCAGTCCGGGCAGCAACCCGAAGCCGAACCAGCGGCCGTGCCGGCCGACCCAGCGCTGGCCCTTCATCAAGTAGCCGAATCCGGCCCCGAGATCACTCATGGGGTCAGGGTACTTGCGGGTCCGCGGGGAGCGGACGGGGGCCCGTCGAGGGCGACGCCCCGCGGGGCCGCGCCCCCGGGGTTCCCGGGGGCGCGGCCCCGCGGGGCGTGACCGGACCGGATCAGGCGACGATCAGGTCGACCTTGATGTTGCCGCGCGTGGCGTTGGAGTAGGGGCAGACCTGGTGGGCCTGCTCGACGAGCTCCTGCGCGGTGGCCTTGTCCAGCTCCGGCAGGGAGACGGTGAGCGCGACCTCCAGGCCGAAGCCGCCCGTGTCGGCCTGACCGATGCCGACCGAGGCGGTCACGGTCGAACCGGCGATGCTGATCTTCTTCTGCCGGGCGACGACACCGAGGGCGCTCTGGAAGCAGGCGCTGAACCCGGCCGCGAAGAGCTGCTCGGGGTTGGTGCCGTTGCCGCTGCCGCCCATCGCCTTCGGCGGGTTGACGACGACGTCGAGGTTCCCGTCGTCGGAGTGGACCCGCCCGTCACGGCCGTTCTCGGCGGTGGCGACGGCGGTGTACGCGACGGTGATGTTCGGGATGCTCATGCGGTGATTCCTTCTGCCGGTGGGGGCGGGCGGTCCGGGGACCGTCCTGGATCAGACGAGGGAGACGATCATCTTTCCGGTGTTCTCGCCGCGCATCAGGCCGTCGAAGGCGTCGAAGCCGTTCTCGATGCCCTCGACGGTGGTCTCGCGGTACTTGAGTTCGCCCGAGGCGAGCCAGCCGGCCGCCTCCTCGACGAACTTCGGCCGGAGCGCGGTGTGGTCGCCGACGAGCAGGCCTTCCAGGCGCAGCCGCTTGCCGATGACCAGGGCGAGGTTGCGCGGGGCCGGGGTCGGCTCGGTGCTGTTGTACTGGGCGATCATGCCGCAGATGGCGGCGCGGCCGTGCACGTTGAACGACGAGATCGCGGCTTCCAGGTGCTCGCCGCCGACGTTGTCGAAGTAGACGTCGATGCCGTCGGGGGCGGCCTCGCGGAGCTGGTCGCGGACCGGGCCGTTCTTGTAGTTGAACGCGGCGTCGAAGCCGTACTCCTCGACGAGGAGCTTGACCTTCTCGTCGGAGCCGGCCGAGCCGATGACGCGGGAGGCGCCCTTGAGCCTGGCGATCTGGCCGACCTGGCTGCCGACGGCACCGGCGGCGCCGGAGACGAAGACGACGTCGCCCTCCTTGAGGGAAGCGACCTCCAGGAGGCCGGCGTAGGCCGTGAGGCCGGTCATGCCGAGCACGCCGAGGTAGGCGGAGAGCGGGGCGACGTCCGGGTCGACCTTCGCCACGCGCTCCCCGGGGACCTCGGCGTACTCGCGCCAGCCGAGTCCGTGCAGGACGTGGTCTCCGACGGCGATTCCCTCGGCGTTCGAGGCGACGACCTCGCCGACCGCTCCGCCGTCCATCGGCTGGTCGAGCTGGAAGGGCGGGGTGTAGGACTTCACGTCGTTCATCCGGCCGCGCATGTAGGGGTCGACCGAGAAGTACAGGTTGCGGACGAGGACGTGGCCCTCGGCCGGAGCCGCCACCGGCGTCTCACGCAGCGCGAAGTCCTCGGCCTTCGGCCAGCCGTGCGGACGGGCGACGAGGTGCCATTCACGGCTGGACGTGGGAAGTGCTGCAGACATGGGCTCGGGTTCTCCTCGTTCTCGTGTGCGGGGGGACCGTACGGGGTGAAGGCGGGGCGTACGGGAGGGAAATGCTTCACCACATGAAACAACCATGCTCCTGAATATTTCACCTTGTCAAGTAACTGGGTATCCTGTGTGTCATGACCACCCCGCGCACGGATCCTCTGACCCTCGAAGTCGTCGAGCTGATCGGCACCGTCGTGGCGCGCTACTACGAGGAGTACGACCGGGCCGCCGCGTCCTTCTCGCTCACCGGGGCACAGGCCCGCGTCCTCGGTCTGCTGTCCCTGGAACCGATGCCCATGCGCAAGATCGCCCAGAAGCTGAAGTGCGAGCCGTCGAACGTGACCGGCATCGTCGACCGGCTGGAGCTGCGCGAGCTGGTCGAGCGCCGTCCGGACCCGCACGACCGGCGGGTGAAGCTCGCCGCCCCGACCGAGAAGGGGCGCCGGACCGCGCTGCGGCTGCGCGAGGCCCTGCACTTCGCCCGCGAGCCGCTGGCCGGGCTCTCCGACGCGGAGCGCGGGGTACTGCGTGACCTGCTGCTCCGGATGCTGGGCGCCGAGGGGACGGACGCCGCGGTCGGGACCTCCGGGGGCGCCGGGACCGCCGGGACCGCCGGGGACCCCGCCACCGAAGCCTGAGCGCCGGGGGCGCCGGGCGGGGCAGGATGGACGGCATGACCGCCGCCCCCTTCGGACCGCTCCAGTTCCAGCTCGTCCTGCTCCGCCGGATGGCCGACCACCAGCCGGGCCTCGCCGAGGACGCCCGGCACGAGCTGAGCGCGAGCCCCGCCGAGATGCGCGAGGCGAACCGCCGCTGGCAGGCCATGGTGCGCGGCCCGGGCGGCCGGGGTGCCCTGCGGCGCTACCGCGCGGTGCTCGGCGAGCCCGAACGCTCCGTCCGCCGCACGGTCGGCGATCTGGAGTGCGACGCGCTCTCCTGGACGCTGCCGCTCTGGCCGGATCTGCGGTTCGAGGTGATGGCGGGCCCCGGCGGGGCCGTCTGGAACGCCTGGCTGGTCCGCGCGCCCGGCGCCCCGGGCCCGGAACTGCGCGGCGCGGCCGACCTCACGCCGTGGTCCTGCACGGTGGACGAGGTGGCCCGGGCCTTCGCACCGGCCCGCCCCGCGGAGGGCAGCGCGCCGACCCGCTGGGCTCTCGCCTTCACGGACCCGGCGACGGGCGCCCCGTACGTCGCCGAGTTCACCTGGGGCCTGTTCCAGCGGTTGCTGCCGGGCTGAGGGCCGCTTCCGGTACCGGCGGCTGCTGCCGGGCCGAGGGCCGATTCCGGTACCGGCGGCTGCTGCCGGGCCGAGGGCCGCTTCCGGTACCGGCGGCTCCGGTCCACCGCACCGCACCCCCAGCGGCGTACCCCAGCGCGCGCCCGGCCCCCGGGCCGCCCACGATGCGAAGGAGAGCCGGCTGCCGCCGGGACCCCACCAGCTCTCGGGAGAACCTGCCGTGACCGTCAGCCTTGAGCAGTTGCGCCGTTGCCACATCGCCGTCGACCTGGGGGCCGCGAGGACCCGGGTGTACGTGAAGGGGCTCGGGCTCGTCGTCGACGAACCGAGCGTCGCGGCCGTCAACACCCGCACCGGATCGCTCATCGCGGTGGGCACGCTCGCCGAGCAGATGACCGGCCGCACCCCCGGGTACATCCGGGTGGCCCGGCCGGTGTCGGGCGGCACCGTCGTGGACATCGAGATGGCCCAGCGCATGCTGCGCCACCTCATCGGCGACAAGCTCCGCCGCCAGCTGCGCCGCAAGCCCCGGCTGCGGGCCGCCGCCTGCACGCCGCACGAGGCCGATCCGCTGGCCCAGCGCGCGACGGTGGAGACCCTGGTCGGGCTCGGCGCCCGCAGGGTGGAGCTGGTGGACACCCTGATCGCGGCGGCCGTCGGCTGCGGGCTCCCGGTCGCGCAGCCGACCGCCACCATGATCATGGTGTGCGGGGCGGCCACCACCCAGATCGCGGTGCTCTCGCTCGGCTCCATCGTCACCGCCGTCCGCATCCCGATCGGCGGCAACACCATCGACAACGCGGTGATCCAGCACCTGCGCCAGCACCACCAGCTGATGCTGCCGAGCCAGTCCGTGCGCCCCCTGCAACTGGCCCTCAGCGGCAACGGGCTGACGGCGCAGGGGCCCGCCGTGACCGAGATCCACGGCCGTGATGTGGCGACCGGGCTGGCCCGCTCGGTGCAGGTGGACACCGCCGCCGTGCGCCAGGCGATCCACACCCCGCTCACGGCGGTGCTGGACGGACTCGGCAAGGTGCTGCGGGACTGCCCTCCCGACCTGGTGGCCGACCTCGCCGACCGGGGCATCATGATGGTCGGCGGCAGCGCGCTGCTGCCGGGCTTCGACCAGCTGCTGCGCACCGCCACCGGGATGCCGGTGGCCATCGCCGAACGGCCCGACACCTGCTCGATCCTCGGCCTGGGCGCGATGCTGGACGGCACGGTCGAGCCGATGGTCCTCAACCCGCTCGCCGGCTGAGCGCACCGCGGCCGGGGCGAGGCAGTGGCGCGGGAGCACGACGCCGGTGCGTCGTCCGGTCCGGACGACGCACCGGACCGGCCGGAGCCGGCGCGCGGTACGGCGGACGGGCCCGGGGAGTCCGGGGGCGACCGGCACGCGTACGCGCCCCGGCTGCCCCAGCTGCTGGAGGCGGTGCTCAGCGTCGGCACCGATCTGGGCCTGGGCACCACGCTCCAGCAGATCGTGGACACCGCCTCCCTGCTGACCGACGCGCGCTACGGCGCCCTCGGGGTGCTGGACCCCGAGTCCGGCCGGATCACCGAGCTGTACACCGCGGGGCTGGGCGACGAGGAGCGGCGGCGCATCGGTGCCCTCCCGGACGGCCGCATCGGCGTGCTGGGAGCGCTGATCCAGGACCCCCGGCCGCTGCGCTCCGACGATCTGACCCGCGACCCGCGCTCGGTCGGGGTACCGCCGGGCCATCCGGTGATGCACACCTTCCTCGGCACGCCCGTCCGGGTGGACACCGAGGTGTTCGGCAACCTCTACCTCGCCGAGAAGAGCGGCGGACGGCCGTTCACCGACGCCGACGACGCGCTGTTGCGGGTGCTGGGCTCCCAGGCGGGCATCGCGATCAGCAACTCCCGGCTCTACGAGTCGGCCCTCCAGCGGGAGCGCTGGCTCCAGGGGTCGGCGGCCGTCACCACGGCGCTGCTCACCGGGACGAGCCGGGCACAGGCGCTCCAGACCGTCGCCGAGGGGGCCCGGGTGCTCGCGGAGGCGGCGGCGGGCGTGATCCTGCAGTCCCGTGCGGACGGCGGCATGGAGATCGTCACCGTGTCGACCCTGGAGGACCCGGCGGGCCTGCTGGGTGCCACGATCGCACCCGGCTCCCCCGTACTCGTCCATCTGCTGGGCGGGGAGCCGGTGTTCATGGACGACGCGGCGACCGACCCGCTGATGACGACGCCGGTACGGCACCGGTTCGGGCCCAGCATGATGCTGCCGCTGGAGAGCGGTGGCCGGCTGATCGGCACCCTCGCCCTGCCCCGGCTGCGCGGCGGCCGGCCCTACACTGCGGCGGACCGGCTGCTGGCGACACAGTTCGCCTCCCAGGCGGCGCTCGCCCTGGTGCTGGCCGACGCCCAGCACGACCGGGAGCAGCTCGCGGTCTACGAGGACCGCGACCGGATCGCCCGTGACCTGCACGATCTCGTGGTCCAGCGGCTCTTCGCGACGGAGATGACGCTGGAGTCGGCCCGCCGCCGGGCGGTGGCGGCGACGAAGGCGCCGGAGTGGACCGGGGACACCGGGAACGCGGAGAAGGCGGACGGTCTGCTGGTGCGGGCCGTGGACGAACTGGACTCCACGATCCAGGAGGTGCGGACGACGATCTTCGCCCTCCAGCAGCCGCCCGCGGACGCCCCGACGACTTTTCGCGGCCGGGTGCTGCGGGAGACGGCGGGCGCCTCGGCCCTGCTCGGTTTCCAGCCGTCGGTACGTTTCACGGGGCCGGTGGACGCGCTGGTGGGCGAGCCGGCCGCGACCGAGCTGCTGGCGGTCCTGCGGAGCGCGCTGGCCGCCGCCCACCGCAGGGAGGGCGTCTCGGCGATCGAGGTCGAGGTGGACGCGACGGCCCGGCTGCCGGACGGCCGGGGCGCGGTAAAGCTGCGGGTCGAGGGGGACGGGCGGGACGAGGACGGTGAACGGCCGCGACCCCTCACCTGGCAGGCACCGCTCTGACGGCTCGGACACCCCGGACTCACTCCTCGGACGCCCCGGACGCCCCGGACGCCCCGGACGCCGGGGGACCGGCGCCCCGGACCGGTGCGGCCGAGCCGGTCCGGCCGGTCGGCGGGTGGGGGCGCGGGCCGTCCGTCTCGATGGAAGGGGGGCGGGTCTCAGCGGGAGGGGGCCGCCCGGAGGGCGACCCGGGTGAGGGAGTGGGCGACGCCCGCCTCCCGCTTGAGCCTCCGCAGCAGGGTGTCGAGTGCGCCGGGGTCGGCCGCCGTGGCCCGTACGAGGTAGTCGTGGCCGCCGGTCAGGTGCACCACCTCGGTGATGCCCGGCAGCATCAGTACGGAGCGTTCGAACTCCTCGTTGGTGGTGTCCAGGCGGAGCGAGACGTCGATGAAGACGACGAGCCCGGAGCGGGTGTCGGCGGCCGGGTCGACGATCACCGTGAAGCCGCGGATGATCCCGTCGCGGCGCATCCGGCGCACCCGGTCGCCGGCGGCGTTGGCGCTGAGTCCGACGCGTACGCCCAGGTCGCGGTAGGAGATCCGGGCATCCTCCTGGAGGATGGCGAGTATTTCTCTGTCCAGCCGGTCCATACGGCGATTGTCGCAGCATTCGGGCGAAACCGACTGCGGGGAGGACGGCGGGCGCACGGGAGCGCACCGGGAATCCGTGGCCCGGCGGGCTGCCCGGCGGGTCCGTCCGGATGACCCGTTCGGAGCAGTCGGACGGGCTCCCGGCGGGCGCGCGGTCTTGACTGGGGCCGTGGACACCGCAGCCCGCCAGCAGCCCGCCGCCCCGGCGGCGAAGCCCTCCGCAGCCGCCTACCGCAACCTCGTCGTGGCGACGGTCGGCTTCGCGCTGACCTTCTGGGCCTGGAACCTGGTCTCGCCGCTCTCGGGCGAGTTCAAGGACCGGCTGGGGCTCAGTTCGTTCCAGCAGTCCTTCCTGGTCGCCGTGCCGGTGATCGTGGGCTCACTGGGCCGCATCCCGGTGGGCGCGCTGACCGACAGGTACGGGGCCCGGCTGATGTTCCCCGCCGTCTCGGCGCTGACCGTCGTGCCCGTACTGCTGCTCGTCCCGGCGAAGGACTCCTACGGGGCGATGCTCGCGGTCGGGTTCCTGCTGGGGCTCGGCGGCACCACGTTCGCCATCGGCATTCCGCTGGTCAACTCCTGGTTCCCGCCCTCCGACCGGGGGCTCGCGCTCGGTGTCTTCGGCATGGGCATGGGCGGTGTGGCGCTCTCCGGGTACTTCACCCCGCGCATCGCCGAGCACGGCGACAACCTGCCGTTCCTGGTGGTGGCGGGCGCGCTGCTGGTGTACGCGCTGCTCGCCGCCGTCCTCGTCACCGACCGCCCCGACCGGCCCGTGCCGGCCGACACCCTCGTCCACCGGCTCTCCGCCGCGGGCCGGCTGCGGGTGACCTGGGAGCTGTCGGCGCTCTACGCGATCGGCTTCGGCGGCATCGTGGCGTTCGGGGTCTACCTGCCGACCTACCTCAAGACGTGGTACGACATGTCCCCCACCGAGGCGGGCACGAAGGCCGCCGGTTTCGCGCTGGTCACCGTCGTCTTCCGGCCGGTGGGCGGCTACCTCTCGGACCGTCTGCACCCGGCGCTGGTCACCGCGGGGGCGCTGCTGCTGGCCGCGCTGATGGCGATCGTCCAGGCCTTCGACCCGGCGCTCGACCCGCTCGGCACGATCGCCCTGCTCGCCATGGCGGCCGGGCTCGGCACCGCGAGCGGCAGTGTCTTCGCCCTGGTCTCCCAGGTCACCCCGCAGCCGAAGGTGGGCAGCGTGACCGGCATCGTCGGCGCGATGGGCGGTCTCGGCGGGTTCGTGCCGCCGCTGGTGATGGGGGCGATCTACAGCGCGAAGGGTTCGTACTCGATCGGCTTCATGCTGTTGTCCGATCTCGCGCTGGCCGGCTGTGTGTACGCCTACGGGCGGATGCGGACCATCCAGCGGGACCCGGGCTGAGCCACCCCGGGCCACCCGTCGGCCCTTATGCTGCCCGGCGTGACGCCACTTCTCCCCGCGCTCCAGAGTCCACTCGCCGGCGCGGACGGCCGGGAGGCCGTCCGCTTCGGCGAACTCTCCCTCTCCTACGCCCGGTTGGCGGCTCTCGCCGGCTCGCTGGGACCCCGGATCGCCGGGGCCGGCGGCCGGATCGCCGTCTGGGCGACGCCCTCCGCCGAGACGGTCGTGGCCGTGGTGGCCGCCCTCCTCGCGGGCGTACCCGCCGTGCCCCTCAACCCGAAGACGGGCGCACGCGAACTCGCGCACATCGTCGGCGACAGCGCCCCGGCCGCCGTGCTGGCCGGACCGGACGACACCCTGCCGCCGGCCCTCGCGGCGGTGCCCCGCATCGACGTCCTCGTCGACGGCGACGCCGGCCCCACGGCCGCGGACGTCTGCGGCGAGCCCGGTCCGGAGACGGCCGCGCTGATCGTCTACACCTCCGGCACGACCGGGCCGCCCAAGGGCGCGATCCTCCCCCGTCGGGCGGTCGCGGCCTCACTGGACGCCCTGGAGGACGCCTGGGGGTGGACCGGCGACGACGTCCTCGTCCACGCGCTGCCGCTCTTCCATGTGCACGGGCTGGTCCTCGGAGTGCTCGGGCCGCTGCGCCGGGGCGGGTCGGTACGCCACCTGGGACGGTTCTCCCCCGAGGGTGTGACCCGTGAACTCGCTTCCGGCGGGACGATGTTGTTCGGCGTCCCCACCATGTACCACCGGCTGGCGGAGGCCCTCCAGGAGGCCGGGGACGCCGGGGTCGCGCTCGCCGGGGCCCTGGCGGGCGCCCGGCTGCTGGTCTCGGGTTCGGCCGCACTGCCGGTCCACGACCACGAGCGGATCCACGCGGCCACCGGGCGCCGGGTGATCGAGCGCTACGGCATGACGGAGACCCTGATGAACACCGGTGTCCGGGCGGACGGTCTCCCCCGGCCCGGCACGGTGGGGCCGCCGCTCGCGGGGGTCGAGCTCCGCCTGGTGGAGGAGGACGGCTCGCCGGCGACCGCCCCCGGGGCGATCGGCGAGATCCAGGTGCGCGGCCCGAACCTCTTCAGCGGCTACCTGGGCCGGCCGGACGCCACGGCCGCCGCCTACACCGAGGACGGCTGGTTCCGTACGGGCGACGTGGCCACGGTGGCCCCCGACGGGTACGTGACGATCGTCGGGCGCAAGGCCACCGACCTGATCAAGAGCGGCGGTTACAAGATCGGGGCGGGCGAGATCGAGAACGCCCTGCTCGACCACCCCGGCGTCCGCGAGGCCGCCGTCACCGGCGAGCCGGACGCGGATCTCGGGGAGCGGGTCGTCGCCTGGGTGGTCCCCTCCCACCCCGACAGCCCGCCCGGCGAAGCCGAGTTGGCCGACCACGTGGCGGAGCTGCTCTCCCCGCACAAGCGGCCCCGGACCGTCCACTACCTCGACGCGCTGCCCCGCAACGACCTGGGCAAGATCATGAAACGGGCCCTGACGGCCGGGGCGCGGCAGGTCCGCGGTGACTGAGCGGCCGGTGCGCCGGACCGCGCGCGAGATGATCGCCGCCGTCGCGGACACCTTCGACGAACGGCCGCCCCCGGGGGACGGGCACCATCCGGGCGGCCCGCCGGCGCCGGACGGCCCGCTCGGCTGGCCCGGCTACGGCGCGGCGCGGGCCGAGGCGGCCCGGCGGACCGGCGAGACGGAGTCCGTCGTGCACGGCACGGCCTCCCTCGACGGTCGCCCCTGTGTGCTGCTCGCCTTCGAATTCGGCTTCCTGGGAGGCTCGTTGGGCCGGCACACCGGCGACCGGCTGACAGCGGCCTACACGCTCGCGCGGGAGCTGCGGCTGCCGCTGGTCTCGCTCGTCGCCACGGGTGGCAGCCGTATGCAGGAGGGCATGGTCGCACTCACCCAGCTCCAGCGGGTGGCCCGCGCCGCGGCGGAGCTGCGGGCGGCGGGGCTTGCGCACCTCGCGGTAGTGCGCGACCCGACGACGGGCGGCGGCTGGGCCACCGTGGGCGCGGGCGCCGACGTGGTGCTGGCGCTGCCGGGCGCGCAGGTCGGGTTCGCCGGTTCGCGGGTGCGTCCGGCCGACGCGGATCCGTACGCGTACACGGCCGAGGGGCAGTCGGCGGCCGGCCAGGTCGACGCGGTGGTGGAAGAGGAGGGGCTGGCGAGCACCCTGGGCCGGTGGCTGGGGGTGCTGAAGGGCGGCGCGGAGGCCGGGGCGCCCGCATCCGGCGTCCTGCCCGCTCCGGTGCCGCAGGCGCTCTCCACGACCCGGCTCCCGGCGACCGGACGGGAGGCGGTGGCCCGGGCACGCGCCCCGCGACGACCGCGCGCACAGGCGTACCTGGACGCGTACTTCACCCACCGGCTCCCGTTGAACGGCGACCGGTCGGGCGGCACCGACCCGGGGACGCTCTGCGGGTTCGGGCTGCACGGCGAGCAGCCGGTGGCGTACGTCGCCCAGTGCGGCACCGCCACCCGGCCGGCCGGCTACCGGACCGCCGCCCGGGTGCTCCGGCTCGCGGACCGGCTGGGCATCCCCGTACTCACCCTGATCGACACGCCGGGCGCCGCCAACGACGCGGCGGCCGAGCGGGCCGGGGCGGGCGCGGCGATCGCCGACACCTTCGCGGCGGTCGCCGGGGCACGGGTGCCGGTGACCACGCTGGTGATCGGCGAGGGCGGTTCGGGCGGCGCCCTCGCGCTGGCCTCCCCCGGCCGCACCTACGTCACGGCGGACAGCTACTTCTCGGTCATCGCGCCGGAGTCGGCGGCGGCGATCCTCAAGCGACCGCCGGCCGAGGCCGACGAGACGGCGGACCGGCTGGGGCTGCGCCCGCAGGATCTGGTGGCGCTGGGCATCGCCCGAGGGGTCGTGGGCGAGGAGCCGGACGGTCCGTGACGTGCGGGCGCCCCGCTCCGTCCCGCACGGCCGACGGCACGCGTGACGGAGCGGGGAGCCCGCCGGGCCCGCACCCTGGGCGAACCCCCGCGCTTGACAAAACGGAGCGCTGTTCCGGATATTAAACGGAGCAGCGTTCCGCTTCATGTCGGCCGAAGCGGAGCGCCGTTGACCGCTCTGTCGTGCGCCGGGGGAGACAGACCCCCGGGAGGCAGGGCCCACAGAAGGGCGACCGCCACATCATGAACACCTCCACCTCCACCTCCACCGCCGACATACTCGGCCCGTCCGTCCCGGTGCTGTCCTACAGTCCGGTGGTGCTGTCCGTACCCGGACGCCCCGTGGACCTCGAGGTGCGCGTCTCCGCGCCCGGGACGGGTTCGGCGCTCCCCGTCATCCTCCTGTCCCACGGCCATGGCCCTTCGAACAACCTCTCCTCGCTGAACGGCTATGCCCCGCTCGTCAATTTCTGGGCGTCCCACGGCTTCGTCGTCATCCAGCCCACCCACCTCACCTCCCGGACCCTGGCCCACCGGGTCGCCGACGCGCCCGGAGCACCCTTCTTCTGGCGTTCCCGCGCCGAGGACATGACCCACGTCCTCGACCGGCTCGACGAGATCGAGAAGGCCGTGCCGCTGCTGGCCGGACGGATCGACCGCTCCAGGGTCGCCGTCGCCGGACACTCCTTCGGCGGCTTCACCTCCAGCACCCTGCTCGGTGCCGGGCTCACCGACCCCGGCACCGGGGAAGCGGTGGACCTCACCGAGCCCAGGATCAAGGCAGGCGTGCTGCTCGCCGCACCGGGCAGGGGCGACGTCGTCAACGGGCCCATGGGTGACGCCCTGCCGGTCTTCGCGACCATCGACTTCTCCACGATGACCACACCCGCCCTGGTCGTCGCCGGCGACGAGGACGACTCGCGGCACTTCACCGACATGGGGCCCGCCTGGCACGCCGACCCCTACACGCTGGCCCCCGGACCCAAGGCGCTGCTCACGCTGTTCGGCGCGGGGCACGCCCTCGGCGGCATCCCCGGATACGACGTCGCCGAGACCACCGACGAGAGCCCCGACCGTGTCGCCGCCGTCGGACTGCTCACCTCGGCCTACCTCCGCAGCCTGCTCGACCCCGCGGACCACGCCTGGCGGACGGCGTGCGAGGCGCTCGCGTCCGACCCCGAGCCGGCCGGACGCATCGAGAGCAAGTGAGCCCGCAGGCGCGGCACGGGCAGACGCTCAGGCCCCCGCCGCGAGGGCGCGGAGCCGGGGGGCGACCTCTTCGCCGACCCGGAACGCCTCCTCGAGGTGGGGGTAGCCGGAGAGGACGAACTCGTCGACGCCGAGCCGCCGGTACTCGTCGAGCCGCGCGGCCACCTCGTCGTGCGAGCCGACGAGCGCGGTACCGGCCCCTTCGCGCACCAGACCGATGCCGGCCCAGAGGTTCGGTGAGGTCTCCAGCGTCGCGGCGTCGGCGCTGCCGCCGTGCAGGGCGGTCATCCGGGCCTGCCCCACGGAGTCCATCCGCGCGAACCGTTCCTGGCTGGCCCGGACCGCCTCCGGGTCGATGCCCGCGAGGATCCGGTCGGCCTCGGCCCACGCCTCGGCGGAGGTGTCCCGGCTGATGACGTGCAGCCGGATGCCGTACCGCAGGGCCGGGGCCACCGCGCGCAGCCGGGTGATGCGGCCGGCGACGGCGGCGGGCGGCTCGCCCCACAGGAGTTGGACATCGGCCCGTCGGGCGGCGACGGCCTCGGCGGCGGGAGACGCCCCGCCGAAGTACAGGGGCACCCGGTGCTGGACGGCCGGGTCGGTGAGCTTCGCGCCCTCGATCCGCAGGTGTTCGCCGGCGTGGTCGACCTCCTTGCCGTCGAGGAGGTCGCGCAGTACCGACATCACCTCGTCGGTACGGGCGTACCGCTGGTCGTGCGGCAACGCGTCTCCGTAGGCGCGCTGTTCGGCCGGATCGCCCCCGGTGACCACGTTGAGGGAGAGACGCCCTCCCGCGAAACGGCGGAAGGCGTCCGCCTGTTGGGCGAGCAGGGTGGGGCTGGTGAATCCGGCGCGGAACGCGACGAGGAAGCCGATCCGCTCGGTGTGCTGGGTGAGCGCGGCGCTGAGGATCCACGGATCGACGCAGCCGAGCCCGACCGGCGTCAGCAGCGAGTGGAACCCGGCGGTCTCGGCGGCGCGGGCCACCTGCGCGAGGTAGCCGACGTCGGCGCGGCGGCGGGTGGCGGAGCCGGTCCGGCCCTGCACGGCGGTGACCCCGCCGGGGTCGCGGCCGTCACCGCCGGTGGGCAGGAACCAGTGCAGCAGGAGGGAGCTCTCGGACATGGCGGACCCCGATCGGCAGCGGTGGGTGTGCGGGGGGAGCGAGGGGTGCGGGGCGCACCACGCGTGGCGGTGACGCGGGCCCGCGACGGGCGCCGTACTCGACGTGTGTCAGCAGGACGTGCGTCAGCAGGACCTGCGACAGCGTGCGGTCCGACAGCTCTCGGCCCGGCGACCCGTAGCCCGGCGACCCGTAGCCCGGCGGCTCGCGGTCGGGCGGCTCGCGGTCGGGACGCGCGGCACGACCACGGGGCGTCGCGGGAGCGGGGCAGGGGCCATGGGGGCATCCTGATCCGCCCGCCGTCCGCCCGACAACCACGTCCCGCATCCCGGACAGCTCACCGCCGCATCCCGGACGTGCCGGGACGGTCCTCCGTCAGGGCTGCGGACGGCGCGCGTCGTAGTGGAGGAAGCCGCGCCATTTCGCCGCCAGAAGCAGCACCGCGACCACGCAGGCGATACCTCCGCCGGTGACGGCGCCCCCCGGGGAGGCCAGGTCGGCGACGGACCCGGCGAGGAAGTCACCGAGACGGGGGCCGCCGGCGACCACGACGATGAAGACACCCTGGAGCCGCCCGCGCATGCGGTCCGGTACGGCGGCCTGGAGCATGGTGCCGCGGAAGACCATGGAGAAGGTGTCGGCGCAGCCCGCCAGCGCCAGGAAGACGATGCCGAGCCAGAGTTGGCGGGTGAGGCCGAAGGCGGCGATGGCCGCGCCCCAGCACGCGACGGCGCAGACGACCGCGAGCCCGTGCCGCCGGACCCGGCCCAGCCATCCCGAGCAGACCCCGCCGAGGAGGGCGCCGAAGGCGGGGGCGGCGACGAGGAGTCCGGTGGTCCTCGCGTCCCCGCCGTACCAGACGACGGCGACGACGGGGAAGAGCGCCTTGGGGCTGGCGAGCACCATCGCGCAGAGGTCGCTGAAGAACGTCATGCGCAGGTTGGGGCGGGTGCCGAGGAAGCGCAGCCCTTCCAGCACGGAGGCCCGCTCGGGCCGCCGTTCCACGCCGGGCCCGGTACCGGGCGCGGTTCCGCCCGCCGTGGACCCGTGGCTCCGGTCCGGGAGCATCGCGGGCAGCCGCCACATGGCGTACAGGGAGGCGGTGAAGGTGACGGCGTCCACGGTGTACGCGGCGCGGTACCCCCACCAGCCGACGATCACGCCGCCCAGCATCGGACCGACGAGGGTCCCGGTGGTGCTGGTGAGGGAGCCGAGCGCGTTGGCCGCGGGCAGCTGCTCGGGAGGGAGCAGCCGGGGGATCATCGAGCTGCGGGCCGGGGAGTTGAGCGCGAAGCAGACGGCCTGGAGGGCGACGATCGCGTACAGCAGCCCCACCTGTTCCACCCCGGCCACGGAGGTGGCGAGCAGGAGCAGGGAGAGCAGGAACGATCCGGTGGCGCTGCCGAGGCCGAGCTTGCGCCGGTCCATGGTGTCGGCGACGGCGCCGCCGTACAGGCCGAAGACGACCAGCGGTACGAGCGAGCAGAAGCCGATGAGCCCCACGGAGAAGGCGGACCCGGTGAGGTCGTACACCTGGAGCGAGACCGCCAGCGAGGTCATCCCCTGCCCGATCCAGGACACGGTGTTGCCGAACCACAGACGCCGGTAGTCCGGCGAGACGCGCAGCGGGGTCAGGTCGGCGAATATGCTCGTGCGGTGTACATCCGGTTTGCTCTTTTGGGTCACGCCGGATGGTAGCGGCCCTCCCCCGACCTGCTGGAAAGCACCCCTCGGACAGGAGGCGAACGCATCCCGGAATCGCTGGGACGCGGAGCCCGGAGGACTGCAGAATGGGCGGGTGACAGCCGAGCAGCCGCCCTCCGGCCCGCCCTCGTACGCCCCCTCGCCCTCCCGCTCGCCCGCGTCGGCGGTGCCCTCCCGCTCGCCCGCCGTGTCCCCCTCCGGGCGCCTGCTCACCGGGGAGGATCTGGAGCGCTCCTCGGTCGTCGCCAACAACACGATGAACCGCGGGCGCGGGCTCTCGGGGGTGAACAGTTACGCCCGCGAGCTCGGCGTCGAACCCCTCGCCCTCCTCCTGGCCCGCCCCGCCGCGCCGTCCTGGCTGGATCTGTGCAGTGGGGAGGGCCGCGCCCTGCACGAGGCCGCCTCCGTCCTCCCGGCGGACGCGGTGGTCACCGGCGTCGACCTGGTGGGAGCGCTGGTGCCCGTGCCGGCGCCGCCCGCACTGGAACGGGTCGTCGCCTCCGTCGCGCGCTGGACGCCGGAGCGGACGTACGACCTGGTGACCTGCGTCCACGGCCTGCACTACGTCGGCGACCAGCTGGGGCTGCTCGCCCGGGCCGCGTCATGGGTGGCGGACGACGGTCTGCTGGTGGCGCACGTCGACCCCGACTCGATCCGCTGGGCCGACGGTGCGCCGGCCGGGCGCGTGGCCGTCCGGGCGCTGCGGGCCGCCGGGTACGCCTACGCTCCCCGCCACCACCGCCTCGTCCTGCGGGGCGGGCGCACGGTGACGCTGCCGTTCCGCTACCTCGGCGCCGACCCGGGAGCCGGGCCCAACTACACCGGGCAGCCCGCCGTCGCCTCGTTCTACGCGCCCGCCTGAGCTGCGGTCTCGGGCCCCGTCACTCCCCGAACGCCAGACGTATGCCGAATCCGGCCACGACCGTGCCGGTGACCCGGTCGAGCAGGCGGCGCGCGCGGGGTTTGCGGAGCCAGCCGTTGAGGAGCCGGGCACAGCCGATCAGTACCGCCGACCACGCCAGCCCGAGGAGGATGTGCACGCTCGTCAGCAGGAGTCCGGCGGTGAAGTGGTCGGCGCCGGGCGGGATGAACTGGGGCAGGACGGCGATGTAGAACGCGCCCATCTTCGGGTTGAGGAGATTGGTCAGCGCTCCTTGACGCCAGCCGCCGCCCATCGAGTCCGCCCCGGCGGGCGGCGGGCCCTCCGGCACCTCGTCCGCCGACGGTGTCCGGCCCCGGAAGGTGTCGTGGAGCATCCGCGCGCCCATCCACACCAGGTAGGCCGCTCCGGCCCAGCGGAGCGTCTCGTAGGCGAGGTGGGAGGCGGTGAGGAGCGCGGTGACGCCCAGGGAGGTGAGTGCGCCCCAGATCAGGGTGCCGGTCTGGATACCGAGGACGACGCCCCACGCCCGTCTGCGCCGGCCGAGCGCCGAGGTACGCAGGATCAGCGCGGTGTCGAGGCCAGGAGTGAGGGTGAGGAGCCCTACGACGAGGGCGAAGGTCCACAGCGAGGTAGTCGTTGCCATGAACCGCCAGCGTATCGGGCAGGCACGGCAGGACACCTCGGGGGTTGACTGCTCCCGCCGGGAGCGCCGAACCGCTCGGGGGCCGGGTCGGCCGGGACCTCTGCCGCGAGGACGGTACGCGCGGCGGTGGAGCGGTCGCGGTCCGGCCTCCGCGGTACGAGATGATCCATCCCCTCTGCTCCCGCACTTCCCTCCCCCCGGCTCTTCTCCCTCTCACGAAAGTGGCGCAAATGCACTCACCCCGGTCCTTCCTCTTCGTCCTGGGCAGTTCCCGCCGGGACGGCAACTCCGAGGCACTGGCGCGCCATGCCGCAGCAGCCCTTCCGGTGTCGGTCACCCAGCGGTGGATACGGCTGCGCGATGTCCCCCTGCCACCCTTCGAGGACGTACGGCACACCGGCACGGGGCTGTACGAGGAGCCGGACGGGAACGTCGGAATGCTGCGGCAGGCGACCCGCGAGGCCACGGACCTCGTGATCGTCAGTCCGCTGTACTGGTACAGCCTTTCGGCGGACGCGAAGCTCTACCTGGACCACTGGTCGGGATGGCTGCGCGTTCCCGGTCCGAGGTTCACGGAGGAGATGCGGGAGAAGACCCTGTGGGGCGTCACCGCGTACGCCTCGGCCGACGTGGCACTCGCCGACCCGCTGGTCGGTACGCTGCGCAACACCGCCGACTTCTTCCGCATGGGCTGGGGCGGTGTACTGCTCGCCAACGGCACGCGGCCGGGCCAGGTCCTGGAGGACGGCGCCGCGCTCGACAGGGCCGCTCGCTTCTTCGACGCCGGGACCGGTGGGATCGTGGGCGGGGACGTGGCCCCCTGCCCGGCGCGCGCCGGCGGGGAACGGGGAGGGGTGGCCGGCTCCGGCGAACAGCCGGCGTCGGCCACGACGGCCCCCTGACGGGTGCATGCCGCACGGGCCCTCCGCCCACGCCTGCGCAACCGACCGGGGCGGGCGAGGCCGGGCCGACCGCTCACCCGACCGCGACCGCGGGATGCACCCGACCGCCGCGCTCGGACCACCCCGACCGCACGCCCTCATGTCATATTTCAGGTGTCCATCCGAGCGAAGGGCTTCCCATGAGATTCGCGGTCATCGGCGGCACCGGGCTGATCGGCTCGCAGGTCGTCAACGATCTGAACGCCGCAGGTCACGAGGCGGTACCGCACTCGCGGTCCACCGGAATCGACGTCATCAGCGGCAAAGGACTGGAGGAGGCGGTCGCGGGGGCCGATGTCATCGTCGACCTGACGAACTCACCCACCTTCGACGAGGTGTCCCCGGCCTTCTTCCGGAAGTCGATGGAGAACCTCCTGGGGGTGGGAGACCGGAGCGGCGTCGGCCACTTCGTCGTCCTCTCGATCGTCGGGGTCGACAAGGTCCCGGAGTTGGACTACTACCGCGCCAAGACGCTCCAGGAGGAACTCCTCGCTGCCGGACCGATCCCGTACTCGATCGTCCGCGCGACCCAGTTCATGGAGTTCGTCGAGTCGGTGCTCTCCTGGACCACGGAGGGTGACACCGTCCGGCTCCCCGCCACGCCGATCCAGCCGATCGCCGCCGCCGACGTGGCGCTGGCGGTGGCCGGGGTCGCCGCGGGCCCACCGCTGGGGGGCGTGTACGACATCGCCGGCCCGGACGTCTTCACCCTGGACGAACTGGGCCGGATCACCGTGGCCCACGCCTCCGACGGCCGTACCGTCGTCACCGACCCGACCGCCGGCATGTTCGCCGCCGTCCGGGGCGACGTCCTCACCGACCGGAGCGCGCACCTCGCCCCCACCCGGTACACGGAGTGGCTCGCCTGAACCGCCTTCCGGACGCCGCCCGCACGGCACCGGGCGCCATCGGCCGTGGGCCGGTGGCGCCCGGCGTGTTCCCCCGCGCGTTCCCTCAGCGGGGCTTCCTGTGGTCCCCCGTGCGTCCGGCGGTGTGGTGCCCCGCCGGGCGGTACCGCGTCCGTGCTCCTGTCACCGTCCGGCCGGACGGGTCGGCCCGGCCGGACCTGCGGATCAGATGTCGACGACCCGGTAGGCGATGGTGTAGACGCCACCGGAGCCTTCCAGCACCCGGTACTGCGTCTCCGCGCCGAACTCGTTGCCCGTGACGGTCACCGAGCCGAGCCGGTCGTCGCTGCTGGTGCTGTCGTAGTCCCACAGCGAGAGGGTGCGGGACTCGGACTTGCCGAGGACCAGCAGCGCGTTGCCGTTGCTCCCGTCCAGGGCGCGGCGGTAGCCGGTACCCATGGTCTGGTACGACCCACTGGCGGGCCAGAGCTTCACGGCCTTGCCCCCGTTCGCCGCGATGTTGAGGTAGGCCTCGTCGTGGTCGCCCTCGCTCTCGTCGGAGCAGTACAGGTCGACGAGCTGGATCTGCACGTAGTCGACCGGATCGGCCTGCGCGGCGCCCGCGGCGCCCACCAGTGAGGTGAGGCCCAGCGCGCCCGTGAGGGCGAAGGTGGTCAGTCGTCGGACGGTCATGTTGTCCCCCGTGGTCTCAGGTTTTCGCCGGTCCCCCGACCGGCTCGAAGAACAGACTGCCGGAGGGCGGTCCGCCGTTCTACGCGCGTTCCGCTGAGCGGAACCGGGTTGCGGAAAAGGGCCGTTCACACCCCGAGCGACCGTCCCACGGTGTGTCAGTAGTGCAGGACGGGAGGCAGGCGCGGTGAGGACGTGCCGGGCCGCACGAGCGCCGCGGTGACGGCCGCGCCCGCCCGCGCCGCCTCCTGGGCCGCCCGTTGCAGTCCTCGTGCCGACAGCGTCATGACGGTGATCGCGGCGACGGTCCGGTCGTCGTGCCCCCGCACCGGCAGCGCCGCGCAGCACACACCGTCCACCACCTCCGCGCACTCCAGTACCGCCCCCGGCAGCCGCCCTCCGGTGCCGGCCCGGCCCCGAGCGCTCAGCACCTGGCCGGCCGCCGTGTCCAGCAGGAAGCTCATCCCGTTCCGCACCGGTACCAGCGGCTCCGCCTCGCCCGGCACGGACGCCACGGTGAGGGCCCGGCCGTCGTGCAGGACGGTCAGCAGGGCGCTCGCCCCGGTGGCCGCCCGCAGCCGGTGCAGCGGGTGGCGGGCCGCCACCCGTAGGCCCGGGTGCGGCTCCCACGCCTGCCCGAGGCGGTAGAGCTGCGAGCCGACGCGGTAGCGGCTGCCCCGTCGTTCCACCGCGCCCACCAGCAGCAACTGCTCCAGCAGCCGGTGCGCGCTCCCCTTGGGCAGGGCGCAGGCCGCGGCGATCTCGGTGAGCCCGGCCTCCCCGCCGCACCTGCGCAACGCCTCCAGGAGCGCGAACGCCCCCTCGATCACGCCCCGCCCGCGGTCCGTTCCCCGTTCCTGCTCCCTGCCCGCCTGTCGCGACATCTCTCCCCCGGTCGGTCACCGGGCCGCGCCCCTTCGCACGGCCGCCGGGAGAGGATGCCCGACCTTCACAGCGGGGGCACACCCCGCCGCGCGCGAACGTGACCCATGGCACACCGGCCGCGACTACCGGTGGGACGAGAGGAGCTCAAGGGGGCCCGGGAGCCCGGAGAGGGGTGGCCGGCGGTGCGGCTCGGAGCGGGTTCCGGGATCGGCCGGCCGGTCGGCCCCGGCGGAATGTCAGCGGGACGTCCTTCCCGGTGCGGAGCCGCGGAACGACCGCCGACGTCCGGATGATGCGGAGTCCGGCGGGCAAGGAGTCCGGCGGGCGGAGGGACGCCGAGCGGCGCGCCCCCGTGATCGAGGCGCACGCCGAACGCGGCCGGCGCGGGGAAGCCGCCCGGACCGGGCGCCCGTTCGGGGCGATCGGCGCGGGCGGCGGTCCGGCGGCGGAGGAGTGTGTTCCGGGCGCGGTCGGGGCGATACTGGGCGGAGAGCCGACGTCGTCGCCGAGGGGAGCCGTTCGTGAGCACGGCAAGGGATCTGTTCCTCACCGCCATGGGCCCTGGCCCGACGGAATCCGTGGGTCAGGGTGACCTGTCGCTCGCACTGGCCGGAGCCGAGCTGATCGATCTCATCGGTTCGGGAACCGTGGCGGTGGAGGACGAGCGCATGGTGCCGCACCGGGCGCCGGTGCCGGGCGACCGGTTGCTGGACGAGGCTGCCGAAGCGCTCACGCCGCAGGCCCCGTACGAGCGGATCGAGGACTGGCTGTGGCGCCGGGGCCGGGACCTCTCGGCCGCGTACCAGGCCGCCTTGGAAGAGGACGGTGAGCTCACGCGGAAGCGCGGCGGGCTGCTGTCCTTCGGGCCGGAACGCGTGGAAGCGGCGGACACACCCGCACGCCGCCGGGCCGAAGACCGCTGGAGGGAGCGGGAACCCGTCCTCACCGCCCTCGCCTCGGCCGTCGGCATCGGCGGCAGCGACAGCAGCGACAGCAGCGACAGCAGCGACAGCAGCGACAGCAGCGACAGCGAACGAGCGTCCGACGGGTCGCCCGGTATCGACGGCGAGGCGGAGACGGCGGTCGTGGCCGCCGTCCTCGACGCGGTGATGGAGCTGGAGGCCGTACGGCAGCGGCGGTCCATCGACGCCCCCCCCCCCCCCCCCCCCCGCCCCCCCCCCCCCCCCCCCCCCCCGACCGGTGTGCCGCGCAGCGGCGCGAGCGAGGGAACACGCCTGCGCCGGGGAGGTGCCGCTCCGCGGCGGTCAGGTCTCCGCAGGGCCGGCCGAAGCCCGTCCCGCCTCCGTGCCGGCTCATGAGGTGACGACCCGTCCGCCTCGTTCGCCGGTGCGCGTCCGCAGCGGCGTACGGACCGCGCGTCACGCGCGGCGCCCCCGCACGCGGCCGGCGCCGTCACCGGCGGGATACCCGTCCCACCCTGTGGGCGGGTATCCCGCCGGTGAGCCTGACCGGACAACTCCGCCGCACCTTCGGGCGGTTGAGCTGCAGTCGTCGTGGGGCGCGCCGATCACGGCCGTCCGCTCCGCCGCATGTGTCGCGCGGTGCACGGTCCTGCCGCGCTGCGGCGGCGGTGCGGGCGGGCTTCCGGCCGCCGGCGTCACCGGCCGCGTACCGTCTCGCGGCCGGTGGGGCGTCGGCCGTCGGTCACTTGGCGAGGAACGCCAGGAGTGCGTCGGTGACCTCCTGGGCGTGGGTCCACAGCAGGCCGTGGGGTGCGCCGTCGATGACGACGTAGTCGGCCTGCGGGAGCGCTTGGTGGAAGAGTTCGCCGGTCGCCTCGATGGGCAGGATGCGGTCGGCGGTGCCGTGCAGGATCAGTGCCGGGACGTCGATCTTGGGCAGGTCGGCACGGAAGTCGGTGGTCCAGGTGGCCACGCAGGCCAGCGAGGCGTACGCGGAGGCCCCGGCGGCGACGTTCCAGCTGTTGCGGACGGCTTCCTCGCTGATGCGTGTGCCGAGGTTCTCGTCGAGGTTGTAGAAGTCCTGGTAGAACGCGGTGAAGTAGGCGTAGCGGTCGGCGGTGACCGCGCCTTCGATGTCCTTGAAGAGGGTGCCGTCGACGCCGCCGGGGTTGTCGTCGGTCTTGAGGAGGAAGGGTTCGAGGGAGGCGAGGAAGGCGGCCTTGGCGATCCGGGCGGAGCCGTAGGTGCCCAGGTAACGGCCGACCTCTCCGGTGCCCATGGAGAAGCCCACGAGGACGACGTCGTCGAGGTCGAGGGTCTCCAGGACCACGTTCAGGTCGGCTGCGAAGGTGTCGTAGTCGTAGCCGGTGGTGGGCCGGCTGGAGCGGCCGAAACCGCGCCGGTCGTACGTGATCACGCGGTAGCCGGCCGACAGGAGTGCGGCGGACTGCTTCTCCCAGGAGTGGCCGTCGAGGGGGTAGCCGTGGATCAGCACGACCGGCTGCCCCGTGCCGTGGTCCTCGTAGTACAGCTCGATGCCGGTGGAGTTTTCCTGACCGACGGTGATGAACGCCATGGTGGTTGCTGCCTTTCGGTGTGCGCGGGTCTGAGGGTGACGTGCCCGGCCGGGCACGGCTGTGCGGCGAGGGGTGACGAGCGACGGGCGGGGCCGCCGGTCATCGGACCGTGCGGGCCGCCTGCTCGACGATGCGGGTGACGGCCTCGGGGTGGGAGACGGATACGGCGTGCGACGCGTCGATGGTCGTCGTACGGGCCTTGGCGCGGGCCGACATGTAACGCTGGGCGGCCACGGGGATGTTGCGGTCCTCCGTGGTGACCAGCGACCAGGAGGGGATCGTCTTCCAGGCGGCCTGCGTGGACTTCTCCTCCAGTGCGGCGGCGGCGATCGGGCGCTGCCCGGCTGCCATGAGCCTGGCCTTCTCCACCGGCACGTCCGCGGCGAACTGGTCGCGGAACAACTCCGGCTTGATGTACACGTCCGCGCCCCGGCCACCGTCGGGCAGCGTGTAGTCGACGGACTCGACGGCCTCGCCGAGGGTGCTGCCCGGGAACTTGTTCGTCAGCCCGATCGAGCTCTCGCCGGTGTCGGGCAGGAACGCCGCGATATAGACCAGCGCCTTCACCTTGTCCTCGATGCCCGCGGCGGCCTGGCTGATGACGGTGCCGCCGTAGGAGTGGCCGACCAGGACCACGGGCCCGTCGACGTGGTCGAGGACGCTGCGCAGGTACGCGGCATCGGTCGCCGGACCACGCAGCGGGTTGGCGGCGGACACCACCGGGTAGCCCGCACGCTGCAGCTGGGAGACGACACCGTCCCAGCTCGCGGCGTCGGCGAACGCCCCGTGCTCCAGCACGATCGTCGGACGTACGGGGTGATGGGGCGCCGCGCCGGCGGTACCGGGCAGCGTGATGACGGCGGCGGACAGCCCTGCGGCCGCCGCGACACCGAGCAGCGCGGATCTGCGGCTCGGACGGGCCGGACGGTTGATGCGCATGCTGAAATCCCTCGTGTTCGGTTGATGGCCCTCACGGGCGTACGGGTGGAGTGGACCGGTGCGGGCGAGCGGGGAGGCACCGGATCGCCTCGCGGGTGACAGCGGTGAGCCGCCTCGCTCCGCGCCACGTGACCGGCGCGGACCGGACCGGTGAAGGGCCGGCGGCAGCGGCCCGTCGAACGGGTGGCGGCCTGTGGCCCGACGTGGTCCTGCGGCGTCCCCCGCCCGGTCACCCGGGCGGAGCGTCTTCCGTCCTGTCCTACGGGAGGACGACCGAACCGGTTCACCCGACGTGTGCGGGACCCCTCGGTCAGCGGCTTCCCGACGTGATCGAGCCTAGGGCCGGGCGGGCGGCACGATCCTCCCGCTGCGTGATGACTCCCGCGTCCCACCGCGGGTGCAGAAGCTGCAACCCGGGTGGGAGAGCGCGCTACGCCTCCAGCCCGACGACGGCCGCTCAGCGGCGGTCCTCGTCCTGTGTCCGCCATGAGCCGGACCGATGACCGGCTGCGTCCGCTCCCGTCCCGGGCGGGGCCGACGCGAAAAGCCGCCCCGCCCCCGATCGGCATCGGGGGTGGGGCGGCTTCGCGGCGGTGCCGGTGGTGAGGGTTACGCGGCGACGGCCGCGCGGGGCGCCGGGCGCTCGCCGGAGGCGGAGCGGCGGGCCTGGGCGAAGCGGCTGCGCCGGCCGCGGGTGGCGGAGGAGCTGCGCTTGGCACGCTCCACGACCGGCGCGGTGATGACGCACGGAACGCCGCTGGGTGCCTGCGCTCCGGTGATCCGGGTCAACTCCGCCTCGTCGGGGCGGACCTGGGCGGTCTGCGGGGTGATGCCCGCGTCCCGCATCAGGCGGATCATGTCACGGCGCTGGTGGGGCAGGACCAGCGTGGCGACGCTGCCCGACTCACCGGCGCGCGCGGTGCGGCCGCCACGGTGCAGGTAGTCCTTGTGGTCGCTCGGCGGGTCGATGTTGACGACCAGGTCGAGGTTGTCGACGTGGATGCCGCGCGCGGCGACGTTCGTGGCGACCAGGACGGTGACGTGCCCGGTCTTGAACTGCTCCAGAGTGCGGGTCCGCTGCGGCTGGGACTTGCCCCCGTGCAGGGCCGCGGCCCGTACGCCGCTGTTCAGCAGGTGGTCGGTGAGCTTGTCCACGGCGTGCTTGGTGTCGAGGAACATGATGACCCGGCCGTCGCGGGCGGCGATCTGCGTGGCCACGGTGTTCTTGTCGGCGCCGTGGACGTGCAGCACATGGTGCTCCATCGTGGTGACCGCTCCGGCCGAGGGGTCGACGGAGTGGACGACCGGGTCGTGCAGGTAGCGGCGCACCAGCAGGTCGACGTTGCGGTCCAGGGTGGCGGAGAACAGCATGCGCTGTCCGTCCGGGCGCACCTGGTCCAGCAGGGCGGTGACCTGCGGCATGAAGCCCATGTCGGCCATCTGGTCGGCCTCGTCGAGGACGGTGACGGCGACCTGGTCCAGCCGGCAGGAGCCCCGGTCGATCAGGTCCTTGAGCCGGCCCGGGGTGGCGACGACGACTTCGGCGCCACTGCGCAGCAGGTTGATCTGCCGTCCGATGGACATGCCGCCGACGACGGTGGCCATCCGCAGCCGCAGCGAGCGGGCGTAGGGGGTCAGGGCGTCGGTGACCTGCTGGGCGAGCTCGCGGGTCGGCACCAGAACCAGGGCGAGGGGCTGGAGCGGCTCGGCGCGCTGTCCGGCGGTCCTGGCCAGCAGGGCCAGGCCGAAGGCCAGGGTCTTGCCGGAGCCGGTACGGCCGCGGCCCAGGACGTTGCGGCCGGCCAGGGCGTTGGGCAGGGTCGCGCCCTGGATCGGGAACGGCACCGCCATGCCCTCGTGGGCCAGCGTGGTCAGCAGGGCGGCCGGCATGTCCAGAGCGGCGAAGGTCTCCACCGCGGGCAGTGCCGGGGTGAGGGTGACCGGCAGGGCGAACTCGCCCTGGACGGAGGGGCGTCGGCTCGATCCGCCGGACCGGCCGGAGCCCGCGTAGCCGCCGGAGCGACCGGAACCGGCGTTGCCGCCGGAACGGCTCGGGGCGCCGGAGCGGTTCGGGGCCGAACGGCTGTGGCCGCCGACGCCCGGAGCGCCGCTGCGGCCGGCGGAACCGGAGCTGGAATACGAGCGAGTGGAACGGACGGGGTTCACGGGGAACCTTCCTGGAGACGGCACGCATCCAGAAGGCCCCAGCAGCGAACACGCCGCACGAAGGCATCACAGAGACGAACCGAAAGAAAAAGAGAAGCGAAGCGGGGCGGACAACATCCGCGTCAAACGCGCTTCGAAGGATCGCGCCACCGAACGGGTGGGCGACACGCCGGACCGATGGAGTCCGGGCGGAAAGCGGTGCGCTGCCTCGAGGGCTGCGAGCTGCCGCCTGCCATACAGGCGATTCGATACGGCCCGCGGTCGCAGGCCCGGTACGGGGAGCGAGGGGTGCGGGCGACGGGTAGGGCCCGCGACCTTGCGGTGCGGGCCCTACCCTGTGGTGCGCGAAATGCTTAGGCGGGAACGATGTTCTCCGCCTGCGGGCCCTTCTGGCCCTGCGTGACGTCGAAGGAGACCTTCTGGCCTTCCTGGAGCTCACGGAAGCCCTGGGCGGCGATGTTCGAGTAGTGGGCGAAGACGTCAGCGCCGCCACCGTCCTGCTCGATGAAGCCGAAACCCTTTTCCGCGTTGAACCACTTCACGATGCCAGTAGCCATGTGTATCTCCTCAAGACAGGGGCAGAACCGAAAACCGCACTGTGCGGAGTCCGCGTCGCCGCGATGAGCCCATCCGGAGATGACCGGCGAAACAAAAAATGCACTCACGGATCGAGCCCGTCGAGTGCAACCAAGTTTATGGGTACCACAACTGCAACTGCTCACAACGTAGCACGGATATCTGCCCCGTGCCGGATATCGGTGGGCCGTGTCGGATCGCGGCGCCGCTCCACCACGCGCCGCGCGGGGTGGGTGTCAGGTGGCCCGGACGCCGATGGCGAGTGTCAGTTCCAGGACCCGGCGGGGCGAGGCGAGGTCCGGATACAGCGCCCGCAGCTGCGACATCCGGTACCGGACCGTCTGGGGATGGACGAAGAGCGCCGCCGCCACCTCGTCCCGCCTGCCCTGGTGCAGCAGCCACGCCCGCAACGTCTCCTCCAGCCGCCGCGCGGTCGCGACGGGCAGGGTCCGCAACGGTGCGAGGGCTCGGGCACGCAGGTCCGCGAACGCGTCCACGTCGGCGCTCAGCACCAGCTCGGGCAGGTGGTCCTCGGTGTCGCGGACATCGCAGGAGAGGGAGCGCGCGCGCACGGCCCGTGCGTACGAGGCGGACGCCCGGGTCCACGGCCGGGCCGGGCCGACCACGGCGGTGCGGTCGGCCAGCAGCCGCAGGAGATGTGATCGGTCGGCATCGGGGACGAGCAGCACACCGGTGGCGTCCGGCAGATCGTCGAGGACGAGGGTGCTCGGGTCGAGGGCGCGGTAGGCCGGCCGGACCTGGTCGGTGGGGAGCAGGACCGCGGTCAGCGAGACCGGAGGCTGCCACCCGGCCCGTTGCACCGAGGCGAGCAGGACGTCCTGGCTCGCACCGGCGAGGAGGTCGCGGGCCAGGTGTTCCAGGAGGCGCTCGTGGGCCCTGCCCCGGGCGGCCAGTTCGTCGGCGTGGCCGGCCGCGCTCGCGGCGGACAGCTCGTCGATGTAGGCGAAGGTCAGCTCGGCGAACTTGGCGACCTCGGCGGCGGCGAGACCCGCGGGTACGGCACCCGCCGCCAGGTAGCGCCAGGCCACGCGGGCGCCGACGCGGTAGGCGCTGAGCAGAGCGTCCATCGAACGGCCGTCGCGCGCCTCACCGCGGCCCAGCTCGTAGGCCGCGTCGGTGGCGTCACCGCCCGTGGTGTTCCCGCTCGCGAGATCCAGATAGTGCCCCAGAGCGGTACGGACGGCTCGGCGGATGGTGCCGCCCATACGGCCCGAGAGGGCGTTGGCGTAGGAGGGGACCTCGTCGATGATCGCCTGGACGACCTCGTCGGCGGTGGTCTTCAGCGCGGCCCGGAGTGCGGTGACCGTCGTCCCGTTGAGAGCCAGTTCGCCGGCTTTCCGGATTGCATGGTTCACGTTCTGTTCCCTGCGAACAATTCTGCCGACCAGATTTACGTCCTTTGGTCAGGACTTTACCCTCTGAGGCACAGCAAGCTGGAGTCATGACGAGTACAGCCCTCCGCAGCAGGGCGTGGAGACTCCTGGAGATGGTCACGACGCCGCTGCTGCCGTCGGACTACCTCGACCTGGTCAGCCCGCTGCGTACGGGCGCTGATCTGCGAGGGCGCATCGAGGCCGTGCGACCCGAGACGGGGGACGCCGCGACTGTCGTGATCAGACCGGGGAAGGGCTGGCGCGGCCACGAGGCCGGTCAGTACGTGCGGATCGGCGTCGACGTCGACGGGGTGCGCCTGTGGCGTGCCTACTCCCTCACCTCCCCGACGAACCGCCGGGACGGCCGCATCACGATCACCGTGAAGGCGATCCCGGACGGCAAGGTCAGCAACCACCTGGTCCGCAGGGCGAAACCGGGCACGCTGATCCACCTCGACCAGCCGGCCGGTGACTTCGTGCTGCCGCGGCCCAAGCCCTCCAAGGTGCTCTACCTGACGGCCGGCAGCGGCATCACGCCCGTGATGGGCATGCTGCGCGACGCCGAGTTCGACGACGTCGTCATGGTCCACAGCGCGCCACGGCCGCAGGACGTGATCTTCCGCGACGAACTGCACGACCTGGTCGCGGGCGGGAAGCTGCGGCTCACCGAGGTGCACACCGCCACGGACGGCCTGCTCGACATCGCCCGTCTGCGAGAACTCGTGCCCGACTGGGCCGAGCGCGAGACCTGGGCCTGCGGACCCGCGGGCCTCCTCGACGCCGCCGACGCGCATTGGGCCGAGCACGGCGTACCGGAGCGCCTGCACACGGAGCGCTTCCGCCCCACCGTCGTCGTCACGGGCGACGGTGGCGAGGTCACCTTCAGCACCACCGGCACGACCGTCGGCGCGGACGGCGCCACACCGCTGCTGGACATCGGCGAGGAGGCCGGTGTGCTCATGCCCTCCGGGTGCCGCATGGGCATCTGCTTCGGCTGCATCACGCCGCTCGCCGCCGGCGCCGTCCGCGACCTGCGCACCGGCGAGATCACCGAGGCCGAGCCGGGCGTCCTCATCCAGACCTGCGTGTCCGCCGCGGCGGGCCCCTGCACCATCGAACGGTAGGGAAGCACCTTGACCGCCATCGACCCCACCGCCCACCTGACCCCGGAGCAGATCGAGGAACTCGGCCGCGAGCTGGACGCGATCCGCGACGCGGTGATCGCCGGCCGCGGCGAGAAGGACGCCGCCTACATCCGTGCGGTCATCTCGGCGCAGCGCAAGCTCGAACTGGCCAGCAGGAGCGTGCTGCTGTTCTCGTTCTTCCCGCCCGCGTGGCTCCTCGGCACCGCCGGACTGTCCGTGGCGAAGATCATGGACAACATGGAGATCGGCCACAACATCCTGCACGGCCAGTGGGACTGGATGCGTGACCCGAAGATCCACTCCAGTACCTGGGAGTGGGACCACGTCTCGCCGTCCGCGCAGTGGAAGCACTCGCACAACGAGCTGCACCACACGTACACCAACGTGATCGGCAAGGACAACGACCTCGGCTACGGCATCATGCGCGTCGACGAGGACCAGAGGTGGCACCCGTTCCACCTCGGCCAGCCCCTGTGGAACTTCATCAACGCCTGCTTCTTCGAGTACGGCATCGCGGCGTACGACCTGGAGCTCGGCAAGAACCTGGGCAAACGCCGCCGCAAGAAACCGGAGTTCCGCGCGCAGGCCAGGGCCGTGGGCCGCAAGATCCGCAAGCAGGTGCTCAAGGACTACGTGATCCACCCGCTGCTGTCCGGCCCTTCGTTCCTCCCCACCCTCGCCGCCACGTTCACCGCGAACCTGGTCCGCAACCTCTGGACCCACTCGGTGATCATGTGCGGGCACTTCCCCGAGGGCGTGCGGGTCTTCGAGCGCCGGTCGATCAAGGGCGAGACGCGCGGCCAGTGGTACCTGCGCCAGATGATGGGCTCGGCGAACATCAGCGGCAGCAAGGCCCTGCACTTCATGACCGGCAACCTGTCGCACCAGATCGAGCACCACCTGTTTCCGGACCTGCCGAGCAACCGGTACGCCGAGGTCGCGGTGGAGGTGCGCGCGCTGTTCGAGAAGTACGAGTTGGAGTACGTCACCGGGCCACTGCCCAAGCAGGTGTTCTCCGCGTGGCACAAGGTCTTCCGGCTCTCCCTGCCGAACAGGAAGCCCCCGGTCGCGACGCCGGACCGTGAGCGGGAACTCGTCGCGACCTGAGGAGCCGTCGCCCTGCCGATCTCGTGGCGGCGGGGCGGTACGGACCGCAGCGGATCGGGGGCGGGCCCCCGCGGGTCCACCTCAGCCGGTTCGCTCCAGGGCCTCGTAGACGTGCCTGAGGTAGCTGTGGGTACGCTCCGAGCCGAGAATCCCGTCGCCCACCCGGTTCATCGTGTACGCGAAGGTGACGCGCCGGTCGAGATCCATCAGGACGATCGAACCGCCCCGGCCGACCCAGAAGCAGATCCTCCCGGTGGGCATGTGCGGCATCGTCCTCGGATCCGCGAGTGCGTAGCCCACGCCCCAGCGGACGGGAACGCCCAGGAACAGGTCGACTCCGTCGGCCTGTACGTCGAACACCTTGTCCACCGTCTCCGCGGAGAGAAGCCGGTGACCGTTGACCTGGCCGCGCCGTGAGATGACGGAGAGCGCTCGTGCCAGGCCCCGCGCGTTGCCGTGTCCGTTGACGGCGCCGAGTTCGGCGGAGCGCCACTGCGGGGTGTCGACGTGCTCGTCACGCGCCGGGCTTCCGAACAGCGTCCTGGTGAAGATGCCCTCGGGATCGAGTCCCGCGGGTATACCGCCCAGCTGTGAGGGGGCCACCAGATCGGCGATACGCGGCCAGTCGGCCCGGCGTGCGCCGATCTGGACGTCCGCCCGCGCCGGTCCGGCGATCTCGGTGGCGACGAACTCCTTGAGAGTACGACCACTGACCCGCCGGACGAGCTCTCCCACCAGTTGCCCTTGTGTCTGCACGTGGTAGCCCGAAGCGGAGCCCGGCTCCCACCAGGGCGCCTGCGCGGCCAGCCGGGCACTCGCGGTGGGCCAGTCGTAGAGATCCTCCATGGAGAAGGGCTGCTCCCAGCCGGAGAGTCCCGAGGTGTGGGCCAGGACGTGCCGCACCTCGATGTGCTCCTTTCCCCGGGCTGCGAACTCGGGCCAGTAGTGCGCGACCGGGCGGTGCAGATCCAGTGCGCTCCGGTCGACGAGGACGAGAGCGGCGAGACTGGTGAGGGTCTTCGTGGTCGACCACATGTTCACCAACGTGTCCCGGTGCCACGGCACGGTCCGCGCCCCGTCCGTGTGGCCGCCCCACAGATCGACTTCCATGACCCCGTCCACATCGACGGCGATCGACGCCCCCAACTCGTCGCCGGCTTCGAGGTGGGCCGCCAACGCCGCTCGTACCGCTTCGAACCGGTCGGTGCTCGTTCCCTCGACACCCATGCTCTTCTCCACTCCTGACGACAACTGTTCGATCACTCAACGGGCCGGACGTCACGGCGGTTCACGCATCGCCCCAGGTCACGGCAGTGCCGACATCCGTGCACACGCCTCTGCGCCCACAGCGCGGCGCTCGCCCGACGCGAGGTGGACGGGGCAGGGAGCGCCTCGCGGGAACCGGGGACCGATCAGCCCCGGTTCTCCGCCTGGAACATCCAGCTCTGTCTCTCCAGATCAGCTGTGAGCCCGATGAGGAGATCCTCCGTGACCACATCCGCCGGGCCCGCCTCGGCAATGCGCCGGCGCAGTCGTGCGGTCACTGCCGAGAGCGCGCGCACCAAGGCCTCGACGGCGTCGCTGTCTTCGGTCCAGCCCGGCGGAAGGGCGGGCACGCCGCTGGCCCCCGCTATGGTCGCGGCCCGTCCGTCCGGGCTGACGCCCAGAGTGGCCGCGCGCTCGGCCACCGTGTCGGCGTGGTTCCGGGCGACGGTCGCGACCTCGTCGAGCTGCAGGTGTACCGAGCGGAAGCGCGGACCGTACACGTTCCAGTGGGCCTGCTTGGCCACCAGGGACAGGTCGAGAAGATCGGCCAGGGTCGCCTGGAGCGCCGCACCCGCGGTCTCGCGGTCGCGCTCCGGCAGAGAGTGGTCGGTAACCGGCATGGGAGTGCCGTCCTTTCGTGAGGGGGGAGTCGTCCACGTCCTGGTGGCGGACCTCGACGACTGCCGTGGGCGGAAACGTGCGCAGCTCGTTTCCGGGGGGCTTCGATGAGCCCGATGCCAGGAACGGCGGAAGCCCGCCGTGGGTTCAGCCCGTCGGCACGTGGTCCGCCGAGGACGATGCGGTCGGCGCTACGGGGCCCCGCGGGAGCGCGGAAGGGGTGGAGAACTGCGGCGGGCACGTGGCCGCGCCGCGGTCACGCCCCCAGGATCCCCTGCTTCTCCAGCGCCTTGCGCAGCGCCCGCATGGCGTAGAAGGTACGGCTCTTGACGGTGCCGGGCGGTATGCCGAGGTGTTCCGCAGCCTGATCGACGCTGCATCCCAGGAGGTGCATGAGGCGGATGACGGTCTGCTGCTGCTCGTTCAGTTCCCGCAGGGCCTGCACCACCACGTGGGTGTCGATCGTGGCTGCCGTGCTGTCGCTGGACGTGTCCAGCTCCTCGACGGGCATGACCTCCAGCGGCCTGACCTGCCGCGCCCGGTGGTGGTCGATGACGAGATTGCGGGCCACGGTGAACAACCAGGGTCTGAGGCGTTCGTTGCGGCTGCCCAGGAAGCGGGCGTGCTTCCAGGCACGGGCCGCGGTCTCCTGGAATATGTCCTCCCCCTTGTGCCAGTCACCGTCCAGCAGCCGCGTGGCGTACCGGACGAGCAGGGGGCCGTACTGGTCGTAGATGTCCTTGACGAAGGCGTCGCAGTCCACGTCCGGCGGGAGGTCCCGGGCCTGCGACGACGTCGGAACGAGAGCTGTGGCCCCCGCTTCCATGAGCCCGTTCACGAGAGGCGCCCCATCCTGTTCGAGTGTTCCGTGGCGCGCCACCCGCACCGGCAGGGAGCAGCTCACGCGCTCGCTCCGGACCGTCGCGGGAGAGACGCCGGCTTTCAGGTGGCGAGGAAGTCGATCAGGGCGGCGTTGACCTCGGCTGCGTGGGTGAGCAGCAGTCCGTGCGGAGCGCCGTCGATCTCGACGTATCGCGCCTCGGGCAGGCGGCTGCGGAACTCGCGGGCCGTGGCGTCGATCGGCAGGATGCGGTCGGCGGTCCCGTGCAGGATCAGCGACGGCACGTCGATGCGCTCCACGTCGGCTCGGAAGTCCGTCAGCCACGCCGGGACGCACGCGTATGCCGCCATGGGCGCCGAGCCGACGGCGGTGACCCAGTTCGCCCGCAGCGCGGCCTCGCTGAGCCGTGACCCGAGCGTCTCGTCCGTGTTGAAGAAGTCGACGAAGAAGTTCTCGAACCAGGCGTGGCGGTCGGCCTCCGCCTGTTCGGCGATGCCGTCGAAGACGCTCTGCGGCACACCGGCGGGGTTGTCCTCCGTCTGCAGCAGGAAGGGCTGGAGCGAACCGAGGAACGCCGCTTTCGCCACCCGCTGCGAGCCGTGGACGCCGAGGTAGCGGGCGACCTCGCCCGAGCCCATCGAGAAACCGACGAGAACCACGTCACGCAGGTCCAACCGCGTCAGCACGGTGTCCAGGTCGGCGGCGAAGGTGTCGTAGTCGTAGCCCGTCATGGTCTTGCTCGACCGGCCGAAACCACGACGGTCGTAGGTGATGACGCGGTAACCGGCCTTGACCAGCGCGTCGGTCTGCTTCTCCCACGACTGTCCGTCCAGCGGGTAACCGTGGATCAGGACGACGGGCTGCCCCGCCCCGTGGTCCTCGTAGTAGAGCTCGATCCCGGTCGAGCCCTCGGCTCCGACGGTGATGGTTCCCATGGTGTGCCTTCCCGCCCGTCCGCCGTGTGCGGACCGGGCATGGCACGAATCTAGGAAACGAGCAGGGGGGACCGCGTCCGTCGGGCTACGTCTTCTGCGTACGTCATGACGCCGCGCCGTGGGGGTACGTCATGGCGTACGTCGTGACGCCGCGCCGTCGGGGTACGTCACATGCCGCCGCCCAGCACCGCGGCGAGCTCGCCGCGGGACGTCACACCCAGTTTGGGGAACATCCGCTGGAGATGGGTGCTCACCGTCCTGGGCGAGACGTACAGCCGCTCGCCGATCTCCCGGTTCGTCAGACCCTGCGCGGCGAGCTGAGCGACATGCAGTTCGGTGGAGGTCAGCCGGTCCACGGCGGCCGGGTCCTGGCGGGGGGACGACGCGCCCGCGGCGCGCAGCTCCTGCCGTGCCCGCTCCGCCCACGCCGACGCGCCGAGGGCGACGAAGATCTCGCGCGCGGCCTGAAGGGCGGCGCGGGACTCGGCGGGCCGCCGGTGCCGCCGCAACCACTCGCCCAGGGCGAGACGTGCCCGCGCCCGCTCGAACGGCCAATCCGTGGGGACGGCGTCGAGGGCCGCCCTGTAGAGCGGCTCGGCGTCGTCCTGCGGACTCAGCAGAGCCCGGCCCAATCGCAATCCGCAGAGCAGGGCGGGCGACGAAGTCGTCTCCCCGAGGGGGGTCAGCTCCCGCACGACGTCGCGCGCCGGCTTCTCGGATTCGCCGCGCACAGCCGCCTCGACCAGCTCCGCGACCGCGTAGAAGCGCAACCAGGGGTGGAAGGCGGGGTCGGCAGGGTCGAAGACGCGGTGCAGGTGGCCGTACGCGTCGCCGTAGCGGCCCTGGCAGAGCGCCGCCTGCCCGCGGGCCATCTGCACGATGGCCAGCACCGGGCGCCCGCCGCTGGGAAGGGCCGCGCGCTCGGCTTCCGCCGCCCACGCCTCCGCCGCCGGGTCGCCGCTGACGGCGGCCAGCTGCGCGCGGATGGCGTTCACCATCGCGTGCACGAGAGGCTGACTCGTCTCGCGGGCCAGTGATGCGGCCTCCTCCGCGGCGAGGGAACCCGCGCGCACGTCACCCAGCCGTGCCGCGCTCCCCGCCTGGACGCAGAGGGCGCGGGCCAGCATCGACAGCCTGCCTTGCGCGCGCAGGGCGTCCAGCGACCTCACCGTCAACCGGCTCGCCAGGGCGGGAGCACCCACCATCACGGCGGCGCCCCCCAGGAGCTGGTCCCCCTCCGCGTTCTCGGACGCGCGCTCCACCTGCCCCGTCAGGCCTTCCATGACCGTTTCCCCGCGCTCCACCGGGGCCGAGTACGCCCGCAGAGCGACCAGGTCGGCGTTGTCGGCAGGCACGGGCATCCGGTCCGCGGCGGCGGCGACGCGCTCGCGGGAGGCCGGGCTCGGCTCTCCCCAGAAGCACTGCAGGACCGCGCCCCACAGCATGCGCAGCCCCAGTGCCGGTTCTCCCCCGGCGGCGATCCCGACCGCCAGCTCGGCCAGCTCGGCCGTCGCGGCTCCCTCCCCCCGGGTCCCCTCGGCCAGAGCGATGCTGACCCAGGCCGCGCGGCCCCGGTCCCGGACCGAGAGGTCCAGTGAGCGCGCCTGGGCCAGCAGATGTGCCGCTGTGTCTCCCTGGCCCGACTCCAGCGCGAGCTCCGCGGCCCGGAGCAGCCGGTCCGCCCGCGCGGACGGGTCCTCCGTCAGCTCCGTCGCCCGTCTCAGCGCGGCAAGGGCTGCGGCGACACCTCCTCGCCGCAGGGCCCGGCCGGCGGTGGAGTCGAGCTCCCGTGCCACTCGTTCGTCGGGACCGACGGTGGCGGCGGCACGGTGCCACGCCTGTCGGTCGGGCTGTCCCTGGAGCGCGGCGGCCAGGGCGGCGTGTGCGGCCCGTCGGTCGGCGGCGGTGGCGGCGTGGTACATCGCCGAGCGGACGAGCGGGTGCCTGAAGGCCAGCCCCCGGGCTTCCAGCAGACCCGCGTCGATCGCTGCCTCACCGGCGGAGACGTCGACCGCCGTCCCGAGCATCCGGGTCGCCGCGGCGAGACATTCGTCCATCGTTCCGTCACCGTTGAGGGCGGAGAGGAGCAGGACCGCACGGGTGTCGGCCGGAAGGCGGGAGACCCGCGCCGTGAAGGTCCGCTCCAACCGTGCGGTCAGCGGCAGCGGACCCGGGTTGAGCGCGTACGCCCCGCCGACCGACCGCAGCGCGACCGGCAGCTCGGTCAGCGCCAGCGGGTTCCCGGCGGACTCCTCCAGCAGCCGCCGTCTGACCTGCTGTCCCAGGTCGGGGGCGACCGCGTCCAACACCTCACCCGACACCTCGTCCGTCAGCGGCCCCAGGTGCAGCACCGGCAGGCCGGCGCTGCCGAGACGGTCGTCGAGGCGCCGGGTGACCGCGACCAGGACGAGTGGATCGGACTCGATGCGCCGTGCCACGAATCCGAGCACATCGAGGCTGGCACGGTCCATCCAGTGGGCGTCCTCGACGACCACCAGCAGCGGTGCCTTCGCCGCCGCGTCCGTCAACAGGGTCAGCGCGGCCAGGCCGACGAGGTACAGGTCGGGGACGGCCTCGTCGAGGAGGCCGACGGCGGCGAGCAGCGCGGTGCGCTGGCGACTCGGCAAGTCGTCGATTCCGTCGCGCAGTTGGTGAACCAGCTGGTGCAGGCCGGCGCAGGGCAGGTTTTCCTCCGACTGGACACCCACGGCAGTGATCACATGGGTTCCGCCGCGCGCTGCCGCAGCCGCGGCCTCCGCCACCAGCGCCGACTTGCCGATCCCCGGCGCGCCGGTGATCACCGTCGCGCCGCCCGACCCGGCGGCCCCCTGCTCGACCAGGGCGGTCAGCGCGCGACGCTCCGTCTCGCGCCCCAGCAACGCCCGCCTCTGCATGCCCCACTCCGTTTCTCCGCGCCTCCCCAGCACCCGAAGGCTCCGCGTCCTCGCGGAGCCGGACGACCCGGCGGCATCCTCTGGGCGGGCTGTCCGCAGGCCTTCGCCCGGATGCCGTCCGTGCAATGGTAGGCACGCTGCCGCGCGGGAACGACCGCGGTCCGGGTCCGGGAAACGCCTGTGGTGCTCCTGATGGCCCGGCGTGCGCGCTCCCTGGCTCGACCCGCGCTTTTGGGCGCGAGTCGTCCATCGGCGGGGCGGAAGCAGCGGCGGTTCAGGCAGCGGCGGTTCAGGCAGCGGCGGTTCAGGCAGCGGCGGTTCAGGCAGCGGCGGTCCAGGCAGCGGCGGCACCGGAGCTCGCCGGGCCGTACGTCGCACCACCGTGCCGGGCCCGACCGGGGGGATCCGACCGCGGTGCCGGCGAACCGGACGGTTCGGTCATCTATCGTGGGCGCATGTCTCGTTCCGCCGTCTCCTGCACGACCTCGAACTCCTCCACCTCCGACACCCGGCAGCGGATCCTCACTGCGGCGAAGGAAGAGTTCGCCCGGTACGGCATCGCCGGCGCCCGAGTGGACCGCCTCGCCAAGCAGGCGCGGACCAGCAAGGAACGCGTCTACGCCTACTTCAGCAGCAAAGAGGCCCTCTACCAACACATCGCCGGGCGCGAGACGGCCGCGCTCGTCGAAGCCACGCGCATGGACCCGGCGGACCTGCCCGGTTACGCGGGCATCCTCTTCGACCACTTCACGGCCCACCCGGACCACTACCGGCTCATCACCTGGGGGCGCCTCGAGCTCGCCGCCGACGCCGACGCCGACAACGACACCAACGCCCCCCTGCGGACCACCATCGCCGGCAAGGTGGAACAGCTCCGCGACGCGCAGCGTGCCGGCCTGATCGATCCCGCCTGGGATCCGGTCGACGTGCTGGCCCTGATCAACCAGATCGCCACCACCTGGGCGGGCCAACCGGAGATCGGCGCCGCCGCGGCCGAGCTGGCCGCGGACACCTCCGTCGGGGCACGCCGCGCGGCCCTGGTCACCGCCGTCGAGCGCCTTTTCCCCCGCCCGGTCTGAGCACCGGGCCGCCGGACTCCGCACACTCGATCGCGCCTCGGCACTGCTCCTTCCTCAGCCCCGCGAGCCGGGCACCACCGCCGGAGGGAGCGCGGTACGGGTGCCCGCCCCCGTCAACGGCAGAACGCCGCCCCCCCTTTCCCAGCTTCCCAGCTGAGCTCCTCCGGCACGCCCGCCAACCAAACCGTTTGGTTTGGCTGCCCCCGATGGTCGCCCTAAGCTTCAAACCGAACGGTTTGGTTCAACATCAGGAGATCCTCATGCAGCACAGGACACTCGGCACCCAGGGTCTGACCGCCTCGGCGATCGGTTACGGCTCGATGGGCCTGACCATGGCCTACGGCCCCGGTGACGAGGAGGCGGGCATCGCCGCCATCCACCGCGCGCACGATCTGGGCGTCACCTTCTTCGACACGGCCGAGCTCTACGGCTACGGCACCGGGTCCAACGAGATCCTGGTCGGCAAGGCGGTCAGGGGCTTCCGCGACGAGGTGGTCCTGGCCACCAAGTTCGGCTTCGACCTGTCCGACCCGTCTCAGGGGTTCGGCCTGAACAGTCGCCCGGACAACATCCGCGAGGTCGCCGACAACAGCCTGCGCTACCTGGGCGTCGACCAGATCGACGTCTTCTACCAGCACCGGGTCGACCCGAACGTGCCGATCGAGGAGGTCGCGGGGACGGTGAAGGAGTTGATCGATGCGGGCAAGGTGAAGTACTTCGGCCTGAGCGAGGCCGGCCCGGAGACGATTCGCCGGGCGCACGCCGTCCAGCCGGTCTCGGTCCTGCAGACCGAGTACTCGCTCTTCGAGCGCGAAGTCGAGCAGCTCTTCCCCCTCCTCCGGGAACTCGGCATCGGCTTCGTTCCCTATTCGCCCCTCGGCCGCGGCTTCATCACCGGCACCGCGAAGCCCGCGGGACAGTACGACGCCACCGACATGCGCACCACCGACCCGCGCTGGCAGCCCGGCAACTTCGAGAAGAACCTCGAAGCCGTGGACCGGCTCGGCAAGCTGGCCACGGCCAAGGGCATCACCGTCTCCCAGCTCGCCCTGGCCTGGCTGCTCGCTCAGGGCGACCAGATCGTCCCGATCCCGGGCACCCGGAGCGCAGCCCGTATGGAGGAGAACGCCGGCGCCACCGACGTCGCCCTCACCGAGGCCGATCTCGCCGCGATCCGCGAGATCCTCCCGAACGGTGGATTCGGCGCCCGCTACGCCGAGGGGTACGTCCCCGACTGGGTTTGACCCCAGCACCGGCGGGCCCGCGAAAGCACCGGCGGACCCGCGAACCGGCCGACCGGTTCCGCCGCCCGACCAGCGGAGCCCGGCCGCCGTCACGGGCGGGTCGTGGTGTCTCGGGCCGCGAGGACGGCCGGGGCAGGACCGGTGCGGGCCCCGGCACCACCGGAAGACTGGTCACCGACGCGGTCGTGGACTCCTGCGACCTGGCCGTCGAACGCCTGCCCCGCCGCGATCGCCCCGTACCCGGTGAGGCCGCAAGTGCGCCTGAGTCGCTGAGCCTCCACGGTGCCAGTGCTCCGTGCGAGGCTCGCCGAGCCCGTACCCCTCCCCCTGCCTGCGCGGTGTGGTGCGGTCGTGGCGCGGACCGACTGGGCGGTATGCAGGGGCTCCGTTCTCTTCTATGCTCCTGACCGCGTCTCGGCCGCACGTCCGAGAGCCGCCTGTTTCCGACGATCGGGGAGAACACATGGCTGTCGATCCGCAGGGTTCCGATCTTGCACGCTTCACTGAAGAGGGCGGCGCCGATGGCCCCTTCGTCATGCTCAACCTGCTGCGTTTCGCCGTCGACGGCCGCGCACTGTACGGCGAGTACTCGCGGCGGGCCGGCGTCTTCCTGGCGCGGCACGGAGGGGAACTGCTGTACGCCGGCGACGGCAGCACCCCTCTCGTCGCGGAACAAGGGCAGTCCTGGGACGCGGTGCTGCTCGTCCGCTACCCCAGCCGTGCGGCGTTCAGCCGCATGGTGGCGGATCCCGAGTACCAGGAGATCACCGGTCTGCGCTCCCGCGCTCTCACCGAAGCCGTGCTCCAGCCCACCGAGCCCTGGACGGCGAGCGGTACGCCGCGGTGACCTCGCGGGGCACTGCGTCACCCTCACCCGTGTCCCCGACCGGGCCCCTCTCGGCCATGCCCCTCACCGTGCGGCCGCCTTCCGTGTGAACCGCTCTCCGCTCAGGACACGCGGGTTCAAGCAGCTCGCACGCGCCGAGGCCTTCTCAGCCTTCGCGTCCAGGGAAACCCACGTCGGCGGGGAGCCGACGTGGAAGCACGTGTTCCCCACCCGGCCCGACGGGTGATCCGCCACCCCACCGGTTCCGAGCCGCGCCGGCCGGCGAGCGGGTCGTCCGGCGGGGTGAGCAGCGAGCTCGCCCTCGCCCGGTCGTCCTGCGGATCCCGATCCCTGGAGGCGTGAGGACCGGCGGGCGTCGCACTCCGCGGGACAACATGTCGCAGGTCGTCAGGACTCGGGATCGAGAATGGTCAGGCGAGAGGCGCCCTCCTCGATCAGCGGGACGAGGGCCGTGTTGAAGGGGCCGGCATACTGAGCCGTGAGGTGGCGCTGGAAGGCGGCTTCGTCCCGGTACGTCTCGAGGATGAGGTAGGCACGAGGACTGGATGCCTTGGTGCAGACGTCGAAGGACAGGTTGCCGGCCTCCTCGCGCACCGTCCGGGCGTACTCCCGCAGCAGGTGTGCGACCTCCTCTTCCGCTCCTTCGCAGGCGGTGAACTCGGCGAGCAGGGTCCTCTTCACGTCCGTCCTTCCGCGGTCGGGGATCACTCGCGTCACTTCCGGGAGGACTTGAGGTGCCAGACGAGGTGCCAGACGCGGGCGTGGTCCAGCTTCACCGAGCCGTTCTCGGCGAAGACGTCCACTCCCTGGTGGGAGGGGTCGGGGAAGATCTGGTCCGTGATCACCGCTTCGCCGCTGCCGCCGAAGACCTCCACGGATGACCAGTCGACCAGGATCCGCAGCTTCACCTTGCCGTTCACGGGGTGCAGGGGCGCGCGCTGGACGCCGGAGAAGGTGTCGCTGAAGTCCGCGGTGCCGGAGCGGGTCCGGTCGACGTACAGCTCCTGCGTCGTCGTGTCGTATCCGACGACGGTTCCCTCTCCGTCGGCGCCGGTCCGCACCTTGATGCCGAACCGCCCGGCGTCCCTGAGGGAGAAGGTCGCCTCGATGTCGAGGGCCTTGCCCTTGGCGGCGCCGTGTCCGAGGGGCCGCGACGCGTTGGTCACCGTGGTGCCGGCCGAGACCACCGGGCGCCCCAGGCGCAGGGAGTTCAGGCTCTTCACCGGTTCGCTGGTCAGCTTGACCTCGCCGTCCACGGTGCGAAGGGCCATCTGGCGGGGGGTGCTCTGCGCGCTGCGCCAGGGGGAGGTCGGGAGGGAGCCGCTGTACTCCCAGTTGTTCATCCAGCCGATCATGTGCCGCTCGTCGCCCGGTGCGTCCTCCCAGGACACGGCCGCGTAGTAGTCCCTGCCGTAGTCGGCCCAGTCGGCACGCTGCAGGGCGGATCTGGCGGGCGTCGCCGCGGTGGTGAACCGGTCGGCCATGATCTGGCCCCAGCCGCCGGTGTTCATGTCGACGATCTGTATCCGCGCCCTCTTGCCGGCATAGGGGCGCATGTCGATGGAGGCCCAGTCCAGCGCCTCGCTGTCGGAGCCGGTTGCGCTGCCGACGACCTTGCCGTCGACGACCAGGTTGACGGCCGTCTCGCGCGAGACGGGCTGGGCCCGGGTGTCGGAGAGCACGATGTGGTCGAGGTTGATGTGACCCCAGCCGCCGGTGTTCTCGTCGACGATCTTGACCCGCGCCTTCGTGCCGATGAGGTCGCGGACGTCCCACGCGTCCCAGTTGAGGGCTTCGCCGTCATGTCCGGTGGCGCTGCGTACCACCTTGCCGTCGACGAGGAGTTCGACGGCGGTGGGCCCGGCCTGGCTCGCGGGATGGTTGCCGCCGCCGATGAGGAAGTTGACGTAGTTCTTGTCGATGGTGAATTCCGGCGAGGTGAGGCTGCCGGTCGCGGCGTCACCACTCAGGAACGAGTTGGCCAGCCCACTGCCGAGGAAGCCCGTGACCTCCTGCTGGCCGGCGTGGCTGCCGGTGGCCGGTGCGGTTCCGAAGGCGTCGCCCGTGATCGTCCAGTCGCCGTAGGTGCCGCCTTCGAAGTCGGCGAGGGCCGTCCCCTCCGGCACCGGTCCCCGTTCCTGCACGGTGCCCGCCTGGTGGGGGTGGCGTCCGCCGGCGATCTTGAAGTTGAGGTACGGGCTGTCGACGGTGAAGACCGGGGAGGAGAGGATGCCGGTGCCCGCGTCACCCGCGTGGAAGCTGTTGGCGAGACCCTTGCCGTCGAAGCCGCTGACGGCTCCCTGCCCGGTCAGCGCGCCGGCCGCCGGCCCTTGGCCGAATGCGGTGCCGGTAGCCGTCCACGTACCGAAGTCCGGGTCCTCGAAGTCCTGTACGACGGTGCCGGTGGGCGGAGTGTAGGAGCCCTTGTCGTCGGCGGTGAACTTCGTGCCGTCGAAATCACCGACGAAGTACTGGGCGCCCGACCCGCCGGCGATGCCGCCGGGGTTGATGTTGACGACCAGGACCCACTTGGTGTTCTTCTTGTCGCCGTCGACCGCGAGAGGGAACAGGTCGGGGCATTCCCACACGCCGCCCGTGGCCCCGGCCGGTCCGAACTCGCTGAGCAGGTCCCAGTCCTTGAGGTTCTTGGAGGAGTAGAACCGCACCTTGTGCTCGGTGGAGAGCGACACCGTCATCAGCCAGCTCCTGGTCGGCGCGTACCACTGGACCTTGGGGTCGCGGAACTCCTTGGAACCGATGTCGATGACCGGGTTGCCGTCGTACTTGGTGAACGTACGTCCGCGGTCGTTGCTGTAGGCGAGCGCCTGGGCCTGGACACCGGTGCTCTTGTCGTAGCTCGTGTAGATCGCCACCATGGGCGGGTTCTTCTTCGTTCCGAAGCCGGTGGTGTTGTTCCAGTCGATGACCGCGCTGCCGGAGAACACCATCTCCTCGTCGTCGTGGGAAAGGGCGAGCGGCAGTTCCTTCCAGTGCATGAGGTCGGTGCTCACCGCGTGCCCCCAGGACATGTCGCCCCAGGAGTTGCCGTTGGGGTTGTACTGGTAGAAGAGGTGGTACTCGCCCTTGTAGTACACCAGCCCGTTGGGGTCGTTCATCCAGTTCTTCTGGGGGGTGTAGTGGAACTGGGGCCGGTAGGCCTCGGTGTACGGACGGGTTCCGGAGGCAACGGCCTGCGGTGTCAACAGGGCGGCGGACAGAGCGCATACGGTCGCCGTCGCGGCGATCGTCCGCGCGCGGGCGTGCCGGGATACGCGTCGTGAGGTCATGGTGTCTCCTGGGCTGCGGCCGTTTCCACAACCGGGTGCTTCCCGGCGCGCGGACGGAACGAAAAGGGAGCCCCTGCCGACGCTGGGGGGACCACGTCGACGATGTGTCATCGTTGACTCATGTCATCGATGACACATCGGGTGGGGCCGATGATGGACGCATTCCGGCCGACGCGTCAACGGCCGGCGCACGATTTCCAGGCCCGACCGGAGCGCCCGTCACACGGTGAACTGCGGCAGCCGGCTTCGCCAAGGAGGGTTCGGGCCGGCGACCGAGCAGGTCAGAGCCGCGACATGGGCGGCGAAGAGACAGGATTCCGCCACCTCGCCCAGGCGGAGGCCGGACAGTCGCCCCCCGAGGAGCCCCCGCGCACCCAGATGGTGCAGCAGACCCGCCGTGAAGGAGTCACCGGCCCCGACCGTGTCGACGACCCGCGTCGCCACGGCCGGCACGTGCATCCGCTCGCCGTCCAGCGAGACGAGAGCTCCGTCGGCGCCCCGTGTGACGACGACGAGCCGCGCCCCGGCAGCGTGCCAGACGTCGCATGCCTGCTCCAGAGGCGTTCCCGGCAGAAGGAGGCCGAGGTCCTCCTCGCTCAGCCGCAGTATGTCCGCGAGATCGCACCAGCGCCGCAGTTTCGCGCGGTAGGTCTCGGGACGCACCAGCAGCGGCCGGACGTTGGGATCGATGCTGATGGTGGCCCGGGGCGCGGCCGCCGCCAGGAACTCCTCCACCGCCGCCGCCCCGGGCTCCCGGACCAGGGCGAGCGAACCCGTGTGCAGGCAGGCGGTGCCGGTCAGGTCCACACCGGCCAGTTCGGCGCTCGTCCACTGCCAGTCGGCCGTTCCCTGCGCATGGAAGGCGTATACGGCCTGCCCTTGGGCGTCCAGCTCCGCCACCGCCAGCGTGCTGGGCTCCGACGCCACGACAGCGTGTGACAGGTCCACCCCCGAAGCCTCCAGGTGCGCCCGGAACAGACGACCGAACACATCCCCGGACAGCCGCGCGACAAAGCCGGACGGCGTACCCAGGCGCGCCAGGGCCACGGCCGTGTTCGCCGGCCCACCCCCCGGCAGGACATGCAGGTCGAGCTCGTTGGGAGCGCTCGCGGGCCGGACGAACGCGTCCGCGACGCATTCGCCCAAGACGGTGATCTGACGCGGACTCATGGGCTGCTCTTCTCTGACGAACGGACGGGCGAGGCGAGTACGTCGTGACACGGGCGGTGCGACTACGGGTGAGCGCCGGCCGGAGGGCGTTGCCGATTTGTCACAGCGGCAAGGCATTGACGTGCCGGGGGACGGAGTCCATCATCCTCGACAAGCAGTGTCAACGATGACATAGGTCAACGATGACATCCGGGACGGCATGCTTCGATGCCGACCGAGCCGCACCCGATCCCGCAGGAGCCGTTCATGCCTCGCACCATTCGTCCGACCCCCTCCCTGATCAGGACCGCCGCATGCCTGGGTATCGCGGCTCTCACCCTGACGGCCTGCGGATCCGGTTCCGGATCGGATTCCGGGGGCGACAGCTCGGGCAGCGTCAAGGTCGGTCTGATCACCAAGACCGACACCAATCCGTTCTTCGTGAAGATGAAGGAGGGTGCGGAGAAGGCCGCCAAGGACAGCGGTGCCCAACTGATCACCTCCGCGGGCAAGTTCGACGGGGACAACGCCGGCCAGGTCACCGCGATCGAGAACATGGTCGCCGCAGGTGTGAAGGGAATCCTGATCACCCCCAGCGACTCCAAGGCGATCGTGCCCGCCCTGGAGAAGGCCCGTGCCAAGGGGATTCTGGTCATCGCCCTGGACTCCCCGACCGACCCCCGAAGCGCGGTCGACGCCCTGTTCGCCACCGACAACCTCCGGGCCGGAGAGCTGATCGGCGCCTACGCCAAAGCCTCGATGAAGGGCAGGACGGCCAAGATCGCCACCCTCGACCTGGCCCCGGGCGTCGCTGTCGGCGTCCAGCGGCACGACGGCTTCCTCAAGGGCTTCGGCATCGGCGAGAAGGACCCGGCGATCGTCTGTTCCCAGGACACCGGCGGCGACCAGGCGAAGGGCCAGACCGCCATGGAGAACTGCCTGCAGAAGGCGCCCGACATCAACGTCGTCTACACCATCAACGAGCCGGCCGCGCTCGGCGCGTACACCGCGCTGAGGGCCAAGGGCAGGGAGAAGGACGTCCTGATCGTCTCGGTCGACGGCGGCTGCACCGGGACCCGGGCGGTCAAGGACGGGAAGATCGCCGCCACCTCGCAGCAGTACCCGCTGAGGATGGCCGCCGAAGGCGTCGGGGCCGTCGTGAAGTTCGCCGAGAACGGCAAGAAGGCGACCGGTTACACCGACACCGGCGTCAGCCTGATCACCGACAAGGCACAGGCAGGGGCCGCGTCCAAGGACACCGCCTACGGCCTGGACAACTGCTGGGGCTGAGTCGCCCCGCGCCCGAGCAGCCGCCGTCCCGAACCCGTTGGCGGGGTGGCCGGACCTCCCGCGACCGGGGACGGCCGCCCCCGTCCGTCCTCCCCCGAGGACCTCCGCTTTTCCGACAAGGACTTCGCATGACAGCCACCACCGCGCCGTACGCCGAGCTCAAAACGCCGACCACGGCCCGCAGACTCCTCACCGCGCCGACCACCGGTCCTCTGGCCGCCCTCCTCCTCGCCTGCGTGTTCTTCTCCCTGTCGACGGACCAGTTCCTCACGGGCGGGAACTTCTCGCTGATCGTGCAGCAGGTCATGGTCGTCGGCACCCTCGCCATCGGCCAGACCCTGATCATCCTCACGGCCGGCATCGACCTCTCGTGCGGTGCCGTGATGGCCTTCGGGAGCATCGTCATCGCCAAGATGGCGGCCGAGGGCACCCTGCCCCCGCTCGCCGCCATCACCATGGGCCTGGTCGTCTGCGGCGGCTTCGGGCTTCTCAACGGGCTTCTGGTCCAGAAGATCCCGCTGCCGCCGTTCATCGTGACGCTCGGCATGCTCAACGTGGCGTTCGCCCTGACACACATCTACTCCGAAGAGCAGACCGTCACCAGCCTGCCCGGCCCGCTGACCGCCCTAGGAGAGACCTTCCCGCTCGGCAACACGGACATCACCTACGGCTCGCTGCTCACCATCGTCCTCTTCCTCCTCCTGGCCTATGCGCTCAGCAGCACCGGATGGGGACGGCACGTCTACGCCCTGGGCAACAGCCAGGAAGCCGCGCGCCTCAACGGCATCCGCACCTCCCGCCTGACCATCGGCATCTACACCGTGGCCGGCGTGCTGTACGGCCTTGCCGCCCTGCTGCTCATCTCCCGCACCGGGGTGGGAGACCCGCAGGCGGGACAGACCGAGAACCTCGACAGCATCACCGCCGTGGTCCTCGGTGGTACCAGCCTCTTCGGCGGACGCGGTTCGGTCCTGGGCACCTTCATCGGCGTCCTCATCGTCGGTGTCTTCCGCAACGGCCTCCAACTGATGGGTGTGGCCTCCATCTACCAGACCCTGATCACCGGGATCCTCGTGATCCTCGCGGTGACCGTCGACCAGATGTCCCGGAGGAAGTCCCGATGACCACCACCACTCCCACCCCTGTTCTCCAGGCCCGCGGCCTGGTCAAGCGCTACGGGCAGGTCACCGCCATCGACGGCGCCGACTTCGACCTGATGCCCGGGGAGGTCCTCGCGGTCATCGGCGACAACGGAGCCGGCAAGACCAGCCTGATCAAGGCCCTCACCGGTGCGGTGGCACCGGACGCGGGCGAGATCCGCCTCAACGGCGAGCTCATCCGGTTCACGGGGCCGCAGAGCGCGCGCGTCCACGGCATCGAGACCGTCTACCAGGACCTGGCGGTGGCCGCCTCGATGGACATCGCCTCGAACATGTTCCTCGGACGTGAACTGCGCCGGCCGGGCTTCCTCGGCAGTGCCCTGCGCATGCTGGACAAGAAGCGCATGCGCCAGGAGGCCGCGGAGCACATGGCCGACCTGAAGATCGGGCTGCGGTCGCTCACGCAGGCGGTCGAGACCCTCTCCGGCGGGCAGCGGCAAGCCGTGGCCGTCGCGCGTTCCGTAGCCTGGGCGCGCAGCGTGGTCGTCATGGACGAGCCCACCGCGGCCCTCGGCGTCAAGGAATCGGGGCAGGTACTCGACCTCATCCGTCGGGTCCGCGACAAGGGCATGCCCGTGGTCCTGATCAGCCACAACATGCCGCACGTCTTCGAGATCGCCGACCGGATCCATGTCCACCGGCTGGGCCGTCGCGCTGCCGTGATCAAGCCCTCCGACCACAGCATGGCCGAAGTCGTCGCCATCATGACCGGCGCGCTGACCCTGGACGGGGCCGGAGGTACTGTCGTAGCGGATTCCGGGGCCGCAAGGGCAGCGGGAGTCCAGGCCACCTGACACCCGACGAAACCCTCACAGGTTCCGGCCGAGGCCGCGGCCGGAACCGACGAGCACAGGGAGACCCCCGCTCCATGGCAGCGAACCGCCGCCCCACCCTGGCCGACGTCGCCCGAGAAGTGGGCGTCAGCGCCAAGACGGTTTCGCGGGTGCTCAACGAGGACGGCCCCGCGTCGGCCCGGACCAGGGAACAGGTCCTCGCCGCCGTGGCCAAACTCGGTTTCCAGCCGAACCTCATGGCCCGCAACATCCGTGTCGGAGGCCCCGACACGACGATCGGGCTCGTCGTGCCCGACCTCGGGAACCCCTTCTTCGGGGCGGTGGCCGGCGGCATCGAGGATGTCGTACGGGCCCGCGGCCTGACCCTGCTCATGGGCTCCTCCGCGGACGAACCCGCGCGCGAACGGGGACTGACCGACACGTTCCTCGCCCGTCGCATCAGCATCCTGATGGTGATCCCGTCCGTCGGCTCCGACCACTCCCACCTGCGGAGCCATCGGAGCACAGGGCTGCCCGTCGTCTTCGTCGACCGGCCGGGAGCCGGGCTGACCACGGACAGCGTCGTCAGTTCCAACCTCGCGGGCGCACACGAGGGGGTCGCACACCTGATCGCCCACGGCCACCGACGCATCGGTTTCGTCGGCGACCTCCCCACCAACCTCTACACCCGCCGTGAACGCCTGGCCGGTTACCGTTCGGCCCTGGCCGAGGCCGGCCTCGCCCACGACCGCGCGCTGGTCGTCAACGCCCACGACCAGCGCGCGGCTTCCGTCTGCACCTCCCGGCTCCTGGAGTCGGCGAGTCCGCCCACCGCTCTGTTCGCCGGCAACAACATCGTCGCGCTGGGGGTGGTCGCCGAACTGGCCCGCATCAGGCGGAAAGACGTCGCCGTGGTCGCCTTCGACGACGTACCACTCGCCGAAGCTCTCGAACCCGCCCTGACCGTCGTGGCCCAGGACCCCGAAGAGATCGGCCGGAAGGCAGCGGACACCGCCTTGGCACGCCTGGACGGCGACCGTTCCCGCGCCCGCACCATCACCGTCCCCACCCGGCTGATCGTCCGGGGATCGGGAGAACTCACCGCTCCGTAGGTGCGGAAGGACCAGGACGGTGCGTGCCGACACGCCTGTCCGCCCGGACCCCGCCACGTCGACGACCTTCGTCGTGGCTGCCGCGGCGTCAGGGCGCCGAGGAGCGGCGGAGACGGCCGTGAGCAGGTCCGGTCAGGCGCACCCGGTCAGGCGGGGAGTCAGTCGGCCGACGCCCGTCCCCGGCCCGTGAGGGTCGGCTCCCGCGGGGCATCCGCCCGAGTCAGGTCCCAGGCCTCGACCGCGAACTCACTGCGCAGGGTGCCCGTCGTACGGGCTTCGAGCCGCCACGGCCCTTCCCCCAGTGGATAGAACCGCAGTGTGAGGACCTGTTCGTCGGCCAGGTAGATCTCGGCTATCGAGCGGTCCACGATCACGCGGAGGCCGACGGCGCTGCCGCGGCGTCGCATGGCGGGGAAGGGCAGGGCGTACGAGCCTCCCCGGGCTCGCGTGTCGAGCGAGGCGTGACTGCGGTCGACGGTGAGTTGCCCGGCCGCGGGATCGAGACGGATGTCGAGGTACTCGGAACCATCTGCCGAGGTGACCAGGCGCAGCCCGCTCGTACCCGTGGGGTCGGGTATCAGGGCGGCGGTGAGGTCGAAGGTGGAGCTCACCTCACCGAGCTCGGCCGGCTCGGCCCGCGTGACGTGTCCGGTGCGGTGCAGCGTGCGGGCGCCGCGCAGGGCCAGCAGTTCGCGGGCAGGGCGTTGGGTGACCGTTCCGTCAGCCGTCAGGCCCACTTCGCGGGGAAGGGTGAGGACGCCTGCCCAGCCGGCTTCGTGCGCCCAGCCGTCGTCGCGGGCCTCCCAGGCCCAGCCCCACATCAGCCATCGGTCCTCCCCCGGGGCCTTCAGCAAGGCGGGAGCGTAGATGTCGGGGCCGTGGTCCAGCGGCACGGGGGAGGCAGCCGGTGCGAAGCGGCCGTTCTCTTCGTGGCCGGTGTGGACGGTGGTGCGGCTGGGGCCGTTCAGCGGGGTCCAGTCGCTGACGATCAGGACGCTCCGGTCGCCGAAGGTCGCGTACTGGGGGCATTCCCAGCCGATCGGGGCGCCGTCGGACGCGGTGTCGCTGGTGTGGAAGGGGCCGAGGTACGTCCAGTGCTCCAGGTCGTCGGACTCGTACAGCAGCGCTGCGGCGCGGCCGTCCTCGAGGGCGGATCCGACCAGCATCCGCCATCGGCCGTCCTGCCACCAGACGTAGGGGTCCCGGTACATGGTGGTGCCGGCGGGCGGTTCGGGGATGAGCGGTTCCGGGCGCTTGGCCCAGCTGCGGCCGCCGTCGTACGACTCGGCGGTGGTGACGGGTTGCCACCAGCGGTCGTTGCGGTGGGCGGAGTAGAAGGCCACCATGTGGTCACCGACGGAGATCGCGTTGCCCGAGTAGCAGCCGTCGGCGTCATGGCCGCCGGGGGTGGGGGTGAGGGCGACGGGGAGGGGCTCCCAGTTGATCAGGTCAGGGCTGCGGAAGTGGCCCCAGTGCACGTTCGAGTGCTGCGGGCCGTGCGGGTTGTACTGGAAGAACACGTGGTAGTGCCCGTCGTGGAAGACCAGCCCGTTGGGGTCGTTGATCCAGTGGCGGGGCGGTCGCAGATGGAGGGCGGGGAGGTGGGGGTCTGCAGGCAGCGCGGACACACAGGGCCTTTCTCGGGGTGCACGAAGCACACGGAAGTCACCAGGAGGAGGGCGAGCGGCACGGTGGTGCCGCGGGTCAGCCCTTGACGCCGCTGGAGGCGATGCTGTTGACGAAGGAGCGCTGGAACGCCACGAAGAGCGCCAGGATCGGCACGGTGATCATGGAGGAGTACGCCATGATCTGGCCCCAGCCCACGTTCAGCTGGAAGAAGTAGGAGATGCCCACCATCACCGGCCGCAGTTCTTCGCTCTGCACGACCATCAATGGCCACAGGTAGGAGTTCCAGGCCGGGAGGAAGGTCAGGATCGCGACGGTGGCGACGGCCGGCCCGGACAACGGCATGACGATGCGGCGGTAGATGGTGAACCAGCCGGCCCCGTCCACGATGGCCGCCTCGTCCAGCTCCTTGGGGATGCTCCGGAAGTACTGGTGGAAGAAGAAGACCGAGAAGGCGTTGGCGACGAACGGCAGGATCTGCACCTGGTAGGTGTCCATCCAGCCGGTGTTCCACTCCAGGTGGAAGCCGTTGACGCTCAGCAGCGGAAGCTGGTTGACCCACCACACCAGGGGCAGGGCGAAGGTCTCGAACGGCACGATGAGGGTGGCGATGACCGCGGTCAGGACGAGCTTCCGGCCGGGCCACCGCATACGTGACAGGGCGAACGCGGCCAGGCTGTTGACGACGATGCCGAGCACCACGGTGATCGAGGAGATCAGCACGGAGTTCAGCAGGAACCGGGCCGCCGGGACGCGCTCGAACACCGCTGTGTAGTTGTCCAGCGACAGGGCGCCGACCGGCAGGAAGGCGCGCGGGGAGTCCAGGTCACCGAAGATCTGGTCGTCCGGCTTGAACGACGAGACGAGCATGAAGACGAGCGGGAGCGCGAAGACCAGGGCCAGGACGATGCGGCCGGTGTGACCGCCGAGGTGCTTGAGGAAGGTGGTCATGTCAGTCCTTCTCCCGGGTCAGGAAGCGCTGGACGAGGGAGACGCTCAGTACGAGCACGAAGAAGACCAGCGAGACGGCAGCCGCGTAGGCGGTCTGCTGCTGGTCGTAGCCGGTGTGCACCGCCTGGTACACGACGGTGGTGGTGGAGTCGAGGGGGCCGCCCTGCGTCATCACCCTGATCTGGGTGAAGAGGCTGAAGGCCGCGATCGTGATGGTGACGAGCACGAACGTGCGAGTGGCGCGCAGTCCCGGCCAGGTCACGTGGCGGAAGCGGTCCCAGCGGGTGGCTCCGTCGAGATCCGCGGCCTCGTACAGCTCGGCGGGGATGGTCTGCAGCCCGGCCAGCCAGATGACCATGTGGAAGCCGACGCCCTGCCACACCGACATCAGGATGATGGCGGGCATCGCGGTGGCCGGGTCGCCCAGCCAGTCGGGTCCCTCGGCGTGACCGAGGGTGAGCGTGGAGATGACGTGGTTGACCAGGCCGTCTTCCCGGTAGAGGAAGGTCCACAGGAGGGACACCACGACCATCGAGGTGACGACCGGCAGGAAGTACACGGTACGGAAGAAGTTGATGCCCCGTACCTTGGTGTTGACCAGCAGGGCCAGCACCAGGGCGAGTCCGGCCTGCAGCGGCACGACGACAGCGGCGAAGTACGCCGTGTTGCGCAGGGACTTGTAGAACGTCGGGTCCTGGAAGAGCAGGGTGAAGTTCCTCAGACCCACGAAGCGGGCTGGGGTGGGCGAGACGAGCCTCGCGTCGGTGAACGCCAGGGTGAAGGCCAGAGCGACCGGCACGACGAGGAAGACGATCAGTAGCACGACGGCCGGGGTGGCCATGCCGAAGGCGGTCAGGCTCTCACGGCGACGGGCGTTGGTCGTTCGGGTTCGCCGGACCGGACGCAGCCGCTCCCGGGCTGCGATCATGGTGGGCACGGTATCTGTCTCCAGAGGATCGGTCCGGCTCGGACCGCGGGTCGCGCCCGAACCGGACCGGGCAGGTCAGTCGGAGTAGTAGTCGTTCGTCTTCAGGTTGCTGTCGATGTCCTTCGCGGCCTGGCCGAGAGCCTTCTTCGGGTCCGCGCCGGCCAGGATGTCCTTGGCCGCCTTCTCGAACTCGGTGGAGATGTAGGGATAGGCCGGGGTGGCGGGCCGCACCGTCGCGTACTCACGCGCGAAGTCGACCAGGACGTCGAACGTGCCGCCGGGCTGGTAGTCCTCGATCTCGCGCGCCGCGGCGTCGGTGGCCGGGATGGTGCTGGTGGCCCTGGCGTACTCGACGAAGTACTTGTTCTGGCGGGAGAACTTCAGCCACTCCTGTGCGCCGGCCTTGTTGGAGCAGGTGGAGCTCATGGCCCACTGCCAGGACGCACCACCGATCTTGGGCCCGGTGCCGAAGTCGACCGGGGGGATGATCGCCAGGTCGTCACCGAGCTTCTCGGCGTTCTTTGCCGCGTTCCAGCTGCCGTCCCACTGGATGGCGCTCTTGCCGGCCAGGAAGTCCTTGTTGGGGTCGGCTCCGGACTTCTTCGCCATGTAGCCCTTGGTCACCAGCGACTGGAACCAGGTGGCCCACTGCACGGCGCTCTCGCCGTCGAGGGTGCCCGAGGCCTTCTCGTAGTCGCGGCGGTCGACCAGGTCCCCGCCGAAGCTCTGCAGCTGCGGCGAGTAGCCGTAGGACCACCACTCGCCGGTGCCGCCGGTGCCCATCTCCAGCGGGTACTCGAACTCGCCGCTCTTCTTCAGCTTGGCGAGCGCCGTGTCGAACTCGTCCTTCTGCCACGGCTTCCCCATGGTGGGAACACGGATGCCGTGGGACTCCAGCACCGACTTGCGGGCGAAGAAGGCCAGCGAGACGTCGTAGAAGCCGAACGCGTAGAGCTTGTCCTCGTACTTCCCGACGGTGCTGGCCAGCTGGGCGAGCAGGGGCACCTCGCTGCCGGAGACGTCGATCGGGTCCAGGTAGCCTCCCCACGCCCAGTTCGCCACGTTCGGGCCGTCCACGTCGAGCAGGCAGGGCAGCTTCCGGGCGGAGGCTGCCGCCACGACCGAGTTGTTGTAGTCGCTCTGCGGGAACGCCTGGAGCTTGACCTCGTACGTGTCCTGAGAGCCGTTGAAGTCCTTGATGATCTTCTTGACGACGTCGAGTTCCACCGAGTTGCCGGCGTTGTGCGTCCACAGGGTCAGCGTGTCGCCGTTGGCACCGGACGTGCCCGCGCTCCCGGACGTGCATCCGGCGACCAGCGCGGTCGCCGCCGTGACGGCTACACTCGCAGCAGCGAG